>CAWDPQ010000018.1:0-143701 GCA_963804245.1 uncultured Acidobacteriota bacterium
GATCGGCGGCCCGGCTCCAGTGATACAGGGTTGGAAGGGACTTGCCCGCCCAGCGCGCGTATGCGGCCGCTTCGTACCAGCTCACCGCGGCGACGGGATGATCGTCCTGGCCAGCGACGTACGTTCCCAACTCCCACGTGGCCGGGCCCGGTCTCCCTGTTGCATCTCGGAAACGTGCCATCGCGGCGTCGAACGTCAGTCGCCGACTCTCGTGCACGAACGGCTCGCTCCACAGTTCCGGACGGCGATAGCCGCCGTCGTCCACGAACCTCTTGTATTCGCGGTTCGTCACTTCGTGACGATCGATCCAGTAGTCCGGCAAGCCGACCTCCGGCAGGTGTTCGAGGCCAGGTATGGAAACGCGGAAACCCGGGCTGGCCGATGCGATGCGCACCATGCCGGGAGGAACCTGGTCTTCGGGAAATAGGGTGAAATGCATGCGCGGTTGATCGAACGGACCAGGACCGACGTCTTCCGCGACGTGACGACCTGGCATCTCGACTTTCCACTGCAACAGGCCGCGAGGCACGATGGCCCCCGCGATCGGTGTCTGGCCGAGCGGACGCCATGGCTCTTCGTTGCGGCCTGTACGGCCGGAAGAAGACGCTGGCACCCGTGGGGTCCGAGTTGACGGTCGCTTGGCGGGAAATCGCACGCCATTGCTCCGCGAGGAGTGGATCGTCCGGAATGAATGCCTGGGCGCGTTGCGCCAACGCATACGCCTGGTCGAATTGGTCGGCGCCGGCCAACCGAATGATCTCGGGCAGCGCCTCGTGCCGCGCCCAGCGGATTTTCGCATTGCGCTGCGACCACCATGCGACGCCGCTGGCGATCAGAGTCAGTGCAACGATGACGCCCGCCACCTGGATTCGCCGCGACGCAGGCGGACGGACGACCACCGGCACAGTGCCTGACGACAATCGCGCGTAACAACTGGCTGCGAGATCGCGCACGGCCGCGGCGCTGATGGTGCGCTTGTCCCGATCTCGCACCAGGGTGCGATTGACGATCTCTTCCAATTCCGGGGCGGCGTCCGGCCTGAGGGTTCTGACGGGCGTTGGAGTATCGGTCAACACCGCATGGACGATCGACAGTGCATTCGAGCCATTGAATGGCGACCGGCCGGTCAACATCTCGTAGCTGACGACGCCGAGGGACCACAGGTCGGAGCGTGCACGTTGACTGCTTCGCCGGTGGCCTGTTCAGGAGACATGTAGCTGGCCGTTCCCAGTGCGGTACCGGCGTGGGTGAGTTGCGTTCCCGTTTCCGCGGTGTCGATCTTGGCGATGCCGAAGTCCAGAACCTTCAATCCCCCCGTCGACGTCAACATCAGGTTCGCGGGCTTCAGGTCGCGATGGACGATCTTGGCGGCATGTGCCGCTTTCAACGCGTCGGCGATCTGGGTCACGATTCCGGCGATCTCGGCCATGGTGAGCCGCTCGCGGGCGAGACGAGCAGCGAGGGTCTCTCCCTCGTAGTACGCCATCGCGATGAACGGCCGTCCCTCATGCGTACCGATGTCGTAGATGGTGGCGATCTGCGGGTGATCCAGCGCACTCGCTGCGCGCGCCTCTCGCAACAGGCGGACGGCAGCGTCCGGGTTGCCGGCGTTTTCAGCGGGAAGGAATTTGAGCGCGACCTGGCGGTGCAGGCGAGTATCCTGAGCCAGATAAACCATGCCCATTCCCCCGGCACCGATCTGACGAACGATCCGGTAATGGGCGACCTCGGCTCCCAGCACGTGCAGAGATTACTACGACATCGCCGGTCCCGCGTCCGCAGTCAGGAGATGTCAATGATGACCCCATCTCCCCTTGCCGCGCCCTTCGTGATGAACTCTCGCACATCGTCGAAGCTCGTCAACAACCACTCCAGTGGAGAGTCACCTGGTTTGGCTGGCCGCTTCCAGATCACGTCAGGGTAAATCTTCAGCTTCGTCATCCGCTCGGGATCGTAGCGGCGTGTGAGTTCAGCGCGCGTGAGAGTCGAGAGGAACTCGGAAAAGCGGCGCACCTGCTGCGGCCGCAGGGCGCGGCTGAAGCCTTCGTCATCCAGATCTTCACCGCCTCGCATGAAATAGCAGGCTGGCTCTTCACCCTCATCAGCCGTCCCGGTAAACAGAAAATGGAGACCGTGCCAGGCCTTCTCGATGTCGATGCTCCGATCGGGATCCGGCGGGGGAAGAGGCGCATCACTTTCTGATTCGGGCACGACTTCGCTGATCGTGATCGGCGTCAGGCGCAGCAGCCAGCCGAGAAGCCCCTTCGGGCGCACTTCGCGTACCTGAGGTGCGCTCCCATCACCCTCCAGGAAGCTGATAACGGCGTCGGGATCGGCGAGCAGGCGCTCGATGTCCGCTTCGGTCGCACGGTGAAGACTGCACGTCATGCCCATGTCCAGTTGGCTCCGTTTGTTCGCAGCGCACGCACTTGCCGATTGGACGCATCGGCGCGGAGACGCAGGATTATACAAACGCCGCGTTCTCGCAGGATTTGGCCCAGTTTGACTCAATCAATGGCCGCGAGCGTAACCGACACGCTGCAGGAGTCGATTGAAGCCACGGGACACGCTCACAACGCGGAGGCACGGGACGCGGGGAACATAGGTGCCCAGCCGAACGACGCCCGCTTGCGAAAAGCGATAACGCAGAGAGCGCTGGGGGCGGGAGACAACTGGGGTAGTTGGGGTTCGACGGGGCTGGCCCGCAGCGCAACGAGCCATCCCCGGTGTCTCAGCGCGTCCTCGGCGATCTCAGCGTTGACGCTCTTGGCAAGCAACCGATGCAGACTCTGGAACTTCGTGTCTTCGCGTCTCCGTGTTTATCCAGTCCTGTGCCCTCCGTTTACTTCGTGCCGCAAACCGTCGGCCGACGCTGCGTGGACTCGCATACCTTTTCGCATTCTCACGTTGACGGCGTGCGACCGCTGGGATAGGCTCCGCGCGCTCACAAGATTCCCATGGTTCGCGAGGCTGGCAGGCCGGAGGCGCGCAGCGTGAAGCGGCCTTCAGCTTCACGTCAGCCATCACCAGTTGTCACAAGAGGAGAGAGACGATGAAGCGAAGCAAACGACTAGTGGCCGGGTTCGTGCTCATGGTCGGCGTGTTGGCGACCGGACTCCTCGTCCACGCTCAGGTCACACGTCCCTACCGGAACGGCTCCGTCTGGCAGATTTCCATGATCCGGATGAAGCCGGGGATGGAAACGGCTTATTTGAATTACGTCGCGACAGATTGGAAGCGGGTTCAGGAGAGCGCCAAGAAGGAAGGCTTGATTCTGTCCTACCGCGTGCTCACAACGGAGGGCCATGGTCCGACCGATTGGAACATGCTGCTGATGACCGATACAAGGATCTCGCGACGTTGGAAGCCGGCGAGCAAAAGAGCGACGCCTTCTTCCAGAAGGCTGTCGGCGATGACCAGAAGCAGATGGCGGGATACAAGGAACGCCTGGAGATTCGCGAGGTGATCGGTACTCGTCTCGCACGGGAAGTTGTTTTGGAGCCCAAGCCGTCAGGTTCGCGGTGAGCTGACGCGTAGCGGCTGGCGCATCGGTCGCCAGCCGCTCGCTTTCCATTCAGCTGGTCGAGTACCAGATCAGGTCTCGGCGAAGTCACGTCACCGCTCGGACAGCATCTCCGCCGGCAGCGAGAACACCATCAGCTTCGCTGGCACGATCGGATCGCCCAGGTACCCGCCACCGCTCACCATGACGGCTACGTATTGCCTGCGATCGCGCCCCTGATAGGTGATCGGCACCGCGTGCGCGGCGGCACCGACGTTCGTCGCCCAGAGCTCTTGGCCGGTTCTCGCCTCGAAGGCCCGGAACATGTTGTCCACGGTTCCACCCACGAACACGAGCCCGCCTGCCGTCACCATAGTCCCGCCAATGTTCGGCACGCCCGTCTTCGGCACGCCCAAAGCCTTCAGCTCCGCAAACTCTCCGAGCGGCACACGCCAGGCAATGTCGCCGGTGTTCACGTCGACGGCGGTGAGCTCGCCCCACGGCGGCTGCTGGCACGGCCAGAACTTGTCAGCGTCCCAGAATTTCCAGCGCTGCGCCATCGGAACGCCCTCGGCACTGGGTTCGATCCGATACACCTCGCCCAGGTTCATGGTGTTGACGAACAAGTAGCCGAGCTGCGGGTCGTACGACGCGCCATGCCAGTTGCTGCCGCCAAGCGTGCCAGGAAAAATCAGGGCCGCCTTCTCGCCAAACGGCAGATACGGACCGCCCGTTCGCAGCCCACCATGCTTCTTCAATAGGGCGGAGCAGTACTCGAAGTGCTCAGGGTTCAGCTTCGCCATCTCCTCCGGAGCGAAGCTGTTGCGCGCGAGCGGCACCGGCTTCACGGGAAAGGGCTGCGTCGGCCATGGATGCTCTCCCGCCCAGAAGCCATCCTGCAGAGTTGGACGTTCCTCGACGCCGTGGATCGGCTGACCAGTCGTGCGATCGAGGATGAAGAGCAGCCCCTGCTTGGTCATCTGCGCGACCGCCGGAATCGTGCGGCCGCTCCGGACGACGTCGATCAGGACCGGTGCGGATTCCAGGTCGTAGTCCCAAACGTCGTGGTGCGTCGTCTGGAAGTGCCACTTCAACTTGCCGGTTTCCGCATCGAGCGCAACGAGCGTGCTCCCGTACAGATTCGCGCCCTTACGGTCTCCCCCGTAATAGTCGTAGGTAGCACACCCGAGCGGCAGGAATACCAGGCCGCGCTCCGCGTCCACTGTCATGTGCCCCCACACGTTCGCGCCCGACCGATCCTTCCAGCTCTCGCCTTCCCACGTTTCGTGGCCGGGCTCTCCCGGCCGCGGTACGGTATGGAACGTCCAGACAAGTTGGCCGGTTCGCGCGTTCCAGGCGCGAACGTCTCCGGAGGGTCCGAGGCTCGGCTGCTCCTGGACATGCGAACCGGTGATCACGAGATTCTTGAAGATGACCGGCGGCGAGGACAGACCGTAGAACGCCTTGGGAAACTTGTCGGCGAGTCCCTCCCGCAGGTTGAGGGCGCCAGCGTCGGCGAACCGCGACGCCAGCTTTCCGGTCTTCGCGTCGATCGCAACGAGGAAGCCCTGGTTGGTTCCCAGATAGAGCGTTGCCGGCGTTTCGCCATCACCGGCCCGGTACGTCAGGCTGCGGACTCCGGGGCTGCCGACGTCCTTCAGAGTGAGCTTCCAGACCACCCGCCCGGTTTCCGGCTCGAGCGCGACAACGCGATCGTAAGGCGTGGTGACATACATGACGCCGTCCACGACGAGCGGCGTTGCCTGCGATAGACGGCGGCGGACGCGGCCGCTCGCCGGACCCTGTGCGTTTGCCGCACCGCCGCCGCGAGATGGCGGTGCAGGCGGGGTGACGGAGGGAGCCGCGTCTGCGGGCTCCTGTGTCTCGTAGGTCCACGCACTCTGCAGGCTTGCGACGTTCTGCGGATTGATTTGTTTCAGTGGCGAGTAGCGGCGCCCGCCAGAATCATGGCCATAGAAGCGCCACTCGTTCTCCGGGATGACGACGGCTTTACTGTCTGCGGATGCTTTCGCTCTGGCGGAGGGCGCTGCCGCCCCTCGGCCGGGCGTCGAACTGGGTGTCGGCGCAGTGCGCGCGCTCCCGCCGATAGGCGGCCTGCCGAAATGCTGCGACAGATACCGGATCGTGGCTTCGATCTCCGGGTCTGTCCCCTTCGCTCCGCGTGTCACCATATTGTCGACGACCTGCGACCACCCATCGTCTGTATGACGATGCGCAATGACGACCTCGATACGATGACAGCCTGTACCGCACATTCGCTGGACGATCTCACGGCCCTCGCCCGGCGGCAATGTCGTCTGCGCGGCAGCCGGAGCAGCGATCGACAAGAACAGAACAGCGGCAACAGGAATGTGCGGAGGGTGACTCATCGTCGGCCTCACCGAGCGGACTTCGCGGACGGCTGCCCGAGCTTGAGGCTGAGCGTCTTCGTCATGTGAGGGCTTGACGCATCGATCCGGGTGTCGTCGGTTGGGGACGCTCGCAACTCTGAGCCCTCAGATCGTAGGGCCGCGCGATAAACGTGGTCAGGTTGTGGCCGATGCCAATCTCTGCGCAACCGTCGCCGTCGCGGCTGTCGGGGACGAAAGGTCTCCAAGCAACAGCGGCGCAGCCGCCGCGAGACCGAGGAACTCCCGACGTTCGAGTTTGCGCGTCATGTTGATGGCCACCTCAGATGGAAAGTTTCAGCGTGCCGGTGATGAAGGTCTTCATCTCCTGCGAGGCGACGATTGGATCCTTCGGGCTGCGATCGAGCTCGATCTGTACCCACCCGGTGTACTTCAGCTGTCGGAACAATTCGACGAGCGCGGGGAAATCTACGATACCTCGCCCGAGTTCGACGAAGTCCCCCTTGATGGTGTCCGCGTAGTCGGCGCGGCGGAATGGGATATTCGGATCGAAATCCTTCCAATGACTCGCCGCAAGCCGCGACCCGTATGTCTTCACGGCCTCTACCGGGTTGTAGCCCGCGCCGGCAAGGTGGCCGACGTCCGCGCATAGAAAGACGTGCTTTGGATCGGTCGCGTCGAGCACCTGCCGGATGATGTCCCGAGTCTGGTTGCGGCCCGGGTGCCAGCCAACCTTGATGCCGTGATCCTGCAGGGCGACTCGTCCCAGCTCGTTGAGCGCTTTGACGGCATTCTTGACGTCTTCAGCCGTGCGCTGCGGCGACGCCCCCGGCGTGAAGTAAACCCGGCGGCCGGAGCGCTGGCGCTGCCCCCAACCCATGGCGATGTAGCCCGCCCCCACACTCTTCAGGAACCTGGCGACAGCTGCCGTCTTCTGGCGCATTGCCGGCAGTTCGTCCGGTTCGTGCAGCTGCATCGAATGGTACACACCCACCAGCTTTACGCCGTGCTCGCCGGTCCTCTTCTCGAACTCGCTGACGTTGCTCCCGTAGGTCGTGTCGAGATCGGCGAGCGTGTTGTCGGCCTCCGTGGCCTTGAACCCGAGGCTGGCGATCGCCTGACAGGCCTTCCAGTAGGTGTCGGTCGCCGCGTCCGCCTGCAGCCAGAGTGTTGCCGCCATTCCGATTTTGAAAGGCTGTGCCTGGGCGACGGACGGGCGGGCTGTCGCCAGAACGGACGCTGCGGTCAGACCGGTCGTTTTGAGGAACGTTCTACGGTTCATCACGCCCTCCTCCATCCGGCAAAAAAAGGGGACAGTCCCCTTTTTCAGTGCTGGTCACTGCGGCCCTTCAGGCGGCGCAGGTCCTCGTCTATGCGCTCAACGAGTTCGACTTGACCCAGCGAAGCCGCGCGCGCCCGCGCTGCACGCCCGTAGCGCTCGGCATCGGACAGTGCTCCCTGACGGGCGTACGCATCGGCAAGGTAATAGAGGTACAGCGGAGTCTTGTCGTCTTCGATCTGGGTCGCCGCGAAAAAGTGCCTGATGGCCTCCTCTCGCTGCCCGCTCGCTTGCAGTGCACGGGCGAGGTTGAAATTGGCATCGCGGTGCGCGGGATTCCCCTGCAGGGCTGCGCGCAATTCGCGAATCGCCTCGTCGGTGCGGCCGGCACGCGCGAGCAGATATCCCAGATTGTTGTGCGCGTCCACGTACGTGGGGTCGTTCGCCAGCGCCTGGCGGAACGCCTCGACTGCGTCGAGCTCACGGCCCTGCGCCAGGAGCAGCAGGCCGTGGTTGTAGTGGTTCTCCGGCTGGCTGGGCGCGAGCGCGAGTGCGCGCCGATAGTGCTCGGCAGCCTTCTCGAAGGCCCCGTTCGCTGTGTAGGCAGCGACAAGGTTGACGTGTGCGTGCACGAGATCGGGTGCGACGGCCAGGGCTTGCTCGAATGCCTGGATAGCTTCGTCACGCCGGCCGCTCGCGTTCAGCTGACGGCCTCTTTCGAGGTGGTGATACGGCCCGGTCTTCTGCGCCTCGATCCGCTCGCGCAGCGGGTCATCGAATGGTGGTCTGCGACCTTGGTATTCTCGATGCCGCGCCAGGTGCGTCTCGGCCCGTTCACGGTCCCCGAGCGTGCGATACGCCATGGCGAGCGCGTAATGTGCAGCGCCGAAGTGTGGCGACAGCTCCACCGCACGACGGTAGCTCTTGACGGCCGCCGTTATTTCGACCCGCGCACCCAGCGTACGCCCGAGCCCATAGTGCGCGATTGCCGAGGCCGGACGGTCGGCAATCACCGCAACTTACAACGCCCGGCTTTCCTCCGTGTCACCGCGGTCGAGGATGATCTCGGCGAGCTTCAACCGGCTCGGCACATCGGCGGGCGCCAGCCGCACCGCCTCGCGAAGCGCCACGCTGGCGGCCTCCGCTCGCCCGGCGTCCGCCAAGGCGAGGCCCAGGTAGTAGTTCCACTGGAACGACTCGGGATCGATGGCTCGCGCCCTCTCGTAGCACGCCGACGCGCGATCATACTGATCGTACGCGTGGAGCACCAGGCCGAGTGACGCAATCGTTTCCGCAGTCGGGTCCTTCTTCGCGCGGTCGCGCGCGGCTCGAACCTGCTCACGGATTGATGCCTCGAACTGCTGGAGATCGACGTCGGACAGCTTCAATTGCGAGAACAGGTCGGGCGAAACGGGCGCCTGCGTTCGCGCACCGACAGCCACGGCCAGCCGCGGGAGCAGGGCAAAGCAAAGCGCCAACAAGAGGATCACAGAGGACCATTCGGCGCGGGTGCCGAATGACCTCTGTGCCTCCGTCCCAATCACGTGTGCGCTCTCGCCACTGTCGCGTCAGAACGCGAAGCGCACCGCGATCTGAACGACGCGCGGATCGTAGGCATCGCTGATGATGCCGTAGCTCGTGGTGCCAAACCCTCCCGAGGGGTTGCGGAACCTCGTCGAGTTGAACGCATTAAAGGCCTCGGCTCGGAAATCGAAATACGTTGCGTTGCTCGCTCGGAAGCGCTTCACGAAACTGATATCCAGGTTCCCGTAGCGCGGCCCCCACGCCGAGTTGCGCGGCGCGTTGCCAGGCGTGTTGAGTGTCTGCACCTGGTAGGCGTTGGTATCCAGGAACCGGAACCGATCCTCCTTGGGATCGATACCGGTGTTCGGCGTCCCGACGATGTTCGGCCGCAAGCCGCCGCCGTTGCGGTTCAGGAATCGGTAGGTCTGTCCCGTTTGCGGATCGATTCCGTTGGTCGCAAGCGTGACGTTCACCGGGATGCCGGTCTGCCACGTGACCAGCGCCGATAGTTGCCAGCCCCCGAGGAGGAGATCCTTCAGACCGTCCCATTCAGTACCGATCGCCCGCCCGCGGCCGATCGGCAATTGATAGATGTTGGCGATCGAAAGCCGGTGGCGAGGCGTCTGGCTCTCCGGCGCCCACTCCGACCGCCAGTCGTTGTACAGCTGCGGACTGTTGCCCGACGCGAAGCCACCGGCCTCTGAGAAGGCGCGACCGTAGGTGTACGACGTCAGGTTGTACCAACCGCGGTTGAAGCGCCGCTCGAACTTCATCTGCAGCCCGTCGTACTGCGAATGCGCGACGGTCTCGTAAAGTTCGATGCCGGCCCAGTCGGAAAACGGCCGGTTCGCCGGAATGCTGCCGTCCACGCCGAACGGCGTCTGGTTGGCCGCATAGGTACCGGGGAGGTTGCGGCCGCGATTGCCCACGTAGGCGATTTCAACTGTCGACTGCAGCGGCAGCATGAACTCGTAGGCGATGTTCCACTGGTGAATCGTCACGGCGTACTGATCGAACGCACGCACTTGCAGACCTATCTGACGCGAGTTCGCCGGGTTGAACTGCTGCACGAGATGCGCCGGAACAGGATCGGAGACGAGCAGCGGCGGCCCGCCCTGCCCGACCGGATCCAGCTGCACCTGAATGAGGTTTGGCGGGTTCAGCACGAGGTTGCCGCTCGAGCCGCGGAACTCCTCGCCGCCATAGAAAATCCCGTAGCCGCCGCGCACGACCATCTTGTCTGGCTTTACCTGGTACGCGAAACCGAGCCGCGGCGCCCAGTTGTTCGTGTCCTTGCTCACGAGATAGCGGTCGTCGTCGGTGGCCCGCAGCAGTTGCTTCGTCGCCGTGTCGAAGTTCACGTTCGGAAATGGCTCGCGCGCCCAATACGGCGTCGTGTATTCGTAGCGCAGGCCCACGTTCAACGTGAGGTTCGGATTCACTTTCCAGTCGTCCTGCACGTAACCGGCAAACGCATTCTGCAGCTGCTCGGCGACCAACAGGTTGTTCAGACGGAACGTCTCGGGCCACCCGAGCAACAGGTCGGCAAAGGCATCGTTGGTGAAGCGACCCGAGAACTGGTACTCGGGATTGCGGCGTCGCACGTCGACGTACTCATTGTTCTTGTGGCGCAACTCCAACCCGGTCGAAATCGCGTGCGACCCGCGCACCATCGTCACAACGTCCATGATCTGATACGCGTCGGGCGCCTGATACTGCGGGCGCCACGGTCCCGTGCCCATGTCGCTGTAGTTGCTGACGCCGATTCGCGGCAGGCCGCCGACGTTGTCGAGCTCCGGTGGAATGCCCGTGAACCCGAAGTCCGTGCCGGACGTGCCGCCGATACTGGCGTGCGCGAACGTCGCATAGGTGCGGTTGTAGCCGAAGCGCAGCTCGTTCACCATGTTCCTGCCGAACGTGCGCGTCCAGCTGGCACCAATGCTCTGATTGCGGCTGTACTGCTGGCCGCGGCCCTCGGCACCGTCATCGACGGGTGGCTCGAAGATCGCCTGACGGAAGATGTCCTGCTGCAGGAAGCTGTAGCGAACGAACAGCCGATCGCGCTGGGACAGGTAATAATCGCTGCGGATGTCGAACTTGTGCGTATCCTCGGTCTGCGGCTGCGATATTCCGTAGTTCTCGACGGTGCGGCCGCCGGCAACCACGCGACCCGGCAGGTTCGGCGCCGGAAACAGGTTGGCCAGCTTCACGCCGAGCGCGTCCATCCGGCCGGCAGGTATCGTGTTGTTCGCGAAATTCTGTCCCGTCTGCGGGTCGACTACGGCAAACGGGAAAGCGCCCGATCGCTGCGCCGCCGTGGGGACCTGCGTGAGGAACAGGTTCGTCTTGTTGCTCTTGAACCCCTCGTAATGCCCGAAGTAGAACGCTTTGTTCATCACGATGGGCCCGCCGACGGTACCGCCAAACTGGTTCCAACCGAGATTGTCTTTCTGAAGATTGAGCAGGTTCGCCCGCCACGATTTGGCCGCCAGCGCATCGTCGCGGTTGTAGTACCAGCCGGATCCGTGAAGAGTGTTCGTGCCTGATTTGATCGATACGTTCACGACGGCGCCAGCGGAACGTCCGAACTCCGCTGAGAAGGTGCTGGTCTGGACCTTGAATTCGCTGATGGCGTCGGGCGAGGGCTGCACGACCTGCGCCGACAGCGACTGCATGTTGGTCGTCCCCTGGTTGTTATCGAAGCCGTCGAGGATGAAGTTGTTCTGCGTGTGGAAGTTTCCGTTCACCGTGAACCAGCCCGGACCGCGGATTTCGGTATTCAGCGTGCTGTTGGTGGCACCCGGCGCGAGCAGCGCCAGATCGCTGTAGCGGCGGGCGGCGAGCGGCAGTTCGACGGCAACTGTCCCCTTGATGACCTGACCGAGAGAACCCTCCTCGGTCTGCACTGGTGCCGACTCTGCAGTGACCTCCAGTGCCTCGGTCACCTGCGCGACTTCCATCGTTACGCGCAGCAAACGATTCTGCTGAACGTCGACGCTGATGTTGCGAAGACGCACCGGCTGGAAGCGATCGAGGGCGACCTCCACATCGTAGGTACCGCGCGGGATGGGCGAAAAGATCGCGTATCCCTCCTCATTGGACACGCGAGCATCACTGGTGTTCGTTTCGAGGTTCTTCAGCGTGACGTTGGCGCCGGGAATGACGGCGCTGCTCGAATCGACGACGAGCACTCGTACGCCGCCTGCGTCCGATTGCGCAGCAACGGGCGCCGCAGCGCCGGCAACAAGGCCTATGACCACGAGAAGCCTTAGACTTGCTCGACCTGTTCCTGTCATGTCCCCTCCGTTCGGGCAAACGGAAATAGTGCGTTCAGGCCTCGATCAATCTGGGGATCGGGACCCAATGCTGGACAAAACGGCTGTTGCAGGGGCGACTCGGCACGACACCTCCGTGCGGCACCCGTGATACGGTCGGTTCTTTCGTCGACAGCCGTTGGAAAGTGGTTCGCGAGCGGCTGGTCTCCGCAAAATACGCCGGAAGGATGCTCTCTAAAGTGTCCCCTGTCAAGACAGTAGTCGTCGGGAAAAGGCTCGTCGAAAACGTGCTCGACCTACAATCAAGGGATGAACAAAGGAACAGTCCGAGCGTCTAACTCCAGATGCCCATGATCACCGACAGCCTATTGCGCGACATCAAGATTGGCCTGCGCGTCCTCATCAAAGAGAAGGGGTTCTGCGCGCTGGCTGTGATCGTCCTCGCGCTCGGCATTGCCGGCGTGACCACGATGTTCAGTGTCGTCAACGGCGTGATGCTGCGGGGGTTTTCGTTTCCGAACAGTGGCCGCCTGGCCAGCCTGAACTTCGTCGATCCGTCGAGCTCCACGTTTTTCGGCGTGAACGGTCAAATCTCGGCGATGGACTTCGAGGACCTGCTGCCGCAGCAACAGTCATTCGATGCGCTCGCGGCGTATCTGAACGGCTCGACGGTCAACGTCACCGTGGACGGCCATCCCCAGCGGTATACCGGCGCCTACGTGACCGAGAACTTCCTCCGGATCCTCGGCGTTGCGCCGATGATGGGGCGCGATTTCACCGCCGCCGACAACGCGTCGGGCGCTGGCAAAGTCGCCATCATCGGCTACGGCATCTGGCAGAGAGATTTCGGCGGCGACCCGGACATCATCGGCAAAGGCTTGCGCATCAACGGCAAGCCGGCGACCGTCGTCGGCGTCATGTCCAGGGGCTTCGCGTTCCCGACGAACGAAGACATCTGGATTCCGTTGTACAGCGAGTACCCGCCCCGACCGCGCGGCACGCAGGGCGTCAACAATCCCGCGGTCCTCGGTCTCCTGAAGAGAGATGTCTCGCTGGACCAGGCCAGCGCCGAAGCGACGACGATCGCGAAACGTCTCGCTGCCGCGTACCCGGACACCAACAAGCAGTTCCATACCGGACAAGTCCAGCGTCTGCTCGACGCATACACGCCACGCCCGCTGCGCGGCACGTTGTGGACGATGCTCGGGTTCTGTGTGGGGGTGCTCCTGATCTCGTGCGTCAACGTCATGAACATGCAGTTCGCGCGCGCCACCCTGCGCGCGAAGGAGTTGGCGGTCCGATCATCGCTGGGCGCATCGCGGATGAGGCTGGTACGGCAGATGCTGACGGAGAGCCTGCTCGTCGCCGGCATCGGTGCGATTGTCGGGATCGCGCTCGCCTACGCGTCGATCGACTGGTTGTCGGCGACGGTTCGGAACCTCGAGAATCGGCCGCCCGCCTGGATCACCTTCGACGTCGATGCGCCCGTATTGCTGTTCACCGTCGTGTCGACGATCGCCGCGGCGGTGCTGTCGGGCCTGTTGCCGGCGCTGATCTCGTCGCGAGCGAACGCCGTCGACGTTCTCCGAGACGGTGGACGCGGAAACACGAGCCATGCGGTGAGCCTTCTCTCGCGTGGCTTGGTCGTCTTTCAGATCGTCGTGACCTGCGTACTCCTCGTCGGATCGCTGCTGCAGCTTCGCTCGATAACGGCACAGCAGACGATTGACTACGGGTACGACACGACTGCACTCATCTCGGCGCGCATGGGGTTGATGGACGGCGATTACCCGACATCGGCGTCGCGCAAGATCTTCTACGACCGGCTATTGGAGCAGGTCGGAAACGATTCGGAGTTCGAGTCGGTCGCGCTCACGAATCGGTTCAGGATGGTGTTCTCGGGGAACAGCCCGGTCGAGATCGAAGGGCGGGAGTACCGTGACCGGGGCGATCGGACAACGGCCAATTTCGAACAGGTGACAGGAAGCTTTTTCTCGGTGACCGGGCAAAAGCTGCTCGAAGGCCGCACGTTTGCCGTCGACGACCTCGATGTGCGGCAGCCCGTGGCGATCGTCAACGCCGCCTTCGCGAGGAAGCACTTCGGCACGGACAGTCCTGTGGGTCGCCGCTTTCGCACGGCGAGGGCTGATGGCAACCCGCAACAGGCTGGTCCCTGGCGGACGATCGTCGGCGTCGTGACGACCGTGCGCATGCTTGGTCCGTTCAATCAGCCTGGTGTCGACGAAGCGGGTTTCTATGTCCCGTTTTTCTCGAATCCGGTTGGTCCCATCCAGGAGGCGCCGGCTGCCACGCAGTTCGCCACGATCGTCGCGAAGCCGCGCGGCGGTCAGCGCGCGGACGCGATGGCAACCCCGTTGCGCCGGAAAATCGCGAACGCCGATCCTAACCTGCCGCTGTATTTCATCGGTACGCCGAAAGCCCAGATCGACGGCTTCGTCGCACAGAACCGGATCATCGCCACCATGTTCTCCATCTTCGGGCTCGTCGCGATCGTCCTCGCTTCGGTCGGCATGTATGGGGTCATGTCGTTCTCTGTGAACCAGCGGCGGCAGGAATTCGGCGTGCGGATGGCCCTTGGCGCGCACTCCGGCCGGATTCTCAAGATGGTCCTGACGCAGGGAGTCATCCAGCTGGCGGTTGGCCTGCTGATCGGTCTCGGTCTCGCGCTGATCCTGGCGACTGTCGGCGGCGCGGGAATTCAGAACGTCCTGTTTGGCGTCACCGCTCGCGATCCACTCACGTACAGCGTCGTCGCCATTCTGGTCACGGTCGTCTCGATCACCGCGACGATCGTCCCTGCGCGACGTGCCACACGCGTCGACCCGATGATCGCTCTGCGCACTGAGTAGCGTCTCGCGTGAGCTAACGCTTCTCCGCGGTAAGCGACGCAAAGAATCGGCGGGGCGCCGAACCCCTTCACTACCCTGCTGACGCCAATACGTGGAATCCGACGGCGCAAGCCGAAACCATCAGGTACCTCCTCTCCGTTGGCGCAAACGCCAACGCGAGAGATGCAAACGGTGCCACACCGCTCCATCGGGCGGTGAGAACCCGTTCCGCGATGGCGGTGCGCGCCCTGGTGGCGGGTGGCGCCGATGTGCAATCGAAGAACAAGAACGGCTCCACGCCTTTCGATCTGGCGACTCGAAATACCGGACGTGGAGGGAGCGGTTCACCGCTGGCCCGAGAACAACAGTCGGAGATCATTGCGGTGTTGCTCGAAGCCGGCGCAAAGGGCGCGCATGCTAAGGGTACCGGTGGACGCGTCTGAAGCTCCTGCACTACCGAAACGGGCGACGTTGCCCGATCGGTTTCACGATCGATGCGAACGCCGCCCGTCCAGAAAGCGCGGGTTGCCTTTGCGAGCGAAGCAGAAGCTACGGAAGCGGAGGCGGAACCGTGGTCTCCGGGCGCAGGAGCCAAGTCTGATTCGCGCCGCCACTACACGACCATTGAATGACGGATCCACCATCGTTTGTGGATTCGCCGCGCACATCCAGGCACTTGCCGCTGTGACGGGCGACCACTTGATAGCCCTCTCCAACAGGCTCGAGGCGCCAGTCCTGGTTCGCGCCGCCATTACACTGCCACTGGATGATGTCCGCACGATCCTCTGTTGATACGCCGCTCACATCCAGGCACTTGCCGCTGTGCTGCGCGACGAGCCGCGAGTAGCCGCCCGACGTGGGCTCCACGCTCCATGCCTGGTTGTCGCCTCCATTGCAGGCCCACTGAACGACTGGCATGCCGTCATTGAGAGACCATTCCGGAACATCGAGGCACTTCTGGCTGTGACTCGCGACGAGCTGGTAGAGGCCGGGCTCAGCTTGGAGGTCGACGCGAATCACCTGACCGGTGCCGGGAGAAGTTCCGAAGTTGGAGATGTAAGCGTTGCCGTCAGGCCCAATCGCGACCGACGTCGGGTTCGTCAGCCCCGCGGCGAGCGTTGTCCGGCTGCAGTTCGATCCGAGGCGGTACAGCGTGCCGGGACCCGTGGGAAACGGCGCGCTCGTGTGCTCGAGGACATATAAGTTACCGTGCTGATCGAAATCGAGATCCAGGATGAAGCTGAAACCGGAGCAGTAGACCTCGGGCTGTTGGCCTGGCACGACCCGATAGACGTTGGAGGTATTCGGAACGAACGGAACACCCGACAGCTCGCCGACGTAGAACGCGCCGTCGGGTCCTCGCGCCACCGAGTTCGATACCGCGTCTGTCGAGCGCCCCTGCTCGCGCGACGGGAAGATCGCGAGAGTCGAAACCTCCATCTGCGGAGACACGCCAAGCAGCGCGTTGCCGCCTGCGTCGACGACGATGCTCCTCCCCGCTCCGGCGAGCAGACCATACGGATTGCTGTCGGCAGGACCGCCGCCGGGATTCGACACTTGCTCGAACGAGGCGACGTCCGTGTCGAAGAACCACTCGTCGCCGGCGCCCAGCCGCACAACCCAGCCGAACTCGTCGCCGAACAGATCGCGCATCTCGATCGGCGACAGCGGCCCGCCGAGACCGACGGTGACGAAGCCTTGCCCAGCGGCGAACGACACGTCGTGCGGACCGGTGCCGCCAACACCGTTGACCGGCGCGTACCAGGGCAGACCAGTCACGATCCGCTGCTGCACACCGCCCTGATGGCGCGAGACCGCGCCTGTGGCTCCCGCGCACTGTTCGGCGCCGCGAACCATCGCGCAGGGGCCGCTTCCGCCACTCCCTGACTCGGCCACGTACAGCGCCCAGTCGTCGTCCTCACCGAGTACGAACGTGAGTCCGCGCGGATTGTTGAGACCGCTCATGACGACAGTCCAATTCGATTGAGCACGTATCGGCACTGCAGGTGCGACGATCAGGAGCGTGATCAAACCGGCGGCAGCGACGAGCGCGCGTCGAATCTTCATTATTGCGATCCTCCGAAACTTGCGTGGGGACGGGTCTTGTCCAGGGTTGACGAGAGGCATGGTTATACACGCATTCCTCTCACGGCGTGCTCAACAGTTCGTATACCGTCGAGCTCTACGTGAATCGCGCCAGCTTGTGCTTGTCTTTCTTCGGTGCGAGGAATTGAGGTGACGCTGGTGATCTTTCTCTACCAATTCATCTTCGCTACCAACCTCGCGCACACGTCATCGCGAGCATGCTACGCACCTCACGACGAACTGCAAGAACGCCGCCCACTCCAGCCTGCATTGGCATCCGGATTGCTCAAGGGATAGGTGCATCGCTCGCCGTCCAGCCTGGACAGCGACATCACCTCACCCCAACGACGGGAGGCGCCCTTTGGCCTCCCGACACGTCTCAATTCATTGATCTTCTTTTTGGATACGGCTCCTGGAGTCTGTCATGACGAGCAACGCGCTGAGACACCAGCTTCACAGAGTCGCGGCAAGGGTCACAAGTGGAAGCCGAAGGGCTACGCCGCGACACGAATGCTGGAATCGCGGCCGTGAAAAGTGATAAACCACACGCGCAGCAAGCGGAGGGGATCGATGACAAGTCAAGTGAGCGCATGCTGGTGGGGTGCATCGCTGTTCAGCGCTCGCTCCCCTCAGTCGCCGCAATGCCTGTGGTCGGGCAGCCTGTCGGTTTCATACTCAGCACGACACGTGTCGCACATCGAATCAGCGGCGCTTCGGAGGGGCCCTGGAAAAACACGTAGCCTTTGCGACTGTCCTTCCAGGCCAGTGGGCCACCAAGCTTCAAACCTGCTTTGGCTGTCGCATCGACAACCTTGGTGACCAACGCTTCGTATTTCGGATCGCCCTGCCGCAATCCCGAGAAGCTGCTGAGATCGGTGCTCGCCACGAACACCAGATCGATACCCGGCACAGCGGCGATCTTGTCAGCGATGTCGACGCCGGCAGGATTCTCAATCATGGCAACAATCATCAGGTTGTCATTGGCGGTCTGGCGGTACGTGCTGCCCCACAGAGCGCCGTACTGACCGGCACCCTGGCTTCGCCGGCCGCGTGGAGGAAACATCGCGAATCGCACGGCGGCCGCCGCTTTCTCCACGGTGTCCACCATCGGAATGATGATGCCGAGCGCACCGATGTCCGCCGCCTTCTGAATATCCCCCTCGACGGCGTCGGGAACACGAACGAACGGAATCGCCGGTGCGCCCTTGCAGGCCATGATCATCCGCGCGACATCCTGGTAAGTCAGCGGACTGTGCTGCATCTCGATCCAGGTGAAGTCGAATCCCGCATTGGCGACGGCACAGTAGAGATCGGGGTCGGGGATTGTTACTGTGGCGCCAACGACCTGTTTGCCTTCCGATAGCCTCTGTTTGACCGTGTTGTAGAGGCCGGAGGTGATAGTCGGCTGCCCTCCGAGATCGGGTAGCAGGGTCAGCAGCAGTACCGCACCAAGACCGAACGATTCACGGATCCGGCCGATACCCATACGATGCTCCTTTGAAAACGCTGCCGCCGATGCACCAACTATCGCGCGGTTGGCTCTCGCCGCTCCGCCAGCCAGACGTTCGACTGCACTTCGAAGCTCGCATAGAACATCTGGCCGTTGGCCACTGACAGGCCGATCGCCGCCGGGTCGACGTCGTTCAAGTTGTAACGGAACTCGTGCATGTGACGTGCGGCAAACGGCGCGCCGATCGGCCGGCGGGCAACTGTATCCACGCGCTGGGCCCAGATGCACCGTGCGCCATCCCGATCGGAAAGAAAATAGATCATGTTTCCCGCCGGTGCCCAGGCAGGCTGTCGGTCGAAATCCGTGCCCTCGATGACGACAGACCATTCCTCTTCGGGAATCATCTCTCCGGTGAACGGCGCGAGGTAGATGCGCCGGGTCCGCCCCGGCCGGACCAGCGTAAAGGAGATCACCCGGCCGTCAGGCGAGACGCGCGGCATCGTCAGCTGATACTCCGCATGCCGCAACAGCGGTTTGGTCTCGCCCGTTGCCACATCGAGGATCTGGATCTCGCGCTGGTTGGGACCGGCATTGTCGATGAGCAGCTTGGTTCGATTGGCCAGCCAGTCCACTGGCCGACCGCAGGCGGCGCAGATCCGCTTGGGGAGACCTCCAGCGGCCGGCACCGAATAAATCGCACTGCTCGTGCGCTCGTCCGAGCTGAAAGCGACAGTGGAGGCATCCGGCGACAGCACCACGTAGCTCCACTCCTTCGCTCCGGCCAGACGCAAGTCAGCACCCGATCCGAGATCGCGGATGCGCACTTCCGGCGATTTCCGGGAACCTCCCAGATAGGCGAGACGTTTGCCATCCCGCGACGGCGATGGCACCAGGCTCGGCTCGACCCCGCTGGTGATGCGCACGGGCGGACCAGTGGCTTCACCGGTGTTCGGATCAACGGGCGCCCGCCAGATGATGTTCGAGAGATTGTTGCCGACGGCAAACGTGATCCGCCGGCCGTCCTCCGATGCCGTCGGCGAGAAGTTGAAACCGGCGCCGACGATGACCGGAAGTGGATCGCCGGAGATCTTCTGGAACGCCGCGTCGAACGGCATCCGGTAGATGTTGCTGCTCTCGAGAGTGCCGTGCGAAAACAACACACCGCGATCGGTCACACTGAGATTGCGACCTGGCCCGAAATCAGCTGCCCGCAGCCGTTCGATGGCCCGCATCGGCGAGATCGCGCCGCCGTCCGCCGGGACGAAGTACCAGTCGAACGGATTCTGACGGTCTTGCGCGTCGTTGAAGCCGATGATGAAGAGGCCCTTGCCATCCGGTCGCCAGACAGGCGCAGCGCTGACTCCCTTTCCGGGCTTGAGCTCGGTTGCATTGCCGCCATCAGCGGGTGCGATCCAGAGCGATGGCGGCGATCCTGTCCGGTCGACAGCGGCGGTAACGTACAGATCTTCGAGCCGTCCGGGGAAAATCGCGGCCATTCCCCTTCCGCCACTCGCTTCGGCAGCCCGCCCAACGTTGGGACGACATAGATGGCGCCCGGATCGCGGCCGCAGTGCGCCACGATCTTGCTGCCATCGGGCGAAAATGACGGATCACTACAGGCACCGAGTCCTCGTGTGAGCTGCACGGGATCGCCGCCCTCGATCTGCTGCACCCACAAGTCCAGTGTGTCGCTGGCCGCACGATCGGAGGCGTAAGTGACGAGCCGGCCATCACGCGAGATGGCGGGGAACAGGCTCGCACCGGCATCCGCGGTCAGGCGAACGATCCGCCACAGCTCGGGCACCGGCGCTGCCGGCCGTGCCCGCCACACGCTGAATCCACCCAGCGCAGCCGACGACGAGAGCGGCGACAGCCACGGGAATCCAGCGGCGCCGCGGCTGCGAGATCGAGCCTGCAGACTCACCCAGCCGGCCCGCATCCACATCCTGCTTCAATTCCTCGAGCGCAATCCGGACGTCGGCGATACTCTGCCAACGCTTGTCGGGCAACTTTCGCAGGCACCGGGAGACGATTCGGGTCAACTCGGCGGGGAGACCCGGCACTTCAGTTGATAGTGGCGCCGGCTCGGTGGTGAGGACCGCGGCCAGTGTCGACGCGGTTGACTCGCCTGGGAATGCGCGACGGCCCGTGAGCATTTCATGGAGCAGCGCGCCGAAGGAAAAGATGTCGGCGCGATGATCCACCGGCTTGCCTTCGGCTTGTTCCGGAGCCATGTAGGCCACGGTGCCGAAGATGGTCCCTTCAGCGGTCCTGGGACTGGCGAGCAACGTTCGGGTCGCGCCGGAGTTGGTCGAGGCGCCGGGCATCAGCTTGGCCAGGCCGAAGTCGAGGACTTTGACGAGTCCGGAATCGGCCACCATCACGTTGCCCGGCTTGAGATCGCGATGCACGATGCCGGCAGCGTGCGCCGCAGCCAGCGCATCGGCAATCTGGATGGCGTAGGTGACGGCGCGTTCGAAGGGCAGCCCCTTCTGGCCGATCATCTGATCCAGCGGTTGACCCTGGACCAACTCCATGGCGATGAAGTCGCGCTCGCCGGCGTTTGCGACTTCATAGATCGTGATGATGTTCGGATGGTTCAGGGCGGAGGCCGACTGCGCCTCCTGGACGAAGCGATGGCGCTTGTCGTCCGCATCGGCGCTGTCCGCAGAGAGGAATTTCAGCGCCGCAGTCCGGTTGAGCAACACATCGCGGGCCTTGTAGACCACGCCCATGCCGCCTTCACCGAGTCTCTCCAGGATCTGGTAGTGCCCGACCGTCGTTCCGACCATCGCGTGGATGATAGCAAGGAGTCGGGCCTGGACCACGAACCCGCGTAACGGCGCCTAGGCGCGAACCGTCTCGAGCAGCTCGTCGGCCAGTTGGTCGGTATCTACGGTAACCGTCAGCTGGGAGAACACATCCTCGAGCGACGGTGCCTGCATCAGGTCCCGGAGCCGCGAGGCCGAGTCGTCGGCGACGATCAGCCCCGAGCGAAGAATGATGACGCGGGTGCTGATTTTCTCGATGGTCTCGAGCTGATGCGAACTGTAGAAAATGATGCGCCCGTCGTCGGCAAGGGCGCGCACGGCCGCGCGAAGTACCAGAGCGGTCTGGACGTCGAGACCCGATTCGGGCTCATCGAGCACCAGGACGCGAGGATTATGCAGCAGCGCCGCCGAGAGCAGGATCTTCTGCCGCATGCCCTTCGAGAACGAAGCCAGCGACGCATGATAATCGCCGTCGAGGCCGAACAGGCGGAGGAACCGATCGATCTTCCGCTCGAGCACTGAAGATCGCAATCCGCGAAGGCGTCCGACCATACGCAGGTATTCAGGACCGGTCAGATAGGTGTAGACGTGCGCCTCCTCCGGAACGTACCCGACGTGCGACTTGTATTCGATCAGGTCGTCCTGGATGTCCCGGCCGTCGAACAGAATGGTGCCGCCGGTCGGCGGCAGCAGGCCGACCAGCATGTTCACGGTCGTCGATTTGCCGGACCCGTTCGGCCCGAGATAACCGAGCACCTCACCGGGCGCGACGGTGAAGCTCACATGATTGACCGCGACCAGTGCACCGTAGCGCTTGGTTATGTCACGAATATCAAGCATGAGGGATCTCCGGTGGTACGCTGCTCTGCGCCAGGACGCGGCCGGCTGGTCTCCGTTTATTCGACCTCGGCGGCAGCGGCGGGAGATCCAGCAGGATCGGCCCGCGCTGATCGTTGGTGATCACGTTGACGCGCGCTGCCTCGGTCGAGAGCGTGCGCACGACGCAGTAGGCCGCGACGAGGCCAATCGTCACTAACCATGCCCATGAACGTCCGGCCGTCCACACCTCGATGACGGGAACCGCCAGAGCATAGGCGAGGAAGCCGATGCCGTAGAACGGCCAGCGGCCTTGCAGGTTCGAATCGGAGACCGCCAACGGTCGAGTGCACGGCATGCCGGCAAATCCCCAAAGGTGTGCGTCGACGAGAATGGCGCCGGCGAGGAGAGCATTGACGGCAAACTGCCAGGCGGACGTGAATCCCCAGAGCGCGATCCACGCCGGAGCGAACAGCGCCACCGGAACCAGAACGCCAAGTGCAAAGATGAATCGCCGGGCAGCGGCCCGACCGGCAAAGCCTTCCATGGGCGTGGCTCGGAACACCCAACGCGCGGTCAGCTCCGCGGGCATCGCAATAACGACTCGCCAGCCGGCGACGAGTGGAATCGTCAAGACGAGGGGCGCCGCCAGCAGCGACACCGATGGTGAGCGAGGAACGCCATTCGTGATCCAGTAGAGCGCGAGAGGAGCGACGAGCGTGAGGCCGAGGCCGACCGCCGCCGACAGCACCAGTCGAAGGCGGGCAACGCGGCCGGCAGTGGCCATCAGAAATTGAAGTGCCGCCCGCGTGCCGGAGTCGGCGCTCAGCCGATCGACCATCATGGAACTGACGAGGCGCGTCCACGGACGCGTGGCAGGACCGCCGGCAGCCACGGCTTGCGCGAGGACCCGACAGCACGCCAGCGGGTAGAAGACCGCGACTGCCAGGGCGACGCTGCCGAGGGCCAGCGTACCCCTCCGCGCCAGCTCGTGCATCACGCCAGACGATGTGCCGGCGAGGGTCTCATACAGCGCCAGAAACCAGATCGGAGGCACATACGCCAGCCACGCAGCGGAAGCGGCCCCATGCGCGACCGAGGCCGCGCCGCGCGAGAGTGACACGGTGCTCAGGAGCGTAGTGGTCACTACAGCGACGAGCAGCATCTGGAGAACGGCTGCGGATCGCGCGAACCGCCGGGGACCAACGACCGTCAGGCATGCACTCACCAGTGCCACCACCGACAGGAACACGAAGATGCCCGCCGCCGACGCGGCGACCAGGTGGGCCATCAAACCGCGGGTCACCGAGCCCTGGACACCGCTCAGAGCCGCGCCGAACAGCAGCGCCGCTCCCGCGTGCATGCCGAGATTGAGGACGCCAATGTAGGCGACGAGCGAGAACAGCTTGGCGGTGACGATCACTCGTCGGCGCACGGGTAACACGCCGATGATGAATGCATCGCGCCGGTCGACGATCAGCGCGTTCCAGACAGCCACGCTGATGAGCCCCATCGCCACGGATGTGAGGGTCAGATAGAACGTCTTGTCGAACAGCACATAGTCGCGCAGCCTGGCGGCGCCGCCCTGCCCCAGGGATACGAAATTCCAGTAGAACTGCTGGTGAAAGGCGAAGAGCAGCCCCGGCGCAGCCAGCGCCGCAATCAGCCAGAAGAACGAGTCGCGAAGATCGGTCGGGCCGGCGGTGGCTTCGTTTTCGAAAAAGCGCGCGAGGAATACGCGGAGCAGGACACCGGCCTGGCCGCGCCCGGACACGCTTGGCCTCGTCACACGCGCCCCGCGAGCTCGCCCGCGATGCTGGTCATCTGAGGAGAATGCCACGCCGACCATGAAAGACCGCCGAGTATTCGTCGTGGACGTATCAAACGTTCCACTGCGCTGGCCGCAGAGCATAGACACCCATTCGGCCGGGATTGTTCCGTCCCGTCACCGGAGTCCGGAACGGCGACGGCAAGTTCAGGAAGGTGATTCTTTCGGGACCGGACTACTAGATGTTGGCCACGACGATATCGTAGACCTTCTGGACGTTTTGGTAGGGATCGCCCTGCTGCTCGTTCTCGATCGAGTAGAGTCCGTTGTACCCCAGCGATTTGATGAGCGCGATCGCCGCCGCAAGATCGTAGGTCGGCGGATTCAGCATCTTCATGTGACAGTTGCCGTCGGTATGGGGGAACATGGCGCGGATCCCGTCGTGCTGGTGCGCCTGGTCGCCGCCGAAATTCCCCACGTCCGGATTCGTCTTCGCGCCACCGGCCAGGATCACCTCAGTGAGCAGCGTGAAGTCGTCTCCACGCGGTTCGGCGCCCACCATCATTTTCTTGGTCTTCGCGTACGCCGTCATCCGCGTCAGGGTCTCGATAGCCGCCGCCTTGTTCTCCTGCGTCAATTTGCCCTGGTTGATCATGACGCGGGGTGACCCGAGCAGCACAGCATGATCGATCCACGCTTTGGTCAAATCGACCGCCTGGGCCCGGAGGGCGGGATCGGCCGCAGCGATGTTCATGTTGCCGAGCTCCAGGTTGATGTTGCTGACACGCGATTTCGTCTTCGCCAACCGGGCGAGAAAGTCCTTGAGGTACGACGCCTCGGTGGACTCGAAGTAGTTGTGCTGCATCTCGACGTTGTGGACGTTGTAGCGGTCCGCGAACATCTCCGGCACGTCGAACACGTCGAGCGTTCGTTCGGGACTCGATGGTCGGCCCGGCAGCTTGAGCACGCTCACGAAGCTGTAGGCCATGATCGCGACGCGATCGGTTTTGGATCCCGTCGCACGCTGCGGCGGCCAGCCCGAGGGCGCGGCGACCGCTCCCATCGTCATTGCCGATTTGATGAGGAAATCGCGGCGCTTCATCGTTGTGCCCTCGTATGCTGGTGCAGCGACACTCAGTCACGAGAGTGTAAGCGAAACTGCGCTACCCTACTCCACCATGTCACAGGCCCTCGACTCCACCGCCGTCATCACGGGCGCCGCAAGTGGCATCGGCCGTGCGCTGTTCGCCGCGTTTCGTGAGGCAGGCTATCGAACCATTGGCGTCGACTGCGCACCCGCAGAGGGAGTGGAGACGTTGGACGTGACCGATACCGCAGCCGTCACCGCATTTGCCGCGACCATCGATACTCTGAGCGTGCTGGTCAATGCCGCCGGCATTCTCCGATTACGTCAGGAGTACGACCCATCGGAGTTCATGCACGTCGTCGATGTCAACCTGACGGGGACCATGCGGATGGCGGTCGCCTGCCGCCGAGCGCTGGCCAAGGCCAAGGGCGCCATCGTCAACGTCGCCTCGATGCATGCCATCTTCGGCGCGCCGCTGTCGCCGGCGTATGCCGCATCGAAGGGTGGCGTCGTGCAACTGACGAAGTCGCTGGCCGTCGCCTGGGCGGAGGACGGCATCCGGGTCAACGCGATCGCGCCTGGCTGGATTGAGACGCCGATGACCGTGCCCGCCCGCCAGGACGCCGCGCGCAACCGCGCGATTCTGGACCGCACGCCGCTCGGCCGATGGGGCACCCCCGACGACATCGTCGGGCCGGCGCTGTTCCTGGCGAGCGATGCCGCCCGTTTCATCACCGGCGCGGTACTCGTGATCGACGGCGGCTATTCCGCGAAATGAATGAGGAGAGAAGTCATGCCCGTCCGTGATGTCAAGGACGATTCCCGTGTTGCCTACCGAATGCCGCAGCCGGCTGAGATGTCACCCGATCTTCTGGTGTCGCCCGTGCTGCCGGCGGACGAACGAATCTGGGTACCGCAGGCGCCGAACGTCTGGTTCCGGCCGCTCTGCCTGTCGGCGTCGCAGGGTTACTGGGTCAATCTTCTGAAGGTGACGCGCGCCGGCGTGCTGTCGCGCCATCGTCATACGAACCCCGTTCACGGCTACGTGCTGAAGGGCCGTTGGCATTACCTGGAGCACGACTGGGTCGCGGAGGAGGGGGGGTACGTGTATGAGCCGCCCGGCGAGACACATACGCTGGTGGTGCCGGAGGACGTGGAAGAGATGATCACGCTGTTCCAGGTCAACGGCATCATGCTCTATGTCGATCCCGACGGGAACGCGCTCGGTTACGAGGACGTGTTCAGCAAGATCGTCATGTGTCGCAGACATTACGAGGCGTGCGGCCTCGGAGCCGATTATGTGGAGCGGTTCATTCGCTGACACCGATTCTGCGATTTTCGCTTTCGCTCTCCGCGGTTGAGCGAGCCGGGCCCAATGGAGCTCGGCTCGTTCGGTCGGTGATCGTAGTTGCGGGATCAGAATGCCACGTGCTGCAGTCCTTGTCCCATCAACTGGCCACCATGTGAATCACGTTGAGCCGGTAGTAGAGGCGCTCGTCGAACGATCCGTCGCGCACGCGGTCGAACAGCGGAGCTGAGGAAGACGCCATGATCCGCAGCCCGCTGTTCCGCCGCGATACGCGCCACTCCGCCAATCGATGCTCGAACTGGGCCTGTTCGTGCGGGCTGAGCGCTTGCACCTCCTGCAACAGCAGGATGGAGCGATGCCGAGCCCCGTTGGCGACGCTCGACCAGGACGCGTGGCTCATGACCCTGCCGAGAGCTCCGAGGCTGCGGCAATCGATCACGTCAACCGACCCGTGTGTTGTACTGCTGCGGCGGTCGATCGCGAAGGCAATCTCCCGACTCTGGTCCGGTGCGCCGGTGATGAGTACGGGTACATCGCTGCGCGCGGCGCAGCCGATGTCGTCAGCCAGTGAGATGGGAACCTGACCGTTCAAGTCCTCGCATGCGCGCTCCATCACGAAGTTTTTTTCACACCCGACGCCCATATGTCCTCCCACTGGGACGGAGTACAAGACGTGCGGCGCCTGGTCGGCAGAGCTTGCTCTGGGCCCATAAGATCCCCCGCTTTCATGCATCGTCCAGGAAGTAACGCGAGAAAAACGGGCGCGGCGTCTCATTGCGTGCTGGTGGGTGCGTCAGCAGTGGATGGTAAAATGCCACGGCTATCGAACCTGACGCGGGAGCGTTATGTCGGATGTGTCACAGTTGCTTGAGGCGTGGGGCGGAGGTGACAAGACCGCCCTCGAGCGGCTGATGCCTCTGGTGTACCGGGAGCTTCGATACCTGGCCCGGCGCCAGATGCGGCGAGAGCGTTCAAACCACTCACTACAAGCGACCGAGCTCGTCAATGAGGCGTACCTCCGGCTGGTGCAGCAACGGGCCGCACAGTGGCAGCATCGTGCCCAATTCTTTGCGGTGGCGGCGAGCATTATGCGTCGGATTCTGGTGGATCACGCGCGGCGATCCCATTACCAGAAGCGCGGCGGCGGGGCCGTTCGGATGTCACTCGACGAGGTGGACCTCGTCTCGGCGGCACCGGCAGAACAGATCGTCGCGCTGGACGGCGCACTTGAGGCACTGGAAGCGGTCGACCAGCGCAAATCGCAGGTTGTGGAGCTGAGGTATTTCGCGGGACTGAGCATCGAGGAGATTGCACATGTGCTGAGTGTGTCTCCCGTGACTGTGAAGCGTGACTGGGCCCTAGCAAAAACCTGGCTGTACCGTCACATGAGCCATGCTTTCAAGCAGGCGGACGGGTTTAGCCCTGACCGGCCTCACCCCCATCCCGATCGTCGGTAGACGGTTGATATGGGAACTCACCGGCCCGGACTGATTTCGGATCTATTTGCGGCGGCTTTACAACACCCGCCCCAAGCGCGCCGCGCGTTCCTCAAGGAGGCGTGCCAGGGAGATCCGGACCTGCAGCACGAACTCGAATCTCTGTTGCGTTATGAGTCCAATGCGGCGCGGTTCTTCGACAATCCTGCAGCCGACATGGGCGAAAACGAGCTGGCCTCAATGCATACGCCGCCCGATCTGATAGGCCGTCAGCTCGGACCGTATGAGATCGTCGCGCTACTTGGCTCGGGCGGGATGGGAGACGTGTATCGCGCACGAGACAGCAAGCTCGGTCGTGACGTCGCCATCAAGGTACTGCCTACGCATTTCGCATCGGATCCCGAGCGGTGTGGCCGATTCACCCGCGAGGCGCGGCTGCTCGCGACGCTCAGCCATCCACATATAGGCGCAATCTACGGACTGGAAGAAACCGATGGCGTGACCGCGTTGGTGCTCGAGCTCGTCGAGGGACCAACGTTGGCCGAGCGCCTTGCGGCTGGTCGGTTGCCACCGACGCAAGCGTTGACAATCGCAAGGCAGATTGCCGAGGCCCTCGATGCGGCGCATCAAAGAGGAATCGTTCATCGCGACTTGAAGCCGGCCAACATCGTCCTGCAAGGCGCGGCGGGCGTAACGGAATCGGACGTACGCGTGAGGGTCCTCGACTTCGGTCTGGCTAAGGCTGTTGCCATGGATCTGCCGGCGGACGCTAGAAACGACCCGCCGGTTTCACTCGCCCGAACGGCGGAGGGACGGATTCTCGGGACGGCCGCTTACATGAGCCCTGAGCAGGCGCGTGGGCTGACGGTCGACAAGCGGACCGACATCTGGGCGTTTGGGTGCGTGCTGTTCGAGATGCTTTCGGGCAGGCGTGCGTTTGAGGGCAACACTGACGCGGATACGGTGGCGCGCATCCTCGATCAGGAACCCGATTGGGCCAGCATACCGACCGATACTCCCGCCACGACCCAGATGCTGCTCGATCGCTGCTTGCGGAAGGAAGCGCGCAGACGGTTGCGCGACATCGGAGATGCCGTGCTCGATATCGAGGAGTCCCTCGCTGCGAACGCCGGCTCCGCCAATACGCTGTCCGTCTCCTCGCGAGGATCGACCTGGCAGCTGCGGTGGATCGAAACACACACATCGCCGGCGCAGACGACTTCACGTCTTCCGTCGTTTGCCGCCGCGAGACGCAGCGCGTGGCTGCCATGGGCGGTCGGTTTCGCGTTCGTCGTTTCATTGGCGTCCACGTTGCCGCTATGGTCACGACCGGCAGTCACGCAGCCGCCGCGCCTTCGCTTTGACTGGAATCTGCCGCCGCATATGTGGCAGCTGCAACAAAATGATACTGGCGTCATCTCACCGGACGGCCAACGCTTCGTCTTCGGGGCCACCGTGGACGGGCGTCAAAGGCTCGTGGTGAAGGACATGACCACGACAGGTCTCGTCGCTCTGAACGGGACGGAGCTGGCCTTCGGCCCGTTCTGGTCGCCCGACAGTCGCTCTATCGCGTTCTTTGCCCCCGACGGCTACGTGAAAACGATTGCGCTCGCAGGAGGATCTCCACGGACGATCGCTCCCGCGAAGTACGAAGATCTTGTCGATATATCAGGCGCCTGGTGTCCAGGAATGATCTTGTTCGGTCCACACAATGAGCAGATGTACCGTGTCCCGGAAACGGGAGGAGTTGCCACGCCGGTCGAGACCCTTGCCGCCGGGGACACTCGAAAAAACTTTACCAGGCCCAAGTTCTTACCGGACGGCCGCCATTTTCTGCTGACTGCTGCTGGTGAGCCCGGTATTTACGTTGCCTCGCTGGACGAGCCGAATACGCGGAAACTGATGGAGGATGGCTCGGCTCCCCGATACGCGGACGGCTATCTGTTCTACTCCCGCGGAACAACTCTGTTCGCGCGGCAGTTCGATCCTGAACGGCTCCGGTTCTCTGGAGGCGAGATTCACGTGACCGACGGTGCTGAACACGTGTCCGTTTCCGATACCGGCAGCATTGTTTATCGTCCCACCGGGCCCGTCCTTTCAACACTCACATGGCTGGACCGCAACGGGCGCCGCACCGCGACCCTGGGTGACGCAGGGCCATACGACCAAGTGGTGTTGTCTCCACGTGGGCGCCGAGCAACGCTCGTGCGGCTGGACACCAAAGATCTTTGGGATGTGAATCTGGCAACTGGCATCTTCTCGCGGTTCACCACTGATCCTGCATTCGATACGGATCCGTCCTGGGCTCCAGACGAACGGGCGCTGGCGTTCACATCGTTTCGAACAGGGCGTGCCACCGTGTTCGTCAAGGATCTCGACACCGGAAAGGAAGAGCAACTCGTCAGGTTGGACGAGGAGGCAGCGGTGGACCAGTGGACACCCGATGGGCGTTTTATCGTTTTCAGAACGTTCGGAAAAGCCGTGTACGCCGTGCCGTTGAGTGGGGACCGAAAGCCTCAGATGCTCATTGACACCCCGTACGTGGAGGACGAAGTACACGTCTCCCCCGATGGCCGATGGGTTTCGTTCAACTCGGACGAGTCGGGGCGTTGGGAGGTGTATGTCGCAGCATTTCCGACGTTTACCTCGAAGCGACAGGTATCAAGCGGCGGCGGCGTACAGCCACAGTGGTGCGCAGATGGACGAGAACTTTTCTATATCGGCCTGGACGGCTCGATGATGAGGGTGCGGGTGACTACCGGAACCGAGTTCACGGCGAGCGCCCCGGAGGCACTATTTGAATCGAGGATCGCGCCAACTTCCGGCGTGCCCAGGTACGCGGTCAGCACCGATGGCCAACGCTTTCTAGCTCTCGAGGGATCGGACACCGGCAGAAGCTTCACGTTCCTGATCAACTGGCTCAATCCCGACCCGGCGAGCGGTCGTCCACACTAGGTTTCATCCGCACGAACCGGCTGGTTTCGAACGCGAGCTATTTCGGATGGTTGCAGAGCTAGTCCGAATTGATGGCGCTAACGTCGTGTTCGTGACGCCCGACGTGCACTTCGCGCAAACCATCGCATACAACACCGACGACGACGGTCGCTGACTGCTGCGTGACGCGAAGAAAGGCGTTGCTCATCCGCTGCGACCGGACTACTGTAATCCGTTCGACTCAACAGTTCTGAGCACCGAGGATGAAGAGAGCGGCAATGCTGCTACGACAAGCAGTAACAGTGTCTTGATGTCACCAGCACACGAGGTCTTCACAGGGAGACGTGCCGAGGGGAGCACTCGCCGCGAGCTGCTGGAGGCCGGAGCGGCTGGTCTGGCCGGCCTGGGCCTCGTCGCGACGCTCCCCGCTGAGGCAGGTGCAGTCGTGTCCGGGGAGCCGACGGGATCTCAGGACCAGTCGACTGGCGAAGCGGCTCGAAGCCGGTCGCGCGGCCGATGTCGGAATGTCGCAGTCGCGGCTGGACCGCGTAGTGGACTGCCTGACAGTGGAGACCGGGCAGCGGCACCTCACCTCTGCGTCAATCTGCGTCGCCCGGCATGGCCGGATCGTGCTGCATCGCGGATTCGGCCGGCTGAGCGAGCAGACCGACGCGCCCCCGACCGGGCCGGATACGATCTACATCCTCGCGTCGATTTCGAAGCCGATCGCCGTGTGCGGATTGATGCTGCTGGTCGAGCGGGGAGACGTGGTGCTCTCCGATCGCGTGCAGAGCTACCTGCCGGAGTTCGAAGGAGAGCACAAGGACAAGGCGAAAGTGTGGCACCTCCTGTCGCACACTTCAGGGCTGCCTGATCAACTCCCGGAGAACACGGAGCTCCGCCGGGCTCATGCTCCCCTGAGCCGCTTCGTCGCGGGAGCGCTCAAGACTCCGCTCTTGTACGAGCCTGGGAAGGGGTTCGGCTACCAGAGCATGGGCACACTGCTGGCCGGGGAGATCGTGGAACGGGTGACGGGCCGGCGGCTGAGGGACTTTCTGCGGGACGAGCTCTTCCAGCCGCTGGGCATGACGCGGACAACGCTCGGATTGGGAAAGTCAAAAGTCGAGCAGACCGCGATCTACCAGACCGGTCCCGAGACCGAAGACCTGCGAAGCTGGGGACCCAACACCCAGTACTGGCGGGACATCGGCCACCCCTGGGGAGGCGTGCACAGCACGACCGGCGACCTGGCCATTCTGCTGCAGGCCTTCCTCGATGGCGGCACCTACGGATCGACGCGGCTGTTTTCTCCAACGACGGTGGCGGCCATGACCCGGGATCACAATACCGGGCTTGCCGCACCCTGGGGTCTCGGCTGGGCGCTGCGGGACTCCGTTGTCTGGAACTCGTTCGGCGACCTCGGATCTGCCCGAACGTTTGGCCACGTCGGCGCCACTGGTACCGTCGCCTGGGCCGATCCTGAGCGACAGCTGCTGTGCGCGCTTCTGACGACGCGGTCAGCCGCCGATCGCGACGGTTTTCTTCTCCACCGCGTCTCGAATCTGGTCCAGGCCGCGGTCGTCAGGATCTGATGCGGGTGTGATACTCCATGTCTCTATCCTGGACTTCTGACGACGAGCTCTTCGAGCGTGCACGCCGCGAACTTTTTTCCGCCGTGATCGGCGACACGCTCGACCGGCTCGGCCGGCGAAACCAGTTCCTGCCGCCCGAGATTCAGCCCCTCCGGGATGACATGGTGATCGTCGGGCGCGCGATGCCCGTGCTCGAGGCCGACGACGAGGACGGCAAGGCTCAGGGCTCTCAGGAGGCGCTTCACCGGCCGTTCGGCTTGATGCTCCGAGCGCTCGACGACCTGAAGGCGGGCGAAGTGTACGTCTGCACCGGTCCCGTTGCTCGCGCTCATGCATCGATGCGGCGAAGGCCAGTCAGCATGCCGAGCGGGTCGCTGACGGCCTACTGTCGCTGGTCGGCGCGCGCGCAGCTCGTCGGACGAGCGCGTCGAGCGGGCATGCGGCAGCGATCAGCGACCCGTCCGATCCGTGCATTGCCGCGATGTTGCGATGGTCGGCGAGGCGAGCACCTGCGCCTCAGCGCTCGAATCGCTGCAAGCGCTCGGGATCAGGCGTGACGAGCGGACGGCAGGACTTTCAGTGCGACTGTCGCGGACGATGGCGCGATGTCGTGCGCTCCTGAGGTCCATGCTCGCACGATGCCCAGGCTGCGTTCGAACGCGAGGTGAGCTTCGTGACGGGCCCGCGACGGAGTACGGTCAGGAGATGTCGAGGACGAGACAGCGCACGCGCTCACTCGGCCAACGACGTTCCCGTGATAGGCGCCTGTCAGCGACGGGCGGCCACGGGCCGCCTTCGCGGAAGGGGACCAATCACGACGATATGATGCTGTCGGTCATCGCGGCCTCGGTCGCGCGTGGCGATCGCTCGCGAGTCCTGATTTGACGGATGGCTTCTTCTACACGTTCGGCGCGCTCGCGCTCGTGGTGGAGGGCGCGCATCGTATTCTGCGACTGCTGGATGGAGAATTCCAGGCGCCCCACCTGGTCGGACGCGTACTCGATCTGTGCCTTCTGAGCGGCCACCATATCGAGGTTGGCGCCGATGTCCTCGAGCAGGTTGGCGATCATCTCCGTCTTCGACTGCACTTCCTGGACCAGCGCGCGTCGAGCCTCGATGGTGGCAATCCGCTCGTCGGTGTCGCCGAGCGATTCGACGAGCGCATCGAGCCGGGTTCTGAGCGTCTGCAGCTCCTCGCGGCGCTCGACGATGGCGGCAACGTCATTTTTCACCGCGGCGGCGGCGTTCTGCACCTGTTCCACTTCCGCCTTGACGGCTGCGACCATCGACTCACGGCCGGCGATCGCCTGAATCTTGATATCGGTGTCGGCGGCGAGTTGCGCCAGATTTCCGACCTGCGCTTCGAAAGCCACCATCCGCTGCTCGGCAGCGGTCAGCGCCGACTGCCGGTCGTCGAGTTGCTGCCGCAGCGCGTCCACGTGTTTCAGCTTTTCTTCCGTGGCGGCCATTCGCGCAGCCGTTTCCTGATGCTGCGCCTGAACGCGAGAGAGATCGGCGAGGAGTTCGTTCCTGACGTCGCTGGCACGGTTCAGTTCCTGCACGAGCGCTTCGAGATGCGCCGTGCGTTCGGTAATCGCGGCGTGCTGATCGCGGCTGCCGGCGACAAGCGCGTCGAGCCTCCGTTCCTGGTCGGCGAGGTCCGTTTCGCTGCGCCTCAGGCCGTTCATGCGCGACTCGAGCTGTTCGATGTCCCGGCCGAGAGTTGCGACGCATTCCAGAATGCCCGGCAGCTTTTCCTGCGTCGTGCGAATCGCTCCAAGCTTCTGGTGCGCGTCGCCGATGTGCGCGCTGATCTCTTCGGCGCGCGTCCGGAGGCCTTCCAGCTCGGCTCGTCTCACGAGCTGTTCCTCCATGCGCCGCCCGACTTCCGTATTCAGCGTGTGGAGACCGTTCAGGCGGCGCTCCACCTTCTCGACGAACTGGAGCTTTTCGCTCGACCGTGCCAGTGTTGCTTCCAGCTCGCTGATCGTCTCTCTGGTTCGCTCGGCCACGCGATCGGCGTCACCGAGGAGGCGCAGCTTCTCGAGAACGACCGAGAGCTGATTCTCGATGGCCGGCGCTCCAGCCGCGAATCGTGCGATGTTCTCCCCGGCGCTCTCGAGCGCCAACCGATCGGCATTGAGCCGGGTGCACAGCTCCGCGGCCGAAGCGCGTGACGCGTGGATGGCTTCGAGCTCGGCGCGCAACTCCTCGAGCTGCTGCCGGCCGGATTCGATCCTCGCCTGCTGCGCCTCCGTTTCACGGGCGGTTGTTTCGACGCGTGCAAGACGCTCCGCCAGCGTGTCGACGTCGGCCCGCCGCCGTGTCATCTCGTCAAGCTCGTTCGAGAGCTGCCGCACGGTCTGTGCCAGTGCCTCGGCTTTCCGATCGAGGGCGCCCACCGCCTCCTGCCGGCCCAGAACCGTCTCCAGTTGACGTTCGACCGTGGTGAGCGCGCTCTGCAGGTTGGCAATGCGCTGCTCGTGGGCGTCGAAGCTCTTTCCCTCGATCGCGAGCCGCTCGATCTGAGCGCTTACCGTCTGAATCAGCGCGGCGCCGTCTTTCTCGATTCTCGCCGCGTCAAGCCGGAACCGATCGCGCTCGCTGGTCGCTGTGTCCAGCTCCTCGAGAACCTCTTCGGCAAACTCTTCGGCCTGCCGCAGCACTTCCTCGGCGCGTGTGACTTGACGGTTCCCATCCTCTAACTTTCTGATCTGCGCTTCCATGGCCCAAACCATCTCGTTCAGTCTGGCACCCTCGGATATGGCGTGTTCGATGGTCACGCGCTGCGTACTGAGCGCCTTCGTCTTCACCGTCACGTGTTCGGCCAGCGCATTCAAGGACTTGAGCCGTTCCTCGGTCGTCGTCGCGAGCTCGTTCATCGTCCCGAGCGATGCGATCTGCGACTCGAGATCCTTGACCGTGCGGGTGGCGGCTGCGGTGCTGTCCAGCGTGTGTTCCGCGGTCTTGCTGATGGCTGCTTGATCGTTGGCTACCGCCGACACCTGGCTCCGAAGCTGACCGAGCTCGCGTTTGATGCTGGACACCTCGTCGATGGCGCTGCGCATGTCGGCGTGAGACCGCTGCAGCTCGACGTGCGCATCGGTCACCAGCTGACGCTGAGCAGCCAACGCTTCGATCGCAGCGCGAGCCTCCCGGTATTCGTCTTCGAGCTGCTCCATGGCCTCGCGGTGCTTCTGGAGCTGTCCGCCCGAGTCAGACATGAGCGCGGCCGCTTCCTTGGCCAGCCGCACGACGTCGGTCATCTCAGCAATCTGCGCCTTGAGCGCCTCGAAGCCTGCAACGTGCTCGTCGAGATCCCTCATCCGCGTGACGATTGCCGTCAGCTGATCGGACGCGTCAACCGCCCTGTCTCTCACGTGCTCGACCGTCGCCGAGACCTCGGCGAGCCTGCCGTTGCGGCCGTCGAGGCGTTCGAACATCGAAGCGAGCGCTTGCCGTTCGTGGCGAGCGGCGACAACGATCTCGTTCAGTTCGTCGGTACGCTTCTTTGCCTTGGTGCCGAGAGACAACTGCTCGAACATGTATTTCTCCAGTCGCCACCCGGTGGTCCGACGCGGGTGCGAGACCGTGTGTTTGGCCAGAAATGGCAGGGACCAGCCCCGCCGCAGGTGCAAAGCAAATGCCGGCCGTATATGGCGACGGATCCCCGCACCGCTGGTCAGCATTTGTAAGAGGTCGGAGTTCTCGAGCGTGCGGTTTTCACACACGCTCATTCGAAAACGGTGGCTGAACGCCAAAAACCGCAAACGCGGTCGATCGCCGATAGTCGTCATTGACGCCAGCGTTTGCCCGGACTAGTGTCATAACGTGCGCTCAACGGGCGCCCGCGGGTTCGCGCGAAGGGCTCAGCCCACCGTCATCGCTGCTCGACCAACGGCTACTGCACCGCCGTGCTGCCTGTCTGCGAACCACAGGGCTGAAGCATGGAGGTCGTATGCCGTCACGCGAGCTGCCCGCACGTCCGAACCTCGAACAGCTGAAGAAGCAAGCAAAGGCCCTGCTCGACGCCGCGAAGTCGCGCGACGCGGATGCGCTCCGCCGATTCGCCGCGCTACCCTCGCTCTCCGCTAAGTCCCTCGACGACATCGCCGCCTCGGACCTGGCGCTGCACGACGCGCAGTCGGTGGTGGCGCGCGAGCACGGATTCGCGTCGTGGAACAAACTGCGCGAAGAAGTCGAGTCGCGCACGTTGTCGTTCGACGCGGCCGTCGACGAGTTCATCCGCTGCGCCACCGGGGGCGCGACCGGGCGGGCGGAGCGGCTCCTCGCACTCCATCCGCGCATCGCATCAGCCACGCTGCACACGGCCCTCGTCCTCGGCGATGCCGCAGCGGTGGAGGAGCGGCTCAAAGATCATCCGGAGCTCGTCGAGCGGCCCGGCGGGCCGCAGAACTGGGAGCCGCTCCTGTATGTGTGCCACACGTCCATCCACAAGGGCGTCGCGACCCGCCTGGAGGGACTCGTCGCAATTGCCCGTCGTCTGTGTGCGCGCGGTGCGAACCCGAACGCGGAGTATCACTGGAACTGGCATCCCGAGCTTCCGCGTACTGCATTATGGGCCGCGGTCTGCGCCGTTCGACACCTGCCGCTTGCGGAAGTGCTGCTCGAGTCGGGCGCCAACCCGACCGACGGCGTAACCGCGCACATCGCGGGCGGCGGCGGCAATCTCGAAGCCCTCGAATTGCTTCACCGCTACGGCCTGAACGTGGACGGCATCCCCGGCGGCGTGCCGCCGCTCGTCTACATGATGCTGTGGGCCGACAATCCGGCCGGTCCATACTGGCTGCTCGATCACGGCGCGGACGCCAACCTCGCCTGGGGCGACGCCGGCGAGGCGCCGCTGCACGTCGCGGCGCGGCGCTGGAACATCCCGATGGTCGAGCACCTCGTCGAGCACGGTGCAGATATGTCACGCCGCCGCGCGGACGGCGCCACGCCGCACACGCTGGCCGAGCTCCATGGCAACCCGGAGATCGCGGCGTGGCTGCTCGCGCACGGCGCAGCCGACGAGCTCTCGCCGCTCGAACGCTTCATCGCCGCGTGTGCCCGCGCGGATCGCCCGGCGGCCGACGCGATCCTGGCGGCGCACCCGGCGCTGCCGTCTGAGCTCCGGCCGGAGCACCACGTCATGCTTCATCGCCCGGCCGAAAGCGGCAAGGCGGCGGTCCTGGAGACGATGCTCGCATGCGGATTCGATCCGGATGCGAAGGACAAGGACAGCGTCACCCCGCTCCACCGCGCGGCCATGGCCGGCCATGTCGAGGCCGTGCGCGTACTGCTGAAGCACGGCGCGGACGTCAATGCGCTCGACGGGATGTTCTCGGCGTCGCCGCTGGTATGGGCCGTCGAAGGGCGAGACAACGCCAAACATCAGGGAGATCACGTCGGCGTCGCCCGGCTGCTCATCGCCTCCGACTCCCCGCTCGATTGGATCCCGCCCGCGGGCGCACCTGGACCGGAGCGCACGCTCGAGGGCTTGCTCGAGCTTCGCCGCGAAGCGTTGAGCAGCGAATCGGCATCACGACGGTCATGATGCCTGGGAGAATGGGGATTCATCGTTCCTCTAAGAACGATGAATCCCACTGGAGCCAGTGCGCCGTCCTGATGGCCCGCCGACGTTCCGAGTTGGGCGCACGGTTCGGGCAAGCGCCGAGCAGGCCAACAGTCGGTTTCGCTTCGCAAAGCAGTTCGCGAGCCGCTTGCCGGCCTGGGACAGTCCCCTCTGCCCCACCAGCCCGGCTGTATAATCCACGCCTCTGCTCCTCCCCACCGGCACTCGCCTGGGCCCGTACGAGATTGTCGCGACACTCGGCGCTGGCGGCATGGGAGAGGTGTATCGGGCGCGGGACACGACGCTCAATCGCGACGTCGCGATCAAGGTGCTGCCCCAGGCGTTCGCGAACGATTCGGAGCGCCTCGCCCGTTCCACGCGCGAGGCGCAGACTCTCGCCGCGCTCAATCACCCCAACATCGCGCACATTCACGGCCTCGAAGCATCCGGCGGCGTGCGCGCGCTCGTGATGGAACTGGTCGAAGGGGAGGATCTGTCGCAGCGCATCGCGCGTGGCGCGATCCCCATCGGCGATGCGCTGCCCATCGCGCGACAGGTCGCCGAGGCGCTGGAGGCGGCACACGAGCAGGGAATCATCCACCGCGATCTGAAGCCCGCGAACATCAAGGTGCGGCCCGATGGGACCGTGAAGGTCCTCGACTTCGGGCTCGCCAAGGGAATGGAGCAGCCGGGCACCACGCCGGCGGTCTCGCAGTCGGCGACGATCACCACCCCCGCCATGACACAGGCGGGGGTGATTCTCGGGACCGCGGCCTACATGAGTCCCGAGCAGGCGAAGGGCCGGCAGCTCGACAGACGCAGCGACATCTGGGCGTTCGGCGTCGTCTTCTACGAAATGCTGACCGGCCAGCGTGCGTTCAAAGGCGAGGACGTGTCGGAGACGGTGGCGCTCGTCCTCACGCGCGAGCCGGAATGGGCGTCGCTGCCCGCCGAGACGCCGCCCCTGATTCGACGGCTGCTTCGCCGTTGCCTGGAAAAGGACCGCAAGCAGCGGCTCGATTCGGCTGCCGACGCGAGGCTGGAGATCGAGGAGGTCATGAGTGGGCCGTCGCTCGTGGACAGTGCCGGCGCGCAACCCGGCGCTGCGATGCGCCCCGCATGGCCACGCGCGCTGGCGTGGACGTGGGTTGCCTCGACGCTCGGGCTCGTCACCGCGCTGGCGCTCGCGCTGTGGGCGCCGTGGCGCACGGAGCAGCCGGCGGATCGCCCGCTTGTGCGGCTCGACGTCGATCTGGGCGCGGACGTGTCGATGCCAGCCCCTCCCACTGCTGGGAGCAGCATCGCCATCTCGCCCGATGGCACGCGGCTGGCCTACGCCTCGGGCAACCCCGCGAGATTATTCGTTCGCCGGTTGGATCAAAGGGCAGCCACGGAGCTCCCGGGAACGCAGGGCGCTGCCGTGCCGTTGTTCTCGCCGGACGGGCAATGGGTCGGTTTCATCGCCGGCACGAAACTGAACAAGATTTCCGTGGAAGGCGGCGCCGCGGTGACGATCGGGGACGTCTCCGGCCCCCACGTCTCCGGCGCCCATTGGGGTGAGGAGGGCAGCCTCCTCGTGAGCGAAGCCTTCGGGGGACGGGGTTTGATCCGGATCCCCGCCGACGGAGGCCAACCAGAGATCCTCACTGGATTGGGCAGCGAGGAAATGGCACTCCCTCAGCCGCGGCTGCTGCCCGGAGCCAGGGCTGTGATGTTCGCGGCTGACACGGCGATGAACGTCGATACGATGACCACCGAGGTCCTGACGCTGGCCGATCGCAAGCGGAAGATCGTGGCCCGCGGCGGCCACTCCCCCCGCTATGTGTCGACGGCGGACGGGTCTGGTTATTTGATCTACACCAACAGAGCCGCGCTGTTTGCGATCCCATTCGATCTGGAGCGGCTCGAGACGCGCGGGACAGCCGTCCGCATGCTGGACGATATCGCATACAACTCGCTGAACAAGAACGGTCAATTCGACATCTCCCGCACTGGCACGCTGGTCTATCGCAGGGGCAATGAGGCGTCCGTCCAGATGACGGTGCAATGGGTCGATTCCACTGGCAGGAGGGAGCCACTGCGGGCCACCCCTGGTACGTATGAGCATCCAAGCCTGTCTCCGGATGGCAAGCGGATCGCGTTGACGATGGCCGATGGAGGGAATCGTGATGTCTGGGTCTTCGATCCTCAACGCGACGCCATGACCCGCCTCACCTTCGGTGGATACAACATCGACCCGACGTGGAGCCCGGACGGCCAGTCCGTTGTCTACTCGACCCTTGGCAAGGGGCTGTTTCGGGCACGCGCGGATGGCGCGAGCCAGCCGCAACTGCTCACGCGCTCCAGGGCGTTTTTGAGGCCGTGGTCGTTCACGCCGGATGGCAAACGCCTGACATATTTCGAAACCTACCTGGCGAAGCAGCAGATCTTCACGCTGCCGCTGGTGGACGAGGACGACCAGTGGAAAGGCGGGGAGCCTGAGTTGTTTTCCAGGAGCACTAACGCCGAACGACTCCCGTCGTTTTCTCCCGACGGGCGGTGGCTGGCGTATGACTCGGACGAATCGGGAAGAGTTGAAGTGTACGTCCGGGCATTTCCGCCGCCTTCGTCCGGACAAGGGGGCAAGTGGCAGATCTCGAACAGTGGAGGCTCCGGAGCGCGGTGGTCCCGGGGTGCCCCCGAGATCGTGTACCGGTCGGGTGACCAGCTGATGACGGCAAGGTACTCGGTCACGGGCGACAGGCTCGTAGCGGAGAAGCCACGGGTGTGGATCACCAAGTTCGGCGGATCCTCATGGGATCTGGCGCCGGATGGCAGGCGTGTGGCGGTGCTGACCCCGGTGGAACCCGTGACGACGCCCGTGCAGGAGCACAAGGTGGTGATCCTGCTGAACTTCGTCGACGAGCTTCGGCGGCGCGTGCCGCCGGGGAAATGATCGCCGCTTATCGTTGGACCGTCCGATTCGTGCGGCCATCGATCACGGTGACCTTGTCGCTCAGACGATTGGCCACATAGATCATGTTGGTCACCGGGTTGACCGCAACGGCCCACGGGCCCTTGTCGGCGGGCACGGTCGCGGCGAGGGTGTTCGTCCGGCCATCAATCACCGACACGCTGTTCGCGTGGGTATTGACGACGTAGATCATGTTCGTCTTCGTGTTGATCGCGATCTGCTGCGGCCACAACCCGACCTTGACCGTCGCAATCGGCCGTTGCGACCCGCCGTCGATCACGGTGACGTCACTGCTACCGTAGTTCACGACGTAAATGCGGTTGGTGACGTCGTTCACGGCCGCGGCCATGGGCACGTTGCCGGTCCCGACGGTGGACACGACATTGGTCTGCGTATCGACGACGGTAACCGCATCGTCGTTCGGTGTCGGCAAGTAGAGCATGCCGTTCGTCTCGTTGAGGGCGGAATCCCACTGATGGAAGCCAGGCAGTGCGATTCGTGTCGGCTGGTTGGTGACACCATCGACAACGGTCAGGAAGTTGTCCTGGTAGCCGACGAAGTAAATCTTGTTGGCCTTGACGTTCACCGAGAGCGCATTGCCCTCGGTGCCGGCGTGAATGACCGTGGAGGTCTTCGTCGCAAGATCGATCACCGAGGGATCGGTGCCGGTGCTCGCCGAGACGTACAGCCGGTTCGTGGCCGGATTCAATGCCGTCAGGCTGCCCCGGTCGGCCTTCAACGTGTCGACGATCGCATCGGTGTCGGGGTCGATCACCGAGATCGTTCCCGGACCGCGGTTCATCGCATAGACACGGCCATCGCGGGGATTGATCGTCAGATCTTTGACGTTGGCGCCGGTTTTGAGCACCACCATACTGCCCGTGGCGCCGTTGACGATCTTCACGACGCCAAGGTCGGGAAACGCCGCGTACGCCTTGCCGTTGCGGGTGTTGACGACAACACCCTTGGGACCGTCCGTGACGCCGACCTCGGCGCCGAGGACGGCGGCCAAAGAGATGACTCCGGTCGCGGCGATGGCAAGTCGGAATGCTGGCACTGAGGATCTCGAGGGCGGTGGGCGCAATGTACTATGCTCCCGCACGCACATGAAGAGAATCCTGCTGTCGATCGGGTGCCTCGCCGTGTGGCTCCCCGTGTCGGCGTATGTCGTCGCCCAACAACCCGCCGCCCCGCGTCCCAAGGTGCTGGCGTTCTTCACGGTCAGCGGCGAGCTCGATCATGTCCTGTTCGCGCAGCAGGCGATGCGCGCCCTCGCAGCCGGCGCCGGCGACGGCGGCTATGCGTTTACAGCCACGACCGACTGGGACGAACTGAACGACGCGAGTCTCCGCGACGTCCGGGTGGTGATCTGGCTGAATGACATGCCTCGCGCGCCGGCGCAGCGGCAGGCGTTCGAGCGCTACATGAGCGGCGGCGGCGCCTGGCTGGGGTTCCATGTCTCCGGGTTCGGGAACAACGCGTGGCCGTGGTTCACCGAGTTCATGGGTGGCAGCAGATTCAGCGCGAGCAACTGGCCATCGCTGCCCGCCCGCGTCAACGTCGACGACGGCGATCATCCGATCGTGAAAGGCATGCCGCCGACTTTCGTCGCACCAATCAACGAGTGGTACTCGTGGACGCCAAGCCCTCGTGCCAATCCTGACGTGAAGGTGCTGCTGACACTGGATGACTCGAATTTTCCGCTCGGCGTGAAGAACACGCTCAACGGCGGTGACATCCCGGTAGCGTGGATCAACAGCAAGTACCGAATGGTGTACTTGAACTACGGCCATGGCGACCGGATCTATTCGACGCCGATCCTGCCCACGATGATCGACAACAGCTTGCGCGTTCTCCTCAGCCCGCCAGTCAATCCGAGCTCGGGAATCCGATAGCCACAAGCGAGGGCATCAATGCGACGCTCCTACGATGGTGGCTGTTTTCAGATCCGCACCGCCGACTTCTTGATGTAGTCGTCGAGCTTGGATGGAATCGGGCCTCGGTAGTGGTACCGCTCTGCCCATTCCAGGCCGAAGGGTTTTCCCACTTCCCTGTCCGAGGGGGTCAGCCGCAGCGCTTCGGAATCGAGATCGAGCATGATGTGCTTGATGTAATTGAAGTCCGCTGTTTCATCATCGTCCCCGAGAATCGGCAGCTTCAGACCTTTGGCAGCCAGCCTCCGCCGCAGCTCGGATCCGCTGTGTCCGCCGGGACCTTGCGTCACGTTGACCATGTTCGCTCGTACCTTGGTATCGACGTGACTCGTAATCTCCACGATCCTGTTGATGTACTGCGGCCCTCTCCTCGTGAAGTAGTAGCGCTCGCTCAGGCCGTGCGGCTCGAGGACATCGAGCTGTTCGGGATAGTCCAATGCGCTGGTATACGCCGCCTCGACGGCCCTCCCCGTGATGTAGTGGTCCGGGTTGTTGTCGTACGGCACCCACGGGTCGTAGGAAATGATCGTGTCTATCTTCAGCATCCTGATGAGGAAAACGAATCGACCCGTAATCTCCTGCATGTTCACTTCGTGCAGGTTGTGATTGCGATAGGAGAGGTCATACACTTTTTCCAGTCCCAGCGCTTTGGCCACGCCGTGCGTGTCACGTTCGTTGTTCAGGATGGTCTCCGCCCGAGTTTTGCCTATGCCAGCCGCATCGTCATTGGTCGTTCTGATCAGATACCCCTTGTAGCCTTCACGAATCAGTTTGGCGACGAGTCCACCCGCGAATATCGGGATGTCATCCGAGTGCGGCTGGATGGCGGCGAGTACTTTTCCTTCATGAGGTCTTCCCGTTTGTTCTCGCTCGATCACCAATTCATCATTGGAGAACCGGTGATGAGGATGGAATCGATACCTTTCCAGATCCTGACCCGCACCCGTCGCCGGCCTCTGAGTTTCACTCATCGCCGAAAGATGGGCGGCAGATCCAAGGAACGCTCCGGCGGCAAGTCCGGTTTTCAAGAAGTCCTTGCGATTCATCATGGTGGGTGATCCGCTCCTTAGCATGCAGACGCCTGACAACTGTACAGCACGCATCAGGGGTGGGGACCCATCCAACCTTGCCACGGCGTCGCTGGTTTTCTACAATGTAGAATCGTGCGCCAGGACATCCCGCCGCGTCAGGTGCGTCGATGCGACTGCAGCCTTCCCTGGTTTGCCGCCGCCATCTTCCGCACCCTGACGCCGATCGCCGAGCGCGACGAGGTGCTCGCCGACGTGCAGGCGGAGTACCAGCGCCGCCTCACGACCCGGGGTGTGAAGGCAGCCCGCCGATGGGTGTGGCGCCAGGCGCTCGGCTCAGTCCCCGCGCTGCTGCGACGGAGCTGGTGGCGGGGAATGACGGGATTCGAACCGCGAGCAAACCGCTGGCGTCCAGGAGGACCGATGCTCGAGAGCTTGATCATGGATGCCCGTTACGCCGCGCGGCGGCTGCTCAGCCGCCCCGTCTATGCGGGGCTGGCCGTCTTGACCCTGGCAGTGGCCGCCGGTGGTACGGCCGCAATCTTCAGCGTGGTGCGCGCTCTCCTGCTCGATCCGCTACCGGTCGTGCGCGAAGAACAGGTCGGCGTTCTCTGGTTCTCAGGCTCCTGGCGGGAGCAGGAATTCTTGGGGCTGCGGCCGCAGTTCCCGGGCTTCCAGCGGATGGCCGCATACCGTCCGGAGGACCTGACCCTGGAGGTTGCGGGCAATCCCATGCGCCTGGTGCCGGGCATCGCCGTGTCCGCGGAGTTCTTTGACGTGCTGGGCATGCCGGCCCACCTCGGACGTACGTTCAGGGCAGGCGAAGACTTGGTGGGAGCGGAACCGGTCGCGGTTCTGAGTTTTTCACTGTGGCAAGACCTCGGTGCCGACCGGGACATCGTCGGCAAGCCCCTCCTCCTCGGCGGCATGGCGCGCACGGTCTTGGGCGTGATGCGACCTGGCTTCTGGTTTCCGAGTCCGACGACCCAGATATGGACCCCCGCGCAGATGAACCCGGAGAGCCGCTCGGGCCGCTACACCCTCGTCGGTCGCATCGCGAACGGCCAGTCGATCGAGCGCATGGACGGTCCACTGCAGGCGCTCGCAGGTTTGTTGCGTGCCAACTTCGAGTACGCCAATCCGCAATATGACAAGACCCGGAATCCTTCCGTCGAGTCGGTACGTGAGTTCCTCGTGGGCGACGTGAAGCCGAGTCTGCTCGCGACGCTCGCGGCCATCGCCGCCATTCTGCTCATCGCGTGTGCGAACGTCGCGTCGCTGATGCTGGGTCAGCTCGACGTCCGGGCAACGGACATCGCCGTCCGCGCGGCGCTCGGCGCCAACCGCCAGCGGCTCGTCCAGCAGCTCGCCGTCGAATCGCTCCTCATCGGCATCGTCGCCGGACTCGTGGGCGCGCTCGTTGCCGTCACCGGATTCGGTCTGCTCGTCGGGGCGCTTCCGCTCGGCGCGCTTGCCGAGAACGCCCGGCTCGACTGGACGGTGTTCTGGGCCTCCATGATTGCCGCGCTGCTCGCAGCGCTGGTCGTGGCCGTCGTTCCTGGAATCGTTCTCTGGCGCGGCAGCAACCTTCAGACGATGCTGTCGACGACGCGGACCGGCGGAGTGGGCAGCCGCGGAGGCCGGCTCGAAGGTGGACTCGTCGTTGCGCAGATGGCGCTCGCCGTACTGCTCGCCGTTGGTGCAGGGCTGCTCATTCGCAGCGTCGCCAACCTCCGAGGAATCGAGCCGGGCCTGAGATCGGAAGGAGTCGCCGTTGTCGATGCCACCATGCCCGGCCGGCTCAGTGTGGATGAGCGACGCCGCGCAATCCTGTCGGTGCTGCCGGCGCTGGAATCGGTCCCTGGGGTGCGGGCGGTCGCGGCAGCACAGAAGCTTCCGCTGCGGGGAAGCGGTGACACCTGGAACATCCGCATTATGGGCCGGCCGCCGCTCAACGAGAGCACCGCGTTCCGCATGGTGACGCCGCGCTATTTCAGTACCCTCGGGATTCTCATCACCCACGGCCGAGACTTCCTCGCCTCAGACCGTGAGGGCACCGACCGCGTCGTCATCATCAACGAGGCGCTTGCGGCCAAATTCTTTCCTGGGGAGGATCCGCTGGGCAAGGTGTTGCAGACATTCGATGATACCGGCGAGCGGATCGTCGGCATCGTCGCCAACACCGCCGAGGCGAACCTGACTGACGCACCGGTCCCCGCTCGTTACATGCTCTTCCAGCAGGTTCCTATCGTGTACAACCAGGTGTCGTTCGTCCTGCGCACCGAATCCCTCGAGGCATCCTCCGTATTGCTCGATGTGCGATCGGCGATCGCGCGGGACAGCTCGCAACTCGCAGTTCGGCAGATGACCACAATGAAGAACATCCTGGATCTTGCGCTCGGACCGACCGGGCGCGTGGTGACTCTGGTATCGCTGCTTGCGGGCCTGGCGCTCTTGCTGGGCGCCGTAGGCGTCTACGGCGTCATCTCGCACTACGTGGTACGTCGCTCCCGTGAGTACGGAATTCGCATCGCGCTCGGTCAGCAGCCAATTCTCGTCGTCCGGCAGGTGGTGGGCCGCGGGGTTGGCCTCGTCGCGCTCGGAAGCGGGATCGGCGTTGCCACGGCCATCGGCGCCTCGCGCCTGCTCGCCTCACTGCTCTACGGCGTGCAGCCCACCGACCCGCTCGCGATGGCAGGGGCCGTCGCCGTGCTGATCGCCGTGGGAATGCTGGCCGCGTTCGTGCCAGCTCGTCGCGCCAGCCTGACGGATCCCGCCATCGTGCTGCGGCAGCAGTGAGACCGAGGCGATGAAGTCAAGACGCGAACCGGAATCTGTGCTGCTCGGCTCGCTCGAGGAGCAGGTGATGCTGGCGGTTGTCCGCACGGGCGAGGACGCGTATGGAATGAACGTACGACGGGAGCTCGAGGAGGTCACCGACCGCGACGTCGCCATCGGCGCGGTTTACGCCACGCTGGATCGCCTGGAGGCCAAAGGTCTGGTGGTCTCGACGCGCCCTGGGACATCGGAGGGACCATCCCGTCGCGTATTCGCCGTGACGCCGGCCGGCTCCCGATCGTTGGCACTGACGCGTGCCACGCGCGAACGACTGTGGTCAGGCGTGAAGCTCCAGCGGGTCGCTGACATGTGACTCCTCGCGAATCGTCCTGTTGCCGCTCGGTCGCCTCCTGGTCATTTGATCACGTTTTCCCACGGTGCGGGATCGCGGGCGACCGTCTTCACGGTCAACCGGACCAGCATCCGCAATCTGCGCTTCGAGCGCGTTCGGTAGTTAGCGGCTGACGCGCACTTCGACCTTCGGCGTCTCACCCGCGACGAGCGTGACCGGCACCGCGATTGAACGCAAACGCTCGAGGATCGCGCGGTCCGTGGGATTCATGACCTCGGGATTTGGCACGGCCGCGATGAGGTAGCGGCCAGGCACCACTGACCCGAGCAGGAAAGTGAAGGCCCGCCCGGGGCGACGAACGGCGCCTCCCGCGGCTCCCGGCAGCAGCGGCATTTCCGTTGTCGCCTGTATGGCCGTGTACTGCACCGAGCCCGAGCGCCATCGGGCAGGATCTTCCGAAAACAGCATCACGAGAACGGTTTCCGGATCTTCCGGCTCTCGCAATCCGGTCAGCGTCACCTCGACGTCGGCCTTTTCGTTCGTGAAGAGGACCAGCAGGTCGTCGATGATCTCCGTGCCCGTGAAATCGAGTGGTTTGCCGGCGAAATCCTCTCCTCCCGCGCGGCTGATCGACACCAGTAATGCCCCGTTCATGGTCGCGTGGAGGACCATCGGACCTCGTAGTCCGGTTAACTCGAACCTGTCCGTTTCTTGGGGGTGAGCCACCGGCTCCTTCGCATAAGACGGGCCGTACTTGTCCGGCGGGCGAGTGGCCGTGACAACCGCGTTCGGAAAGTGCCGGGCGCTATTGGTATCGCGCGGAGGCCCTTGAAGGACGAAGCGCCCTGAGACTCTCGCGCCGGAGTTCGTCTGGACTTTCAGCGTGACGTCTGCATCGACCTTGACGTTGACGTAGGCCGCCTCCTCCTGCCGATAGCTCGTGCTCACGATCAGGTAGTAATCGCCCGACGGGACGTCGGAGAACACCAATTGGCCGTCGTCCTGGCGACTGGTCTGACGCATCGACGAAGAGAAATACGTGTCGCGACGGTTATTGAGAGTCGCCGACGCCTCACGACCGAGCGTCAGTCCGCGCGAATCGACGGCGTCGATGGCCACTCTCGCGAGCGGACCGGACGCGAGAGAAAAGTTGACCTTCGCGCTGTCCTTTCCGCTGCGCACGACGATGTGGCGCGCATCGCTGAGCGCCTGAGTGCCCGGATAGTAGGTCGTCACGAAGCCGAAGCGTCGCGTCGTCGGGAGATCGCGTCGTCCATGCACTGGTGGCCTGACATGCATGGGCGTCGCGATGACGAAATACTCGCCGGGTGTGAGATTGAAGAGCCGGAACTGCCCGAGGTCGTTGGTCAAGGCGCGCGAGACGGAGACGGGCATCAGCGTGACGTGCCCGCGGAAGTCATTCCTCCGGATAGCCTGAACCTCGACGTTCAATAAGCCCTCGCCGTTCCTGTCGGCGATACGCCCCACGATCGCGCCGGTTCGCTCGAGCCGGATCGCCACCTCGAACGCTCGTCCTTCGCCAACAGTCGCTTGTTTCGCGCGTGGAGGCTCGAGGAACCCATTCGTTCGAGGAACACTGATGTAGTACGAACCACCTGGCAGACTCGCGAAGTCGAACGCGCCGTTGTCGTCCGTCTCCACCTCTCTCTGGACGTACGCGGGCTTCGGACCGGCGGTCCGCGTTTCGGCGGGGCTCCCTGAGAGCCTGACGCGCGCGCGCCGGACCGGCGCGCCGTTGTCCCTCGCCAGCACGCGGCCAGTGATGCGAGCGGAGCCCGTGGGCTGTGACTCCGGACGTTGCGGCGTGCTCTCCGCGAGCGCCGGGCTCGCGATGGCGACCGCGCTTACCGAAAGGAGAGCCAACAGGCTGCGCAATCGCGAACGGATTCCCGTAGCCGCTAATTCAACTTCGTGCTCCCGTGATGCGGCGAGAGTTGTCGCGGCCGCTGTCATCCCAGCATTCCTCCAACAAGGGCTGTCAGCGTGATCGGTCCTGCCCGCCCCGATGTGCGCATAGTTACTTGGAAGAGCGAAGCAAATGCGGAGCTGACGGCTACTGACCGAAATGCGGGATATAGTGCGCCCACAAGCCGGCTGCCGCTGACGATCTGTTTACGGCCGTTACAAGTCTGACGCCGGACGAGCGCAGGCGGTCTGGTTCTTTCGAATGACGGATCGGCCGACGTCTCCGCAATCTCTCGCTGAAACAGGTCGTAAAGTATTCCCTGATGACGAAGCGCCTTCTCTCCGCTTGCCTCGTGTTTGCGGGCATGTACGCAATCGTGCGAGGCGCGCCGCAGGCCCCTCCAGCAGCGACGACGTTTCCCGTTTCGATTCGCGTCGACGCCGCCCGGTCCTCCGGTCCGTTGAAACCGATCTGGCGCTTCTTCGGCGCTGACGAGCCGAACTACGCCTACATGACGAACGGAAAGAAGCTGATCGCAGACCAGGGGAAGCTGGCGCCCGAGCGCGTGTATTTCCGCGCGCACAACCTGCTCACGAGCGGAGATGGCACGCCGGCGTTGAAGTGGGGCTCGACCAACGCCTACATGGAAGACGAGAAGGGAAATCCCGTTTACGACTGGACCATCGTCGATCGGATCTTCGACACGTATCTCGAACGCGGCGTCAAGCCGTACGTGCAGATCGGGTTCATGCCGAAGGCACTTTCCATCAAGCCGGATCCGTACCAGCACAAATGGACGCCAACGGCGAAGTACGACGAAATCTACACGGGCTGGGCGTATCCGCCCAAGGACTACGCCAGGTGGGGTGAGCTCGCGTACCAGTGGGTGAAGCACTGCGTCGACAAGTACGGACGAGCGGAGGTCGAGCAGTGGTACTGGGAGACCTGGAACGAGGCGAATATCGGGTACTGGCGCGGCACGCCGGAGGAGTTCAGGAAGCTTCACGATTACGCGGTCGACGGTGTTCGGCGCGCACTGCCCACCGCACGGGTCGGCGGACCAGACAGTGCGGGCCACGGGGGTCAGTGGATGCGCGACTTCCTCGAGCACCAGCTCCGCGGCACGAACTTCGTCACCGGGAAAACCGGCACGCCGATCGACTTCATCGCGTTCCATGCCAAGGGACGGCCCGAATACGTGGACGGCCACGTACGCATGGGCATCTCCAATCAGCTCTCCACCATCGCCGACGGTTTCCGGATCGCCGCGTCGTATCCCGAGCTGAAGTCGAAGCCGATCGTCATCGGAGAATCCGACCCGGAAGGTTGTGCGGCCTGTCAGGGACCGCAGCTGCAGTACCGCAACTCGACCATGTATTCCAGCTACACGGCGGCCAGCTTCGCACGCAAGCACGATCTCGCGGAACGGCACGGCGTCAACCTCGAAGGCACGTTGACGTGGGCGTTCGAGTTCGAGGACACGCCGTTCTTCGCCGGCTTCCGGGCGCTGTCGACCAATGGCATAAACCTGCCGGTCTTCAATGTGTTCCGCATGTTCAGCAGGATGGGTGTCGAGCGAATCGCCGCAACGAGCGACAGCGCCGTCGATCTCGACACGATCGTCAAGCAGGGTGTTCGCGCAGCGCCCCGACGTCGCGGCGCTGGCGAGCCGCGATTCACGCCGCGCGACCATCCTCATCTGGCACTACCACGATGACGACGTTCCCGGCCCGGCCGCGGATGTGTCGCTGGTTGTCGAGGGATTCGAGGCTCCTCAGGGAAAAGCGAAGGTGCAGCATTTCAGGATCGACGGCGGTCACAGCAACGCCTACACCGTGTGGCAACGCATGGGTTCACCGCAGCCCCCGTCCTCAGCGCAATACGCCGAACTCGAAAAGGCGAGTGAGCTGACGACCCTGAAAGAACCCATGGCCGTCGACACCGCCGGCGGCCGTGCGACGATCGGGTTCACGCTGCCACGCCAAGGCGTATCCCTAATTGTGCTGGAGTGGTGACGTCCATGAATTCCTGGACCGACGCGGTAAAGGGAGATGATCAACACAACACCGTTGCCCCGGACCTTCCACTGCATATCCGCGTCCGGGTCGAAGGCACTACGCTGGTGTTCGAGAACGATCTCCACTCCGACCCGAAACCGCCGCACTCGACCGGAATCGGTCTGGCCAACATGCGAGAGCGCTTCCGCATCGCGACGGGCGAGCTGGTTGTCTGGCGCATCGAAGAGGGCAGGTTCGTCGTGCGGCTGCCGCTGGTGAGTAAGGACGCGGCGACCTCACGTAGCCGATCGTAGAGCCCAGAGGCTGCCCCGCGACGCCGCCACGCTGGATCGCCTGGAGGCCAAGGGTCTGGTGGTCTCGACGCGTCCCGGCACATCGGAGGGACCATCGCGTCGCGTGTTCGCGGTGACCCCGGCCGGCGCCCGCTCGTTGTCACTGACGCGTGCCACGCAAGTCCGGTTTTCAAGAAGTCCTTGCGATTCATCATGGTGGGTGATCCGCTCCTTCGCTGCGACGAACAGTCGGATTCATGAGACGACATGTTTGTGGGTGTAAAGGGTGAACAGGATTGATATACACATTCAGCGGAAGAGGTCATTCGAGGCGGCCCCCGGCACCATGCGTGTGAGCGGAAGTTCTCCCTTCAAGAGAGCTTCCATCGATTTGAACACCCGCTCGACAGCTTCCTCCGGCATCTGTGTCTTGTGACACGCCATCGACCGTCGCGCCGCATCAAGATCGGCCGGCGTGAAGGACACGCGCACGTTGAACAGGCTCGGTTGCGGTATTACGAAGGGCGGCACTCCTCGAGTGGGATTCATGGCGAGAATCCCTTCAGCCGGAATTGAGCCGTAGAACAGTCTTTGCGGCACACCTGGCGCGGCTGCCCGAACGAGTTGGGTGACTGTGCTGCTGATGATCCTGTGGTCAGGGTGGCCGTAGCCTCCGTCCGGCCCCCACGTGATAAGAGCGTCTGGCCGCAGCTTCTGGAATTCCTCGACGAGACGTTGTGTCAAACGGAAAAGCAACGCGGGGTCGGCGTTGTAGTGGCCGAGGGCTCCGTCGGGGAAGCCGAGCAGAATCGGCGGCCGGATGCCGAGCGCCAGCGCGGAACACCGCGCCTCTTCAGCGCGTAGCTTGGCGATTTCCGGCCCGCGCGGGACGGTCGTGTTCGCAGCGCCTTGCGCGCCATCGGTCGCGATGATCATGTGAACTTGGACCCCCTCACGCGCATAGCGGGCCAGTATCGGCCCAACCGGCGTCTCGTCGTCAGCGTGCGCCCAAACCGTCACGAGCGTCCTGGTTGTTGTTTGGCTAAACGTGGCTGGCGCAGCGAACATGATCAGTGCTGAGATGACGGCAGTCGCGAAGACACGCATGCGCACTCCTTCCGTTCACACCGAAGTCTTGGCGGACAGAGTACCTGAAATCATTCCGTCGAGCGCAAGATCGCCGTGCAGCGGCTGAAGCAGATCTTCAAGGGATGAGGAAACGTCTCGCGCCCGCCGTGACTATAATTGCGCCGTCCCATTCGTGGCTCTCACCCCAGGCACGCGGCTCGGTCCGTACGAGATCCAAGGCGCGCTCGGCGCCGGTGGCATGGGCGAGGTCTACAAGGGCCGCGATACGCGTCTCGACAGAACCGTCGCCGTCAAGATCCTGTCGGCGCTGACGGCCGCCGATCCGCAATTTCGTGACCGGTTCGACCGGGAGGCACGGGCGATCTCGCAGCTCGATCACCCTCACGTTTGTGCGCTGCATGACGTCGGGGAACACGACGGGATCGCCTATCTCGTCATGCAGTACCTCGACGGCGAAACGCTCGCGGCCACGCTGGCGAAAGGGCCGCTGCCGCTGGATCGCGCGCTGCGCCATGCGATCGATATTGCCGATGCGCTCGACAAGGCTCACCAGGCGGGCATCGTTCATCGCGATCTGAAGCCCTCGAACATCATGCTCACGTCGGGAGGCGCGAAGCTGCTCGACTTCGGACTCGCGAAGACGACGCCGCTCTTCGCAGACAAAGGCGCGTCGATACTGCCGACCTCGCCAGCAGTTCTCACGCAGCAAGGCACCATCCTGGGAACTCTCCAATATATGGCGCCCGAGCAGCTCGAAGGCCAGCAGGTCGACGCCCGCACCGACGTGTTCGCATTCGGCGCCGTCCTCTACGAAATGCTGACCGGCCGTCGCGCGTTCGAGGGCAGCAGTCAGGCGAGCCTCATTGGCTCCATCCTCAAGGACGCTCCGAAACCTATCTCCGGTGTGCAGGCGGTCGTGCCCTCATCGCTCGAGCGCGTCGTGATGACGTGCCTCGAGAAGCGGCCTGAAGATCGCTGGCAATCGATGCGCGATCTGCGGCGGGAGCTGATGTGGGCGGCCGAATCCCCGGGTGGGTTGGCAATTCCGTCGGCGCCGACGTCGACATCGCCGCAACTCGGATGGTTGCCTTGGGCAGTGGCGGCTGTCGCCATCGTGGCCGCGGTCGTCATTGCCGGCGTGAGTCTCGGACGTGATGCTGCCGTAGAGGCTCCCACGCGTCTAACGGCGATGCTCGAGCAGGGCTACTTCACCTCCCGCCCTGGCCGAGGCCTCGCAATCTCGCCCGACGGTCGGTTGCTCGTTTATGTTGCAGGCGGACCGTCACGCCGCATGCTCTACCGGAGGCCCCTCGATCGGCTGTCCGGCGAGCCCATTCCGGGGACCGAGGGTGCCGCGCAGCCGTTCTTCTCACCTGACGGGCGCTCGCTAGCGTTTTTCACGGTTGGCGGCGAGCTGAAAAAGATCGCGCTCGACGGCTCTGCGGCCGTGACCCTCGCTGGAGGGATGCAAAACGGTCAATGGGGCTTCGGCGTCTGGCGTAATGACAACGTGATCGTCTTCAGCATGTTCGAGAACCTGCTGCAAGTATCGGCCGACGGCGGCACGCCGACGGCGCTGACAACGCTGGGCGAGGGGGCGACGGCGGATCTGTGGCATCACTACCCGGCGGTCGTGCCCCTGACGGGCGATCTCATTTTCACCGTTTACACCGCCAACGCAGAGACGCGTCTCGACATCCTGACGTGGGAGACGAAGACACGCTCCACGCTCGTTGAAAACGCGGTTGGTGCCATCGTAACTTCTTCCGGACATCTGCTCTTTGGTAGAGACGATGTTCTGATGGCTGGATCGTTGGACCCGAAAGCTCGTTCGCTCGGCCCCGCCAGCCCGCTGACCGAGTCGGTCGTGGTCGACCGTTTCGGCATCGCACAGCTTGCCATGTCAGCGTCGGGAACTGCGGCGTACGTTGCGCCGGATCCTACGCCGCCCGCGCCGGCCCTTGGATGGGTCTCACGTTCCGGAACGTTCGGTGAGATCCTCACTCTCCCAGTTGGTGTCGACGAAGCCAGCCTGTCACCAGACGGGACACTTGCCGTGGCAGCGATCGAGGGCACGAGCAAGGTCTTCCTCGTCGATCTCGTCCGGCGTGTGACGACCCCCTTGAGGCTGGGGAAACGCCGCGTGGAATCGGTGCGCTGGCATCCGGATGGGAAGCGCATCACGCTCGGCGGCGCGTATATCGGCGTTGCTCGATCCCGACAGCGCCTCCGAGACCCGACTCACACCGACGGGCCGGCCCAAGCGCTACGCCTCGTGGGCACCGGACGGCCGCAGCGTCGCGTATACGACCTTTGAGCCCTCCCTCGACATCTACGTGCTCACGTTGAAGGACGACGGTACACCTGCCGGGGCGCCACGCCCCTTGCCGACGACCGACGGACCGGATTTCGCTCCGGCGATCTCGCCGGATGGAAAGTGGATCGCGTATCGAGCCGCCTCCGACCCTGCGGACCAACCGGACCGACGTCTACGTTGCGCGCTATCCGGAGGGGTCCGGACGCGTGCAGATTACGAGCAATGGCGGCGGAACGCCCTTTTGGAACCGAAAAGGCGACGAGCTGTTCTTCGGCAGCCCACCGGGGGTGATACAGAGCGTCGACATCACGTTCGGCAACCGCGTGAAGGTGGGGACTCCCCGCACGCTGTTCACGATCGGGGATCTCGGATCGTTCTCGGTCACCTCGGACGGCAGCCGATTCCTGGCGATCAAGAATCCTCGAATCGAGCCTGCCCGACAGATCGTGATCGTTCAGCGCTGGCTCGACGAGCTGCGACGTGTCGTGCCAGTCAAGTGACACCGCGCAGTCATGGCTTCAAGGGGTCTGAGGCGCGGTACCGACGTCGACTATCGGGCCAGGCGCGCTCGGGCCTCGGCCAGTTCCGGCAGGTCCGGATCCGCAGCCTTCCAGTATTCGAGGAATCGTCGGTATTCGGTGCGGGCGGCATCACGCTCCCCGCCCTTGTCGAGCAGGCGGGCGAGTGCGATGACGTGCCGGGGATCCAGCATCGCGGTCCACTTCTGCTCGGGGCCCGGCGTCAGCAAGGCACGATAGAGCGCAATCGCCTCGGCCGTGCGCCCCTGTGCCGCAGCTGCACGCGCGCGGCCGTCACGAAGCACGAGGTTGTTGGCGTAGAACGACAGCGACTCCCAGGTTCCTTGAAGGACGAGGAACATCTTGCGCGCCGGTTCGCCCGCCGCGAAGGCACGCGCAGCCTTGTCGAAATCCCGCTCGGCCAGCGCCACCTCGCCCTCGAGGGCGTGCATCCACCACACCTCGAGCGGCGACGTCGACCGGTGCACCTGCCTCGCATGGCCGAGCCGCTGCTTCGCCTCGACCAACCGGCCTTCGCCCGCACCACACGCGCCGGCCAGCAGATCGCCCAACACTTGCCAGCGAACGGCGAGCAGCGCTGGCACTTCCTTCGTCGCCTGTTCACCTGCGGCAAGGTGCACCGCAACTCGGGCGCAGTCGCGCCGTTCCAGCGCGAATACCGCTTTGGCAATGTGCGAGGAGACGACGCCGTCGGCGGAGCCCTGGTCCTCCGCCCGCTTCTGAGACTCGTCCACGGCTTTGAGCGCCTCGCGGTAGCGGCCAACTCGCGACAGCAGGAACGCTCGCGTCGTCGATACCAACAGATCGCGCGGTGCGGAGGTCGCTTGCGTCATCGACCGTGACAGGTCCGCGAGCGCTTCCGGGTAGCGGCCTAGCACACCAAGGGACCAGGCCTTTCCATACCAATTGAACCCGCCTTTGATCGCGGCTTCGTAAGTGGAAAGCGCCTCTGGAATCCGGCCAGCCATCAGCAGCCCTTCCGCCAGGCTGTCAAGGGCGTTCGGCTCCGTCGGTCGCAGCTTGACGTAGGTTTCGAAGGTGCGGATCGCGTCTTCGAGGCGTCCAGCGTTCATCTGCGTGTACCCGTACAGGTTCCGCATCTGCGGGGAGTGCGGCAGCGCCGCCACTGCGCGACCGAGCAAAGCCATGCAACGGGCCGGATCCACATCCCACCATGACGTGCTGAGGCTGTACCACGCCTGCTCGGTGTCCGGGTAGCGCGCCACCAGGCCTTCGAGCAGCTGATCGGCCTCATCGATCCGGCCCGCGTCCCGTGCCAACCCGGCGCGCACCAGCACGGCGTCGCGCTCCGGCATCCGGTCCAGGCGTTGGGCGGCCATCCTCAGCCATCGGCCACTGTCCCTGATCATCTCCTCGTGGCGATCCACCTCGGCGAGGTGGACGTACGCCAATGCGAACTCAGGGTCCAGGCGAACGGCCTCCCCGAAATGCCGTCTTGCGTCGGCGTTCCGTTCGTTCGCCCGCGCCTCGACGCCGGTGGTGAACGCACGATACGCCTCGACCGACGCCGAGGCCACATCCGCCACCTTGCGCACCGTGCCTGGCACTGTCTTCACATCCAGTCCGCGCCGGACACGGGCCGACAGGTCGTCGGCCAGGGCCAGCGCGTCGGGCCCACGCACGGTCTCCGCCACGCGGACGGCCCCAGTCGAGAGATCCTCGACGCGCGCATCGATCCGAAGGTCTGGGCCCGCCTGCACAATGGTGCCAATTAGAATGAAGCGGGCGCCGGCACGACGCGCGATCTCGGCCAGTTTCGAGCGTTCGACCCCATCGAGCGTGGATGCTCCGACTTGTCGGGCCGCATCGCCCAACCGTTCGTTGCCCACGACTTCGATATCTGGTGTCTGCGCGAGTCCCGTGATCAGCATCGAGGGCAGACCTTTGCCCAGCCACGCCGCGTCTGGGCTGGCCCCGATGACCTCGAACGCCACGACGGCCAAGGCCGGTCGCGCTGCCGTTCCGCCGAGCGAGGTGGAAGGCGCGCTGCCCCGCCGCACGGGCCACAAGGTCGCGGCCGCAATGGCCGCGGCGAGAACGGCGCCGCCGATCCACACGGGTGGACGTCGCCACCAGGCGGCGCCGGATTCGCGTGCGGGCTCGACCGGCCTTGACTCCGAGCTCGTTGTTATCGACTCTCGAAGCTGGCGCAAGTCGACGACGAGATCACGCATGCCCTGGTAGCGGCTGTCCGGATCCTTGGCCAGGCACTTGCGCAGTACTCGCTGCAGCTCCGTGCCGGCGGTCACGTTCTCGACGCGCGGCGCCGGCGGCATCTCGCCGAGAATCGCGCTGATCGTGTCGGCGGAGCTGCGCTTCCGGAAAGGGGCCACTCCCGTGACCATCTCGTACAGCACGGCGCCGAATGAAAAGATGTCGCTGCGCGCGTCCACCGTTTCACCACGCACCTGCTCGGGCGACATGTAGCCCATGGTGCCCATGACCACGCCTTCGGCCGTGCGCACCTGCACGTCGGCCACCGTCGCGGCGTCGGCGAGCGCACCGTGCGCCACGGGATCGATCAGCTTTGCCAGGCCGAAGTCGATGATCTTCAGGTAGCCGTCATTCGCGATGAGCAGGTTTTCGGGCTTGAGGTCACGGTGAACGACGCCGCGTGCGTGCACCTTGCCGAGGGCGTCTGCCGCCTGACCGGCGTAATCGAGCGCCTGCCGGAGCTTCAGCGGGCCAGTCTTGAGCAGCTCGCGCAACGAGCCGCCTTCGACGTACTCCATGGCGATGTACGTGCGGCCGTCAACTTCGTCGATGTCGTAGATGGCGGCGATGTGCGGGTGGTCGATCGACGCCGCCACGCGTGCTTCCTGGACGAACCGTTGGCGCCGCGTTTCATCCCGCGTCAGCGTGGGGCTAATCAGCTTGAGGGCCGCTCTGCGCTGCAACTTCAGGTCTTCGGCGAGGAAGACCTCTCCCATTCCGCCCTCTCCCAGACGTTCGAGGACACGGTAGTGACCGATAGTGGTCCCTAGCACGGTGGGATGATAGCGCCTACTTGGGCCGGCACGAGAGGGAGTCTAAGCCTCGTATTCGCGTCGGGCCAACCCGTGGTATCAAGCTGGTGTCGCATCATCCTTATGACGGATCGACACCCCGTGGAACAGAACCGCTTGCCGTTTGTCGCCAAATGTGCGGCGGTTCTACCCGCCTTGTGGCTTGCCCTTTTCCTGCTCGCCCTCCCATTCCCAGGCGGGCATCCGTCATTGCCTGCTCTCGTAGCCATGGTCCCTGTGAGCCTGTCGCTCACCGGACGCGCCGCGGGTTGGCTCATGGGCGACCCCGGTTCTTCCTCGGTTGGTCTGGCCGTGCTCGTTGTGGCGACGCTCGTCGAGATGGGCTTCGTGGGTGCCGTGGCCGGCGTGGGAGCTCGACGTCTGTTAGATGGTCATCTCCGAGGTCAGTTTGCCTGGCTTGGCTGTTTCCTCATCTACGTCGCGTGTCACATATTCGGCAGTGCGCTAGTCACCTCCAGAGCTCTCACCAGTGTCGTGCTGTCTGTGGGTTCGACCAACGTGAGGCACGAAGTGCTCCAAAGAATTGCGGCGGGCGGTGACCGAAGCTATCGAGAGATTCTGCTTTCGGCGCTCGAGAAAGGATCCGAGCCTGATGTGGACGAGGACATCATTGCCGCTCTCACGTTGCTCGAAGATGGCGCCTTCTGGCAGAGCTATTTGACTTCTCCTCGAGGAACACGCTGGGGAATAAGCTTTTGGGCGAAGGTGCTCTGCGACATCTCGAACAAGAGCCTTTACCTTCGACAGTCACCCGCCGTCGACTTCGCGCGGTTGACCGAATCGTTCGCCAGTCTCAACAAGATGATGTTCGAGCGCATGGTGGCGGAGCTTCCGGATCGCCCTGAGCTCTTGAATCCCGTTTTCGGCATCGGGCTCAACAATCCCCAGCTGGGCCGGGCCTGGGTCGATCGGCTGTTTGAACTCCTGCAACGTCCGTCGATTGCGAAATGCGTGCACTTGGGGATGTCCTACCGGAGTGAATGGAGCGATCATCCGCCTCCCGGACCGCTTGTCGAGCAACGGCGACCAGAATGTCGAACGTGCAGGATCGCGTTCGAATTGTGAGCGCCTCCTCCGACACATCCCGCAGCCGGTGTTCGCGCCAGAGGAGCAAGTTCTCCCTTACGAAGAGCGGCATGTGCCGCTCGTCCCGCGTGTTCGGCAGGATGTGCTCGACTCCTCAGTCACCAGAAGACGCGCAACATCTCGGACCATCGCCGCTCAATGCCGGAGACGGTTGCTGCCAGATTCGTCATCAACACTGAGGGCCTGGACAGAACGGTGCGCCGGAATTCGCGCGCTCGATGAACGGATGAAACCAGTCTCGACTCGCCAGCGTATTGAGGGGTCAGCCTGCTGAATCCTCCTTCGAAGCCGACACGTCCGAGGTTGACCAAAGGCTACATACTGCGCCGCGGGATCGATCCCGATGATCCGACTGGACGGGGCGACTGCGGCGACAGCCGCCGTCAGTGCGCCCGTCCCCGATCCGACGTCCAGTATCACGTGGCCGTCGCGAACCCCGGCGAAAGTCACCAGGAGGGGTGCGAGCTCGCGACTCCATCGACCCATGAAGCGGTCGTACGCATCGCCTGCCGTAAACATCGCATCCTGTGCGCCGTAGCTGCTGCCGAACAGGCTCACCGCCATGAGCGTGACATAGACGAGGGTGGCTTCACAGGGGATTCACGTTTTAGTCGAGCGGCTGGAAGAAGTTCCTCACCACGAACCGGGCAACCTTCCGGCCGATCCTCGAACCATCCTCTTGCGCATAACGGAAGTGGAACCCTGCCCACACGCGAGCATCGTTGACTTCCGCGACTACCTCCCGGAACCTCTTGTAGTGGCGCGTTTCACCGGTCACGAGGCTGTCGACCGAGAAGTTGACGCGACCTGGGCCAAAGAAGCTCTCGAGTGCCTCGGCGATGGCCGTCGTGTGACAGGCGTGAGCTGATGGATACTCCGGATGATTCGGCGTCGGCAACAAGGGCTGCCACGCTGGATCGGGCAGCGTGTGAGAGTTTCCATCCGTGTCTGCGCGAGGAATCGCATGAATGGGACGCCAGGATAGGTAGTGATACTTGGCATCAAAGCAACCAATCATGGCGTCGCCTCCGGCCACGTGAGCCATGGCCAACATCCGCGCGGTCTCGATCGCGGTCAAGCCGCGGGCGTCGGCCAGGCGCAGGAGGCTGCGGTTCCATTGAGGCAGATCGTGGTCGGTCCAGAACCGCGCCACGGCGGTCTGCTCCGCGCTCCGCACGCTGCTGTCGAAACGTCCCAGGCTCTTCACCTCCTTGAAATCGAGCGCGTATTCCAAGCTGCGTAATGCAGGGGGTCCGTGCGGCCGGAATTGAGACGCGTTCTCCAGGGCCAATGGCAGCACGCTCGGCATCCGCGTTCCAAGCGGCGTCGCCGGCGCGGTGGGTTCATAGACTCCCGGAGCCGGCGGTCGCTGGACGTAGGGCACGATACTATCGAGCCCGTCGTTGGCTCGAAGCAAGAGCATCCCAACCCCAATTTCCTCACCGACCAGGATCCCGTTGGTCTTTGCCTCGCCCTCCGGTATCCCATCCAGATAGGCGAAGTAGACATCACTCAGGCCGGCCTGCTGATCAAGAAGACGTCCCGTGAGCACACGGTACGCGGCGGTCGCGACGGCAGCATCGACCGACGTGTTCGGCGGTGCGGTTGCTGTGATCGCAAACGGTCGGTAACCGCCGTCGATGGCGACGACCACGTCGTAGATTGTCGCGTGGACGATGCCCATGTGAACGGCGGCCTCGCCCGGAAACTTCTTGCCAACGGCAACGATGGCGTTCTGGGCGATCAGACTCCAGACTGCAACACCGCGTCTCTGACTGGGCGGTTCGGCGTCCTGCGCTCTGCTCGAATTGAGCGAGCTCGCTGCGGCTTGCGCAGCCGGGCCAGCGGCGGATGTGGTCGCGACGAATGCAGCAGCGACGCCCAGCCCGACCACGAGCAGGCTCGAAAGCCTTCCAAATGCGCGGATCATGGTTACCTCCATCGAGTTTCTGTTCGTTGATCGAAAAGTAAGCGCAGGGGAAGTCCGGCGGAAGTGCAACGAGCGGACTGAATCGGTTCAATTTTTGGACTGGCACCAGCGAACCGGGCGTGCCAGGATGCGACCATGCAGAAGTACAAGCAGTATTGCCCTGTCGCGCGGGCGTCGGAGATCCTGGCGGATCGATGGACGCCGCTCATCGTGCGCGAGCTCATTCTCGGCAGCCATCGTTTCAACGAGATCGAGCGAGGGCTGCCCGGAATCTCGCGCTCGCTGCTGGCGTCGCGCCTCCGCGACCTGGAAGACGCAGGTGTTGTCGAGCGCCTACCCAGTGCGCAACCGAAGATAACGGCGTACCACCTGTCTGAGGCTGGAAGAGACCTCAAGACGGTCATCGAGACGCTTGGCGCGTGGGGCGTCCGTTGGGCCTTCGGCGAACCAAGGCTGGAAGAAATGGATGCGGGGTTATTGATCTGGAGGATTCATCAGCGGATCAATCGCGAGCTCTTGCCGGAACGGCGTACGGTTGTTGAGTTCGACTTCACGGGTCCTCGCGGACGACGAGTGTGGTTGCTTCTCGAGCCTCGGGAGGTCTCGGTCTGTGTGACGCCCCCTGGGTTCGATTCCGATCTCATCGTCCGTTCGGATCTGGCGTTCTTCTATCGTGTCTGGTTGGGACACATCGAGTACGGGGCCGCCATTCGCTGTCGCTCGGTGGTTGTCGAGGGGCTTCCCGCTCTGGCGAAGCAGCTTCCGCGATGGTTCATGTGGAGCCCGATGGCGCGTTTCGTTAGGGAACGCGAGCATCCTGTGGCGCACGCCTCAGGCCCTGTTGGTGTCATCGACCGACGCGCAGTTTGACGCTGTCGCTCGGGATACCGCGTCGCCCTGGTGAGCGCACGAGTTCGATCGCTCGAACTGTCGGCCGTTCTCGCTGTCAGTTCGGACACGCAGATGAAACGCGCGTTCTTTGCGCTCATCGGGGCGCTTCCTGCGCCCGCACCGCCGCCACATTCCGTGCGGTCGGTGTGACGTCGGTTATTGCCGATGCAGAACTCTGGCAACGTCTAGGCGCATGAACACTACTTCGATCGATGGCGTCCCGCCAACCGCACAGCGCGAGGAAAGAGGATGTTGTTCTCGAGGTGAACGTGCAGATGCATGTCGGCTTCGAGCTGCGACAATCCGTAGTAGAGTCCGCGGAACGTCGGACATGCCCATTCGGGCGGCGCGAAGCTGTCGGTCACCTGGCGGATGAACGCGAGCGCCGCGCCCGCCGCCTGGTGATCGGCTTCCATCGCGGTGATGGGCGCGGGCAGCCATTGGACCTCATTTGCGGCTGGCAACGCGTCCCCGGCTTCGAGCGCCACGATGACCGGGAACAGCACACGGTCTTCCTTGTTCATGTGCGCAAGCAGTTCCGCCTGTAACTGCTTGAACGTGTGCTGGAGCGGCAAAAGGGTCTCCGGCAGATGGTCGCCGTGACGGCTCACGACCTTGTCGAGCATGGCGGCCAGGCGCGGCAACTCGAGTCGAAGAGGCTCGTGATAGCGGCTCTGAATATGCCGAATGAGTGCTGTGAGGCTCTCGTTGGTCCGCACCAATTCCTCCGACGCTGGCGCGGCCGTCGTGTGCAACTCCATCAGCAGTACGTCGACGTCAAGGCCACGGGCCGCGCACGCCTCCGCGAGTGGAACCCGACCCCCACAACAAAAGTCGATCTGGTGCTGTTGGAAGATCCGAATGGTCGCCGGAGCCGAGGTTGCGATCTCGGCAACACTGGTTTCTGGTGTAATTGTCATGGTCGAGGTCCTTCGCAGATTCGATGAACTGCTTCAGACTATCGACTGCTGTCGCACCCGTCGTTGCGCTGGCGCAAAGATTGGGTTCTGCCCGCTCGAGATGACGAACATCGGCGCGCTGGGCGCCCACGAGGAGACATGTACTCGAGCGCGCTGCTTCGTTCACGAATCTTCGACGGATTGAGCGATCCCGAACGGGAGCGGTGGCTCGCCCGAGCGACATCCGTGTCGCTGAAGCGCGGCGACACGCTGGCGAGACAGGGAGATCCTGCGCGGCATCTCTACCTTGTGGAATCGGGCTTTTTGAAGGTCCTGCAACTCACCGCGGAGGGCACCGAGGTGATCGTGCGATTCGTCTCGCCTGGCGAGCCCTTCGGCGGTGTCGTGGCGCTCGGGGATTCGGCCTATCCTGTCACCGCCATCGTGGCTCAACCATCCGTCCTCCGTCTGTGGACGAGGGAGGCGGTGGGCGAACTGTTGCGCGAGAACCCTCAGGTCCGCGTGAATATCATGCGCGAGATGGCCACGCACATGACCGACGCGTTGACCCGCGTCCGGGAACTGACGACGGCGCGGGTCGGTCAGCGGCTTGCGCAGGCGTTGCTCCGCCTAGCGCGACAGTGTGGCCAGGCGAGTGCAGAGGGGGTGTTGATCACGCAGCCGCTCACGCGTCAGGAACTCGCCGACCTGACGGGAACCACCCTCTATACGGTGAGCCGCACCCTGACGAAATGGGAAGCGCTCGGCCTCATCGAATCGCGGAAGCGCCTGCTGTTCGTGCGATCGGCGAAACGGCTCGAGCAAGTGGCAGCTTCTGAAGAAGACTAGGTGCCCGGCAGCGCGACGCGCGTCTCCCCATCGTTCACAGATCCGAGACGCCGCCGAGCGCCGGCTGCGGCGAGAGCGAACATCGCGGCGGTCCATGTCGAGAGCAGCCCGGCCAGCCACAAGCCGCCGTGCCCCAGCCACCATCCCACGAGCGACCCGGTGCCGATGCCGGCAGGCGCCGTCTGCTCGAGTGTGAACAGCATCGTGACGCGTAGCGCCGACAGCGGGTTGAGCATGAGGGGCAGCACCCATGTGCTCGGGTGTTGTTGAACCAAGACTGCCCCCGAGAGCGCGAGCAGCAAGAGGTCCACCCCGAACAGCAGCACGAACCAGACGCCCAGCGCCACCAGGAGCCCGCGCACGTGATCCCGGACCCAGCACCCGATCGCCAGCCCGAGCAGAGACAGAACCAGACACACGCCTGCCGCAGCCGAGCCGACGAACGTGAGCGACGATGTCAATCCGCTCGTGAGCGCTGCTGGCGTGATGGTCAGGATCGATGCGGGACCGAGGAGCGCGGCGAGCGCGATTCCCTTTCCCGCTAGCCAGCTCGCGCGTCCGACGGGCTGCGTGAACAGCACCGGGAACTCGTCTGCATCGCCGTGCGCCGCGCTCAATCCCAGGAGCAGCGACGACAACGACAGGCAGTAGAGCACCGCCTGCAGCACCCACGCCGGCGCGGAGCGCGCCGCCGCGTCAGGCGTGAACAGCGGCAGCAATCCGGCCAGGGTGCAAAGGGACAGGTGCACGTGCAGAAAGCGATTGAGACGATGCTCGGCAATCTCGCGGCGAAATGTCGCGTCGAGCGTTGCGATGCGCAAGGGGATGAACATGACCGTCTCCATCAACTCGCCAGCGCGGGCTCGATCCCTGCGAAGGGGAACGCGTCGAGCAGCTGCGCCGGCGGAAGCTCCCGGTGCACGCGCCCACCCTCGAGGACGAGACAGCGATCGGCATGTCCGTTCCACTCGCCGAGCAGGTGTGTCGCCACCAGAACGGTGGCGCCGCGGCGAGCGGCTGCCCGCAGCTCGGCCTGCAACAGCCGGCGCCAATCCGGATCCAAGCTAAGTCCGGGCTCGTCGAGCACCAGCACCGACGCGTCGGGCAGTGAGAAAACCGCCAGCGCGAGTCGCTGGCGCGTACCTCCGGACAGCCGTTCGGTGGACTGCGCGCGAACCGCCGCGAGGCGCCATTGCGCTTCGACGTCCGCGATGCGCGTGGCGGGCAGACCTCGCAGACGCGCGTAGAAGGCGAGGATCTCTCCGGCGGTCAGCCTCGGGTGGAAGCGGGGCGCCTGGGGCAGGAACGAGAGCTGCGCCAGCGCCGCCATCCGCGACGACGCCAGATCGGACGTTCCGATGACGACGCGCCCGGCATCGGGCGTCGACAGCCCGCACAACTGGCGGAGCGTCGTCGTCTTGCCGCAGCCGTTCGCTCCGACGAGCAGAGTGACGTCGCCGGGACGGGCGCTCAGGTCAAGCGAGTCGAGCACTCGGTGGCCGGCGTACGACTTTGTGAGTCCAGCAATCGTGATCATCGCTGAGATCCGTTCATGAGAGGCGCCGGATCGACCACGCCGGCGAGTCCGGGCAGCGCGAGGCGGGCGTGCACGAAACGCAGCAGGCGTTCGGCCGGACTGCCAGACAGGAGGCCAATCGCGGGGAGCTCGCGGCGCAGCGCCCCGAACAGATCGAGCTCGCGATGGGGAACGTCGGCGATCCCGTCGCGATCCAGATCGATCGCCACGGCGCCGTCCCAATAGTTGCCGCGACCGCCGAGCGCCCACTGACTGGTCAGATTGCCTCCCGTAGTCTCCACGGTATGGAGGTTTCCGAGGAAGCGATTGCCCACAAACAGGTTGCCATCGGAGCTGTCCGAGACGTGGATGCCGATGTGATTGCGATCGATCCGGTTGCCGATGAGGCGGTTGCCGTGACCGCTCTCGAAGAAGACGCCCACCGTGTTGCCGCTGATCTGATTCTCCTCGAGCGTGGAGCGCTCGACCGTCTGCATCAGCACGCCGTAGGAGCGGTGTCCTTGATTCGCCAGGAACCGGTTGTGCCGTAGCACGATCCCGCCGGACGACATCAGCGCCGCCCCCGCCGCGTTGTCGCGGAACACGTTGTCCTCGAAACGATTGTCGTCCGAGTACATGTAGTGCAGCCCGTAGCGCACGCCGGCGATGTCGTTGCCGCTGACTTCGCTGCGATCGACGAACGAGAAGTAGACGCCGTCCCGTGTGTGACGAATCGTGTTCCCCGCGACGACGTGGCTGGACGCATTCCAGATGTGGACGCCGTTGCCGCGACGATTCTGATTCAGGTCGACGTCACACAGCTCCGCTTCGGCAGGAGTACCTCGTGTCGCGAAGGGATCGACCGGCTGCTGAACGATCCGCGTTCCGACGATGGTGTTGCCTTCGATACGAATGAAGTCGGCCTGCCGGACGTAGATACCGTGCAGCGCATCGTGAATCCGGTTGTTGACGATGGCCGCCCGGGCTCCGGTCACGTGGACCGCTGCATGATCGCGTCCGAGGTCGAGGCCCGATCCGCTGATCTCGAAGCCGTCGACGAGGACGTCGGCGGCGCGAATCTCGACGGTGTGTGTGCGGCCGTCGCCGCGGAGGTGCGCCTGTCCACCGCCGTGCAGGCGCACCGCGCGATCGATCGTGAAAGGACCGCGATAGAGGCCTGCCGGCACTTGGATCGAGGCGCCGTCCGAGGCATATCGAAGCGCCTCCAGCAGCCAGGCGGTCCGATCCGGCCCCGATATCGTGGCCACGTCTCGAGAGGCAAGGGTCGCCGTTTCTGCTGCCGACGTGGCGTACGACCGAATGGTCGCCATGCGGAGCCCGGCGGCGATCGCGAGTGTCGCGAGCACCCAGCCCGCAGACCACGTGGCCAGGCGGTGCGTGCGTGGATTCATACAACCTCCCGGTGTGCGTGGCGCACCGACGACCAGAGCGCGGCGAGCAAGAGCACGAGGAAACCGGTCATGCAGATCGTTCCGGCCAGCGGGAGGCTAGTCTGGACGAAGTTGGCAATCTGCTGCGAGCCCATGACGACCGGCATGAACGGTTCGATTTTCATCGGCGCGCGAGGATCGAGGTGGTGGCCGTAGCTGTACAGCCGATACACGAAGCCGCCGAGCGAAAACGCGCCGAAGTACAGGAACAGCACCGACAGATCGACCAGGCTGGCGATCCGGCCGATGACGGCGGCACGAAGCGCGAGCAGCGCGAACGCTCCCATCGCGAACGGCAGGACCTTCATCTCCAGGAAGTCGGCTTGCGCGATCGGCTTCATCCCGATGTAGTGGTTGAGGGTGTTGATCTCGGCGAGATCCTGACCGTTGTTGCCCGCGATGATCTGATACGCATACATATCGAGCGTCAGCCCCTCCGCGTACTGCGGCGCCACCAGGCTGATGCGCCAGAGCGGTAGCGTGCCGCCGAGCAGGAGGACGACGATCGCCGCAAGCAGCAGCACCCGGCCGGTGCGGCTCACCGGGCGATCGAGGATGCGGTGCATGGCCGATAGTCGAGAGAGGATCCGGTTCACGACAGTCTCCGTGTCCACCGGCCCGAAGGCCGGCGGACGCTGATAGCACTTATGGCTTCACGGCAAGGTAGCCTTGCATCTCCTGATGGAGCGCGGAGCAGAAGTTCGTGCAATAGAAGGGATAGACACCCGGCTTTCCGGCGATGAACCTCACTGTCTTGGTCTCACCCGGGTCGACGACCACGTTCATGTCGTGCTCGATGATGCCGAGCCCGTGAATCATGTCGGTGGTCTGCTCCACGTTGGTCACGTGGATCGTCACTTCGTCGGCCGCCTTGACCTCGATCCGATCCGGCAGGAACCGGCTGCGGATGGCGACCATCTTCACTTCGACCTTGTTGCCAACCCGCGTCACGCCCGTTTGCGTGCCGTCCCATGCCGCTTTCGGGTGACGGTTCTCGGCCTTCGGATAGACCTCGATCGGCGCGATGGCGTCGGCCTTGAGGATCTGCGCGAAGTGCGGCTCCGGCTCCGTATAAGCCTCGTAGAGCATGGACATCTTCTGGCCGGTGATGTCGATCAGCTGGCTGCTCTCCGGCTGTGACGGACCGACCGAGATGTGGCGCCCCTTCGAGAGCTTGTTCATCGCCACGAGATACCTGCCGTAGGGCTCCTTCGTATCGCTGCCGCCCACGACCAGGTGCCCGATGTTGAAGTGCACCGGGATCTTGTCGGTGATGACGGAGTTGAGGTTCTTTTTCTGCGCGTCGTTCCATGGCGGCAGCGTCCACTTCGCCACCGCTGATTCGACGTAGAGCGAGGTGTAAGCATTGCCTTTCCCGTCGTACTGCGTGTGGAGCGGCCCCAGGCCCACAGGAATTTCGCCTTCGATCACCGTCTCGTACTTGATCACCGGTACGCCGCGGACCTCGCTGTCGAACGCCTTGGCAGCGATCGCCTTCTGGATCTTCTCGAAGTCGAACACGCTGGTCACCGGCTGCAGTTTGCCGGAGGCGGCAATCCAGCGCCCCGACGGGTCGGTGTCGATCCCGTGCGGGGATTTCGGCACCGGCAGGAAGTAGATCACGCCGGGCACCTTGGCGGGATCGAGCACCGCCACGCCGTCGAGCGTCGTGGCCTTGCCGTCCTTGACCGCTTGTTCGGCCGCGCGCCAGTTCACGACCGCGGCGTAGTCGCGCTCTCCTTGCGTCGAGGTGGCCTCCAGGGTCTCGTGCGCCATCTCGGAGTTGTACGAAGTCCAGAACGCCCAGCCCGAGCTCGGGCCCTTGCCGGTCGATCCGAGGTCCCAGTTGAAGGGAGGGGTCAGGATCTGCCACCCGACGGTCATCTCGCCGGTGTTGGCGTCGATCTTGATGCCGCTCACCATGCCGTTGAACTCCGTCTTGTACGTGGACGGATCGGCATAGCGGCCCTTGGGCAGGGGCACCGAGAACCGGGTCGCGACGAGCACGTACTCGCTGTTCTCGGTGACGAACGAGGAGCCGTGATTGCCGCTCGAGTTGGGGATCGGGCCGAGGATCTGCTTGGTCTTGAAGTCGCGCAGATCGATGCGCGCGATCCGGTTGTTCGCGTTGTCGTTGACGAAGAGCCAGCGGCCGTCGTACTTCCCGTCCCGCTGCGACAGGCCGGGATGGTGCACGTCGCCCCAGGTGAAGCGTCCCATCATCCGCTTCGACTCTTCGTCGAAGCCGTAGCCCGTTGCCGAGTACGGCGCGAAAACGGGAATCGTCGCGATATGGCGCATGGACGGCAGACCAGCCACATAGACCTGGCCGGAGTGGCCGCCGGAGTAAAACAGGTAGAACTCGTCCTTCTCGCCGGGAGGAACGAAGGACTTCGCGGCGGCAGACGTGTCGCTGACCGCGGCGGTGCGGCTTCCGGGCGGGTTGCAGCCCGCCGTCGCCAGCAGGCCGGCCGCGAGGCCGGCGCCGATGAGAAGAGGAAAGCGTGTCGACATCACAGGATCCTTTTGAACGGAGTCAGCCGACGATCAGCACGCCACGCATGCCGACCTGGTAGTGCCCGGGGAACGAGCACAGGAACTCATAGCGTCCCGGCGTCGTCGGCGCCGTGAACGTCACCGTGTCGCGCTCCTTCGGACCGAGGAGCTTGGTGGCGGCGATGATGCGGTCTTTCTGTGTCGCCACCGGCACGTAGTCAGAGGTGACCGCCTCCGCCGCCGCCAGCAGGAACGGCTGGATGTCAGCCATGGCCATGACGAGCACCCAGTTGTGTCCCATCGAGAACTTGGGCGTCGTCCCGAGGTTGACGAACGTGACGCTCAGCTTCTCGCCCGGCTTCGCCGAGATCTCAGTGACGCTGAACTTCATCGTGTCCTCGCCGGTGATCTCGATCGGCCGGCCGTCGTGCACCGGGGGCGCCGGTGCAGAAGACGGCGTCGCGGCGTCCGATGCCACGGCGTCGTTGGCGGGTGAGGTGTTTGCGGGCGGTGTGGAGCACGCGACGCCCGTGACAATAAGAACGAGAGCGAACAGAGCAAAGTATCGAGGCATTGAATCCCTTCCTGCCGAGCAGTCTGACCCCTGCCTCCCGTCCTGTCTTTGTCGCAGCGCAAGGTTGCAAGTCGTATAGCTGCGGAGAGCGCTCTCTTTCTGGTGAAGGCAACCGCAGGATGTTGCGCCGGCGCAAAGACAGTCTCCCGACGCCGGCGCACACTGGACACATGACGACCAAGCGTTTTGTATTGGTGCTGGTGGTCGCGATGGCCGTGACCGTGACCGTGGCGCGCACCCGGCGCAACGCGCTGGCCATGGCGGCGCCGCGTTCGTTCCAGGTCACCGGCGTCATTACGGCCCCGGTGACCGACGGACGCGTGATGGTGGCGCACGACGACATTCCGGGCTACATGCCGGCGATGACGATGCCCTTTGCCGTGCTAGGGACGGCGACGCCGCCTCTCGCCGCCGGGAATCGCGTGCGTTTCACGCTGAGCGTGTGGGCCGACCGGTCGCAGGCAGGCGGGTTCGAGGTGACCGGCCATGACGCGCACGTGGCGGCCGCATTGGGCGCGGATACGAGGCCCTCTGGAACTCGGCTCAAGAAAGGCGACGCGCTCCCGGGCTTCTCGCTCACGACGTCGGACGGGCGACCGTTGACGTCCGCCGATCTCAGTGGTCAGGTGACCGCGATCACGTTCGTCTTCACCCGCTGCCCCGTCCCGGAATTCTGCCCGTTGATGGTGAAGAGATTTCAACAGGTGCAGCGGAAGCTCGAGTCGATCGACTCACCACATCCCGTCCGCCTGCTCAGCGTGACACTCGATCCGGCGTTCGATACGCCGCCGGTACTGCGCGCCTACGCCGAGGGCAAGGAAGCGAACCCGGCACGATGGCAGTTCGCGACAGGACACGCGGACGAGATAGCCCGACTCACATCCGCCTTCTCAATCCATGTCGAGCGCGGCGGTGCGTTCGTCGAGCACACGCTGGCGACGGCGGTCATCGGCCGGGACGGCCGCATTGAGGAGATCTGGCGTGGAAACGCCTGGTCGGCGACCGAACTGTTCGACGCGCTTCGACGTGTCGCCGCGGCAAGCGATAAGGATGAGACAGATCGATAGGATTCCCCTGCGCAAGCGGAGGATCGGGGAGTAGCAGGCAATGGCGAGTACCCTTCCGCCCGGTGAACTGTTCGCATTGGAGACCCTGGTAACGCCAACCGCTCAGGGCATTGCCAGCCGTGTGCTCGCGCGGACGGCGGCGGGCAACATCACCCTGTTTGCTTTCGATGCGGGCGAGGAATTGTCGGAACACACGGCGCCGTTCGACGCACTCGTCCTCACGCTGTCAGGGGCACTCGTCCTCACGATCGGCGGACGCGAAGTGCAGACGGCACCGCACTCGGTCGCGTTGATGCCGGCAAACGTGGCCCACGCTGTTCGGGCGACCGAGCTGTCGCGCATGTTGCTGATCATGCTGCGCGAGTAGGGCTCAGTTCGCCCACCGCACGTGCAGAGTCGATGGCCGTCGCGTCAGTAGTGCGGCAGCTGCCTCCGGTTGAGGGCAGCGTCGGCGCCAACGCGCGACAGTGGGGCGTCGAGAGCCGCCAGGGGCTGAGAACTCCGCCCTGAAGAACATCGCTCCCTTCAACCCGCGCTCGGGGCTCCTTGGGGATGCGGTTTGGCTGTTGGGAGTTGACGCGAGATCTCACCCAATCTGATCGAGCGTCGCGCGTGCCGCCGCGAGGTCCGCGGTGCCAAAGCCTTCGGTGAACCAGGCGTAGACCGGCCCGAGCACGGCGCGCGCCTCGGCGTGCCGGCCGGATGCGATCAGCAGTTGCGCCCATCCGGCGGCGGCGCGCAACTCGAACGAGCGGGCCTGCTGCCCGCGAGCGTACTCGACGGCTGCCGCGAATTCAGCCTCCGCACCGGCGATGTCCCCCTGGAGCCGCAGCAGTTCCGCCTTCGCCCGGTGCAGTTCCGCCAGGTATCCGCCCTCACCGTGCTGCTCGGCGTGCGCGAAACCCTCGCTCACCGCGCGCTGCGCCTCGTCCACGCGGCCGGCGAAACGCAGAAGATCCGCGAGTACGGCGAGGAACGCGCTGCGCACCAGGCCGGCGCCAATCGCGCGCTGGACTGCGAGGCTGTCCGAGAGCTGATCGATCCCCTCGTCGAGCCGGCCCATCGCGGCGAGCGCCGCACCCTGGAACGACCGGCTCCATTCACGTTCCTGCGGAAGCCCGAATTCGCGACAGAGCGCGACGACCTCGTCGCCAATCGTCAACGCCTGGGCGGCTTCGCCGCGGACGAGGTGCACACCCTGCGTGACGAGCAGGGCGAAGACGAGCGTCACGGGCTGGCGCTGTGAGCGTGCGAGCTCGAGTGTCTCTCGCGCGCGGGCCTTGGCGCGATCAGGGTAGCCGAGGACCCAGAGCGGCCGGCTCGACATCGCGCGCGCGATCATGCCCGGGTCGAGGCCGAACATGTCGGTGTAGGCCCGATGCTGTTCCGGGTCGTGCAGTTCGCGGCCGCAGTCGAGGACACGGCTCGACTCGGTCATGTCGCCAGCGAACTCGAGGCAGACACCGAGCATGTGATCGGCGGCCATCAGGAACGCCGGGTTGCCGGCCCGCTCCGCCTCCGCCATCAGCGCGTCGGCGCGGCTGCGGAGCTCCCTCAGATCGCCCTTGACCGCGTGAAACAGCGTGATCGCCCAGAGCACGGGGAACAGTTGCGGCGGGTCGCCGAGCTGCTGGCACAGCTCGCGGGCACGGGCGAAGACGGGCTCGATCTCCGGGCTCGCCCACCCTTTCATCATCCGGAGCGCCAGCCCGCGGATCATCTGGAGCCCCAGCTCGTGCTGCAGGCGCTCGGGGCCGTCCGGCATCCCGCGCAGCACCGAGAGCCCGCGCTCGGCGAGCGACAGCGCTTCGCGGAACGCGAACAGCCCGACGGCGTGCCGCGCGCCGGCGAGAAAGTACTGCGCGCTCTGACCGAAATTGCGAGCGGATTCGAAGAGTGCCGCGAGCCGGCCCGCGATGGCGGCGTGTTCACCCGGGTGGTGCGTCACGAGCGCGGTCGCGACACGGCCGCTGAGCGCTGCACGGCGCGTCGGTTGCAGCGTGCCATACAATGCGTTCTGGTAGAGCACGTGGACGAACTGATACTGCAGCGACAGCGTCAGGTCGGGGAACTCGTGCTCTTTGGTCCGCTTGACGAACACGTGCACGTGCTCGAGCGCGTCGAGCCGTTCCTCGACTTCGGCCGGGTCCATCTCGATCGCTTCGGCGACGACCGCGGAGTCGAACTCGTGCCCCTGCACGCTCGCGGCCACGAGGAGCTTCCGGTCCACCTCCTCGAGCCGCTCGATCTTCCTCGCGATCATGCTGCGGATCGAGGCCGGCAGCTCGCCGAACGCATCGGCCTCGGGGCGCGCCAGCACCCAGGCCCCGTCGCGTTCGACGATGCTGCCCGAATCGCGCAGGTAGCGGACGACGTCGGCCATGAAGAGCGGGTTGCCTTCGGTCTTCGCGTGAATCAACTCCGCAAGCGAAGCGGGAAAGCGGTGCTGCGGAAACATGACGGCGAGATAACGTTCGATGTCGCGCCGCTCGAGGAAGCCGAGCTTGATCTCTGCGAGCGCGCCGCGCGCGTGGAGCTCGTCACGAATGCCGAGGAACGGATGCTGCGCGAGCGTCATGTCCGCCGGCCGGTAGGTCGCCAGCACGAGCAGCCGCATCTGGCCCAGGCGGCCGGCCAGATAGTTCAGCATGTCGATCGTGGAGACATCCGCCCAGTGCAGGTCGTCGAGGAAGAGGACGAACGGGCGCAGTTGCGACGCTTCCAGCAGGAGCGCGCCGAGCTCGCGCTTCATTCGTTCCTGCGACACGGCGGGTGCGTCCTCGCGCACGCGCGCGACCGAGTCCTGGCTGGATTCCGCATGCGCCACTTGCACGTACCACGTCGGCGCGACGGTCTTGATGAGCGAGGGCACCGAGCTCCACGACGACTGGTGCAGCAGGCCGTCGAGCGCTTCGAGCAGGGGCAGGTACGCCTCGGAGCCGGCGAGTCGCTCCGAGCAGCGGCCGCGCACGACGAACGGACGTTCCGGCAACTGTGTGAGCTCAGCCAGGAAGTCTTCCACGAGGATCGTTTTCCCGATTCCCGGCTCGCCCAACACCGTCAGGAACCGGCCGCGGCCCTCGCGCGCTTGCTCGTAGGCCCCGCGGAGCGTCGCCCTCTCGTACTCGCGCCCGACGGTGCGGCGCTCGGCGATCGCGGCGCTGCTCTGAAACGGCGACTGCTGCGAGTCCCCCGCAGCGAGCGCCGCAAGTGCCTGCTCGACCTCGCTCGCCGAAGGACGCAGCGCGGGATCCTTCGCGATCATCCGGTGCACGAGTTTCTCGATCGCGGGAGGCACCGACGGGTTCAGCCGCGACAGCGGCAAGGCATCTTCCAACAAGATCGCCGCCAGCACGGCCGGCATCGTCGGCGCAACCCACGGCCGGCGTCTGGCGAGCAATTCGTAGAGCGTGACGCCCAGCGCGAAGACATCCGACGGCGCACCGGCGGGAGCGCCGCGGGCCTGCTCGGGGGACATGTAGGCCATCGTGCCGAGCAGCGCGAGCGGATTTGTCTCCGTACCCGAATGGGTTGCGGTGCTGGTCCCAGACTCGTGGACGCGCGCCAGCCCGAAGTCCAGCACTTTCGCGTAGCCGTCGCCCCGCACCATCACGTTCTCGGGCTTGATGTCGCGATGGATGATGCCGGCGGCATGGGCGGCGGCAAGCGCCTTCGCGACTTGGCGGCCGACGTCGACCACCGCCGCCAGCGTGTTCTCTCTCTCCATCTTCGCGCGCAGCGTCACACCGTCGATGAACTCCTGAACGATGTAGTGGCGGCCGGCATCGGTCTCGCCGATGTCGTGGACGACCACGATGTTGGGGTGATTGAGGGCGGAGGCCGCGCGTGCCTCGCGGAGGAACCGGTTGATGGTGAGGGCACTGTCCCCGGTTCTGTCGCGCATCAGCTTGACGGCAACGGGACGGTGGAGCCGGGTGTCCACCGCGCGGTAGACCTCGCCCATGCCTCCGCGGCCAATCAGCTCATCGAGCCGATAGTGATTGATGGTAATTGGCAGCATCGAGGCGCAGCCGGGATCACGACGTGCCGTATCGACCGGTGCGGGATCGGGGCATTATAGTCCTCAGCTTGGTAGAGAGTCTGAAGTCGTCGCCTGTCGCGCCCGTACCGTTGCTGCGCCATGGGGCGACCATCGCCGCCGCGGCGTCAGTGCTGGCCGGGAAAGTGCTGATTGCCGCGGGACTCCGACGTCAGCCCGAAGGCTGGCGCCGCACCGTCGGCATCCTCCTCCGGTCGGAGTCGACGCGATTCGCGCTCTCGGCATTCGGCCTTCGAGTGCCTGAATCCGGCACGGCACTTCCTCCCGGGCGCAACGCTCTCCAGCTCCGAACGGCCCGCGCCCTCCAGGCATTCCTGGCGAGTGAGCACGATGCGCACTTCGCGCTCGAGTGGCTGCCGCCAGTCACGAATCGCCGACGAATTCCTGTCGTGGACCTCGTCGTACTTTCGTTCGGGCACGACGGCAGGCTCGAAGCCATCGATCCTCACTTGGCGGCTTCCCGTTCTTCCGTGCCGGCACGGGATGTGTGGGCACGCGTGCACGACGCCATCGTCCACGGCTACAACGAGACGTCGAAGTTGCCCGAGGTCGATCGAGCCGGCGGGCTGCTGGACGCGGTTCGGGCGGCGCTGGCGTCAGCGGGTTTGCGGGCCCACGAGGCCTACGCGCAGCGGCTGCTTGCCGCGTCCTGTCTGTCGTTCGAGGCGATCGAACCGTCCGATCCGGCGCAGCGCTTCCGGCCACCGGCGTTTGCCGCGCGTCGGACGCTCGGTTTCGGTTGCCTGTCGTGGGTGGCCCGGACTGCCTCGTCCGACACGGTTGATCTCTGGGTCAGCGCGCACCACGTCGGGATCGACGGTGTGCCGCTTCAGGATCTGCTCAACCGGCTCGAACGTGCCTGGGGCACCGGTGAAGTCGTCGCGTTTCCCCCTCCATCGCCCGCTCGTGCGTTCATCGATCCGCACCCCTGCCACGTGCCCGGCGAGCGTGAAGTCGATCAGCTCGTTGCGTTCGTCGACCTGACGCCGGTGTTCGCGCTTCGTGAGGATCTCAACGCGCGGTACGCGGGAGCGATCGGAGGGCCGGTGACGTTCGGCACGCTCATCGCGTGGCTGCTCAGTCAGGAACCCGAGTTCGCCGGCGTGCGCATCGCCTCCACAGTCGATGTGGCGGCGTCATCGGGGTACGAACGTGACGTGGATGTCGTCTCGCTGCGCGCCGCCGATTTCGTGACGGGCGAGGGACCATGGGGCGGGTTCATCGAGTACGCGCGTGAGTTCAACCGGCTGATCGCTGCAGCCCGCTCCCGTACGAGCCCGGTGCGCGTCGGCATGCAGACGGCGGGGCTGATTCCGGCGTGGGCGCATGCCGCGGTCGTCCGCGCGAATCCTGCATCCCTCGACGACACCTTCGGCACACTGTGCGTGACGATCGTGCGCGAGGCGCGCGTGTTCATCGCGCCGATGACCGATTTCGGCCTGACTCATGGTTTCTTCGCCATCGGAAGCGCCCGGCTGCCATCGCGCACGGGAGCACCGGTGGCGTCGATCTCCGTGAAGGGTGAGGCCGGACGGATCGCGCATTACCCGGCGATCCTGCAACGGCTGATCGAGCGGACCGCGGCGCTGCGGGCTGGCGTGGCGAGCTGAGGCTGGGATGAGCGGCTGTCTTGCCGCTCCTCGTTCCGGCGTTGTATCGTGGCTCGACCGGTACAGAACATGGCCACACCGACGCTGACGGCAACCTCGAAAGAGTTGGACGTGGCGCGGGTACGCGCCGCCGCGAGCGTGCCGTGGTACATCTGGACCGCGGTCCTCGGCCTCTTCTCGGGCGTGCTCGGCGGCCACTGGGACATTTCCTGGCACAACTCGATCGGCCGCGACAGCTTCTGGTCGCCGCCCCACGTTGCCATCTACATGATGGGGGTGCTCGCGGGGATCACCTTCGGGTACCTGATCATCCGGAACACGATCGTCGGACGCGACCGCGAGGATCTCGTCAGTATCTGGGGGCTACGAGGACCGCTCGGCGCGTTCATCGCGGCCTGGGGCGGTGTCGCGATGATCACGTCCGCGCCGTTCGACAACTGGTGGCACGAGGCATACGGGCTGGACGTGAAGATCGTGAGCCCGCCGCACGTGCTGCTCATCATGGGCGGGTTCGGCGTGATCGTCGGCACGATCGTGCTGATTCAAACAGGGTTGAACCGGTCCGACAACGCTGAGGCTCGTCGGCAGCTGCTCGTGCCGTACTTCCTCGTCGCGGGTCTGGCGCTGGTCGACATGCTGCTGCTGCAGATGGAGTGGACCTGGCTGAGCCTTCAACACACGGCCGCGATGTACCGCGCGCTCGCGGTCCTGGTCCCCGCGCTCCTGGCGACCGTCGCGCTCGGATCGCGGCATCGATGGGCGTGCACGATCGTCGCGACGATCTACACCGTGTTTCTCCTGGCGCTCGAGTGGATCCTGCCGCTCTTCCCGGCCGAGCCGAAGCTCGGCCCGGTCTACCGCGAAATCACCCACCTAATTCCGAACGGCTTTCCGCTTCTGCTGATCGCTCCTGCCCTGGCGCTCGACCTCCTGTTCCAGCGCATGCGCGATCGCAACCCCTGGCTGCTTGCCGCCGCCGCGGGCGTGACGTTTGTGGTCGTGCTGATCGCCGTGCAGTGGCCGTTCGCAGACTTCCTGCACCTGCCGATCGCGCGCAACTGGGTCTTCGGATCTCATTACTTCGGCGCGTCGATGCCGCCGACGTACCACGCGGCGCAATTTCAGTACGCGCCGGCCGAAACCGCGTTCTGGACGAGGATGGCCATGGCGTTCGTGTTCGCGCTGCTCAGCGCGCGCGCGGGGCTGGCGCTCGGGACGTGGCTCCAGCGGTTGCAGCGATGAAATCCGCGGTCCGCGCGGCGGCTCTGTGTGCGCTCGTCGCGGCGGTTCCGGCCGACAGCTCCGCACACGTCGGCAGCCCCGACGTGTTCTGGGAGGGCCGCGCCGGCGCGTACCGGCTGCTCCTCGCTGTCCGCACGCCGCCCGTCGTCCCCGGCGTAGCGACGATCGAGATTCGTGTGCTCGACGGTCACCCGCGCGCGGTCACGGTGGTGCCGCTGCGCGTCACGGGACCGGGTGCGAAGTTCGCGCCGGTTCCGGACGAGGCCAGACAATCCACCGACGATCCCCGCTTCTACACGGCGAGCCTGTGGATGATGGCCGCGGGCGCCTGGCAGGTCCGGGTCGCCCTCGACGGCGACGAGGGCCGCGCGCAGGTCGCGATCCCGATCGAGGCGCTCGCGACCCGCACGCTGAAGATGCACACGAGCCTCAAGCTCGCGCTCCTTCCCTTCGCGCTGTTCCTCGTGGTGGGCTTCGTCGCGATCGTCAGCGCGAGCGCGGGGCAGGCGCAAGTCGCGCCGGGCGCGGCGATCGATCGCAGACGCGCGCGACGCGCGCGGATGGCCGGGGCGGCGGCGATGGCCTTCGTTGCGTCCGCGCTCGGCTTCGGCAACTGGTGGTGGACGGCCGAGGCGGACGCGTACGCCCGGTACATCTACAAGCCGCTCCAGATCGACGCGACGCTCGAACCTGACGGCACGCTCCTCCTCGGCGTGCGAGATCCCGGCTGGATTCGATCGCGGATCGTCGGCGACTTTCTGCCGGATCACGGACACCTGATGCATCTGTTCCTGATCCGGATGCCCGATCTCGATCGGCTCGTCCATGTCCATCCACGACAGATAAAGGACGACCTCTTCGCGCACACGCTTCCACGGATGGAGCCAGGGCGGTACCGGCTCTTCGCCGACATCGTCCACGCGACAGGGCTGCCGGAAACGATGGTCGCCGAGATCGATGTGCCTGCCCTGAGCGGGATCGAAGGGCCTGCCCTGAGCGGCGTCGAGGGGCCCGCCGGGCCCGATGATTCGACGGCTTCGACGGCCGTGCCGGCCAGGATCGTCCGGGAAGGCAACGAGCCGCTCCGCGCGAAGCGACCGAACCTCCTGGCCTTCCGCGTCGAAAACGAGGAGGGTCAGCCCGCGACGGACCTCGAGTTGTACATGGGCATGCCCGGCCACGCCATCGTCATCAAGCGCGATGCGCGGGTCTTCGCGCACGTGCATCCGTCCGGCACGGCCGCGATGGCGGCTCTGTCGCTCGCAGCCGCCACGCTGCCGGGCGCTGAGAAGGGATCGGACGACCCGCACGCGGCGCACGCGATGGCCGCATCGCTGCCCGCGACCGTCACGTTCCCGTACGGCTTCCCCGAGCCGGGCGACTATCGAATCTTCGTGCAGGTCAAACGGGCCGGCGCCGTTCGCACCGGAGTATTCGACGTTCGTGTCGAACCGTAGAATCGCCGGTGTCCTGCAGCTCCTTCTCGCGGGCGCGCTCGCCTGCGGCAAGCGCCAGCCGCCTTCCGAAGGGCACCCTGCTTGCCCAGAGGGCGCGGCGATCACACGCTTCGCGATCACCGCAGCGTCTGACGATAAGCTCGCGCTCGCAGGTGCAACCAGCTTGTCCGCTCATTGCGAACGGCGCGACCTCCCGATGCATAGAAATCCGCCGTCGCTTCCAATGCTGAGTATGCTGTTGCTGCTTCCAATGCTGAGAATCGACGCGAAGCTGCCAATGCTGAGAAGCGATGCCGCACTCGCGACCGATAGCACACTCGAGGCGCTGAGCACGCTCCACAAGCTTTTGTAGCTGAACGAACGACTCCGTGTGGTCTCGCCAAGTCGGCTCGCGGTTGCCGGCACAGCGATGGCGGCCAGACGGGAGAACTGAACGACGCGGCGCGAGACGCTATGAACGGGTTTCATACCATGCGCCCCACTAGCCATTCACGACGCTGAGGATGTTACCGTCCGGGTCTTTGAACCAAGCGACCTTGAGATCGCCGGAGATGTGGACATCGCCCTCGCGCCTCGTTTCCGGCAAATCGTAGTGCTCGAACCTCACGCCCTTGGCCTTGAGCGTGCGGACGACGTCCTCGACGTCGTCAACCGTCCAGGTCAGGGCGGTGGCTCTGTTCGTGCCGGCAAAGCTGGACCGGTACACGTTGATCGTGGTGTCACCGCTCTCGAACACCACGGCCTCGTTGTCTTCCGAACCGGCTCGACTGAGCCCCAGCGTCTCTTCATAAAACTTGGCCGCTGCGCGAAGGTCCTTGACCGCAAGGGTGGCCACCGCGTCTGTGTCTCGTAGCATGTGAAGTCCTCCTGCGTAGTGAATCAGTCTGAAAGCGCCCGTTCATGGGCTAGGGGCGCTCGGCTGACGGTCTCTTGAGACCGATCGTCTGCAGGAATCATCCCAATCGGAACGGCCGTGCGTATCTTCGCGACAAGCTTGCATCGTTGCAGCAGGGTTGAGGGCTCATGGCGCGAACGGCGGCGCTTACGCGCGACGCGCGCGGATGTCTACTTCGCGCCGCCAGTTCCGGTCGTCCGGAGCGCGCTCCGCAGTCCAGTGGAACGAACCCGGCTGGATTTCACTGAAGACCCAGCGCATCGAACCACCCCTCGGATCCGCGCCGGTCTGGACGATGTCTGGGCCTTGCGCTCGGCCGATCTGTTGGGCGAAAAAACCCGTCACAGGATCGCTCCAGAGGATTCGCCAGGCGTCGAGCTCGGGATCGTAGGTCCGCAACGTCGTGCCGTACCAATTGCCCGCGCCGGGCAGTGGCTCGATCCCTGGCTGGCGGTCTCGCAGGCGCGGAATCATCCACACGTCCTGGATGGCCCGACCCTGCAGCACCCAACCAGCGTGAATCTCGCCGCGGCCCCGATGCGTCGTTCCATCTTCGAGAATCGTTGTCACGTCCATGTCCCATCGGCCGACTATCCATGAATAGAGCACGAGCTTGGTCGCACGAGCCAGATCGGGACCATTGGCGTGCAGCACCTGAGCGAACGACGAATCGACGAGCTCCGATATCGGGTGAGTCAACGGTGAACCGGTCATTGTGATCCCCCTTGGATTGAGTTGGCATGCATGCAGGTCTCGGAAGACGGTGCACGATACACACCAAAGTTCGAACCTCAACCTAGGGCTCAGTCATCTCAACAATCACCGACCGAAGCGCCAAGTCGCGACATGATGCCCGTTACGTCCAAAAGATGGCCGACGTGGCCGCGCGCATGCGCCAATTGCAGAACGCCACCCATCGCCCTCGTCGTGTGGTATGCGCGTAACAATTCGCCGACGCCGGCCGCATCGATGTCGGTGAGCCGTGCCAGATTCACCAGAATCCGCCGCTCTCCTCTGTTGAGAAGCGCTTCCAGGTTGCGCCGCAGTTCGCGACGTACCGGCGCCCGGAGAGTTCCCTCGACGTCAAGGACCACAAACTCCGTGCACTCTTCGAGGAGGAGCGTCATGACGGTCGCGCGCCTAACCGCTGAGCCTGGATATGACTGCGCTTGCGTTAAAGAGTCCATGACAACAACCTCAAAATGGGGAAAAGACCTTCATCAAAACAAGAACACTCCTGGCCGAGCCAGAATTCCCGCGCGTGACTGGCAAACGAGAAACCAATTCCTGCCGCAGGTGCGCCTGAGTCTGGAAGTCATGCGCTGCCATGAGTTTGCGGCAACGTGTGAGGAGGGCACGGAAGGACTGATCGAAGGCTGCGGATCCAGCGGAACGTCTTGCGCTTGTTACAGAGTCGCGCGACACTGCGCACCATGCGACACGCGATAGTGATCCTCCTGGCCCTTGCCGGCAGCCTCCGTGTGATTGTCCACTCCGACAACTCGAATGATGCGAACGACCGGCATGCCGCCGGCGTCGCCGCTCACCTCGAGGGTTGCCTGAGCGATGCGAAGCGGGAGTACGATGCTGCCCTCGCCCGGGTGCCGCCCGTCCCGCCGACCGACGTGCAGCGGTCACGCGTCCTCCGCCTGGCGCCGCGCGTCTTCGTCAACGCGCGCGAACCTTTTGCCCTGAAGGATGTCGCGGCAATTGTTCATCCCAGCGAGCGCGTGATCGCCTACCACCTGTTCTGGGAGGACGACATTGATTTTCCCGACGACAACGAACCCTCCGATCATGAAGTCGTCTGGGTCCGTTACGACGCGGACGATCGTGTAGCGGCCGTATCAACGCTCTTTCATGGGCGGGTCGTGAACATGGCCGCCGACAGACTCGCCGGCGCCCGCAGGAATGGTTCACGGCTGCGCGTCGACGTGCAGTGGGGTAAGCACGGACCGATGCCGGAAGGCTGGTCGCATCTGACTATCGAAACCGAGGCGGCCGACGGAGACACCGGCATTCCTGCAGAGCGCGAGATGACGCTCCTCGAGTACAACCGATTGAGCTGGCTCAAGCTCTCCACTGAAGGCACTCGCAGCCGTCAGCACCCCCTCTCGATTCGCTATGGCTGGCCTTCGAGATTCGCCGGCGACTTCGCGGCGTTCACTTCTTTCACGCGCGAAGTGGATGTTCGCGGTTTACTCGAGCTGCGGAAGCTGATGCTCGTGTCGCAGTGGAATAGCGGGCCGCTGGCCCGGTATCTGTTGCTCTACAACTTTCACCCGAAGCTCGAGTGGCCCGATAGCGAGGAGTAGCGGGAGGCGCTCTGCCCTAACGCGGCGCCTCGTTCAGGTCCGAATCTCTGAATTCGAGGGCGACAGTGGTTCGACTGGGTGCCTGCGCTCGACGCCGATGCTGTCGGCGGACGCGATGACCCGCGACTCCAAGCGATCAAGCTTCCGCTCACCCACTATCGAAGCGATGTTCGCGATCAGCGCGGGAACCGGCGGCCCCAGCCTGCGCTCCAGGGCAGACAGCGGAGACATGAGCCCAGACAGTATCTGCGTCGCCCACCAGCTGTCGACCGCAACCTGTGCCCGGTCGGTGGCATCGACTGCGCCACTTTCCGCGCCACACCGGTCTGCCACGACGACAAAGCTGCCCGTGCGCTCGTACATCTCGAGCACGTAGCCACACCGCTGCAAGTCCCGACGCTCAGTGTCGAAGCTATGCACGAACTGGACGTCGCGCTCCGTCGGCAACTCCTGTTTCAGAGGCGTCTTGAACGCGACGTCCACCTTCTCCAACTCACTGCCCGACTCGAGACGCGCGATGAGCGAATCGATGGTCTGCAACAGGTTCGCCCACTTGTCTGGTCGGGGCTGACCGGGTTTGCGTTCATACAGACGTCTCTCGAGCTCGGTCCAGATCGCGGCGAACGCAACGGTTGCCGCGTCCCGCTCGGCAAATACCGGAAGCGGCAGGCGGCGGACGGCCATCTGCTCGACGACGCTGGCGTAGGGAATCTGAGCGGCAAGAAACAGCTCGGGGTGGCTTCCTGACCACTCGCAGGCGCGACGGTGCAGCGTCTTGCGGCGATCCACCATGCTGAAGAACGCCATCAGCTCTGATGGTGCCTCAGCTCGGTCGGCCCATTTGATCAGGCGGGCGACGGTTCGCAACGAAAGCACCGTCGGGATGGTGGGCACGAGCACGGCGTCAGCCGCGGCAACGATGCCTTCTATCAATAGCGAGAAGCCGGCCGGACAATCCAGAAAGACGACATCGTAGTCACGGCTCAGCGTATCGAGCAGCTCGCTCATCACGCCTTCCGGCTTGCCGAGGCGACCGAGCATGCGATCGAGTCTGCGGTAGGCAAAATCCGCGGGCAGCAGATCGAGACTGTCGTAGTCGGTTTCCTTGATGGCGGCGGCAAGCGCCTCGGCGCGCTCGAGGCTCTTTTTGCTGAACCCCGCGACGCGGGGCCGGACGCGGAAGGCGAAACTGGATGCGGCCTGTGGATCGAGATCCCACAACAACGTACGGCGGCCGGCCGCCGCCGCCAGATACGAAAGGTTGACCGCCGTCGTCGTTTTTCCGACCCCGCCCTTCATGTTGTAAACAGCCACCACGCTCACCGTGCACGCTCCACTGCCCCCACTCGCTTGAAGGCGCGCCGGCATGCCGACTGCGTGTCCTCCTCGCCGAATCGCCTGATGCGGTCGACGACCTTGTCGCGCAGTCGCTCGTGCCGTTGCCGGCTCTGTTCGGCCAATCGTCCGAGCGCGAGCAGGGCGCCCGCCGATCCGCCGGCGGCTCGCAGTGCATGTCCGAATTCGATCAACCGCTTCTCCTGAATGTGTGCGTCATTGAAATCGCCGAGAACACGCTGCAGTTTCTTCAAAGCGCGCAGGATGCCCTTGAGGTCGCCGGCGGCATACAAAGTCGACGTGACGTCGATCAAGTAGCGCAGTTTCTTGGCGTCGATGCGGATCTCGTGCAATCGCTCGGCGGTGGTGTGCTCGTCGAGCGTTTTGCCGCTGGTGGCGATCCGCCGGTTCAATCGCCAGGCGCGGAGTGAGACCGCATCCGCCAGCGTTTCTGCTGCGCCGCCGCCTTGGCGTTCGGAAGAAATGCCTCGTTGCAAGCAGGTCTTCCATTCCGCGAGCAATGTCCTGTAACGGTCACCATCGAGCACGTCGATCAGCCGTTGCAGCTCCTGCTGCTGCACCTGGCTCAAGAAAGCGGTCAGCACCTCCATGTCACCGGCGGGAATATCTGCGCGGTGCTCCCTGAGCGTATGCACGAGCACGTCGACGTCGCGCAGCGGGCCCGTCAGGCGGCCGAGCCACGAGAACTCGGTGGCAAAGTGAGCGACGACGTCGGCGGAAAAGATGTGCCTGATCTGACCCAGTAAGGCACGCGTGCGCCGCACGGCGACACGGAAATCGTGGAGAAATTCGGTGTCGAGATTCGCGCGAATACCCGGCTCGTTGGCGATGAGCATCTCGAGCAGGGCGAGATGGATATGTCGGGAGCCCACCTCCGCGCTGACGGCCGGATCGAGCTCCACGCGGGGCAACGACACATATCGGTGCTCCGGCGCACCGACCTGACGGAGTGCGACACCGTGAAGGCCCTCCTGACACGATTCGATGCCGGGCCGACTTTCGATGACCGGCACGAGTCGCTGACAGACCTCCTCATAGCCTCGCAGACCCTTCAGGGAGATGACCGTGGGCAAGACTTGCCACGGTTGACGGGACTCCGGCAGGCGTGCGCGTCCCGACTCGATCCGCAGGCGAGCGACGGTCTTGCCCCGAGCGTCGAGAATCTCGAGCAGTGATCCGAATTGTTCAATATCGGCCTGCGCGAGAAGCCGCCGCACGCCGACGACGCTCGCGAGCGCCTGCTGAAGCGGCCCGTCGGGCAGATCCCAGACAAAGCTGACCGGCTGCGTCACGCGCAGCGTGAGCTGGCCTCCATCAATCGGTTGCCAGACGATCGTGGACAGGCCGTTGCCGCCGCCTCTCCTCAGAGAGCCGCCTGCTCGTCGGACGCGGCCGTCGAAGGTGTCGAGCACGGTAAACCGATGGCGGACGATCGGCTGATGGCGTGATGGCAGGAGTCCCTGCAGGCTGTTGGTGATCAGTTCAGGTGATGTCTCGCCTCGGACGACGTAAACGGATTCCATGGCATTCGACAAATCGCGGCCTACTCCACCACTGGCGTTACGAACCGATTTCGGCCAGGCCTTCGATGGCGCGGACGAACTGCCGCAGCTCCGCTCGCAAGCACGCCGCGGCATCGACGATCCCCATCCAGCGTCGCCGCCGGAGACCATCCTCGAGCCAATGGTCGAGCACGTTTGTGACGCGCATCGGGAACACGTCCACTCGACAGAGGCCGTTGCCGTTGAGATGACGATAGTGACCGATCGGCCGCCGCGCGACAACACCCAAGAGTCCGGCTTCCTCCTCGGCCTCCCGAATCGCCGCCTCGCGCGGCTGTTCGCCATGGTCGACCGAGCCCTTCGGCACGATCCAGCCCCGACCGCTCGACCTGGTGATGAGTGCGACTTCGACGCGCGCCTTGCGAACCCGATACGGTATCACTGCCGCCTGTCGATGTAGACGCTCCATTCATTCCCCTTATCGTAAAGGGCCCCTTTGGCCGGTCTCACCTGCGTCCCGTACGCGACCGGGTATTGCTTCTCGGCTGTCGCGGCGGACGGTGGCGCGCCGTGCCGGCAGCCGACGGCAACGCCAGAGCCGCCTGCTGGTCGGCACGCCGCGCTTCATCGTCACGGTTCTTGAGGAGACGCAGCGCTTCGCGCACCACCTCGCTGGCGGTCTGATAGAGACCGCTGCGGACCTTCTCGTTCACCAGCGATTCCAGCTCCGGTGTCAACGACACGTTCATGGACGGGTAACGACACCGTAACAGGACTTGTCCATTTATGTCAAAGTTTGTTATCGGAGCATGGCTCTGATTTGGCCAGCGCAGCGTCGATGCGCGCATCCGTTGGCGGGAAGACCGGGTCGAGAGCTCGACGTGCGGCGGGACGACGCATCCGAGGACGCCAATCCCGAGCGTCATCGCAGCGCCTCTGTCAATGCTGCCGTGGTAGACCCACCTGCTGCATGCGGTTCAGGATACGACGCGGACGTAACACATCAGCGACGTCGGCGCAACAGCGGCGTCGCTTAGCACTGCAGATGTGTTGGATTGGCGCGCTATGGTGCGTCGCGAAGGTTGCCGGAGAAGGTCAGTCACGCTGGCTGAACAGCGGCCATCCTGTTTACAAGTGCGCAAATCTCGCGAGGTCGATGAAAACGTCCGCGTCGTTCTTCTGAACCGGGACGATACCGACTGCCGCCAGGTTTCCGTCGTCGGGCAGCGATTCGTAGGAGACGTCCGTGGCGTCTCGGATGTCGATCTTGTAGACAGTAGCGCCTCACCTGAATGGCCGACCGTCCGGTCGAGCCGGGTATCGCGCCCTGTAGACCTCCCCGCCAACGGACGCAACGAGTCGACAAGTGTTCTGTTCGAGACAGCGCAGATCGGAAGGAACGGCGTACGCTACGACGGGTTAGTCCCACAAATGCCGGCTGCAGAAACGGGTCTCTCGACACGAACTCGGCCGGCCAGGCATCTGCGAAACGCTAGGAGAGTTTCCAATGGAAATCAGTGAACGAATCGTTGGCGGCATCACCATCCTTGATCTGAACGGGAAGCTCACCATCAGCGATGGCGCTCAACTGCTCAAGGACAAGTGCGAGAGTCTCGTCTTCCAGGGCCGTAATCAGGTCATCGTGAATCTTGGAGCAGTCCCAAACATGGATAGCGGTGGTCTCGGCCAGCTTGTTGCGTGCTACACCACGCTGACCAAAGCAGGCGGCAGGCTGACGCTCCTCAAGTTGAACGCGAGAAACCACGACCTTCTATCAATCACTAAACTCGTCGCGGTTTTTGAAACCTTCGACACCGAACAGGACGCTGTCGACAGCTACCCAACCGCAACGCGTGCCTGATTGTACGGGGTGCGACCTGTGTTCTATCTTGTTGGTTCTTCGTGTCTGTGGCTCGGATGAGAACCGCCTGTTACCTGGTGTTCGGGAGCGAATTGTTCACCGTCCTGAACCCGCCGTGTTCGGCAGTGGTGGCGGCGAGATGGGGGTCTACGACGTCAACGGCGACGGCCTCACGGACGTCGTCGCGGGCACTGGCCACAACTGGGGTATCAACTGGTTCGAGCAGAAGAAGGACGGCACGTTCGTCCGTCACAGTATCGCGCAGGATTTCTCGACTGCCGGCACCAACATGGGAGGCGTGGTGTTCTCGGAGTCCCACGGTGCGCGGTTTGCCGACATGGACGGCGACAAGATCCCCGACATGATCACGGGCAAGCGTTACTGGTCTGAGGCCGGAAACAATGTCTTGACGCACAACGACCCGTCGGGAGATCCGGTGCTCTACATCTACAAGACCGTGCGCGATCCCAAAGCGCCCGGCGGAGCGCGGTTCGTGCCCGAGCTGGTGCACAACAAATCCGGCGTCGGTTCGTCGTTTGATGTGGTCGACCTCAACAAGGACGGCAAGCCGGACATTGTCGTGGGCACCATCTTCGGGACGTTTACGTTCACGAGCAAGGCGGCATCGCCCGCCGCTCCGAAGAAATAGACGGCGCCGCCGCGCTGGAAAAGGCCTACCGTTCATGAAGGGGGATCACGTACATGACGCCTCCCCTCAGCACCGCGATAGACATACCTTGAACATCTCGACCATCCGCTGGATCATCAGGCGGCGCGGCGGACCCGCGTTCGGTCAAAGATCGTGGTGGCGATGTACTCCGCGTCCCTGCCGACACCGTGAATCATCACCGACGACGCGGCATTCAGGAACATCAGTCCCACGAAATAAAGGCCAGGCGCGTTGATGGCGACGCCACGCTCCTGCATCGGCCGTCCATCGTCTCCAAAAACCGGCAGGTCAATTCGCGGCGCAGTTCTTCCAGCGATGTCACACGCGTTTGAGCGATGCCGGGCGACGCGAATGCGTGAACCGCATCGATTTCGGCTCACGAGCAGCCGAGCGCTCGATCGTGGACGCGGCCCGCGTCTCGGTATAGCATGCGCATCTCGCCATGTCTCCATCCTGGACTTCTGACGAAGAGCTCTTTGCGCGTGCCCGCCGCGACCTATTTTCCGCCGTGATCGGCGACACGCTCGACCTGCTCGGCCGGCGACACCAGTTCCTACCGCCCGAGATTCAGCCCCTGCGTGATGACATGGTGGTCGTCGGGCGCGCGATGCCGGTGCTTGAGGCCGACGACGAGGTCGGCAAGGCTCAGGGATGTCCCGACGAGGTGCTCCATAGCCCGTGCGGTTTGATGCTGCGAGCGCTCGACGACCTGAAGCCGGACGAAGTGTACGTCTGCACCGGCCCTTCGCGGGCCTATGCATCGTGGGGAGAGCTCATGAGCATGAGCGCGCGCACCCGGGGCGCCGCCGGCGTGGTGATAGACGGCTGGTCGCGCGACACGCCGGGCATCCTCGCCCTCGGGTTTCCTTGCTTCTCCCGAGGTCGGTATGCGCAGGATCAACGGACACGCGGCACGGTGGTCGATTTCCGCTGCCCCGTCCGGATCAGCGGCGTCGACATCCGCCCCGGCGATGCCATCTTCGGCGACCTGGACGGCGTCGTCGTGATTCCGCGCGAAATTGAGACGGAGGTCTTCATCGGCGCCTGGGAAAAAGCCCAAGGAGAGAAGCGTGTATTTGAGGCCATCAAGGGCGGCATGAGTGCGCAACAGGCCTGGGACCGCTACGGCATCTTCTGAGGAGCGGCGACCGTGTAGTACGTGACCGGCCCGCGGAGAGTCCAGAACTCCGTCATGAACATGAAGAAGTCCGTCGTCATGAACGCACGCGAATGCACTTGCAGGAATGTCTGCCACGACCGACGTCCACGAGGTGTGCGCGCACCACACCGATCCGGATCTTGTCATCGCGGCGGCCGGCATTGGGCTCTGTGTCAGTCAAGACGGTGGAGCAACCTGGAATGTCGAGCAGGACGGCCTCCATGCCTCTTGCTGCTCTGCCGTGGCGTTCTTGGGTGACGATATACTCGTGGCGGGATGCACGGACCACTTCGCAACGCAGGTTCTCCTTGAACATCGCAGCCCCTGCCCGACCGCGCGTCCTCCTGGCCGACGATCACATCCACTTTCTGGCATCGGTCAGCCGCCTTCTTTCTGCCGCTTTTGACATCGTGGCCATTGCGGCCGACGGCCGTCAGGCGCTGGACCTGGCCAGACGCCTCCGGCCCGACGTGGTCGTGCTGGACGTCTCCATGCCCGATCTCGACGGCTTTCAGACACTCGAGCAGCTCCGGCGAGATGGCCTGGAAACCAGAGTCGTCTTCCTGACGATGCACGAGGATGACGAATTCGTCGCCGCGGCAATCAACGCCGGCGCGCACGGCTACGTGCTGAAATCGCGCATCCACCCGGATTTGATCAGCGCGATCGACCACGCCCTTGCGGGGCGGCTGTTCGTGCCATCCCTGACTTCGCTCTCGGCTGTCGCCGGCAACCGGCACACCGTCCAGTTTCATACCAACGACAGCCACTACCTGGACGAGATAAGCCAGCTGGTTGGTGCGACACTGCGGTCGGGCGAGCAGGTCGTCATCGTCACCAGCGAAGCGAACCTCATTGGCGTCGCTCAGCGCCTGCAGGCGCGGCAGATGAACGTCGCAATGCTGGCTGAGCGGGGACAGTACGTCACGCAGGATTCCGCACTGGCCTTGTCACACGTGATGCACCATGGGAGACCTGACAAGGAGCGCCTGGCGGAGATCATCCACGGCCTCGACCGGTTGCGCGTGGCCGCCCCGAATGGACCGGGTCGTCTGACGATCGTCGGCGACATGACCGTCTCCCTGTGCCGGAACGGCGATTTCGAGGCGGCGCTGGAGTTCGAACGGATCTGGAACGAGTTGACGCGCGCGTTGCCGTTCTTCACCATCTGCAGCTACCCGATCGACTGCTTCGAGCACGAAGAAGCCTCGAATCAGCTTCCGAACGTGTGCGCTGAGCACAGCGCAGTCACATCAGGAATTTCGTCGCTGCGCTCGCGCGACATTAACTGAGGTGGCCATATGAGCTTCGGTACTCCATCGCACCGAGATAGCGACGGGTTGTTCCGGCTGGTGGCGGATAGCCTGCCGCTACTCGTCTGGATTTCTGGGTCCGACAAGCGCTGCACCTACTTCAACAAGCCGTGGCTCGACTTCACCGGGCGACCCCTCGAGTCCCAGATCGGCGATGGTTGGGCAGACGGTGTGCACGCCGCAGACCTGCCGCATTGCCTGGACACGTACAGCCGCGCCTTCGACCGCCGTGAACCGTTCATGATGGAATATCGGCTTCGCCGGCATGACGGCGAATACCGGTGGGTCCTCGACAATGCGGCGCCGCTGTTCGATCCCGACGGTTCGTTCGCTGGTTACATCGGCGCGTGCTCTGACGTGACGGAGTTCAGGCGCGCGGAAGCCGAGCGCAACGTCGCCAACGATCGGCTCCGGCTGGCGATGGAATCGGGCAAGTCCGTGGGCTGGGAATGGGATCTCAAGACGAACCGCGATACCTGGTTCGGCGACCTGTCGACCATCTTCGGCATTCCCTCCAATGTCTACGATGGACACGTCGACGATTTCCGTCGTTCGGTGCATCCGGAAGACCGGGGCCTGGTCTGGAAAGCCGTCAAGGATGCGATGGAGACCCGCTCACCTTACGCGGCGGAGTTCCGCGTCGTGTGGCCCAACGGCACGGTGCGATGGGTGGCAGCCAAGGGCCAGTTCTACTACTCACCCGGCGGCGACGCGGAGCGGATGCTGGGACTGGCCGTGGACATCACCGAACGCAAGGACGCCGAGGAATCACTGCGGCGCAAGGAGATGGAGCTCAAGGAATCCCAGCGCCTCGCTGGAGTCGGCGGCTGGCAGTGGGATCCGGATACCGACACGGTCGTGTGGTCGGAAGAGCTCTATCGCATCGCCGGTCGTGATCCGATCCTGCCGGCCGTGAGCTACAAGGAACACTCACGGCTGTATACCGCCGAGAGCTGGGACCGGCTGCGGGCCGCCGTCGAAACGGCCCTCCACACCGGCGCACCCTACGAACTCGATCTCGAGATGGTCTGCGCCGACGGCACGCACCGATGGGTCACGGCACGCGGCGAGGCCCAGCGTGATTCCGCCGCCCAGATCGTACGGCTACGCGGTACGGTCCAGGACATCACGGAGCGCAAGCGTGCCGAAGAAGCGCTGTCCAGCGTGAACGGCCGTCTCATTGAGGCCCAGGAGTCAGAGCGCGCCAGGATCGCCAGAGACCTGCACGACGACATCGGTCAGCGTCTCGCATTGCTGACGTTGGCGCTGAAACAGGTGAAAGGACTGCAGCCGGATTCCTCCGGCGAGGGCCTCAGTAGCCTGGACGCGCTTCAGAAACAGATCGCGGAAATCGCGGCCGATGTGCAGGCGCTGTCACACGAGCTGCACCCGCCACGGCTGCTGCATCTTGGCGTTGCGGCCGCGATGCGGGGTTTCTGTGAGGAGCTCTCCGGCCAAAAAAACGTCGGGATTGATTTCGGCCACGAGGACGTTCCGGGGTGTGTACCGCCTGACGTTTCGCTCTGTCTCTTCCGGGTGCTCCAGGAAGCCCTGCACAACGGGGTGCGACACAGCCGGGCGCAGCATTTCGATGTGCATCTTCGCGGAACCGGAAACGCCGTCCACCTCACCGTTCGTGATGATGGCGTTGGCTTCGACGTCGATGCGGCGAGTCGAAGCCTGGGACTCGGCCTGACCAGCATGAAGGAACGTCTGAAGCTGGTAGGTGGCGAGCTGGTCATCGAGTCGCAATCGAAACGCGGCACCTCCGTTCTGGCCCGCGCTCCGGTTCGGCGAAGCTAGGGCGCCGTGACCAGATCGCTGGGCGTCGGCGCCGTATTTCGCTGAAGACTTTCGGCTTGGCAGACCCCGCGTTCTTGCGTTACGTCCTCGGCGGCTGGCAGGTGGGCGGAATTACGACGCTGGAGAGCGGCCGTCCGATTTAAGTCGAGATTCAAGGCGATCGGGCGAACACAACGACGACGAGACAAGCGGCTCGCGATTGGGGAGCGGTCCAGCGGCGAAATGCGCCGGTCTACACGTGGCGCCGCGCGGTCCAGCGCGCGGTCAGAGTACTCGCCCATGTCGATCGAGCCTGACATGGTGTCGCCGGTCAGGCTCCCTGAGAAAACAAATGCCAGGTTGTCGCCGTGGAACTCGGCCGGTTCGGTGGCGAATGTCACGCTGTCGCCGTCGATCGTGCCCACGAGCTCGCGCGCAATGAAGTCGCCTTGGTGGGTGCCCTGGAGGCGATTGCCGGTCTGCAGCAGATCCACGGTGTGCGTGCTGCTGCCCGCGGCGAACTGGATGTCTACTTTCCAGTGCCCGCTCGCGTTGCCCGCCGGCGGCGCCGGAGGCACGACAGGCTTCGGCGTGTGCTTCGCGGAAAGCACCTTGTAGACGGCCTCAGCGACGATCTTCTCGTCGCCGTCCGCCATCATGGCCGTGTTGATCGAAATGCCAGTGTCTCCCGACGCATCCGGCGCGGATTGTCCGCCGTCCCCGCCGAGTGCGATGCGCGGCTCGCCGTCGTACAGGATGTTCGCCACTTCACGCCCCGTGATACCGACCGTCTTGGAGTCCCACCGAAGTGAGACGCGCGCGCTGCGGTTGTTGCGGTGGCCGGGCTCGCGTCGTACGGACGCGGTGATGCCGGGGATCTTCGTCACACGATTCGCGATGGAGTCGCAGCGCGCCACCCATCGTTTCCATTCGGCCTCGTGATCGCGCTTGACCCAACTCTCCACCGCCGCCAGCATGCCGAAGACCTCTTCGCGTCCGACCTTCATACTCCTGGCGTAGCCGTGATGCGGCGCGCTGTGAACCCAGGCCGCCTGCACGAGGTCCTTGCGCCCCAGAAGCAACCCGGCGCTCTGCGGTCCCCGGATCAGCTTGCCGCCGCTGTAGCACACCATCGTCGCGCCGCGCTCGAGGTGAACGGACGGAATCGTGAGGATCTCGGCGGCAGCATCCACGAGAATCGGCACGTTGTGAGGCTTGGCAATACGCGCGATCGCCTCGGCCGGCATCGCGAACCGAACTCGTTCTCCGCGTTCGGTCGAAGGTAAATCATCGCCGTCCTTGGACCGATGGCCAGCTGCCAGCGCCTCGAGCGTGTCGACTTCGATGACCCTGACGCCCACGGCCCGGATGGCCGCGTCATAGACGGTGCGCGAGTGGCTCGGGATGATGACTTCGTCTTTTGCGAAGCCGGTGAGGTCGGGTATTCGCACGTGCAGGTCCGGATTCCCGCCCGCGACGCAGGCAGCCGTCGCGTGCGAAATGGCGGCGGAACAACCCGCGCTCACGAGGCCCCATTCAGCGCCGGTCAGCTCGGCGAGCCGCTTACCGGCGGCTGCCATGAGCTCGTCCATCTGCACGTGCAACTGGTTCGAGAGGCTCTTGGCTTCCCGGACTTCCGGCAACTCGATGGAGCCGCCGATCACGGTGACGGTCCCCCGGCAGTTGATCAGGGGCCGAACACCCAGCGACCGGTACAAGTCATGTGGGCTGCGCGGGACCGGCGCGGTCGGCGCCGCTGACGCAGAGAGTCGCCGCGCGCGGGAGCAGGCTGCCGAAGGCGAGGAAACTTGCCATGCGTCCGAGATCGCGCCGCGTGAAGCTCGCCAATCGCTTCGGACTGCAGCTGTTGAACAACGCGGCCACTCGCTTTTCCATTGTGTCCTCGGTCTCTTCATCCCCGGCGCGTTCACAGCGTCATCTCGGTGATCGATCGCCGGCTTTCCGGCCGCTACCGCGCGGTCGACGGGATGCGCCGGGTTTCGGTCATCTCGACCTTCGGAATTCCACGGATTCGCGGATCGTGTCTAAAGACCTGCGGATGCGACCTCAGTGATGATCTCTGCGACGGCAGGGGATTGATCGCCGGCGCCACTGCTGTAACAATGCACGCCTCTGGAGGTAACGTCAATAATCCCGTGTTGCAAGGGTCCGCATCGATCCGATTGCCGGCGCCTTCACCGCCTCGAAGCTCGATTGCATCCGCGAGAACAAGGAGACCGACCAATGAGATGTCTTGCCGCTGTTGTCGCCGCACTGCTCCTCTCGAATGCCGCCTGGGCCCAGGCCCAGTACGACGTGCTGCTCAAGGGCGGGCACGTCATCGACCCGCGCAACGACGTCAACCGCCGGATGGATGTCGCCGTCACAGCAGGCAAGATCGCACGCGTGGCCGAGAACATTGCCGCCAGTGAAGCGAAGAAGGTGGTCGACGTGACCGGTCTCTACGTCACGCCTGGCCTCGTGGACATTCACGTCCACGTGTACACCGGTCCCGACCCGCTCGCCGAGTACACCGGCGACCGCAGCGTAGCCCCGGATAACTTTACGTTTCGCAGCGGCGTAACGACGGTCGTGGATCTGGGATCGTCGGGATGGCGGAATTTCCCGGACTTCAAGGCACGCGTCATCGACCGCGCGCGCACGCGCGTCCTCGCCATGCTCAACATCGTGGGACGCGGGATGGCTGGCGGCTCCAGCATCGAGCAGAACGTCCAGGACATGCAGCCGGAGGAAACAGCCCGTGTTGCACGCCAGTACCCGGAGATCATCGTCGGCGTGAAGACGGCGCACTTCCAGGGGCCCGAGTGGACCGCGGTCGATCACGCCGTGGCGGCGGGGACTGCCGCCAACATTCCGGTCGCCGTCGACTTCGGCAACTTCAATCCCGCACGCCCGTTCGAGGAGCTGGTGACGAAGCACCTCCGCCCCGGCGACTGGTACACGCACATGTACACGCAGCGCGTCCCCTACTTCGACGCCAACGGGAAGCTGCGCCCGTACCTCCTCGAGGCGCGGAAGCGGGGCGTGAAGTTCGACGTGGGCCATGGCGGCGGCAGCTTCTCGTGGGCCAACGCCATTCCGGCGATTCAGCAGGGGTTCGTGCCCGATTCGATCTCGACCGACCTGCACGTCGGCAGCATGAACCGGGGCATGAAGGACATGACGAACCTGATGTCCAAGATCCTCAACCAGAACGTGCCGCTCGCCGACGTGATCAAGATGTCGACGATCAATCCGGCGACGCAGATCAAGCGTCCGGAACTCGGGCACCTCAGCGTCGGCGCCGGCGCGGACGTCGCGGTGCTGCGTGTGGATGAAGGCAAGTTCGGATTCATGGACGCGCGCGGCGCGCGGGCGATGGGCACGAAGATGATCGTCTGCGAGCTGACGCTGAAAGGCGGCGCCGTGGAGTGGGACCTGAACGGCCGTGCCGCCGAGGATTGGAAGACGGTCTACGCGTCGAAGACCTCGAGCGACGCTGCTCGACGGTAACGGAGCCTGGCACACGTGTTCCCGATAGCGGAGGCCCAGTCCAATGACCGGTGGACTTCAGTGGGACTACAACTGCTCTGCCGACGTGCTGTCGGCGTGGATCGGTACGCCCGAACCGTGCGACGAGGTGGCGGTCGATGACTCCGTCGTCATCCGCATCAGTCGCACGACCCATCGGCCCGTAGGCATCGACATACGTTTCGCGTCACGGCGGATCCGGTGGACCGGCGCGCTCGACGGCTCGCTCGCGCGCGCCCTGCTCCAACAGCACGGACCCGCCGCGATGAAGACCTGGCAGGCATCCCGGCTTCACCGCTGATCGTGAACGGCCTGCGTTCGCGTGAGCGGCGCGAAGCCGGCGACGCCATCGGCAGCCCCTCAGAGCAACTTCAACGCGACGCTCCGACGGAGCTCACCTTCGGCTTCATGTAGTGGTCCCACTGCGACTTGGCCTGCTCGACGATCGCCGGCACGTCCCTGGTCAACACGTATCCCGCTCGCGCCAGATCGTTGGCCGCAGCAGCGATGCGGTCCATGTAGTCCTGTCGATCCTTGTAGCGTTCCTCCATCGACGGACGCGGGTCGCCGGCCTTCGTGCGCTCCCCCCGAGTCGTGGCAAATGGAATGTACAGCCCGACCATGCTGAACAGCTCGTCGGGCGCGCCGATCTCCGGATGGCGCAGGTTCCACCCCGTGTGCGTGCCAAGCGGCACGCGCACAACCGGCAACCGAATGCCCGCGATCTCATTTCCATCCGTGGGGTCCACCTGAGGAACGAGCATGGAGAACGGCTTCCCTACCTTCGGAGGCTCGACCGAAATGATCCCTTTGGACAGGAACTCCGGACCGTAGTCCACGCGCAAGGCCGAGTGCATGCGGGTGGGAAACGCGACACCTGGAACCCTTGGAAACTGGACTGACGCGAGCGGAACGAGCTGGCCGTCCGATACCCTCGGATACTGAGACGCCGGCGGCTCCACTCCTTTCTCTACCCACTGCTGCATCGCCACCAGCAGCGCTCTCATCGTCCAGGTGTAGTCGTTCGCATTGGACGCGTTCTGCGTGCCGTTCTTTCCGGGAGGAAATCGACCGGGCCCATGCGATCCGCCGGCGATTGAGTAGATTCGCGTTTTCGGATCCGGCGCCAGGTCGCGGCTCCCATCCAGCGTCGTGTGAATGAGCGATGCCGCCCGGCCGTAGTACCTGGTACGACGAATTGGTGTTGAAGATTCGTGGAATCGTGTTGGCTTTCCGCGCGCGCGTCAGCAGGCCGTCCGTCCGGCCGGTCTCCGGATCGGTCTCGTCGGCGTCGGCGAACGGAAAGATGTCGGTCGGATAGAAAAAGTTGAAGAACGGCCGAGCGTCGCGGGAAGGCTGCGCGAACCGGTGATTGAAGCTGCCCCGTCCTCCTCCGCCGACGTGCGACCAGATGCCGTCGAAGACCTGCCGATTGCGCTCGTCCTCGTTGAAGCCCTGATACAAGTAGGTGCGGAGAAAACGGCCGCTCTGCGATGAACCGAAGGCGATCGCTCGCTGCAGACGGCTCCAGTCTCCGCCGGGATCCGGCTCACGCACGCCCGGGCTGCCGTACTTCAGGAACGAGATGAAATCCCTGACAGCGGCCAGTCCGAGGCCAACGACCACGGGATCCTGCGACTTGTAGACCATCTCATAGATCTTGCCGGCGTCGAATCCCTGCGCCATGTACACGTGCGCGCGGCTGGGCACCGGCTTGCCGTTCTCTTCCCGTGCGAACTGCCACTGTTCGCGCGGGATCGTCTGCCGCGGCGCGTCTCTGCGGTCGCGGACGGTCAACCGGACGCCGGGATCATCGGGATCGACCACCAGATACGGCTTGTGCGTGCGATCCGCCAGGTGGAAGCTGAGGCTCTTCCGATCGGGAACGAAATCCGAACGCACCCATCCCTTGATTGGTCCGCCGGGCGTCGACGCCACCGGCGTGGTGAAGCGCAGCAGATGTGGATCTCGCGGTGTGCCTGGTTTCACGTTTGTATAAACGGCCTCGAGAACCTCGTTGACGTCGGCCTGCCACCCAAGCCACGCGAGCGTGAAGCCGTGCTCCATCAGAAGACCGTCGCCGAACTGCTCTGCGGTGCGCGGATCGCCGGAGCCGCGCGCCATGTTGAAAGTCGAGAGCATGCCCTTGCGGCCCCGATTGCTGATCTCGAGGAAGGCCGTTCCATTACCCTTCGAGGCGTCGAGCGGTCGAAGCAGGTATAGATCCGACGAGAACTCCACGCGGCCGTCACGATTGCGCGGCGCGAGGGCGAGATCGGTGATCCCCTGATTTGCCGGCAGCGTCGGGTCGACGGCAAAGTGCACTTTGCCGACGATACGAACGTAGGGACCCGTCGCGCCGAACGCTTTCCCGTCGAGCACCGGCGTCTGCTCCGTGATCTCGATTCGCACGACCTCGGCGGACGCCGAGCCGGAGAGTACGAGCACCACAGTCACCGTCATTATCCAGTGAGCCATCCTGATCATGACTTCTGCCTCCAGGTGCTTACGTGCGCGGCCGCAACGTGAGCCGATATGCCGCCGCCTCGTCCACCGCGTCGACCGACTTCACGCGCTGAGAGCGGAGTCGCAGCAGCGTCCAACTCCGCCTGGACGGCGGCGATAAACTCCTGCCGCGCCTGACCGGACTCTCGGTTGGTCGGCTGCTCGGTCGCGCTGTTGATCACGACGACGAGACGGCGGGCGCGGTCCATGTGCAGCGTCTGACCATAGATCCCTCGCCCCTCGAACGTGCCATCGTCGCGTGTCCACCACTGATAGCCGTAACCCGAGCCCCGGCCCGTCGAGACCTGGGTGCGCGTCGCCTCAGAGAGCCAGTTGTCGGGAGCGATCGGCTTTCCGCCGATCCGCGCGCCGTCAAGGATGAACTGACCGAAGCGGCCGTAGTCGCGCAGCGTCATGGCGAGGCAGCAGCCGCCCTGCTCGTGCCCGACGTCGTCGATCATCCATTCGGCGTCGCGCTCCATGCCGTACGGCCGCCAGATCTTTTCCGACAGGTAATCGGCAAGCGGCTTCCGCGTCGCCGCCGCCACCAGCACGCCGACGAGGTTCGTCTCGGACGTCTTGTACACCCACTTCGTCCCTGGCGGCGCCTCGCGCGGCAGCTTCCGCACGTAGCTCACTGTCATATCGAACCCGGGATCGGGGGGCTGCGCATACATCCGCGCGACGTCCGAGTTGATATCGGTGTAGTCCTCGTTCCACTGCACGCCGGATGTCATTGTCAACAGCTGGCGTACGGTCACCTGCTCATACGCGCTGCCACGCAATGCCCTGATGTAGCGCGTGACCGGATCGTCGAGGCTACGGATGTAGCCATCCTTGATCGCGGCGCCGACCAGCGTTGATGTGATCGATTTCGCCACGGAAAAGGAGTTCCAGCGCGTCGTTCGACTGTGCGGGGACACGTATCGTTCGAGGCGGATCTTGCCGTCGTGCAGCACCAGGACACCGCGCACGCGCTCGGCGGTCATGAACCGGTCGAAGTAATCCGCGCGCGGGCCGCCAGATTCGAACGCGGTGAGGGGACGACCGCGGTCCAGCATGTGCGCACGCGGCCCGGCCTTCACGGTGCTGGTCAGGAAGAACGAGTCCAGTGCGGCGATGTACTGCTCGCGCTTCGCGGCCGGCCACGTGAGGATGGCCGCCGCCTTCGAGGCCGGCGCGCGCGCCGGCGCCGCCTGCTGCGCTTCCGCCGCGGCGACCGCCACGACCAGCGCTGCGGCCAGGATGTGGGATCTACGGAACTCTTGGACGAAGCGCACCATCGCGAAGCATCTCACACGCGACGCCGGCACACTGCTACACGCTTGGACTCGGGATCTGCTCAACAACCGGGCCTACTATAGCCGGCGGACGGCGATCACCGTTTCGTTTGGGATAGGGGGGAGTGGGGCGCGGGGTTGGCGCGTGCTTAGGCGGCACGGATGAGCCAGTCGCGGAAAACGTCCCAGACAGCCCGCCAGTTTCACTGATAACCCCTCATCCTTTTGGCGAATGGAACCGATAACTCGGAATATCTCTATGCGGGGTCTTTCTATGCGCCAAACTGAAATCGATCGTCGCACTCGAGACCGCCGGCGCGCACGCGGCGGCGGTCGGCGTCAAACCGATTCGCCGTCTGGTGCGGCGAGCTCACCAGCGTGCCCGAACTGTCGAAAAAGCGGGGTTGCCCTTCCGGCGGGCGAGGCCGAGGGCGGCTGGTGGTTCGTCTGCTCCGATTGCGATCACATGTGGGATCAGCGCTCAGTCCGCACCGAGGACACGCCTCGCGAGGACTGAAGCTCGAGCGGCGTCTCGCGTCCGACCAATCGCATTCGGATGAGCCCGAAGTTTCTGCTCCCAGTGGCGATGGCTTCTCACGGCGACCGAGGCGCACCGCCGCGCTCATCGGCTGCTGCCAAGAGACGTCCCATTGAAGGCCAGACGCGAAGCGTCTCGAGGTAGGCACCGCTCACCCACAGGCCGGTGGTGCGCTCTGGCGCATCGGCAGGACCGACAATCAACTTGTCCCTGCTAAATACTCCGTTCTGGTAGGCACCATTGATGTCGCGGTCCGCGGTGGACGCTTCTGACCGATGACGTCGGTCTTCGTTACCTTCCTGCTGACCCTCCGAAGCCTTGCTCGATCACGCGCCGCGCTCCATCTCGAGGTGCTGGCGTTGCGGCACCAATTGCCGGTCGGACACGTGCGATTTCAAGTGGATCAGATCGTGACCGGCCTACAGTCGACGCAGGTGCTCGAGTCTTTCTTCGCCGCGCTCGGCGTGCACGCCGACGCGTTTCAGATCGGCCGATGATGGTGCGATCTGAGGCGTTAGGGATGAAGGTACCGGCGGACCTTACCTATGTCTTCGGAATGAACTGTTACCATGCGTCCGGAATGGACCTTTAAGAGATTGGCTCGCCGCATTGGACGATTTCCGCAACTGGACTCATTCGGGAAGCCGCGTAAAAGGCGTATTCAATCGGGGGATTTGGACCTCGGTTACCTCCGCTCGGCGACATTCGCGCCGAACCAAAGAGACAGCTCCGCTCAGCCCACGATGGCAGTGGCGGCTTCGTAGGCCGACTGCAGCCTGGAGAAGACCGACCCCCTGGGCGCCGGCGCCTCCAGGTGGAGGTGCCGCAGTTCCTCCATGAACTCGGGACCACAGCTTCGGGCCTCCGTCCTCAAGGATTTTCACGCGTACGGAGAGCTCTTTCGAGGCGGGTGTGTGACGATCTAGCTTACAACCGATTGCATAACGCAATCAGAACCGCGCGGATGTGCCGCGTGAGGAAAGGAAGTGGTATGGCTAGGCTCGTGTTCGGAATGAACCAGTCCCTGGACGGCTACGTCGACCATATGGCGTTTGCGCCAAGCCCCACGCTCTTCCGCCACTTCATCGAGGAGGCTCAGGGGCAGGCGGGCAGTGTCTACGGTCGGCAAATGTATGAGGTCATGCGTTACTGGGACGACGATCATCCTGAATGGGATGCAGACGAACACGCCTTCGCGGCGGCGTGGCGGAACCAGCCGAAATGGGTCGTCTCGCGCTCGTTGAAGTCGGTCGGCCCCAACGCCAGGCTTGTTGAGGATGATCTGGAGGGCGCGATCCGCGAGCTGAAGGCCGAGCGCGACGGGGAGATCGAAGTTGCTGGCCCGGACTTGGCGCAAAGCCTGACCGAACTTGGCCTGATCGATGAGTATCGAATCTACCTGCACCCCGTCGTGCTTGGTCACGGCAAGCCATATTTCGCCGGGCCCCGGCCGCGGCTCCGCCTTCTGGCTAATGATCGGATTGGCGAGGATGTGATCAGGTTGGCCTACGTTCCTGCTTAGTCTCGCTTAATGGCGTGGCTCGCCGCACTGGACGATTTCCGCAACCTGGCTCATTCGTGAGGCCGCGTGAAGCCCGTCCGAATCCTAGTTTGCTGGGTGTTAGGGACGGAATTCAACAACTGGTTGTTCGAAGGCCTCGTTCGAGGTGCAGAATATTCGGCATGCACGCGAGATAGCTAGTTGTCGGTCGTGGCGCTGGTCGGCCTGCCTTCGCTGCAGGTCGGACTCGACGCACAGGACCTCGCGTTTACGGCTCCGGCCGGCGTGCGACTCGTCTTCGTCGCGGATTCGTCCGGGACGATCACCTACCCGACCTCGGGCGGCCGGTCGTGGCGCAGGATAAAATGACGGTTCAGAAAAAGGACACGCCCATGCTTCGAGTCAGTCTCTCAATCATCCTGCTCTCAGGGTGGACGGTCGCCACTTCCGTGGCGCGCTCGGCCGCTAACGACCAGATCCAGAAGCTGACGATCAAGGGCTCGGTCACCTACGAGGCCGGCGCGGCGCTGCCTCCCGGCAGCCGCGCGGTCATCGAGCTGCGCCATCTGCCAGCGCTCCCAGACGCCCCGGCGGTCGCCGATCAGCGGATCGATCTCGAGGGCAAGCAGTCGCCAGTGCCGTTCGAGTTCACCTTGGAACGCTTCAAACTCGTCGGGAGCGCGACGTACTTCGTGCGCGGCGCCATCGTCTCCGAGAAGCGCGCGATCTGGACCGCAGACGACATCAAGATTGACGTGACCCAGTCCACCGCGGACGTGAAAGAGATCACGCTGAGGCCGGTAAAGGCGGGCGCGCCGGTCCTGGACTCGGTGCCGCGATGACGGTCGCGCTGGCATAGCATCTCCCGCCCGAACTGAACTGCAGGGTTAGAATGCCATGCGACGCTCGCTGCCACGACTCGATCCTAGTCGGGACACTGGTACTCGCCCTCACGAAAAATAAAGCCGGTTTGGATCATTGCCGTTGCGGCGGTGCTTGGTTTGGTGCTTCGGTAGCGTTCCGTATGCGCATAGCGACCCGACCATCGGATCACTCGTCGACGCAGATCGCCGCGGCTGTTCACCTGGCGATGCGATGTCAACCTATACCTGACGTAACGCGATGAGGGGATCCACCGCGCTGGCGCGGCGGGCTGGCACGTAGCAGGCCGCGAGCGCTGTGAGCAGGAGGACCAGACCGGTGACGAGGACCACGGGCAAACTCAGTGCACCCGTGCTGAAGAGCATGCTTTGCATGGTGCGACCGAGTGCATACGCCCCCACGAGGCCCAAGACCAGGCCGCCTGTCGCGAGCGTCGCGCCCTCTCGCAGGATCTGAAGTCGCACCTGGTTGTGTCTGGCACCGAGCGCCATCCGAAGCCCGATCTCCACTGTCCGCTGCATGACCGTGAAGGCCATCACCCCATAAATGCCAAGTGTGGCCAACAGCAAGGCGAGGGCGGCAAGCCCGCCATACAGCAGCATGTTGAAGCGGTCGGGCGCCAAACGCTCTCCCACGACCTGCTCCATCGTACGAATGCTCACAAGCGGCAGCGCCGGGTCAACGGCGCGCACCGCCGCCGCCAGGCTCGATTGCAGGTGCTCAGGACTGGTCGTCGTCCGCACGGCCACCATGCCCTGTCGCGACGGGCTCTGTGCGAAGGGGATGTAGATCTGTGGTGACTTGGGCTCACCGAACTGCTCGACATTGCTGACATCGCGGAAGACTCCCACGATGTGCCACTCCCCACCAGCATCGGGCGCAGGCCCGCTGAGGCTTCCTGCCGCCAATGTTCGATTCCCGATGTAAGGCACGATGTCGTCCATCACGACACGCTGGCCCACAGGATCCTGGCCGTTCAGGAAGAGCCTCACGAATCGTTCGTTGACCACGGCGACGCGTTGGGCACTCATGCCATCACGATCGTTCAGCACACGGCCTTGCAGCATCCGGATCCCGAAGGTCTCGAAGTATTCGGGCGTCACCATCTGGACCCCCACGCTTGGCCGTGACGAGCGCTTATCCTCGGGCTGTCCGACCACGCTGAACTTGCTGGGGATTCCAAAACCCAGCAGCGGAAGGCCCGTGCTGACGCTGGCCTTCGCGACGCCAGGAACGGCGTGGAACTTCTCGAGGAGCTGCTGGTAGAAAACGTCGATTTCAGCGGGGGAGGAGAAGCGCTCCTGGTTCACCGGCAACCCAAACGTCAGAATGTGATCCGTGCGCACGCCCAGATCGACCCGCGTGCGGTTCCAGAAGCTCAGCATCGTCAGGCCTGCCCCACCGAGCAACGTGACGGCGAGCGCGAGCTCCACGACGACGAGTGCGTGAAGGAGACGGCGACGGCCGCGCCCGGTCCCGCCGCGCCCCGACTGTTTCAGCGTGTCATTGAAATTCGTCCGACCAGCCTGCCAGGCCGGGACCGAGCCGCTCAGCGCGCCGGCGATCATCGTCGCCCCGAGCGCGAACAGTAAAACCTGCAGGTTCAGTTTCGGGTCGACTGTAGATGCCAGGGTAAAGGGCGGCAACATCGCGAGGATGCCCTGGAGAATCCACGCGCTCGCGAGCACGCCCAATGCACCACCGATCGCGGCGAGGACGACGCCCTCCATCAGCGCCAGGCGCACGAGACGTGCGCGGGTGGCTCCGAGCGCGGCACGGATGGCGGTCTCGCGCTCCCGCGTTACGCCGCGTGAGAGGAGCAGGTTGGCCACGTTCACGCACGCCATCAACACGACGAAGCTGACGGCCGCCAGCAGCGACCACAGGAGCGGCTGGAGCCCCGTTCCCGCGACCATCGTGCGGCTCGAGTTCAGGATCGCCGTATCCAGCGGCACGAGGCGCACCGTCCGCCCGGCGTAGGAGTCTGGGAACTGGCGTGCCAGATCAGCCGCAATGGTGTTCATCTCCTGTTGCGCCTGTTCCACGGTCACGCCCGGCTTCAGCCGGCCGTCGACGATCAAGGGGTGGAATTGACGATTGGCGATCTCGGCCGGCGTGAACGAGATCGGAATCCAGACATTGGCCGGCGTACGATCCCAGCTTCCCGGTTCAAGTACACCGACGACGGTATACGGGATCGAATCCATGCGAATGTCACGACCGATGATGTCGCGATCCGCGCCGAAGCGCTCGCGCCAGAGCCGATGGGTCAGGAGCACCACGTGCTGCTTGCCTGGCTGATCCTCATCGGCTCGGAAATCACGCCCAAGGAACACCCGTTCGCTCAGCATGCTATGCCCGCCGGGCGTGACCTGTCGCGCGATGACGATCTGCGGCGCGTCGCCGATCGCGAGATTCAGCGTACGGCCCGGCCGGAAGGCCTCCAGAGCCTGGAACGATGTGGCTCTTTTTTTCCACTCGAGATACTCGGCCGCTGATGCCCGATCCTGGGCGTTGCCCACCATCGGTGTGACCCTGGCCAGTTGGTCCGGGTTCGAATATGGTAGCGGCGCGAGCACCGTCGCATACACGATGCTGAAGATGGCCGTGTTCGGCCCGATGCCCAGGGCCAGCGCGACGACGGCGGCAGCCGAGAGCCAAGGAGTCCGTTTCAACCCTCGCACCGCGGTTTCGAGCTCAGACCAGAACATATCGATGTGCCCCCGGAAACGCGCGAAAATGCAAATGCGTCGCCAGCGAGGAAACCGCGATGATTCGCGCAACTCGGGGGCCGGGAGCCTCGAGGTGTTCGACTCCGGGATGCATGCGTCCGGGCTCGAACAGGAATCCCCCGGACCAGGAGCGTGATGTCTCCATGCGCTCGCGGGAATCGGACTGCGTTCCGAGCAGACCAGCCTGGGGAACGACGCCGCGACGAAGGAGGGCGTGCGACACTCTCAAAGGGCAAGAAAGGGCAACGGCTCCAGCTCGACTTACGTCCTGCTTCCGTCTGATGGCTTGGCTGCGCCGATCAGGCCAGCGGCGTTCAAATCCCGCTTCAGAGCGTCTTCAGAAACGCGATGAGCGCGCGCTTGTCTTCAGCCGCCAAGTTCAAACCGTACCGGTGGCCCGGGATGGGCCGCGCGCGTGTATCCGGCGGGTTCCATCCTTTGGGGAGATAGTCGTCGCGCAACCGCGCCGGATCGAACCACTCTTCGAGCGTCGTAATCGAGCCCGAGTGCTCGAATGGTCCCCGATACCATAGGCCTTTGAGGGACGGCACCTTGTAGTAGCCGGTCCCCTTCCGCGTCTTCAGCGCGAGCCCCGGATCGAGGCCAACCTGCGTGCGCATCACGTCCGAGGCCGGCGGCGACGACGGATGCGCGAAGGGCGTGAACCCGTCGACCGGCACGAGCCGGTTGTTGGTGTAGAGCGGCGGCGGGTGGCATCTGGCGCAGCCGGCACGCTCGAAGACCTGCTCGCCGCGGGCGGTGACGTCGTTCGGCCGGTTCGGGTTCGGCGGCGGCTGCAGTGAGTAGATGTACTTTCCAAGCGCCAGCATCGCTTCGTCGCTGTAGCGATACCGCAGCGCGCGGTCCGCCGCCGTGAGGAACGTGTGCGGTCCGATTGCGCCGTCCTCCGCGACGGTTACGAGGATGCCGTAGCGCGCGATGTCTTCAGGCCCGCGGTTGCGATGGGTCGCGGTCGCGTCGAGATACCGCCGGTCTTTGACGCCGATCAGGTCCAGGATCCTGGTCGTGAACCACGGGCTCGCGTTGAATCTGACGAACGTGCCCAGGAATGGCTCACCGTCGACACGGCCGACCTGTTCGGCCGTCATCGTCTTCAAAGTGGCGTTGATATCGTCCCTCAGCCAGGGGACGCCGTAGCTGGAGTACGCAATTTCGTTCGGCGGCCGCGTCCGGCCTTCGCGCCGGCGGATCTCGTCGAGCGCATCGAAACTAAATTGGGGCAAGGATCCCCATTGGAGGTTGCGCTGCGCGCCGCGGACGATGCTGCCGTCGGGCAACACCCTCGAGTGACACCCCGAGCACTCAGCAAGCGTGATCTTGAGCTGTCGATCGTGATCGATCAGCCATCGCACGCCCGGAATCGTGCCGTCGGCCGCGATGGTGACGCCCTCGCGCGCCATCCGGTCCGGATCGTCGGCCCACTGAAACGCACGGGGATCCGCCGTGCGGAACTCCGCGAGATGCAGACCGTCGAAGACCTCGCGGCCGGCGGCGATCCAGTCGGCTTCCGACGTCAGTTTCGCCGGATCAATGAGGGGCTGCGGACCCTGCTTCCGCATCCAGTCGCGATAGCCTTCCGGTTCGCGGCTCTTGATGTAGACCGGGTAGGTTCGGACTTCGTCGACCGGCGCGGCGTAGTATTCGGCTTCCGTATACGTACTTCGGCGCGGCCTTCACGCCCGCGATGGGCAGCGCCCAGCCCGCGAGCGCCTCGTCGGTCCAGAGCCGCGGCACGCCAATCCGCGCCGGCGGCTGGGCGGCGAGCGACGTGACGGCCGCGATCGCACCGGCCAGCAGCGCAAGTCGATGCGCCATACCCACAGTCTAGCAAGTGCTTCAAGCCGTGTTCCAGCAATGGTATCGAGAACTGGCGTCGCTCAATCCCGGATCGCTGATCTCGGATCCCGGATCGATTCCTCAGTTGCGTCGCGACGTTCGGCGCGCGACACCGGCGACGCTGACGGGCGACATCGGACGCCCGACCTCCGCCTTCACAGTCGTGGCTTGACCCTGGAAACCCGGGATCGAGAGCCGATCGCCCACCTCGATCAGACCCAGAATAATCAGCCCGATCAGCACCAGCGCGCGTAGTTTCTTGGGCGTCATCACTTGCCTCCCACGATGAAGTGGCTTGGGAGCTCGCCCATGTTCTTCATCGCCTTGAGCTCGTCGAGGTTGATCTGCCGCGCGCCGGCCGGCGGCTTGAACGCGTAGTCCGTCGTGGCGACGTCGCCGCCGGTCTTCCAGTTCCGGAGCTGGATGGTGTACTGCGGCCCGTCGGCGATTTGCTTGGACGTAATGACGTACCGGCACGGATGCGGACTCGCGCCCTGCGCAATCCAGATCTGGAAATCCACCTCTTTGGTGCGGAAGGCGAGGTAGTCGCACTCGATGCCGCCGATGACCCCGCTGCCCAGATCCTTGACGTCCGTCACGTCGGCCATCAGCTCGCCGTGGGCATTGCTGAGGAATAGATCGGCCGCGGGCAGGGGCCGGTCGAACTTCTTCTGCAGCTCGTTCACCAGGTGATCGAGCGAACCCGGTACCTCGACTTGCGCGTAGACGTTCTTGTTCTTGCCGAGGAATGTCAGCGTCTTGCCGTCGAACAAGGTTTCGATGTCCACGAACCCGCCCGACCGCGTGGTGCGGATCTTGTCGGGCCGCGCCAGCGACACCGTCCCCGATGAGGCCAGCTCGAGCTTCTGCCGATCCTTCGTGGCGACTTCGAGAGTCGCGTCGTAGTCGAAGGCGATGGCTTGCTGCGCGCCCACGTAATCGGTCATGGCCTTGAAGAGTTGCCTGGCCTGTGCCTCATCGGCACCCGCGACAGTGCCCGGCGACCTCGCCATCCACGCCATCAGCACGAGCGCCACTGCCGATACTGCTGAGAACATGCGCCTGCGTTGACTCGACATCTTCACTCACCGGGGCCTTTCCCGTGACGGTGGTCTCGGTCGTGATCTCCGGAGGAGGTTCCGAAGGCATTCCGTCACGAGGAGCGATTATAGGACGCGTCACGACTGATGAACCATCGTCCTTCGATCCTACTACCAGCTAACGCGCCGCCCCGTGGAGACACGCCAGGAGATCGTTGAAATCTGCAGGCGGCGGTGCCTCGAAGGTCATCGTCCGGCCATCAGTCGGATGCTGGCATCTCAGCCGGTAGGCGTGCAGCGCCTGACTGCCGAAGGCGATGGGTCGCAGCGCGTCGGGACCGTAAACATACCGCTCCTCCCCCACATTGAAAGGATTGGCTCGCCCCCCTCTCTCTGCGCAGGGATTCGAACCCCGATACCGTGGGTCCCGAGAGCGGTGAATGGGTGGGATCTGTGCCGGTCCACTCTGTTTTGTTCGAGTTTTCGGCGTTACCGTTTCAGTACGTTGCACTCCGTTCTGCTTTGTTCATGCACAAAGTGTCTCGTTGTGTCTCGGGCTCCGATGAGTCCTGGCGGCGGACTTGAGCGATTTGAGACCGACGTGGACGCGATCTCTGCAAGCTATTCGTATTTCAACGCCCTCATCGGATCCACCCGTGACGCACGGTGCGCGGGGATGAAGCCGGCGCATAGCGCGACCAGCGCGACCGCAACGGCCGAGAGCGCCAGCACTGTCGGATCGGCACCGGTCATCTGAAAGAGCATCGACTGCGCCGCTTTGCCGACGGCGAGCGCGCCGGCGAGGCCAGCGAGCGCTCCCACGAGCGTCATGATCGCAACCTGACGCAGCACCATGCCGCGAACGCGGTCGGGCGCGGCTCCAAGCGCCATGCGGAGGCCGATCTCGCGCGTGCGCTGCGCGACGGTATAGGCGAGGACGCCATAGAGACCGATCGCCGCCAGCAGCGTTGCCAGAAGCGCAAATGCCGCCGAGAGCGTCGTCATCATGCGATCGAGATACGTGTTGTTGCGGACCTGTTCGGGAAGCGTCTCGAGCTCCTCGATGGGTAGATTCGGATCCAGCCGCTTCACAGCGGCTGTGATCGCCGACGCCGCCTGCGCGACATCGCCGGAAGTGCGCACGTAAACGTGCATCCCGCCTAGCCCCTCGTCCTGCCGATACGGCACGAAGAATTGCGGCGGGACCGTCTGCTTCACTTCGCTGTACTTCGCATCCTCGACGACTCCGACGATCGTCGTGTCGAGTTTGCTGCGGTAGCCCTCTCCCGGGGCCCATCCCATCAACTTGCCGACGGCGTCGTTCCCGAGGCCGAACTTCTTTGCGAACGTCTGGTTGACGAGGGCAACCTTCACGGAATTCACCGTGTCGGCATTGGTGAACTCGCGTCCGGCAATGAGCGGGATGCCGAGCGCGGAGAAGTAGCCGGGACCGACTCTGTTGTAGCGGGAGCCGCTGTCCGTGTCTGGTCCGGCCTTGAACCCTTGTACGGCGACACCCCTTGACCGGTTGGTCCCCGCCAGAAGCGGCACGTTCGACATCGTCACCGCCGTCACGCCCGGCGCTGCCCGAAGCTCGTCTTCGAGGCGCTGAAAAAACAGCCGGGTGCGGTCGACCGAGTAGCCATTCAGGTCGGGCGACAGGCCGAACGTGACAACGTGATCGATCTTGAATCCGAGATCCAGTCGACTGACGTTCAACAGGCTCTTCACGAAGAAGCCCGACGAGGCGAGCAGCAGCATGGCGAGCGCGATCTGCGACGTCGCGAGCAGCATTCGGGCGCGCGCGGCGCCCTTCGCGCCGGACGGCTGGCCCGCCTGGTTCTTGAGCGTCGAAACGAGGTCCGGCCGCGTGCTGTGGAGCGCGGGGAAGAGGCCGAAGAGCAGGCCCGTGGCGAACGTCAGGCCGATTCCGAACAGGATGACGGTGCCGCTGATGCTGAAGGCGATCGTGCGTTGCACTTCGGGCGGCAGCAGCGAGATGACGAGCACGAGCGTCCAGTGTGCGACGACCAGGCCGGCCGTTCCGCCGAGCACCGCCAGCAGCAGCGATTCGGTGAGGAGCTGTCCGATCAAACGCGCCCGACTCGCACCGATCGAGAGCCGGATGGCCATTTCTCCGGCGCGTGCCGCCGATCGTGCGAGCAACAGGTTCGCGATGTTGGCGCAGGCGATGAGCAGCACGAACGCCGTGACGCCGAGCAACAGGCGGAGCGGCGTCTTCGCCTCGTCAGGGACCGAGCTCTGGCCGCGTCCGCCCGGCGCGAGGAGGATGGCCTTCGCGCGAAAACGCGCCATCGTCTGCGCGCTTATGTCCTTCTGCAGCAGCGCTTCGACATCATTGATGATGGCGTGATACTGCGTGCCGAGCGACGCGCGCGCGGCTTCGATGGTGACCCCCGGCCGCAGGCGCGCGAACAGGTAGGCCCAATAGTCCGTGCGGAGCGACCAACCGGTCGCGACGTCCAGCACCGCGCGCATCGTGATCGGGACGAACACGGCAGGCCGCATCCCGATCGTCGTGCCGTCGAAGCCCTGCGGCGCGACGCCGACGATGGTGAGGCTTTGGCCGTTGACGATCACCTGTTTGTTGAGAATCGTTGGATCGAGCCCAAATCGCGACGACCAATAGTTGTAGCTGAGCACCACAACGCGCGACTCGCCGACGACTTTGTCGTCATTCGAATTGAGCAGTCGTCCAAGCGCCGGCTGGAGCTCCAACACCGGAAAATAGCTGCCAGACACGAGCAGGCCCTCACCGCTCGAAGTCTGCGCCTCTGAAGCGAGGTTGGCGCTGAAGCCGACATGCGCCGCGATGTCTGTGAAGACGGTTTGGGCCGTCTGCAGGTCGCGGAACATGGCATAGCTGAAGACCACCTCGCAGTCGCCCGCGCGGCCGCAGCTCCCGAAGCCGGGCTTCGGGCCGGGCGCGCCGAGGTTCACGAGTTCGGAGGGATCGGGAACCGCGAGCGACTGCAGCAGCACCTGATGGAACACTGAAAAAATTCCAGCGGTCGCGCCAATGCCGAGCGCGAGCGAGACGATGGCGATGGCCGTGATGAAGGGAGTTCTGAAAAGCGTGCGGATGGCGAGCTTGAGACTGCGCATAAAGGGTTGGACGAGCCAAGTGCTGCGGCGTTTACCGGCTCGGGCGTAACGCGCTCGGCCTCGCCACGAGTGGTTGCAGCCACGAGAAGCGCACCTTTAAGGATTTCGGCCTGCCGCGGGCGATCCGCACCGACAACGGCGTGCCCTTCGCCTCCGCCTGGGCGCTCTACGGTCTCAGCAAGCTGTCGGTCTGGTGGCTCCGACTCGGCATCGCGATCGAGCGCATCACGCCCGGGCACCCCGAACAGAACGGCCGCCACGAGCGCCTGCATCTGACACTGAAGAAGGACGCGACGAAACCCGCCGCCGCCAACGTCCTCCAGCAGCAGGCCCGGTTTGATGGGTTCATCGACTTACTGGGCTGGCTCCTCAGCCTGGACTCGAACCAGGAACCCTCCGGTTAACAGGCGGAACAAGAAGCGTTAGCCGACCTTTGCGGCATTGCGCTGGGCGTTGCCGGATCCCGCTCTATCACGCCTAGGATCGGACGATTTCTGCCCTTCGCTTTGTGCCGGCGCTTGCTGGCGTTTGCCGGTCTTTGGTGCGCCCAAAGGGCAAGAAAAGGGCAATCTCCTGCCAGTCGATTTCTGACTTTGCCACGCGCTCCCTGACGACTCGTTTTCGGCGAGCGCCGGGCGTCAGCGGAAAATGCGCTGCGCGAAGTGATAGAGGTTGCTGGCCCAGGTCTTGGGCGTGTGGCCTTCGTCGTCGACGTTCCAGATGTGCGGCACGTCGCGCTCCTTGAGGTACGCGTGGACGCCTTGAGAGATGTTGATGAGCCCGTCCTTGTTGCCGCAGGACAGGTAGAGGAGCTTCAGCTTGGCCTTCGCCGCGGCCGGATCCGGCACGAGCTCGGCGGGCGGCCTGGTGTTCGGCGCGGAGGAGAACGCGCCGATCCACGCGAAGGTGTCGAGGTGCCCGAGCCCGAAGTTCAGGGTCTGCCCGCCGCCCATCGAGAGGCCGGCCAGGGCCCGGTGCTCGCGGTCGGCGAGCGCCGCGTACTTCTTCTCGATCGCGGGAATCAGATTGTCCAGCAGGTCTTGCTCGAACCTGGCGAAGCCGGCCACCTTCTCCGGCGCGAACTGGTTGCCCGTCGCGCTGTCGTCGGCGAGCGCGCGGCCGTTGGGGATGACCACGATCATCGGCACCGCGACTTTGTCGGCGATCAGGTTGTCGAAGAGGGCGTCCGGCGTCGCGAAGCGGATCCATTCCGTCTCGTCGCCCCCGATGCCGTGCAGCAGGTACAGGACCGGGTACTTGCTGTCGCTCGAGTACCCGGGCGGCAGATAGACGTTCGCTTTGCGCCGCGTGCCGGTGACGCGCGAGTCGTACTCGAACGGTTCGATACGACCGGCCGGGACGCCGGCGCGCCGCGTGTTGAAGCCCGGGGGAGCGTCGGGGAACGCCCGGACATCGTCGGGGCCGAGCACGATGGGCCTGCCCATGTTGCCGCGACCCTGCGCGGGCGGAGGTCCCTGGGGCTTCTCCTGGGCCGGCGCTGCGGCAGCGGCGACGAGGAACAGGATCGTGGTGCTGAATACGTGGGCTCTGTTTTTCGTAAGTCGTCGGGAAGCGAAGGCCATCATCACTCCTGATGAACTCGGCGTAGCCGAAGGTTGACCAGCATGACCCCTCGGTTGCCGTGGAACCAGTTACGCGGCTACTGGACCGGCGCGTGTCATTCCCGACCTTTTCCGCCTCGCGCGGCGTGTCCGCGCCGCACTCTTACCTGATCGAGGTCCTGTCCGCGGTGGGAAAGTCTTTGGGGACCGGGATGGTCACCGAGCCCGTCGCGGCCCATTCCGTGCCGCGCTGAAGCAGCACGATGTAGTCGACGGAATTCATGCCGACGATCGGCTCTTTCTGCGTCGCCCCGACGTGGCCGAGCGTGTCGTGAAACACGCGTCCCTTGCCGTAGGCGATCGTCATGATGACGGGCTCGTGCTCTCCGGTGCCATTCGGCATCGACGTCGGAGCCAGGGCCGTCGCGAGGACGGTGACGTTCTTCGCCGGGCCGCGCAGGTTGCTATAGAGCTCGTCGTTGGCGTGCAGCCACGCCGATGGCAAGCCCTTCATGATCGGGTGCTCGGGGGCGCGATTCGTGATGAGGAAATCGTGCGGGCTCGGATGCTGCGCAGTCCCGGGAGTGGCGTTGTCGAGCACCATGCGGCCATCGCGCCACCGGATCTTCGGACCGGCACTTTCGGTCCGGTTGCTATAACCGGGTGTGAACCCTCCCCAGCCACCGACGCCGATCATCTCGTTGTACTCAGGCCAGCCGGGAAACGCGTTATCCGCCGCATGGAGCACTACGAGCCCGCCGCCGTTCTTGATGTAATCCACCAACGCCTGCTTGACCGGCGCCGAGAACTCGAAGCCTTCGTAGTCCAGCACCACGACCTGATAGTCGGAGAACCTCGGTGCAAAGCTCGACATATCCTGATTCGGCGTCGCGCCTTTCGGCGGCGTCGTCTTCAGGCTCACAGCAAAGCGCCCGCTCTCCTCCAACTGCCGTTTGACGATCGGGCTGCTGACCTCCCAGTTGTGATACCGGTTGCTCTGGCCGGTGACGAGAAGCACCTGGATCGGCGTCTGTGCAGACGTCAGCCTGTTCGAAGCGAGGGGCAAAGCCGCCACGGCCACGAACAGCGCCGCGGCACATTTCAACGCGTGTACGACACTCGTCATAGACCTCCCGAATCGAAGTTCGTCGCGGGATCCTGGTTCGCGCTCGGCAAGGATACTGGATTATGGTGATCTCGAACTCGCCAAGCGGGCTGTCCGGCATTGAGTCTACGATGTGAGCATGACTCGCGATCGCGGCCCAGACGTGAAACCGTCTCATCGCAGGAAGAGGCGCACCTCGCCACCAATCCCATCAGGATTCGTGCGGCCGGCATCGGAGCACGCCAGTCGCTCGTGAATTGTTGGCGCACGCCGGCAGGGCCAGCCCCACCCGCGCGCGGTCATTGCCGCGCTACTCCTGCAGAAGCGCCGCTGGAATTTCTTTGATCGACTGCATCTCGATGTTGCGGTAGAACAGTTCCGATCCCTCGGACTGGAGCTGAATCTTCCCGCTCGTCAGCGGCCGCGTCGTGCCGTTTTCGTGGAGCCGGATGTTGTGGAGCACGAGCACGACTTTGCCGTCGACGAGGTGCACCGCCTGTTGTCCGACGGTGTAGACCTCGAGCGTGACCCAGCTCTTTTCGTCGTTCGTATAGCTCGGGAGGCGCGAGACGCGTCCGCCGGAGTTCGGCACGGCCTTCTCACGGCTGAACGTGCGCATCTGGCCTCTCGGATCGTAGACGAAGCTCTTGCCATCGGCCGACGGCGACGAGTGCACGTCGGCGACACATCCGAGGATCGTGATCAGATCCGCGGTCATCCCCGGCATCACCTGGTATTCGATTGAGCGCATCCAGAAGTCGCCGTCGAGGCCCTGCTCGCCGCCCGCGTGATAGAGCACGCCACTGTCGGGCCGCTGACGATTCCACGGATTGCCGGTGCCCCACTTCAGCTGCAGGCGCAGGTGATAGTTCTCGAACGACTGCACGGTCGAGATGCCGCCACCCGTCACGCCAGAGATGCGGATGACGGGGCCACCATCGACCGTGGTGACGGTGAAGACCTTGTCGGGATCCTTGTTGAGACCGATGACGGTGCCGGGGATCTTCTGTTGCTTGTCGTCCATCCGCGGCCCGAGGTAGGTATCCCAGCCGGACAGATCCTTGCCGTTGAAGAGTTTCGTCCAGCCCGCCGCGGCGCCCGTGGAAGTTTGGCGGGCCTCAGTCGTGCAAGCAGCAGAAAAACACGCAAGAGCGAGAGCGGCAGCGCCGACAGTCAATCGCATCGTGATCGCCTTTCAGAAAAGCGTGGGCACACGCTACCACGAAGTGGCGGGGTTGAGAGACGCATCGATATCAGAACCCGACGCGCAACCCCGTTGATCGCACGGCCATCGACCGGCGCCCACGCGTCCACGGTCCACCGGCCGTCGACGCCGCGATCAGGTCGTATCAGCGAGTTCGTCTGACCAACGTCGGTGAGATTTTCCGCGTTGACGAAGACCCGCGCGACGCCGACTCGCTTCTCGACGAGCAGCCCGACGATCACGTCCGGTGTCGACGTCGAGCGGTACAGATTCACTTCAAGCGCTGCTGGCCGGAAAAATACACTTCGAGGCCGAAGTCCCCAGTCCTCCTCTTCCACATCCCGACGAAACCCACGCTATGGCGCGGCGTGAGCGCGACGTCCTGAGAGCCGTTGTGTCGCGCGATCGCATGTACGCGTAAGTCGACGTGCCTATTGGCGCTACAATCTGGCGGATGATGCCATGCTGACCCCGCTCTGGGTTCGCGACCCGGAATTGGGCAACGGTTTTGTCCAGACGACATTGCGGTTTCAGCCTGACTACGATGGCGAGGTATCCGCGACACTCGTGCGCAATGAACCGTTAGTTTCGCCGGCGGCGGGGGCGGTGCTCTACGTGCATGGGTTCATCGACTATTTTTTTCAACGTCATGTCGCTGACGCGTTCAACGGCGCCGGCTACAACTTCTACGCTCTTGACCTGCGCAAGTACGGCCGCTCGCTACTCGGGGCGACCCACCAGAATTTCTGCAAAGACTTCGAAGAATACTTTCCAGAAATAACGTCTGCGATAGACATCATCACCACCGTTGAACATCATGACGGCGTGGTGCTCAACGCACATTCGACGGGGGCATTGGCTGGCGCACTCTACGCCAAGATTGGTAACCGTCAAGAGCGCGTGACGAGTCTCATCCTCAACAGTCCCTTTCTCGAGGTTCCGCAAGGGAGCGCGCTCGCACACATCGTCGCATTCCTGGGCGGCCTGTTTCCGTTCGGCCGCATCAAGGAGCCCGTCAATCCGTGGTACGCGAAGAGCCTTCACGCGGACTACAAAGGCGAGTGGGACTTCAACACAACCTGGAAACCACTTGAGGGATTCGACACCTTCTTCGGCTGGCTACGCGCGGTCGTTCGCGTACAGGATCAGATAAAGAAAGGACTGAACCTGGAGCAGCCAGTACTGGTCCTGCACTCCGACCGCTCCGAGACGGGCCGGACATGGTCCGACACGTTTCACCGGGCGGATCTCGTTCTTGATGTGCAGGACATCAAGCGACTGGCCCCGAGGATTGGTACGCGCACGACCATCCAGGAGATTCCTGGCGGCAAACACGACCTTGTGCTCTCATGCGAGGATCCGCGTAGGCAGTGCCTCCGTGTCATGCTCAATTGGGTTCGCTAGCGACCGGGCGATCTTCTGAGACGGCCTGAGACCACACGGGGCAACGGCACAGGACGCCACTCGCGCTCAACTGCGGTTGGGCCACACAGCCAGCCGGACGCGAGGGACCGAGAACCAGCACGCGCGATTTCCTCGTTCACGAGGCGGTCGCAGCTCGTGCGTCGGCCCATGACAGATTGGTGATGCGCTCGAAACGGCGTTGCCGGGGAACCATTCGATCTCACTCGTCCCAACGGCTGCCAGCGGCGACTTTGCGCGGCAACTTCCAAGCGGGTTAACCGACAGTCACGTGCGGAACAAGACTTAATGTCCCCGCGCGAACATCCGGTTGCAAATCGATCTTGGCTTCGACCGCCAGATTTTCGCCGGATTTTGCAGTGTTGCCCTTTCACTTCTCGATAGACCAGAGATGTAAGTGGGGTTCAAACCGGGGCGGTGTCGGAGGACGATCGCCTCGGCCACACGACAACCCTCTCACTCGGTCTTCAGCGGACGGACTATCACGCCTCTAGGATCTGTGTACTGGTAGCGCTCGGCCGACCAGGTCGCCTCGCCGAACTCGCCGGGATCGATCGTGCTCATGTCCTCCACCTGCCCGTGCAGGCGGCCGTTCTCGAAGGCGCCGCTGAAGTCGTAGTTCACGTAGCTGCCCTCGTACTTGTGCGAGCTGCGGAACCGGATCAGGTGGCCATCGACGAAGCCGCGGATGTCGCCGGTGAGGAAGGCGCCCTTGTGCGTGCCCCTGATCTCGGTGCCGTCCTGCTCGATGAGGAGGGTGTGATCGGCCCTGCCCGACACGAACTCGAGCTTGAGCGCCCACTGCCCCGCCACCTGCGCGGTCGGATCGGCGCTGGTAAGGCGATGGATGCGCGGCGGCTTCGAGAAGATCGCGTAGAGCCGCTCGGCCACGAGCTTCTCTTCGCCCGGCGCCATCATAATCGGTGTGAGGCGGATCGACTCCGGCTGTCCATCGCGCGCCCCGACCTGCGGCGCCGTGGCAATCCGCGGCTCGCCGTCGAGCAGCAGCTGATAGACGTCGCGCGACGTGAGGCCGAACTGCGCGCGCGCCCACGAGATCTGGAGGCGCGGCGTCGGGTTCGTCCCCTCGGGCGGCGCCGAAGAGTCCGCGGTCACGCCGGCAATTTTTCCGACGCGCGCCGCGATGTGGTCGACCCAGCCCTGCATCTGCCTGCGCTCACCCTCGTGATCGCGCTTCAGCCACATCTCGACGGCGGTGAGGAGGCCCATCATCTCCTCCTTGCCGACCTTCATCGAGCGCCCGAAGGAGTGATGCGGCGCGCCGTTGTACCAGGCCGCGCGCACGAGATGCTTCGGTCCGATGAGGAGTCCCGCGCACTGCGGTCCTCGGAGCAGCTTGCCACCGCTGTAGCACACCATCGTCGCGCCGCGCCGCAGGTAGTCGTTCGGCACCGTCAGTCGCTCGGCGGCCGCATCCACGAGCACCGGAACGCCCCGCTCGCGGGCGATGGACGTGAGCGTGTCGAACTCCACGCCGTTGCGGTTGCTCGAATTCACGTACACCATCGCCGTCGTCGGGCTGAAGGCCGCCTCGTACTCGTCCCGGGTGGCGGGCTCGAGAATCCTGACCCCCAACATGCGAATCGCGTGGTCGTACACGTTGCGGCTATGCGTGGGAATGATGACTTCGTCCTTGAGTCCGCGCAGGTCGGGCAGGCGCTGGAGCTTTTCCGGATCGGTGCCGGCGATGCACGCTGACGTCGCGTGGGTCATGGCGGCGCAGCAGCCCGACGTGACGGCGCCCCACTCGGCGCCCGTCAGCTCGCCCAGCCGCTTCCCGATGCCGTTGGCGAGCTCGTTCATGTCCACGAATTGGCGCCCGGCCTCGTCCATCGCTCGCTTGACCTCGGGGAGCGTCGTGGACCCGCTGATGTAGGTGTTCACGCCGCGGCAGTTGATCACCGGCTTCACGCCGATCGATTCATAGATGCCCGTGCGCGGCGGAGGGGCGCCGGCGGCCTCGGCCGGCATGGCCGACGCAGACGCGGTGCGACCGCCAACGAGCCCGAAAGCGGTGAGCAGGCCGCCGGTGCGAAACAGGTCGCGTCGGCCGAACGTTCGCACGCCACGGAGCTTCTTCAATGCAGGCACCGTCATGGCTGACCTCCTCGGAGCACGGGCACGCCCACCGCTCTAAAAATATGCGATGCAGTCGATTTCCACGAGCGAGCCGTCGGGAATGTGGACTCCCGAGATCGTCGTCCTGACCGGCGGCTCCTCGCCGAAGCGGCCCTGGTACGCCTTGTTCATCCCCTCGAAGTCATCGGGGTTCTTCAAGTACACGTTGACCTTCACCACCTTCTCCATCGAGGAGCCGGCGTTCTTCAGCGCCTCCTCGAGCCGGTCCAGCGCCTGCTTCGTGTGCGCGGTGATGTCCCCCTGGAATTCCCGGCCGGCGCCCTTCCCGGCGATGAAGAGCAGGTTGCCGTACGAGACGGCCTCGTTGAAGAGGGGCGTCCTGTTCTGCGACGGCGCGGCGCCTGCACGGCGGTGCACTTTCTTTCCCGCCGGCCGGGTGCCCGTGTCCGGGGCTTGCGACCAGGGCGATGCCGCAAACAGTGTTCCGAGGGCAACCATCGTTGCAATGAATATCAGGCGGCGACGCATGCACAACTCCCGTGGGATAGAGGCCACACGCGACGGGCAGCGAGGAAGGGATTCATCGTTGCGAGGGCACAGCCTACACGGATTGCGCACGTGGCATCAAGCCGTCCAGCTACAGCTACGCACCACGATCGTGCGGTGCAACCAGCGGCGCGGCTCAATCGCTGAACGCGTGGAGAATGCTGTGTACGTCGTGCCCGATCACCCTCTCGGCAGGAGACTGCCGCTTCATCCCCCGCACGCTCGGGAAAATTGGTATCTACGTCGATGTCTTCAACGTCACCAACGTGGGGAGAGCTCTGGGGACACGCTGCCCTGTCGGGTCCCTCGTTCGGTGTGCCAGGTCTGTGGACGGAGCCTCGGACGGACGCAGATTGGACTCCGGTACGCATTTTGAGTTTCTGCTGCACCGAGCGGCGCTGACACAGTGGTATGCGCTGTTCGCCTTCAGCGGCGCTACGACCACCGGCTTCGGGATCTCGTGGAAGGCACTGAGGGACGTGACCATCGCCACAAATCTCGGGGTTCCTCGCTCGACGGCCCGTGGGTGGCTCGGCAAGGCACGGAAAGTCGTGGTAAACCTGGCCGTAATGGATCTGACGGCATCGGAACTCCGGCAAGAAGTCCTGGAGCTCCGGCGACACGTGAAGAAGCTCACGGCACTACTTCGCCTCGCTCTCGCCTTGCTTCGAAGCTCGGGATTTACGTTGACGCACGAACGTCTGCCCGATGGAGGCGCCAAGATCAGAATCCTGCGAGCCGTGGATAGTGCCCGTGCGTTTGTGCCTTTGCGGGCGCTTCTGCGGTTCTTGCGTTTGTCCCCGAGTCGATTCCATGCCTGGCGACGCCGCCAGCACGCGTGTGCGCTTGACAATCAGTCGTCCTGCCCGCGCATGTCGCCCCATCGACTGACCCCACGCGAGGTCTGGGCGATCAAGGACATGGTGACCGCGCTCGAGTACCGGCATGTCCCGACCGGGACGCTCGCCGTCCTGGCGCAGCGGCTCGGCACGGTCTGGGCATCCCCCTCGACCTGGTACAACCTGGTGCGGAAGTTCGGCTGGCGCCGCCCCCGGCTCCGCGTGCACCCGGCCAAGCCGAAGGTGGGCCTTCGAACGACGCGAGCCGACGAGATGTGGCACATCGAAACCACCGTCATCCGCCTGCTCGACGGGAGTCGCGCCTACTTGCACGCGGTGATCGACAACTTCTCTCGACGGATCTTGGCGTGGCGCGTCGCTGAGACGTTTGCGCCGGTGAACAGTGTGGCTGTGCTGGTCGAAGCCAGTCGGGGTGCGACGCCGTCAGAGACGACTCCGGTCGTGTTGGCGGACGCGGGCGTCGAGAACGTGAATGCCCAGGTGGACAACCTGATCACGACGGGAGTGCTGCGCCGGGTCTTGGCGTTCACGGAACTGAAGTTCTCGAACTCCATAATCGAAGCGTGGTGGCGCTCTCTCAAACATCAATGGCTCTTTCTCCACTCGTTGGACAGCGTCACCACGGTCCGGCGATTGGTCGAGTTCTACGTCGAGGAACACAACCGGGTGCTTCCCCATTCGGCGTTTCGCGGACAGACGCCGGACGAGATGTACTTCGGCAGAGGGGACGCGGTTGCAGCAGACCTGACGGCACGTGCGGCCGCCGCACGCCTGGCCCGCGCGGAGGCAAACCGATCGACGGCATGCGGGACGTGCCAATCAATCGACGCGGCGGCATGATCACCGACAGCCGACCACCGGAACCCGCGGGCCAGGGCGTCTGGAGGCGACTGCCCGGGACAAGCGGATCGCGCGGTCGCCTGAGTAGACGGGCAGAACCGTGTCGGGAATGGGCGCCGCTCTCCGGTAGCCGACCCTTGCCGCATGAATGACGAGAACTCGCGCGCGAAATTCCAGAATGTCCCTGGAGATAGCTCCGAGCTTTACCTCGGTTCCTCGGCGCCGCTCACGTTCCACCTCGCCAGGCGGGGTTGTCCTTTCAGTCTTTCCGGGAGATCGCGCGGTTGCTGAGAGAGCGCCTCGGCGAATAGCCCCTCCGGTTCGCACCGCCTCGCGTCAGTAGCGTGGCACGTGGGGTCTGTCCTCGCGCTCAACCACCTCTTCCGCGTTTCGCCGGCGTGCGGCCTCGTTCCTCTCGGCCTGCGTTCATGAACATCGTTCGGGAGCGAAAGAACCATCATCCGCTCCGAAGGATCGTGTGTGTCTCAGCGGCTCGCACCATAGCGCTGCATCAGCTCCTGATACCGCGGCTCGGACGCGAGCGTTCTGAACGGCGGATACTGGAACAGCTGCACGAACTCGACGGCGTGCTCCTGAAACGCGCGCTCGAGTGCCGTCAGTGCGGCTGCCTTGTCGCCGAGCGCATCGTGGATCAGTGCGATTCCGAAGGAGGAGACGTATGTCGCTCGCGGAGCGCCAACAGTTCTTGCAGGAGGTGCTGTGACTCTCGCGTTCTGCCGTCCATGCCGTACGCATAGCCCAGGTACGCGCGATATCGCGGGTTGCCTTGGGTCGAGAGCTTCACAGCCTTTTCGAATTCCGGGATGGCTGCCTTGTTGTCGCCTTTGAGGGCATACGTCACGCCGAGCTGAAACGGAAGATCGGCTCGCTGCGGCGCCATCTTCAACGCTTTGTTCAGCTCCTCGATGGCACGAGTTTGGTGGCCATCAGCCCTGAGGGCTCTCGCGACCACCGCGATTGCGTTGACCGAGAGCGGGTCGAGTTTCCTGGCACGCTCAGCCGCCACAACTGCCTCGTCGGTCCGCCCCGCGTTCTTGAGCAAACTGGCCTGCAGAACCAATGACTGGGCATTCAACGGAGCGACTGCCACGGATCGATCTGCATCCGCCATGGCCTCGGCATGGTCGCCGTACACATGGTGAACCATCGCAAGTGCCATGTGCGCGTACGACAACGTATCATCCAGATCCAGGGCCTTCCTCGCAGCTGACTCCACCTTCGGGAGGACCTCAGCTGGAGACATCGGACCCACGAATCAGAAACTGAACCCACGTTTGGGCGAGTCTCGCATAAGCCCATCCGAAATCGGGCTGCGTGACGATAGCTTGCTCGAAGTAAGAGGCGCCAGCGACGAATCCCTCGTAATTCACGTGGCCCGTCGCTCGGAGGCCCTTGAGATACAGATCGTGTGCCTCCGGACTGACGGGCGATGTTCGCGACACCGGAGGAAACGGCCGTTGGGCGCCTCCTTTCTTCATCTCGGTGGCGATCGCGCGCGCGACCTCGGCCGGCAGCGCAATCCCAGCTGTTGCATCAGGCTCGTAATCATCGGCCCATACGTGGCGATCGGTGGCCGCATGAATGAGCTGAACAGTCATGCGCACTTGACCGCCACTCAACAACGCGGCGCCCGCGACAATCCCATCGACGTTCAGTTCCCGCGCGATGTCGGGCGCCCGCTTTTGCGTCCCCTTGAACTGCATGGACGAGGTCGCGAAATGACCGGAACGCCCACCTGCGCCAGCTCAGTGATCAGCAAGTCGGTCATGCCGTCGACGAAGAACTCGCGTTCTGCGTCGCCGGTCAGATTCTGAAACGGCAGCACTGCGATAGAGCGAATAGGCGGACGCGTCGGGCCTGAACCAGTCCAACCATTCCGAATTATGAGCGCCCCAATGGGCAGCACGAACAGGGCCGTCACTCCCCAGAGGAGGCGAACCCGGCTTCGGCGGCGAGGCGGCGAGGATGCGGTAACCGGCGCGACGGCCACCGCTGAGCGACGGACGCTCGACCGACGCGATGAACCGGTAGCCGCGCCGCGGCAATGTGTCGATGAACGTCGAGTGGTCCGCGGAGTCGCCCAGCGCTTCGCGCAGCTTCCGCACCGCGCTATTGAGGGACAGATCGAAGTCGACGAACGTGTCGGCGGACCAGAGTCGCTGCCGCAGCTCCTCGCGCGTGACGACGTCGCCGGGATGTTCCAGGAGCAGCTGCAGGACCTGAAACGGCTGATCGGGCAGCCGAACCTTGACGCCGCGTTTGCGCAGCTCTCGCGCCCGGAGATCTGCCTCGAACAATCCAAATCGGACGATCTGCGTGCTCGAGCTGGCCAGACCGGGATCGGGCGTCGTCGTGGAGGCTGGCGGGCTTGGCAAGGGACTAGCCATGGGGGACTTCCGAGCCGTCAGGTCTAACCCGCAAAGTCTAGATCGTCTGCGGCGCGAAAGCCAGTCAGGTCTGGCGGCAATGCGCTTCATTCAAAAGACTTCCCCGATCACACCGCAATCATCCCGAAGTGATGTGCATTCCAGGAATTCCTCGCGTATTGCGAAGCCATCCAGGAGCGCATCGGTGGGTTGGAAAGATGACCGTGCTCCTCGCCAGCGGAAGGAAACAAACTCGCGGTGCATCTCATGCGCCCGCCCGCACCGTGAAAGTTCGCGCTATCTGATCGAAAGGACATCTCACCATGAATCGAGTGATGTCAGTCAATGTTTTAGCCGCAATCTTCTTGATCGCGGCCGGCGGACAGCTCGGGGGCGCTCCCGGTCCTCAGACTGTCGCAGGTTCGCAGGTCCAACTCGGCTCGAAGATCGCGTTCGTGACCGATCGGAATGGCCGGGACGCGCCGGACGTGATGTACGTCATGAACGCGGACGGAACAATGAAACCCGCTGCCGGTATCGCTGACCGGCAACAGCCTGTTTCCAGAGTGGTCGCCGGACGGGCAGACGATCGCGTTTCACAACAACGATGCGCAGATCGGCGGACCGGAGATCTTCCTCATCAACGCCGACGGCACGGGGCTGACGCGACTGACCTACATGACCGAGCCGGCTTATGGATCTGTCGGTGCCGTCAACCCGGCGTGGTCCCCAGATGGGAAACAGATCGTCATCAACAGCGCCCTCCCGCGTGACATCTATGTCATCAACGCAGATGGCACGGGGTTGGCCCAGCTGACGTTCCACCCGGCCAACGAAGCGAATCCGGACTGGTCGCCGGACGGCAGGCGGATCGCGTTCAACAGCAACCGCGAAGGTGGAAACAGGACATCTACGTCATGAATGCCGACGGCGAGGGTGAGCCGGTCAGGCTCACCTCAGCGCTCGGCACGGACATGGGAGCCGACTGGTCTCCGGACGGCCGGATGATCGCCTTCGAAAGCCAACGCGACGGCAATCGTGAGATCTACGTCATGAACTCAGATGGCACCGACCAGGGCCAGGTTGACCAACAACCTCGTAGTGGACGCCTTCCCCTCATGGTCGCCCGACGGTCATTGGATCGCCTTCCACCGCCAGCTATTCCAGTTGCCGGATCTCGACCCGCCGAATGGCAGCGAGATTTTTGCCAGTAGGGCTGATGGATCGGAGGAGGTGCGACTGACATGCGCGTCCCCCGCTTCCTTCAGCGCGATTGCGAGCTGGGGCCCGGGATATGTCGTGCGGGGCGTCGATTCGGCGTCGGCTTCCTCGTGTCCTCCAGAAAGGAGCAGCCGATGAATTTCGACCATCGTTGGCGGGAGTGAAGAGGTGCTTAAAGATGACGTTTTGAACGCGCGCTGACCAACGAGGAAGGTATGTAACGCGATTACTCAGCTCGCCTCGAATCGAGGAGGTATGTGATGTTCCTGCGGCGTCCATCGTCGACCCTTTCGTGCAGGATCCCTTGCACGGTCATGCTATGGGTCATCCTTCTCGCTGCTGTTGCAGCGTTGCCAGCGTCGGCCCAGACCGGAGCCATCGCGTTCCGAGACGATTGCACCGGGCTCCTCTACGCGATGCGTGGCGACGGCAGTGGGCGCATCGCGCTGCCGCTGCCGCCACTGCCCCAGCCGACGGGGGAGTATCGGTATTGGGATCCATGGGTATTGGATGTAACCACAAGCGGTCCCCTGACAGTCGTCTATTACGTTGGGATCATTCGACGGGATCCGTTCGCGCTGGTTGACTTCGGGTTGTTCGCCGTGCAGTTAGACGATGTTGGCGGCGTCCTACAACCTGACCCTGGCTCACCGGTGCGACTCACCTTGCCCGCGGATGTCGGCTTTGTCGGGGTCAATCCAAACAGGGCCAGGCAGGGGTCGTTTTCTCCTTCTCGAGATCGACTGGCTCTCGTGGTAAGGAGCGGGACTGCCAGCGTGCTGATGACAGCTGGTGTCGATCGCGACGACTCCAGGGACTGTCCGGAATTTCGTGTGTAGAGCGCGTTGACGGCGTTCGGTCTTGTTCTTCTGGTACGTGAAACGACGATGCGTGTGGGCGCTGTGGGAAACCGCGTTCTGTGCGGTTTTCCAAGGAGCGGTGGGCGCGTTCTGTGCGTCCACGGCTCCGGCAGCGTCCATACGCCGTTGACATGTTACGCGTTCGAGGGCGAGAAGCGGCCCTCATAGAGAATCGCGAATTGATTCATCGCCAGTTTCCAGAAGCGTGGCCCTTGCACCCATTTCGCCGTGATGTTGCGCAGCGCGAGCCAAATGAGCTTCGTGGCCGCCTCGTCCGTCGGGAAATGGCCACGGGTTTTGATGATCTTCCGCAGCTGGGCGTGGACGCTTTCGAGCGAATTGGTCGTGTAGATCAGGCGCCGGACGTCGGGGGGGAACGCGAAGAACGGAATGACGTGCGTCCAGGCGCGGCGCCAGGACGCCACGACCGTCGGAAACTTCCGGCCCCACGACCCGCGCTCGAAGTCGTCCAGCGCCGCACTCGCCGCCTCGGCGCTCGCGGCGGTGTAGATCGGCCGCAGCGCGGTGGCCATCGGCTGGCGCTCTTTCCAATTCGCGAAGTCCAGACTGTGGCGAATTAAGTGGACGATGCAGGTCTGCAGCGTGGTCTCGGGGAACACCGCGGCGAGCGCCTCGCTCATCCCTTTTAGGCCATCGGTGACCGCGATGAGGATGTCCTGGCAGCCGCGCGTTTTGAGGTCGCTGAAGACTTTCATCCAGAACTTGGCGCCTTCGGTCTGCTCGATCCAGAGGCCGAGGATGTCGCGCGTACCGTCCGGCAACACGGCGAGCGCCAGATAGATGGCCTTGCTGCGGACCGTGGCTTCGTCCCGAATCTTCACCCGCAGCGCATCGAAGAACACCACCGGATACATCCGCTCGAGCGGCCGACTTTGCCAGGCGGTCACCTCCGCGATAATGCCGTCGGTCACGGTGCTGATCAGATCGGGCGAGACGTCCACCGCGTACATCTCCGCGAGGAATCCCTGGATTTCTCGCACGGTCATCCCGCGCGCATACAGCGCCAGAATTTTGTCGTCGAAGCCGGTGAAGCGGCGCTCGTGTTTGGCGATCAGCCGCGGTTCGAATGTGCCCTCGCGATCGCGCGGCACCTCGAGGGCGAGCGCGCCGTCGTCAGTGAGGACGGTCTTGCGGCCCGTCCCGTTGCGATGATTGGTCGTCTCGTCAGGTTTCGCGCCGCCCAGCGGATAGCCCAGATGGTGCGTCAGCTCGCCGCCTAGCGCGCGCTCGATGATGGCCTTCTTGAAGCGTCGAACTGCCGCGTCCAGCTCCTCCGGCGAAATGGGGCCTTGGCCAACGAATTGATCGAGAATATCGGACGGCACCGGCGCGAGTGGAGCGTCAGGGGTCAGCGACTTCCGTTTGCGGCGCATAGGCTCTCCTCATGCTATGCCCCACACACGAAATTCCGGATACCCTCCGACTCCACCTTGAAAATCACAGGCCTGTCAGATCTGGTCGTGGTGGCTGATTTGTTCTCGCTTGGCGTTCCAGACCCGAATTTGCCCAGCTCGCAGGGTTTTACAGGAACCATCGATTACTCTCCCGATGGGAGCAGCATCGTTGCATCCATCTACTACGATCTGTGGATAATCCATCTGGATTCCGACAACACTTATCAGAGTACCGACCTGGTTACTGCGAACACCGATGGTGTCGCCGAGTGGAGGCCCTCGTATTCGCCTGACGGAACTCGCATTGCCTACACGGCCGGAGTCACCACAACCTCCGGTCCCCACCTCGGCAGCGTGCGAAATACGGACATCTACTCTCTCGCCCTGGGCAGCGGTGCCGTTACGCGCGTGACCACCAACAAGAACAAGGGCAGTGCGGCTTCGTCGCGTCACAACGCGATGTGGACATCCGACGGCATGTGGATCGGCTTCTCAGGCTATACGTCCTCGACCCCGCGTCGCGCTCCATGCTCCAATTTGGTGAACAGCGAGATTTTCCTGATCAAGGCCGACGGTTCGAACACGGCGTCCCAGATCACAAATACTCTTGGCACGAGTGTAGAAGTCTGGCCGAAGTGGGGCTGGTAGACGTAGGACCAAAACTAACGGACCGGGCCGCGTTTGCTGCTCCGGCGTCGAGGAGGATTTGTCACGGCCTGATGAGCTGTCAGCGATTCGCAGCCCGAGCAGAATCGGTGCGCATACACACACAGGTTGATCTTCAAGCTGCGGCGAGAGTCTAATCGCGCCATCGCCATCGTGCGGCTCTGGGCGCTCCACCGTGTCCCAGCGCGTGTAGACCTCAGGAAGGCTGCAAATGCCTACGCTGTTCCTCGGGTCGGCGGTTATCGCCCTGCTTGCGGTTGCGACACCAGCCGCGGCGCAAGGCACCTCGGAAATCACCGGGCGCGTCGTCGACCCCCACGGCGGCGTGCTACCCGACGTCGCTATCGTCCTGACGAACGAAGACACGGGAGCCTTTCGAGAGACAACCAGCGGCGCAGACGGCACCTACTTCGCCTCGCAACTCGTTCCCGGTCGCTACCGCGTCGTCGCTAAACTTGGCGGTTTCAAGACTGCCGAGCGGCGCGGGTTGGTGCTGCAGCTTGGTACGACGCTGACCATCAATCTCCCGCTCGAGGTTGGACCGCATCAGGAAACCGTCACAGTCACGAGTGCCCCGCCTCTGATCGACGCGGCGAGCACCCACGTGGGCGGCAACATCGGGACTCGCGAGCTGACCGAGCTCCCCGCCATGAACCGCAGCTATTTTGCGACCGTTGCTCTACTGCCGGGGATTCAGTTCACGCCAACCAACCAGCTGGGGAACGACACGATAGTTGCCAGTGGCCAGGCCAGCCAGAGCAACAACCTCTCGGTCGACGGTGGTTACAATGCGGACGACGCTTTCGGGGCCAATTTTGGCGTGCAGGTGCGCACGCCGCTCGAGGCGATCCAGGAATCTCAAGTGGTGACCAGCATGTACGGGGCGGAGTATGGCCGCGCGGGCGCAGCGATCGTCAATGTCGTCACCAGGCAGGGGACCAACATTTTCAGCGGCGTGGCGTTTGCCCACGCGTCAGGCCATCAGCTGACGGCGAAAGATTTCCTTGCAAAAGAGAAAAACCTCCTTGAACCGGAAGTCGCAAAACGTGAGTGGGGTTTTGTGGCTGGCGGTCCAATCGTGAGAAACAAGGCGCATTTCTTCTTCAGTCTCGAACGGCAAGTGGACAAGCCGAACCGCACGGGTGTGTTTTCCACGAGGCCCTCCCTCAACTTCTCGATTGCCGAGGATCGCACGAGCTGGAACACGCTCATCCGGTTCGACCACCAGATCAACGCGAACCACACCTGGGCGGTCCGCTGGCTGCGCGAGGACGCGCCTCAGCATCCTATTGCCGGAGGGCGTTCTACTCAGGAGACTTTCGCGGACGAGACTGACCGAGATCAGATGACGGTCGGCACGTTGACGAGCGTGTTCGGAAACTCACGCGTCAACACGTTCCGTGTCGCGAGGACCTGGGAGCACTTCTGGCAGGCCAACGAATGCTTTCGCGCTCAGGGCGCGAACGACGATTGGACCGGATTCGAGTTCGGGAAGGAGGATGCCGGCAATCAGGCTCTTTGCCAGCCCCAGCTCGAGCACCCGAGCTTCGTGACCCAGGCCGCCATAGCCGCGCAGGGCCCGTGGGACTCCAACTATCAGATCGAAGATCACTTCTCGTGGTTCGTTCCGAACAAGAAAGGGACCCACGATTTCAAGGTCGGAGCGCGATTCAACTACACCGAGCTCCGGCAGGTCTCACAGAACAACCGAAACGGCATCTTCAGATTCAATACGCATCTGCCGTTCGACCCTGCCGATCCAAGGACCTACCCCGAACGTTTGACGATCCGCGTCCCAGGGCCGTACGACGCAACCATCACCAGCCGCACGTTCGAGCTGTACGCGGAGGACAAGTGGCAGATGGGCGCGCGCGCGACATTGAACGTCGGGGTTCGCTACGACCTCGAGATCATTCCGATGGACGAGACGGACAACCCGCTGTTCAGCGCAGGCCAGAAATACCCGATCGATCGCAATAACATTGCGCCCCGCGTCGGGTTTTCGCGTCAGCTGGATGCCGACGGAAAATCGCTGGTGCGCGCGGGCTATGGGATCTTCTATAACCGCACGCTCCTGGGAGCGATCGGGGACGCAGTCGCGTTCCCCAAATTCACGAGCTCTATTGTTGCGTCCTTTCCAAATGACACTGCTGACCCGGGCCCGAGCGGCGGTCAGTTTCCGACCGACCCGTTCCTGGTCAATGGTCCCTTTATCGACCAGGAGCTTCTCAATGAGCATTTTCCGCCAGGGACGCGTCAGCGGAACACCGGGGTCGTCGTCTTCGATTCGCCGAACCGCAAGCAGCCGTTCGCACATCAGTTCACGGCCGGCTACGCACGCGAACTGCCGTCGTCGCTTGCCGTCTATGCGGACTACGTTCGCATTGCCAACAAACAGATGTTCCTCTCGCGCAACCTCGATCCCATGGTGCGCGCGGACACGACTCGCACGGGCGCCATCACCAGGGTCGATGCGTTTGGCGTACTCGGCGAAACATACAGTCAGCAGGTCTGGGTCTTGGAGAACAGCGGCGAATCCGTCTACGACGCGATCAACCTCCAGCTCGAAAAGCGCTACGCCGACGCCTGGTCGGCTCGCGTGTCATACTCCTTGTCCTACTCACGAGGCACGGCCACGAACCAGAACGCCAGGAACACGGACCAGTTCCTGACCGATCTCCGCCTGGACAAAGTGTGGGGCCCGACGGCAGTCGATCGCCGCCACATCCTGTCAATCAGCGCCCGGACGGAGATTCCGAAAACCGGTGGAGCGACGTTGGCCACTGTCGTGAGGTACATGACCGGCGCGCCGTTCACGATTCTCGACAGCGGCATCGACGCCGATCAGAACGGCGAGCTCAACGATCCGCTTCCCGCCGGCACGTACAGCGGGACGGCCCCGAACGCGATGACGAACGTGAGGTACAACGGTGGGCGCAACGGGGCGTACGGACCCGATTACTTACAGGTCGATCTCAGAGCCGGGTGGCGGCGCCGGATCGCGAAGGACACACTGGAGCTTCTTCGTGGACGTGTACAACATCACGAACCGGACGAACTTCGAGAACCCCCTCAACACGGACCGGCGGCAGAGCGCGGCGTTCCTCGAGCTGACGCTGCTCCGGGGAGGCAGTGGTTTCCCGCGCCAGGCGCAGCTCGGCGTGAGGTACGTGTTCTGACATTTCTGCGAAACAGCCGCAGGCACGGGTGGCCGTGCCGCTGGAAAGCGGCAACGTGAGCATGCCGACACTGGAAGACGTTGGCGCCCACGCGCCATCAGCGAGGCCTTCGAGACCCCGCGCGCCGCGTACGCGGCTCCCCTGCGAGGCCCAACCGGCGCGCGAGGTGCTGGAAACGGGGTCATCAGCAAGATGTCGGCAAGCGGGCCCACAGGGCCGAGCACCTCGAACGCCCGCTGCTCGTCGGATTTCTCCCGTCTGATCCTGGACCGCGGATACTCAGTAATCGCGCCGCTAGCCTGCTTCCGCGCACATCCCCGTCCAGAACGCAGATTCTAAGCCGGCGATCGCACTCCGTCGCCTGAGGCGGTCATTAGACGTGCAGATAATGCCAGGCTGCAACTCACACCGCTTCAATATGTAGGCCGGTCACACCGAAGTCAGCTCGAAGTCAGCACTCGTTCATGGAAGGCATGCTCCATCGAGAGTAGTTGTTAGTGGCCTGGACGCATGGGTGCACAAGGAGGCACGTTGCACGAGAGCGCACAAAAACAGGAAGAAGCCGACGGAAACCTCGAGCGGAGGCTGCGATGAGAGTCCTTTTGCTGATGGCGTCTATGTTGATGATCGGATGGCAACCGTCGCCGACGCCGATTGCGGCCCAGTCGGCTGTTGAGCCGGCGGTAGAGCAAATCTCCTATACAAAGGTCGCGGGGTGCCCTGTCGTGTACGTTGCGAATTACCCGCCCCTCTGTCCTTTTCCAATCCTGGTGGACGCCGGCGACGGCAGCCATGTCATCCCCGTGCCCGACGGCGAATTCCTTACCTGGTCACCCGATGGACGCCGATTGCTCGTGGTCCGAGGTTCCGACATTTATGCGGCGCCGGCCACCGGTGTCCCGCTCATCAACCTCACGAACTCGCAACACGGAAACGTCTGGAAACCAGCCTGGTCTCCCGACGGCACGAGTATCGCGTTTGCTAGCGACAGGGAGGGAAGCCCGGCGATTTACGTCATGAAAGCGGACGGGTCTGTCATGGCCCGACTCCCGACAGGCGTGGGAGTTTTCTCGGCGCCAGCATGGTCGCCCGACAGCACGCGGCTCGCATTCAATTGCCGGATCGGTCCGGTTCCAGACCCGTGGTGGACGACAACGACCGCGTCCGACATCTGCATGATCCACTCGGACGGTTCCGGCTTTGTACGACTGACAACGGAGGGCGGCGATGACGCGTCTCCCGCCTGGTCGCCGGACGGTCAACGCATCCTGTTCACAAGTGCCCGCTATGGCGGCCAGGAACTCGCGACGATGAAACCGGACGGCAGCGAGGTCGTGCGACTCACATACGGCGGGTTCAGCTCCTCGCCTGTGTGGTCGCCGGATGGCCAGCGCATCCTGTTCACTACCGGTCTTTCTGGCGCGCAGGACGTCGCCGTGATCAACAGCGATGGAAGCAACCTTCTGCAACTCACGACTGGTTACGTCACATACTCAGCGACCTGGTCATCCGATGGATCCCGGATCGCGTTTGTCAGCGAGATCCCACCGGATGACGGCCCTGGCCCCTGGACCTTTATACAGGCCATGAATGCTGACGGGAGCAATGCAACGGACTGGTGGGGCGGCCATAGCCCGGCCTGGCGGCCATGGGCCGGCGGTCTCAACGACCGGCCGGTGGCTGCCTTTACGTTCACATGCGACGCGCTGACGTGTGCCTTCGATGCCTCGTCTTCCTCGGACTCAGACGGCCGGGCTACCGATTACGCATGGCTGTTCAGCGACGGCACAGTCGCGGCGGGGCGAACGGCCACTCACAGCTTTGCGGCGGGCCACGACTATTCCGTCCAACTGGTGGTGATGGACGACCAGGGGGCACTGACCACGACGAGGCAACCGGTGCGGCTGAACCAGCACCCGGTTGTCTCGTTTACTGCGACCTGCAACGGCCTCACGTGCAATTTCGACGGATCTGCCACGTTCGACCCGGACGGGAGGATCGAAGCTCTCTGGTGGAGCTTCGACGATGGACGCAGTGGCTTCGGAGCCGTGACCTCACACACGTTCGCCTGCGGTGGGACGCACACGGTCAGGTTGAGTGCCGGCGACAGCGGCGCCGCCATAGTGACCCAGACGCAGACGATTACGCTCGACGTCCCAATCGTGCCTCCTGTCGCGTCGTTCACGTTCGCATGCAATGAATTGACGTGTAACTTCGACGCCTCGGGTTCATCAGATCCAGACGGGTCCATTACGAGCTACACGTGGAACTTCGGCGACAACGACTGGGCGACCGGTCTGTTGGCGACGCACACCTATAGGGCGTCCGGAATGTATTCGGTGAAGCTGCACGTCTATGACGGCTGCGCAAAAGACTCCGTCGCACGGAATGTCGTCGCAGTCCGGTCGATGCACGTGGGTGACCTCGACGACACATCGACGGTCCAGCAGAGCCTCTGGACCCCGAGCGTGACAATCACCGTCCACGACGGGCGCCACGCCGCCGTCGCCAACGCTTCGGTCAGCGGGTACTGGCACGATGGCCTTCCTGCCTCGTGCACGACCAACGGAAACGGCCAGTGCGCGGTCGTCAGGTCCGGACTGCCGAGACAGACGACGAAGGTGAGCTTCAGCATTTCGGGCGTCAGCGAAGGATCCTCCCCCTACGTGCCTGCTGAAAATCACGACTTCGACAACGACAGCGACGGCACGTCGATCAGCATCCGAAGACACTGAGCGATTCAGCTTGCGGGGTCGAATACGATACACAACTTGAGCAGATCTGCGTACACGTCGGGCGATCCTGCGGCCCAATCTGATCCTGGTAGGGCAACCTTCTCCGGCAGTGGCCCGGAGCGAACGCCCCATCGGCGTCGGAAGATTCGGCGAACGTCAGCATGGGAGATCCGAGACAGATACAACGGCTTGTGGGTGCCCGACTGCGGCAGAATCAAGCTCAGGCAGGGCGCGGCGTAATTGTCGATCGCCCTTGATTGAAATCTCTGTCGGTTTCGGACGCGCCGGATGAGGCCTACCTTGGCGATCCCACGAGCGACCAGGTTCCTGCCATTTGTCCACGACGCCACGTGCCATCAACCTGAGCCTGCGCGGTGCGCTGCAGCATTTCTACGAGCGTCTTCAGGCTCGCGTCCTTGATGTCTGCCTGCCACGTTCCCGTCATCGGTGGCGACTTCCCACGTCCCGACGAGACACGGGCGGACCACGTTCCGCGCCAGTCTGCGCGCAGTTTTTCCGCCGCCCATGTTCCTTGCAGCCGCACCCGGTTTGCCTCGATCAGGGTCCACGTTCCCTGCGCGACGTTTGGCGTTTTCGGATCGATCGCCGCCGTCCACGTCCCTTGAAGGACGCGGGGGCCTGCCGTCGCCCGCCAGGATCCACGAAGCTCGAGTTCTGGCTGCCGCACGGCCGCATCGAACGCGGCACCGAACGCCATCATCACCACGAGCACCATTCGAACGCTTCGCACGGGACGATGAGGAAGCGCTCGTTCAGCCAATTGCGCTCAGGCGGACAGTCGACGGAGAATCTCGCGCACCCTCTCCCACATCCGGGACGGCTCCGTCGAAAACGCGGTCGCGGCGTCGGCTGGCTCCGGCACCCAGCTCCCCGCACGGACTTCCGCCTCGAGCTGACCTCGGGCCCACCCGGCGTAGCCGGAGAAGATTCGCGCTCTGAGGCGGCCGCCCCGCTCGGCGAGCACCTGCCTGACGTCGTCCAGATCGGGAGTGAGGTGAACCCCGCCGAGGATCGTCTGCGCCCCCGGGGACCCGCCCGAAGCGTCCGCACCAGCGAGAGCACCGCCCCCGGTTGCACGGGTCCGCCCCAGGACACGTGCAGATCGATGCCATTTGTGCCAGCTCTTACATCGAGCGCGTTGTCTACGCTACGCTCTGTGGGCCGGTTCAGCACCACACCCAACGAGCCGTCGGAGTTGTGTTCCAGGATCAGCACCACCGTCTGCGCGAAGTTGGGATCGGGAAGCCCCGGCATCGCGTACAAGAGCACGCCGCGCTTCAACGCCGCCACGCGCTCCTGCTGCGGTGGCGCGGGCGCGTCGCTCAGGACGATGCACGCGACCAGACCGGTAAGAGCCTGTCTCATGATCGGCAGGCCAGCCTACCATGCGTGGAGATCGAGCAGTGTCGACCCACCGTCCATCCGACGAAATTCGCGCCTTCGCTCGCGCGTGTACCCCGGGCTAGCCGACTTCGTAGGAGATGTCACCCATGTGACCGGAATCGACCGTCGCCACCGGCCCGCCTCCGGGCGTTCCCGCATACAATCCACTCGGATCTCTCGAGTCGCCGAGCGTCAACGCCTCTGCCACAAGGGGAGTGTCATGAAAGCCCGATCGCACCTGACCCGCCGCACGCTTCTCCGGACTGCCCTGACCGTCCCGATGGTGTCCGCGAACCTGAGGACTCAATCGTCGCCCGTCGCGACGGCGGCCGGCACCGCGGCGCATCTGCACTCAGCGCTCTACGCACGCCTCGGCGTCAAAACCTTCATCAATGCGTACGGCACGCTGACCACGCTCAGCGGCACCTTGATGTGGCCGGAAGTCTCCAAGGCCATGGAGGAGGCGTCGAAGCAGTTCGTTCAGATTCACGATCTGCAGGCGCAGGTCGGCCGGCGACTGGCCGAATTGACGGGGGCGGAAGCGGCGTTCGTCACCGCGGGCGCGTCGGCGGCCCTTTGCCTCGCGACGTGCGCGGTCACCGCTGGCGATGACCCGATGAAGATCGATCGGCTCCCGGACCTGACCGGAATGAAAAGCGAGATCATCATCCAGAAGGCGCATCGGAATTCGTACGACCATGCGTTCCGCATGGTCGGCGTGACGCTCGTGGAGGTCGAGACAGCGGACGACATCCGTCGCGCGATCAACCCGAAGACGGCGGCCCTGGCCATGGTCCTGAGTCACAACTCGCTCGGCCACAAGGTCGAGCTCGAGGAGATGGTTGCCCTGGCGCATGCGGCCGGTCTACCGCTGATCCTCGATGCGGCGGCGGAAACCCCGCCTGCCGAAAACCTGCGGAAGTTCACCAAGATCGGCGCAGACCTGGTGGCATTCAGCGGCGGAAAGAATCTGCGCGGGCCTCAGTGCAGCGGCATGCTGCTCGGCCGGAAGGATCTGATCCAGAAGGCGTACGCCAACAGCGCCCCTCACAACCGCTTTGCGCGCATCGCGAAAGTCGGCAAGGAAGAGATCGTCGGCCTGCTCACCGCCGTGGAGCTGTACCTGACACGCGACCACGCCGCGGAGCGCAAGGAGTATCACGCGATGCTCGATCGCGCCGCCCGCCGCCTGGCTGGAGTACCGACGGTCTTCACCGAGCTCATCACCAACGACGACTACAGCCACTCGCCGCGTCTCTCCGTGCAGTGGGACGAGGCGAAGCTCGGCGTCACGCTCGATCAGATGATGGAGCGCCTGATCAACGGCGAACCTGCCATCGTCGCGACCGACATGACGAAGTACCGGCCGAATTGGAAGCGGGGAATCGGCATCTTCCCTTACAACCTCCGTCCCGGCGAGGAGATCATCGTCGCCGACAGAGTCAGGGAGATCCTGACGGCCTCGCGGAAGAAATGAGTACCAGATTCTCGTTAGCGAATCGTAGCCACGCGCGGTTTGAATTGACAGACAGGTGCGGGACGAGACTTAAATATGACCAATCGACTCCATCGTGGCGCTCGAGAGCGCCGGCCACTCTCTCGGAAGCGATTGGAAGGCATTGCGAACGCTTGACCAGGCTGTAGTTGTCGGCATGGCGAGCTCGAAGTGCCACTTTGGTTGACGCGTCAGCCTTCAATCGTGCGCCTTGATCGGTCCCTCGATGATCTCAGGATTCTGCTTCAGAAGGGTCGCCATCTTTATCCGTACGAAGTCGGCCGCGAGTCGCACCGATTCGTCGGCCCCGGCCTTGTCCTTGAAAACGCCGAAGGACGCGCCCTCGCCAGCCCCTGTGTCCAGCCAGTAGTAGCGGACGAAACCCTGAGCCTTGCTGATGATCGGCACGAACTGGTCCTGGATGAGCCGATCGATCTCGGTGCTGTCCTTCTTGTCGAACTGGTAGTGACGGATGACAGCAAACATGCGCCCTCCTACAGCGAGTGAGTATTCACAATAAACCAAAATTGCCCGTGCGACGAACGGATCCCATGGCTGAGCTGACCGCTGACTCGCAGACAACCCCGCAACGGCGGTTGAGATCTGTGGACATGTCACTTCGGACCTTGACGAACGAGCGAGCGCCTTGACGAACGAGCGAGCGACCGGCGAAGCCTACAGATCGCGACCGGTCGAGTGCCGGCGCCATGAGCACACGCGTCCGACGCATGCTGGTAGAGGATCTGGGGCAGGCGGTCCTGACGCTTGACGCAGTCGCCACCGCGCTGGCGGTCAGCCGACGGACGCTGACCCGCCGTCTGGCTGAGGAGCGTGCGTCATTCCGCCAGATTCTCGATGAGGTGCGACGTGATTTCGCGCGCGCCTTGCTTCAGGATCGCAGGCGCTGCAGCAGACATGGTGCGTTTACGCTTTCGGCGGCTCGAGGCGGCGGGGGATGAGGCACCGTCAGCGGAGGTCGGCCGGGACCTCTAACTGACGATCTTCCGGTCCGCCGCATCCAACGCGGCGTTCACGCCAACGACGTTCACAGTAGCTGCCGGCGGTTTCCATGCTAACATTCGCGCGCACAGACACATGCGGTCGCGAGTGCGGTCGTCAATACCGTCGCGCATGGACGCGATGGGAACGAGCCGTCTACTCCAAGAGAAATTCAGACCGACACCCGAAGGCATCCCTGCATCGGCCTGATCAGCGTTGGCCCAGGGACCGAGTCGCGAATGATCGATTGGTTGCACAGCCTCCCGCTCGGGTGGATGGCCCTCGTGGTATTCGTCGTAACCTACTTCGTCGCCGCGGGGATCTATTGGCTCGTCATGGCTCTCGCGGTCGGCGAGCGGGCACGTGCGTTCAAGGCGATCTCGCCTGGCATGCTGCCCCCGCTGGGTATCATCTTCGGTCTCCTCGTGGCATTCATCGCCGCACAGGTTTGGGGTGATCTCGATCGGGCACACGCAGCGGTGAACCGTGAGGCGAGCGCGCTGCGCGCCATCGTCCTCTTGGCCGCGAGCTTCCCTGGAGAGCCCGAAACGCAGCTGCGCGCACTCGTCCACCGCCAGATTGAACACGCCGTGACGCAGGAGTGGCCGGCGATGGCCCGCCGACGCGCCACGCTGACGATGACCCCGGCACCCCTGGCCGAGGCGTTGCAACTGAGCCTCACCCTGACGCCACGCGGCGACGGTCAAGTGGCGGCACAACGTGAGATCCTCGTCGCGGTGCAGAACGCTTTTGATGCACGTCGGCAGCGCATCCTTGTCAGCCAATCGACCGTGAACTGGGTCAAGTGGACCGCTCTGCTCGTGCAGGCCGTCTGCACCTTGCTCGCTATCGCCATGGTCCATAGTGACAACCGAGCGAGCGCGGCCATTGCCATGGGGCTCTTTACCACCGGGGTGGCTGTCTCAGTCGTGCTGATCTCCTCCCATGACCGGCCGTTCATGGGGAAGCTCTCTGTGGGTCCAGACGTGCTGCTACAGGTCCTGCCGGGGGAGCCAGGCCGGCACTGAGACGTCAGAAACCCGGGCAGCCCGGCCTGGTATTCCAGTCGGGCCGCCGAGCACCTCGACCTGCGGGTTGAGCGATTAGTTCAGGCGAGTTGGGCAGAAGCGCCTCATCGAACCGAAAAGCGAATACGACGATATCCGACTCTTCTCGGTCCGAATCGATCGTGCGGACCGACTTGTCACAGCGCAAGCGTTCGCGCGACGAAAAGTGAGTCCGCCTGTGAGTCCGCCCGTACGTGGCGGTTGGTGTCGCGATTCGACTTTTTTGGGCCTGTTTTCAGTGTGTATAGGCGTCCTCTCCGTTACGACTAGCGGAGCGATCGGGATGACGAGGCGGACCAGATCGCCTGACTATCTGTTCCGCAGGGACATCGACAGATTCATTTCGAGGTTTCCCCGCTCCAGACTGACGATGAATTTTTCGATATCGTCAAGGTCCGGTTCCCGGAGGGTTCGTTCCACAGTCGATGCCTGCGCCAGGTCCACGGGAATCGGATAACGACCCGCCCACACCACGTAATCCGTCAGGCGTTTCAGTAGCTTCTCATTTCCAGAAGTAAGCGGCGCGCCCGCACGCGCGACGGAGCTGCCGCAGGCGTAGGACGCGCCGCTTCTCGTTTTCGACTTTCCTCGCATTGGGAAGCGCACCTCGATGCTGGGAAGCTGCTCGTGAAGATCTCGACTGCCCAGGTCGAGGATGTGAAGCTCCGCCGCTCGCAGCAAGTCGCCCATAGCACGGTCGACAAAGACCTGGCCGTCCTGAAGTCATTTTTCAACTGGTGCATCGGCCGGGGTCTCGCGGTATCCAATCCCGTTCGCCGAGTGAAGTTCTTCAACGACGACAACTCCCGACTGCGTTACTTGACGGAAACCGAGGTACAACCAGCTGATCGATGCGGCGAGAACGATCGACCACTCACCGGACCTGCCCGAAAAGATCATTCTTTCCGTCCATACCGGGTTGCGCCGTGGGAGCCTCTTCAACCTGAGGTGGGATCATGTGGACTTCTTGAACAGCGTGGTTCGCATCCCGCGGACCAAGAGCGGACGGCCCCATTCGATCCCGTTGAACAAGAGTGCGGTCGTTACCCTGCAGCAGCTCCACGCACGCCGCATGCCGGATTCTCCCCACGTTTTTCCGCATCGGAGTGGGCGCAAAGTTGGCCACCCTGTCGCGAGCGTGAAGAACGCTTTTCACACGGCGCTGGAGATGGCCAAGATCAAGGATTTCACGTGGCACGACCTCCGGCACACCTTCGCATCGTGGCTGATGATGCGCGGGGCCTCACTCCGTGCAGTCGCCGAGCTGCTCGGCCATCGCGGCCTCCGCATGGTGATGCGCTACGCGCACCTGTCGCCCACCTACTTGTCCGCGGAAATCGGGCTACTCGATGCGCCGATCGCCCAAAGGGCAAGAAAAGGGCAACGTGCCACGAGACGTGGTCGCGCTCGGGCGAAAGTAGTGGAATTTCCGAAAGGAAATGGCTCCTCAGCCTGGACTCGAACCAGGAACCCTCCGGTTAACAGGTTAATGCACGTGTTTGGACTCGCGGGTTCTTCGTGCCTGTAGCTCGGGTGCGACCCTGCTGGTACCTGGTGTTCGGGAATGAATTGTTCACTGATTGTTCACTGTCCTGAGTTGAGGTCTCCGCGCGGCGGCCCGAGCGACCATCTGGTGGGGTTCAAATCGGGGGCGGGTGGGGTTCAAATCGGGGGCTCGCAGCCGTCATTACCGACTGACTTCATAGTACCCACCGAACTCTACATGGTGGAGCGTCCGCCCGACCGTACCAATCACGTCCCCAAAAAGCAACGGCAGACCCTGATCCGGGTCGGCCACTACGTCCACCGTGGCTACGGGGATGCCTCCCGATGGGTTGTCTACTTCCGCGTGTATGGTCCGGTGAAGGCGGGGTTCGATGGATCGTGGAAGCCCGGCAACTTCGAAGAGGTCAAGTGAGGGGATGCCGTGAGCCGAGCACAACGCGCCCGGCGTCGTGGTCGCCAATCTCGATGACAACGCCACGATCGCGAACCTGCTCACGGCGCCGCCACCAGCGCCCCGCGGAGAGTGAGCGGCAGGCGGAGGCCGCGGCGGCGGAAGAGGGAACGCTGATTCCCTACGTTCGTGTCTTCGTGCCTGCTCGTTCCCGTTTCGGCTTGCGGCAGCGTTCGGGCCGGTGTAGCAAACAATGAAGGCGGCGTGACGGCGAAGCGGACGAACCACGGAGCGGGCCTCCTCCGCGAAGGCCATCCCTGGCCGAAACGGGAAGGAGTTGGTGTCCCTCCCGTGCTAGCCTCATCGGCCATGAGAACGTCAGTTCCCGCGCTATGCATGCTTCTATTGCTCGTCGCAACTCCTTCGAATGCGCAGACGACCGATCCAGGACGGCTCGTGTTTGCCAGCCGCTGTGCGTCCTGTCACGGCACAACCGGCGACGGAGGCGAGCTCGGGCCGTCAATTGTGATGCGCGTGCCGGCGCGCACCGACGCCGAGCTGACGACGGTGATCCAGCAGGGGCTGCCGACGGCGGGCATGCCGGCGTTCGGAAACCTGTCTGCACCCGAAACGCGCGATCTGATTGCATTCTTGCGGACGCTACGCCCGCGCGAAGGATCGGGACCCACGCGAACCAGGATTGTGCTGACGGCTGGCGCTTCGCTGGACGGCCTGATCCTCAATCAGGGGATCGACGATATGCAGTTGCTGGGTGGCGACCGGAAGCTCCATCTGCTCCGCAAGGAAGGGAATCGGTACCGCCGGGTAACCTCACAGACGGACTGGCCCAGCTACAACGGCGAGACAAAGGGCTACCGGCACAGCGCGCTCACCCAGATTTCGAAAAGCAATGTCGCGCGCATCATTCCAAGATGGATCTTCAATCTGCCCAATACGCCGACACTGCAGGGGACTCCTGTCGTGGTTGACGGCGTGATGTATGTCACGAGCGCCAATCAGTGTTACGCGCTCGACGCAGGCACCGGGCGAGAGATCTGGCACTACTCGCGTCCGCGGACGAGAAATCTGGCGGGCAACGCTGCAGGCGGCATCAACCGCGGCGTCGGTGTTGCCGGCGATCGCGTGTTCATGGTGACCGACCACGCGCACATCATCGCGCTCAACCGGTTCACCGGTGCACTGTTGTGGGAAACCGAAATGGCCGACTGGAAAGTGAACTACAACGCCACAGTCGCGCCGCTTCCGATCGGCAATCTCGTGATTACTGGTTCGTCGGGAGGAGACGAGGGTGTGCGCGGTTTTCTCGCCGCCTACGATCAGGCCACTGGCAAGGAAGTCTGGCGGTTCTGGACCGTTCCAGCGCCGGGTGAGCCTGGTTCCGAAACCTGGAAAGGCGGAGGCATCGAGCATCCAGGTGCAGCCACCTGGTTGACGGGCACTTACGATCCTGAACTCGACACACTGTATTGGCCCACGGGCAATCCCTCACCCGATCTCTACGGCGACAATCGGATTGGCGACAATCTCTATTCCGACTCGATTCTCGCGCTCGATCCCAAGACTGGAAAGCTCAAGTGGTATTTCCAGTTCACACCGCACGATGTCTGGGACTACGACGCTCAGGAAACGCCGGCCCTCATCGACGCCAATTGGCAGGGTAAACCGAGAAAGCTGCTCGTGCAGGCGAACCGCAACGGGTTTTTCTATGTGCTCGATCGCACAAATGGTGAGTTCCTGCTCGGCACGAAGTACGTGAAGAACGTGACGTGGGCATCCGGTCTCACCGCACAAGGGCGTCCGATTCGGGTGCCCAATATGGAGCCGACGCCGGAAGGGCGCCGCGTCTGCCCGTCACTCGAAGGCGCGTCGAACTGGTATTCGACGTCGTACAACCCGGCAACCGGCCTGTATTACGTGCAGACGAACGACAAGTGCGGCGTCTTCACGAAAATCCCGATGGAGTGGGCAGCCGGCCGCGGCTACATGGGCGGCTCGTTCATGCAGGCGCCCGACGAGCCTGCTCAACGGGTGTTGCGGGCAATCGACATTCAGACAGGAAAAGCGGCATGGGAAGTTCCGCAAGTCGGCCCAGTGACATCATGGGGCGGCACACTTAGCACCGCGAGCGGTGTGGTTTTCTTTGGCGACGATAGCGGCTCGTTCGCGGCCGTCGACGCGACCAACGGGAAGCCATTGTGGAGCTTTAGGACGAACCAGAACTGGAAGGCGTCGCCGATGACCTACTCGTTCGACAACAGGCAGTTCATCGCAGTGGCATCAGGGTCGGCCATTATTGCGTTCGGGTTGCCCGACTGACCTCGAAGTCGTCAATTTCCTGTGGATAGCCGCCTTGAATGGCGAGAACTCGCGCGCAAGAGTCCGGAATGTCCGTGAAGATAGCTCGGCTGGGCCTCAAACGGGTGACCTGGCTCACGCTTCGACGCACCTACTCATCATGGGCGCACGAGAAAGGCGTGCCGGGCAAAGTCGTGGCGCAGTTGATGGGGCATGTCAAAGTGGATACGACGTTGAACGTGTACACCCAGGTGATCGATGGTGCGCTGCGCGCAGCCGTTGACAAAGTCGGATCCGAATTGTTCACAATTGTTCACAATCCGGAAAAGGCCGCGGCGCTAAATCGTTGAAAAGATTGGCTCCTCAGCCTGGACTCGAACCAGGAACCCTCCGGTTAACAGCCGGATGCTCTACCATTGAGCTACTGAGGAACAGAGGCCTAACGCTCGGCAGGAAACCAAGAGTTTAGCAGTTACAATCCGGCGTTGACAATACCCGGCGGCGCACCGCCATCATGACAACCTCCGCCGTCGAAGCCGTCCGGACGCCGACGTTCGCGGAGCGGCGCCGCACCGCCGACCACATCTTCCGCGCCGCGCTCGTCTTCAACCTGGCGCTGACGATCTTCTGGGTCTTCGTCGTCGTCACGCGCCGCCATGCGATCTTCTTCGGCTCGTACGATTTCAATCTGGAGGCAGTCGGCCGCGTTCTCGGTGGCGTCCTTTTCTTCTACGTCATCTGGGGATTCATCTGGTACGGAGTCAAGACGCTCCTGCTCAAGTATTTCGTGGGGTTCTCCAAAGAGGAGCGGCGTCAGGCATTTTCGTCGCGCATGAACGAGCCGTTCGATGTCGCCGAGTTCGTCTCGCGTCATTCCGAGCGCCGCATTCGTATCGTCGACATGATCGGACGGCGCGGCCGCTTCATCACCCTGGGAATGGCCGGGTTCTTCTATCTCTATCTTCAGGTCTCACGGGAGCGTTCGCCGAATTTCGCGACGATATTCCTCCAGGACAACCTGTTCGACGCGGTCCTCACCAGTTGGATCTTTCTCGGATTCTTTTACGTGAACGGCTTTCTCGCCGCCGCGTTCTACGGTCCGCAGTCGCGCGTCATGGACGGCGTGTTGGCGCGAGCGAACTGTCTGCTCATCACCACGCTGTGGACGGTCTTCAAGTTCGTCATGGTTCCGATCGGTGCGCAACTGGCGCGCGTCTTCACGCCTCCTCAGTTTGCGGTCGTCTTCGTCATGATCTGGGGGTCGTACATGGTCACCGACGCGCTGGCAGAGATCGGCGGCTCGATCTTCGGCAAGCAGAACATCCGCGTGCGGGGCATCGGCGACGTGAACCGCAAGTCGATCGCCGGGGTCGTCTCCGGTCTGGCGGGGTGCTTGATTCTCTGTGTTGGGATCGTCCTCGCCAACAGTCTATCGACAGCGTGGATTGCTCTGGCGGTGATCATTTCGGTCTCGAATACGGCGTTCGAGCTGTTCTCCCCACGCGGGACCGACGACTTCACGATGGCGAGTGCCAACGCGCTAATCTGTTGGGCATTCGGAGCGCTGGTGCTC
>CAWDPQ010000019.1:0-194514 GCA_963804245.1 uncultured Acidobacteriota bacterium
AAGTATCGCGATCCGGCGATGACAACGCGTCCGCCATTCGGCGCCTTGATTGGCGTGCCGGCCGGACTGCGGAAATCGGCACCCGCATGTTGGCTGCGCGGCTCGCCGTTGAAGACGCTGCGCGAACCGAACGCGCTGTTGGCCGGCTGCGGCACCGGCCGGGTGAACGCGCCCTGCCACAACTTCTCGGGTGCCGGTGATGCCCACACCTGATTGAGCTCCTTGCTCTCGCGTTCGATGCGCTCGGCAGCCTCGGGCGGCGGGGTCACGAACGCGGGGTCGACCTTTAGTGTTCGCGTCGGAAAGCTTCGCGGCGCTACCACGAGCCGGTACGACGTCTTGTCCGCACCGGGTTGAGTCTCGATGACGACGTCGTGGTGCCCGGGCTTGACTGCCAGATCGATCCCCACGAGCACGCGCCACGTATTGGCCGTGACGTTGAAGGGCGGGAGGTGCGTTTTCAGACCCTTCACCGTGACTGATTCGGCAGGCTTCGCCGTGCGAATCGTGAGCACCACCAGTTCGCCCGGCTGAATGGACCTTGCCGATGCGGTGACGGTGACCTCATCGGCAGCCTGGCCGGAGAGAACGGCGCTCAGCAGAGCGGCGGCAATCTGGATGAACACGACTACCAGTTCTTCAAGCGAATGTTGCGATACTCGACCTTCATCGGAGGACCGACGTGGACCTGCACCCCGATCAGACCGTCGACTGGCCTGTTTGGTGCGTCATCGTCGATGACAACGGTCATGACCCGGCCGTTGACGACATGTGTCAGGACATTTCCACGGGCGAGCAACGTGCACGGAGTTCCAGTCGGCGGTGATCGAGGCAGCGAGCTCGTCCGGCTCGCCGGCGGTTGACAGGACAACCGGAGGTCGGCCGCCGATCACGTGCGTGAGTTGCCCGCGGACGGCAAGGAAGAGCCGTCCTTTCTCTTCATAGTTGTTGCCGGTGTATCTCTTGCGGCCGTCGATGTCGCACTGATAGCCGCGCAGCGCAAACTTGTTGTCCGGGGTCACGGTGTCCGGAACGATGGCGCTGCGATAGTTGATGCCGCTATTCCCTTCGGCCGTGATGCGGAAGTCGAGCTTCAGCTCGAAGTCTCGCGGCGATCCGCCGCGCCAGATGATGAACGTGTTGCTCTTGATGATCGAGGCCGCCGTGATTTCGCCAACGAGCGATCCGTTCTCTACGCGCCAGTAAGTTGGATTACCGTCCCAGCCGGAAAGCGTCTTGCCATCGAATATCGGCTGAAACCCTGGCTCGTCACCGCTGAGGGCTTCGGGTCGATCGCTTTGCTTTGGTACGTAAGGCGCGACGGGCGGCTGCTGTCCTGCTCCGGCGAGCGTGGCGCCTGCCATGAGGAGCGCGGCCAGGAGGTTTTGCAGTGGCGATGGCAATCGAACAGCCATGAGACTCGTATCGACGCATTCTACCGGTCTCTTCGCTGGACACTACATCCAATCGGGATTAACCTCCGGCGCTATGACGGCGATTCGGAAGCCCTTCTACCTTGTCTTGTTCCTCTCCACGTTGATTCTGGTCAGCGTCGAATCCCTGCGCGGACTCGACCACCAGACTGCGGCGCCCGCCAACGGCCGCGGTGCCGTTCCGGCATCGCAGCTTTACACGACGTACTGCGCCGGATGTCATGGCCCCAACCTCCAGGGAGGTGCCGGTAGCAGCCTGATAGACGATGAATGGAAGCACGGCGCAGACGATGCGAGTTTGGTGAATGTGATTGCTGGCGGCGTCACCGGTACGGCGATGCAGCCGTTCAAGGAAATCCTGGATGTATCGCAGATCCGCCAGCTCGTGTTCTTCATTCGTCAGCAGGCGGCGGCCTCCAAGGGAAAGCCTGAGCTCCAGGTCGATCCCGAGGGGCATGTCGTCAAGTCGGAGCGGCAAACCGTCAAGCTGGAAGTCGTGGCGAAGGGACTCGAGACGCCCTGGGGCATTGCGTTCCTTCCCGATGGCCGGATGCTGGTCACCGAGCGCCCGGGCCGGCTGCGCATAGTCGAGAAAGGACAGCTGCTTCCCGCGGTAACCGGAACGCCGACGGTGTGGACGGTGCAGGACGGCGGGCTGTTCGACGTCGAAGTACATCCTGACTACGCGAAAAACGGGTGGATCTATCTGTCGTATGCCGAGTCTGGCCCCAAGGAAAGCTCGATGACGGCGATCGTTCGCGGCAAGATCCGCGACAACGTCTGGGTGGATCAGCAAACGATCTATCGGGCGGAGCCAGAGCTCTACTACGTGAACAACACGCACTACGGCTCCCGGTTTCTCTTCGATCGCCAGGGCCATCTGTTCTACTCGATAGGCGAGCGCGGGCGACCCGAGGACGCGCAGGATCTGTCGAAGCCGATGGGCAAAATCCACCGCATCAACGACGACGGGAGTGTGCCGAAAGACAATCCGTTCGTGGGGAAGCCAAACGTCGTGCAGACGATCTGGAGCTACGGACACCGCAATCCACAGGGTCTGGCGATCGATCCGGTGAGCGGTGCCCTGTGGGCCTCGGAGCATGGGCCACAGGGTGGTGACGAGCTGAACCGCATCGAGCCGGGTCGCAACTACGGTTGGCCGGTGGTGTCGTATGGACTGCAGCCGGGAATCACGAAGTCCGAACAGGAAGGCATTGAATCGCCTGCCGCTTACTGGAATCCGTCGATCGGGCCGGCAGGAATAGCGTTTTCCACGTCTGCGCAATACGAAGGATGGCGGAACAGCTTGTTTCTGACGGCGCTGGCCGGTCAACACCTGCGGCGCATCGAGGTCTCCGGTAACAAAGTGACGCGACAGGAAGTCATCTTCGACCAGTTCGGCCGTGTGCGCGACATCGTGACCGGTCCCGACGGATACTTCTACGTGTCGCTCAGCCTTCCGGGCAAACGTGTGTCCGATACAACCGCCGGCGTCATCGTGCGTCTCGTTCCGCTCAAATAATTACCTTCCCGGCCCTGATGCGTCACTGGAACAGCTTTGCCGGTATCGTCAGCGCGGCGATGGCCCTGACCGCGGTTGTGGTCAGTCCGCAGACGGTCTGGCCGCCAGCGCCGCGCAAGACTCCCGAGAAAGCGCCGGTGTTGTCGGCCCAGGAAGAAATGAAGACGCTGGTATTGCCGCCAGGGTATCGGATTGAGCTCGTCGCCAGCGAACCACTCGTCAGCGATCCGATCGCCATCGACTTCGATGCGGACGGCCGCATGTGGGTTCTGGAAATGCCGGGATTCATGTCGGACCAGGAGAGTGCGCACTCTCGAGAACCCATCAACAACGTCGTCGTGCTCGAAGACCGGGATGGCGACGGTGCGATGGACAAGCGTACGGTTTTTGCGGACAAGCTCGTACTGCCGCGTGCGCTCAAGGTGCTCGACAAAGGTGTGCTGGTTGCCGAGCCGCCGAACCTCTGGCTGATGAGTGACGTTGATGGGGATCTCCGTGCCGACCGGAAAGATCTGGTCAACAACACCTTTGGCCGGCCCGGCGGAACCGTGGAGCACAATTCCAACAGCCTGTTCTGGGGACTCGACAACATCATTTACACATCGGAACACGACTGGCATCTACGGCTGAAGGATGGCAGGTTCGAGATACTGCCGACCCTCGTGCGCGGGCAGTGGGGCGCCTCGATGGATGATGCCGGCCGGATCTATCGCAACGTGAACGATGCGCCGCTCTTCGTCGACGTCATCGCCGCGCGTTACTATTCGCGCAATCCGAATCTGGTCCGCACTCGTGGTCTGTACGATCCGCTGATTTCGCGGGAACAATCGACGGTCTGGCCGATTCGGCAGACGCGCGGTGTGAACCGCGGATATCGCGATCAGTTTTTCCGGCCTGACGATACCTCGGTCACGATTCAGGGCGTCGGTTCACCCGTCGTCTATCGCGGCGATCAACTACCAAAAGAGTTGTATGGGAACGCTTTCATCTCCGACTCCACGACTAACCTCGTTCACCGCTATCGGATTGTCGATGACGGCAGCGGACGTCTCAGTGCGGTTGATGGGTACGACCGGGGAGAGATCCTGGCGTCCTGGGACGAGCGGTTTCGGCCGGTCAATCTGCTGAGCGGTCCCGACGGGACGCTCTACGTCGTCGACATGTACCGGGGAGTGGTCCAGGAACGCGTGTATTGGACGGAGTATCTGCGCGACTACGTGCGCTCCCGCGATCTCGAGCGGCCGACGGGGCTCGGCCGGATCTGGCGGATTGTGCACGAGACCACCCGGCGCACGAAGGCTCCGTCGTTGTCGAAAGCCACTTCGGCCGCGCTCGTTCAAACCTTGTCGCATCCAAACGGTTGGTGGCGCGATACCGCGCAGCGTCTGCTCGTCGAGCGACGTGACGTGAGCGTGGCGCCGCAGCTCCAGCGGCTCGCGCGCGAATCATCCGATTGGAAAACGCGGCTGCATGCGCTCTGGACGCTCGACGGTCTCGACGCCATTCAGACCTCACAGATCGAACAGGCACTGAAGGACTCGTCACCAGACGTACGAGCCGCTGCAATCAGGCTGTCCGAGCGATTTCTCGGACAGGACGCCCATCCACTCGCCGCGGCTGTCCTCAGGCTCGCCGATGATGCGAGCTGGACCGTCCGCCGTCAGCTTGCGGCGACCGTCGGCGAGCTGCCGATCGGCGTACGCCTGGACACAGCGGTTCGTCTGTTCAGCCAATACGCAGACGATGAGATCGCGGTCGACGCGATTATCAGCGGCCTCCGCGGCCGGGAGCTGGAGGCGCTGACACGGATGTGGAACGGCAGCGCGCGACACGCGGACGTCCTGTCGATGCTTGCCGGCGCAATTTCCAGGAGCGGTGAGGTCGGATCCGTGCAGCAGGTGCTCGCGCGCGCGACCGCTCCCGAAAGCGCCGACTGGCAGCGCCTGGCCATGCTCAAAGGCCTCGACGCCGGACTGCCGGCGGCGTCGGTTTCGCGCGGGCGCCGGTTGCAGGAGCAGCCGCCGGTGGTCTTGCAGCAGGAACCCTCGGACCTGCAGCGGTTGGCAGCCACGCCTGGCGAGGCCGGTACCTTGGCGAAGACCGTCGTCGCGCGGCTTCTCTGGCCCGGTAAGCCGTCGCCAGCTGTGGACGTTCCACCGCTCAACCCCGAGGAACGCGAACGTTTTGCCGCGGGCACCGAGATCTACAACAATCTGTGCGTCGCGTGCCACCAGCCGGACGGACGCGGCAGCGAAAAGCTTGCGCCAACGCTGGTCGACTCGCGATACTCGGCCGGTCCTGACGCCGGTGCGGCGATCCGGATCTTGTTGTCGGGTAAAGAGGGCCCGATTGGATTGATGCCACCGCTCGGCACGGCGCTCAATGACGATCAGATTGCGTCGGTCCTCACTTACGTCCGTCGCGAGTGGGGAAATTCCGGATCGCCCGTGTCGCCGGAAGACGTTCGCGAGATACGCGGCCTGACCAGGGGGCGTTCGCGACCGTGGACGGATGCGGAGCTGCAAACCGGACGTGGAGGTCGAGGCATGGAGAACCCGCGATGACAAAATATGCGTGGATGTTTGCATTCGTTGCCGCCGTGCTTTCGACGGGGTTGGGCGCGCAGGCCGGCCCACTGCGCGTGTTCATCCGCGCCGGTGAAAAAACCCATGGCCCCGCCGGCAACGGCGAACACGACTATCCGACGTTCCTCAAGGAGTGGACGACGCTCCTCACCGAGGGCGGTGCGGTGGTTCAGGGCGCGCTGCGATTCCCGACCGTGGAGGAGCTCGCCAAGACGGATGTGCTCATCATCCACTCGGGGGACGGCGGCACCTGCATTCCAGCCGAGCGGGCGCTGCTCGACACCTATACGAAGCGCGGCGGCGGCCTCGTAGTGCTCCATGACGGCATGTGCTCGAACGACGCCGCCTGGTTCTCGACCATCGCCGGCGCGGCGAAGCAGCACGGTGAGCCTAACTGGGCGCGTGGCGTCCTCAAGATGCAGATCGCCGACAACGCTCATCCCATCACGAAGGGACTCGAGGACTTCGAGTTCAACGACGAGGCGTTTTTCATGCTGCGGAAAACGCCCGAGATGCATCCGCTGGCGACCACTGAGATCCCTGGAAAGGGCGAGGTCGTGCCGCAGGCCTGGGTGTACGAGAAGACGCAGCCCGGTGGGATGCCTTTCCGCGCGTTTGTGTCGATGCAGGCCCACTACTTCAAGAATTTCTCGCAGCCGACGTATCGGACCATGCTGCTGAGAGGCATCGCCTGGGCGGGTAAGCGCGACGTGCAGGCGCTCGTGCAAAAAACCGTATCGTCGAAGTGACTCAGGATGCCGCAGTAGGGGGCTTCTCATGCGATTGAAACACCTTGTCGCCGTCGCCGCCATCTGCGTTTCGACTGTTGCCATCGAAAGATCGCTGGCACAGGAGAAGCCGCAGAATCAGACGCCGAAGCCGGAGGACGTGCAGGCGATGATGGCCGCGCTGCCGGACAAGGGCGCGGTGAAACCCAGGCAACCGCGCAAAGTGCTGGTGATCGCACGCGCCGTCGGCTATGTGCATTCTTCGATTCCACTGGCCGCGCGCACGTTCGAGGAGATGGGAAAGAAGACGGCCGCCTGGTCGACCACCATCACCTACGATGTCGCAGGCATCAGCGAACAGAGCCTCAAAGAATACGACGCCATCGTCCTCGTGAGCACGACGGGCGAATTTCTCGATGACCCGAACGACGCGGCGGCAACGGCGACTCGTCGCAAAGCGGTTCTCGACTTCGTGCGTGGGGGTAAAGGCCTCGCCGGCATTCACGCCGCCAGCGATACCTATCACCGAACCGACGCTTCGGGCGGGCAGGCGGCGGACAAACTGGGGCCGGACAGCGAAGTAGGAACCTGGCCCGAGTGGAACAAGATGATCGGCGGGTACTTCAAGTGGCACTGGAATGACGGACAGCTCATCAACGTCAAGGTCGATGACCCGAATCACCCGCTCAACGCGCCGTTCAAAGGGAAACCGCAGTTTCAGATCGTCGACGAGACCTATACCTACGGCCGCAACAGCTTTTCTCGCCAGAATGTCCGTGTCCTCACCAGCATCGATTACGACAAGATGAGTGCCGAGGACAAAGCCAAGGAGCGATTTCCGCGCGCCGATCACGATTACGCGCTCAGCTGGATCCGCCGGGAGGGGAAAGGGCGCGTGTTTTACGAAGCTCACGGCCACAACGAAAAGGTGTACGCGATCACGCCCTGGCTCGAGCACGTGATGCTGGGGGTTCAGTACGTGATCGGTGATCTCCAAGCCGAAGACAGCCCGAGCGTTAAAGGTGGCACGAAGTAGCTTCGTCGTCGCCGCTGTCGGTCTGGCGGTGGCGATCGTCAGTGCGGCGGCGCAGACGGGATTGTCGAGCCCCGAGTCCCGAGCCCCGAGTCCCGCCCGGGATTGGCCCGGCTACGGCGGTGGACCGAAACAGATCCGCTATTCGCCCCTGAAGCAGATCGACCGATCCAACGTCACACGCCTCGAAGTGGCGTGGACGTATGACAGTCGTGAAACGGGCGGTCTTCAGACGCAGCCGATTGTCCTCGACGGCGTCCTTTATGCGTGCACGCCGACGAACAAGACGTTCGCGTTGAAAGCCGACACCGGCGAGCTTCTCTGGACATTTGACTCCGGCTTCACCTGGCGAGCGCCGAGCCGTGGCGTCATGTATTGGGCGAGCGGCGACGACCGGCGGATTTTCACCTCGGGCGACCAGCACGTGTACGCGCTCGATGCCAGGACGGGCAAGCCGATCACGACGTTTGGCGACGGCGGCCGCATCGATCTTCGGCGCGACCTCGATCGCGATCCCAACACGCAGAACGTCCGTCTGACGTCGCCGGGCGTCATCTACAAAGACACCCTGATCATCGGCGGCCGAGTCAACGAAGGGCTGCCCGGATCGCCAGGCCACATCCGCGCCTACGACGCAAAGACCGGCAAGCTGCGCTGGACCTTTCACACGATCCCGCAGCCCGGCGAAGCCGGATACGGGACCTGGTCGAAGGATTCCTGGACCTACAACGGCGGCGCGAACAGTTGGCCGGGCATGGCGCTCGACGAAACCCGTGGCATCGTCTTCGCGCCGACCGGTTCCGCGTCCGACGACTTCTATGGCGCCAACCGGCTCGGCGACAACCTGTATGCGAATTCCCTCGTCGCGCTGAATGCCGAGACCGGCAAGCGGCTCTGGCATTTCCAGTTCGTGCGCCACGACATCTGGGATCGCGACCTGCCTTCGCCTCCGAGCCTGGTCACGGTCAGACGCAACGGTGAAACGATCGATGCCGTGGCACAAACCACGAAGCACGCATTCGTCTTCGTGTTCGACCGAGTCACGGGTAAGCCACTCTTTCCGATCGAATACCGCAAGTTCCCGCCGAGCGATGTGCCCGGCGAAGTGACAGCCGATACGCAGCCGATACCCACCGCGCCCGCGCCATTTTCCAGACAGCGGCTCACGCGTGACATGTTGTCCAAGCGAACTCCGGAGGTGCACAAGTGGGCGCTCGAGCAGTTCGCCGCACTTCGCAGCGACGGCCAGTTCCTGCCCTTTGCTGTCGGATCGCAGACCGTCATCTTTCCCGGATACGACGGCGGTGCGGAGTGGGGCGGTTCCGCATTCGATCCGGAGAGCGGCCTCCTTTACGTGAACGCGAACGACCTGCCGTGGACGGGTGGATTGGAACCGGCCGAGCCGCCGAAGAGTGGACGCTCTCTGTATTTGCGCGACTGCGCCGCATGTCACCGTGACGATCGGCTGGGCACGCCGCCGCAGATAGCGTCGCTCGTCGGCATCGGTGAGCGGCGATCGCGTCCGGAAATTACCGCGGTGATTAGAAAGGGAGCGGGACGGATGGCCGGCTTCCCGACTTTGCCGAACGATGCGGTGGCGGCGATTGTGGAATATCTGGTGTCGGGAAAAGACGTTGAAACCGCGCCGCCGGCGCCATCTCCCGCCGACGTGAAGTATCGTTTCACCGGCTATCGGAAGTTTCTCGATCCGGAAGGCTATCCCGCCGTCGAGCCGCCGTGGGGTACGCTCACGGCCATCAACCTGAACACCGGCGCCCACGCGTGGCAGATTCCGCTCGGCGAGTACCCGGAGCTGGCGGCAAAAGGCCTCAAGAACACCGGAACCGAGAACTACGGCGGCCCGATCGTCACGGCGGGAGGCCTGGTGTTCATCGGCGCAACGAATTTCGATCGCAAGTTCCGTGCGTTCGACAAAGCCACCGGTGAGCTGCTCTGGGAGGCGACGCTTCCCTTCAGCAACCAAGGGACGCCCGCGATGTACCAAGTCAACGGACGGCAGTTCATCGCGCTCAACGCCGGCGGCGGAAAAGGACGGAAGGGCGAAGCGTCCGGCGGCGTCTACGTCGCCTTTGCACTGCCTGCTCGGTGAGCCGACGTCCCGTTCTGGAACTGGTGGACGCGACGGTGGTCAAGGGCGGCCGCCCGGTGCTGGACGGCCTCTCGCTGACCATCGGCGACGGTGAGCACACCGCCATCCTCGGTCCCAACGGCGCCGGCAAGTCAATCCTGGTCAGTTTGCTGACCCATCACGAGCGCGCGCTCGCGCCGGCCGACGGTTCTTCGCCAGTTCGCGTTTTTGGCGACGATACTTGGAACGTCTTTGAGCTGCGCGCGCAGCTGGGGATCGTGTCCAGCGACCTCCATCAGCGATTCGTGAAAGGAAACAGCGAGGGGCGCATCACGGGCGAAGCCGCCGTGATCTCCGGATTCCTCGCCTCGCACGGGATCCTGCGATACGGCGTCATCACCCAAGAGATGCGCACCCGCGCCGCGGAAGCGCTGGCGACCGCCGGGGCCGCGCACCTCGCCTCCCGCACATTGGATGAGATGTCGAGCGGCGAAGCGCGGCGCGTCCTGCTTGCCCGCGTGCTCGTCACCTCGCCGCGCGCACTGGTGCTCGACGAGCCGACCACGGGTCTCGATCTGGCCGGACGTCACGAATTCATGGAGCTGGTTCGTGCGATTGCGAGGCAGGGTCGGACGCTCATCCTCATCACGCACCACATCGAGGAGATCATCCCGGAGATCGACCGTGTCATCCTGCTGCGCGCCGGACGCATCGTCGCCGACGGGCCGAAACAGGAAGTGCTGACGTCGGCGCGGGTGAGCGAGCTGTTCGGGCTGTCGATCGCGGTTGTCGAAGCCGCGGGATATTGTTCGGCGACGGTTACAATCCCCGATACTCCACGTAAGCCTTGACCGCCTGGCCGGCTTTCGTCTTCGGCGACGCGCCTGGCGCCATGATCGCCATCATCGCAATGATCGATCGCGACTCGTCCGACAGCGTGAGTCCTGCCTGCTGCGCGGCGGTGGTGATGTGCTGATCGAAGCGATTCTCCACGTCCTGGCTGAACTGATCGCGTTCGTCAACGGTGCCCGCTTCTTGATTCTCGCTGAAGTAACCAATCAGCACGAACTTGGATTCGTATGCCATATGCCCTCGGTTAGTTAGCCCGTAGTGCGGTTCGTAACGAGATCTCTTACTCGCTTGCGGTGAACCGCATGACGGGCTAGGCGCGCACGGCGCGCCTGCGAGGGAGCGGCGCGGGGCGTCGGGCCCCCGCAAGCGACCGAGCCGGGGTGTGGGGCGGAGCCCCACGTTAGTTTAGATTCCGAAGATCCAGCCGACACCGACCGTCCAGAAATCCTTCTGGGATCGCAGCTGGCCGTAAGGATTGACGCCTCTGTAGTAGTGCAGGTACACAGCCTTCAGCGGGATTCCTCTTGTTCCTTCGGGAGTGGCCAGGCCGGCGGCGAACTTCATCGACCACTGCTTCTCTTCGTCTTCGCCCTGTGCGCGATGGAAGTCGTAGACGAGCTTGTGGCGGGCGTCGACCGAGCCGAACAGGTGTCGGGAGCCAATCTTTCTGCCGCGCACTTCCACGCCGAACGAGGGTTCGTAGTTCTTTTGCGAAGGCGTGATCGTCGGCGTTTCCTCTCCCAGCCGGTGATCCGAGTAGTAGCCGTCGTCTCCCCACAGGTTTATTCCGCCGTGCCGTGCGATGAGCTGCAGGCGGTCGGCCGCGAACACCTTCTCGAATGAGATGCCGTACTCGTAGTACTCGAAGCTCGGGTTGACACGTTCGAAGTCCGGCTGCCGCAACGCAATGATCGTGTACTCATCGCCCAGATGGGTACTCTCGTGGGCCCACGGCACGAACTTGATGCCGAGCCAGAGATCCTCTTTCAGCCCGTACTGGAACTTGACCATCGCGCCGAATCGATAGTCGGTGTCGACGATGGGCGCGGACTCATCCTTGAAGTCCTCGATCATGTGGAAGGAGATCGGCGTCCATACGCCGAGGCCCCATTCACCTTTGCCCACGCGACCATCGACGCGTTCGCTGCGCACGCCGATGATCGGCGCTTCGCGGCCGAGCGTCACCTGCCAGGCGAAGCGGGTGCCGGTTTCTTCAGAGTGAGGGAATTGCTTCGCCCAGGCGGGGATGGTGACCTCCATGCGGGCGGCGCGCGGCTCAGCCGTCAGCGGCTCGTAGTACGGGAGGTCCTTGAAGGTCCACATGTTCAGCGATGACTGTGCTGCAGCGCCCGTTGGAGCCATTGCGACGAGCGCGACCGCGGCGATGCCAACGGTCCTCGACAGTGATTGCGCCACGTTCATCGTTAACGCTATCGGCGGGTGGAGGATCCGGTCCACAGGCGCACCCCAATTTTATTGACTTTTTTGATCCGACTGCCGTCGGTGACCGCTACGGGGCGGTGGCGGGAGCGCGGGAAGGCTCGAGCCGGATACAGGTGTAGACCGATAACTGAGTGAGACGGTGGGTCAGAAGGAGCACGGACGCCCTCGGATCAGGCCGTCCCAGGATCAGGGCAGCGCGTCGTCGCCGCTGGTGGCGGAACGATGACGAGGCATGGCCGACGGTATCAGATCAGCAGAAATCGCCGAAGAGGCTGGCTCCGGCCATCGGGTAGTGGTGCCGGTGCATCCCTGCCTACTGCTATCGGCGCTCGTCCCGACTCCCAACCAGGATGGAAACCAGCAATTTGCGATCGGTCGGAGACGGATACTTTCCCGCGTCGTCCGATGCGCCGAGCATCTCGTTGTAGCGGGTGAGCTTCCGTACGCCGGCGTTGAGACGCAGCGGGTCCATCTCCAACGCGATGAGCGTCAGAACTGCGACGCCGTCGCATTGCAACTCCAGCTGCTGGCGAAGCTGAAGGTCACCGTCCTTTAGCGCCAGCTGGAACTCCCCCCAAAGGAAGTCGTGACCGATCTCATGGGCCACCACAGCTTGAAGCTCGAGTGCTGAGAGCAGGCGCAGCGCCTGCCTCGATATGAGCAGAATGGCCCTGCCGTGCAAGCCAACGTAGGCTTGCGGAATATCGATTACTGTTATCTCGAAGACATCGTGCCGTTGGTGGAGAATCGGTAATCCGCGCAGGAAAAACGTCGGTATCACGGCGGCCTTGGTGTAGACTTCCGCGGTTCCCCCCATCTCCAATACAGAACGTAGAAACCGGAGGGTATCGCCGTGAAGAAGCTGGCTCCGTCTGTTGTCTTGGCGTTGTCGATGGTCATGGCCCCCGCCCATGCTCAAGACGCGCCCACCGCCAAAGTGGCGCGCGTCGAGTTCATGAAGATCCTTCCGGGAAAAGGCGCCGAGTACCAAAAGCTGGAATCGCTGTGGAAGACGGAGATTCATCAGGATCGCGTCAACAAGGGCCAAGTGGAGTCCTGGAATCTGTTCGTGGCGATGTATCCCGGTGGAACCAAGCGCGAGTACGACGTCGTGGCGATGCACATCTTCAGTTCCTTCGAGAAGATGGAAACGATGCTCGACGAGGCGCAGAACGCGAAGGTGCAGAAGTTTCCCGCAGCGAATGAACTCCGAGAGATGGTTCGCTACGAAATCTGGGGCTTGGGCGCGACCGCGGGTGATCCTTTTGCCGGGAACTTCGCTGACGTGCGATTCCACAAGGCAATCAACGGAAACGGGGCAGAATATGTGGGTGCTATTCGAGATCTCTGGAAGCCTCTCAACGAGGAGCTGATCAAAAAGGGAAGTAGAAAAGGGTGGCTCTTTTTCTCAGTGATGTTTCCCGGCGGAACCTCGCGGCCGTACGATTGGATCACTCTCGATAGTCTAGACAAATTCGGCGACGTCGCAGGCAATTCATTCTCCGGTGCGGACCAGGATCGGCTTCGGTTGGCGCTCGAGGTTTCCAGTCGCGGGCGAGAGACGCCAATCAACGAGTATTGGCGGCTTGTTGATCGCACGTCTCCAAAGCTCAAACAGGGTTCGTAGCAGTCTCGATAAAGCGATTTGCGTGCATTGAGGCACGGGCGGAGCTCCATCCGTCTGTGCGCGCAGATCGCCAGAATCCACCCTACGCTGCTGCGGATTTTTCAGAGGATTCATCATCTCAGTTCATCACTAAGTTGGAAAGTAAATGGTTCCGGCCGCAGGCGCCCAGCCACGAAACGATCCAGAGCCGCACCCCAATTTTATTGAGGTTTGTGGTTAGGCTGCCGTCGGTTGAGGCCAGGGGGAGGTGGCGGGAGCGGGCGAGACCAAGTGGACGCACGTAGCCTCCTGGAAGCTCGCTCGGTTAGGTGGGAATCTTCGCCACCTCATGCTGTTTCCTAAACGACTTGAACGTCCGAGGGATGCCTTCGTGCCGATCGGCGACGGAATCGCTTCGACTGCGGCAGGTCGGCTGGTCGCTGGTGTGCTCGCGAGCATCGCGGACTTTGAAAGAGCACGGATTCAAGAGCGTGTCCGCGCCGGACTGGCGCGCGCAAAGTCGCAAGGCACACGTGTCGGCCGTTGGCGGCTCCGCGCGTATAAGAGCTTGACGACTGCGCCGGCCTGTCCCACGCTAAAGCTGCCGCGAAGTTGCGCGTGTCTATACCGATGGTGAAGCGCTGGTGACGGCAGCGGTGCAATCAAGGAAGACATGCGAAACCCACCTGACACAGCCCACGCCCTCCGACTACTCGTGATTGGGTTAGCGGCAGGCATCGCGGCAAGTGTTTGGATCGTCCGGAGTGGAGGACTGTCAGAACGGCTGACGGCCGCATGGGCATTCGGGTTCTACGCGTTGATCTGCGGGGTTGTCGTTGCGGAAATCATCATCCGGTTGATCCGCCGCCGCGAGAAATAGGGATAGCGGGGTCAAAAACCTATTCGGCGCAATGCCAACTTTCGGCCTGAATCCACGAGTAGATCGTAATCGTTTGAAGCGGGATCAGATTCATCCGTTTCTGAACCCTTCACCAGGAGACACCCATGAACGCAGAGCACACGGCCTTTTTCGATCTGAAGCGTTAAGCGTTCAGCGGTCACCCGATTAGTGCATGACGTCGCTGGCAAGAACGTGAAGGATCAGCAGGAGGATCAACGGGATAGCGACGATGAGGAGCACGATGCCGATAACCACGTAAACCAAGCGGCTGTGATCGGGCAGCCGATCGTCCCTCATTTCGCTCCCGTCCTTTTTTTGCGTTTTCTTGCAACCCAGGTCATTGTGCGCCTCTGTTATCGGAGGTGATTGTAAGGGGCTGTCGAGTTCTATCGTCGAGCATCACCACATCGATGCCCGGTGCGCATGCCATGTCAACCACTTCCACGACCACGGGGCACTTCGTAATCGGCCCGAGAATTGGCTGTGCACCCACGATGAGGAACAGCAACAGGACGGTCGACATAGTTTCTCTCCCCGGTCTTGCAGCCGTCGAATTGTCGCACGTCACGCCGCCCGCCGCAGCACACGGCCGCGCAACAGCGGTATTACCGCAACGGGTAATGTGTGCAGTCCTGTTGAGGGATCGAAACCGTTTATGAAGGCATGCGGACTCTATTCGCACCGTGACTGCGTCCCGTGGCCCACGATCATGATCACGGGACCGCTCTACGCTGCGAATGCGAACATTCATACCGGCGCTCGATGGGAAGTACAGGTGGTCTAGGTTGAGGACGATCTACGTAGTCGTGGTGATATGGCGCACCTGCCAACGTGCCACTCCCGGGATGCAGGCCGCTCACCTTCGCGATGCACAGCGCGTGGTCGCGGCATGAGACCCCGTCCGTCGCCGCACTTCCACAATTGGCCGGAGCCAGAGCTGAATCACATCCACGAGTTCGACGACGCGGATAGCGGCAATGTATCCGTGCGCAGAGAATGCTCAGCAACCAATCGCAGGGATAATGACTCCGAGATTTAGCCATGCCGGTTGTGAACCATGTCTGGTTTGAACCGTAGAAGGCAACGTCCAGATTTATCCTCGGCCTCCCGCCCCAGCTCTACGCCGCACGCCGTCAGCACGCGGCCCCGCAAAAAGGGTGCAATGCCCGTTGAAGAGCCAGAATCCGTGTGCACAGCGGACCCCCGGTCGCCCGCCGGTGTCTAATCCAGCAGGTGTTGGCTCCATACCTCGCATCGCACCGCCATCTGTTTGCCGTGGGGCTTTGGTCGCCGTTGGAGGCTGCAATCCCACGGACGTTGAACCGCCAGAAATAGCAAAGCCGTTGAGATATGAGACCGTTGATGTCCTCTTGCCCGGCTGCGCGATTCCGCTCCCGCCCGTTCGTGCCCTCCCTCACTGCGGTGCAACCGAGATTGGGAAGCGCATCGATGGCGAAATCGTCTGTCAATTGCTTGGCGCGTTGAAGAACTGGGTGGAGTCTGCCCCGAAAGATGCTCCATCCGTCCGCCCGGACGATTGGACACGTGTTCGAGCTGTGTGCGTTTCTCGTAGCGTCTCGGTCCCGGGCCCACATGAGAAGGAAGGGCCGCGTAGTTCATTCCTGAGCTTGGAGGCGGACGTGCCGAACCGGTCTCAGCGCATGACTGTGCAAATGGCGGAGCAATCTTGGAAGTTGGAATACCTCGTATCCCCGCGGTGAGTCGCGGAACTTGGTGGCAGTCCGAGCGCGTCGCCGTTCTCAGTTTTTCTAGGCTGCTACGCCGCCCGCCGCAACACGCGCCCCCGCAAAAAGGGTGCATTGTGTTGGGGACATACCGATCTGCTACTGTCCCGGCGAATCCGTGCAGCGCGCCGGCCACGTTTTAGAGGACAGCGGGACGCCTGGCTACGATTCGACGGCGTCTCCACAGGTAAGGCTAATGCAAAAGATTGCCCACCACACCGGAACGTCAGGAGATGAACCGCGATGTTCGTCGGGGCGGGAATGGCTTCGATATTAGGTCCCAGTCCAAAGAAGAATGTAAGGAAGTATTCCAGGCAGGATGGTAAGGCAAGCGATCTCTTGAGGCGCGCCAGCCACGATAACCGCTCCAGATAGCTCATTCGCGCACGCGCAGGTTTGGCGCGGCGCATCGTTCAGTTCTCGGACGCAACACAGCTGTGCACATTCTGAACAGGGGACCAATACCAATGAGGTGAGCGTCGGCGAGCCAAGGCGCTCCAGATGCGTCTGCTCATCATTACGGAAGCGGAGGCTGGGACGTCAATATCCCAGCCTCTGAATGGGCGGTACTCGTTATTACCAACGCGCGACAGTTACCAGCGTCGCACGGCCTCCTCAACTTCGCGCTCGGCGCGGTCGCGTTCGTAGCCGTAGCGTTCCTGGACCTTTCCGACTAACTGATCGCGCTTGCCGTTAAGCCGGTCGACTTCGTCGTCAGTCAACCGCCCCCACTGCTCCTTCACCTTGCCCTTGACTTGCTTCCAGTTGCCTTCAACCTGATCCCAATTCATTGGCCACACCTCCTGCGAACGTGAGTGCAAGACGAATACCTCCGTCGCCCAACAATATGCGAGTGGGCGCGCTTTCACGCTCTCAGGGTTTCGGCTGAGCCTCCGCCGGCCAGTGCTGTCGGAGCGTTGCGGTGGAAGACGGCAGTCCTCGGGGCCTACAACGGGCTCGCAGATTGCAGATCCACTCAAACGGTGGGAGATTTTTCGCGGGAGGGAGATGTGTTTCATCGAATTCAGCAGTATCCGCTCGTCTATTATGGCGGTGCGAACGTACCGACCTCGGCGTGTACGGTGCTCCGCAGCCGGATGGCACCTGGGGAGGCTGGATCGTTTTCTTTCCATTGGCTGGCGGCCCAGCTGTCGCGACAGATCGCGAAACGACGCAGAGCACATTCGAGTCGTTGGGCATTTGGGCCGCAGGCTTGACACCCGTGTACCTCGAGGGCGCGCTTGTGCGCGCGTTACAGCTTGCGGCGGCGGAGCCACTCGTACTCGCTCACCTCGATCAGGCCGAGTACGCCGCGCTGGAAGATGCCGAGATGTTGCAGACAGCCGCCGACATCGAGCGTGCGACCGCAAACATCGACGAGGCTGCCGCCGCTGTGGCGCGCGCCGATGCTGAACGAATCAGAGAAGAGCGTCTCGTTACCGAAAGCGCGCTCGCAGCTGCCGATGAAACGGCGGCGACGATTCAAGCCGATCTGCACGAGCGCGCGGCGGGACAGGCACGCGCCATCGCCGCCGATGCCGCGCGACGGAGCCGGAAGGCTCAAACCGAAGCAACCCGACGAACCGGATCGCAGCGTAGTAGCGGGAAAAAGAGGTGAGATAACCGGATGGCAACTGAAAAATAGAGCGACAACAGAAAGAAAGGAAAGAAGGCGCAATTATGGCTACCGATCTCGTGGCATATGCGATTTATCCGGACCGGGCAAGTTTCGAGGCCGCGCTGGATGCACTTCGGGCGGCGGGATTCCGAAACAGCGATGTCTCCGCCATCCTCCCCGAGCGGGATCGCACCACAAAAGACCTCGCGCATGAAATCAACACCAAGGCTCCAGAGGGTGCGGCGGCTGGCGCCGGAACGGGGGCGGCCGTGGGTGGCGTCCTCGGGTGGCTCGTGGGCATCGGGGCACTGGCCATTCCCGGAATCGGGCCTCTCGTCGCGGCAGGGCCCATCGTCGCGGCGCTGGCGGGCGCCGGGGCCGTGGGCGCAACCGGTGGCCTCGTCGGCGGTCTGATTGGTGCCGGTATCCCGGAGGTCGAGGCGAAGCGATACGCCGGACGCCTCCGCGAGGGTGGGTACCTGATCTCCGTCCACTGCGACGACCGCGAGTGGGCCCGGCGCGCGAAGGAGATCCTCGAAGCCACAAGTGGCCGCGACGTCGTCAGCACCTCCGAGTCGGCGCCGGACTATCGCCCCTAAGCCGAGGCGGAAGGCATCGACCGGCGTTGCGTACGCGCTCAGCCGAGCTGTCAAGCGGACGGGTGAATTCTATTCAGCCGTCCGCCCACAACGCGCTCTTCACCGGGGGAGGTTCCTCGGATCGATGCTCTCGTCTATGTGTATTCCGGCGCACCGACACGCCAAATCGCTCGGTTGACGCCTGCAGGAGACAGAGTGCCAGTGCGTTTGTGCATGGGTTATGCGCGAAAGGCAGCCGCCATACCAACTTGGGCCACGTTCTCCCAAGTCCACACAGTGCGGCTCCCGGAATCGAACCCGTCTGCCGCGAGCAAGCTCACCACACGGATCGGACGGCACCGCTCGCGGAATGGCTCGAGTGGGCGCAACGCTACATCGAGAGGGCGGATCCATCGCGAGGTTTCGTGAGCGGAAGGAGGCGGTCACGCTCTATGCATCCGGCTACGGCCACGAGATCGCCCGGATGCGGACGCTGGGTTTCGAGGATCCCGACCCTCCGACCTACGAACCTGAGGAGGCTTCTCCGCCCGGTATCCGGCTGCAAGACGTTAGATCGAATCGAGGCTGGATGAACGAGGCGCTGGAGGTAGACCTGCCCGAGGACCTTGTGCTGCCGTATGAGGTCACGAAACTCGGCTATGTGCCGCGGACCTTCTATGTCGCTGCGAAGGTGCTCAATCAGGCGCTCGGGAAAGCAGACGCTGAAGACCCTTGAGATGTCCCATCTGCCAACATCCCGCGCGACTACGGCTGCGTCGGGGGCACGGGCGAGCCAGTGACGCTGTGCAGACCGCGCGGCCGAGATACTTCAACTGCTTGGAGTGCGCCGCCTCGAGGACGAATAGCTGTTTCCGATTCTCGGCGACGTCTCGGTTCGGCCCGTCGAGTCGTTGATCGCCGCTCTTGCCACGGCCCGTGTAGATCAACGCCGCTCCATCCCACCGGTCCTCGTAGTCGAACGACCGGGCCCCGCCAGGATGCGTGATCAGCAAAGCGCCTTGCGTTCCGGTCTGGACAGCATCCCTCCTCCGACCTGAAACAACCTGGGGTCGAAGCCGAACGACCTGCCGAGTTCGTCCCACGAGTAGGTACGTCCCACCTCCAGGTCCGGCGCGTTTGTGGCGGGAGCACTGTCGCTCACGGCGAAGCCAAGCCTCTCCAACGTTCTCTTGACCGTGTTGCGGCCACCGCTGAAATCCGCCGCACTAAGGGGCACGGCCCCTGGGGCGGGAAATCGATGCGCGACTCCTGCAATCGCTTTTGAGTCGTATTCGCGGCCATTGAACAGCAATCGGTAGTCTCGTGCGGGTCCGAATCCGTAATGGTGAAGAAAATCCTCACGACCAAGTCGGTCGTGCTCCTCAATGGCAGCTAACACCGCGGGCCGTGTAAGATCTGCGAGGCTCATGTCGAGATTGTAGACGCTGCCCAGCTCATTGCATGTGATGTTCGGCATTGGATTGCGCTGGTTGCGGGTTCCCGGTTGTGCTCTGGCCGCCGCACTATTCGTCTGCGCGCACGGGATCGCGACGTGGACCGGCCCCTGGCCGTCGATTCGAGGACACCTCATGACATCGGGCTCGGACGACGTCAGCGGATGGTCGCCGGATCGCTCGGTGACCATCTTCCTGGGCGGCGACGTCATGACGGGGCGAGGGATCGACCAGATCCTGCCGCGGCCGAGCCATCCACGACTCCACGAGTCGTTCGTCCAGGATGCGCGCGATTACGTGCGCCTGGCCGAACGTGCCAATGGCCCGATCCCGAAGCCAGTCGGGTTCGCTTACATCTGGGGAGATGCCATCGAGGAGCTCGACCGTGCCCGACCCGCTGCGCGCGTCGTCAACGTGGAGACGAGCATCACCGGCAGCGACGACTACTGGGTTGGCAAAGGCATCCACTATCGAATGCACCCCGAGAACGTGCCGTCCTTGACCTCGGCCCGGATCGACGTGGCGGTGCTCGCCAACAACCACGTGCTCGACTACGGCCTCGTCGGGTTGCAGGAGACACTCGATACGCTGAGACGCGCCGGACTGAGAACGGCTGGCGCCGGCCGAGACCTCGCCGAGGCGGAACGCCCTGCGGTCGTGGCCCTCGCGGAACAGGCCAGGCTGATCGTGTTCGCGTTCGGACTGGAGAGCAGTGGCATTCCGCCGAGCTGGGCTGCGCGACGGGAACGCCCCGGCGTCTCCCTCCTCGGAGATCTGTCGCAGCGGACCGCGGCGGCGATCATCGAGCGCGTGCAGCAGTTCAAGCAGCAGACCGACATCGTCGTCGCATCCTTCCATTGGGGCGGCAACTGGGGGTACGACGTGCCTGCCGATCACGTGCGCTTTGCGCACTGGCTCGTTGACGGCGGCGTGGACATCGTCCACGGCCACTCGTCTCACCACCCCCGTCCGGTGGAGGTCTACCGGAAGCGGCTCATCATCTACGGCTGCGGAGACCTGGTGAACGACTACGAAGGGATCGCCGGGCACGATGAGTTCAGAAACGACCTCGCGCTGATGTACTTCGTCGTCGTGTCACCGGCGGGCGAGCTCCTCGGACTTCGGATGACGCCAATGCAGCTCAGGAAGTTCAGGCTCAACCGCGTGTCACCGACGGATGCCGAATGGCTGAGAGCCACGCTGAATCGCGTGTACGGGCCGTTCGGATCGCGCGTCAGTCTTCGGCAAGACGCGAGCCTTGCACTCGAGTGGCGGTAGCGGGCGCACGCAGTCGCCCTTTGAAGGTCTTGCGGGAGGAATGGCGTTGCTCAGGCGCCCAGGCGCCGCTCGACGAGGGTGATCCGCGGAGCGAGTGCCCAGTCGAACTCGTAGAGCCGGCTCGGCCCCAACTCTTCCACGGTGCTGAGCGCCCGCGCCGCGGCGTCGAGCAGCGCTTCGATATCCACGCCCTGACACCTGGGCGCGAACGGTCTCACGTACATCGAACCGCGCGTCAGCATGTACACCGCGCCGTGGTAGTTGCCACGCCGCAGATGATGAAACGCGACGCCGATCTGGAGTATGCCCTGATAGAGCTCACGTATCGGACGAGACTCGGCGCGCCATAGAATCTCGAGCGTCTCGTGCTGCTCGAAGTACTCACCGCGATTGAACTGGGCAATGCCTTCGAGCAGCAAAGGCGGAGGCGGCTCGTCACACCAACTCATGGCGTCGCCCTTCTCGGTAGAGACGTGCTGTTTCCGCCGCTGGCTGTCGATTCGAGGAGTAGGTCTTGGGTGAAGATCAAAATCCGACCTTCAGCCAAATGAAAGGCGACACGGGTTGTTCGCTTTGATGCGCCCAGAGTTGCGCCCACGACAGTCAAGCCCCTGGCCCCGGCACTGGTCCTCGTGTAGCGACCCCTACCGACCCTATGAGCGTATAATCCGCTCTCGGAGAATCCACGTCTTGGCTCCTGGGGACACTGTGAAAACGCCAGCATTCCTCGCCGCGACGTTGGTTGCGCTCATAGCCGTCAGCCTCATGAAACAGTGGCGAGTCTTAAGCTGGCGTATGGAATCATTCCAAGGCCCGTCTTAAGGCGGCCGGGAGGCTAGCGGAGGCCGCGCTTGTTTCCTATAGCGGGTCTGTAGGCGCTGACTGCTTTGTAGGTCGCGAATCGCTCGGCGAATTGCACTCGCTTCATCGCGCATCCTGAAACCGAAGCAACTCGAATGCCTGACAGTGCCGCACACCAGCCGGGATTGGCGGTGCCCGACGATCGGGTCGAAAGCGCGAGTCACCATGCTGCCGAGCCGTGCGGGTGGGGCGATATTCAAAAGAGCCCGGCAAACTTCTAAATCACAATCACAACTGCTCGATCAACGGCTCCGGCCTTATGGAAGGCCGGGAGGGCCTCCCCCGGACGTAGGAGACCCGATAGCCGTTTCCGACAACAGTTTGTCCGTTGCCTCCGTCGTTTTCTCTCGATACAGGACGACAGCCTTTTCAGCCGCCTGCCGTTCGATTTCATTCAAGTGGCTCATTACCAGTGCCTCGAGCTGCGGCCGCTTGTCCGCAGCATCTATCCTGCAAGCATCGAGAATGGCGGAAACGATTTCCTGCGCTCTCTCGTGCACACTCATAACACACCTCCACAACGGTTGTCAGTCAGTAAGGTTGAGCCGGACAGAATGTGGGTCACCTTCGCCCGGCTCGTAGCGGATGTGTCCGGCGGGAAGTGATGTGCCGTTCTTTTGCAGCGATTTACACCTGACGGCGGCAGACCACACCGCCGGAGGCGCATTGCGCTCTCGCCTCGGTGTCTGACCTCGGCGACAGATTCGTGTGCCTGCGTACTGAATTCATGAGTGCCCACGCGCATGTTGGTCTGTACCCAGCAGAGTCGCACCATCGATTCGTGCGAGTTCGATGTTTCAGGTCTGCGAGAGGGGGACATGGATTATCCACCGGTGTCCGCAACGCCGACAGCGGTATTCGACCGCGCCGTCCGCGCCGGGAAGGAATGGGACTAGCCGCGTCGATTCACAACGGGGGCATTTGAGTGAGGCCGTAAGATCCTCCTCCACCTAGTCATACAAACCTGAGGACCAGAATGCAAGATCGCTTAAGCTTTGTTTGCGGTTGACGGTCGGCGTGCTGATGCGCGACTTGGCAGAGCGCGCGCTCGATAGTGTCCGGCCCTCGGCGCCCACTGCGACAGTGACGTCCGGCCGAAATCCCATTTCCATCCGCCTGATGACCTGTGCGACTCGCCGGTTCATACCGGCGGAGTGTTCAACCTTCTTGCCAAGAATGCTTGACCGCTCACGCTCACGCATGCTTGACCGATCTAGCTGGCGGATGTGGGCCACAATCTGCCTCTTCCTCCTTTCGTAAGGTGCAGCCGACGTGACGCGAAACTGTCAAGCTGCCTTGTTCCAACACGGGGTGTGTCACAATTCCTTGTGCGCTCAAGCAAGCGACGGACGCAGGCCATGCTGTTCGTTGTGCAGAGAAGGTGTCTCGTCTGCGACTTCCTCCAGCAGCAGACAGAGCCCGAAGAGACCGACGTCATCGGTCCTCCCTGCACTCGCTGCCACGCGCCCACGGAGCGTGTAGAGGTGCTGACCCGCCGGGTCCTCTCGCACGAGCCCAATCCGCACGCGGCTGCGCTCGGACGGCTCGGCGGGCTCAAGGGCGGGCCTGCTCGTGCGGCCGCGCTCAGCCCGAAGCGACGGCGCGAGATTGCAAAGGCTGCTGCGCGTGCGCGCTGGCGACGGTCGTAGTGATCGAGGAAGAATGCGTTGGCGAAACGCCTAATAGTTGGCTCTCATATGGTCCCGTCCGTCAGGAGCCCCTCTCGCCACACGCGAGTAGCGTGCGCGATCACCCGATGTCGATTCGAACAGTTGGGAAAGTGTGAATATAGGTGTTGGGATCGAACTCTCCGACGTTGTGAACGAAGAACGGAAGTCCACTCTGAACGATGGTTCCGCGCGCGCTCAGCACCTCGTGCCCCTTGCTCTTCTGTTGCTCCTCCGCTCCCGGGGCCTGGTTCGCGTTGTGGATCACTTGCTCGAAGCCGTCGGCAACTCCAATGAGGAGAGAGGGCAGCGCTTGAAGCTCCCCGATCGTAAGGACCCGTCCTACAGTTCGCCATTCGGAATGATACGCGGAAGACCGATCCACGTAATTAACCCGAGGACCACGAATAAGCTCGCGCTCCTCGAGCTAAGCTCCCCACGCATCCACCCCAAAAGCAACAGGACCGGGAATGCGAGCCTCGCGATCCACGCGGCCACACTCACAGAACCCATTTCGACTCCTCTAGGACTGGCAGATCCTGTGTCGCAACTCACATCGACGTCCGCTTCGGACGAAGTTGTCGTTTGCCCATCGCCATCGGCGACAGTGTAGTACGCGGGATCGATCGTGTCGATCCTTAAGTCAACGTTTTTGCTGCTAGACACCCGCTTCGTTCCAGCTCGGATCGCGCTGGAAGTCCGCGGCCAGTTGCTTCTTGCGATCGGCACTCAGCCAAGTCGCTTCGATGGATGAGAGCATCAGGCTCCGGATCTCGTCGCGTGTGAAACGGTGAGCGCGTTGCGCGCTCTCGAGCTCCATGGCGAGCGAATTGCCGAAGAACAACGGATCGTCCGTGTTGAGGCTGACCGGAATACCCGCGTCGAAGTACTGCCGTAGCGGGTGCGCCTCGACGGATTTGATGGCGCCCGTGCGGACGTTGGAAAGCGGACACAGCTCCAGCGGGATACGCCTGGCGGCGAGGTGCTTGACCAGCTCCGGATCCTCGACGGCACGCGTCGCATGTCCGATCCGGTCGACACGCAGCGCCCGAACTGCGCCCCACACGCTGGCCGCTCCCGCGGCTTCGCCGGCATGCGCCGTTGTCCGGAAACCAAGGCCGAATTCCGCAGGCTGAACCTCCAACTCACCTTCAGCCCCGTTGAAGCCAAACCCCGAGCCCATTTCCTCGTAACTGGCCAGTGCGACCTCTCCGCACTGGCCTTTTTCTATTTGCGCTCCAAGTCGAGTGCGCTTCTGGACCGGACGCTGGAGCGAACACGACACGGCTGGCTGCTACCTGCTTCGCATGTGTGCGGTTAGGGTTATGGGTCAGTTTGTACGCTTCAGCTCTTCCAGCCGTTGTCCCTCGTAATGGACCTCGCTGGCCATAAACCCGGAGATCGCGCTATTCCTTTGCCTATGCCGGCAGGGGGTGTGGGGGGATATCATCGCCCGGGCACGAAACCCAGCATTCCGACCATGGCCGACCCCGTGGCGCCCCGCGGCGCTGCCGCCCTTGACTCGACCGTCGAGCTGCTGACACGGGCTCGCGGCGGCGATCAGTCTGCCCTCGATGCCCTGTTTTCGCGTTGCCTTCCTCCGCTGCGCCGTTGGGCGCACGGACGGCTGCCGGCGGGTGCGCGCGGCCTCCTCGATACCCAGGACCTGGTGCAGGACACGGTCCTCAATGTCCTACGCCGCCTCGATCACTTCGAGTCGCGCCATGAGGGCGCGCTACAGGCCTATCTGCGCCAGGCGGTGTTGAATCGAATAAGGGACGAAGCCCGGCGCCTCGCTCATCGTCCCATACCGGATGAGCTCGGCGAGGGGCAGCCGTCCAACGAAGCGTCGCCGCTGGATATCGCCGTCGGCCGGGAGGGAGTCGAACGGTACGAGGCAGCACTGCAGCGGCTGCGCCCCGGCGACCGCGAGGCGGTCATCGGGCGCATCGAAATGCAGTACCGACTACGAGGAGCTCTCGGTGTTCTTGTCCAAACCGAACGCAAACGCCGCCCGAGTCGCCGTCAGACGCGCCCTCGCGCGCCTGGTGGAGCAGATGGACCATGAGCGCTGAGCGCGCGACCTACGAGCGTCTCCTCGAGTCACTGGCCGACGGCAGGCCCATCGACTGGGCGGAGCTCAGCGCGCAGACGAGTAGCGGCGCTGAACGGCGGCGCTTTAGCAATCTGCGGCTCGTCGCGCGCATCGCGGAACTGCATCGCACGATCTCGATCCATGACAGGGCCGAGGACGCGACAGAAGCCGTTGACGACGAGAGATCGATTCCCGCCATTACGGGGTGGGGGCACTTGCAAATCATCAAGCGCCTGGCCGTCGGCAGCTTCGGCGAGCTCTACCTCGCGCATGACCCACAGCTCGATCGCGACGTCGCGTTGAAGCTGGTGCGTGCAGGTGCGTCCGCTCTACCGGCCGCGTCGGGCTTGATCTCCGAGGCGCAGACGCTGGCGAAGGTGCGGCACCCGAATGTCGTTACGGTCCATGGCGCGGACGTGCGCGAGGGGCGTGCCGGCTTGTGGATGGAATTGCTGAACGGCCGCACGCTCGAGACATGGCTCCGGGACAACGGCCCGCAGGGGGCGGGCGAAGCCACTGCAATTGGCCAGGACGTGTGCCGGGCGCTGGCTGCTGTCCACGCCGCGGGCCTCGTGCACGGCGACGTGAAGGCTCAGAACGTGATGCGAGAGGAGGGCGGTCGGATCGTTCTGATGGACTTCGGCGCCGGGCAGGTACAAGGCAGCGCCGACGCGCGCGTGGGTACGCCGCTCTATCTGGCCCCTGAAGTCCTGGCCGGTGCACCCGCGACCATTCGAAGCGACATCTACAGCCTTGGCGTGCTCCTCTTCCACCTTCTGACCAGTCGTTATCCGTGCTTCGCGGCCGACCTCGACGGTCTTCGCACGGCTCATGCACAGGGTGCGCGCGTCCGCCTGCGGGATCTCAGGCCCGATCTGACCGGACCGCTCGTAGACGCGGTCGAGCGCGCCCTCGAGCCCGATCCGGCGCTTCGCTTTGCCACGGCCGGAAGCATGGAGCGCGCGCTTGCCGGGACGACATCGGACGGCTCCCCGCGGAGCACCGGAATTCGTCGGGCCGTGGTTGGCGCGCTCGCGGTCGCGGCGCTCGTGGCCCTCGTGGCGGCGCTTCCGCGGATCACGCGCCTCGCCTGGGGGCCGCGAGTGGAGTCAATTGCCGTTCTGCCATTTTCCGCCCCGAACGGAGAAGAAGCGGGCCATCTTCTGGCCGGTCTTTCCATTGACGTCCTGCGTGAGCTGCAGCGCTTTGACATCGAAGTGAAGCGCGCCACGGCGGCTCTGTCGGACGTCGATTCGGCGGCCGTCGTGCAACGCATGTGTACAGACGCGATTCTGCGTGGCGTGGCGTCCCGCATCGATGGGTCAACCCGCTTGCACGTAACGATCGTTCGCGCTGGTGCATCGCCGCTGTGGGCGCAGGACTATCCGTTCGACAACTCGGCGCTTCCCTCGCTGGCGCGCACGATCGCGCAGGAGATGGCATCGACGCTCCGGGTACGCGTCCGTCCAGGCGCTCCCGCTCCCGGGCATCAGGCGAACTACCGCGCCTACGATGCGTACCAGCGCGGGCGAGTGCTGTGGGAGCAGCGCACGTCGACGGATCTGATGCGCAGTTTGGAATTCTTCAAACGGGCAGTGGCATTGGATCCCGCCTACGCCGCACCCTGGGCCGGGATGGCGGATGGATACATCGCCTTAGGGGTTCCGGCATTTGGTCCTCTGTCGCCGATGGAGGCGCGGCGGCTGGCGAAGGAGGCTGCGCTCGAGGCGCTCAAACTTGATCCGAACCTGGTGGAGGCACATACGTCTCTCGCCTTTGCGGCCTACCTGCACGACTGGGACTGGACAGCGGCAGAAAGAGGATTCAAAACGGCGTTGACGTTGAATCCCCAGTACGCGCTTGCGCATCACTGGTACGCCGACTATTTGACGGCGGTGGGAAGGGCCGACGAAGCACTGGAAGAGATACAGCGCGCCCGGGATCTGGAGCCTTTGTCCCTCATCATTCACCGGGACGTGGGATGGCACCTGTTCTTTCAGAGAAAATATTCCGAAGCGGTCGTCCATCTGCGCGAAACACTGAAACTCGACCCGGCGTACACTGCCGCTCGAACCCTGCTGGCCCGTGCTCTTGCGGAGCAGGGTGAGTATGGTGAGGCGCTCCGCGAACTCCAGCTGGCGGCGAACGGGCAATCGAATCCCGCTCTCGGTAGTTTTGTCGCATATGTTGAGGCTCGGTCAGGGAACAAAAAGGCGGCGGAACTGTGGCTGTCCCGCGTGCGACGCGACGCCACGACGAGGTACGTCTCGCCCTACTACGTAGGGTTGGTGCACGTAGCCTTGGGCGACCGACCATCCGCCCTCGACGAGTTCGAGCGCGCATACCGTGAGCAGGACACCACGATCGTCAATCTGAAAGCCGATCCTCGTTTGGATTCAGTGCGACAGGAGCCCCGCTACCAGCGTCTGCTGGCGCTTTTGCGCTTCCCTAATCCCTGACAGGCAACTTGAGAAGGTGACCCGACACCGGGGGCCGCGAGTTCTTCTTGACTGCATGTCAGAGCTGGGTAACACTGCGCGCTCTGCCATTAGATGAGGAGGACCGATGGCCCCCAGCAAATCTGGAGTGTTAAGAAAGCGGCTTGTGGTGGGCTGTAGCCAACTCTTCCAAGGGCAGTTGGTAGTCGAAATCGAGTTCCGTCCTCCGAAGGTTGCGCGGGAAGGGGGCAAACGCGCAACGCCGAAACGCCAGAGAACTGTTCGGACGCGCCGGGGGTGACCGCCGCGGGCCGTTCCCAACCTCGAAGGCGGCCTCCGACGAGCGCGCGGGATCGCGCGATTCTCGATGCCTGCCAGCATGTGCGCCGCAGCGCGCTGCGAGCTGGATGGCCTCCGCTGGCCGCCTTATACCACTACGGCACCAGGGAAACCGGGATCCTCAAGCTTTCCGACGTGGAAGCTCGCGAGGCGGATCTGGAACGGCGCGGACGTACTGATCCTCCTCCGCAACCCTTCAAAACACCTTCGGGACGCGGGGTCCGACTCGGAAAATCATCCTGCTCTGGCGAGTTTGCGGACGTTCTTCTGGCCCGCCGTACCTGGCGCGGGTTCGGACGAAAGGCCATCACGCGGCAGGACCTTGGATTGTTGTTAGACCTGACCTTCGGATATCAGATGAGCGGTCGGGCGCACGGCGGACGCGTTTTGTTCAAGACATCCCCATCGGGTGGCGCCTGCCATCCGATAGAATCGTACGTTCTCGCCCTGGGGGTTCGCGATCTGCCGCGCGCGCTCTACTACTACTCACCGCAAACTGAACGTTTGTATCACGTTCGACGTGGCGCGACTTCCGGGCTCGCATCGGACTATCTTGCCGGCCAGACGTGGTACGGCGGCGCGGCGGCAGTCGTTTTCATGACCGCCGTGCTGCCAAGGGTTTGGTGGCGTTATCCCAGGGCGCGCTCGTACCGCTCCGTTCTGCTGGATGCTGGTCACGTCTGCCAGACGTTTTGTCTTGTCGCGACGTGGCTTGGTCTTGCCCCCTTCTGCACGATGGCGATGGACGACCGCCGGATCGAGCGCGACCTCCGCATCGACGGGACCCACGAAATCCTCCTCTATGCCGCCGGCGTTGGCTCCAAGCCAGCGGACGGCCGCTGGGTGCAGTGGCCGGGCCATCGTCCCATTCCGCGACATCCGGGAGCCCGCAAACGCTGACCCCTTGTACGCTTTTCCCCTGACCCTCCGTTGTACTGGGTAAGTCAGACATATTGCGGAGGATGCAATGCAGCCGCTCACGCTTGGTGGGACCCTGGCCCATTACCGGCTCGACTCGATCCTCGGAAAGGGCGGGATGGGCGTGGTTTACCTGGCCCAGGACACACAGCTTCACCGTCGCGTGGCGCTGAAAGTGCTGGCGCCCGACCGGCTCGACGACCCGTCACGCGACCGGCTGCGCGTGGAAGCGCTCATTCTGTCGAGCCTCAACCACCCGAACGTCGCGACCGTTTTCGATTTCGGCTGCGAACGGGGCGTCGACTACCTGGTCATGGAGCTCGTCCCGGGCGTGACGATGGACGCGTTACTCCGGACGGCGCCATTCGCCACGGAGCGCGTCGCCGCGCTCGGATCTCAGCTCGCCCAGGGTCTCGCGGCAGCGCACGCGGCGGATGTGGTTCACCGTGACATCAAGCCCGGCAACCTCCGTGTGACGCCCGAGGGGTTCCTGAAGATTCTCGACTTCGGTGTCGCGACATCACCGGCGACCTCAGACTCCTCGGTGACCACGGAAACGGGAGTGGCATCCCTGGGCGGGTTGGCCGGCACCCTGAGGTACATGGCGCCCGAGCGGCTGCGCGGCGCGGCCGCCGACGCGCGCTCGGATGTGTACGCCGCCGGTGTCGTGCTTTACGAGATGGCGTGTGGCCGCGCGCCGTTTGCGGAATCGCACCCAATCAGGCTGATTGAATCGATCCTGAACGGACAGTGCTCACGCCCGCGGAAAGTGAATACGGAGATCGACCCTGCGGTCGAGGTCGTCATCCTGCGTGCTCTGAACCCCGATCCTGTATTGCGATACCGTAACGGCATGGAGCTCGCGGCGGCCCTGGAACCCCTGGTGGTTGGACGTCGATATCGCGGCGTCAAGCTGCGGCCTGGCAAAGTCGTCGCAAAGTGGGTGAGCCGCCTCTCGGGGATACTGACCTATGCGCGGCCATTAATCGGTTTCTGAATGCACTTAGTGCGAGAACTCCCCACTCCTCGCGCCGGTTTATCACACTCCCTTGCCCTTCGCCCGCTCACGCAAGTGATCGCACCCACGCGCCGCCAGCGCCATCATCGTCAGCGTCGGATGCTTGTCTCCCGTTGACGGGAACGCGTTGCCGCCGAACACATACAGGTTGTCGATGTCGTGCGTCTGACAGAATGCGTTCAACACGCCGTCCTTCGGACTGACGCTCATGCGCGCCGTGCCGACTTCGTGAATCATGTGTCCGAGCGGCCGGCGCTTCGGAGAGGTGGTCGATGGTGCGCCGGCTTGTCGCGGCGCTGGATTTGCCGTCGGTGAGCCCTCGGCGCCAGGAAAGCCGACCGGCGTCACCGGACCGGCCATGACTTCACCGCCCGCCTTCTTGAACCACTCCTGTGCCTTCTGCTGAAAGTCTTCGATCAGCTTGTACTCGTTGTCGCTTTGCGTGAGGTGAATCTTGATGACCGGAATGCCCCACGCGTCTTTCACTTCGGGATCGAGCTCGACGAAATTTTCCTTGCGCGCGAGCATCTCCCCGCCGGCGATCCACACCCGTGCCTGCGCGACGTAGCGGCTCTTCACTTCCTTCTTCCAGTCCGAGCCGAAGCCGGGAACGTTCGGCGCGAAGCCGGGATACTCGGTCTGGCCGCCGGTGGCGTTCATCATGTAGCCGCGGATGAAGTCCTTGCGCAGCGTCTTCTTGTCGATGTTCTGGAAGCTCGGCGTCATGATGCCCGCCGACTTCCCATCGTCCAGGCGACTGGGTCCGCCCTTGAGCTTTGGGATGATCCCGCTCACGCCGGGCGCGCCGACCTGATCCATGAAGTACAGGCCCAATGTGCCGCTGGAATTGGCGAGGCCGCCCTTTCCGGAGAGCAGCAGCAACCGCGTGTTCTCGAGCGTCGAGGCGGCGAGGATCACGTATTTCGCGTCGACGTCCACCGACTTCTTCGTGTGGCGCTCGATGTAGGTGACCCCTGCGCGCGGTTCTCGTTGTTCATCCGCACGCGCGCGACCACGCTGTCGCATCGAATCTCGAGATTGCCGGTCTCGAGCGCCGGCGGCAGCGTCACGGCGATCGGATTGAACATCGCTCCGACGTCGCATCCGTTCACGCAGTTGCCGCAGTAGTGGCAGGGGGGCCGGCCGTTGTGGGCCACCGTGAGCTGTGAGAGCCGGCGATGGCACACCGGCCAGCCCAGGCTCTTGGCGGCGGCGAAGAAGATGGTCTCCGCGCAATTCATCGCCATCGGCGGCAGAAACGGTCCATCCGGAAACTGCGCGAATCCATCCTTCGATCCGCTGACGCCGATGAAGCTCTCGACCCGGTCGTAGAACGGTTTCATCACCGCGTAATCGACGGCCCAGTTCATTCCGTAGCCGTCGAGCGAGGCGGCTTTGAATTCATAGTCGGCCATTCGATCGGTCGCCCGCGCCCAATGCAACGTGCGGCCGCCGAGACAGCGCGAGCGGCCCCATCGGTAGTCCGTGTCTGGCGCCGTCGTGTAGGGGTTCTCCTCGTTGTCGAGCATGATGCGGTAGTTGCGCTCGCTCCCCGCATAGCGCCGCAGCAATCCCGGCTTGCCCTGGCCGCGGTATTCCATCTGGTACAGGAAGGTGTGGTGAAACTCCTTGGCCGGCTCGATGTGGGCACCGGCCTCGAGCATGAGCACCTTCAACCCAGCTCGAGTCAGCTCCAAGGCCGCCCAGCCGCCGCACGCTCCGGAACCGACGATCACCGCGTCATACAGGGTATTGCATCGTCATGGCACAACCTGATGCTCAGGGTGATCGCAGCCGGGAAACGTGACGTTGAACGAATTGCCTCGATAATCCAGCGCTTCGATCATTCCTGCACGCGAGGTGTAGAACGCGAACGTGTTTTGTTGCTTGATCAGCCTGAAGATCGGGTAGAGCGGATGCGAAGCCGCGCGGTCGACTTCCGGCCGCGCCATGGCGGTGATCAGGGACAGCCGGCCCGGAGCATCAGCCGAGTGGAAGCCAGCCTGTTTGAGAGCGGCCATCGCGTCGGTCCATTGTTTCTGAACCGACTGTGACCCGGCCTGCAGAACGAAGTCGATGTAGTGGGCGCATTGCGCTTCGCGCGCGCCTGGCGTCTCGTCGGTCGGGATCAGGATCTCGGTGAACGACTGCAGCGCCTCGAAAGTCGTCTGCCGAGAAAAACCGTGGCGTGTAGTCACGAAGAAAAGGCGGCTGTGGCGGTGCCTGAACGATCGCTGCGTGTTGTTGAGCGCGCGCGTCCTGGAACCAGGCGGAGAAGAACTGCGCCGCGCCCGGCAGGGCAGCTGCGCGGATAGCGAGCTCGAGCAGGTCGCGCCGGGTCAGGTCCATAGGGGGAAACTATCGCATATTCACTTCCGGCTCGGGGCTCGCTTCGAACACGCCAGCCCCAAGGGCGGGCCTACGGCGATACGCACGCGCCAGCATCGACACGGGGTGCATAACGCGCGTGGACCGGCCGGCTTCCTCCAGACCGCGCGCGATCTGCAGGTGGCATCCTGGGTTGGCGGTTGCGACGACCTCGGCGCTGGTGGCGTTGATGTGATCCACCTTACGGCGGAGCAGCGCCTCCGCCTGATCCGGCTGCGTCAGCGCGTAAATGCCGGCGCTTCCGCAACACCACGTCGACTCCGGCAATTCGACCAGCGACACGCCCGGAATGGACGCAAGAATGGCGCGAGGTTGACGGCTGATCTTCTGGCCGTGCACGAGGTGGCAGGAGTCGTGGTAGGTCACCCGTACCGTGGTGTCGAAGGGCTGTGCCGAGGGCGGTCGGCAATGGATCTCTGCAAGCCACTCCTGAACGTCACGAAGCTTGCGATCCCACAGTGCAGCCGCGTCCCGGTATCGCGGATCGTCGGCGAGCAGAGACGAATAGTGTCGCAGGTGCGAGCCGCAACCGCCGGCGTTCGTGATGATGGCGTCGTACTCGGCCGGCGGGATCATATCGATCATCCGCCGCGCCAGAATCGCGGCTGTCGCCAGGTCGCCGTTGTGAGCGTGCAGCGATCCGCAACATGGCTGCGCCGACGGCGTGTCCACCGTGCAGGCGTTCGCCAACAGAACGTCTGCCGTATCACGGTTGATGTCTGGAAACACGAGGTCCTGAACGCAGCCCGTGAGTAGCGCCACGCGATAGCGTGATGCGCCCGGTGGAGTCTCGCGCCGCGCAATCAGATCGTTCGAGAACCTGCGAGCAATCGCTGGCGCTCGCGGCTCGAGCCCGCGGATATCGCCGGGCAGCAGACGCGTGAGTCCGCTGCGACGGGCAAGCGACTGCAAGCCACTCCGCTGCGCGAATCGCAGCGCCCGGGCGACACCGCGAAGGGTCCGTGGACGCTTGAAGAGAAATCCGAGTGTCACCGCTCGCCAGAACCGGCGCCGGGGACTGCGATCCGCGCCGGCGGACTCGATGTCGTTGCGAGCCGTCTCGAACAGCGTCGCGTAGTTCACTCCGGCTGGACACGCCGTCTGACAGGCCAGGCAGCCGAGGCAGTAGCTCATCTCGTCGGCGAACGCCGGCGTGATCTCGAGCGCCCCGTCGGCGACAGCCCGCATCAGCGAGATCCGGCCGCGCGGACTATTGCGCTCGCGATGCGTCGCGTCGTAGGTCGGACAGGTTGGCAGGCACATGCCACAGTGCATGCACTGCTGCAGGATCGAATAGTCGAGGGTGCGCAGGGACCGAGTCACACGCGTTCAGTCAAAGATTTTCCCAGGGTTCAGCAGACCGTCCGGATCGAGCGTCCGCTTGATCTGTCGCATCAGATCGAGCGAGTTGTCGCCCATCTGCTGCCGCAGCCACGGCTTCTTGGCGAGACCGACGCCGTGCTCGCCCGTTATCGTGCCGCCGAGCTCCAGAGTCTTTTTCGTGATGGCATCGAGCGCGCGGTGCACGCGGTCCATTTCGTCCGCGTCTCGCTCGTCGGCAAGAAACGTAGGATGCAGATTCCCGTCCCCCATGTGGCCGAACGTCCCGATCTGCAGATCCAAAGCAACCGCCGTCTCGGCGACGAAGCTGACCATCGTGGCCAGCTCGCTCCGTGGAACGGTGACATCCTCGAGAATCGTCGTCGGCCGCTTGCGGGCAAGTGCCGCAAAGGCGTTGCGCCGTGCGGCAGCGAGCAGCAGGGCCTCGGCCTCATTCCTGGCGATGCGAACTTCGCGCGCCCCTCGTTCCCGTGCGATCGACTCCATGATCCCGGCTTCGTCGGCAACGGCTGCCGGGTGTCCGTCGGTTTCCATCAACAGCACCGCGGCGCAATCGGTCGGGAGTCCCACATGCGCGTAGTCTTCGACGCACGACGCGGTCACCCGGTCGAGAAACTCCAGGGTGCATGGAATGATGCGGGCGGCGACGATGGCGGAAACCGTCTCCGCAGCGTCCTCAATCCGGTCGTACAGCGCCAGCAGGGTGCGTCGGGCCGCCGGTCGCGGCAGGAGCTTCAGCAGCACCTCGGTGATGATGCCGAGCGTGCCTTCGGACCCGATGAAGAGATCCTTCAACGAATATCCGGCGACATCCTTGACGCACTGATTGCCGAAGCGCGCGATGCGGCCGTCCGGCAGGACGACCTCGAGGCCCATGACGTAATCGCGCGTGACGCCGTACTTCAAACCGCGCAGCCCGCCGGAGTTTTCGGCGACATTGCCGCCGATGGTGCTGATGCGCATCGAGCCGGGATCCGGCGGGTAGAACAGACCGTGGAGCGCCGCGGCTTCATCGATCCGCTGCGTGATGGCTCCCGCCTGCGCGCGGAGCGTGAGATTGCGCGCATCGACGTCGAGGATCTCGTTCATTTCCGCCAGGCAGAGCACGACACTGCCCGGAGTCGGTACGCTGCCTCCACTCAACCCCGTCCCTGAGCCGCGCGTGACGATCGGCAGCTTCGACGCCGCGGCGAGGCGGACGCAGTCCGCGACCTGTCCGGTCGTCCGCGGCAGCACCACCGCGTCGGGCCGCTGTTTCAGGACAGCCGTTCCGTCGAAGCTGTAGGGGATGACGTCTTCCGCTCCGGTGAGCACGGAGCGCTCCCCGACGATGGCTGACAGAGCGGAGACCGTGGATGGGGTAAGTGACACGGATCAGGCGTCTGCGACCACCCGTTGTCGCTGCTCGCCGAGGCCGGCGACGGCCAGGCGCACTTCATTGCCCGCGCGCAGATACACGGGCGGCTTCTGTCCATGCCCAACTCCCGGCGGCGTGCCGGTGGCGATTACGTCACCCGGGCGAAGGCTCATGAACCGGCTCAGATAACTGACGAGAAACTCCACGCCAAACACCATCGTCCGGGTATTCCCATTCTGGTAGCGGCGTCCGTCGACATCGAGCCACATGTCGAGCTCGTTCCAGTTCGAGACCTCGTCAGCCGTCACCAGCCACGGACCGATCGGTCCGAAGGTGTCTGCGCTCTTCCCCTTGACCCACTGTCCGGTGCCTTCAAGCTGAAAGGCGCGTTCGGAGACATCGTTGACGACGCAGAAGCCGGCGACGTGCGCCAGCGCGTCCTTCTCCGCGACGTATTTCGCAGTTTTGCCGATGACCACTCCCAGTTCCACTTCCCAATCGGTTTTCTGCGACCCGCGCGGAATCACGATGTCGTCGTTGGGACCGCTCAGGCAGGAGGTGGCTTTCATGAAGATGATGGGCTCGGCCGGCACCGCCATCCCCGACTCGGCCGCGTGGTCCGAATAATTCAAGCCGGCACAGATGAACTTGCCCACATTGCCGACGCATGGACCCAGGCGCGGATTCCCCGGCACCAACGGCAGCGTCGTCGCATCGATCTGTCGCAATCGAGCGAGCGATTCAGGCAACAGGGCATCACCGCCGATGTCGGCGACCACACCCGTGAGACTGCGAATTCTGCTCTGCGCGTCGAGTAACCCCGGTTGTTCCTGTCCGGCACTTCCGTAGCGAACGAGTTTCATCTCAGCTCCCCAGTCCTCTTTACTCAATGCGCTTGGGGCCTACCCCCAAGCGCTCTCGCTCGGCGGCTTCGCGCCTCGTCCTTCGACAAGCTCAGGACGACCCTGAGTTACGTCGAAGGGTCGCTCGGGCCGCAGGCGCTTCCCCAATTAGTACGTAGACCTTCCTCCACTGATATCGAATACCGCGCCCGTCGAGAAGGAATTCTCCTCCGAGACGAGCCACGTGGCGAGCGACGCCAGTTCGTCGATGTTGAGGAAGCGGCCGCGCGGAATCTTCGACAGCATCCAATCCAGGTGAGATTGCGACATCTGGTCGAAGATTCGCGTCTTCGCCGCCGCCGGCGTGATGCAGTTCACCGCGATGTTCTCAGTGGCGAGCTCCTTGCCGAGCGACTTCGTCAGCGCGATCACTGCCGCCTTTGCGGCGCTGTAGGCGGAAGCGTTCGGGTTTCCTTCTTTTCCCGCAACCGACGAGATGGTCACGATTCGTCCGTATTTCTGCGCACGCATGAGAGGAACAATCGCGCGGCAGCAGTAGAAGACTCCCAGCAGATCGACTTCGACGACGCGTGCGAACTCCTCGGGCGGATATTCCCATGTCTTGAAGTTGGGTCCGGTGATGCCGGCGTTCGCGACCAGGATGTCGATGCCGCCGAACGCCTGCGTCGTCTCTGCCGTAGCGGCCTCGACCGCGGCGAGCTTCGAGACGTCGACGGCGACGGCGCGTACCTGGCCCTTCGATGACAGCTGGCCGGCCGTCGCTGCCGTCAGCTCCCCGTCCATGTCCCACAACGACACCGAGGCGCCCGACTCGAGGAACCGTTCGGCGATGGCGCGGCCGAATCCCTGAGCACCGCCCGTCACCACCGCGCGCCGGCCTTTGAGATCGTACTGGTTCATTGCTTGTCTTCTTTTTTCAGTGCGCTTGGGGCGCTCACCCCCAAGCGCTTCTCACTCGCGGGCCCGGCTCCGCCGGGCTGCCCTCCGGCCGCTCGCGCGGGCCGCAGGCGCTAATGCGATTCTCTCGGCACATCGTGTCCGCGGCAGCCCTGCAGAAAATCGAAATCCGCGCCCTTGTCCGCCTGCTGCACGTGATTGACGTACATCTGCACGTAGCCGCCAGCCGGTCGCGTGGGCGGCCGCCATGCCGCGCGGCGTCGTTCGAGCTCGTCGTCGCTCACGTCGAGCTGCAGGCGACGCGCCTCGACGTCGAGCTCGATGAAGTCACCGTCCTGTACGAGCGCGAGCGTGCCGCCGACGGCTGCTTCCGGACAGACGTGAAGCACCACGGTGCCATAAGCCGTCCCGCTCATGCGCGCGTCCGAGATCCTCACCATGTCGGTGATGCCCTGCTTGAGAATTGCCGGTGGAAGCCCCATGTTGCCGACTTCCGCCATCCCGGGATAGCCGACCGGTCCGCTGTTCTTCAGCACGAGCACCGATCCCGGCTCGACGGACAGCGACGGATCGCCGACACGCGCCTTGTAGTGTTCGATGTTGTCGAACACCACCGCGCGCCCGCGATGGCGCATCAGGTGCGGAGAAGCCGCGGACGGCTTGAGCACCGCACCGTCGGGCGCCAGGTTTCCGCGCAGCACCGCGATTCCTCCGTGGGAGGTGAGCGGTTTATCGAACGGCCGGATGACTTCATTGTTCCAGGCCGGCGCTTCACGACAGTTTTCCCAAATCGTCCTGCCGTTCACCGTCAGTGCGTCACGATTGAGGAGGCCCTTGTCACCGAGACTACGAATGACGGCTGGAAGACCACCGGCGTAGTGGAAGTCCTCCATGAGAAAGCGGCCCGAGGGTTTGAGGTCGACGAGGGTCGGCACATCCTTGCCGAGGCCGTCCCAATCCTGCAGTGAGAGCGGCACGCCGGCTCGTCCGGCCATCGCGATGAGGTGGATGACGGCATTGGTGGAGCCGCCTATCGCTCCGTTGACGCGGATGGCATTCTCGAACGCCTCGCGCGTCAGAATCTTCGAGATGCGCACGTCGTCGCGAATCAGATCCACGATGCGGCGACCGGCGACGTGGGCGAGCGCATGGCGTCGGGAATCAACAGCAGGCAGCGTCCCGTTGAAGGGCAGGCCAAGTCCGAGCGCTTCCACCATCGACGCCATCGTCGACGCGGTGCCCATCACCATGCAGTGTCCGGCGGATCGAGACATGCTCGCTTCCGCTTCCATGAACTGCTCGACGCTCATCGACCCGGCTCGGACCTCTTCGTTGAACCGCCAGACATCCGTGCCCGACCCGATGGCCTGGCCGCAGTACTGACCGTTCAGCATTGGTCCGCCGGACACGACGATGGCGGGCACGTCGCAGCTCGCGGCGCCCATCACGAGCGATGGTGTGGTCTTGTCGCAGCCGCAGAGGAGGACGACGCCGTCGATGGGATTGGCGCGAATCGATTCCTCGACGTCGATGCTGACGAGGTTGCGGTACAGCATCGCTGTGGGCCGCATGTTCGATTCGCCAGTCGACATGACGGGAAATTCCAGCGGCAGCCCTCCGGCCTCCCACACGCCGCGCTTGACGTGCTCGGCGATGGTCCGGAAGTGGGCATTGCAGGGGGTCAGCTCCGACCAGGTATTGCAGATGCCGACGACGGGGCGGCCATCGAACACGTCGCCCGGCAGTCCCTGATTGCGCATCCAACTGCGGTGGATGAACCCGTCTTTATCAAGCTTGCTGAACCAGGCGGCAGATCTATAGGTCCGCTTTCCGTCACTCGACACGAGATCGCTATCCTCCGAATCTTCGGCGCTCGGCGCTCGGCGTTCGGGCCTCAGCGCCGGGCGTTGGTAAGGTGCTCTCGAACGTTCGGGCTTGAAAACGAGCGATCGCCGACCGCCGATCGCCGAACCTAGTGTTTTACAGCAGCCAGGTGGTCGCGCAGCAGGTCGCGGCCGAAATCTCCGGCGAAGTCGCGCCAGACCGAGTGAATGTGGTTGCCGTTGTTCTGCGTGTTGTCGAATTCGATCAGAAACGACGGTCCCTGAACGCGGTAGTAGTGCTTCTCGCCGGGCGTAATCGGTCCCGCCCAAGCGAACCCGATCTTCTCGATCCCGCCCTTCTTGATTTGCGCGAGACGTTCGGAGGCCAGGTCCTCGCTCATCTGCGATGTGTAGACGCCGATCAATTTCATCAAGAGATCTTTCTGCGCGCCCGTCATGGCGGAAACCATCACGCCCATCGGCGACAACGGATCCACTCTCGCGACGGTTGTCGTCACGATGTCGTTCGGGGCGATGTCGCCGATGATCGCCGTCTTGCGCTGCGTCTCGTCCAGCGCGCTGACCAGCGCGTGGCCCGCATCCTGCTCGGCCGCCTGAATGCGCAGGCCCTTCTTCGGTCCCTCCCGCACTTCGGCCGGGTTGGTCCCGAAGAACGTTGGCGAGCTGGCGACCTTCGAGGTGTCCCCGACCATGAAATGGACCGACAGGTGGTGTCCATTGACGCGCCAACCCCAGGGCCCTTTCGCCGACGGCGTGCCGAAGACCGTGAAGAAGTACAGCTCCGGATCGCGATTCATTCCGGCGCCGGGCTTGGCGGCGCTCTCGATGGCGCGCAGCACGGTCTCGAGATCCATGATGGCGGTGGCGGTGGTGTAACCCTGTTGGCTCAGCCCGGTCCGCAGGAGGTCGTGCGCGAGCTTGCGCTGCGCCTCCGTCATCTCCTTGATGGGCAGGCCCTTTCGCGGAAACTGATTCGTCGGTACGTAGTGCCAGCGCGTCAGATCCTCAGAATCGAGAGGTAGCACGGCCTGCTGCCGCTGCTCCGGCGTCAGCCCCTCCAGGAACTTGTTCGCCGCGGTCGTCATCGAGGAGGCCGTCCGCTGGGAGGCCACGATGCCGCCGGCCAGGCCGACCAAAAGAAGCGCGGACGCAACTCCCGTGCGCGCACACCAGAAAGCCTTCATACACACCTCGCTTCTGAGGCGAAAGCCTAACATCTTCCGAGGCCCGCACGCACGATATACTCCGGCGCCATGCCCTCCGCAACGAACGCGCGCTACGTGGTCATCGCGTTCGCCGTCGCGCTCGCGGTCATCACGTACATCGATCGGGTCGCGATCTCGGTCTCCGTCCCGTTCATTCGCAAGGATCTCGGCCTGAGCCCAGCGCACATGGGCTGGGCGCTGGCGGCGTTCGGCTGGGCCTACGCGATTTTCGAGATCCCCGGCGGCTGGCTCGGTGACCGCATCGGCCCACGCCGCGTCCTGATGCGCATCGTCATCTGGTGGTCCCTGTTCACCGCCGCTACGGGATGGGCCTGGAATGGCGCGTCCCTTGTCGCCATCCGGGCGCTTTTCGGGGCCGGGGAAGCGGGGGCATTTCCGAATCTGACGCGGGTCTTGACCACGTGGCTGCCGGTGAAGGAGCGGGAGCGGGCACAGGCCACGCTCTGGCTGGCGACGCGGGTGAGCGGCGCCTTTACGCCGCTCCTCGTCGCCACCTTGATCGGTGCGATCGGCTGGAGACGAACGTTCGAGATCTTCGGGCTGCTCGGAGTCGTCTGGGCGGTGTTTTTCTACCGCTGGTTCCGCGACGCGCCTTCCGAGCACCCGGCCGTCAATGCCGCTGAGCTCGCCATGCTGCCACCCCAACGTGAAACCGCCGTCGCCCACGGCGGCGTGCCCTGGCGCACGATTTTCTCCACACGCGCAGTGTGGCTGCTCTCGATTCAGTACATGTGTCTGGCGTACGGCTGGTGGTTCTACATCAACTGGCTGCCCACTTACTTGCGGGAGGCGCGCGGCGCCACCCTCCGGATGGGCGCGCTGCTGGCCGGCTTGCCTCTCCTCCTCGGCGGCCTGGGATGCTTCGTTTCGGCGGGGTTGATACCGGCGCTCGCGCGGCGAACCGGCAGCGTGGCGTTGGCCCGCCGGATTGTCGCGGTGATGGGTTTCATCGGCGCTTCGATCTGCGTGTTCGTCTTCACGACGATCGACGATCCCGTCCGGGCCATGTTCGTGCTCGGCCTGGCCGGTTTCTTCAACGACTTCGTGATGCCGGCCGCCTGGGCGGGGACGATGGACGTGGGCGGACGGTATGCAGGAACGGTTTCGGGGGCGATGAACACGCTGGGGAGTCTCGCCGGTGCATCGTCGGTCCTGGTCGTCGGCTATCTCCTGACGTGGACCGGCAACTGGACGCTGACGTTCTATATTTCAGCCACGATTTATCTCATCGGCGCCGTGTGCTGGTTGTTCCTGGATTCGCACACGCCAATCGAGAAGCCCGCATAATCGAGGGTCAGATCTTGTTTCTTGCACGTTTGTCCTCTTTTTGAGAAAGAGTACCGTGACGCAATCAGTGCTCGACAGATTTCGACTCGACGGAAAAGTTGCGCTGATCACCGGCGGCACGCGTGGCCTGGGACGGACCATGGCCGCGGCGCTTGCCGAAGCCGGTGCGGACATCGCCATCACCGGCCGGTCGATTGCGCCGAGCGAGCAGGCGGCGTCCGAGCTTGGCGCCGCCACTGGCCGCCGCTGTCGTGCATATCAGGCCGACGTCACGATGTCGGCCGATGTCGAACGTCTGGCCGCGGACGTCGAACGTGACTTGGGCCGCATCGACATCCTGATCAACAACGCGGGCACGAACATCAGAGGGCCCATCGAACAGCTGACAGAAGCCGACTGGGACACGGTGCTCGACACGAATCTGAAAGGGCCGTTTCTCTGCAGCCGGGCGATCGGCCCGGGCATGGTGCGCAGGGGATGGGGCCGCGTCATCAACCTTGGCTCGGTGCTTGGCGTCATCGCTCTCGCCGGGCGGGCGCCTTACGCGTCGTCGAAGGCAGGCATCATCAACCTCACGCGCGTCCTCGCCCTCGAGTGGGCGGGCACAGGCGTAACCGCAAATGCGCTCTGTCCTGGCGCGTTCGGCACCGAGATGAATCGACAACTGCTGGACGATCCGGTCAAATACGCTGAGTTCGTCAAACGAATTCCCATGGGACGTTGGGGCGAACCCGACGAGCTCGCCGGGGCCGTGCTGTTCCTCGCATCCGACGCATCCAGCTATGTCACGGGAAGCGCGCTCTTCGTCGATGGGGGATGGACGGCACGCTAAAAGAGCGCTAGTCGTCAGTCGTTAGTCGTTAGTCGTCGTTAGTCGTCGTTAGTCGTAAGTCGTCGGAAGCTGGCAAGCTGGAAGCTGGAAGCTGGGAGCTGGTTTGGAGGCTGAGTATGAGACGGTTTCTGATGATCGTCGTGGTCATGGCGCTGGCCGCCAGTATCGGCGCGCAGTCGAAGAAGACGCTGGATATCTACATCGCCGACACCGAAGGAGGAAAGGCGGCGCTGTACGTGTCTCCTTCCGGTGAGACGCTCATGATTGACAGCGGCAACCCGGGCGGGCGCGATACCGATCGCATCATGGCGATGCTCGGGGACGCGGGCGTCAAACGCATCGACTATCTCGTCTCCACGCACTATCACGTCGATCACGTCGGCGGCATGCCGGAGCTCGCGAAGCGGGTGCCGATTGCTCACTACATCGATCACGGTCCGAACGTCGAAGTGCGCCCGCAGGGACAAGGACTTTCAGGCGGCATACACCGAGCTGCAAAGCAAGGCAAAGCACACCGTCGTAAAGCCCGGCGACCGGGTGCCCATTGCCGGTTTCGAGTTCCGCATCGTCACCGCTGGCGGTGAGGCCTTGAAGAAACCGCTGCCGGGAGGTGGACAGCCGAATCCTCTGTGCGCGAAGTTCCAGAAGAAAGAGGATCCCACTTCGCCGGACGAGAACGCGCAATCGGTGGGGGCGGTGATCTCATATGGGCAGTTCCGCGCGATCGATCTCGGCGATCTGTTGTGGAACAAGGAATTCGAGCTGATGTGCCCGAACAATCAGGTTGGCACCGTCGACATCTACATGGTGACCCATCACGGTCTCGATCGGTCAGGACCGGAGGTTCTCGTGCACGGGGCACGCCCGCGGGTCGCGGTCATGCAGAACGGCACACGCAAAGGCGGGTCGGTGCCGGCGTATCAGATCATGCGTTCGTCGCCGGGACTCGAGGACATCTGGCAGCTGCATTGGTCGTACAGCGGGGGGATCGAGCACAACCCGGCGGGTGTGTTCATCGCCAACGTCGACGACCCGGCGGTGATCGCCAACGTACTGACGTCACCACCGGGACAACGCGGGGGAAATCCCCCGGCTGCAGCGAGCGGCGGACAGGCGCCGCCCGCCCAAGGCGCAGTATCTCAGCCGGCTCACTCGCCCGCGTACTACCTCAAGATCTCAGCCCAGGACGACGGGTCGTTCACCGTTACCAACACGCGCAACGGCTTCACCAAGACCTATCCGCGGCGACGGACTACTTGAGGGGTGAGTAATCCGTCGGGTTCAGGAACACGGACTCCACCTTCGTGGTGAGCGGGCCGTCCTTTTGCGACTCGTCGCGGGCCTTGACCCACTCCGGATCGGCCCTGAACGCGTCCCAGCTCTTCTTCGCGGCCTCGCGGCTCGGATGTGCGAGCACGTAGATCAACGTGTTCTCCGCCAACGGCGCGTCGGCTGGCGCCCAGTAACCTACGTGCGACATGCCGTGCTTGGACAGCAGCTTGACCGTGTGATCTCTGAACCGCTTGTGCAGCGCTTCCAACTTTCCCGGCGCGGCCGTGTATGTTCTGAGCTCGAAGACGCGATTCGAGGCCTGCGCATTGGCTACCGGTGCGGACATCATCCCGCCGGACGCAAAACCCGCGACGAAAGTTCCGACGGCGATGGCCAGGCACGTGCGCTTGCTGATTGACATCGATACTCCTCCAGACTAGACCGGGGCTCTGCCCCGGGCCCCGGCTCGGTCCGCTCGCGGCGGGCTCGCCTACGCCCCGCGCCGCGCCCTCGCAGGCGCGCCGTGCGCGCCTAGCCCGCTAGGCGGCTCGGCGCGCATGGTTAACGACGAATGATACTCACTTGCGGGCTGCCAGAAAGTTCGAGATAGCGGTCAATTCCTCCGGCGTGAGTCGATCGCCGAATGCCGGCATGTTGGCGAGCGGGTCCATCGCCTCCGGATCGCTGATCCACTCATGTAGCCATTTCACGTCGTGCTCCTTGCCGGCACGCGTGAGATCGGGTCCCTCGTTGCCCCCTTCGCCGTCGATCATGTGACAGTTTGCGCAATAACGCCCGAGTACGAGCGTCGCCGTGCGTGCCTCTGCGCTCTGCGCCGGTGTGGGACCGCCACCAGCGCGGATCTTTCGCATGTAGGCGAGAATCGCCCGTGCCTGCGACGGGTTCATCCCTCCGGGAGGCGGTTTCCGCGACCCCGGCGTGATCGTTTCAGGATCGGGGACATGTGCCAGAAGCCACTCTGGCACCTTCCGGAGCCGCGTGTCCGCGATCGGATTGGCTGGGCCGCCTACCCGGTGACATGTCTGGCAGCGCTGATCCTGGACGAACTCCTGTCCGGCGATCGCGAGCGTTCCCCAATGCGATGGATCGGCATGCGCCGGCGAGTCCCTGAATCCGAGAAAGGTCAGGGCGACGATTGCCGTGCCGAGAACAGCGAACGCTGCGCCGACGACCCGGCGCTTGGACAGATGCCGATCGGGCCCGCGGTCGAGAAACGGCAGCAGCAGTAGTCCCCCGACAATCAAGCCGGGGATGACGATGGTGGCAATCGGCTCGAAAGGTCCGGGGAAGTATTTCAAGAGCTGAAAGAGGCTCAGGAAATACCATTCGGGACGCGGCACGTAGGTCGCGTCCGACGGATCCGCGATCGCGTCGAGCGGCACGCGGAACATCAGGGCAAAGGTCAGCACGAGCGCAAACACAGCGGCCATGGCCACGGTGTCTTTGAATGCCTGATACGGATAGAACGGCCTTGGTTGCCCGCTTCTTGGCTGAACCGGTCCCGAGATTCCATGGCGGCGCATGAGATATAGATGCGCTAAAACAAAGACCACGAGCGCAGCCGGCAGCAGAAACACGTGCGCCGTGTACCAACGCAACAGCGTCAGCGCGCCAAGGTCGACGCCACCGCGCATGAGCGCGGCCACCTGTTCGCCGAAGAGCGGAGTGCTCCGCGCGATGTTGATGGTGACGGTCGTCGCCCAGTAGGCCTTCTGATCCCACGGCAGCAGGTAGCCCGTCAGCGCAAATCCCAGGATGAGGAGCAGCAGGACGATGCCCGTCATCCACGTGACCTCGCGCGGCTTCTTGTACGACCCGAAGAGGACGACGCGCAGCATGTGAATCACGGCGGCGATCACGATGAAGCTCGCGCCGAAGAAGTGAAGTCCCCTGACGAGCCGTCCGAGCGGCAACCGGTCGGTGATGAACCGGACGCTGTCGTATGCAAACTCCGGCGACGGCACGTAGTACATCGTCAGGACGACGCCGGTCACGAGCTGCAGGACGAGGAGGAAGAGGAGGATGCTGCCGGTGACGAACCACCAGCCGACGCCAGGCGGCAGCGGCTCGTCGAGGAGATGTGATTTACCGGCGCGGAAGCCGGTGCGCGCGTCGAGCCAGTCGAAGAGGGGCTGCAGGCTCAGAGCTGCACCATCACCTGATTCCCCTCGACGCGCGCCTCGATCTTCGGGAGTGGCGCGGGCGGGGGCCCGGCCTTGACGGCGCCGCTGCGATCGAAAACGCCGCCGTGGCACGGGCACTTCAGGAGCTTCGCCGTAGCGTCCCAGCTGACGCGGCAGCCGAGATGCGTGCAGGTTGACGACAGCGCCGTCACCTGCGTGGGGTTCACCTTGATCAGGAAGATGACCTGACGATCGACGACCTGGCTGTACCCGTCTTCGCGCGTCACGCGCAGGACGACGGGCGTCGGTTCACCATCAGGCAGGTCGTCGACGTTGCCCGCGGGCCACCAGTTCGTGCGCCGCGACCCGAACGCCGGCGCGGCCGCGGCACCGCCGAGGACGAAAGCCAGAATCCCGCCGATCGCCGCCTGAATGGCGACGATGACGCCGGAGAGAAACCGCCGGCGTCCGGCGTCCGATTCCACGGGACTGTCAGGGGTCGACAGTTCTCACTCTCCGACGGAACCCGGTTTGAGGATGTAGTTGTTCTCCGAGTCGCGCTCGCGATAGACCTTGTGGCAGGAGAGACACGCTCCGCCCATCGCCTTCATCCCGGCGACAACCGCTGCCGGGTCGACCGGCGTGGCCGACAGGAGCTTGTCAACCGCGTCGAGCTTCGTCATCACGTCCTCATTCGCCTTCAACGCATCGTCCTTCTTGTGGTGGACCCAGAATTCTCGCGTATCGACCATGACCTGTCTGATGGTCGCGAGCTGTGGCTTCACGTCTGCGTACGCTTCCGACTTGAGAGCCTTCTGCGCCGCTTGCATCGCCGGCTGCACTTTTTTCATCGCCTTGTCGAGTTCTTCCGGCGTCGTCATTTTCTGGGCGAGCACAATCGAGCCCGTCAACACGACTAGCCCAGCTGCCACGTAGAGTCTGAATCGCAAGATGCCCTCCCTTATGAGCCTATCCACGCGCGCGGGACCCGGCCCGCACGGCGTTGAATATATTACGTTTTCATGCTGTGGGCGTTACACATCACCACGCGGAGGGTGCAGAGATCGCGGTGAAAAGCCTCAACGCTGAGATCGCAGGAGAGCGGAGACGCCTCGGGTTATCCGAACGACGAGGGCGGTCGCGCCGCTCCGCGCGGCTAACTACCCATGCCGTCTCTGCGGTCCGCAGCGCTCTCCGCGTTGAATCTTTTGACAAGCCGCAAACCCTGATACGTGGGACGCTCCGCGTCCTCTCCCCCGAGATCACTTGACCCCCCACAACCGCACCTGATAGGAATCCCGCGTGAGGTCCTGATGAGACAGCCCCGCCGCGTAGCGTTGACGATAGCTGCGACATGCACTGCCGGCATCGCGCTGGTGCCGGCGCTGCCGGTGGGTCAGGCCCCGAACCAGGCGCAAATGGTGACGCAGGCCGTTGCTGGCGTGAAGTTCAGCACGTTGCCGGGTTTCGTCATCGAACGTGTGAACCCACCCGACAAGACCGACTCCTATGTCGCGCTGACGTTCGACAGCCTCGGCCGGCTCGTGGTCTCGAAAGAGCTGGATCACCCGCGCCTGTTGCTGGACACCAACAACGACGGCATCTACGAGTCGGAAAAGATCATCACCGACAAAGTCAGAAACTGCCAGGGCCTGTGGTTCGACGGCCGGGCCATGTATGGGTCGTGCGTGCACGTGCAGAAGGCGCAGGAAGCCTCCTCGACGCCGCAGCCGGCGGGACGCGGGGCCAATCCGAATCGGCCGGCCGGCGTTTTCAAGATGGAGGACTCGAACAACGACGACGTGGCGGATACGTTGGAGATCCTGGGCATGGCGGGCGGAATCCAGGAGCACGGTCCGCACGCTATTCGGCGCCGCCCAGATGGCGGGATGGCCGTGATTGTCGGCAACAACGAAACGATTGCCGACGAAGCCCTCGATCTCACCTCACCGGTGTTGCAGGACAAGGACGCTCAGTTTCTGCCCAACTTCCCCAACTTCGGCGTCAGCGCCCGCGAGGGAGCGCACAGCGCGATCTTCGACTGGAGCCCGGAGTTGAAGAAGTTCCACGTGTTCTCCGGCGGTAATCGCAACGCCTACGACTTCGGCTACAACTTGAACGGCGAGGCGTTCCTCTTCGACAGCGACATGGAGTGGGACATCAATATGCCGTGGTACCGTGAAGTTCGCACGGCGCATCAGATCCTGTACGGGAACTACGGATATCGAAACGGCTCCGGCAAGTACCCCGCGTACTACATCGACTCCTTGCCGCCGACGCGCGACGTCGGCCGCGGATCGCCCGTCGGTGTCGAGTTCTATACGAGTTACGCCTACCCGCGTGAATTTTTCGACAACCTGTTCGAGGCCGACTGGTCGCGCGGACGCCTGCTCTACACGGCGCTGACACCGAGTGGCGCCACGTATACCGCACGGTCCGATCGCGCAGAATTCGTGCACGGCGAGCCCTTCAATGTCACTGACGTCGAAGTGGGTCCGGACGGGATGATGTATTTCACGACCGGCGGGCGGAATACGACGGGCGGTCTGTGGCGGCTTCGTTACAAGGGCACGGTCCCGGCGGCGCCTGACATGACCGGCATCCTCGCGGTAGTACGCCAGCCGCAACCTTTCTCGAGCTGGGGCTGGGCGGCCATCGAGAAAGTCAAAGCATCGATGGGCGCGAACTTCGGGAGCGAGCTGGAAAAACTGGCGCGCAACAAGGGAGCCGCCGCGATGGATCGCGTCCGCGCCCTCTACGAAATGCAGAGGCATGGAGCGCCGCCGCCGGCGGCGCTCCTCACGGCATTGGTGACGGATGCGGTGGCCGACGTTCGAGCGGCAGCCACTTATGTCGCCGGCGTGCAGGGTGAGGCCGCAAAGAGTGTAGCGGCGGCCGCACTCAAGGATCGCGAGCCGGCCGTGCGGCGGCGCGCCGCCGAAGCCGTCGTCCGCATGGGACAGTCGCCAGACAAAGCGAGTCTGGTCCCGGTTGCCGATCTGCAGGCACTACTGAACGACGGCGACCGATTCGTCCGCTGGGCAGCGCGCATCGCGCTCGAGCACACCCGTCGATCCGACTGGGAAAATCGCGTGCTCAGCGAGACCAATCCTCTCGGCGCGCTCGAGGGCATGCTCGCCTGGGTTCGCACGGCCGATGGTGCCAGCGTGCAGCCGGTCATCGACAAGACATTGGCGATGATGAAGGACACCTCCCTCTCGACCGAGAACAAGCTCCGGTTGTTTCGCACGTTCATGTACGCAACGACAGAAGTGAAGGAGGGTCTCAGCGCTGCGCAGCGCGAGCAGCTCTATGGTCAGGTTGCCGGACAGTTTCCAGCGCAGGACGAGCGCCTCAACAAGGAGATCGCGTTGCTGATCGGCTACTCAGGTCAAGCGCCTGGCATAGCCGAGCTGCTTGCCGCGATGCCGAAGGGGAACGATAAGCAAGAACTGCAGCTCCACTACCTCTACGCACTGCGGATGATCAAGCAGGGATGGACCGCCGAACAGAAGGTCCAGCTCGCCGAGCTGTTCGGTCGCGCGGCAAAATGGCGCGGCGGAGCGCAGTTCGTGAACTTCGTCGGCCAGTTCCTCGATTCCGTCGCCGATCAGTTCGCGACCGATGAAGAAAAACAACTGCTGTACGAAAAAGCTCCCGACTTGTCGCCACTGACAGCCGACGAACTGAAGGCCATTCAGGAGCGCCAGGCAGCAGCCGCCGCTGCCGGACGCGGTGCACCCGGCGGACGCGGTGCGCCGGCCTCTGCGCTGGCGGCGCGCACCCAGGGACGGGTCGTCAGTCGTCAGGAGATGATGGAAGAAGCGATCTATCAACCGCAGCAAAAACTCGACGCCGCGGCCGGACGCACCCTCTTCGAAGCCAACTGTGCGTCGTGCCATCGCTTCGGAACGATCGGCACCGATCACGGTGTCGCCGGGCTGAATCTTTCCAACTCTCCACTGCGGTCCGCCAAGTACGCGCTGCTCGAAGCGATCATGTTCCCCGATCGCAAGATCGCTCCTCAGCACGAGACGACGGTGATTGAAACGAGCGACGGCCGCTCGATTCACGCGCTCGTATTGCGCGAGGCCGCCCAGAGCGTGTCGGTGTTGACTCGTGAAGGAACCGCGACAGACGTCCAGAAGGCGCAGATCAAAGCGCGGCGCAAAGAGAAGACCTCGCTCATGACGGAGGCCATGGCCGATGTCATGAATCAGGCGCAATGGCGCAACCTGCTGGCATTCCTCACGGAGGCGCCGCAGTGACAGCCGCCAGCTTGTAGGCCCGGCCTTCAGGCCGGGCGTGTCGGGGACCAGCTGGTTGCTGATTCGTGCACGCCCGGCCTGAAGGCCGGGCCTACACGTGCTCAAGCATTCACCGCTCTACCAGATCTCCATAGCTCCGAACTCGCCCGTTCGTGACCGCGTCGATCAGGGTCGCCACCGACTGCGTGTGCGAGGAGCTGCCGCCGGCCGCGGCGGCGTATCTGCCGAACACGGAGCGGACGATCAGGCTCTGATTGTTGTGGGGCAGGCGGCGCAGGTTGATGATGAACTCGCGGAACGTGCCCTCGCCGAACAGATAGAACTCGACGTTGGAGGCATAGAACACGCTCAGGGTCTCGCGACGCTGGGCCACGGTCGCACCGATCGAGGCGAGCGCGGAGGGCCCGCTCAGATTCCCGACGACCGGAATGATGAGATCGCGCGATTGAAGCGCTTTGATGAATTGAAAAGCGTTTTCGGTGCCGAGGTAGTTGCCCACCGTTCCCTGGGGATCCTTGCCCAGCAGCAACTCCCGGTATGTCGGGTAGTGAGTCTGCGGCGGCCGCCCGGTGGATTGAAAGCGCAGCTCCAGCCCCGTCTCGATGAAGCGGCGATGGAAGCGGTCGATCGTCTCCAGATCCTCATGTGAGAGTGGCACGCCGAAGCGCACGATGGCTTCCGACGCACGCCTCCGCGCCGCCTCACCCGTTCGCGGCTCAGGTGACGAGCCGTCCATGTAGGCGACGATGCGTTCGATGGAGGTGTCGCGCCATTTGTCGAGCGCCGGAGGGACGGGCCGTCCGAGGAGGAGCGCCAGATACTCGACGCGGCTCCGCGCCAGCTGGAAGAGCGACTTGAACAACAGGTGCAGCAGCAGGTTGTCGCGCCGGACGTCCAGGATGAATGCAATCGACGGCCTGGCCGCGGCAATATACGAGAAGTTCTGATCCGGTCCGACCCCGACGTATGCACCGCCCTGGAAACCGGCGCGGCGGAGGTCGGGCAGCACCTGGAGGTAGGACCGCTCGTTGGAAATCAGATTGTCGGTATCGAAATAGCCGGCGCGCTCGGAAAGCGAGGCAATCTGCGAGGCGAACGTCGACGCCTGGTAGTCGGGGGCCCGCAGCAGCAGGCCCGCGATGGCAAGCGCGATGAGCAGCCGGGCTGTCAGCACGTCAGAACAATCCTAAAGCCGTTTGACACCGTGTCGCCTAATGTATCCTTGGCCTTCGCACCATGGGAGACCGGGGAGCTGTGAGCGCTCAATTTCTGGCGTTCGATCTCGGCGCGGAAAGCGGCCGCGCCATTCTCGGGCGGCTGAACGACGGCCTGCTCGACGTCCGGGAGCTGCACCGGTTTCCAAACGACCCCGTACGGCAGAGCGGCCGTCTGCAATGGGACATCTTCCGGCTGTGGCTGGAGATGCGGCGATCGCTCGAGCGCCTGCCCACGACATCCCTCGACAGCATTGGCGTCGACACCTGGGGTTGCGATTACGCACTCATCGCCGAGGACGGCAGCCTGCTCCAGAACCCCTACCACTACCGTGACAGCCGTACCGACGGCGTCATGGAGGCAGTCTTCCAGCGCCTGCCGGCCGACGAGATCTACGCGGTGACCGGCATCCAGTTCCTGCCGTTCAACACGCTGTTCCAGCTCTACGCGCACGCCGCCGCCGCACCGAAGGTGCTCAATGCGGCGCGAGCGCTGCTGACCATCCCCGATCTCCTGAACTACTGGCTGACCGGCGAACTGGCCGCGGAGTTCACGAATGCGACGACCACGCAATTCGTCGACGCGCACTCGCGCTCGTGGGCATCGCGCCTGTTCTCGAAGCTCGATCTCCCGGTTCGCTTGCTGCCTCCCCTGATCGAGCCGGGAACGACCATCGGCCACGTGCTTCCGGACGTTTCGGCGGCGCTGGCCGGTACGCCCGTGGTCGCCCCGGCGTGCCACGACACGGGATCCGCCGTCGCCTCGGTGAACGTCGGCGGCGGGCGCGCGTTCTTGAGCTCCGGCACCTGGTCGCTGCTCGGCACCGAGGTACCGGCGCCGATCATCACGCCGCGATCGCGCGAGCTGAACTTCACGAACGAGGGCGGAGTCTGCGGAACGACCAGGTTGCTGAAGAACATCGCCGGCATGTGGTTGTTGCAGGGCTGCCTGAAGAGTTGGGCGGCGGAAGGGCGGCGCTTCGAGTACGACGAGCTCTTGACCGCGGCAAGCGACGAGCGTCACGCGTTCAAGGTCCTCTTCGATCCCGATCACGGTGCCTTCCTCCATCCGACGAGCATGGTGTCGGCCATTGCCGACTACTGCCGGGAGACGCGCCAGACCGAGCCTGACGGTCCACCAGCCTATACCCGCGCGATTCTCGAGAGTCTCGCCTTCAAGTATCGATATGTGCTCGATTGCATCGAGGGCTTGACGGGGACGCCCATCACCGAGGTGCAGATTGTGGGCGGTGGATCGCGCAACCGGCTGCTCAATCAATTCACGGCCGATGCGACCGGCCGGACGGTTGAGGCCGGCCCGGTCGAAGCCACCGCACTCGGGAACATTGCGATGCAGATGGTGGCCACCCGTGCCGTGGCGTCGCTGGGCGAGGCGCGAGCGATCATCGCCCGTTCCTTCCCGCTCGAGCGGTTCGAGCCGACGTCGACCGACCGCTGGAACGCGCATTACCGCCGATTTCAAGATTATCTGGAGCTGACCTGTGTCTGAGATGTCCACCATGGAGACCGTGTTCCTCAAGAACCTCTGGGAGGATCGCGAAGCCGCACGGCTCGAGGCCAACCCGCTCGAGCTGCTGCGCTATCGATCGAACCTGCTCGGTGCCGACCTTCGCATCACCAACTTCGGCGGCGGCAACACGAGCTCGAAGTTCACGCTGCCGGATCCGTTGACGGGGAAGGCGGAGCGGGTCATGGCCGTCAAAGGCAGCGGCGGCGACTTGCGCTCGATCGGCACTGCCGGCTTTGCCGTTCTGTATCTCGATAAGCTGGAGAGCCTCATCCAGCGCTATCGCGGCGAGGCGTTCGAAGACGAGATGGTGGGCTTCTACCCGCTGTCTGCCTTCGGCGAGAATCGCGTGGCCGCTTCGATCGACACGCCCCTGCACGCGTTTCTGCCGTTTCCGCACGTCGATCATCTCCATCCCGACTGGGCCATCGCGCTTGCCGCGAGCGCGAACGGCGGGAAGAAGCTCGAGGAGTTCAACCAGAAATACAGCCGTCACATCGTCTGGGTGCCATGGCAGCGGCCGGGATTCGAGCTGGCGTTGATGCTGCGGCAAGCGGTCGAAGCACAGCCAGGTTGCGACGGCATCATCCTCGGCGGGCACGGACTCTTCACGTGGGGAGAGTCGCAGCGTGAGTGTTATCTGAACAGCATCAAGACGATCGACCAGATGGGGGAGTTCGTCCAGGATCACCAGAAGCGGCTCGGCCGGCCACTTTTCGGCGGATCGGCAGCCGGCGCCGTGCGCGAGCGCGAAGAGGTCGTCGCGGCGCTCCTCCCTTACCTTCGCGGCGCCGTCTCCTCCAACCGGCGCGTGATCGCGCACTACGACAGCAGCGAGGATGCGTTGACGTTCGCCAGCTCGCAGTGGGCAGACGACCTGTGCTCGATGGGCACGAGCTGTCCCGACCACTTCCTGCGCACGCGCATCTCGCCGATGTTCATCCCGTGGAATGCGGAGAGCGAAGGGATCGCCGAACTCAAGAAACGCATCGACGAGCGTCTCGTGACGTACCGGCGGTTGTACGCCGAGTACTACAACGCGCACGCCGATGCGGCCTCACCGGCGCTGCGCGACTCGAATCCATCCGTCGTCGTGATCCCGGGCCTTGGTCTGTTCGGGTTTGGCAAGGACAAGCGCGAAGCTCGCATTACGTCCGAGTTCTTCGTGAATGCGATCCACGTCATGGCCGGCGCCAACGCGCTCGAGGAGCGCGAGGCGGCGGTGACGTCGCCGCCGCAGGCGCGGCGTCCGGACCAGGCCGCGGAATTCCGGAGCTTCCACAATTACGTCGCGCTGCCGCGCTCGGAGGCGTTTCGCATCGAATACTGGGCGCTCGAAGAGGCAAAGCTGCAGCGCATGCCGCCGGAGCGCGAATTCAGCCGCAAGGTCGTGGTCGTTGTCGGCGGCGCGAGCGGAATCGGCCGGGAAGTCGCGCTGCAGATCGCGCGACGCGGCGGACAGGTTGTCGTCGCGGACATGAACGTCGCGAGCGCCGAGGCGGCGGCGAAAGAAGCGGCGGCCGCGTCATCGCCGGACATGGTGCTGGCGGCTGCCGTCGATCTCGCGTCGCGCGACAGCATCGCCGCGGCATTGCCGCGCGACGGTCATGCGCTTCGGTGGCGTCGACGCGGTCGTCAACACCGCCGCAATCTACCCAACCCCTGCCGCCGGAACGCCGGCGGAAGACGTCTGGGCGCGTACGCTCAGCGTCAACGTGACGAGCAACTACGTGCTCGCTGAGGAAGCAGGACGTATTCTGAAGGAGCAGGGCCTGCCGGCCGCGCTGGTCCTGACGAGCTCGGCGAACGCCATCGTGCCGAAGGCCGGCAGCGAGCCGTACGACGTCAGCAAAGCGGCAATCAACCATCTCATCCGCGAGCTCGCACTCGGCCTGGGTCCGCTCGTACGCGTGAACGGTGTAGCGCCGGCCACCGTCATCGAGGGGTCGGCCATGTTTCCCAAAGATCGCGTGATCGTGGCGCTGAAGAAATACGCCATTCCTCACGACGAATCGGAAACGGTCGAAAGCCTCCGTTCCAAGCTGGCGGAGTTCTACGCTCGACGCACCATTACCCGCCGTCCGATCCTGCCGGTGGACTGCGCCAACGCCATCTGCTGGCTCGCGGGGGATCAGAGCGCCAAGACAACCGGCCACGTCATCCCGGTCGACGGCGGCCTGCCCGAGGCGTTCCTGCGATAGTAACCAGTCTGGGTTGCCAGGTTACCGAAGTTCCACGGTTCCACGGTTCTACGGTTCTATGGTTCTATGGTTCCCAGGTTCTCAGATCGAAAAGGTTCTGCGCTTTGAGGTTCTGATGGTTACTCGCCGACTCGCCGTTGCGATGACGCTCGTCGGGGGGTCGCTCGCACCTGTTAGTCCTGTGCATTTTGCGCAGGGAAAGCAGGAACCAGTCGATGTGCTCACGGTCGGTGCGGGCATAGCCGGGCTCAGCGCTGCGCTGGAAGCGGCGCGTGCGGGCGCGTCGGTGCTGGTCGTCGACATGTCCACCGTCGGCGGCGGGCATGCCATCCTGTCGAACGGTGCCGTCTCGATCGTCGGCACGCCATTGCAGGAGCAGCGGAAGGTTGTCGATTCGCCTGCTCTCGCAGAGAAGGACTTTCTTGCCCGAGGTGAAGACAACGCCACCCGCTGGGTCGCTGCCTACGCACGCGATTCACGGGAGTGGCTCTACGACTGGCTCACCGATCTCGGTGTCTCCTTCGAGGGTCTGGTGCGTCCGGCTGGCAATTCCGTCCCCCGACTCCACCTGGCCCGAGGCAAGGGGCTGGGGCTGGTCGAACCGCTCTATCACGCGTGCCTCCGGCACCCGAACATCCGATTTCAGTGGGCGACGCTCGCTGAAGATCTGATCGTGCGCCAGGGACGGGTCAGCGGGGTCAGGGTCCGCGATCTTCGTCGAGGGACGCGCCAGGATCTTTTCGCCCGCAACGTGATCGTCGCGACCGGAGGATTTCAGAGCAACCTGAAAACCGTGCTCGCCAACTGGCCATCCGAACTGCCCAAGCCGAGTCGCGTGCTCGCGGGCGCCGCGCATTCCGCTACGGGGTCGGGTCACGATCTGGTCCGACGCATCAACGGCCGGGTGTCTCGCCTGGATCACCAGTGGAACTACGTGCTCGGGCTGCCGGACCCGCGCGATCCCAGCCGGACACGCGGACTCGCCGCCTTCAACTTCAACGCAATCTGGGTGAACGCGGAGGGCAAGCGATTTACGCAGGAATTCGGCGATGAGAAGCTCGGCTTGCGCGCGCTGCTGAACCAGCCGGGCGGCACCTATTGGAATCTTTTCGACGAGAAGGGCAAGGACGCGTTTTCGATCACGGTAGCGGGCTACGAGAATCTTGGTGAAGTCCGTCGGCTGGTGTACGACACGTCAGGCGTAGTCGTGACGGCGGATTCCCTCGACAAATCGGCGGCAGCGATGCGCGTGCCGCCAGCCAATCTCCTTGCGACCGTGTCCCGTTACAACGACCTGGCGACTCAGGGCATCGACGTGGACTTCCAGGCGTTTGGCGAGAAGACATTTCCCAAACCGAAGCCGACCGACACGCCGCCTTTCTACGCCGCCCAGTTCTTTCCGCTCACGCGCAAGAGCATGGGCGGGATCGACGTCGACATGGAATGTCGCGTGCTGGATCAATCGAGGCGCGTCATCCCGGGGCTGTTCGCCGTCGGAGAGGTCACCGGCTTCGGTGGAATCAACGGAAAGGCCGCGCTCGAGGGAACCTTCCTGGGTCCCGGTATTTACATGGGACGTATCGCGGGTCGGAGCATCGCGCAGGAGCTGGGCCGTGCCCGGCCGCCCGCGCCGAATTCGGAGCCGCCCATGAGAGCCGTCACTCGTGAGACACCCTTCAGCAATGCAGCGTGTCTCAAATGCCACGAGGTGTCGAAAGATGTCGCGCGGCGACGACCAGGGTACTGGCATTACGAGCAGTCGCACGCCAGGGCGCTGTCACGCCAGTACGCCTGTTCTTCGTGCCATGCGGATTTGTTTCCGCACCGGGCCGCCGCTCACCGCTTGGACCGAACGTCCGCCATGATGTATCTGCCGTGCATGCCACGGCGTCCAACCGCGCGAGGGTCCCCCCGCCCGGCCGGAACCTTTAGAACCTTAGAACCATTAAGAATTCGGACTCAACACCACCTTCATGCACTCCTCTTCCTTGTGCAGGAACGTGTCGTAGCCCTTCGGCGCATCCTCGAGGCGTAGCCGGTGCGTGATCACGAAACTCGGGTCGATCTGCCCAGCTTCGATTCGCTCCAGAAGCGGCCGCATGTAACGGCGGACGCGCGTCTGCCCTGACTTGATCGTCAGCGCGCGATTGACGATCGCGCCCATCGGGAATTTGTCGATGAAACCGCCGTACCGCCGGCGACCGAGATGGTCCCGCCGCTGCGGCACGCGAGGATGGCCTGACGCAGGGCGACCGGCCGGTCGGTCTCGAGCATCATGGCCTGCTTCGCCCCGATCGTAGGCGCCGGCTGCGCCCGGCGCATGACCTTCCATGCCGCTTGCGTGATGTGTGCAATGCGTGATCCGGCCCGAAGATGGAACGGATCGCGGATACGTCTGGCATGGTGGTCCGCGCAGAGTCGGCGTTCGTTACGCACCGTGATGGTTTCGCTGCAGCTGCGGCGCGAGTGCTCGCACGTCCAGCCGCGCTCGGGAGTGCCGCTGACTCGCATCGGATTGTTCCAGCCTATGAGAGAACAATCTTGACCTCAAAGCGGCGACCATTAACCTCGTGTTGCCCTGCAAGGCGCTCGAACGCCTCCGCGTCTCGAAGGTCCGCAGAATGCCACGGCACTCTCCACTGCTCGCCCAGCAGCCTCCTGACCTCCCAGGAGTTTCAGAACTCTTGGATGGGTGTACTTCAACACGACATCAATGTCGCCGGTGTGCAAAGACTGCACGATTTGTCGGACATCCTCATGTGCCCGTGCACTCACCGCCGATTCGCAATTTTGTGCAACTCCGTGGGAGGCACTCAAGACCGCAAATGTCAGCGCAAGAATGCTTCGGTACACGCCGCATTGCCTTTCCATTTGTCTGGCTAACGAATTGGCGATGAGCCGCGGCGCTCCGGTGTTGGTGTGGGCCACGCCCACGAACGCCGTCGGCTCCATCGCCTGGTTAGGCCGCGACTTCCACCGTAGCGTAAAAGTCAATCTCCCTCGTTCGGCGTCGTGGTGTCACAGTGCGATGGCTGGGGCGCGGAACCGGCAGACCGTCTTCGCGAAGACCTCGGACATGAAGTTCGATCGCTCGCTCGATGCGGCGCAAGGCGCTGTCGATCGTTTTTCCCGTCGCAACACACCCAGGTAAATCTGGAACCGACGCGCCCCAGTCGCTGTCAGCGTCGCGGTTGATCCGCACGAGATACTGCATCGTTTTCATGACTTCGATACCTTCAATCCTGACTGGCGCTTCACCGACGCCAGTGTTCCCTTCGGCATATCATCGCCGAGATTGCCGCTCACGGTGACTCGACCCGTCTTGCTCGCGTGCTTTAATTGGCGATGGCTGCCTTCCTGGCTGACAAGCGCCCAGCCGTCTTCTTCGAGAAGCCGAATCACCTCGCGAACCTTCACGCGAGCTGTACGCCTCGAATCGTAAGGCCCCCCACCGACAAAGCGACGGACTCGAAGTCATCCTCGATTCGTTCAAAGTCGTGAGGTTCGACCAGGTTTAGCGACTCCATGTTGCACTCGAACATGCCGTTCGCACCGGCGCGCGGTAGGTCCGCAGGCAATTGCCATACCAAAAGAGCTCGAGCTGGATGGATCTGCTGCGATTTCCGTACCCGGCCGTCTCAAAGATCATCGCCCAGCGACCGTCATCAGCATAGAGATGCAGAGACGTGGTCGCATTAAAGAAATAGCCGTGACTCAGATCGATAAAGAACCTGTACGGTTCCCGGCCGCACCGCTCGAGGTGCTCGATCACATCCTCTGCGGTGAAGCTCATGTCCTGGTCTGCCCAACGCTTCCGAATGAGCCACGCGCCCCACCGACATGATACCTGGGACGACGGGCGCGCCGGCTCCATTCGGTTGTTAGACAGCGCTCCGCCGATGTTCGAATGCGATCTGCCAACGCTCGCGCGGATTGTCGAACGTGATCGAATGAGGACTAAAGGCGTGCGGATCGAAGCTGCCGCCCACCCATTGCAACATCGCGTCATGTTCCGGGTGACGAGCGTCGTGAATGACCTTTAGGAATTCGGCGTAGCCATACGTACCACCAACGTCTTCCGGCGGACAGGCGCCCGCACCAGCCACGCAGCGCGGGTACGCGCCACCGTCGCTTGGGACAATGTCCTCGAACTCCAGGGTGTGTTCCCAGTCATCACCGAAGTCGTAGCGATACCGCACCGGATCCGATCCATGGCTGAGATACCGCGCAATCGGGACCTTCCAGCCGGCCAGGCAGGGCCGCTCATCTGGCATCTCGTCGTCAGGGATGCCGATTCGACTGCCCCGCCCTGTCTTCGAATCGACAAGGGTGAATTCGTGAAGGTGATAGTCCTTCCAGCCCATCGCGTCCTGAATTGCGACGTGGAGATCCCAGAATGAGTAGCTCTCCGGTACTTGAACGCGGCGCCACACCAACGGATCCGTGTTAGGCAAGACAATGAGAAACTGGCAGACGTGTGCAGGCTTAGCGGCCCGTTTCGGTTTTGGAATCGTCACCATCGAGATTGTTGCTGCTGTGCTGTCTAACGTCGAGCCGCTGAGCCGCGCGCGGCGGCTCGAATCGTTTCTTCGAGTCCCGGATGGTTCACAATTTCCTTCTTGCCCCTATGCCACCATACTCCGGCATTCGCACAGGTCATCGCGACAAGGAGGTCAACCACAGGCGTTTCAAAAAACGCAGGTGAACTGTTGCGGACGCGATCAAGGAGCTGTGACGCGAGGGCATTTCGTAACCGCTGGTACGCTGAATCAATAGCCACCTCAGGTGAGTCGGGTTCTTCCGGCGGCTCCGTAACTGGCGGAACTGGATTGGGTCGCGGCATCGGTCGGGCAATGGGCGCGGGACCGGTGCGCACGCCGTTGTTTAGCCGCGTCCGACCGCTGGCCGTGATTCTCCAGATTCCCGTGGCTGGACTATCGATTTCGCCACGTTCGAAAAGGCGCTGACGCGCGAACTGCACGTCGTTCTCCCATTTCAGGGCACCGGACACCCATAGCTCTCGCCTTGACACCTCGGAATCCAGCCTTTCTTCAGGCCCTTGACAGCGACTCGATGCCGGCGTATTTTGTCCGCACTTGGGGCAAATAGGCCCAACTAGCCACGGCAGAGGGTTCTGGCTATCGGCGGCGCTCGGTTACTTAACCGGTAAAGATACGGCACATTGGATCCAGGGCTGAGGACGCGACCACATCATTCGTCCCAAGTTATGACGATATGCGCCGAATTGACCCAAGCCGCTTTCGCGTAGCGACGCAAGGCACGTCGCGGGACATCAACCGCCGCATCGCCTTGAATCTCGTCCGCGCGCATCAGCCCATTTCCCGCGCCGACCTCGCCCGTGCCATGGGCGTCCGTCGCGGCACCGTCAGCATCATCGTCAACGAGCTCCTCACGCAGAAGCGCGTGTTCGAGGGCGCCACAGGTGAGGCGGTTCGCGGGCGCAAACCGACCTTTCTCTACGTCGAGTCGCGGCGGCGAGCAGTCGTCGCCGTGGACATTCGTGCCAGCCAGACCTACCTGATGCTTGCTGACCTGCTCGGGAAGCCGCTGAGCGGCGTCATCGGGATGGCAACCGTCACCGATGTGCGGATGCTGGTCAAGACGCTGGCCCGTCGCATTCGCGCCCTCCTGGCCGACCAGCAAGATGTGGACGCGTGCGAGGGCATCGGCGTGGTCGTCCCCGGAATGGTTGAGCAGTCGACCATGAAGGTGTTGCACGCGCCGACGCTCGGTTGGCGCGACGTGGATCTGCGCGAGGCTCTCGCCTCAGCGACCGGCCTGCCCGTGCAGGTGGAAAACTCGGGGCGTGCCTGTGCGATTGCGCAGCTCTGGGCCATGCACGATGAGCCGGCCGCGACCGGCGATCTCGTCTTCGTCAGCGTTTCGGACGGGCTCGGGGTCGGGGTCGTCGTTCACGGCGAAGTGTTGCGCGGCCGGAACAACATTGCCGGCGAGTTTGGCCACGTGCCCCTCGCGCTCGACGGCCCGCGCTGTTCCTGTGGCGCCTCGGGGTGCTGGGAAGCGTATATCTCCAACCGCGCGACGCTCGCGCGCTACTTCGGACGCCCCACTGAAACCGCCGGGCCGGTCCCTTCGGAGCAGAAGGCGTTCACGATCGAGGATCTGATTTCACGGGCGAGAGGCGGCGACGCCAAGGCCGCCGCCGCGCTTCAGGCAACCGCCCGCTACCTTGGACTGGGGCTCGCCAGCGTCATCAACGCGTTCGACCCCGCCCGGGTCTACATCGGCGGCGAGATCACGGCGGCGTGGGACCTGATCGATGCGACCGTTCGTGCGGCGCTGGCAGAACGCACGCTGACACCAGGCGCCGCGTCGACGCCGATCAAGCCCGTGAGCAGCGCGTCGTATCCGCGTCTGCAAGGCGCGGCCGCGCTCGTGACCGCGCCGGCCTTCGCCGCCCCGGTGGTGGCATGACGGCTCGTTGCTCGTGGAAGCGCCTGCGGCCCGAGCGAGCGCGAATGCCGCAGCGAGGCGCGGAAAGGTGGGGCCCGGCGAGCGCTAAAAGAACGAATGGATGTCGGCGCTCGGAGCGGGGGCTCGAGGCTGAAGAAAGCTCGGCTGAGGCCGGGCCTACGGTGACTAGCGACGACTAACGACTAACGACTAACGACTGACAAGGATCATGGTTCCCATATCCCCCTCGACCTGCATCATCCGCAACACCGCTTCACGCAGCGGTCGTACGGTGTCGGTTGCTCCGGGTCGTACGGCTGCCCGTCACTTGCACTACGGGCGGATCATCCTCGATGCGCGCCAGCCGCTTTCGTTTGACACCGACGATCGGGAGACGGGGCTCATCGGCCTGAAAGGGTCGGCGACCGTGACGGTTGAGGGTCGGCCTTACGAGCTCGGCCGGTACGACGCGCTTTACGTCCCACGCGACTCGGCGATCGCGCTGCAGGCGGGCGGCAGCGGGTGCGACCTGGCGGAAGTTGCGGCTTGCGTCGAGTCCCGATACCCGGTGCAGTTCGTCGCGTTCGACGAAGTGCAGAAGGATTCCGGGCTGCACTTCACGACCGGCGGTGCGTCGAACCAGCGGGATCTCAACATCCTCATCGGCAAGAACGTCGAGGCCGGACGGATCATGGCGGGCGTCACGTTCAGCGCTCCCGGCAATTGGACGTCGTGGCCGCCGCACGAACATGCCGCGATGCTCGAAGAGGCGTACCTCTACATCGACATGCCCTATCCGGCATTCGGCATTCAGCTCGTCTACACGAACCCGCATGAACCGGAGCTCGCCACCATCGTGCGTGAGGGGGACGTGGTGCTGATGCCTCAGGGATATCACCCGAACGTTGCCGCGCCGGGATCCCCGATCAAATTCCTCTGGATGATGGCCGCGCACCGTGAGCGCGACGATCGGCAGTTCGGCGTCGTCAACGTCCAGCCGGAATATGCCGCGACGGGATCTGGCCTCGACAAAGGCCGTGCGCCGGAGGTGAGGCGATGAACAGGACACCATCGTCGGTCTTTCAGCACAGCGATTGGACGACGATTCCAGCCGAGCAGATTGGGCAGGGCATCGAGCGGCAAATCATTTGGGGGAATCAGCTGATGGTCTGCCGGTTGCGTATCGCCCCCCGCGTGGTGACGGCGGTGCACGCGCATCCACACGAACAGTTCACGCTGGTCGAACGTGGCACCGTGCGGTTCACGGTGGCCGGAGAGGATCGTCTGTCGTCGCCGGGGGACATCCTGCATTTCCCTTCGCATTGCGAACACGGCGCCACGGTGCTCGACGAAGAGGTGGTGCTGATCGATATCTTCTCGCCGGTCCGCCAGGACTTCTTGACGATAGAGGTATAGACGGGACGGTTCGCGTCAAACGGTTGCAACTGTGCAGGATTTGAGTCGGATACGAACAACGAATCAGGGAGCCGCGTTATGAGTGCATCAGAAGAGATTCGCGACGCCGAGAAACGTGCCGCGCTCGAGGAAGTACTCCGGAGCGCAACGTTCGTTCGTGCCAGTCAAGTGCGGAATTTTCTCAGGTACATCTGCGAGATGGAATTCGCCGGCCGCGGCGACACACTGCACGAATACTTGATCGGAGTCGAAGCGTTGGGCCGGCCGACGGCCTATTCCACTGAGGATGACTCCAGCGTGCGCCGGCGTGCCTACGCGTTGCGGCAGAAGCTCGATGAGGTGTACTCGAAAGAACTGACCGAGGCACGGATCCGGATCGATGTGCCGAAAGGCAGCTACGTACCGCGTTTTACTCCCGTCCCCAGCGAGGCGCCGCCACACATCGTCGAATGCCGTTGAACCGCTGACGGCTTCTCGAGGGGCGGCTCGTGTCGCCCTCACCTCGGCTGGCGAACGGTGAGCACGCCGCCTGCTCATGCGTGAAACAATCGCGCAGTTCGTTTTCAGCCTCGATCTTACGCAGACCGTAAGCTTCACGACCGTTGAGTTGCCCATCCCTGAGAAACCGGGTCGAGTTGACCCTGGTACCCTGACTTGCTGCAGTTTGCTGGTGTGCTGCGAGTCGCGATCCTGTTCAGCTTGGTCCTGGCAGCGAGCCCGCTGACGCCATCTGCTGTTCGCTCGTCCCAGGCTGCGCCGGCATCACCGCCGTCTGTGCAAATCGAGATGCGAAACGTCAACCTCCACGTCGACGAGGGGATCGTTCTCGTCGTGCGCCGGTTGCGCGGTCGCATGGAGAGCCGAGCCCGGGACGTCCTCCCGTCTTCGACGACGGCCGTTCGTATGTGCTGAACGTCGACCAGGGTGAGCTCTCAATCGGGATGAGAAGCCTCGAGCGTCTGCTCAACGCTCACGTGTTCGCGTATGAAGGTGCGCCGCTCAAAGACGTCCGCGTGAGGCCGACAGGCGACGGTCGCCTCGAGCAGAAAGCCAAGCTGCACAAAGGGGTCACCGTGCCCGTCTCGATGAAGACCTCGGTTGCGCCGACCCCGGAGGGTCAGCTCCGGCTGCACGTCGAGTCGATGAAAGCCGCAGGCGTGCCGGCGCGTGGACTGCTGAAGCTGTTCGGGCTCGAGCTCGACGACGTGGTCAAGTTGGAGCAGGGCCGCGGCGTGGTCGTGCGCGACGACGATCTGGTGATTTCCCTGGGGCAGGTGCTGCCACCGCCGGAGATGCGCGGCCGGCTGTCGTCCGCATTCGTTCGTGGGGAGGAGCTGGTGCAGATCTTCGGAGACAAGCGGCCATTGCCCGCGCTCACGAAGCCCGATCCGAAGGCCCCCAACTACGTGTACTTCCACGGCGGCGACATTCGCTTCGGGAAGCTGACGATGAGCGCGGCGGACCTGCAGTTGATCGATGCCGATCCGCGCGATCCGTTCGACTTCTTCCCGGCGCAGTACAACGCCCAACTCGTCGCCGGCTATTCGAAGAACACGCCATCGGGCGGTTTGAGGACCTACATGCCCGACTTCAACGATCTGAAAGCGCGGCCGAAGACCGATCTTCGGCCGGTTGCGGCCAGAGCGAAGCGATAAGCAGGGACGCGGCACGCCCGCCCTGAACGGCGGGCCTACCTCGCGCTGCAGCACGGAGCGGACCCGTAGGGCGCCTTGAGGTCGGGCGTGAACGACGACGCCTCTAGAAAGTGAAGCGGAGCGCTCCCTGCATGATGCGCGGGTTACGCGCGGCCGTAGCTTTACCGAAATTCTGGTTCACCTGCACGCCGGCGGTATCAAAACGTGCGGTGTTATCGAGCGTGAGAAACTGCGTTTGATTGAGCAGGTTGTAAATTTCCCACCGCAGCTGCACTTTGCGCCTCCCGCCAACGGGGAAGTTCTTGAAGAACGAGAGATTCCAGTTGATGATGGCGGGCAGCTGGAACGCATTGCGCTTGGCGTTGCCGAAATCTCCACGTCCGGCCGGACGGGCCACCGCTGCCCAATTGATCCAGCTGCCCGGAGCGTCCGGTGTGGCGTTCCGGTCGCCGCCCGCGAGATCGCCATTCACGACGGGGCGTACGGTTCGCACGCCGCCACCGATGTCCGTGCCCGTTCCGCCATCGCCACCGGTAAAGTCGAAGGTATCGGTCGTAGCAAGAATGATCGGTGACCAGTCGCCGCTGACGAAGGCGTTCTCACCAGAGAGCTGCCAGTTATCGAAGATCCCCTTGATCAGAGCGTTGTTCCACATGCTGCTCAATGGCGGCAGATCCCACGTGTAGTTGAACACGAGGTTGTGCGTCTGGCTGGACGCGTAGGGAGCGTAGTTCCAATCGTCGATCGGCCGCACGAAACTAATCGCCGCTTCGTCCTCGTCGGCGATGCCGCGAGTCTTGCCGAACGAGTAGGCGACAGCGAACTGCAGTCCACGGATGTATCGGCGATTCAGCTGAATCTGCAGACCGTTGTAGTCAGATGTGCCGAAGTGTGACCTGATGTTGATGTCCTGATAGCCGCGATACGGCCGCAGGAACTCCGCCGGCAGGGGATTGGCGGTATTGCGTGGATCGCGGTTCTGCGGGTTGATATCCAGGAAGCGCGCGCCATCGGGGACAACGTTGATGTTCCGCACCACTTCGAGGTTACGGGTGACGCTTCCGGAATACGTAACATCGACGACGGTTCCCCATCCGAGCTCGCGCTGGATGCCGACGGAGTAGTTGTAGCTCCTCGGTGTCTTGGCGTCGCGTTCCAGCCCGAACACGTTACTCGGCCGCAGCGTAAACGCCGCGCCCTGAAAGAGGGTGTCCATCGTGCCGTAGAAAATGCTCGGCGTGTTGACCGCCGGCGGGTTGTTGGCCGCACTGTCCATGCTTCGCGCAGTAATGTGCGCGTTGTAATAAAGACCAGCGCTCGTGTGCAAGGCCGTCTTGCCGTCGCCATTTATGTCCCATGCCAGTCCGATCCTGGGTTGCGGTTCGATGCCCTGGGTGTCGCGGAAGCCGCGCGGATAGTTGGGATCGTCGTTGGTGACCATCCCGTTGTATGGATCCCCAGTGCCAGGCACGAAGCTGCCGACGAAGATGTTCGGCCGCGTTTCCCCCGTCACCGGATCGATCGCGAGGTTCACGTTGTTGACGCGCGTCGGCTGATACAGGCGCGGCGCTTGCGCCGGATCGTACAGTTCTGGCACGAACGCCGCAGCGCGCAATTGCGTGTACCATGGCTGGTAGTAGAGGAAGCGCATACCGAGGTCGAGCGTCACCCGCTGGCTGGCCTTCCACGTGTCCTGGAAGTACCACTCGACCAGTGTCCGGCGCGACTGGACTTCTGGGAAGGCATCGATCTCGGTATAGTCGCGGAACGATCCCAACAGTGCGTTCGCGAAGCTGTGGTTGGCGTCGAACGGATTAGCCGTATCCACGGTGAAGTTGAACTGCCCCGCCCACGGTCCGGCGCCAACGCCCCCCTTACCCTCGGAGTTGTGGAGGCGCTCCCAGTACATGCCCCCCTTGAAGGTGTGGCTTCCCTTTACCCATGTGAGATCGTTGCGGAACGAAAATAACCACGGCGCGCCCGTTTCAGCGAGGCGATTGTCGAACGTGAAGTTCGGCGGATTGGTTACGTTGAACGTCACTTTGGGAAGCACGTTGCGTGGGTTCAATTCGGGATGGAACTGCCCGAGCGTGTAGCCGGCATTCGCCCGGCCCGCGCGGTCCCACTCGGCCTCGCTCAACGGGTGGAACTGCTCGGTCTGCGCGCGAATGCCAAATGCCGCTTCGTTGATCAGATTCGACCGGATGATCTTCGTGTAGTTCGCGCTGCCGCCGCGATCGGTGTTCAGGTAGTGGGCCTGAAACCAACCCCACGCCGCCGGCCCTGCGGTCACACCTCCCGCGCCGCCGACACCTCGCTGATCGGAGAACCAGTCCTTGAAGGTGAAGTAGAAGCTATCGTTCGCCGACGGCCGCCAATCGACTCGCGCTACCTGGTTCCGCCGCGGGTTGTCCGCGATTTCCTGCGTCTGATGGTTGTAGTTGCCGAGCGTGACGCCTCGATCGAAAACGGTCGCCCCTGGAAGTAGATTGAGCAGTGCCTGACCATTGCGATTGATCCGGTCGGCGGGGATGATGTTGCCCGGGAACGGCTGTCCGGTGAGCGGATCGCGAATGACGATGAGGCGCCCGGCGCTGTCCAGCGTCTGAGAGAAGTCTCCCCTCCGTTCGGCGTCCGTTGGCATGGTCCACGACAGTAGGCTGCCTGCTCGTTCCGTAATCGGGGCCTCCAGCGAGTAAAAGAAGAAGAGGTTCTTGGTCGCGGGCACAGGTCCGCCAAGGTTCGCACCGTAGGTATTGAACCGGTAACGCGGGGCCGCGCGGTTCGCCCGATTGTTGAAGAAGTTGTTGGCATTGAGCTTCTCGTGGCGGCCGTAGTAATACAAGTTGCCGGCATACTGCGAGCCACCGCTCTTGCTGATGATCTGCACTTGACCGCCGCCCGTCCGTCCGTACTCGGCGCGATAGGTGTTGAGCAGAATCTTTATTTCAGCAATTGAGTCGAGATTGATGGCCTGCGCGAGCCGATTGGCCTGGCCGATTTCGTTGCCGAGCACGCCGTCGATCATCACCGTGTTCCAGTCACGCCGCTGTCCGCCAACGTGCGGGATGAGAGTCCCGAAGCTATCTCCCATCGCCTCGACGTTGTCTTCGTAGCGCACGCCGGGAACCAGGCGCATGAGCGAGGTCACGTCGCGCGATCTCACCTGGATCTGTTCGATCTGACGCGAGGTGATGAGGCCGCTGTGCTGTGTCTCTGCGGTATTGACGTGCGTGCCGCTCGACTCGACGGTCACCACTTCTCCCACGCCGCCGACCTGCAGGGTCAGGCTTCCGATCGAGAGCCGCTCGGCCGCGCTCAGGACGTTCTTGGTTCGTTCGGCCGTCCGGAAGTTGGCCATCTCCACGCGCACGGTATACGTGCCTGGCGGCAAGTTCGTGACCTGGAAGTTTCCCTGGTCGTCACTCACTGTCGCACGTGAGTCGGCCGTGAGCTCGTTGATGACCGTGATGGAGGCGCCAGGGATCAAGGATCCCTGCTCGTCCACAATCGTGCCCGCGAGAGTGCCGGTCACGTTTTGAGCGGCGGCGGTCGACGGCAAGCACGCGATGGCCGACGCAAGCAGCAAGGCTAGGTACGGCGTTCCCGACTGGACTATCGACATCAAACCTCCTCGACACCAAGGAACGGGCGCCGCCATTTCTTTAGCAAACTTTAGCGTTTAAGGAAAGGCATTTACCGTTACATCTCAGCTTCCAGCTTCCAGCCTCCAGCCTCCAGGGCCCGTCAGTCGTCAGCTTCGCGAAGCCACCAGACATTACAGGGCTCCGTGAAGACTCGCTGGCAACTGGCGAGCTGGCGGCTGGGAGCTTGGCCGCCCCCGTCGTGAGTAGCCGTAACTTTCATGGCAAACGGTCCGTGTTTCCATGACAATGCGTTTTCATGCAGCCCGCCCAGTTGTGTGCCCAGCTCGTCGGCCCGATCGGTTTTCCGGTGACGCCCTTCCGCGACGATTTGTCGCTCGATCTGCAGGCCCTCGAGAGGAACGTGCAGGACATGTTGAAGCACCCGCCGGTGGCCATCGTCGCGGCCGGGGGCACGGGCGAGCTCTATTCACTCACGCCCGCCGAACATCGCGCGGTGGTCGACGTCGTGGTCCGCGCCGGCGGCGATCGTGTACCGGTGATCGCCGGCGTTGGCTTCAACGCCGCGATGGCGGTGGAGCTCGCACGCGAGTCGGCAAGGGTCGGCGCGCAGGGGATTCTCGCGTTTCCGCCGTACTACCCGCAGGCTGATGACGATGGATTGGTGGAGTACTACAAGGCGATCGGAACGGCCACGCCGCTGGCGCTCCTCGTTTACAGTCGCGACTGGTTCCATCCCGGGCCGGCCCTGGTGAAACGGCTGACGGACAGCATCCCGACGCTCGTGGCGTGGAAGGATGGGCAGGGAGACATCCGCCGTTTGCAGGTCCTGATGTCGCGCATCGGCACGCGCCTGCACTGGATTGGCGGCGCTGGAGACGATATGGTGCCCGCGTACTACGCCGCCGGCGTGCGCGCCTTCACCTCGAGCGTCTCGAACGTCTCGTCACGAGTCGCCCGGCAGCTGCACGACTGGGCATCCGAGCGCAGCGGCAGCCATGACCAGCAGCTCGAGCGTCTCATGTCGGAGCTGGTCGTGCCGATGTATGCCATGCGCGGCCGTCGCCGAGGCTACGAAGTGACGGTCATGAAAGAGTTGATGAACCTCCTCGGTCTGGGAGGAGGGGTCGTTCGGCCGCCGCTCCCGCATATGACAGCGGAGGATCTTGCCGAACTTCGGGCCACGGTCCCTGGGTGGCGCGCGGCGTTGTAGAACCGTGTCCGAATGAGTAATTTCCGTAGGCCCGCCCTTCAGGGCGGGCGTGTTCGAATCAGCATCCCGCTGATTATTGGCACGCCCGGCCTAAAGGCCGGGCCTACCGGCTGGAAGCAGAGGCTGAGACATGGATGACGTGCGCGCCGCAACGCTCGCGAAGGTGACCCGCCGCATCATCCCGTTCGCCTTCATCTGCTACGTCGTCGCCTACATCGACCGCGTCAACATCGGATTCGCGGCCAAGGAGCTGCAGCGCGATCTGAGCCTGTCCGACACCGCCTACGGCATCGGCGCCGGCTTGTTCTTTCTCGGCTACTGCCTGTTCGAAATCCCCAGCAACCTGATCCTCGAGCGCGTCGGCGCGCGGCTGTGGATGGCCCGCATCATGGTCGTCTGGGGACTGGTCTCGATGGCGACGATGTTCGTGAGCGATGTGACGTCGTTCTACGCGGCGCGCGTGCTCCTGGGTGTCGCCGAAGCGGGCTTCTTTCCCGGGATCGTGCTCTATCTGACCTATTGGATTCCGGCTTCGGAGCGCGCCAAGAACAACGCGCTCTTCATGACCGCTGCGCCGATTGCGATGATCGTGGGCGCGCCACTCTCCGGCATGATTCTGTCGCTCGACGGCTGGCTGGGCCTCGCGGGCTGGCAGTGGCTGTTCGTTCTCGAGGGATTCCCCGCGGTGGTGCTCGGCGTCATGGCGCTCAAGGTGTTCACGGATCGACCGGAACAGGCGACGTGGTTGACGACAGAGGAGCGGCAGTGGCTGACCCGAACCTTGGACGCCGAACGCGCCGCACGCAGTGCGCATAGCCATTCGTCGGTATTGAGCAGCTTGACCAACGGCAAGGTCTGGCTGTTGTCCTTCACCTACTTCCTCAACACCCTGGTGACCTACGGCGTGTTTCTGTGGCTTCCCAAAATCCTGCAAGACGCCTCCGGTCTCACAGGCATGCGTCTTGGCCTGATCACCGCGATTCCATTCGTGACGGCGCTCGTGGGCATGGTCATCATCGGCGCGCACTCCGACCGCACCGGCGAGCGTAAGCGTCACGTGGCTGCCTGCGCCTTGACCGGCGCCACCGGGCTCTTCCTCACGGCAATCTTCCAGGAGAGCGTGCCGCTGCTGGTGCTCAGCTTCGCCCTGTCGCAGCTTGGTCAGCGATCGGTGATGAGCGTATTCTGGGCAATCCCGCCGATGCTCCTCGGCGGAACAGCCGCGGCTGCCGGCATCGCACTCATCAACTCGATTGGAAATCTCGGCGGCGCAGTGGGACCGTCGGTGATGGGCTGGCTGCGCGAAGGGACCAACAGTTATTCCGCCGGGCTGCTGGTGCTCGCCGCGGCGCTGGTGATCGAAGCGGTCCTGATCATGTCGCTCAAGCTGCCGGGTCGGGCCATTCGCAGCGCTCCCGCGAGGACGGTGCCGGTAGCGAGCCAGTAGCCCCACGTGCTATGTACTACGTGCGACGAGCGACGTGCGACGTGCGACGTGCGACGTGCGACGTGCGACGTGCGACGTGCGACGTGCGGATCACGTGCTACGGGCATAGGCTTGCTACGGGCTAAGTGCTACGCGCTCAGGTGCTTCAGTGCCGCAGCAGTTCGCATTGACCCCATAGCACGTTGCACATAGCACGTTGCACATAGCACGTTGCACATAGCACGTCGCACATAGCACGTCGCACGTGGGTTATTGGCCTCTCGCAGCGCCTGAACCGGATCCAGACGTGTGGCGCGGTAGATCGGCACTGCGCATGCGATCACTGCCATCCCCGTCAGCATCGCCGCGACGATGGTCAGCGACAGCGGATCGGTCGCGCCTGGACCGGGCCCGCCGCTGGAAAACATACGGTCCCACAGCATCGTGCTCAGCACGCCGGCAAAGAACCCGAACGTGAGCTGAACGAGTACGCGCCGGCCGAGCACGGTGGCGACGTGACGAGGTCGAGCGCCGAGTGTCATGCGCAGGCCGAGCTCGTGCGTTCGCCGGCTGACGCTATAAGACGTCACCGCGTAGAGTCCCACCGCAGAAAGTCCAACCGCAATGAGCGTGAGGACACGGATGAGAGTCGCCGACAGGCGGCCGTTCCATTGCGCGTCGCGTACCGCCTGCGCCATGGTTCGCATGCGGTACAGAGGAAGCTGCGGATCCACGGATTGAACTTCACGACGGATCGACGGAGCGAGGTCCGCCGCATCGGCGGGGCTGCGAATGAGCAGAACGGCCGTCGGCGGTGCGGCTGTTCGATAGGGCACGTAGACGAGGGCATCGGGCTCCGGAACGGGTCGCTGCCGGATGTCGGGCGCGACACCGACGATGGTCAACCAGTTCCGGACGCTCGACCCTTCATTTGGCACAAACGAAATTCGTTGGCCGATCGGATCCTGACCGGAGAAGAGCTCTCTCACCAGGCGTTCGTTGACGATCGCGTGCGCCTGACCCGACGCGCCGTCGTCGTCCGTGAAATCGCGTCCACGTGGGAGTGTCAGGCCCAGCGTCTGGAAGTATTGCGGTGCAACCATCACGATGCGGACCGATGAACCCTGATCGCCGGTTGGAGGGCGTCCCTGAATCTCGAGCCGCTGTTGCGGTGCGCCCTGGAGGGGCAGCGCGCTGGCGATTGACATCGTCGAAATGGCCGGATTGGCCGCGAGTCGCTCGTGCAGCCGACGGTAGAACTCATTTCGCTGACCAGGCGACTGGTACGACGCCGCGGGCAGAGTGATCGCTGCTGTGATCACCTGCCGCGAGTCGATGATCTCATCTGAGGGCACGCCAGGTCGGGTGTTGCGAAGCGTCATCGTGAGCTGTGCCAGCATGAGCACAGCCAATCCGAATTCCACGGCCAGAAACGCGGTGGCCCAGCGTTGGGTTCCGCGCCGGCTCGTCGCCGTCGGTCCGCCGTCCTTCAATACTCCGATCACATCGGTCTTCGAGGCGTGAATCGCGGGCGGGAGACCGAACAGGAATACCGTCCCTGCTGATACGGCCACCAGAGCGAGGAACACCCGCGCGTCCAACGCGTAGTCGAGCCAATAGGGAAGGACATTCGGTGGAATGGCGGTCCGGAAGAGCCGAACGCCAATGGCGGCCAGCAGCAGGCCGAGCGTTCCACCGGCGGCCGCGAGTACCGTGCCTTCAATCAGTAATTGACGCAGAACCCGGCGACGGCTGGCGCCGAGCGAGCTGCGAACGGCAATTTCACGAGCGCGCTGTGCAGCGTTGGCGAGCACGAGGTTGGCGACATTGGCACATGAGATCAGCACGACGAGGAAACCAACGGTCATGAACGCCAGCCACGCCGGATCCGTCAACCGGCCGAGGAAGCGCTCGTTGATCGGCACCACTCGCGCGCGAACATTCTTGCTGGTCTCGGGATGTTCGCGGGACAAGCGATCGACGATCGACTCGATCTCCGTTCGCGCCTCGGCCACCGACACCGGCTCCTGAACGCGACCGAACACACTGAGCGTCCGCGCGTCGCGAGTCTGGGCCGTCAATCCAGGCATGTGCGACAGCGGCAGCCAGATTTCCGCGCTGCTCGGAAAGCCGGAGCGCGCCGGCATCACGCCGATGACCACGGTTGCCTGGCCGTCCACCCGGATCGAGCGTCCCAGGATGCTGCGATCAGCTCCGTAACGGGACGTCCACGCGCCCGTTCCCAGGATGGCCACCCGCTCGGCGCCACTGCGAGCGTCGTCCTGCGCGAATGTCCGGCCGAGGACGGGCCCCGCGCCGAGCAGTGAGAACGCGTTGTCGGAAACGAACGCACCATCGAGCCGTTCCGCCGCGCGCTCGTCCTCTGCGATCACCATCGCAGCGCCGGCGAACGCCGCCAGGTTGACGGACTGGGCTGCGCCGCGCAGATCCTCGAAGTCTAGGAAGGACAGTCCCCGGTCCGGGATGCGGTCATCGAAGGTGGACACGTACACGACCCGGTCGACGCGATCGATCGGCAGTCCACGAATCGTGTGTGCGTTGAGGATCGTGAACAGCATGTTATTGACACCGATGCCCAGTGCCAGGACGAGAACAGCAGTCAGGCTGTAACCGCGATCCCTCCTCAGCAGGCGCACCGCGAAGCGCACATCCTGCGTGAGCGCGTCGACAACCGGCAGCCCGCGCTGATCTCGGTAGGCTTCCTTGGTTTGCTCGATCCCTCCGAAGGCACGGCGTGCGGCAATCTGCGCCTCGGCAGGCGTCATTCCACGAGCGGCGTAGTCGGACGCGAGCTGGTCGAGATGTAACTGGATTTCTTCGGCCAGCAGTTCATCGCGACGGCGGCGCAGCACGAGATCCAGGACTCGGGAGAGGGCTTCACGAATCGACACGATGCGACTCCTGTTGAACGGCAACAGGAAGATGCCACGATTCCTGTTGAAAGGCAACAGGAGCGTGTGGCTGGGCTTCGAGAAAGGAAGAAGGACGAAGGAAAAAAGAAGAAAAGAAGACGCTGGAAGCTGGCGGCTGGGAGCTGAGCTAGCGGCTGCGGAACAGGAGCACCCAATCGCCTTCCGCCGGCGGGTCGAACCGTACCGCCGTTTCGGCGCGGATGCCCTTCGCCGCCGTACGGGCGCCGCTGCGCGGATTGAACCAGGTCGAACGTCCCCTCGGCATGCTCGCCGCTTTGACCGTGATCGCTTGCGCTTCGGGGGAATACATGACGGCGAGATCGCGTGTCTCGGATGCGGCGGCCGCGATGAACCTTGCCGGTGCACCGGTGCCGGGCTGCTCGGCCAGGATCGCCTGCGCCGGCCGCAGCCGCCAGAAATCGATCGATGTAAAGAGCGTTGCCAGGTGCGCCATCTGTTCGGCTCCGGGCATCACCAACGCCTGTTTCCACGGCAACGGCGTACCGCTTCCCGGATGATCGGTCGGCGTCGTGGTCCCATCGTCCCAGCCCCACACACCGTGTCCGCCGTACGAGACGCCGGCAGTAGGAGCATTGAGCAGACTCCAGTAGATGGCACGGCGGACCACACCGGGCGGGATGGGTTTCCGCGACTGATACGCCAGGTGGTACTCGTATGGCGGTTCGAGATTGATGAACGGCCGTATTGGCTCGATGGACCAGTCGCGCGACGGCGGTCCCTCCGTCATCCACGCGAGCGTCTTGTCGTCGTCGCCGTGGCCGCTCTGGTATCCGTGGATATCGATCCACGGTTCGTTCTGGAATTCGCGGAGCACCCAGTGCATGCCTCCCGGGTGGAGGACAACGGGCGCGTGACCTCCTTCGCCGAACACGGCGCGGCCGATCCGTTTCCACTTTTCTGCTTTGTCTCCGCGGTAGTCACCGTCGCCGGGCAGAATCCAGACCACATCGTGCGCCTGCCAGCGCGCAACCATGTACTGCGCGAGCCGGATCGCCTGATCTTCCGGCAACGAGAAACCGGGATTGATCTTGGGGTTCGATCCGCCACCGATCGCCCAGAGCAGGACCGGCGCGCTCAGCAAACCGGCGCGATTGAGAGCGGCGACTTTTGCGTCCAGCCGTTGAAAGAACTCCGGGTTGATGGCAATGCGGTCCTGTCCTGAGAAGGCCAGCTCGCGCAATCGATCGCCTTCCGGCGACGCACGCCATTGAGTCGTGACCCACTGCACGGCAGTAAAACGCTGGCGCACTCGCTGGTCGACGTAATGCTGCCACTCGTCGGGTGTTGAGAGCAGCGCCGCATTCCAGCCGGTGTCGCACAGCCAGAAGAACGGCGTCCCATCGGCATGTTCGAGGAAGGTACGGCTGCGGGCCACGCGAACCGGTCCGTGACGATCGAACCGCGTTTGACCTTTCGCTGCGACTACACGGAACGTGCCGGATTGCGCGTGGAGCCCGCTGTTCGATGCTGGAACAGCAGTCGTCGCGTACGTCCATTGGCCCGGTTCGTCCGGCGAGAAGCGGACGCGCCAGGTTGTGCCGCCGTCCCAGAAGCCAAGCACGGAACGCGTCTGCCGGGAAGGCGCGGTGAAAGTAACGCGCAGCTCGGTATCCTGCAGCGGATTGTCGGACGGCTGACTGCTCGTGAACGTCGCCTCGAAAATGCCCCAGCGCGGAACCTCTCCTTTTCCTTGAGCCGAAAGGGGCCAGGTCGCCAGCACTGCCGCGACCGCAAGCGAGCCGAGCGCAGACCATGCCGCCGTCAACGTTTTGCTGCGAGCCGCCAAAATTGTCCTTCGTTGAGAAGCGTGATTCGATGTCCCTTTTCGCGCAGCCGCTTGATCTCCATCAGCTTCAGCCCGCCCTCCTTGCCGGCGGCCTGCTGCGGGTTGGGACGGCCGCGAACGACGACCGTCGTGCGCGCCGACGGCATCCCATGGACGATGGCACCGGCGCGACGGGCCGCAGCCATCGCGTCGCGCCGTTTGCGCGTCAGAATTCCCGTGAATGCCAGGTGCACGCCCTTCAGCGTGCGGAGGATGCCGGCGTGCAGGGCGGCCGGAGGGTTGCGCAGCGCGTCGATCAACTCGTTGGCGCTTTCGTAGCGCTTCCGCCGCTCGCCGATACAGCGATAGATGATCTCTTTCAGATGATCGCTGCACGCGAGCGATCGCACCTCATAGGGACGAACGCGCGTACCCGCATCGCCCTTTACCAGCATGCCAAGCAGTTGCCCGACCTGATAGACGTCGTCTCGCGTCTGCCACTTGGGTGCGGCACGGTCGAGGATGTCGCTCGGCGCCGTCATGGCGTTCAAGGTTCGCGCGGTGATGCCGCGGGTATCGCTCTGCTGACGGGCGATCCCGAAATCACCGAGCTTGAGCCGGCGACCATCGCACACGAAGATGTTGAGCGGAGTGAGGTCCCGGTGCAGCGTTTGTCCCCGATGGAGCTTGCCGAGGACATCGAGAATCCCGGCGATCTCCCGCCGCGTCGTCGTTTCACTCCATCCTTTGCTGTCGCGGCTGAGGAACGCTCCCAGATCGCCGTGACGCGCGTATCGAGCGTCAGACAATACAGCACGCGTTCGCCGCTGCTGCTGTGCGTGGGGAAGAGGGGAAACGCGTCGAACACGCGGATGGCGCGTGGATGACCGTCCAGGAGCCGACCGAAATACGCCTCGCGCAGCCAGCTGTCGATGTGCTGGCTGACTTTGATGCACACCGTATCGGGCACATCGGTGGATCGCCCAATACGCTCCGCGAGATAGACCTGTCCGAATCCGCCTTCGCCGAGCAACTGCTGGACGCGGTAGCGCAGCCGCGTCTCCGGGCTGACGATGACCTGCGCCTCCTCGAGCAGTTGGCCGTGCCTTCGGCGCGTTCCCACGGTTCTCGCCGTCCGCGTCGTTGCGTCAGGTGGATGTAACCGAAGGGTAACGGGCAACGTCAGCTCCTGGGTTTGAATTATTTCATTAGTCGGCGCGGCCTGCCGCGCCGCTAGCGGAGCGGAGCTGGCGCTGAAGCTTAGCGGAGGCGGGCTGGCTAGAATCGCAGCAACCGGGTTAGTTTGACCGTCAGCCCGCGATTGGTGAGCGTGGGAAATCCGCTCTCGAGCGTGTCGCGGCCATCGCTGTAGACGATGAACAGCTCGCTCAGCGGGCGGTACTCCCACCGGAATCGCACGTTGGTGGTGACCAGGTTGCTGGTCGAGTTGTACTGAATGAGCGCCGCGGTCAGCATGCGCGGCGTGAACGATAGCGTCGCACGTCCGCTCAGCAGCGTTGCAATGAAGTGTTCTGTCGGCAGGTTCACCCAGTTGAGCGAGATGCCCGGTTCGACTGAGAGTCGTGACGTCAGCTCTGCGCGTCCGCGATAGGCGAGATCGGTGCGATCGCCGTCGTAGAACGTTCCGTAGGCGGCGCTGACGTCGCCCGAAATCCGGCGCTGAGTGCCGAGCGTGTAATTTCCGCGCACGGTCGGAGAGTGATAGGCCCCGGCTGGTACGAACGTGCCGGGCACAATCTCGAACGGGTTGGCCAGGAACTCGAAGTCGCGGCTGTAGCCGACGCTCCAGGTGTCACCGTTCTGCAGCTCCGTTCTCACCCCGATGCGCGCCTGCCGGTTCTCGAGGTCGCGATCGCCGTTCGTGATGTAGTCGAGCGCCCCTTCGTAGTTGATGCGGCGCACCGATTGCCAGGTCTTCGGCCTTCGGCTGATGCGCAGCTGCGCCAGCGTCTCGATGAAGTCGGTACGGCGAAGGAATCCCACCTCGGGCTTGAAGTTCCTGCCGACCGCGAGTTGTTCGACCTGTACACCGAGTCGATCCGCGTCGTAGTCGAAGCGCGCCCGGTAGCTGTGATCGTCGCCGCGAAACCCGGGCGTGCGCGATCCGGCCACGTAGCCGACGATGTTGACGCTCTGGAAAAAGGAGAGGTTGGCGTCGACGCCGAGCACGAGGTTGTCTTCGGGGCCGACCGGGTTCGGAACGTCTGAAGTTGCCGCCCCCGCGGCGCGATTGGTGCCGATGAACCCGATGTAGCTTCGCCGCAGAATGTCCCGCTTCAGGCGAACGACACTGAAGTTCGTCGACGTCGTGCGCGCCTCGCGGCTGTCATCGGTCTGGATGTCGAGCAATCCGATGCTGTATCGGCCCGCCTTGCCGGTCAATCTGCCACCGGCTTCGATCGGGACGGCACGATTTCCGCTCAGTCCGATGCGGCGGCTGAAGAAGAGCACCGGCGTATTGACCGGCGCTGACGTCGCCGCGCCGGTGGGTGGAGTCGTCGTCGCACCGCCAAACGCAAACAGCCCCTGGCCCTCGAGGAAGAAATCGCGCTTTTCCGGGAAGAGGAGGCTGAAGCGTGTGAGGTTGACCTGCTGGTCGTCGTCTTCAACCTGTGCGAAGTCCGTGCGATAGGTGAAGTCGCTGGTCAGGCTCTGCGTGATGCCGTACTTGACGTCGAATCCGGCATTTCGATCGAACTCGGTTCTCGAACGCCGGATCGAGCGCGCGGTCTGCCTTGACGCCGCCAACGGCGTACGGTTTGACGTCGAGATTGAGCGCCGCCGGCGGTGCTTCGAGGCCGACGAGCGTTGCGGCTTCCGAGAACCGGAGGATCCCTCGCGCTCCATACTGGCGCGGCACCGGGCTCAGATATGAGAGCTCGTTCTTCCAGCGAACGTTGCGGCGGATGTTGATGCCCCACTCCTGCGGCCCGCTCCCGCGATATCTGAGCGAACGGAAGGGAATCGCCATCTCAACGGTGAAGCCTTCGGCATCGCGGCGACTGCGCGGCACCCACACCGTATTCCAGTTGCGATTGGCGTCGCGCTCGTCGGTAACCTGCGTGTCCCACGCGCCGCCGATAGAGTTCATCAGGAACTCGTAGCCGTTGCGGCGATCGTGATACGTGTCGATGACGACGCTCAGGTTGTCGTTCTGACTGACGTTGCTGCCGTCGCGGCGCATGTCGTTGGCGACGATGCGGTGCGGCTGGCTGTCGCGGCAGCGCGCCGCGATGTAGATGTTCTTGTCGTCGAACATCAGCCATACGAGCGTCGGCTCCGTGGCCAGCTCGCCTTCATGCGGATCCTGCTGAATGAAGTCGGTGATGGCGGGAAGGCGTTGATAGAGGGCCTCGTCGAGGATCCCATCGATGCGCGGCACGTCCTGTTCGGATACGCGGATGGCGCGCACCGTGACCCGCCCCTCACTATCGCGCCCCTTGACCTGCAGAGACACGACCCCAGGGTTGCTCGAATCCTGAGACGCCGCCGGTCGTGATGGGAAAACGATCAGCGCGACGAGGAGCGCGCCGACCACAACGGGGAAGCTCACCGGAGAAGGAGGATATCAGAGCGCCGAGCGCCGAGCGCCGAGCGCCGAGCCCCGAGCCCCCCAGCCTCCGCTAGCCTCGGCGCGGCCAGGCTCGCCGAGCACACGCTGCGCGCTCGTCGCTCCGCATTCGCGCTCGCTCGGGCCGCAGGCGCTGGGCACGCCGGTTGAAGGAAGCGGCGGCACTCCTACGCAGGGAACACCCGTTCCGTTCGTGACGCGGTCCAGTCGTGGCACGCGGGGAGGCGGAAACCGGTGGGTTTTCTGGCATTTTCGACGTAACAGCTGTTGCCTTCATCCTCGTGGACCGCCGTGATAGTAGGCTGGTCGAAGGAGCTTATGTGGGCAGCCGCGGCTGGGATCTGACGACGGGCGGCGGCGGAGCGGCAGGGGAGATCGACCTCAACGGCACGCCGGCGCAATATTTGTCGACGAGCCGCCAGCGCGATCAAGCCGTAATCGATTTCCTGAGCGCCAACGTCGCCAATCCGTTCCGCGGTCTGATTCCCGGCGTCGGCATCAACGGCAACATCACCCGCGCGCAGTTGCTGCGGCCCTATCCGCACCTCCTCAACGTCCGCACCTGGAACTCCGACGGCACCAGCAGGTACAACTCGGCGCAATTCAAGATCGAGAAGCGCTTCACCCGCGGCTACACGCTGCTCGCCGGCTACACCTGGTCGAAGTTCACCGAGCGGGTCTTCCAGCTCAATCCGGGCGACACCACGTACGAGGAGCGGTTGTCCGAAGCCGACGTGCCGCATCGGCTCGCGGTCAGCGGCATCTGGGAGCTGCCCTTCGGACGCGGCCGCCACTGGGCCAGGGACGCGGGCGGATTGCTCGACGCGGCGATCGGTGGATGGAGCCTGCAGGCCATCGGCCAGATCCAGAGCGGCCGGCCGATCAGCTTCCACGACCGGAACATCTACTTCAACGGCGATCTGGGCGCGCTGAAGACCGGCTTTACGGGCGACTCGAGGAATCCGGTGTTCGACATCAGCGGCTTCTACTTCAGCGATGCGGCGGTGATGACCAACGGGCAGCTCGATCCGGCGAAGCAGCGAGCGGATCAGCGCATCCGGCTGGCCAACAATATCCGTTACTTCCCGTCGCGCGTGCCCGGCCTGCGCAGCCAGCCGCTGAATCTTTGGGACATCTCGCTGGTGAAACAGGTGCGTTTCGGCGACCGCCTGCGCGCGCAGTTCCACGTCGAGTTCCTGAACGCCTTCAACAGTCCGGTGTTCAGCAATCCGAATACCAATCCGACGAAGGCCCACTTCGGACGGGTGACGAGCCAGGGGAACCTGCCGCGCGACATCCAGCTCGCGGCGAAGATCCTGTTCTAGTCTCGCGCTTCGGGAGCCGCGGTCCCAGCCAAACGCTGAGACCGCGGCTGTCTCAGTTCCGACCGTCTGCCGCGACTGAAATTCGAAGGCCGCCCACTTGCCAAGAGCTTTCAACGCTGAGTTCGCTGAGAACCGCAGAGACGACATGGATGATTAGTGGCGACCCAGGGCGGTCGCGCGGGGCGACCGCCCTCAGTGCTCGGTTAACCCCCGGTGTCTCTGCTCCTCGGCGTTCTCTGCGTTTCGGCTCTTTACAAGCGATGTCTTGAACATCAAAAGCTCCTTGTCTCCTTGTCTCCTGTCGGTTCCTGACAGGCGGAAGATGTTCGAACGCTGCCCCTGAGCCGCGAAGCCCCCCGACCTCTCGACCCGGCTTGGTGAATCCCGCGATTGCGAATAGAGTTGCGCGCGCAGCCATCGCCTCGGACCCACTCCATGACCGATTCGTCCGTGCACCGGGCTACACAATCGGCGACGCAGAGCGGCCCCGTCGTCCGCGATCTGCCCGATCCTCCCACCAATCTCTGGCGCATCGTCGGTCCCGGCGTCGTCGCGGCGGGCGTCGGTCTTTCATCCGGCGAGTTCATCCTGTGGCCGTACATCGCTTCACAAGTCGGTCTGGTCTTTCTCTGGGGTGCGATCCTCGGCGTGACGACGCAGTTCTTCTTGAACATGGAGATCGAGCGGTACACCCTCGCCACGGCGCAGACCGCGGTGGCCGGCTTCAACCGGTTCTGGAAGCACTGGGGCCTGGTGTTCGCGATCCTGGTCTACTTCGCCAACTTGTGGCCGGGCTGGGTGATGAGCTCGGCAACGCTCGCGACGTATGTGTTCGGTGGAAACCCGCGCCTGATTGCCGTGTGCGCGCTGGTGGTGATCGGAACCGCGTTGACGCTGGCGCCGGTGGTCTATGTCGCGCTCGAGCGCCTGATATTCGTCAAGATTGGGGCGGTCGTAGCGCTGGTCACCCTCGCGATTGTGCTGGTGATCAACGCGGAGAGCTGGCGAGCGCTGCCGGCGGGCTTGACGAAGGACGCGAGATTCCCCGTCGAGCTGGGGTTCGCGCTGCTCGTGGGAGCGATGGCGTTTGCGGGCGCCGGCGGTGGACAGAATCTCTGCCAGAGCAATTGGATCCGCGACAAGGGATTCGGGATGGGACACTACGTGCCACGGCTGGTGAGCCCGGTCACGGGCATCGAGGAGGCGGCGCCGAGCGTGACCAGCTACACGTTCGAACCGAACCCTTCGAACATGGCGCGGTGGCAGCGCTGGTGGCGCTTCGCCAACATCGAACAGGCAGCCACGTTCATCCTGATGACCGTGATCACGATCTGCCTCACATCGATGCTGGCGCACTCGACGCTCTTCGGTGAGGCCGGTCTGCCGAACAACGTCAGCTTCCTGCTGATCGAAGGGCGGCGCCTGCAGTCGATTGCCGGCGGCTGGTTTGGCGTGCTGTTCTGGAGCATTGGCGCGTTTTCGCTGTTCGCCTCGTCGATGGGAATCATCGACTACACCAGCCGGCTGGCGGCCGACGTGCTGAAGGCGACGTATCTCCAGCGATCGGCGCTGTCGGAGAGCCGCATCTATTTCCGGCTGGTCTGGGGCATGGTGATCGTCGGCGCCGCCATCCTCATGATTGGATTCGATCAGCCGCTGGTGTTGCTGGTGATCTCGGCGTGCACCGGGGCCGTGATCATGTTTCTCTATTCGTGGTTGCTCATCCTCCTGAATCGCCGCGCGCTGCCGTCGGCGATCGCCATCCGGCCGTTCAGGCTTGCGACGCTCGTCTGGTCCACTTTATTCTTTGGCGTCCTTTCGGTGTTGACGATCTGGCAGCAGTTTCAGAGATTGCTCGGGTGATGAGACATGTCCAAACTCTTGTTCGTCGGCCTGGTGGCCTTTGCCGTTGTGACAGGCGGACGTCAGACTCAGCCGCCGCCCTCTAACGATATGCGCATTGAACGACTCGACCCCGCTCTCGATCGTCTGATCGCTCCGGACGCGAAGATCGAAGTCCTCGCCCAGGGACACGACTGGACCGAGGGTCCGCTGTGGATCAAGCAGGGCCGCTATCTGCTCTTCTCGGACATCCCGAAGAATTCCATCTATCGCTGGAAGGAAGGGGAGGGTGAGCGGCTCTATTTGCAGCCATCCGGTTACACCGGCAAAGAGCCGCGCGGTGGTGAAACCGGATCGAACGGCCTCCTCGTCGATTCGGAAGGACGGCTGGTGCTCTGTCAGCACGGTGATCGCCGCATGGCGCGCATGGATGCACCTCTCTCCGATCCCAAGCCGAATTTCACGCCACTTGCCGTTCGCCATCAGGGCAAACGATTCAATAGTCCCAACGACGCCGTGTTTCGCAGCAACGGCGATCTGTACTTCACCGATCCCGCATACGGTCTGGAGAAGCAGTGGGAGGATCCGCTCCGCGAGATTCCGTTCGCCGGGGTCTACCGTCGTGCCGCGGCCGGAGAGATCAGCCTGCTCACGAGCGACATGACCCGGCCGAACGGTCTGGCGTTTTCCCCGGACGAGAAGCGTCTCTACGTCGCGCAATCGGATGAAAAGGCGGCGATCTGGCGCGTTTTCGACGTGAAGCCGGATGGCACGATCGACAACGGACGCGTCCTGTTCGATGCGACGAGCATGGTCGGCGCACGCAAGGGCCTGCCCGACGGACTGAAGATCGACACCGAGGGCAACCTGTGGGCCACGGGTCCGGGCGGCGTGATGGTGTTGTCGCCGGAAGGAAAGCACCTGGGAACGATCATGACCGGCCAGGCGACGTCGAACTGTGCGTTCGGCGACGATGGCCGCACCCTTTACATGACCGCCGACGACTACATCATGCGCGTCAAGGTGAAGGCCAAGGGAATGGGGTTCTGAGGATTCACATTCGAGATCGGAGAGGGACACACGAGATCCGGAGGTCAGGAGTTAGTTTGGTTTTTCAAAAAAACTTCTCCTGATCTCCTGGTCTCCTGTTGAGAATCCTCCGGGTCTCCAGATGGAGATTCTCACGGGCTTCGAGCTTTTCGATCTCACCGGCCGGGTCGCGATCGTCACCGGTGCCAGCCGCGGCCTGGGGCAGGCGTTTGCCCGCGCGCTCGCGCATGCGGGAGCCGATCTGGTCATCACCAGCCGCGACGTCGAGCGACTCCGTCCGTTCAAGCGCGAGATCGAAATCACGGGACGACGAGCGGTGGCGATCCGTCTCGACGTCCGCGACGAGGACAGCATCCGTCTCATGGCCGACGCCGCGCACGATGCCTACGGGCGCATCGACGTGCTCGTCAACAACGCCGGGTGCAACGTTCGCAAGCGCGCGGTCGAGATCAGCTGGGACGAGTGGAACCTCGTGCTCGACACCAACCTGCGCGGCGCATTCTTCGTCGCCCAGGCCGTAGCCCGCTACATGCTGCCGCGCGGCAAAGGACGGATCATCAACATCGGATCGGTGACCTCGGTCTTTGGCTACGCCGGCCTCGGCCCGTACGGCGCCAGCCGTGGCGGCATCCGGCAACTGACGATGAGCCTGGCCGACGATTGGGGACCGCACGGGATTACCGTCAACTGCCTGGCGCCCGGCTGGTTCCAGACCGAACAGAACAAGGTGTTGTACGAGGATACGGAGTGGGTCGACTACCTCGTCGATCGCATTCCGTTGAAGCGTCCAGGACGTCCTCAGGATCTCGAAGGGGCCGTGGTCTTCCTGGCGTCCGACGCCAGTGCGTACATCACCGGGCAGACCTTGCTCGTCGATGGCGGGATCTCGACGGGCTCGACGCGCGCCCTGCCGAAATCCACAGGAGGCTAGGGAGATCAGGAGCCACAGATTTCTCCTGATTGGCTTTCGTTCCACGGCGCCGCTCATTTTCATCGCGCTCTGGACGGCGGCCGTCGTTGCTGGCATTGTCGCGGTCCGCGGTCTGACGTGGCCGTACGATGTCGATGGTCTTCGCGACATTGCCATCGCTCAGGCGATTCGCGACGGCCGCTCGCCGCTTGCCGATCCTCTCTATCAAGGCCACGCCGCCTGGTACAGCCCGCTGGTTCCCGCCATCGTTGCTCTCGTCGCCGCGGTGACCGGAGCGAGCGTACCGGTCACCTACGTACAGGCTGGCGCGTGGCTCAATGCGCTCGCACCGATCGCATTCTTTTTCTGCGCACGCGTGCTCGTCGGCGTCTGGCCGGCGCTCGCCGCCACGTGCGCCTTTCTCTTCCTTCCCGGCCGTCCTCCGGCATGGGCCAGCGCTACCTATTCGCCGTGGCTCTTTCCAGCTCTCTTTGCGCAGGCGTTGCTCTATGCCGGCCTGGCATTCTGGACGACCACACTGGATCGGGCGAAGCCGTATCGTCTCGTGCTGTCGGGCCTGATCCTCGCTCTGACCTTTCTCGCGCATAGCGGCGCGGCGGCGCTCCTTGGCGGGATCATGATGATCACGGCGTGGAGCGCAGGAGGATTCGGGCCCACACCGGTGCGCCGGCTCACTGCGCTCGTGGTTCCGCCGCTCGTCGCCATCGCTGTGTCCTTACCGTTTCTCCTGCCACTCGCACTCCAGTACGGTTTGCGCGTCGTGAATCGTGTGCCCGGTACCTGGATTCACGAGGCGACGCAGCCCGAGGCGATCGTGGCCGGACTCTCGAGGCCCGGCGCGTGGCTGCATCTGGCTCTCGTCGCACTTGGGCTCTGGTGGATCGCGAACCGGGTGCGCGCGACGCCGAAGATCGTCCTGACCGCATGGCCAGTCGTCGCGGCATTCCTATACGGTTACAGCGTCCTGGCCCAGCGTTTCGAATGGCCGGCGATCGTTCCCGCGTATCACTTCTATTTCATGCTGAGGGGATGGAAGTGGGTCGTGTTCGGGTGCGGCCTCATCGCCGTCGTGGATGTCGTCGTCCGGCGGTGGAATGCACGCGGCCGCCATCCCATTCCTGCCGAAGCCGCGTATGCGGGCATCGTGATTCTGCTCGCCGTCGCGGTATACCCGCGTTACCTGGGACGCGAGGCTTTCAAGAATGCGCGGACCCTGTCACAGCAATTGGCGGCCGACGAGGAGCGCAGCTTGCACGGCTGGATGCGAGAGCATACGGATCCGACGAGTGTCTTTCTCGCGTCGGACAACGATGCGCTCACACTCGTCGGGCCCGCCGGACGTTCGGTCGTGTGCGTGGCTTCGAGCTTTTCGAACCCTTACGTGGACCACATGGTGCGGGCAACGGCCCGAGACCGGATGTTCCACGCACTGGTGGATGGAGACGGCGAGGCATTCGACGCGATTGCGACGCGAGTTCGGCGTCACCCACGTTCTGGCGCGCGATCGGCAGGTCGGACAGCTTGCGTCTGCATCCGGAGCTCGTCACGAGAGGCTTTCTCGGCGGGTTCCGTTACCGTGTTCGAGGTGCGATAAGGCGGTCCGTCAGCGCCTATCGCGGTAGTCCGATGCGGCGCAGGAGCGCGTCGAAACGAGGGTCGGATCGGAAGCCTGTCCCACGTCGGTTCGACCTTGAGATAGGCGAGACGATTCGAGCGCTCCTCGTACGCCTTGTCGAGCCAGGCGAACGCCTGGTCCTTGTCGCCCAACCCTGTATACACAATGGCGAACGACTGCGCGGGGACATAGCGCTGCTTCGAAGAGGCCGCGAGCTGTTCCAGGATCTGCAAGGCCTCCTGCCGCTGTCCCAGATTCGCGAGCACGGCTCCAAGAAGCGCACGGGAAATCATGTTGCCCGGACTCAATGCGGCGGCCTTTTGCGTCAGCGGCAGGGCCTCGCGGAACATGCCTTTGCTCGCCAGGGACGCGGCCATGACGTCGTATGCCAACGCAAAGCTCGGATCGAGGTCGAGGGTTCGCCGGCACTCCTCGATCGCCGCGTCGAACTGTCGCGAAAGCGCCAATTGCACCGCGAGGTTGTGGCTCATTGACGCGGAGACGGGGTTGCGCTCCAGCGCCCGGCGCGCAACCTCGATGGCTTCAGCGGAACGTCCGCCGACCGTCAGGTAAAAGGGATAGTAGGTGTGGTTCTCGACGGTCAGCCGATTCAACGCGAGCGCGCGGTCGAAATGCTTCGTGGCCGCTGGCCAGTCCCAGTCGTACGTGAAGCTCGCGTAAGCGAGTGAGACATGGGCGTCCGCGAGATCGGGATCGATCTCCAGCGCCCGCTGTGCTGAGGCCTTCGCCTTGGGCATCGCATCGACCGGCCGCATGACGTTCAAGAAGGACGCCTGGCTGTAGACGTCCGCCAGCCCGGCGTAGGCGAGGGCATAGCTCGGGATCCTTGTCGATCGCCTGCTGCAATTGCTCTTTCGCCTTGAGGATGTCGTCGGGGTTGCGCTTGTACCAGTAGTAGCGGCCTTTCAGGTACAACTGATACGCTTCGGGGTCTTCCGTGTAGCGCTTCGTCAGTTTCTGCTTTTCTTCAGTGGTCAGGCGCAGCCGCAACCTCTCAGAGATTTCGTTCGACAGATCGTCCTGCAGCGCGATCACATCGGTCAGCTTTCGGCTGTACTCCTGACCCCAGAGCTGCGAGCCGTTGGCCACGTCCATGAGCTCGGTACGCACGACCAGCGTGTCGCCTCTCTGCAGCAACCGGCCCGAGAGGACGGCGCGGACGCGCAAGTCCTGCCCGACCCGCTGTGGGTCGGGGGCGCTCCCCTTGTAGCGAAATACGGCACTGCGCGCGCTCACGCGCAGACTCGGGAGCTGAGAGAGGTTGTTGATCAGACTTTCCGTGATGCCGTCGCTGAGATACTCGGTGTTGGGGTCTCCGCTCTCGTTCTCGAAAGGCAGCACGGCGATCGATTCGATCGCAGAGCCGCGCGCGCGAAAGAGGCCGGACCACGCCGCCGCAGCGATCACGGCTATCACTACGGCGATGGCGGCTATCCCCAGTCGGCCGGGTCTCCAGCGACCGTCGCCGGTAGTCCGAACCGTCGTCGCCGCGCCCCTGAGATTCCCAGAATCGATGTCGCGCTTGACGCGCTGCAGGTCGGCGCGGAGGTCGGCAGCGCTCTGATACCGCAGCCCCCGATCCTTTTCGAGCGCTTTGTTGATGATCTCTTCGAAGCGCGGGTGGATATCGGGATTGACGCGCCCCAATGCGACCGGTGTGCGGTTGAGGATGGCTTCCTGGAGCGTGCCCGAGGTGTTGCCCGCAAACGCGTGCCGACCCGTGGCCATTTCGTAGAGCACCGCGCCGAGAGAGAACAGATCGGTGCGGCTGTCCAGTGGCTCGCCGCGCACTTGCTCCGGCGACATGTAGGCTATCGTGCCCAGCACCTCGCCGGCGCTGGTCAGATGTTCCAGTGTCGTTTCGCCCGCGGCGGCGGGTTCGGCCGAGCGAAGCCTTTGCCAGGCCGAAGTCGAGGAGCTTTGCCTGACCGCGGTCGGTGATGAAGATGTTTCCTGGCTTGATGTCGCGGTGGACGATACCTTTGGCGTGCGCGGTTTCGAGCGCGTCGGCAATCTGCAGCGCCAGATCGACGAGGCGATCGTTCGCCAGCGATTTGCCGCCGATCGTCTGGTCGAGCGGTGCACCTTCCAACAACTCCATGACGATGAAGTGCTGGCCGGCATGTTCGCCGATGTCGTAGACCGCGCAGATGTGCGGGTGATTCAGTCCTGAAGCGGCGCGTGCTTCACGCTGGAACCTCTCGACGGCATTCCGGTCGCGCGACAGTTCATCGGACAGGAACTTGATGGCCACCGATCGCCGCAAGCGGGTGTCTTCCGCTTTGTAGACCACTCCCATGCCACCGCGGCCGAGTTTTTCCGTGATTCTGTAGTGGGAGACGGTCTGGCCAATCATCTCAGGCTTGAGGGTCTGGGTCGCAAGTCAGTGTACCGCAGGTGCGTGATGAACCTCCCCTGACGGTCACCGGCGTGGGCGCAGGCGGGTGAGCAGCGGGCCCCGAACACCGCGTATAATCCCGGCGATCCGGAGGATAGCTATGCGCCTGATTCGGGGCCTGTTGTGTGTCGTGCTCGTCGTGCTCCCTTCGACCCTGTTCGGTCAGTCCTACACCGGAACGATCATCGGCACGCTCAAGGACACGAGCGGCGCCGTGATACCGGCCGCCAACGTCACCATCACCAATCAGCAGACCGCTCGAACGGAGTCCACGACGACGGACATCGAAGGGCGATACATCTCGGTGCCATTGGCGCCGGGTGTGTATCGTGTGGAAGCGAGTCTGCAGGGTTTCCGCGGCGCGGCGCGTCCGGACGTTACCGTGCAGGTCAACTCCACGGTCGTCATCGACTTCACGCTGGAGGTCGGTCAGCTCACCGATCAAGTTGAAGTCCGGGCCGACGCCACGCTGCTCGAGACGGACTCGGGCACGGTCGGCAAGGTCGTCGACAACCGGCGCATCCTCGAGCTGCCGCTGAATACGCGCAACGTCTACTCCCTGATCTTCCTGACGCCAGGCGTCGCCGGCACGATCGGCAACAACTACAACTCGATGAGCTATTCGGTGAACGGTGCGCGGCCGACGATGATGGATACGGTCATCGACGGGGTGACCGCATCGTTCCCGACGGTGAATGGTTTCACCGGCATCTCGGTGTTTCCGTCGGTCGACGCCATCCAGGAATTCAAGGTCCTCGGTGCGAACTATCCGGCCGAATACGGGCGCAGTCTCGGCAGCGTGCTGAACGTCGTCTACAAGTCCGGCACCAACGAGTTCCATGGCAGCGGATACGAGTTCTTCCGCGACTCGGCCTTCGACGCCAACAACTTCTTCGCCAAGCAGGCGGGAACTCCGCTCGGCGATTTCCGCCGCAGCCAGTTCGGCGGCGTCGCCGGCGGGCCCATCCGTCGCAGCCGGACGTTCTACATGGGTTCCTATGAGGGACTGCGCGAGCAGCGCCAGGCGCAGCAGACGACCACCGTGCCGACGTTGGCGCAGCGGCGCGGGGACTTTTCGCAGACGTTCGCGCAGACCGGACAGCTGATTCGCATCTTCGATCCGTTCACGACGCGGGCGAATCCGGCGGGCGGCTTCATTCGCGACGCATTCGACGGCAACGTCATTCCCGCCAATCGAATCGATCCAGTGGCGCTGCAGGTGCTGAGCTATTTCCCGTTGCCGAATCAACCCGGCAATCCTGTGACCGGTGCGCAGAACTACTTTTCGACCGGAACGCAGGAGCTCAACGTCGACAACGTCGACGGGCGCATCGATCACCAGATATCCGACAATCAGAAAATCTTCGGCCGCTATTCGTATCGAAAAACGTTCAGCGCCCCGGCCATCTTCTTTCCGGAGGACATCGCCGTCGCCGAGGGACGGGTCAACGAGCAGAACCTCGCGCACAATTTCGTCACCGACTACAGCCGGACGATCTCGAACACGACGGTGATGAGCGCGCGTATCGGCTTCGCGCGTACGTTGTTCCTCTTCGACAACCAGGGACTGGGCTTCCGGCCGTCGAGCCTCGGGCTGCCGGCCTCGATCGACGACAACGTGGATCGCCTGATGTTCCCGCGCTTCGGTGTCGGCGGACAGGTGACGCTCGGCGGCAACGATCACCGCTACAACGCCTTCATGAGCTACACGGCTGCCGCCAGCCTCACCAAGGTCCGCGGCGATCACACGATGAAGGGGGGGTTCGAGGGCCGCATGCTCCGCGTCAACGTGTGGGAGGCGCGCAGTGCCGGGACGTTCAACTTCCGCACCGCCGAGACGCAGGGGCCGAATCCCACCACCTCCAGCAGCACGGCCGGCTACGCATTCGCGTCATTCCTCCTCGGCACGGGCCAACCCAGCGACGTCCTGATTCAGAACTGGAAGAACGTTGCTGCCAACAGCTTCTATTGGGCGGGATACGTGCAGGACGACTGGCGCCTGGGCTCGCGTTTGACCCTGAACCTCGGGCTTCGCTACGACATCGACGTCCCGCGGACGGAGCGCTACAACCGGATGAACTTCTTCGATCCCGAGGCCCGTTCGCCGCTCGCGGACGTCGTTCCCGGCTTTTCCAACCTGAAAGGCGGAGTGGTGTTCGTCGGCGTGAACGGCCGCAACCGCTATCAGTACGACTGGGACACGAACAACATCGCGCCGCGAATCGGAGCGTCGTATCAACTCAATCAGAAGACCGTGCTGCGCGGCGGCTACAGCCACATCTTCGGACCGTCGAACCAGGGCGCACAGGGCACGGTCGGGCCGTTCGGCTTCCGGACTGAGAATCTGTGGGTCACGTCCATTGACGGCATCACCCCGTTCAACACGCTTCGCGATCCGTATCCCAACGGCTTCGTTCCGTCGCCGGGCTCCTCGCAGGGACTGCTGACGCAGGCCGGTGCGGGCCTGCAGGCGCCGCTGCGCCACACGCCCTCGCCGTGGACGAGGCAGTTCAACGTCAACGTGCAGCGTGAGCTTCCGTGGGCGATGTTCGTGGAGGTCGCCTACGTCGGCACACGCGGCTACGACCTGTCGATGTCGGCCGAGGGCGGCCTGAGCCTGAACCAGCTCGATCCTCAATACATGTCGCTCGGATCGCAGCTCAATCAGCAGGTGCCGAATCCGTTCTTCGGGATCGTCAACAACGGAGTGCTGACGCAGTCGACCGTGAGCCGCGCGCAGTTGCTTCGCCCGTATCCGCAGTTCACCGAAGTCATCCCGCTCTATGCCGCTGGCGCGAAGTCGCGGTACAACGCTCTGCAGATCACCGGGCCGCAAGCGGCTCTCGGGCGGCCTGATGTTCGAAGGGTCGTACACCTTTGCCAAGGCCGAGGAAATCGGGATGAACCATCAGGACAGCTACAACATCGAGGCGAGCTGGGCGCTGGCGTCCTACGACATCAACCACCGCTTCGTCATGAGCTACTTGTACGAGCTTCCGTTCGGACGAAATCGGCGGTTCGCGTCCGGGCGCATCGCCGCGTCGTCAATGCGATCATCGGCGGGTGGCAGTTCAACGGCATCACGACGCTGCAGGCGGGAACACCCTCTGTCGATCACCGCGAACAACACGGCCGGGAATTTTCGCGACCAGGACGCAGCCGAACAACAACGGCAACGATCCCAGGCTGAGCGGGCCTGTCGAGGATCGGCTGAACCGATACTTCGACACCACCGTCTACAGTCAGCCGGCGGCGTTCACGTTCGGCAACGAGCCGATTTTCTCGCCGATGCTCCGCGCCCACGGCGTGCGCAATTTCGATCTGTCGCTGTTCAAGGCGTTCCAGTTGCGGCAGACGACAACGCTGCAGTTCCGAATCGAGGCGCTCAACGCATTCAACCGCGTGCAGTTCTCCGCTCCGAATACCTCCGTCACATCGGCTTCATTCGGGGTGATCACCGGTCAGTTCAACGCCCCGCGTCAGCTGCAGTTCGGGCTGAAACTGTTGTGGTAAACCGGCGACCTTGGGTCGCGCTGTCGTTCGGAATCGTGGCGGCCGCGCTCATGGCCTGCGGCCGCCAGCCCCTGCCTCCAGCCAGCCCCGGCAATGGCGGGCTGTCACTGCCGGACGGATTCGAGGCCGCCGTGCTCCACGACGGCGTCGGTCGTGCCCGGCACCTCGCCGTCACCGACGACGGCATCGTCTACGTCAAGCTGCGGGTCCCCAATCCGAAGGGGTTGGTCGCTCTTCGCGATACCGGTGGCGATGGCCTCGCCGACCAGGTCGAAGTGTTTGGAAACTACGACGACACCGGCGAGTACGGCACCGGCATGCGCATCCGCGACGGCTACATCTATTTCAGCACCGCCCGCGAAGTGTATCGGCAGAAGATCACGCCTCGCCAGCTCGTTCCCGACAGCTCCGTGGAGATCATTCTGAAACACATTCGGAAGGGCGATCGGAAGTCGTACGAGCACATCGCCAAGGCGTTGGCGTTCGACGACAAGGGGCACATGTACGTCGGGTTCGGCGCACCCGGCGACTCGTGCCAGGAACTGAACCGCCGGCCCGGAGCGCCGGGACAGGATCCGTGTCCAGAGCTCGAGTGGCAGGGCGGCGTCTGGCAGTTCGATGCCAACCGTCCGGGACAAACGCAAGAGGACGGCCGCCGCTACGCCACCGGCATCCGCAGCATCGTCGCCATGACCTGGAATCGCCAGGTCGGTCAGCTCTATGCGCTGCAGCACGGGCGTGACGATCTCTACCGGTCGTGGTCGCAGTTCTATTCACGCTGGCAGAGTGCGATCCTGCCGTCGGAAGAATTCTTCAAGGTCACCGAGGGATTCGATGGCGGCTGGCCCTACTACTACTACGACTGGATGCAGGGTAAGAAGCTGCTCAATCCCGAATACGGCGGCGATGGGGTGAAGGTGGGGAAGGGAGGCGATCTCGAAAAGCCGCTTGTCGGCTTTCCCGGTCACTTCGCGCCGAACGATCTTGTGTTCTACGAGGGCGATCAATTTCCGGAGCGCTACCGGCACGGTGCGTTCATCGCATTCCATGGTTCGACGATTCGCATGCCGTACTCGCAGGCGGGCTACATCGTCGCTTTCGTACCCTTTTCGGGCGGCGCGCCATCCGGCCCATGGGAAGTGTTCGCCGACGGCTTCTCCGGAGTGGATCCCATCGTCAACACCAACGATGCGGCCGGCGCGGCCGGTTGGACTGGCGCAAGGTCCGGACGGGTCGCTTTACGTCAGCGACAGCGTCAAGGGCAAGATCTGGCGCGTGATGTACAAGGGAGATCGGGCATCGTTCGGCGCCGCCCAGCTTGCAGGTATGGAGGCACGCAAGCAGCAGCAGGCACACATACGGCAGCCGGACGCGGAGAAAGACGTCCTCGGGCGCGAGGTGACGGAAGCTGGCGCAAAGGTCTACGAGAAGTTCTGCGCCGTCTGCCACCAGCGCGACGGCAAGGGGGACACCAGCCGATTTCCACCGCTAGTCTCGACGAATTGGGTGATGGGCAACAAATCGCGACTGATCTCGCTCGTATTGAATGGACTTCAGGGCGAGATCGAGGTCGAGGGCAGGAAGTACAACGGCGTCATGCCGCCGCACACCTTTCTGACCGATGAGCAGGTTGCGGAGCTGCTCACGTTTCTCAGGCAGAATTTCGGGAATCATGCGAACACGGTCAGTGCGGTGGAGGTCGCGGAAGTTCGCGCGAAGCCCGCTGTGCCGGTCACGCCACCTGCGCGGTAAGCCTGTTTGGCGGCGTCGGGCCTCAAATCGAGTTCAGCCACTTGCCAAAAGCTCACACAAGAATGGGTCGTCAGAAATCCTCGTACGCCCCCACCGGTGTCTGCTCCATGTCGACTACGGCGCCGGTGATGAGCGCACTCTCATCAGACGCGAAATAGGCCGCGGCGTACGCAATCTCCCGCGGCTGAATCAGGCGACCGAACGGTCGCGTGGCGATGGCCTCGTCCAGCCATTCTCCGCCGTTGCGGTTCTTGCGCTGGACCTGCTCTTCGCCTTCGGTCAGCACCCATCCGGGATTGAGCTGATTGACGCGGATGCGGTACTTGTTCAAGGCGCACGCGGCGTTGCGGGTCATCGTCATCAGCCCGCCCTTGGAGACGGCGTATGGACCGAGCTTCGGCGATCCGACGTAGGCGTTAATCGATCCGATGTTCAGAATCGATCCGCCGCCGCGCGCCTTCATCGACTTGACGGCTTCCTGCAGGCAGAGGAACGGCGCCCGCAGGTTGACGGCCATCATGCTGTCCCAGAACTCGACCGGCGCGTCCTCCAGCCGCGCGCGGGAGACGTCGCCCGCATTGTTGACGAGGACGTCGACGCCGCCGTGGGACTCGACCGCGAACTGGACCACGCGGCGGCACGCTGTGACGTCGCGTAGATCGCCGTCAACGGCAATCGCGTCATGTCCTGCAGCGGTCAGCCGCTCGGCGACGTCACCCGCCTGCCGCGCATCGAGGCCGTGAATCACCACCTTCGCGCCCAATGCGGCAAAATGCTCCGCGATGGCCCGCCCAATGCCGGAGCTCGAGCCCGTCACGACCGCGACCTTATTTTGAAGGAACGACACGAATCACCGCGAAGCGTTCGGCAACAGTACTGATTTGATCACTCGCCGATCGTGCATGGCGTCGAAGGCTTCACGCCAGTTCTGAAGCGGCGCACGCATGCCGACGATGGCTTCCGGCATGGTCAGCCCGCGGTTCAGCAGATGGATGACGCGCTCCCAGACGGGATAGTTGTGGCTGAACGATCCCTGCAGCCGGAGGTTGCGCTGGACGAGCGGGTTCATGTCCAGGGCGATCGCGTCCGGAGACCATCCCACCTTGATGACCTGCCCGTCCGGGCGCGTCAGACGAAGCGCGGTCTCGAGCGGCCGGCTGGCTCCAGTCGCATCGCAGACGAGGTCCGCACCAATCGCTGAATAGCCGCGCACCACTTCGTCCAAATCCTCCTGCTGCAGGTCGACCGTCCGCGTCGCCCCGAGGCGCCGGGCCGTTTCGAGCCGCGGGGCGTCGGCGGTGACGCCGGCCACAATCAACGGGTCGGCACCCGAAAGTGCCGCCATGCGCGCACACAACAAGCCAATCGGCCCCGGACCCAAAACGACGACCAGATCGCCCGGGTGAATGACGGAATTGACGCACATCGATTGGTAGGCCACGGCGTGCGGCTCGCACAGGCAGGCGATGTCGAAGGGCAGCGAGTCCGGGATGCGATGGAGGCAGCGTGCCGGCACGCGAACCCACTGCGCCATCGCTCCATCGATACCGTAGCCGAAGCCTTTTCGCGAGGGACACAGGTTGTAGCGTCCGGTTCGGCATAGCAGGCACTCGCCACAGATCTCCGCGGCGGTCTCGCTGACGACGCGGTCTCCTTCGCGGAAGCCGCGAACGCCGCGGCCGATGCGGGCGACGGTTCCGCAGAACTCGTGGCCGAGGACGACCGGAACGTTGACCGGCCACGAATGGGTTTTGTGCGCCTGGTGGACGTCCGAGCCGCAGACCGACACGGCCCCTACCTCGAGCAGGACCTCGCCTTCACCCACCGCGGGCACCGGGATTTCACGCAGTTCGACGGCCAGGGGCTCGAGCGCGTAGTGGACGACTGCGGCGTGTGTTTCCATCGGTCAGCGAGCGTCCGCTCCGCCGCTGCCTTTCGGCGCGGACGGCCCGAGCTCGGCGATTGAGATGTTGCGGAACTGCACGAGGCTTGGCGGGCTCGTCCAGACATCACCTTTTTTCGAGCCGTGGTGCTGCAGCGCGATCGGCCCGGCCGGCTTGATGCCCGGGAGCTCCGCGTTGTTGATGACGGTCTCGCCGTTGAGCACGACGGTCAGCCGGCTTCCGCGCATCGTGATTTCGAAGGTGTTCCACTCGCCGATGTTGCGATCGGCGTGCTTGGACGGCGTGACGCCCGCGCGCACCGCCGGCGGCATCTTCTGGTCGGTGCGGTAGCCGTAGACCTCGCCAGAACCGATCGGCCAGTTCCAGATGTTGACCTGGGACTTGCCATCGCCGCGAAGGTAGATTCCCGAGTCGGAGTCGGGCACGGGAATGCGGATGTCGTTCCCGCTGGCGTCCTTCTTGTGAGTACCGTCGGGGCGAATGATGTAGACGTTCGGATTCGTGTAAGGCGTTTCCTTGATGCGCCAATCCACGCGCAGGATGAAATCGCCATACGACTTTTCCGACCACAGGGCCTTGTCGCCGGTCGCTTCGCTCGCGGCGTCGTAGTCGACTACGCCGTCGACGACCTTCCAGTGCCCGTTGTCGCCGGCCGGAATCTTCCAGCCGGTCAAATCCTTGCCGTTGAAGATGGAGGCGAACTTCGGCTGCTGGCCGCTCGCCACGGTGGTCAGGGCCAGAACCGCGACGGTCGTCAGGGACGTAAAGAGTTTTGCAGTCATGATTGGACTAATTTAGGCTACGTTCTGTCGTCGGTGAACAAAAAACGACAATCCCTCCGCGGCGGAGGGGGCGGAGATCACGGGACAAGCTTCAACACGGAGGCACGGGGGCACGGAGGATCGCGGCCCATTGGCGCGCCGTTCGCTTGTCAAAAGCATCAACGCATCAGAGCACGCAAAAGGCCGAGACGACATGGGTAATTCGGGTAAACGGGGCTGGCGTGCGCCGACCTTGGTCGGCGTGGACCCTCACCGCGCGCAGCGCGGCACGCCAGCCACGCAGCCGCAACTAGCAGTCCCAGTCGTCTCTGCTCCCAGCGGTCTCCGCGTTGAAGCTTTTAGACAAGCGAAGATTGTGGGAATTGACTGGCTGCTCCGTGGCTCCGTGACTCCGTGTTAGAGCTTGTTCCGTGTCCTCAGCGACCTCCGTGCCCGTGGCAGGCAAATACGCAGGAATTGGAGGTTGGAATTTGATACAGCTCACCAAGCCCTCCGAGATTCACGACGTCATCGTGATCGGCTCAGGGGCCGGCGGCGGCACGGTCACGAAAGTGCTCGCCGACCTGGGCATCCGCGTGCTCCTGCTCGAAGCCGGCCCGATGCTGACCATGGCCGACCTGAAGGAGCACGTCTGGCCGCACCAGATTCCCCACCGCGGCGCTGGCGGCAAAGGGGAAATCTACACGGGCGGCCGCTCCGGCTTCACCTTCAGCGCCACGTTTGGCGGCGCGCAGATCGACGGCGAACCCTACACGGTGGCGCCGGGCAGTGACTTCTCGTGGTTCCGCTCCAGGATTCTCGGTGGCCGTACGAACCACTACGGCCGGGTCACACTCCGTTTCGCCGACTACGATTTCACACCGCGCTCTCGTGACGGGCTCGGTTGGGACTGGCCGATCACCTACCAGGACCTGTCGCCCTACTACGACAAGGCCGAACGATTCATCGGCGTCACCGGCAGCGTCGAAGGGATCCGCAGCGCCCCTGACGGCATCTTTCAGCCGCCCGGTGCGCTCAAGGCGCACGACGTTCTGGTCCAGCGCGCCTGCGCGAAGCTTGGCATCCGCGCCGTTCCGGCGCGCCAGGCGGTGATCACCACGCCAACGAGCGGTCGCGTCCCCTGTCACTACTGTGGCCAGTGCGGACGCGGCTGCATGACGGCGTCGAACTACGCCGCGAGTTACGTGCAGATCTTTCCGGCAGTCGAGACCGGCCGAGTGCGCGTCATCGCAAATGCGATGGCCCGCGAGTTGATCACAGGCGACGATGGCAAGGTCAACGCCGTGTCCTACATCGACAAAACGACCGGCCGTGAGCAGCGGGTCAGCTGCCGCACGGTGGTCCTGGCGGCGAGCGCCTGCGAGTCGGCGCGGCTGCTGCTCAATTCGAAGTCGTCGCGGCATCCGCAAGGCGTCGCCAACAGCTCGGGCAAAGTCGGCCGCTACTTGATGGATACGGTTGGCTCGAGCATGTCCGCTTCAATCCCGGCTCTCTCCGGGATGCCGCATTACAACTCGGATGGCTATGGGTCGCATCTCTACGTTCCCTGGTGGAACTGGGACAACAAAGGCCTGAATTTTCCGCGCGGCTATCACATCGAGGTTGGCGGCGGCTACGGCATGCCGGGGATCGGATCGTTCACCGGTCTCGTCAATCGCACCGAAGGATACGGTCTGAAGATGAAGCAGGCCATCCGCGATGAATACGGCACCAGCATCGGCTTTGCCGGCCGCGGCGAGATGATTCCGAACGAGTCATCTTTCTGCGAAATCGATCCCGCCGTCGTCGACCGCTGGGGGATTCCGGTGCTGCGATTCCATTGGGCGTGGAGCGACCACGAGCTGAATCAGGTTCGTCATATGCAGGACACGTTCCGCGCCATCCTGGAGTCGCTCGGCGGGCGGATTCAGGCCGGCGGCGGCCGCGGCGGTCAACAGCCGGCGCCCGGTCGTCCGCCCATCTCACGCGGCGGGGCCATCATCCACGAAGTGGGAACGGTCCGCATGGGAAACGATCGTCAAACGAGCGTCCTGAACCGATTCTGTCAAGCGCACGATGTGAAGAACCTGTTCGTGGCGGACGGTGCACCGTTCGTCAGCAATCCCGACAAGAATCCTACTCACACGATCATCGCGCTCGCGTGGCGGACGGCCGAGTATCTGACGGAAGAACTGAGGAAAGGCAATGTCTGAATTGTCCCGGCGCGACGTCCTGCGGCGGCTGGCGGTCGTCCTCGCCGCTTCGGGTACGCTCGACCGAGTTTCCGCACGTGAAGTCCATCAGATTGCGGCCGCACCGAGCGGCCGCTACGTTCCGCGGATGCTGGACGAGCGTGAGTACCGCACGCTCGAACGTCTCACGGATCTGATCGTGCCCGTCGAGAATGGTGCTCCCGGCGCGCTTGCCGCGGGCGCGGCGGCATGGATCGACACGATTTCCAGCGAGAACGATCAGCTCAGAAGCATCTACAAGGACGGCCTCGCCTGGCTCGATGCGGCCATCAAGCAGCGCGGCGGCACGGACTTCCTGAGCGCGACGCTGACCGATCAGGCCGCGCTGCTCGATCTCATCGCCTATCGCAGAAACCAGTCTCCCGAGTTGGCCGCCGGCATCGAGTTCTTCACGTGGGTGCGGCGCATGACGGTTGACGCTTTCTACACGAGCGAGATCGGGATACGAGACATCGACTACCGCGGAAATTCAGGAATGACCACGTATCCGTCGCCGACGGAGGCGATCGCGTATGCGCTGAAGCGGAGTGGGCTCTGACGCTCCCCATTCAGGAATCCGCAAAAAGCTCGGACGAGCTCGCGCTGAGTGCACGTCCACGCCACACGACAGGTCTGCGCCTTGTCCAGCGTCTGCTTTAGTTCCTCGCGTGGTCGAGGTGCTCCGCACGGCGGGCAGAGTCTGCGTTGCCCACTGGCGGATCTGCGGGCTTTCGCTGTCGACCTTCTTCTCGATTTCGTTCACGGCATTTTGGTGCTTGTCCGACCATCGCGCCTATGAACCTGCGGTCGAAGTCGCGTCCCGAGAGTTTCGCCAGGTCTCCTGCAGGTTGCGGTGATCGCGGCTTTCTTCGTTCGCGGTGCTGAGCTGAACGTTCGCCGCGGCCGCTGCTTCGCGAAGATCGGCGACGAGCCTTGGTGTGATCCCGGACCAACATCCGGCGCAAAGTCTTTCACCTGCGGATTCGTCGCGCGCTCCGCGGCCATCTTGCTGAGCTCGATCTCGGCGCGGTTGCCTTCGGCCATATCCACGACGAAATCGCGGTCGACGCTCGCGCCGGTCGTGCCGACGGCGCCGCTGCCACCGGCCCTCTCGTTGGTCTCGGCGCGATTATCGCGGTTGCAGCTGACGACTGAAGCGGCGAGCAGAATGCTCAGCGCTATCGGGGTCAAAGGTTTCATGGGTGCTCCACCTCCTGTGTTTCCGCTCGTTCCATGAAACATTGCAACATCCAGACCCGAACATCACGGCCCAGCCATCCGCCTCGACGCGGCAATTGCCAGGCCCAAACCGCACACAAGCAGCGCTGAGAAGGAATAGAGCAGTGCGACCGGCTTCGCCGCAGGCACAGCGACGGGCTGGATCCAGGCCATTCGGCCGTTGCTCTCGAGCACGCGGGCGCGGACGTAGCCCTCGTCGCCGCGAATGGCATACGTGGCGGCGGCTTCCGGCACCTCGCGCAGAATGCGCCCGCCCTTGCCGATGAACTGAATGCGATATTTCGCCCAGGCGTCGGGCTTTACCTTGACGGTCATGCCCGTCGTCTCGATGCGAAGCTCATCGAGGACGACTCCCGTCGATGCATAGAAATCGCCGCGGTCGAGGGACTCGACGAGCAGACGTGCGTCGAGTTTTGCCGCGCGCACGACGACCCACCCCCGCCCCGGACCAGAGACGTCCGGATTCCCGGGTTGCTTGAACACGTGCGCATCGTCTACGGCAACGCCATAGATGATCTTGCCGCTCGACAGGATGAAGTCCCAGGCCTCCTCGAGGCCGGAAACGCCACCGCCGCCGACGTTGTTCACCTGCGGGTGACCGTTGTAGATCTCGAAAAGCTGTGTGTTGCGCACCTGACGCAGCTCGTCGGGGGTGACACCCCAACGGAAGTTGGGATGGTTGATATGCGGGATGCCGTTCTCGGTTCGAATTGCGTCCACGTTGCGCTGCAGGACGTCCACGACCGACTGACCACCCTGCGGTGCAACCTGACGTGAGAGATCCAATCCGTTGATGTGCAGCGGCTTCTCACCGAACCGGTCGGTGACTTCTTCTCCCCTGACCACCAGAAACTTCTGATCCGCGCCGTGCAGCGCGTTCAGTCCGTCGACCGACGTCAGAAAATTGTGATCCGTGAGCACCAGAAACTGGTATCCATGCTCGCGATACCAGCGGACCACGTCGTCAGGAGTGCTGTCGCCGTCGCTGTTCAGCGTGTGAGTGTGAGTGTTGCCCTTGAACCAACGCAGGTCACCCGCCGCGGATTGCGCGAGCATCGCGACTGGTGAGGCCGCTGCGGCAAGGACAGATAGCAGCCAGAGAGAACGGATCCTCACAGCAGGGCTCCCGCTTCAGAGTCGAGGAAGAATGAGCAGTTCGGGTGATTACGCAGAAGAGACGCCGGCAAATGGAGACCGACTTCGCCCTTGACCGTTTCACGAGCGACGCTGGCCTTGGCCGTGCCGGTCGCCAGCAACCACACCTCCCTGGCCGCCAGAATCGGCGCGAGGCCGACGGTGATACCCCAGCGCGGAAGGTTTCCGTGGTCGAAGTACCGCGCCGATGACTGAATCGTGGTTTCGTGCAGGTCTACGCGGCGGGTTGGACTGCCGGCGTCGGATCCCGGTTCGTTCATACCGAGATGACCGTTGAGGCCGATGCCCAGCAGAACGAGATCGAAGCGCCCAATCGCCGTGTCGTATCGGCGGCACTGTTCCTCGATGTCCGCGCCATTCGGATCGAAGCAGTGAAACCGTTCCAACGGCAGATCGACCAGGGAGACGAGCTGCCGGCGGAGCGTGTTCCTGGTCAGTCCCGGATCATCGGATGGGAGTCCGCCGAACTCATCGAGTGCGAAGACCGATGCCCGCGTGAACGAGACATCCCCGCGGTCAACATTTCTCGCAAGTTCCGCATACACGGCTGCGGGTGTGAGTCCTGTCGGCAAGCAGATCTTCAGCTCCGGGTTCATGCGCAGCCGATCGCGCCAGAGCGCACACACAGCGGAGACCCACGCGGGTAGCGAGTCAAACCGCAGCAGGTGCATCTGACTCCAGCCAGAGATCGATGGGTCTCGCCACCTTCCGGTGGAAGGGCAGGGCGACCTTCTGTCCGATGCGCGCGGAGTAGTAGGCGGCGTACATCAGCTCGAGCACGGCCCGCCCGTCATGGCCAGTGGTTACCGGCGCAGTACCGTCGCGCACGCAGGTGATGAAATGTTTCAGCTCCTGCGGGTAACCTTGATTGAACGCTTCCTCGAAGGTCGTGAACGTCCAGCCCTGCGTTGAGCCCGCTTTTTCCATGGCGTAACCGTAGCCCTTCGCGCTGTAGGTGAGCGACGAGTTGCCCATGAAAAGGTCGGCATAGATCACGCCGCCGGTGCCGCACACTTCGACGCGATCCTCCATTCCTCCGAGCTTTGCCCAGCTGTTCTCGACCACGCCGATGGCTCCGCCTTCGAATTCAACCAGGCAAACGGCATTCTCTTCGCAGCGCGTCCGGCCCTTGTGAATGAGTCCCATCTGCATATGGGCGCTGACGCTCAGCGGCCGGGGCTGTCCGCCAAGCATCCATCGGAACCAGGCAAATCCGTGACAGCCCATGTCCATCACCGCACCGCCGCCGGACTGATTCAGATCGTAGAACCAGTCGCTGTGTGGTCCCGAATGCTTCTCGCATTGCCGCATGTAATAGATCGTGCCGATCGCGCCCTCGTTCACCAGGTTGCGGGCGCGCTCGTACTTCGGGGCGAAGCACAATTCCTCGGCATACATGAGGAGGCGACCGTTGGCCTCGCAGGCCGCGATCATCTCGTCGGCTTCCTCCAGCGTCAGACACAGCGGCTTTTCGATGATCACGTGCTTGCCGGCGTTGGCTGCCGCGATGGTGGCCCGAGCGTGCAGGTGATTGGGGATGCAGATGTCGACGACGTCGCAGTCGGATTGTTCAATGGCACGTTCGACGTCGGTGAAGGCCTGAGGAATGTTGTGATGCTGCGCAAATGTTCGCGCGCGCTCATCGCTGCGGGAACAGACAGAGACCACTTCGGCTTCCGGTACGAAGCGCTGGTAGGACTCCGCGTGAATGTCGGCGATGAAGCCCGTGCCGAGCAGTGCAACTCGTGTTTTGCTCATATCGAAAGGGGACACTCAACTTGAGTGTCCCCTTTTCCGAGGATGCGCGACAGCACGGCCTGATCCAGGTTACCGCCGGACATGACGCAGACCACGGTCTTTCCCTCGAGTCGATCGCGCAGCTTGAGGGCGGCCGCCAGCGTGGCCGCGCCGGCGCCCTCAGCCAGGTTGTGAGTGGTTCTGAGCGCCAGCCGCACGCCGCCCGCCAGCTCTTCCTCCGACAGCGTAATCAGATCGTCCAGTTGCTGGCGCAGGATCTCGAACGTGAGGTCGAACGTCACGCGTGTGGCCAGTCCTTCGGCGAAGGTCGCAATCGAGGGGTGTTCGACCCGCGTACCGGTATGCCACGATCGCGCGAACGCGTCGGCACCGGCTGCCTGCACGCCGATGACCGTGGTTCGACGTCCGAGCCACGATCGAACCAGCGTACAACCGGATGCACCGCTGCCGCCGCCGATTGGCACGAGGATCACGTCGGTTGAAGGCAGATCGTCGAAAATTTCCATCGCATAGGTCGCGACGCCGGCGATGAGCAGCGGCTCGTTCGCGGAGTGCACGTACCGCAATCCAAGCGCCTGGTAGCTGCGCTCGACGTGACAGCGGGCCTCGTCGAAATCGCAACCGTGCTCGATGACGTTGGCGCCCAGCGCCCGCATGGCCGCGTTCTTTTCCGGATTGTTTCCTATCGGTACGACGATCGTGCACGGCACACCTGCCTTGCTGCAGGCCAGCGCGATCGACTGCCCATGATTGCCGGTCGTCGCCGTGATGACACCGCGCCGCTCCTCGGCCGAGAGGTTGCCGACGAGATTCAGCCCGCCGCGGACCTTGAACGAACCGGTCGGGTTGTGGTTCTCATGCTTGACGAGCAGGCGAAGACCGGTTTCCGCGCGCAGCAACGGATGATCGAGAAGCGGCGTGGGCCGGAGCGCGCGGTAGACGATCGTGCGCGCCGATTGGACGTTCGCCAGGGTCAGGCCAGCATCCACGAAGTACTCCCTTCTGGCGCTACGGCCGACATCTGGTGGGGTTGGATTTCACGAAATAGGTCTTGTAGTTCGAGGCCTTGGGATCCATGCAGCCCTCGAGGTTGAGCAGCTCCACTTTCCGGAAGTCGATCGGCGCGGTTTCCGCCTGGAGCGAAATGAAGCCGCCGGTCAGCGGCGTTCCGTCGACCTTTACTGCCGGGTCCACAGGACTCACGTTCCCGCCGCCGATTTGCGGCTTCGAGTATTCCAGCACGGTCGCGCCATCGACCATGTGCCGCACGAGCTCATCTCCGTGGATCAGCACTTCGACGCGAACCCACTGGTCGCCGTCGTAGGTTTTCGACGTCGAGTTGATACAGTGCCGTGTCACGAGCGCGCCGTTCATGACGACGTTGGTGCCAGGCGTGCAGAGGTTGGCGGTGGTGCGCGGCTTGCCGTTGCTCAAGCCGCCGAGCAGCTGCACCTCGATCGAGATCGGGAAGTCCTGATCCTTCACCATCGTCTTGGGATCCGGTGAGTGAAGCATCAGCCCATTGTTGCGCACCGCCCAGCCCAGATCGGTCCGTGACGTGCGGACTTGTTCGCCGACGAAACGGTATTCGGCGGCAATCACGTAGTAGGAAAACGGCTCGCGATAGAAGATGTGCCCGAACTGGTCGTCGAAGGTCTGCCACTTGTCGTACCGCACTTTGAGGAGCCCATCTTCGACGCGAAACGTGTCGTTGACGTTCTCACCGAGCGGGTAGTGCGCAAACTTGATGCTCCAGTCCTTCAGGTCCCGACCGTTGAACAGCTGAATCCATTCTTTCTGATCCGCTTTGCTTTGTGCCGATCCAACCATGACGGCACAGGCCACAGCAGCGAGCACGCCCCATCGCACTTGACACCTCCTCGACACGTGCTACGTGCTACGTGCTACGTGCTACGTGCCCCACGTGCACCGGGCACTCGCACGTCGCACGTCGCACGTCGCACGTCGCACGTCGCACGTCGCACGTCGCACGTCGCACGTAGCACGTCGCACGTGCACGTGACACAGCTCACTTCAGCGTCCTGAGAAACTGCACAACATCCCTAATCTCGCGCGGCTTCAGGATCAAGCCCATCGGCGGCATCGCGGAAACCGGGTTCGTCCGCTCGGCGATGTCAGACTTGGCGATCCGCTCTTCGACTGCGGGCGTCCCGGTGGTGACAACCACCTGTGTGTCCGTTTCGTCGCGCAGGGTGCCGTCCACCTGCCGTCCGTTGCGAAGTTTGAAGGAGGCCGTTCCGAAGCCCGGCGAAATCCGGGCATTGGGTTCGAGCAGCGCTTCCAGCAGCTGCTCGCGGGTTAGTGTGGCGCCGACCGTACTGAGATTCGGCCCGACGTCCGCGCCCCTGCCGCGCAGCGTATGACACCGTGAGCACTGGCTCGCGGCATTGTCTGTGTAGACCTCGCGGCCGCGGGCGGTATCGCCGCCGGTCAGCAGGGAGCTGCGGAATGCTGCCACCAGCGAGTCGGCCGATCGTGCTTTCCGGTAGGCCTCGAGCCGATCTGCGAACAGAGTCGAGCCGGTCGCCTGCATGGCATCCACCAGGTCGATGTGTACATCGGTCGGCAGCGTGCCGGCGACCAGCTGATCGAAGTACGCGCCCAGCGCCTGATGCGCGTATCGACTGTCCATTCGCCCGAGAACTTCGAGCGCACCCTGCTTTTCCTCGACCGATCCCCGCTTGACGAGGGATTCGAGGTGGCGGACCTTCGCCGCATCCGTCAGCGGCAGCGCCGGCAGGATGTCGAGCGCGGCTCGCCGGACCGCGGGATCGGCGTCGGCGAGGGCGGTTTTCATCACCTCCGCGATGTTCGGTGCTTTGAGTACTTGCAACGCGCGCAGCCCGGCCAGGCGTACGTCCGGCGAAGGATCCTTCTGTACCTGGGCCCACAGTATCGGCCCGGCCTCCCTGAGCTCGAGCCGTCGTGCGGCATCGGCCAGTGCCACTTTGAGCGTCGGGTGACCGTCGTCCTTGGCAATCGCCTGCACGAGCTGCAGCACTGCAGTGCGTGCCGCGGCGGCATCACGCTTCTCTATCGTCGTTTGTGTTGGCTGTGCGCCCGGCGTCCGCGGCGTGCCGATGTAGAACCCATCGACCCGGTCCAACGACGAGGGGTTCGGCCAGACACCGAGGACCGCGATGGCCTCGGCGCGCATCTCGTTCGAGTTACCGGTGTCCGCTGCAAAGGACGCGACGCGCGTCAACGCGCTCGCCGTCCCGACACGCAGATTGGCATTTATCACTCGTCGCAGCAGCGGCACGTTCGAGACTTTCTTTTCTCCGAGTTGTTGCGCCAGGTAGCGGAGCGCCCCTTCGATCCCGCCGTCGTCATTGATGGCTCGAGCGGCTTCGGTGACGATGCCTTCGTCGGCGTCGGAGAGGAAGTCAGCGACGAGCGGCTGGCTAAGACGTCTGAGGGCGACGACCGCCGCCAGCCGTACAGCGGTGGATGAATGTTTCGCCAGTTTGCCGATGGCGGTGGTCTCACCGATGAGCGCAAGGGCGAGGCTGCCGGCGTGCCGGAGATAGACATCGCGGTCGGCGTTCGCCTCGAGCATTTCGATCAACGGGCCGACGGCCGGTTTGTAGGCGATGCGGCCGAGCGCCTCGGCGGCGAAGAAGCGTGCTCTCGCGGAATCGTCCTTCAACAGCTGCAGCAGCGCGTCGCCTCCCTGCGCATAGCGGACATCACCGATCATCTTGGCGGCCTGCGCGCGAGTCTCCGGATCCTTGTCCCTGAGGAACTGCGTCAGCTGCGAGGCGTGCTCGGGGCTTTTCCTCGCCAGCTGAGTCACGCCCCAGAGCGCATGAATCCGGCTGAGGCGGTGACTCGAGTCACGCGCTGCGGCAAGGAGCGGTTGTACGTCTCCACGGCGCACCAGCTCGAATTGAGCTCTCTGCCTGACGCGCATGTCGGCGTGGCGCAAGAGGCTGCCGAGGTTCTCGACGCTGCGGGTCCTCAGATTCTCCGAGAGGATTGATTGCACTTCTTTTCTGATGGCGCTGCCCGCGGCTTGCGGCGCGTCGAGCTTCCAGAGCCGGCCGTTGTTCTTCGAGTCCCAGCCGGTGATCCAGTCAGTTAGATAGAGAGCCCCGTCCGGTCCGATCTTCATGCCGACGGTGAGGATGCCGCCGAGCAACACTTTCTCGTTGTCGAGCGCAAACCCGGCGCCCTCCTCTTTCAGCGTGAACGCGTAGATCTTGGCGTTGGCCGGCGCGCCGGGGAAGCTCGACACCATGAAGTGTTTTTGCCACTCCTCGGACAGCGCGGTTCCCGGGTTGTAGACCATGCCCGACGGACCGGCGTGCCACGGCGCGACGGGTGGGATGATGTGGGCCGCCTGCCCATCGAACCGCGGCTTGAACATCCCCTCGTCCATCCAGACGTTGTAGCGGTTGTTCTCGGAATCGGTGTACTTGCCGTATTGCCAGTTCGAACGCCAGCCGCTGTCCGATCCATTCGGAATGTAGACGAGGCGCTCGAATTCCCCCTGATGATCGCCGTCGTTGTCGACGGTGATCAGATTCCCGTGCTCGTCGAATGAGAACTCCTGAAGGTTGCGTATCCCCGTTGCGAAGACTTCGAAGTCTGAGCCGTCCGGATTGGCCCTGAGCACCGCGCCCTGATTGGGATACGACCAGCGTCGGCCATTCCTGTCGACCACGCTGAAGCCCATGTCGCCGACTTCCCAGTAGATGCGGCCGTCGGGCCCGAGCGTCACTCCGGAAATGCCGTGTCCGCCGAACGCGGGATGGATGTTGAAGCCCTCGCTGATCGCCGTCCGCCGCTCAGTGGCGACCTTGCCGTTGTTCACGTCTTTCAGGCGATAGACGCCCGGCGGGACGCCGACGATCAGATCTCCTTCGTGGTAGAGAATCCCGCCGGCGATATCCCACGTGGGATCGTCGTTGAAACCTTCGACGAGGATCTCCGACAGGTCCGCGATCCCGTCGCCATCGGTGTCCTGGATGCGGTGCACCCGTTCCTTGAATTCCGCCAGATCGCGCCAGTCGCGCGAGCCATCCTTGTTGTAGTCCTCGATCCACGTGTTCTTGCTGCTGCGCTCGGGGCTCATCTCGCGTCGATAGAAGTCGAGCAGATCCTCACGCGTTTTGAGCGTGTGCGCCGGCGTGAACCAGGTTGGATGCTGCCGGATGTCGAGCGGCATGTTGTTGCGCGTCGAACTGGTCACGTAGACGGTGCCGCGCTCGTCCAGGTCGATGGCCACCGGATCGACGACCAGCTGCTCCGGGGCCCAGAGGGTCAGCTCCAGGCCCGCCGGTATGTCGACGGTGACTTTCGCGCGTTCTTCCTTGGCCGCGCGCGCGGCGTCAGCCGGTGTGAGCCGCACGACTTTCGGGTGAGGTGGTGTCGCTGGCGCCTGATCGCCGCCAGGCTTGGCCACGAACAGCATCAGGAGCGCCGCGAACGCGAACAATTCGCGACGGCGCGAGCCATAACCGCAACTCCAGCGTTCTGCGCAGGGCACGGCGCCGATGCTAGCACGACGCGGACCGACCGAGATCGTGCCAGGATCGTTGTGGTAGTAGAGTGACGCCATGCAGACAGCACTCGACCGCCGCACGCTCCTAAGAACGCCGCGTTCGCGGCAGCCGCGATCCCCTTCTTGACGACGAAGACCGCCGCGGCCGGAGCGATGTTCGTGTCGCTCAATTCGTCGCTCACCAGGCAGATGGACTGGAAGGAGTTCGTCCAACTGGCCGCGCGGCTAGGCTATGGCGGCGTGGACGTCAATCTCACGGCGGCACGCAAGGAAGGCGCGGGCGCGACGCGCGCGCTCCTCGACGGTCTGAAAATCAAGCCCGGTGTGGCGTCGCTTCCCGTTCGATATACCAACCCGGACGAGAGCGTGGTCCTCGAAGAGCTCAAGCAACTGGACGACGCGGCGAAGTTCGCCGCCGAGATCGACTGTCCGCGGATGATGGCGGTGCTGCCGCCATCCAGCCAGACGCCGAAGGCGGAGTTTCGGAAGGTGATCAAGGACAGGGTGACCTCGATCGCAGGCATTCTTGCCCGTTCGAACGTCCGTCTGGGCCTCGAGTTCCTCGGTCCCTTGCACTTTCGGACGCGCAATCCGCACGAGTTCATCTGGCGCATGGACGAAGCGCTCGCGTTCGCCAAAGAGTGCGGTCCCAACGTCGGCTTGACGCTCGACGCCTGGCATTGGCACCACGCCGGGGCGACGGCCGCAGACATTCTCGCCGCGGGCAAAGCCCGCATCGTTCACGTGCACGTGTCGGACGCACGGCAGCAACCGCCTGAAGAGGTTCGCGACAATCAGCGGGTATTCCCAGGCGAAGGCGTGATCGATCTCACGACATTCTTCCAATCGCTGCAGAAGATCGGCTACGAAGACGCCGTCAGTCCCGAGCCGATCGGTCGTGTACCTCAGGAAATGCCGGCCGAGGAGGGAGCGCGGCTCGGCCTCGAGACGACGCTGGCGGCCATGCGAAAGGCCTGAAAAAAGGGGACAGTTGAGTGTCCCCTTTTCCCTTTGCTAGACTCCCGCCTTATGAAATCTCTAATGCTCCTGCTTGCCCTGACCCCTCTCTCGATGCAGTCACCCGCATCCGAGCAGGGGTTCGTAACACTTTTCAACGGAAAGGATTTCACCGGCTGGAAGATCAGCAATCCAGCCTCCTTCAAGATCGAGAACGGCGCCATCGTCGCGAACGGCACCGCCGGCCACGCCTACTACGACGGTCCGGTCGGCAAGACCTTCCGCAATTTCGAGTTGAAGATCGACGTGATGACGAAGCCAAACTCGAACGGTGGCGTTTACGTGATGACGGAGTTCCAGGAAAAAGGCTTTCCGTCGAAGGGATTCGAGATTCAGGTGAACAACACCTACAAGGATCCCGTGAAGAGCGGAAGCCTCTACCACGTGCAGGACATCTTCGAGCCGCCGGCGAAAGACGACGAGTGGTTCACGGAACACATCATCGCGCAGGGCGAGACGATTACCGTGCGGGTCAATGACAAACAGGTCGTGCAGTGGACGCAGCCCGGCGACTGGAACGGTGGACGCGAGGGGCCGGGCCGGCGGCTCGGTTCGGGCACGATCGCGCTGCAGGCACACGATCCGGGCAGTACCGTCTACTACAAGAACATCCGCATCAAGCCGCTCGACTCCGCGCAGTCGCAGGGTGCGTCGACGGCGCAGGCGCCCGCGCCGGCAGCCGGTCAGGGACGCGGCAACCAGCCGGCGCAACCCATGACGTTCTTCGTCACCAGCGTCGGCCTCGGCAAGGGTGCGAACCTTGGCGGGCTGGCGGGTGCCGACGCGCACTGTCAGGCGCTCGCCACCGCCGTCGGGGCCGGCGGCCGTCAGTGGCGCGCCTACCTGAGCACGCAGGGACCGAACGCGGTCAACGCACGCGACCGCATCGGCAAGGGACCCTGGCACAACGTGAAAGGTGCGTCGGTTGCCCGCGATCTCGAACACCTGCACGGCGACACGATTGATCTCGCGCGCATGGGGAACACGTTGACCCGTGCGACTGCGCTCAGCGAAAAGGGTGAACCGATCAAAGGGGCGGGCGACACGCCCAATCAGCACGACATTCTGACCGGCTCGCAGCTCGACGGCCGCGCGTTCACCGACGGCGCCGACCACACGTGCAACAACTGGACGAGCGACGGCACTGGCTCCGCACAGGTTGGCCACCACGATCGCGCGGGCGGTCCTGGTGTCTCATGGAATTCCGTGCATGCCAGCAAAGGATGCAGTCAGGAAAACCTGGTCGGTACCGGCGGTGCCGGACTCTTGTATTGCTTCTCCCCAGGAACTGCTGGACAGTAGATCAATTGCCCGCCGTCGCCTTGGCGGCGGCGGGAGTTGAAAAATGGCCTATCCCATCCTGGGCCTCCATCACGTCACCGCCACCGTAGACGATGCGCAGGCGGATCTCGACTTTTTCGCCGGCGCCCTCGGCCTGCGGCTGCTGAAGAAGACCGTCAACTTCGACAACCATCACGTCTTCCACTTCTACTACGGAGACGAGCGGGGAACGCCGGGGACGATCTGGACGACGTTTCCCTATCGCGGCCACGGTGTGCCGGTCGGCATCAAGGGCGTCGGCCAGATCGGCGTCACGTCGTTTTCGGTTCCCGCCGGCTCGCTGGGGTTCTGGAAGTCCCGCCTGTATGAGGCCGGCAGGGATGTGCACGAACAGCCACCGCGCTTCGGCGAGGAGTCGATTCTCGTCGAGGATCCGTCGGGTCTGGCCATCGAGCTCGTTGCCAACGATCGCGATTCGCGCGAGCCGTGGAGCGCCAGCGTGCCGCCACGGGCGGCGGTGCGGGGACTGCACAGCGTCTCGCTGCTCGTGCGATCTCCCGCGCAAACGCTGGAGCTCTTGACCGAACTGCTCGGCTTTCACGTCGTGAACGAAGAAGCCGGGCGCTTCCGCATTGCCGTCAATCGCGACGAACCGGGAAAAACCATCGACATCGTCGAGGATCATGCATCGCCCCCCTCGATTAACGGCCTGGGCACCGTGCATCATGTTGCGCTGGCCATCGATGGTGAGCACGAGCAGCTGCTGTTGCGGGAAGAGCTCGTGCGCCGCGGCTACAAGGTCACCCAGGTCCTCGATCGTCAGTACTTTCGATCGATTTATTTTCGCGAGCCTGGTGGGGTGCTGCTCGAGGTGGCGACCATTGCGCCAGGATTTGCCGTGGACGAGCCGCTGGCGTCTTTGGGGCAGGATCTCAAGCTTCCGCCGTGGGAGGAGCCAAACCGGTCAGTGATCGAGGCCGGCCTGCCGGCCGTGACGATCAACGAGCCAGGATCGCACTGACAGCGTCGAGCTCGTCGCGAATCACCGTGTGTCCCATCCGCGGGTAGATTCGTTCGTCCACATCCGCACCCATTCGGCGAAATACTTCCGCCGACTCGTGCACCCGGTCGAGCGGGATGTGCGGGTCGATGTCGCTGCAGCCAAGAAATACAGGCGTCCCGCCGAATGAGCCTGCATAGTGCCGCGGTGTGCCCGGAGGTCCAATGAGTCCTCCACTCAAGCCGGCGACTCCGGCGAAACGCTGCGCGTGACGGGCGGCGAATTCGAGAGACAAACATGCTCCCTGCGAGAAGCCAATCATCACGATGCGATCGGGCGTGACACCGTCCCGTCCCACCTGCTCGATGAGACCCGACATGACGCCCAAGCCGGACGTGATGCCCGGTTCGTTCTGTTCGATCGGCGCGAGAAAGGAATATGGATACCAGGTGTGTCCGGCAGCCTGCGGCGCCAGATACGCGACATCCTTCGGACGCAGTTCCTGCGTCAAGGTGAGAATATCCTCCGCCGAAGCGCCGCGGCCATGGATCAGGATGGCCACGAGTCGCGCGTCGGCTGGCGCCGGTCCGCGGTGCAGGACGGGCTGGCCGGCGTGAGGGTCTTGGGTTGCCGCCATGTTCGACGTCGTTAGTGGAGAGGCTGGGTCAGCGGGTTACCGGTGCCGCTGCGGTGAAGGTGCGGGTGACGGCGATGCCGTTCGCACCAAGTAATCCCTGATCGCGTCCATCGAGGACGATGCGGACGGCTCCGGCGTCACCGGCGCGGACAACGATCGTTCGAGCCGGGCGGAGTGTCACGCGCTCGTTTGCCTGAAGCTCACGTTCGACCACGCGCGCACCGTCGACGGTTGCGCGTATCCACACGCGGCGAACGGCGGCGAGCTCACCCTGCAGCATTCCGGGGATGGGCTGCGTCGCGCTGGGCGCAATGGCCGCTGGGATGGCGCCGCTCTGTGAGGGCGCCGGCGTGGATGTGGCGGCCGACCGGTCGTCCGGTGAGCCCCGCCAGGTCCGCGTCAGCATGAAGCCCGTGGCAACCACAGCGACCGCGCCAACGATGACTCCGGTTCTCGGAAGGGGCCGCCGGGACGCTGCCACCCGCGCGGGGTACGGCATCGGCTCGTCGTAGGTCGTGACCACGGGCCGGACCTCTTCATCAAGGCACCACGGGTGGCGGAGCGGGAGACAGGGGAGCCGAATCGTTGCGACCGTCCTTTCTGAACGAGCCGACGAATGCATCGAATGCGTCGCTGGCGTCCTTACGTCGTTTGCGAGACTGTTCTACCTCGATCCGGAGGCGTTCGAGCTTGTCCTGCGCAGCCTGTTCATCGAACGGCGTGTAGGTGTAGTGCTCGCCGGCCATTCGAGTAGTTCACATCCTCTTGATCCCGCCGTCAAGCAGAACCGACATCGGCCGGGCGGACGGCCGGCGTGCTGTCGGCGGCCGGAAGCTGCAGCTCCGCGCGGAGGCCGCCAGCAGGCGAATCGCTCAGCGCGATCGACCCGCCGTACAACTCCGCGAGGTCACGCACGATTCCCAGCCCGAACCCGGAACCGGCCGCGGCCTCGTCCGCCCTGACGCCCCGCTGGAGCACCGCCTCGCGCATCGCAGCAGGCAGGCCCGGCCCATCGTCATCCACGATGATCGCGATGACGCCATTCTTCTGTGTTGACGCGATCGTGATCGCGGATTGTGCCCATTTGCAGGCGTTGTCGAGCAGGTTGCCCAACATCTCGTCGACGTCCTCGCGCTGACTGCGCACCGTGTGATGCCGCGGCGATGTGCACGGAGATGCGGAGCCCGCGGGCAGCGTGCAAACGCTGCAGCGTTCGCGTCAGGCCTTGCGCTGATTCCAGGAGCGAACAGCGAGCACCTGGTGTCGCGCCGGAAGCGGCCGCGCGGGCGTGGGCCAGGTGATATTCGATCTGCCGCCGCATGCGTTCCACTTGCTGGCCGATTGTGGTGGCCAGCTCGGTGTGACCGTCTGTTTCTGCTCGCTCTGCTTCCTGTGCCAGTACGGCGAGCGGAGTCTTCAACCCATGCGCGAGATCGCCGGCCTTGGCGACGGCTCGTCGAACCATCTGCTCCTGATGGTCCAACAGCGCATTCAGGTCGTCGACGAGCGGTTGCACTTCCGCCGGGTAGTCTCCGGCCACACGTCGATCGCGTCCCGCGTGAACGGCTCCGAGCCGGTTGCGGAGCTGGTTGAGCGGAGAGACGCCTCGCTTCACCTGCGACAATCCGACGACAAGGCACACGAGGGCGAGGACCGTGAAGGCGAACGCGTGCGAGTAGGCGGCGCCATGCATCAGGCGAGGCCCGGAAGGATAGCGAATGAAGACCACCGTCATCACGGTAACCGCGCCAATGCACAACCCCGCCGTCCACAGCGCCGCTCCCAGCAGGAGGCGCGAGCGGAGCGATGACGTCACTGATCCACTTCCTGACCGATCCGATACCCGAGGCCGCGGACGGTCTGAATGATGGATGCGCCAAGTTTTCGCCGGAGCCGTGCGACGAACACTTCGACCGTGTTCGAGTCACGGTCGAGACTCTGTGCGTAGATGTGCTCCGTCAGCTCTCCCTGGGACACGACACGCCCGCGGTGATGCATCAAGTACGAAAGGACGCGGAACTCATGGCTCGTCAGCTTCACCTGCACGCCGTCGAGCGTCACCCGCGCCATGCGCGGATCGAGCGCCACCGCCCCGGCCCGGAGCTCCGGCGTGATCTGGCCACTGGCGCGACGGATCAACGCGCGCAGCCGCGCGAGGACTTCTTCCATCCTGAACGGCTTGGCAACGTAGTCGTCGGCGCCACCATCGATCCCTTGCACCTTCTCGTGCCAGCTTCCACGGGCCGTCAGTATCAGAACCGGCACGGGAAGGCCCGCCTCGCGCCACGATCGGATCAGCGTCAATCCGTCGATCATCGGCAGACCGAGATCGAGGACAACGGCATCGTAGTTCTCGGTGCGGATCAGGAAATCGGCGCGTTCACCGTCGGCGGCACAATCGACGGCGTAACCCGCCTGATCGAGCGCGGCCGACAGCTGCTTCGAGATCAGTACTTCGTCTTCCACAACCAGGACCTTCATGACGAACCTTCAACCGCACGTAGCACGTAGCACGTCGGCTCTTATATCCCACTATCCTCACCAAAGCTGAACGCAGGCTGAACGGCGGTGGGCGAAGGGTTTTGAAGTTCGTCTAGCGTCGAAGATTCCCCGACTGAGACGACGAACGCCAGCACTTCTCTGAGTACCTCATTTTCCTGGGTAATGAACAGGTAATGCCCGGCATTGGGGAGCCGAATGACGCGAGCGCCTTCGACACCTCGCTCGAACGCGGCCGCCTGGCGCTCTGTCATCCCCTGATCGAAGCGGGAGAAGGCGTCGAAGGCCGCCCGATGTTCTGGATACTTGTTGGTCCACGGGCCCAGACCATGAGGACTCGCAAAGATGGCGAGAGTCGGCACTCGGATCTCGGTGAAGCGCTGTGAGCCTGCGCCGATCGCTTTCGACGCGGCAGCATGCGTCTTGCTCGGACCCACGCCGCCGGTCGAAGTGCTCGTGCGTACCTGCCGCAGTTCAGCCTCTGGAAGCGCGTAGCCGTGAACCCGCGACGACCACGCGCGGTACGCCGCAAAATCTGCGAGATCGGAAGGCTCCGCCGGCGGGGCGCCGCCTGGGAATTCGGGCGTGTTCATCAGCTCATTCAGGTCCTTCTGAAACTCGACCAGCGTCTCTCCGAGCGTCGTCCGTATGACCGTCGACAGCTCCGCCGGACTGCGTGGTGGTTTACCTAGTTCAGCATCGAGGAGCTCCAACTTGTTTTGTAGCTCCCGCAGATTCTCCCGGACGCCGGGTCGATAGTATGCGTACCTGTATGCCGCATCGAGGTAGACGAGGCCAGCGAGACGGCCTGGATGTCGGGAAGCGACGAAGCTGAGCTCCTGGCCGGCGATCGAGTGCCCGATCAGCACCGGCTTTTCGATGGACAGGTGGTCGAGCACGGCCAACACGTCTTTGCCCAGGCGATCGACGTCATATCCGGTCTCGGCCAGAGTCGAGGCGCCGTACCCGCGCCGGGTGATGCCGTAGATGTGGCCGTGGCTGGTCAGCTTGGTGGCGAACTCATCGAACACATGCGCCGTGTTTCCGAGTCCGGCGAGTAACACAATCGGTCGCCCTGTACCGCCCCAGTCGAGCACCTCGAGCTGCACGTTCTCGTCAACAGCGACCAGCCGGACACGGTGAGGCGATGGGTCGATCCATGACGGACCTTGCTGCTCTCCCCCTGGGGTCGTCTGAAGTGCCACAAGCAAGGCGGCGAGATTGACGGCCGACCGAAAACACATTGAGTCTCCTGTCTACTAATTACTTAGTTGATAGTAGACGAGCTGTCAAGGCGCTGGGACCTTCGAACCTTCCGTCTACCACCCTGCAACACTCGGGTAGTAGTCTGCGTAAGCTCTAAGAGAGAGGACGTGGGCCATCCCGATCGATCTCGAGACGGTCACCGAAAGCCGACTCGTCGCAGAAGCTCTGGCTGGTTCCCAATCGGCATTCGAACAGATCGTCCGGCGTTACCAGCGGCCCGTCATCAGCCTCATCGTCCGCATTCTGGGGGAGAAGGGTGATCGTGCGACGGCTGAGGATCTCGCTCAGGAGACGTTCGTCAAGGCCTACCTCAAGCTCGCGGCGTTCGACACGACGCGGCGCTTGTCGAGTTGGTTGTTTCGAATCGCACATAACACCGCCATCGATTCGCTGCGCCGGGCGCGCGTGACGCTCGTGTCCGTCGACGATCCGGCCGCGGATCCCGAGATTCAAGGCCACTTGCCGACCCCGCCGACTCCGCCCGATCCCGTAGAAGCCGAGGCGCTTGGCCGCGCTATCCACAAGGCACTCAACGCCTTGCGCTATGAGCATCGGGTAGCGGTCATGCTGCGCTACGAGGAAGGCCTGCCGTTCGAGGAGATCGGGCAAGTCCTTGGCGTGCCTGAAGTCACGGCCAGGTCGTTCGTCCACCGTGCCCGCAAGCAACTGGCTGAGCTCCTGACGGCCGGCGGCTGGCAGCCCTCGGGCGCATGAGTGCAACGCCGCGCCCGTGCGGCCGTAAGCCTAGATAAGGCGGCATTGTCCGCATCGAATGATGGACGACAACCTCAATCGCAGCTATCGGCGATGGCACGCGGCAGAGGACTCCGGCCGCGACGATGAGGCGGATGCCGAGCTCAGGACCCTCTTCAGCACCGTGGTCCCGCAGCCCGTTCCAACCAGCGATTTCACTGCGCGGACGATGGAGGCGGTGGCCGCCGCCGCGGCCCGCGAAGTGCGTCACGCCCGCCGCGTTCGCAGGGGCGTCATCGCCGGCGGAACGGTCAGCGCCGTACTCGTGGCGTATTTCGGATCCGGCGTGTTTGTGGGTTTCGGCTCGGGACTCGTTGCGCGCACCGTCGACCTCCTCATTGCGATGGTCGTGAGGATGGCCGGCGCCGCACAGACCGGCGCGGACATCTGGTCCGTGCTGTCGAGCATGGGGAGGACGGCGGCAGCGGTCGCCGCCGATCCGACGGTGACAGTGATGCTGTTTGCGCTGCAGGCGATCGCGCTCGCCGCGCTCGTGGCTCTGCAGCGCCTTCTTGGCGTAGATGAGGAGTCGCTCAAATGAAGCGATGGACATTGATTTTCGTAGCGGCGGCGCTCGTCTCGGTGGCGATCATTCCCGCTCTGGCGCAGAGCATCCCGGCCGACCATCGCGACCTCCGCTCCCGCATCGAACAGCACTATGAGGTCGTTCCCTCGTCGAACGCCATCGCGCTCGTTCCCAAGAGTCGCGAGCGCGACATTCGACTGATCGACATCTCGGAGGGCGTGATCGCCATCAACGGCGTCACGGTCACCGGCAAGGAGCTGCGCGACCGGCTGGGGGACGACGCCGATCTCATCATCCGACTGTCGTACCTGACGGCCGACCAGCGGCGCGACCTCTTCACACTCCGGGCCGAAGCCGATCCGCGGCGAGGCCGGAGCCCGGGCGATCAGGGAACGAGGCGCCGTTCGTCCGGCGAGCGCGTGCGGATTTTCGGTAACGTCACCATCGACGAGGAAGAAGAGATCGCCGGTGAGGTCGTTGCGGTCATCGGATCGGTGCGGGTCAACGGCGAGGTCCATCAGCAGGTGGTGGCCGTGCTCGGCTCGGTCGATCTCGGACCCAAGGCCTACGTGCGCGGTGATGTCGTCAGCATCGGCGGCAGAGTCCGGCGCGCACCCGGATCGCAGATTGGCGGAAGCATCACGGAAATATCGCTCGGGGGTGCCGCCGCGCACCTGAACGCGCCGTGGATGGGCCCGATGACCGTGGAAGGCTTTGATGCCGTACCGCGTTTGTTTCTCAGCACGTTTCGTCTGGTGCTCCTGATGCTGATCGCCGGCATCGCTTATGTCGTCGCGCGTGGCTCCGTCGACGGCTCGGCGCTGCGCGCCAGCGACAATGCGCCGAAGGCGCTGCTCGTCGGACTGGCCGCCGAGCTCCTGTTTGCACCCGTGCTGGCGCTGACGGCCGTTCTCCTCGCCGTGTCGATCATCGGCATCCCGCTGATCCTGTTGCTGCCGTTTGCCGTGCTCGTCTTGATCCTGCTCGCGCTGGCTGGTTTCACGGGCACGGCGGTCGCTATCGGTCAGGCCGCGCGACGACGCTTCGGGATCGCCGGCGAACAGGGCTTCCTCGACGTCGTCGTGGGCGTGCTGATTATCCTGTCGCCGGTGCTCATCGGCCGGATGCTGGCGCTTGCCAGCTGGCCGGACAATCCTTTCACGTGGGCTACTGATCCTGACCGGCACCGGGTTCGAGTTCCTGGCGTGGACGACTGGCTTCGGCGCGGTGCTGATGAATACGTTCTCGCGCTGGCGCGCGCGCCGGGTTGCGCGTGCCACGCCCAGTGCGACAGCGTGAAGAAAGGATGAAGGAGGAAGGAAGAGCGCCGCAGGCGCTCTCTCCTTTCTTCTCATCGGCCCGTAACGCCTCGACGGGATCATCCGCATCGCCCGTCGGGCGGGCAGGTAGCAGGCGAGGTCGCGACCAGCAGCAGTAGCAGAGGCACACCCGCGATTGTTGGCGGGTCGACGGTGCCGATTCCGTACAGCTCGGTGGCCAGGAGCGGCTGCAGGACGGCGGACGCCGCCAGGCCGAGGATGACTCCCAGGACTGCAAGCCAGAGCCCCTGCAGCACGATGACGCGCAGGACGTGTGCCGGCTGGGCTCCCAGCGCCAGTCGGATTCCAATCTCCGAGGTTCGCTCGCTGACGATGAGCTCCATGACGCCGAAGACGCCGACGGCGGCCATGATGAGGGCGAGGGCGCCGAAGGTGCCGACGAGCATGAGGATGAAGCGCCGTTGCGAGACGGATTCCGCGCGTACCTGCGTCATCGGCCGGACGTCGTAGGCGGCAATGTCCTTGTCCACGGCGCGCAGCGTCGAGCGCACTTCCGGAATCAAGATCGACGGCTCGGAGGTCGTGCGCAACACGATGAACGGATTCACCGGCGGATTCTGCAGGTAGTAGATGTAGGCCTCGGGTGACGGCGGCGCTTCCAGCCCACGATGTCTGACGTCGCCGATGATGCCGACGATCGTCGACCACGTGCCACCCGGGGCACCGAACTGCAGGCGCTTGCCGATCGGATCCTCGCCGCGAAACATCTGGCGCGCCATCGTTTCGTTGATCACGACCACGGGCGGCGCGGACGGGCCGTCATTCACGTCGAAGGAGCGGCCGCGCAGCACTCGAATACCCATCGCGCTGAAATAGTTGTGAACGGCGCGGCGGAACTCCACCTCGGGGAGATCGGCCGGGGCCAGGTTCCGGCCTTCGATCACCACCTTTGTCGAGACGTTGGTGCTGCCGAGCGGAAGACGTGTGGTTCCTCCGACAGCGACGACCCCAGGGAGCGACTCGAGCCGGCTGAAGAGATTGGCATAGAACGCCCGCCGGTGGTCGGGCGTAGCGTATCGCGGCGGCACGGTGATCTGCAGCGTCAGCAGGTTGTTCGGACGAAACCCCGGATCGACCGTGAGCACCGACACGAAGCTGCGCAGGAGCAGGCTGGCACCGATGGTGAGCACCACGGCCAGTGCCACCTCCACAACGACGAGGCCGGCGCGCAAGCGGCGCTGCGCGCGGCTGACCGACGAACTGCGTCCCGACTCCTTCAACGCGGCCTGCACGTGCGAGCGCGATGCGGCGAATGCCGGAACGAGGCCGATCAGCGTGCCGGTGAGCAGCGAGAGGCCGAAGGTGAACGCGACCACCGCACCGCTGGGCGCCACTTCGTTGATTCGCGGAATCTCCGGCGGCGCGAGCGCGAGGAGGGCAGCAATGCCGAGACGCATGAACACCAGCGCCGCGATGCCTCCGACGAGCGACAGCAGGATCGTTTCGACGAGGGTCTGCCGAACGAGGCGGCGGCGGGCGGCGCCGAGTGCGGAGCGGATGGCCATCTCCCGCTGCCGGCCGGTGCTGCGGGCGAGCAGCAGGTTGGCCAGGTTCACGCACGCCATCAGCAGCACGAACCCGACGCCGGCGGTCAGGAGCAGCAACGCGGGACGGACGCTGCCAACCGTCTGCTCGTGCACGGGAACCACGTTCGCGCCGACAGCGCGGTTGGTGTCGGGAAAAGCCTCGGCCAGCTGCCGCGCGATGCCGGAAACCTCCGCCTGTGCCTGATCCACCGTCACGCCCGGCTTCAGACGTCCAACAGCCGCCAGGAAACGCGCTCCGCGCGAGAGCGTGGCCACACCCGTCACCCGCGAATCCTCTTGCACGAATGCCAGCGGCAGCCATGCATCCACCTGGAACGCCCGCGTAAATCCGCTCGGTCCGAGCATCGTCCGATAGGGAAACACGAAATCGGGCGGCATGACGCCGACGATGGTGCGGGGTTGAGACTGGATGTTGAGCACCCTGCCGATGACGTTCGGGTCGGCGCCAAGCCGGGACTGCCAGAATGCATGGCTGATCATCACGGCGGTGTTTTGATCAGTGTCCGTGAAGGTGCGGCCGAGCACGGGCTGACGTCCGAGCATCTCGAACGTGCCGGGTGTCACCACGCTGACGACGACCTGCTCCGCCCCGGCGCTGCCCGTCAACGTGGACGGAACGAGGAAGCCGTATGTCGCGTGTAGCCCGGAGAAGGCCGAAGCGGCCCGGAAATCGATGAAATCACGCGGCGCGACGGTGTCGCGATCGCGATGCTCCATCGCGTTGGTGCTCCACAGCATCACCAGCCGGTCCGGATCGCTGTAGGGGAGCGGCTTCAAGAGCACCGCGTGGACGATCGTGAAGATCGCCGTGTTGGCGCCAATGCCGAGCGTCAGGGCGGCAACCGCCAACAGGGTAAAGACCGGATTGCGGGCGAAGATGCGCGAGGCGTAACGCGCATCGAACATGAGCGACTGCCACCACATTGGAGATCTCCCTCGAGGATCGTGAATCGAGCCTGAAGGTTCGGGCCAGAGAAATCGATCGCGGATCTGCGCGGCGTGCACGAGCGTGGCGTTCAGGAATACATCGACGACGCTGCGCAGGACACATGCGGCCACCGACCGCGGTCCGCGCGAGGCGGCCGCACTGACGCGCTCGGCCCACGCCTGTTCCATCGCAGCGCCGAAGCGGCGGCGGAACGACCGCGGGTAGGCACGCAGGAGCAGCCGGTAGAACCTCACGCCGGCCCTCCGCGGAGCAGCCGGCGCGCACGGGCCGTGCTGAGCTGTCCGGCGAGGCGTTCGGCCTCGGCGCGGGCGACGGCCAGGCCGAGCGGCGTCAGCTGGTAGTAGCGCCGCCGCTGGTCGTCGACGTCGGGTGCCGGGCGATCGTCGATTTCCTGAATCAGCCCCGAGTCGAGCAGCCGGCCGAGCGCGCGGTAGAGCGTGCCCGGGTGGAGGACGATCCGCCCTTCGCTGCGGCGTTCCACCTCCTGCATGATGCTGTAGCCGTGCTGATCTCCCGCCGCCAGCGCAATCAGGATCTCGAAAGCCACCGGGGTCAGCGGCAAGAAGCGTTCAACGTCGGCGGAAGATCGGGGGCGCATCGGGTTTTTACGCTACGTGCTACGCGCTACGCGCTACGCGCTACGTGCTACGTGCTACGTGCTACGTGCTACGTGCAACGTGCTACATACCACGTGCGACTGCCAGCAATAGCACGTAGCACCTCGCACGTTGCCGACGTAGCACGTAGCACGTAGCACGTAGCACATTGCACCTCGCACGTAGCCGACTATACGCCTTGGGCGTATAGCGCTCAAGCTGGAAGTTGATAAATACTTGTCGTCCATGGTGGACAATGCCTGACCTTTCACAGATGGTGAACATCGCGGATCTCCGGCGTGCGGCCAAGCGGCGGCTGCCGCGAGCGGTATTCGACTACATTGATGGCGGCGCCGACGCCGAGTTCACACTGCACGAGAACTGCGCGGCGTTCGACCGGATCACGTTCAGGCCGCGGTGCGCCGTGGCGACGGCGTCATGCGACTTGCGGACGACCGTTCTGGGGAGTCCGATCGCTTTTCCGATAATTCTGGGTCCTGTCGGCAGCAGTCGAATGTTCTATCCGCGCGGCGAGGAAGAGGCGGCGCGCGCCGCCGGAGCTGCCGGCACGCTCTACACCCTCTCGACGCTCTCCGGGTGTAAGCTCGAGGACGTCCGCAAAGCGACGTCGGGACCCGCGTGGTATCAGGTCTACCTCTGTGGCGGACGGGACGTGGCGACCGGAACGATCGAGCGGGCGCGGCAGGTCGGCTATTCCGCGCTGGTCCTGACGATCGACACACCGGTGGCCGGTCTGCGCGAACGGGACGTGCGAAACGGGGTCAAGGAGCTGCTCGGGCGTCAGATCGCCGGAATCCCTCACGTCTGGCAATTTGCCTCGAAGCCGCTCTGGCTGGCCGCGTTTCTGCGCGACGGCGGCCTGATGAAGTTCCCGAACGTGGTGCTTCCCGACTCTGGACCGATGTTGTACGCGGACGTGGGCGCGGCGCTCGAGCAGTCGATGGTGACCTGGGACGATCTCCGCTGGATCCGGCAGATCTGGGATGGGCCGATCGTGGTCAAGGGCGTTCACATCGCCGAGGATGCCCGCCGCGCCGTCGGCGAGGGCGCCGACGCTATCGTCGTCTCGAACCACGGCGGGCGGCAGCTCGACGGCGTACGGTCGACCATCGAGAGCCTGCCGGAGATCATCTCCGCGGTTGGCACGCGCACCGAAGTTCTGCTCGACGGGGGCATCCGCCGCGGCAGCGATGTCGTCAAAGCACTGACTCTTGGCGCCCGCGCCGTCATGATCGGGCGAGCCTATGCCTATGGCCTCGGCGCCGTCGGCGGGGCAGGGGTCACGCGCGCGCTGGAGATTCTGCGAGCCGACGTGGTCCGCACGATGAAGCTGCTCGGCTGCGGCTCGATCGCCGAGCTCAACGCTCCCACATCGACATTCCGGCGGGCTGGCGGCACGGCGCGGACCGGCCAGCCCGTGGGAGAAAAATTCGCTTAGACCGGAACGACGCAACTCCTCGAGATCTGTCGCGGGGCGCCACACGGGCAACGGGTGCTGGGACGGAATTACCTTATGGGCACTGAGGGAATCTCTCGACAAACGGCTGGGCGCGCCGACAGCGAGCCGCACCGCGATTTCCTTCCGTTGCTCCATGGCTCGCGCGAGATTACCCACATCTCAGCTCTTTGCGCCGAGGCACTTCCGACTCAACGCTAACGACATATCGTTACGTATCCGACTAATCTGTCACCGCCCGTGCTGACTGTAACCACAAGGTAACTGTTGGCACGATGGTCGGAAATGATCGTTGACGGGCAGCCGAGACGATCGCATCGTCAAGAGAGATGTCTGGTCGGCCCGCGGACCATGCTGCTTGCCTGCCGAGCAGTCTGAAGATGGAGGCACTTATGGATCATGTCGAAAGCTTGCTGAAGGCCACGCTTGCCGAAGTCGAGCGTCTTCTCAGCACCCGTACCGTCGTCGGTGAGCCGATCAACGTCGACGGCCAGACGATCATCCCGCTCATTGCCGTTGGTTTTGGCTTTGGTGCTGGCGGTGGGTCTGGCAGGGAGCAGAAGACGGCGAGATTGGAAGGGCTTGGCGCCGGCTCCGGCGCCGGAGGCGGTGTCAAACCGGTCGCGGTCATCATCGTCAACAAGGATGGCGTGCATCTGGAGAGCGTTCGCAGGGGTGCGGCCACCATGGTCGAGAAGGTCGGTGAGGCCGTCGGCAAGATCATGGACAAGCGCGGCGAGAAATCGGCATAGGTTGTGTTGCGCGTATGCTCGCGCTCGTTGCTGTGTTCGCGGCGCTGATCACCCTGATAGTTTCGATGCTTGCCGTGCCGCTTGTACTGTTCCTCGAAGCCGAGCGCACTGACAAGCTGAAGGTCCGCTGGCGACTGGTCTGGCTCTTCGGCCTGGTCAAGCCTCGGTCGCGGAACCGATCTGCACCGTCGGCACCCGATGGCGCCGACGCCAGGCCCGCGGACATGCCGAAGAAACGGAGGGCGAGAGGGCGGCGCATGGCAGTTGCGGTTCTGCGGACACGCGGCCTCTTCGAGAGAGTCGTCCGGCTCGCCCTTGCGCTGCTTCGGCGGGTGACGCTCGAAAGGCTGCAATTGGATACGATGTTCGGTTTCGAGAACCCAGCGGACACGGGGTTCGTGTACGGATGCCTCTCGCCGGTGCTTGTGATGGCCGACGTACGGGGACTGAACATCCGCTGTCGTCCGATGTTTCTGGAGTCGGGTGTACGAGGTGCGCTCCGCGCGACGATCCGTGTCCGTCCGCTCCTGGTGGTGGGACCGATGGTCGCGTTCCTCGTGTCCCCTCCGGTTTTTCGCGCAGCACGTGTGGCGTGGCGAACCAGAACATGAGCGAGATACGTTCCGACACGCGCGTCACCGTCACAGCCGGTGGCCTAGAGATTGAGGTGATCGAGAGAATCGTCGTGCGTGTGGAGCGCGTCGGCGATGGGATTGTCGGACTGGCGTTGAAGCAACCAGTATCCATCGTTGTTCAGTCACCGGCCGGCACATGGAGACTGGATCTGCAGTCCGAGCACGCCGTGTAACGGACGGATCGGATCCGCACTGCACGAGATCGAACCAATCGATGCGGAGCGACTTGGCTGGGGCACCCGCTAACGTTGTAAGGACGCCTCCATCGACGATTACCCACCCTTTTCACTTACAGGTTCTAGCGGGTGGGAGATGTGACCTTGAACGATGAGCCACTGGGCTCGCATCTTCCGCCACAACCAGGACACGCCACCCTGCTGCCGTATGGTTGTTCCGGCGCCTTCCATGACGATTTCGCGCTTGAACGTCGCACTCGCCAGCGCGTACTGCAGAGCCCAGTGGTGAGACCTCAAGGTCCGCATACGTCACGTCCAGGGATCGCACCGCTGGAAGAGCCTTGCGCACGCCCGCTGCCATGACGTCATGAGTCGCACGCCGACCGTCGTGGTAGAAGTAGAACTCGGGCACGGATGCGTAGTGGGCGACAAGCCCCTCGGGGTCGCGTGCACGCTCGACAGCCTCGAACGATCGCACACGAGCGGTTACCGCCGCTATGACCTCCTCTCGTTCTGAATTGTCCATTTGCCCGGCACCCCTTCCATTGCCGTTGCGAGGATCAGTAGCGTAACGCCAAGCTAGAGAGAGCGCCCAACCTTCAAAATTCCAGGAAGGTTTTCACAACATTCAGAACGGGCTTGAACGAGAGGATTCCAAAGTAATCAAGGGCCGATCCTCCAGCAGAACCACTCCGAGTAGCACTTCCAGAGCTCCTTGCATGACGGCGCCGCCGCCTTGAACTTCAAACTCTGGGCTTCCCCAATCGCCAAACCAGCGTGCCGATTTCGTTGCAATGTGTAAAACACCGAACACTAGAGCCAACATTCCCGTTACGGCGACCCAGAAATGTAGAGTCATATGGTCTCCGTTATCTCGTTATCTTCTCCGCGGCTTTTAACGGAGGTGTAACCAGAGTGCGCGAGCTCGAACCGCCCGCGCCGCCGCTGCACGGCGCCGGTGAAGGCGCCCTTTTCGTGGCTGGCGGATCTGTCCCAGCGCAAAGAATCTTCCCTGTGCCGTCGTTCTGACACAACAGTGTTCGGTGACCGAAAGCGGTTACGCCGGCTTTCGTGCGGACATGAACAGGCTGCCGACTTCACGGTGTTTCGAGTCGAGTGATGAGTCGTAAGCCCGCTCTCGAACCTCCACGAATCCGGCGGTCATCAGCACCTTCTCGGCGGTCTCGAAGTCGTATGCAAACCGATGTTCCGTTCCCTGGCGGAAGTGGTAGTTGATGTGTTCCAAGCGAGTCGTGCACGTCTTTGGATGCCACTCGTGTAAATCGCAAGCTTTGAAGTACGGAGCGTCGGCCCCATCCCGGTAGTCCGTCAGGGGCCATTCCGTGCCTGGCACGCTGAAGGAGAGTGTGCCCCCTGACCTGAGCACCCGGAGGCACTCGCGGAATAGAAACGTTATTGGCTCGGGGTAATCAACGTGCTCGAAGAAGTGCTCCGAAAAAATCAGCTCCGCACAGTCGGACTCAAACGGTAGGCCCAGCCTGAGGTCGAGGGTGACATCGCCGCCAGGCATCAAATCGACGTTGAGGAATCCCTGTTTGCGATCCGGTCCGGACCCCAGGTTGAGCCGTCCGGGTCGCAGTAGGGGCTGGCTGCGGATCTGTCGCAGGCCGGATCGATGATGTGCCGCGATGGTCCGTTCCTCACGAAACGTGCGCAGCGCGGCGATTTCTCCGTGAGACAGCAGCGACCGGAGGGCCGACTGTATCAGGTGGTTCATGGACGCTTCCCGGGCGGAGAGTATAAGCCGGTCCAGCTGCCTTGGGTATATGTCAGGCGCACCGCCACAGCTCGACGGCCTCGTTTCGTTTTCCGGATGTCTGTCTACGACACGGGCCACAACATCCCGCGTCCGGACCTGGTCAGGGAGTCGCTGGGCTGGTTGGACACATACTTGGGCAAAGTGCGCGAGTAGTTACGCGGCACGGAGTACCGAGGTTGTTGTTTCAGGCCCTACGAATCTTTTTTCAGCTCGCGGATTTTCTTCTCCGCGCTCTCCTTGATCGCGGCGCGGAATTCGTCTGGGGCCGACGTATCCCTACCCAGAACCTCGAGCGCTTTTTCCGCGTTGTGCAGCGCCTCTTTGCGGTTGCCGGCGGCGAGGAGCGCATCCGACAGGCTGTCGTACGTGTTTGCGGAGTTGGGATAGGTGTCGACGTTCAGCTGAAACAGCCAGACCGCGTGTTGCGCGGCACCGGCCTGGAGAACCTGGTAGCCGTAGGCGTTCAGCTCACCCTCCGGAAAGAGCACGAGCTTCGGATCGCGGCGCTTCGTTTCCTCGAGCAGCTTCAGCGCCCGCTCGCGGCCATCCGGTTTCGCGAGCACGTTCCAGAACACCTCGAGCGATGAAGGGCGGCGGCCGATGTCGTGACGGGCCGCAGCGAGGCACTTCGAAGATGTGCGTCGAACCAGTCGAGCATGGCGGGCTCGAGGCCCTTTTCTGCCGCAAACATCTCGGTGCCATGTCCAGCGGCGTTGTATTCGATGAACTTGTTTGCGGGGTTGCTCGACCAACCGAGAATCCACAGCATCGTGTTCACGGCGTCGCCATCCCCCTGACTTGCGGAGGCGAGGATCGGCATGCCCGCCGACTTCCTCAGGTGCTCCCGCGCCGGCGGCGTGACACCTCCACTCAGTAGGACGATGGTTCGTACCTTCCGGATGACGCCGCGAGAGCAGCACGGCCTGGTTCACTCCGCAGCTCGCGCCGGCCGCCCCTATCGCGTTCACGATCGACGCCAGGCTGCGCCGTCAGCCACGCAAATGCTGCATCGACGTCACCTGGCCATTTCTGGTCGATGACAGGCTGGCGCTCCTGGAACGTCGTGAATCGCTCACCATCGCTCTCCCCGAAGCCGCGGTAGTCCATGGCGATCACGTGGTAGCCGCGCTCGGCGGCCCGGCTCGCAAAGGCGGTCCACGACTGCCGATCGCGATTGCACTGATGCAGCAGGACGATCCCCGGTCCGGGCTTGCCGGCGGCGTAATACGTTGCCTTCAGCTTTGCTCCGTCGGAGGCGGTGAGGGTTACGTGCGCAGGCGCCGGCGGCTGCGCGGTCGCCTCTCCGCAGGCGATCCAGCTGACGGCGAGTACCAGAACCGCGCGAAGATGACACTGTGACAGGCGCATGGGCCCTCCCTGTCGGGTACTACCTATCACAGGGCGAACCGCCTCGATAGCGCGCATCGATCAACGCGCGCGGGGTAGGGACGAAGATCGTATGGGCAGACGTGAACGGTCGATCCTACGGGACATCCGCGAAGCAGAACGGATGGCCGCAATCATCGCAGACGTACTCGGCGTAGCCCTGCCTGCGCGTCAGGAAGCGAACGCGGTGGGCGGTGAAGAAGCAGAGGAGCGGGTGGCGAATCCTGCCGGCATGGTCCTGTTGTTTCAGGAAGCTGTGACCGCAGTGGCACGCGTACTCGACGAACCCGTCTCGCACGGCCACGGCGTTGACGCGATGACCGAACAACCCACAGGCATATCGGACCTTCTTGGTGAAGCGCTCGCGATGAGCAAACCGGTCCGCACCGGCGGGAAAAACCAGCGGGTGACCGCAGCGAACGCACACGTATTCGTGCACCCCGTCGCGGTCGGCCAGACGAACATAGGTATGGTGGCGCAGGAAACAGGAGAGCGTGTGCCGAACGTGCGTTCTGGATCCATCCTCGCCCAGATACTCCGCGCCGCAGCGGCACCGCCGGGTTCGGCCGGGCGCCCGCCTGAACACCTCGTTGTCGACCACGTGCCCCCACAACGCGCAGCTGAAACGGACCAGCGGAGCAAAGGGCAGCCAGGACTGTCGGGGGATCGCCTGAGTTTCCATATGTTGCTCTACACTTCGTAAGGTGCAAACAAGGACTGAACCGGCTCAGGAACTTCGCGTCAGCTACGGCGACCTCTACAACGTCCTTCTACGCGTCCTCGTCAACGCCGGCTTCGCGCAGGGCCGGGCTGAGCTCTGCGCCCGGCTTTTCGCGGATGCCAGTCGGGATGGCGTCGCGACGCACGGCTTGAACCGTTTTCCCCGGTTCATGGAAATGGTCAGGCTCGGCGTCGTCGATATCCACGCGAGCCCCGCGCGCATCGCGAGTTCGGGCGCGCTCGAACGCTGGGACGGGAGACGGGGACCGGGCAACCTGAACGCGCATGCCTGCATGGACGTCGCGATCGGGCTGTCAAGAGCCCATGGGATCGGGTGTGTCGCGCTCGCCAACACGAACCATTGGATGCGCGGCGGAAGCTACGGGTGGCAGGCGGCAGACGCCGGGGTTATCGGCATCTGCTGGACCAACACCCTGGCGAACCTCCCGCCGTGGGGCGCAGCCGAGCCGAGAGTCGGTAACAACCCGCTCGTGGTTGCCGTGCCGCGCGCTGATGGACCGGTGGTTCTGGATATGGCGATGTCGCAGTTCTCGTTCGGAGCGCTCGAGTCCTACCGGCGTCGGAGGGAGCCGCTGCCCGTTGTCGGAGGCTTCGACGCAAAGGGAGAGCTGACGCGGGATGCGGGGGCGATTGAAGCGACCAGGCGGCCGCTCCCGATTGGGTTCTGGAAGGGCTCCGGGCTGGCGGTGATGCTCGACATCCTGGCCGCGGCGCTATCGGGCGGCCGGGCGACTCACGAGATTGCATCCGATCCGCTGCACGAAACGCTGCTGTCGCAGGTGTTCATCGCCATGAATCCGGCATCGCTCGGCGAAGGCGACGTGGAATCGATTGCCGACCGGGTCGTCGAAGACCTGCACCGGCCATCAGCCGACGGCAGCCGACCGCGATATCCCGGCGAAAGGGCGCTCGAAACCAGACGCCGGAACCTGCAGCACGGCATTCCGGTTGATCCCGAAATCTGGAAGAACGTGCAGACGATGTAGGCAGCTCGGCGACCGCGGTGCGCGGGCCTGACACCCGTCACCGCGGCTCGAGCGCGTGTCGCCTACTGTTCGTCGCGAACGTCAATCCGGCTCGCCACCAATACGTTCTTGTCGTTGATCTTACCCAGTACGATGACGCGGCGGCCCTCCTTGACTTCCTCGACCTTCGCCGGCTTGTTGCGGAACGTGAACGTCGTCTTGTCGTCGTACATCACCTGCCGCTGTTCGGTCTTACCCCTCGTTCGGACGGTGATCATCTTGGTAGCCGCGTCCATCATGTGGACCGTACCGTCAAGGCGAGCCTCAGCGGCCTTGGCTTTTTCGCCTTCCTTCTGGGCCGCCTGGTTCGCCGCCACCGGCAGGGTCAGTGCACTCCCGAGCAGCAGTGCCATGACGATAAACAAAGAACGTCGCATCAAGCCCTCCTGGAAAGATGGATAGGTACACTACTGGTGATCGTGGGTCAACTGCTAACTCCTAAGATCTTGGGAATTCGATGTATTTCGCTGTTTCGTCAGCCACGGCCCGGCCGCAGATCGACTCCACGACACTCAAGGCCATGTCGATGCCGGCTGCCACCCCGGCGGATGTCACCACGCCATCGTCGACCACGCGGCAGTCAGACTGAACGCTCACGCTGGGATCGATGCCGCCCAGCAAATCCAGCGCGCCCCAGTGGGTCGTCGCCCGTCGATTGGCCAGCAGACCGGCACGCGCGAGCAGCAGCGATCCGGTGCAGACGGACGTCGTGCGTCGAGCTTCCGCCGACGTGTGTGCGATCCAATGGAGCACGCCGACGTTGTCCAGCAGGGCCCGCGTTCCAAACCCGCCGGGAATCACCATCAGATCAATTGGCGGTGCCGAGCCGAAGTCGTAGTCGGGCAGCACGCGCAGCCCGCCAGTGACTGTGACCGGCGCCGGGCGTTGAGCGACCGTGAACACGTTGAATGGTGCGCTCGCGTCGCTGCGGCGGGATTCCACTCCGGGCTCCGTCCGCGTGCGGGAGAACACCTCGTACGGCCCCGCGAAATCCAGCACCTCGACGCCGTCGAAGATAAGGATGCCGACATTCAGTTGATTCATGGGTGTCTCCGGAAACGCTCGCTTTTCTTGCGCCCGGCCTAAAGGCCGGGCCTACGCGCGGCGCGGCGATTCGCACGCCGTAGGCCCTGGCTTCAGCCCGGGCGTCGTCGTCTAATGAATCTCCGGCTCCGCAATAGGTGCCGTGCCTTCGAGGAAATCGAAATCGCACCCGCGATTGGCCTGCGTCACGTGCGTGGCATACATGCGGCCAAACCCACGTGGATACTGGACCTCGCGCGGCTTCCAATCGGATCGCCGGCGCGCCAGCTCGTCGTCGGCAACACGGAGCGTCAGCCGCCGACCGGGCACGTCGAGCTCGATGATGTCGCCATCGCGCACGAAGGCGAGCGGTCCTCCGACGAATGACTCCGGCGCGACGTGCAGGACGCAGGCGCCGTAGCTCGTGCCGCTCATGCGCGCGTCTGAAATCCGCACCATGTCGCGGACTCCCTGCGCCAGCAGCTTCTTCGGTATCGGCAACATCCCCCATTCCGGCATGCCCGGCGCGCCGAGCGGCCCGGCGTCCTGCAGCACGAGAACAGAGTCGGCCGTTACGGGAAGCGCCGGATCGTCGATGCGTGCCTCGAGGTCGTTGTAGTTTCGAAAGACGACCGCGGGGCCGGAATGCTGCAGCAGCTTGCGATCGGCGGCCGTGTGCTTGATCACGGCGCCGTCCGGCGCCAGATTTCCGCGCAGGACGGCCACGCCGCCTTCGGCGCCTAAAGGCCGCTCGATCGGTGCAATGACCTCGTCGTTGCACACTTCCGCCGCATGCAGGTTGTCACCAAGGGTGTGGCCATTCACCGTGGCGCACTGCGTGTGCAGCAGGTGGCGGACACGATCGAGAGCCCCGCGCAGACCACCGGCGTAGTAGAAGTCTTCCATCAGGAATTTTCCCGACGGGCGGATGTTGCCGATGAACGGCGTCCGCCGCGACAGCGCGTCGAACCGGTCGAGATCCAGCGTTGCTCCGGCACGCCCCGCCATCGCAATGAGGTGAATGATCGCGTTCGTCGAACCGCCGAGAGCCATCGTCGCCGTGACGGCATTTTCAAACGCTTCGGTCGTCAGTATGTCGCGCGGTTTGAGATCCTCCCAGATCATGTCGACGATGCGCCGTCCGGAGGCGACGGCCATGCGCGAATGCGCCGAGTCGGGTGCCGGTATGGACGACGCCCCGGGCAGCGTCATGCCCATTGCTTCGGCCGCCGCCGCCATCGTCGAGGCCGTGCCCATCGTCATGCACGTGCCGAAAGAGCGGGCGATTCCCTCTTCCATCTCACGCCACGTGCACTCGTCGAGCGTGCCTGCCCGGCGTTCGGTCCAGTACTTCCACACGTCACTTCCGGATCCCAGAATCTGCCCGCGCCAGTTGCCGCGCAGCATCGGTCCGGCAGGGACGAAAATGCTTGGCAGGTTCGCGCTCGTTGCACCCATGAGGAGCGCCGGCACCGTCTTGTCGCAGCCGCCGAGCAGGACGGCTCCGTCAGCCGGGTACGACCGCAGCGCCTCTTCCGCCTCCATCGCCAGCAGGTTGCGATAGAGCATGGTTGTCGGCTTCATGAAGGTTTCGCCGAGCGTCATGAGCGGGATTTCCATTGGAAACCCACCCGCCTGCCATACCCCGCGCTTGACCTCCTCGGCGCGCAGCCGGAAATGCGCGTGACACGGGTTCGCATCGCTCCAGGTGTTCAGGATGGCGACGATGGGTTTGCCGACCATGTCGTCGGTGCTGAAGCCCGACTGCCGTGCGCGCGAGCGATGGCCCCACGAGCGCATGTCGTCGCGCCCGAACCAGCGAAAGCTCCGCAGCTCGCTTGGATCTTTCCGGCGCTCGGTCATCCTTCGAACTCGCGCAGGGCACGCGCGACGGGGCGCAGCTCGTCGACTTTTTGCGAATCGAGCGCCGAGACGTAGGGCGGGATGGGACCTGTGGGTGCAACGTCGGCCAGCTCGGTGGCGTGGTGCAGCACGCGTGCCGGTCCCCACGCATCGCGCAGGTCTTCGAGCGGCATGAAGCGGGCTCGAATCGCTTCGGCCTCCTGCCATCGCTTGTCGTCGCAGGCGGCGAGCAGATCGTTGCAGCGTCGTGGTGCGATACAGCCCGAGCCGGTCGTCATCCCGTTCAATCCGAAGTCGCGCAGGTGCACGATGGCCGGCCGTTCGCCCATGCCGGTGATGACGCGGGCGCGGTCCACGCGTTTCAGCAGCCCATCGAGATACGCATCGCGCGACGGATCGTCGCGGACGACCGCGTATTTGACCGCGATACCGACGCCGTCGTTCATGAGACGCCCGATGGCATCGAGTCCACGCTCGAGGTGCGTGCCAAATGCATCTTCGGATTTCAAATAGATGATGAGCGGGACGCCAGACGCGTCCGCGATCTCGCGAACGCCCTGCTCCATGCCTTCGGCATCGCGCGGGTCGCCGCACGGGAGCAGCATGGCGCAGGGGAAGGCATGGCGGCGAAGCAGGCATGCCTGATCCAGGGCACGGCCGAACGATGGGCCGACGCTTGGGATCGCCCAGCGATCGCCGGAGAAGTCAGCCAGCCAGTCGAGCAGCGCTTCATATTCGGCCAGCGTGATGTGATACAGGAACGCGTTCCCGCCGTACAGGTAACGCGTGACGCCGCCGGCGGCGATGTGGCTGGCGACTCGCTCGGCGGCATCGAAATCGATTCCGCGCTTCGATGACGCCGTGCGGGGGAGTGGAGGCACGGAAAAAACGCCGTGCAGGTCTTCCGTCTTGATGCCGTTCGCTCTGTTCATGGTCATGGCTGTTGTCAACGGGCCGTGCTGATGGCGCTGGCCGCAAACTTCTGGTGCGCGTGGTCGATCGTCTCTTTGGTGACCGGGCCGCCAAGAATCAGCACCTGATGGCGGAGCGTGACCGACTTCCCGGGTTCGAGCGTCAGCGTGAATTCCGGTTCGGTGTCCTTGAAGACCTTTCGCCCGAACACGTTCGCCGAGAAGAGACCGTAGCCGCGCGCGTGCCAGTAGGTCGGATAGGTTGGATTCGAGGGATGGTCGAGCATCGCAATCGTGACTGGCTCCGATTCAACCGTACCGCTCAGCATCGTCCACTTGCCACGCGTGCCCCACACCGCGTCACCCTTGAGGCCTTCGCTGCTGGTGTAGCTGCCCGTGACTCCTTCGTTGTTGAGGGTCGGCGTTTTCATCGCCTTGCCCGAGGCATCGGTCAGGAGCTCCGGTTTTTCCGCCGGCTGCTCGAGCGCGCGCGTCACCCGCAGACCGAGCGAGCCTTCCTTGTTGTCCCGGAATACGACTTTCTCAATCGCGGTGAGCGTCGTATTTCTTTCGATGGTCCGCTCGTCGGCGCCGGTGCGGAACACGAAATGGGTCCGTTCCCGGATCAGCGGCTTTCCATCAGCCTGCACCCATTCACTCTCGACGACCAGCTCGCCACGGTCGACGCCGCTTTTCGCGTCGATCACCTTGCGGTGGAGGATCGTCCCCATCTTGGGCGCGCGTTCAGCCGGGATCGCGTCGGAGTTGTTCCAGAAGTCCAGTCCATTGACGTCGCCATGGTTGAACCACAGCCCGACGTGGTGTGGATGGTCGACGCGTTCACCCGCACGCGGCTCGAGCGGGTAGCCGCGCGTGATGAGGGTTCCCTTCGCCGTGCGAATCGGGAACAGCGTCGGTTTCTTCAACGACGTCGGGTAGATGTAGGACGTGAATGGCTTCCCGTCCACCGTGATGTCCACGCGTCGCGCGGACTCGTTGGCGGTGACGGCGACGCCCTTCGGCTGTGCAGTGAGCGTTGCGGCGCTAAGTAACCCGATCCGAGCGAGAAGGGATATCGGATGCCTTATGGGCTGCATTGCTTTTTGACCTCTTTTGTCTTCTTTTTTCAGTGCGCTTGGGGCCCTCCGCCTCCGCGCGTCGATCATCCATCCGCGCTACGGCGAGACCTCGCCGTAGCTGGTCGCCCGCCTGTTCCGCGACCAGCGGAGGCGGGCACCCCCGCTCGCTCTCGCTCGGCGGCTACGCGCCTCGCTCGGGCCGCAGGCGCTTCTGTCTGCTCGGGCCCCCTGAGCCCCGAGCCCCCGAGCCCCCGAGCCCCCGAGCCCCGCTATTTTCCGTAGTTGATCATAATAACGAGGTCCTCGTCGCCTGTCTGCTTGAGGCCGTGGGAGCTTCCCGGACGGGTGAGGATCGCGTCGCCCGGGCCGACGTCGAATGCCTTGCCGTCGATCGTCATCTGGCCGCGGCCGCTCAGCACGTAATAAATCTCATCTTCTTTCTGCTCGTGGTAGCCGATTCCCGAGCCCGGCTTGAGCGCCCGCTTGCGGAAAACCAGCTTCAGGTCCGGCGCCTTGCTGAAGAACGAGTAGCCGACCGTCTGCCCTCCGCCGCCGTGCGTGCCGGGCTCCTGCCTGGCCACCTCGCGGTCGCGTTCGAGGATGTAGCCTCCGGGTGCCGCTTTCTGCTGGGCGGGGACCGCCAGCCAGGCGGTGGACGCAACGACCGCGAGCGTCAGAACGCTCACGACGGAACATCGAAGCGCCGTAGTCGCGACCCGTTTAGTTAAAGCGAACTTCATACACTTTTCCCGCCTGCAGCATTATCTCCGCTGCCGAGTCCCGCGTGGAGAACTTCACCTCTGTGCCATCGGCTTTCACACTTGCGATCTGCTGACCAGCAGGCGGTCGCAACCGGTGCACGCCGTCGGCCGTCGGACGCAGCGTGGCCGCCGTTGCGCGGCCTGCCGTCCAGACGAGATCGATCTCCAGGCCACCGCGTGCGCGCAGACCGGTGAATGCGCCGTCTGCCCACGTCCGCGGCCGCGCCGGAAGGAAATGTACTTCGCCGGCGTGGCTCTGCATCAGCATCTCGGCGATTCCCGCCGTGCCGCCGAAGTTGCCGTCGATTTGAAATGGCGGGTGCAGATCCCACAAGTTCGGCAGCGTCGACTTGGCGAGGAGCGCACGCAGGTTCTCGTGCGCCTGATCGCCATCCTCCAACCGCGCCCAGAAATTGATGATCCACGCCCGGCTCCAGCCGGTGTGTCCGCCACCGTGTTTGAGCCGGCGCTCGATCGTCGCGCGTGCCGCCCGCGCGAGCTCGGGCGTGCCGCGCATCGTGATGTCCGCTCCCGGATGCAGCGCGAAGAGCTGTGAGATGTGGCGATGGCCCGGATCCGGCTCGTCGTAGTCCACCGACCATTCCATGATCTGACCGTGCTTGCCAATCTGCGGCGGTGGCAGCCGCTTCCGCGCCGACTCGAGCTGCGCCCGGAGCGGCGCATCGACACTCAGGATTTCCGCTGCGCGGATCGTCTCGTTGAACAGTCCATTGATGATCTGGTGATCCATCGATGGGCCCATACACAGAATGCCGACCTGACCGTTGGGAAGACGATACCGGTTTTCCGGCGACACCGACGGGCCGCTCACGAGCCGTCCCTGCGCATCCGGCACAAGGTAGTCGAGAAAGAACTCGGACGCTTCCTTGAGTATCGGATAGACCTTGGCGAGGAACGTCCGATCGGGCTTGAACAGGTAGTGCTCCCACAAGTGCTGCGCGACCCAGGCAGCGCCGGTCGGCCACAGACCTGAACGTGGCAGATCGCCGGGGCTCGTGAAGCCCCAGATGTCAGTGATGTGATGGGCGACGAATCCACTGGCGCCGTAATGCACGCGCGCCGTCTTGCGTCCTGCCGCCCGCAGCGAGTCGAGAAAGTCGAAGAGCGGTTCGTGGGTCTCGGCGAGATTCGTGACCTCCGCCGGCCAGTAGTTCATCTGCAGGTTGATGTTCAGATGGTAGTCACTGTCCCACGGCGGGCTCATGCTGTCGTTCCAGAGCCCTTGCAGGTTCGCCGGCAAATCTCCGGGACGACTGCTCGCGATGAGCAGGTAACGGCCGAATTGGAAATAGAGCGCTTCGAGGTCGAGGTCGCTTTCTCCGTGCTTGACCCGTTCGAGGCGTTCGTCCGTCGGTAGAGCCGATCGTTCCTCGGACGTGCCCAGGCGCAAGGACGCACGCTTGAAAAGCCGCTGGTGATCGGACACGTGATCGCGCGCGAGCGTGTCGAACGGCTTGGCGGCGGCCGCGTCGAGCCGCCGCTCGACCACCTGCTTCGGTTGCACACCGCCGTAGCCTGTTGCGGCGGCGACAAGGATCGTGACCTCGTCCGCTTTCTCGATCGCGATGCGTTCGGGGAAGGTTTGCAGCGTCCCGCCCTTCGGAACAATCTTCACCGACGCCAGGAAGGGGAGACCCTTTCCACCCTCGAGCTGCCCCACGAGGTTCAGCCGATCGTTGCCCACGACTTCGGTCACGGCATCCTGCGAACGATCGATCCAGATCGAAAACGTCACGCTCGACGGCTTGTTGGCGCTGACTCGCGTCACGACCACTTGATCCGGATGGCTTGCGAAGACTTCTCTCGTGAGGTCGACGTCGCCAGCCCGGTACGTCACCTTCACCGTCGCCGTGTCCAGATCGAGCTCGCGTCGATAGCCGCTCGTCGGCACCTCGTGATCGAAGGTGAGGCGGAGATCGCCCAGCGTCTGATATGACTGGAGCCGCTGTGGGCGGCCCATCAGGTACCGCTCAGCCAGAGCGCTGGCTTCCTGCGGCTGACCGGCGAAGAGCAGGCGGCGTACTTCAGGGAGATGCTTCAGGGCTTCCGGGTTGTCGCGCTCTTGCGGACGTCCCATCCAGAGCGTTTCTTCGTTCAGCTGGATGCGTTCCCGATTGATGTTGCCGAACACCATCGCGCCCATGCGGCCGTTGCCGACAGGCATGGCGTGGTCCCACTGGGCCGCGGGTTGGCGGTACCAGAGCTTGAGATCGTGACCCGGCGCTGAGGATGTCTGTTGAATTGCCGCGGGCCACGTCGGGAGCGCCAGCCAGGCGACAACGCTGCAGGAGAGGAGGACGGGATTGGCTCGGTGCCACAAACGGCCCATGATCACGCGCCGATGTTAGTCGTCGAACGTTGTTGCGCTCAACTGATGGGGGTTACCTGAGCCTATTTCTTCTTTCGCTTCGGCCGGCTCTTCGACTTCACACGCTCTGGTAGCTTTTTCCCGCCCGTCTCGCGGTTCCACTCCTCGAAGGTCTTGTTGGAGATCTTTCCCTCGACGAGGAGTTCCGCGAACTTACGGCGCTGTGCCTGACTCTTGAAGGGCATGACATCTCATTGTTGAAATGAGCGCGCGAAAGTCAAGCGAGCATCGCACGGAGTATGCGGAGGACACGGGACGGGCTTTCAACACGGAGGCACGAAGACACGAAGTCACGAACGGGCCCGCGTGTAGTCGCCTGTCAAAGCTCTAAACGCCGAGAACGCGGTGGGCAAGGACGCCGGGGGTGATTCGTAGGCACGCCAGCCCGATTAGCTGCAACTAGCCATCCGAGGTGTCTTGGTTGCTCCGTGCCCCCGCGTCTCCGTGTTGATCTTGTCCCGTGCCCTCCGCCGCCTTCGGTTCCGAGCTACCCGACAGCCCAGACCTCACCCGTCGGATATCGGTAATCCTCCCGCGACTTCGGAAGAATCTCCGTGCTGTACCCCGGGCGCGTCGGCGGCATGTAGTGCCCGCGCCGAATGACGACCGGATCGACGAAGTGCTCGTGCAGATGATCCACGAACTCGATCACGCGGTTCTCCATGGTCCCCGTGATGCCGATGAAGTCGAACATCGATAAATGCTGGACGTGCTCGCACAGACCGACACCGCCCGCATGTGGACAGACGGGCACCCCGAACTTGGCGGCCATGAGCATCACGGCGAGATTCTCGTTGACCCCGCCGAGCCGGCAGCTGTCGATCTGACAGACCCCGATCGCCTCCGCCTGCAGCAATTGCTTGAACAACACCCGGTTCGCGCAGTGCTCGCCGGTCGCCACCCGGATCGGCGCGATGCCGCGCGCGATCGTCGCGTGGCCGAGAACGTCGTCGGGGAACGTGGGTTCTTCCATCCACCAGATGTCGTAACGTGCGAGCGCCTGGACGCGTTCGATCGCTTCCTTGACCTCCCATCGCTGATTGGCATCAATCATCAACCGGCTGTCAGGACCGATCTCTTCGCGCACGAGTCTGATTCGCCTGCGCATCGTCTTCCGGCGGGCCTCCAACCTTTACCTTGAAATGAGTCCAGCCGTCGGCCAGTGATTCGTGGCACAGCGCTCGAATCCGCTCGTCCGAGTAGCCGAACCATCCGACCGACGTCGTGTAGGCAGGGTAGCCGCTTCTGCAGCAGCAGATTCTCGCGCTCGACCTTGCCGCGCTGCTGCTTCGAGAGCAGATCCAGCGCTTCCTCGGGCGTCAGTGCGTCGGTGATGTATCGGAAGTCGATGCACGAGACGACCTGGCGCGGCGTCATGTCCGCGAGCAGCTTCCACAGCGGCTTCCGTTCTGACTTGGCGTAGAGATCCCAGACGGCGTTGACGATCGCCGCGAGCGCGAGGTGGATGACGCCTTTCTCCGGACCGAGCCATCGCAGCTGCGAATCCTCTGCCAGCGCTCGCCAGAACGCGCCGAAATCGCTGGTGATGGCCGAGAGCTCCTGACCGACGACATGCGAACGGAAGGCCTCGATCGCAAGCGCGCAGACCTCGTTCCCGCGCCCGATGGTGAACGTCAGGCCGTGGCCTTCGAGTCCTTCATCCGTGCGAAGGATGACGTAGGCAGCGGAGTAGTCGGGATCCGAGTGCATGGCGTCGGTACCCGCCTGCGTTCGCGACGTCGGGAAGCGCAGATCCAGCGTCTGCAGATCCGTGATGACCATCAGGTTCGGCTTCTCCAGCGATCGAGAGCGACCGCGAGCACGATGATGGCGCCGGTGACGATCTCCTGCAGCCAGTTCGGAAGCCCATGTTGCGAGCAGCCGATCTGGATGACGGCCATCGTGCACGCCCCCAGGATCGTTCCCGTCACCGACCCGCGCCCGCCGGTAAGACTGCCGCCGCCGATGATGACGGCGGCAATGACGCTGAGCTCGAGCCCGTTCGCGACCGTCGGATCGCCGACCGACAGACGCGAGAACTGCAGGACGCCGGCAACGCCGGCCAGGGCGGCAGCGGCTGTATAGACCGCGATCTTCGTTCGTTCCACCGGCACGCCGCAGAGGCGCGCCGTCCGTTCGTTCGAGCCGATCGAAAAGAGATGCCTGCCGAACCGGGTGAACCCGAGCGTTCCGCCGACGATGAGCGCCAGGGCGATGACGAGCCAGATGCCGGCCGGTACGACCATGGCGCTGTCGGGATCGAGCGTGCGCAGCAGGTCGTTGAGCCACGTCTGCGGCGCTTCGATTCGACGTTCGTCGGCGAGGCCCTTGGCAGCGCCGCGCAGCAGGATCATCATGCCGAGCGTGACGATGAACGGGATGACGCGCAGGCCGGTGATGAGCACGCCGTTGGCGACGCCACACAACGCAGCGGCGACGATTCCGCCGAGCGCGGCCATGCCCGGCCCGGCATCGGCTCTCAACAGAACCGCGATCACGACCGTCGTCAGCGCCACCACCGAGCCGACGGACAAATCGATGCCGGCCGACACGATCACCATCGTCATGCCAAGCGCGGTCGTGCAGACGATCGCCGTCTGCCGGGCGATGAGCTCGAGGTTGGCACCGTTGAAGAAGCGGGGGCCGATCAGCGAACCGAAGATGATGGAGACGAACAGCAAGCCGATGAGCGGCCCTGCCGTTTCGAACAGCCGGCGGGCGCTCACGCGGCGTGCTCCGCGCCGGTCGCGTCCATCATCAGCTGGTGCTCGGTCAGTCCCGCCGCCGCGCGTGCTGGTCCGAGGCGGCCGCGACGCATCACGGCGATCCGATCGCAGAGGCCGAGGAGCTCCGGCAGGTAACTGCTGACGAGGAGCACTCCGCGCGGGCGCTGTTCCTTGTCCGACACGAGCGCGTCGAGCAGCGAATAAATCTGCGCCTTGCTGCCGACATCGATGCCCCGTGTCGGTTCATCGAGCAGCAGCACATCGACGTCGTGATGGAGCAGCCTCGCGAGCGCAACTTTCTGCTGGTTGCCGCCGGACAGCTCGCTGACTGCCTGCCGCGGTCCGCGGCATTTGATGGCCAACCGCTCGATCCACGTCCGGCTGACCTCGTCCTGGCGCGAAGGCAGGACGATCGGCCCGGGCCCCAGACCTTCGAGCTTCGACAACGTCAGGTTGTCGGCGACGGGCAGACTGACAGCCAGACCTTCACCCTTTCGATCCTCGCTCAACATCCCGACACCGCGGGCGAGCTGCGAGGCGGGAGACGGCCGGCCCACCCAGGCGCCCACTTTCACCCGACCGCCGCGGACGTGCTCGAGGCCGAAGATCGATCGCAGCAACCGGGTTCGTCCTGCGCCGAGCAACCCGGCGATGCCGAAGATCTCGCCGCGATGAAGCGTGAAGGTCGCCGACATCGGGCCGAACGCGTCGACTTCCAGAATGCGGTCTCCCTCGGTCCGCGGCGAGCGCGGATAGAGATCGTCGACGTCGCGGCCGACCATCAGCGTCACGATCTCGGCTGCCTCGGCGTTGGCGGCGAGGTGTCCCGCGACACGGCCGTCACGGAGCACGACGATCCGATCGGCGACCTCTTTGACCTCTTCGATGAAGTGCGAGATATAGACGATGGCGTGGCCTTCGCGTTTGAGCTGCCCGATGACGTCGAAGAGCCGTCGCGTGTCTTCCCGCGCGAGGCTGCTGGTCGGCTCGTCCATGACCAGCACGCGCGATCCCACGGCCACGGCGCGGGCGATTTCGACGATCTGCTGCGAGGCCACGGACAGGCTGGCGAGCGGTGCATCGACGGGAATGTCGCTGCGTCCGAGGCGTGCGAGCGCGGCGCGCGTGGTCTCGCGCACCATTGCCCAGCTCACGAGGCCGAGCCGCGAGGGCTCGAGTCCCAGCATGACGTTTTCCATCACCGACAGGTGCGGCGCCAGCGACAGCTCCTGATAGATCATGGCCACGCCGGCGCGGCGCGCATCGAGCGGGTTGCGCGGCCGGTAGGGACGGCCTTCCAGCAACATCTCGCCGGCATCCGCTGCGAGGGCGCCGGAGAGGATGGACATGAGCGTGCTCTTGCCGGCGCCGTTTTGGCCGACGAGCGCGCAGACTTCGCCATCGGCCACCGCGAGATCGACTCCATCGACAGCGATCGTGGCGGCGAACGACTTCCGGATGCCTCGCATCTCGAAAGTCGGCGTGCTTACTTCAGCCATTTCGACAGATCGGGCGTGAGCAGCTCCTTCACTTCGGGCTGATCCATGACGTCAGGTGTCACCAGGCGCACGCCGGTGTCGATGCGCCGCTGTATTTGTTGGCCGCGAATGTGCGCGACCAGAGTCTTCACGGCGAGGTATCCCATGTTCACCGGATCCTGCACGATAAGTCCCTGGATCTGCCCGTCGCGCAACCCCTTGACGAGATTCGGCGAGGCGTCGAATCCGATGAACTTGACCTGCTTCGCCCAGCCGTTGTCTTGCAGGACCCGCATCATCGCGAACGAGCCCGATTCGTTCGGCGTGAAGATCCCGTCGACCGGCAGCTTGCCGTCGGCGGTCTTCAAACTGCTCAATAGCGCTTCGCCGCGCCGGTAAGCACCCTCGACATCCGCCCCACCGTACTGATTCACGCTGACGAGCTGTATGCCCGGGTGTTGCCGAACCGCCGCCAGGAATCCTTCCTCGCGACGGGTGGTGCTGTCGTGCCCTTCCGCATAGCGCAGCATGGCGACGCGTCCTTTCGGACCGACGAGCTTCGCCATGTACTCACCTGCGAGCCGTCCTCCGACGTCGTTGTCGGTGGCTACGAAACTGACGTAGTCCTCACCCTTCAAGCCCGAGTCGAAGATCACGACCGGGATCTTCCGCCGCATCGCACTGCTGACCGGGCCGACGAGGGCCGAGTCGTCGAGCGGCGCCAGGGCGATGCCAGCGACTCCCCGCGCGATCGCGTTCTCCACTTCGGCGACCTGCGAGTCGCGCTCGTCCTCGCGCAGCGGTCCGCGCCAGGCCACGGTCACTCCAACTTCCTGTGCCGCCTTTTCCGCACCAGCATGGATGCTTTGCCAGAAGACATGCGACGTCCCCTTGGGGATCACGGCGACGGTGATGCCGCCGCTTTGCTGATTCTGATTTCCCGAGCAGGCGGCACACCACAGTGCCGCGATGACGGCCAGTGCTGCTTTGAGTCGCATAGGCGTCTGGAACGATACCCAATTCGCAGCTTCCAGCTGTAGGCCCGGCCTTTCAGGCCGGGCGTGCTGAATTTCAACAACGCGCTGATTCGGGCACGCCCGACCTAAAGGTCGGGCCTACGGCGATGTTCCCCAGCTCCCCCGCCTTCGCGCGGCGCGCTCCGGCGCGGCCTCGCCAAAGCTTGTCGCTCGAGAACGGACGCGACAAGCGGCGGCGGGCAGCTCCCCAGTTATGATTCTTTCCATGTTCAGTCTGGACGGGAAGACCGCCCTCGTGACGGGAGCGGGGTCGGGCATTGGATCGGCGATCGCGGAGACCATGGCGGCCGCCGGCGCGCGCGTCTTTGCCACGGATCTCAACCTCGCTACGGCCAGAGCGACCGCCGAGCGCATTCAGCGAAACGGGGGACGGGCCGAAGCCATGGCCCTCGACGTGGTGGACGAGGCCGCCTGCAACCGGGCGACGGCAACCGTGACGGCAGCGGCGGGGCACCTCGACATCCTCGTCAACAACGCGGGCATCGGCCACGTGGGCACGCTGGTGACGACCACCGGAGCGGACTTCGACCGGCTGTACAACGTCAACGTGCGCGGGATATTCAATGTGTCGAAGGCCTTTGTGCCCGGCATGCTCGAACGGCGCAAGGGAAGCGTGGTAAACATGGCGTCGGTTGCCGGAACCGTGGGGATCCGCGACCGTTTGGCATATGCCACGATGAAGTTCGCCGTGGTCGGCTTCACGAAGTGCATGGCGCTCGACCATGCGACCGCCGGCGTACGCGTCAACTGCATCTGTCCGGGACGCGTGCAGACGCCGTTTGTCGCGGCGCGCCTGCGCGAGTATCCGGATCCCGAGGCCGCGTACCGCGAGATGTCCGCGACGCAGGCGATCGGACGGATGGGAACCCCGGAGGAGATAGCCGCCGCCGCGCTCTACCTCGCCAGCGACGAAGCCGCGTTCGTAACAGGATCGGCGCTAATCATCGACGGCGGGTGGATAGGATAGGGGAAAGGAAGAAGGAAGAGCGCCCGCGGCCCGAGCGAGGCGCGAAGCCGCCGAGCGAGCAGCGCTGGGGGTGGGGCCCCACGCGCAGTGAGAAGGAAGAGCGCCCGCGGCCCGAGCGAGCGAGCCGGCATTGGCGCAAGCCGCGAGCGAGCCGGGCCCGCCGTGTCGCGCAAGCGCTACGGCGGGTGCCTGCGGCTCGACACGGCGCGAAGGTTGGAGGGAAGCGAGGCAGAAGAAGCAGGTTCTTGCGAAATGGCAAATAGATCGGACGCGGTCAGAGTGGCGCTCGTCGGCGGGCCGATGTACGACCCGCTCTACGAAACGATTCCTGAATTCGAACGCGCCACCGGGTTGCGCGTGGAGGTCGTGGCTCGCCTGCCGCATCCGGAGCTGAACGCGTTCGTGAAACAGACCTTCGAATCCGGGAACGCGGACCTGGATCTGCTGTCGACGCACACCAAGTACGCGCCGTCGCAAGCGCAGTGGCTCGCCCCGCTCGATGCCAGTTTCGACGACCCGGATCTGCTGTCGCGTCCCGCGGAATTGTCGCGCCTCGACAACCGTCTGCTGCAGGTTCCTCGCAATCTCGATGTCCGTCTCCTGCACTACCGCCGGGATCTCATAGATAAACCGCCGGCGACCTGGGCCGAACTGGCAGAAGCGGCGAGCGCCGTGACGCGGCCCGGCCTCTATGGATTTCTCTTCCCGGGCCGGGATTCAGGCCTGTTCGGCACGTTCTACGAAATGCTGGTCGGCGCCGGTGGCGAACTGTTCGACGATTCGCTGGCGCCGGCCTTCGATTCGCCGCCGGGCGTGGCTGCCGCTTCGATGATTGCCGATCTCCACCATGTTCGTCGCGTAACGCCGCGCCAGCTGCCGGACTGGCACTACGATGAGATTTCCTCGTCGTTCAGGGCCGGCGACGCGGCAATGGTGTGCGACTGGCCCGGGAGCCATCACCTGTATCGCAGCCCGTCGACGTGTGCCGTGTGGGATCGCATCGGCCTTGCCCCCTTGCCGGCCGGCCCCGCCGGGTCCAACGCTGCCTACGGCGGCTGCCACTCGTTCGCGATCTCCGCCACCGCGCGGAACGTCGAAGGTGCCGCCGCATTGCTGCGATTCCTCACGTCGCCCGAGGCACAGCTCGCCGAGGCACGGCACGGTGCGATCCCCTGCCGCGCGAGCGCCCTGGCTCGTATTCGGGAGGAGGCGTCCGCCGATGCCGACGAATCGCACCGATGGCAGCTCCTCGCCGAGGCGCAGCGCTCGATGATCGTTCCGCCTCGCTTCGCCACATACCCGCGCTGTGAGGACCTGATCTGGCGCTCCATTCAGCAGGCGATGGTTGGCGAGTTGACGCCCCGGGAAGCCGTCGCTCGCGCCGGCGCCGGCATCCAGCTGCTTGTCGCCGCGGCTGACGCGGTTCAGTTGTGACCGATCAGAACCTGAAGTTCGCCGGCCGCGTCGTGCTCGTCACCGGCGCCGCGCGGGGAATCGGCCGAGCAACCGCCGAGCGATTCGCCCGTGAAGGTGCGTCCGTGGCGCTGATTGACGTCGATCGGACCGAGGCGCAGGCGGTGGCGAAGGCCATTTGCGCTGAGGGCCATCGCGCGGTCGTTCTCGCCGCCGACGTGTCTGACAGCGCCGCCGTCCGCGCCGCCGTCGCGCAGTGTGTCGACGCGCTCCAGCGCATCGACGTGCTCGTCAGCAACGCCGGCATCCACTTCGCCCGCGGCATCGACGAGTACACCGACGACGACATCGACCGCATCGTCTCGGTGAACCTGAAGGGAGCGCTGTACGTCGTACGCGCTGCGCTGCCGCATCTGCGGGCGACGCGCGGCTCGATCGTGTCTGTATCCTCGATGACCGGACTTGTCGGGCAGGACCGCGGTGCGGTCTACGTGGCGACGAAGGGTGCGCTCATCTCCCTGACGAAAGCGCTCGCGCTCGAGCTGGCCGCCGACGGTATTCGCGTCAACTGCGTGTGTCCAGCTGGCGTGGACACGCCACTGATGCGGGAGTGGGCCGCAACCTTGCCGGATGCCGATGACGCGCTGCGCGGCCAGGCGGCGATGCACCTGATGAACCGCATGGCGACGCCCGAAGAAATCGCCGCCGCCATCGTCTTTCTGGCTTCCTCTGAAGCCGCGTTCATTACGGGTGTGGCGCTGCCGATCGAAGGTGGCGCGACGCTCGGCTACCGCAGAACGTAGGTCGTCCCACCGTCGCGAGCCGACCTGTAGATCGCTTCGACGATCGCGACACTCTTCCGTCCTTCGCGCGCGTCACACGCCGGCGCGCGATTCGTTTCAAACGCGGCAATGAAGTCCTCGAGGATCCGCTGGTGTGCCGACGCGTCGGCGACGACGGGAGTCGATTCGGACACCGTCGGTGCCGCGCTCTTGGCCTGCCCCGCCGACGATCCGCGCAGGTCGAGGGTCACCAGCGTGTCCCCCTCGAGGATGGCCGTGCCGAGCGTTCCGGTGATCTCCACGCGCCGCGGGTAGCCGGGGTAGACCGACGTCGCCGCCTCGAAGACGCCGAGCGCGCCGGTCGCGAACTCGAGCATCGCCGCCATGGTGTCCTCGACCTCGATCTCGTGCAGCCGCGTCGCGGTCCGGGCGTTGATCCGTGCAATCGGGCCGGCAATCCACTGCAGCACGTCGACCGTGTGGATCGCCTGGTTCATGAGCGCGCCGCCGCCATCGAGCGCCCACGTGCCGCGCCACCGCGAGTTGCCGTAATACTCCGGTGGGCGATACCACTTCACGCGTCCGGAAATCATCACCGGATCGCCGAGAGCTCCCGAGTCCATCAGGCTCTTCAGCCGGATGATGTCCGGTTTGAGGCGATCCTGGAAGAAGACTCCCACTTTGACGCCGACGCGGTCCGCCGCCTCGATGAGTGCATCGATGCGGGACGTATAGATGTCCACGGGCTTCTCCACCAGCACGTGGAGGCCCTGCTCGACCGCCGCGATCGCCTGCTCGACGTGCACGCCCGACGGCGTGCCGATGGCCACCAGATCCATCGGCTTGTGCGTCAGGAAAGTGGCGAAATCGTCGTACGCCGCCGCGCCAGCCGTCTCGGCGAGACGTGCGGCTTTTTCCACCGTCGTTCCCCAGACGGCCGAGATCGCGACGCCCGGGATGGCCTGCGCCGCCCGGGCGTGCGTCTGGCTGATATTGCCGGCGCCGATGATTCCGACGCTCACTGCCATGGTGTCAACTCCCAACCTCCAACTCCCAACTTCCAAACGAACGTGTTGCGAGCGAGTGGGGTGAAAACGTTACAACCTGCTTCAACCGTCGTCTTGCACCCAGCTCTCTCGATCGATTTTCTTGGGAGTTGGGCGTTGGGAGTTGGGAGTTGAAACCAATCACCGTGCAGCCGCCGTCGGCGCGACAGCCTTGATCCGGATCGAGCGGTACCACACGCGGTCGCCGTGATCCTGGACGAGGATATGTCCTTTCTGCGGCTTGCCGAAGCGCTCGATACCCTTGAACTTGCTCTTGTCGATGGCCGCCTGCAGCGCCGGGCTCGAGAGCTCGGTACTGCAGAACGCGCGTGCCGTTGAGCCAGTGCTCCACGTTCCGGCCGTTGACGACAATCCGGCTCTGGTTGAACTCGCCGGCTGGCTTGATCGGACGGTTCGCTGCCGGGAACACGTCGTAGAGCGCGGCGGTCTGACGGTGCGGGCCGATCTTCGCGTCAGGATGCCCCGAATCGTCGATGACCTGATACTCGTGGCCGATGGCGCTGTCGCGGTCCTCGAGGACGAAGTACTTCACCCCGCTGTTTCCGCCGGGCATGATCTTCCATTCGAAGGCGAGCTCGAAGTTGTCGTAAGTCCCGGTGGTGATGAGATCCCGGGCGCCGCGCGTGTCGCTGCCATCGCCGGGATCGACGGTGAGCATTCCGCTCTCGACCTTCCAGCGGGTCTTGGTCGCGTCCGGCTGCTTGTATCCGCGCCAGCCTTTGAGCGACGCGCCATCGAAGATGTTGGTCCAGCCGTCCTGCGGGGCGTCAGCCTTTGCCGACGGCATGATGGTCATCAGCGCTGCGATTGCCACCGCCAAACCCGCACTACCCAGTCTGACTTTCATGTGTTCCTCCAGGGGGGTCAGATCTTGTTTTTTGCACCTGTGTCCTCGCGCGTGCAAAAAACAAGATCTGACCCCGCGGGGGATGATAGTTCAAGTTCCCACAACGTTACCGCCGCATGACTCGCGGATCACCAGCGAGGGGGGGATAACCACCCGGCGAAACGGGCCATGTGGCGGCGGACCGACCTGTTCCAGGAGCAGTTGCGCGGCCTGGCGTCCAAGCTCCTCCCGCGACCACGACACGGTTGTCAGCGGCACGCGGAGGAGGTCGCCGTGCGCGACGTTGCCGGCCCCGACCACGGCAATATCGTTGGGAACCCGCAGGCCAGCCTCCCAAATCGCGCGCATGGCGCCAATGGCCGCCGGGTCGTTGGCGGCAAATACGGCATCGATGGCGGGCTCCAGGGTCAGTAGACGCTGCATCGCGTGATAGCCGTCCGCTTCCATGAAACCGCTCCGCACAATCCATTCCGGCTTGAGCTCGATACGGTTCGCCTTCAGTGTCTCCACGTAGCCCGCCTCCCGGCGACGGGCGTGGACGATTGCCGGTCCGCCAATGTGCGCGATTGCGCGGCGGCCTTGTCGCAGGAGGTGCGCCGTGGCCAGCCGTCCCACCTCTTCGTCATCGGTGATCACGCGGTGGCACTTCAGCCGTGGATGATCGTCACGATCGATCATCACGAGCGCGCAGCCGAGCTCCGCGATCTGCTTCAACACGTCGGTGTTGCCCGACACGTGAGCCGACGCCAAGACGATGCCGTCCACTTGACGGGCACGCAACATCTCGAGCTCGGAGCGCTCCTTGACCGGGTTCTCGCCAGAGCTGCAGAGCAGCAACCCATAGCCGCGGGCGCTCATCACCGACTCGATGCCAGAAACGATCTCGACGAAGAACGAGTGCATCAGATCGGGGATCACGACGCCCAGCGTGTGGGTGCGGCGAAGCGTGAGGCTTCGCGCCACCGCGTTCGGGCGGTATCCGAGCTCCTCCACCTTGGCGAGCACGCGCGCACGCGTCGCCGGTCCGATGTCAGGCTGCTCGTTGAGGACCTTGGAAACCGTCGTGATCGAGACACCCAGTTCTTGAGCGATGCGCTTCATCGTGGTGGGCGTCACCGACGATCGAACGGGGCGTCGCGTGGTTATCGCTGCACCCGTCCGGAGGCATCGCCTGCGGCCAAGGCTTCGACCTCCTGCGCCGTGACGCGGTTGAAATCGCCAGGAATGGTCTGCTTCAGGGCGCTCGCCGCGACGGCAAAACGCAGCGCCTGCTCTTCGCCGCGACCCGTGACGAGACCGTAGATGAGACCGGCGGCAAAGCTGTCCCCGCCGCCGATCCGATCGACCAGCCTGACGCTGTATCGCTGACTCTGATGCAGGGTCTTCTGCTTTGCGTCCCAGAAGACAGCGCTCCAGCCGTTGTCGCTTGCCGACAGGCTCTCGCGAAGCGTGATGGCCACCTGGGACGGGCCGAAGTCGCGCGTGACCTGTTCGGCGGCCTGGCGAAACCCCTGTAGATTCAGCTGACCGGAGGTGACGTCGGTGCCGGGCACGTGCACGCCGAGGACGGACTGCAAATCCTCTTCGTTGGCGATGACGACGTCGACGTCACGCATCATCGGCCCCATGATCTCCTTCGCCTTGGCCTCGGACCACAGTTTCTTGCGGTAGTTCAAATCGACGCTGACGCGCGCCCCCGCGCTCTTCGCCGCCGCAATCGCACGCGCCGTCGACGCGGTGCCGCGCTCCCCAAGTGCCGGTGTGATGCCCGTGACGTGCAGCCAGGAGGCTCCCTGCATGACGCCCGACCAGTTCACGGCGTCGGCCGCCATCTGACTGATGGCGGAGTTGGCGCGATCGTACAGGACCGTGGATGCCCGCTGGCTGGCGCCGGTTTCCGCGTAGTAGATACCGATGCGGTCACCGCTCCGCACGATGTGATCCGTGCGCACGCCTTCCGCGCGCAACGCGCGTATCGCGGCATCTCCGATGGCATTCTTCGGCAGCGCCGTAACGTACACGCTCTCGGCACCGAGATGCGCGAGGCTGACGGCCACGTTCGCCTCGCCGCCGCCAAAGGTGGCCACCAGCATCGGCGACTGCAGGAGGCGTTCGAATCCGGGCGGGCTGAGCCGCAGCATGATCTCGCCAAACGTGACAACTTTCATTTCGCTCCCTTGGCCGCGCGTACGTTCGCGACGATACGCTCGGCGTTGCGCCGGAGGACGTCGTACCTGCCCTCCGCGATGGCCTTGGCGTCCAGCAGCGCGGTGCCGACGCCAACCGCTACCGCCCCGGCTTTGATCCATTCACCGGCGTTGTCCAGCGTCACGCCGCCGGTCGGCATCATCTTCACCTGCGGCAGCGGGCCGCGCACGTCCTTGATGTATCCCGGACCGAGCGCCGTCGCCGGGAAGACCTTGACCACGTCGGCGCCGCCGTCCCAGGCGTTGAGGATTTCCGTCGGCGAGAAGCAGCCGGGCATGAAGGCGATGCCCCGCTTGTGCGATGCGTCGATCACCTCCTGCCGATACACCGGGCTGACGATGAATCGGGCGCCGGCGTCGATCACGCGGCCGGCAGTCGCCGCGTCCACGACCGTACCTGCGCCGAGCAGGAACCCGGCCGGCATCCGTGGCGCCAGATCGGCGATCAGTTCCACCGCGCCCGGCACGGTCATCGTGACTTCGAGCACGCGGATTCCGCCTTCGGCGATCGCGTCGACGACCGCTTTCAGCCGCTCGGGTTCCTTGATGCGGATCACCGCGACGATCCCCGCCTCTTCGGCGGCAGCTACGACGCTTTTCCTGTCCCCATTCATCGTCCCATCCACCCTCCGTCCACGACCAGCACGTGACCGTGGACATAATCCGCCGCCGGCGATGCGAGAAACACGACCGCCCCGGCGAGGTCATCCGGCTCTCCCCATCGGCCGGCCGGAATCCGCGACGTGATCTCGCGGTAGCGCACCGGATCATCGGCCAGCGCCCGGGTATTGTCCGTGCGCATGTAGCCTGGCGCAATCGCGTTCACGTTGACCCCGCCGCCCGCCCACTCGTTGGCCAGCGCTTTCGTCAGTTGGGCGATGCCCCCTTTGGCCGCGGCGTAGGCCGGCACACGGATGCCGCCTTGAAACGAGAGCAGCGACGCGATGTTGACGATCTTACCGTGACCGCGAAGCAGCATCTTCGCTCCCGCCGCCCGGCACAATCGGAAGGCGCTCGTGAGATTGACCGTCATCACGTCATCCCAATCCGCGTCCGAATATTCCACGGCGGTCGTGCGGCGGATGATTCCCGCATTGTTCACGAGGATATCGATCGGTCCACCCGCGGCGGCCGCCGCATCGTCCACCAGCCTGGCTGCTGTTTCCGGAGCGGCCAGATCGCCAATCACGGTCGCTGCCCGAACTCCCGACCGCTCGGCGATCGCTTCCGCCTGCTGCCTGGGATGTTCTCGCGACGCGTGGAGGACGATGTCGGCGCCAGCGTCGGCGAGCGCGCGAGCCATTGCCAAGCCGAGCCCGCGAGATGCTCCCGTGACGAGCGCGGTGCGCCCATTCAACCGGAATCGGTCGGTCATGTTACGTCGTGGGCTACTATCGTGGCTTCCGCCTTTAGTTCGTGGCTTCCGCCTAATTCGCTTCAGGCGGAAGATCACGATCAGAGCGCGGCCTCGTGAATCCATTTGTGCGCCGGATCTTCGAACAGCGCAAGACGGCGCTGCTCTCCGGCGAGACCCCAGAGGTAGTACAACCGGTAGCCCGGCGGCGTGGCCACGGGGTGATACCCATAAGGCAGCAGCACGACATCGCCGTCGCGGACCGCATGCACGGCGCTTTCCCCGCCGCTCGTATACAGCATCTGCTGGCCGAATCCCTGCGGCGGGTCGACGCGATAGTAGTAGACCTCCTCGAGCGTCGGCTCGCCGTCACGGCCATCGTGCTTGTGCGGAGGAAAACTGCTCCAGTGGCCTGGAGGATTGAAGGTCTCGCCAACCATCAGGCGGCGCGCGTGCGGATCGTCGACGAAAATATCGTGCACTTCGCGCGAGTAGATGCCGCGGCCGCGGGCGTTGACCCGCACTTGATCGGGCCCGACGAGGACTGCCTTGCCGCCGCCCGGTGCAGGCGTGGAGAATGCGACTGCTTCGAGCGCGGTTTCGGCGGCTATCGTCAGCTCGCTGCCGGCGGGTAGGAAGACAGCCGTGGCGCGCTCGCTGAACACATCCTTGCGGCTGACGGTCCACTGCTCGCCGCCCACCGCAAGAGTTCCGCGTCCTTCCTGAAGCACGACAATCGCCTCTTCATCGGCGAGCTTGAAGGTCGCGACCTTGCCAGCTTCGAGGCGGATGCGATGGGTCGAGAGCTCTTTCGCGCCGGCGTCACCGCGGCGCTGGAGCAACTGCACGCCAGCCGTGCGGGGATGCCGGAATAGGGTGTTGTTCAGGTTCGAGGTCATGGTGACCATTGTCAACTCCCGACTTCCAACTTCCAACTCCCAAAAGGGCTGACAACGATTGCAATGCGTCACCGCCCCAACTCCAACACAGCCGGAGCCGGCAGTGTGGCGCCGGCGACGGACATCGGGTTTGACGGCCAGTCGGGGCTCGTCGTGATCAGCCGCAGCCCGCTGTCGTCGACGAGCGCCGTCTCCTCGACCTTGGTGCCGGTGATGCTCGGATTCCACGCGAAGGCTTGTCTGGCCTGCACGACTTCCTCGCTCTGCGGATGCGCGAGCCACTCGCGGGTCCTGTAGCCGATCGCGCCTCCCTGGTGATGACGCGTCTCCTCACCGGGAAATCCTGCTGCTGCGTAGGCCTTTTGCACGACGGCGAACAGCTCACGGCCGCGCGCGCCAGGACGCGTCGCGTCGAGCAGCTGGCCGAACACGGCCGCGTTCGCCTCGGTCAACGCTTTCATCGGCGCCGGCACGCGGCCCGAGCTCACGATTCGCGACAGCGAGACGGTGAGGCCGTGGCGTTGCGCGCAGACGACCACCATCACCAGCCGCTGCCAGCGCTGCGTACCCGCCAGCGGATGACGGAAGCGGGCGATACGGTCGTCGGCGGCCACGAGCGTCACGACCGCGCGCGCGCCAACGGTTGCCATCGCAGCGGCCGCTCGCGCCGCAATCGCGCGTTCCTCCTCGCCGGGCTCGAGTGTCCGGCACACCTCCCCGAGCACGCGTCCGGCATCCGCGCCGAGCTGAAGGTAACGCTCGACCTCCGGCTGCGTCAGAAGATTGCGGGCGCGCGTGATCGGACGATCGATGGCGACGGCGTCCACGATTGGCCAGTCGGCGCCGATCGGTCCGCCACCAGCCGCCTGCTGCGCCAGACGCGTGATGGTCTCCGGCCGCGCGTGCTCGTCGGCCCACGGGTACTCGACGGCTTGCCAGTCGCCAGCGCTCAGCTCTTCGCCCAGCAGCCGCGGCATCTCGATGGCGTTGGCGATGACGAAGCGGCGGCCGTCGGCGGCAACGAAAAGGCTGCCGGCACCAGGCTCGCGGCTGCCGTCGATGCGATTCGACCCGCCGCCAGTCAGCCAGGCGAAGTTGGTCTGGGTCGCCAGCAGGATCCCGCTGAGATCGCTCTCCCGGGCCAGCCTCGCAAGACGCTCAGTCTTGTCGTCGAGTTCGTTCATATCGGCATTCGTGGCTCGTAGCTCGTGGCTCGTGGCTCGAAACCGGCTCATAGCCTCGGAATGGTCAGCCCGCCGTCGACATGAATGATTGATCCTGTCGAGTACGCAAGATCTCCGCGCACGAGCGCCGCGACCGTACGCCCGACGTCTTCAGGCTGGCCCCAGCGACCCTCGGGCACGAGGCCGTCGGCAATCCGCGCGTCGTACTTGTCGCGGACGGCGGCGGTCATGTCGGTGGCGATGATTCCCGGCCGGACTTCGAACACCGGAATCCCGTGCCCGGCCAGCCGTGCGGCGAAGAGCTGCGAGGTCATGGCCAGGCCGGCTTTGCTGACGCAGTACTCGCCACGCGACGTCGACGCCATTTCCGCGGACACCGACGTCACGAAAACGACGGCCGCCTGAAATGACGGGTCCTGACTCTTCTGCGCGACCATCTGCCGGGCGATGGCTTGAGTGAGGAAGTAGGGACCCTGCAGGTTGATGCGCAGCAGATTCTCGAAATGTTCTTCTTCCGCGTCCAGAATGTCCGCGCGTACGGCTGGCGCCCGTCCGGCATTGTTGACGAGCGCGTTCAAGGCGCCCCAGCGATCGTGCACCGTGGAAGCGAGGCGTTGGCGATCGGCGCGGCTGCCGATGTCCGCCTGCACGTATTCGGCGCGGCCGCCGAACTCGTCGATCGTCGCGCTGACTTCGGTGAGAGGCCGCACGCCGCAGAGCGCCAGCGTCCAGCCATCGGACGCCAGGGCACGAGCGATCCCGAGTCCGATGCCGCGCGTGCCACCGGTCACGAGCGCGACGCGACGCCCCGGGTCAGACATCGGTCGCACCGAAGAACGTCAAGTACGGTTCGTTCCGGGCGAGCCGGCGGACGAGCAGCGCCGCTTCGCGGAGATGGTAGTCGCCCCACTGGCTCGACTCGCCGCGCGGGATGTACGAACCAGGTGGCACGTGATCCCAGCCATTCGGCCGGTGGTACACGGAGTGGAGCAGTAGCCCCTGGTGCGAGGCGTCGGTGCTCAGGTATGGCCCCTGTTCATCGATGAGCGTGGCCAGCGTGTGCAGACCCGCCTCGGCATAGCGGGAACCATCCTCACCACGGTCTTCGAGCACGTGCGACAAGCGGAGGAGACCTTGCGCGGCGATTGCCGCCGCCGAGCTGTCGACCGGTTCATGGTTGTTGAACGGATCGGACGGCAGCTCCCGCCAGTTACCGAGCGCGGCGAGGCCTGGAGCGCCGGTATCCCAGTACGGGACGCCGTCGGCGGCTGCGGCAACATCGACATAGAAGTCGCAGGTGACGCGTGCTGCTTCGAGCATCCACGTTTCCACCGGCTCGAGACCGCCGAGCGATGAGAGATCGTCGGCCGGCAACGACCGGATGAACTCGAGCTCCTCGGCGAAGCCCAGCATCGCCCAGGCGAGACCGCGCGTCCACGTCGAGAAAGGCGAGTAGCCCTGCTGCGTGGCCGGCCCACGGTAGCTGCCGTTGGCGGCGTTGAACACGCTCTCGTGTGCCGTGCGCCCTCGCACGTCGTACGAGTCACGACCGTCCCCGTAGTACACCGCGTACTGCGCCGTGGCGTGCGCGTGCTGGATCAGTCGCTCCAGCAGCGAAACCGATCGATCCTGCTCTTCGAACAGACGATGCCCGAGGACGTGCGAGAGCGCCAGCGCGCGCAGCGATCGAATCGTATCGACGAACAATGAATGGGCGCCGTTGAACGAGTGGATGAACCCGCCGCCCTGAATCGGTGTCCATCGCCTCGCCTGCACCGCGCCGCTCACCTTCAGCGCGAGCTCGTAAAAGTGGATCTCCCAGTCGGGAGCCTCGAAGCGGCGCTCACGCGCCAGGCGCCAGAGGCCCCCATAGGTGCTCACGTTGTTGAAGCCATGGTCGTGGACGCCCACGTGCGTGAGGTGCGGAGCCATGCGCTGCACGGTGCGGGCACGGGCGAGCTCGAGGAATTCGCGATCGCCCGTGGCATCGAACTGCAGCACGGCCGAGCCGAACTGAAAGCCCTGCGTCCATTCGGTCCAGCCCCGCGACTGCCAGCGCCCGTTGACCGTGAAGACGGGCGCACCATCGGCGGGCCGCCAGCTCTTTTCGAGCGATCGGATCTTGTCCGCGGACAGTTCGAAGAGCCGATCGATCTGTGGAAGCAGATCGGAGGGTGAGCGTTCGCGGTCGCGATGCATCGGCTGGGCGGAGGCACATCATATATGATCGCTCGCGCTCGATGACGGACCTGCGATTCCCCCGCGTGGCCGCGCTGAAGACCGCAGACGCACTGCGCCGGCATCTCACCACCAACGGCATCACGCTCGAGTTCGACGACACGCTGACGTCGCCTGAATCGTCACCGCTGGCCGCGCCTCTCACCGTCGAGGGGTTCACCATCGGCAACCGCTTCAGCATCCTGCCGATGGAAGGATGGGATGGAACGACGGACGGCCAGCCGAGCGAACTGACGACCCGCCGTTGGAAACATTTCGGCTCGAGCGGCGCCAAGTTGATCTGGGGCGGCGAGGCCGTCGCCATCTGCCACGAGGGGCGAGCGAATCCGAATCAGCTCGTGCTCGAAGATCGCACCGAACGATCGATTGCCGGCTTACGGGACGTGCTCGTGTCGGAGCACCGAGATCGGTTCGGACCGGGCGCCGCCGACGACCTCTACATCGGTTTGCAGTTGACGCATTCGGGCCGCTTCGCCCGGCCTGTTCAAGGCACGCCGGCGCCGCTCACCGCCTACGCGCATCCACAGCTCGACGCCCGCTTTCCCGGCGGCCTCCACATACTGACGGACGATGAGCTGGATCGCATCGCCGCCGGATTCGTGCGCGCGGCGAAGATGGCGCGCGACATCGGCTATCACTTCGTCGATTTCAAGCATTGTCACGGCTACCTCCTCCACGAATTGCTGGGCGCGAAAACGCGCGGCGGGAAATATGGGGGCTCGCTCGACAACCGCACGCGCATGCTGCGTGATGTCATCGACGGGATCCGCGCCGAGGCGCCAGGTCTGGCCATAGCGGTACGCATCTCCGTGTTCGATGTGGTCCCGCATCGGAAAGGCGCGGCTGGTCGCGGCGAGCCGGAAGCCGCGTCGAACGGCTATCCGGTCGGATTCGGGGTCATCGACGGCGAGGCGATGGACACGGCGCTCAGCGAGAGCCGGCAGGTTCTGGCCATGCTGCGCGAGCGCGGCATCAGGCTCATTTGCACCACCGCCGGCAGTCCCTACTATTGTCCTCACGTGCAGCGTCCGGCGGCGTTTCCGCCAATCGACGGCTACCAGCCGCCGGAGGATCCGCTGCGCGGCGTTGCCCGGCAGGTTGACGCGACGGCCAGGCTCAAGGCCGCCTTTCCCGACCTCGTCTTCGTGGGATCGGCGTACAGCTATCTGCAGGAGTGGCTGCCCAACGTCGCGCAGTACAACGTGCGCAACGGGCTCACCGATTTCGTCGGACTCGGCCGCATGACGCTCTCATATCCCGATCTCCCCGCCGATGTGCTCGCCGGCGCGCCGCTCAAGCGCAAGGCGATCTGCCGAACGTTCAGCGACTGCACGACCGGTCCGCGGATGGGTCTCGTCTCCGGCTGCTATCCGCTCGATCCGTTTTACCTGGCTCACCCCGATTCGGGTCGCTTGAAGAAAATCAAAGCAGGCCTGACCGAATGAGCGCGTCGCATCCCGCGCGCAGCCTGAGCCGAGATCAAGGGCTCGCGGTTGCCACCGCGTTCCTCGCGCTGTTCTCCGTCGTCGGCATTGCCCTGTACGGGCTGCCGCGCTTTTATCCGTTCTACGTCGAAGAGCTCGGCTGGACGCGTCAGCAGGTCACCTCCGGCAACGCTTACAGCAAGATCATCGTCGCCCTGTTGTTCGGCTTCATCGCCGGCCGTATCGTCGATGTCGCCGGGCCGCGGCGCGTCATGCTCGTGGGCATCGTGATGGCGGGCGGCGCAGTTGATCGGGCTGTCGTACGCCACCAGCCTTACCGCCTTCTACCTGTTCTACGGCTTCAACGCGCTCGGTTACGTCTGCGGTGGCCCGCTACCCAATCAGGTCCTGCTCTCGCGCTGGTTCGATCGTGCGCGCGGCAAGGCGATGGGGGTCGCCTATCTTGGCATCGGCGTTGGCGGCACGTGTGTGCCCCTGCTCGCTTACACGCTGACGCAGTCGTTCGGCTGGCGCGGCGCGCTGAGGATTCTCGGCGTGCTCATGATCCTGATCGCGTTTCCCGTCGCCTACTTCGTTCGCGAGCCAGCCGCGTCGACGTCGAAGCAGAACGCTCCCTCGCTGGCGCTGACCTCCGTCATGTCCAAGCCGGCCTTTTATTTCCTGATGATTGGCAGCATGGCGTCGATCGGGGCGGTCGGCGGGACGATGCAGAACCTTGCGCTGTATTTGCGGCTGGATCGTCACTTGCCGCAGGTGACGATCGACACCACGCTGTCGTTGATTCTCCTCGGCAGCCTCGTCGGCCGGCTGCTCATGGGCTGGCTGGCCGATCGCTGGCCGAAGAAACGCGTCATGTTGTTGATCTATCTGATCGTCGCCGCCGCGATTCCGCCGCTCTTCTACGCGCCGACGCCAGCAGTTCTGAGCCTCTGCGCGTTTCTGTTCGGCATCGGGCTTGGCGGCGACTACATGATCATCCCGCTGATGGCGGCGGAGATGTATGGCGTCGCTATCATGGGCCGGGTCATGGGGGTCGTGCTCACGGCTGACAGCGTTTCGGAAGCGGTGGTGCCGATGGTCGTCGCCGGCCTTCGCGATCAGTCCGGCAGTTACACGACCGGGTTCTTGCTGCTGCTCGCCCTGGCGCTGATCGGGGCGATTGCCGTGAGTTTCCTGCCATGGGAACCCTGAGTCTGGATCAGCGGTGCGGCCGACGGAACCGAGAAAGGTCTGACCACTTCCCTCCGGTGCTCGCGCGAGAGGAACGGACGACCGCTTGCCTTTGCTGGCTCATTGGGGTCAGATCTTGTTTTTTGCAGGATTGTCCTCTTTCGGCGACGTCTCCGAAAGAGAACACACGTGCAAAAAACAAGATCTGACCCCGACCGTGGAGCCAGCGGATTGACGACCAGTAAATTGTTCGATTTGTCGGGACGTGTCGCGGTGGTGGTTGGCGGTTCGAGCGGAATCGGCCGCACGCTGGCGCTCGGACTCGCCGACGCGGGCGCGGACGTGGTGTCCACGGCGAGGCGGGCAGAGCTCGTTGACGCGGTGGCCGGCGAGATCGAGGCGCGCGGCCGGAAGACGTTGCGCGTGACCTCGGACGTCGCCGATGTCGCGTCGCTCGAGGAAGTGCAACGGCGATGTGCCGCGACCTTCGGCCGCGTCGACATCATGCTCTGCGCCGCCGGTGTCACCAAGCGCGTGCCGACGCTGACGATGGAAGAGACCGACTGGAACCGCATCATCGAGACGAACATCACGGGAACGCTGCGCGCCTGTCGCGTGTTCGGGCGCGACATGGTCGCCCGTCGATCCGGCCGCATCATCAACATCGCGTCTTTGACGTCGTTCGTCGGCATGTACGAGGTTGCGGCCTACACGACCAGCAAGGCGGCGGTTGCCGGGTTGACGCGCGCGCTCGCCGTTGAATGGGCGCAGTACAACGTGACCGTCAACGCCATAGCACCCGGCGTCTTTCGCACCGACTTGAACAGCGCGCTGCTGGATTCGCCGCGCGGGCAGGAGCTCCTGGTCAGAACGCCGATGCACCGATTCGGCAAAGTCGAAGAGCTCGTTGGCGCGGCCGTGTACCTCGCCTCGGACGCCGCGACGTTCGTCACCGGCCACGTGCTGGCCGTCGATGGTGGCTTCCTGGCGAGCGGGGTCAACCAGTGAAGTCCGTTCTCGTCATCAGCGAGCACGACAACGTCGCGACGGCGCTCGAAGCGCTGGAGCCGGGTCGTGCATTGGCCGTGCGGACGGGCACCGTGACCGTGCGCGACCCCATTCCACGCGGGCACAAGGTGGCGCTGACCGCGATTTCCACCGGCGAAGCCGTCATCAAGTACGGCAGTCCGATCGGCACCGCCAGCGCCGATATCGAGGCCGGGCGTCACGTGCACACGCACAATGTGTCGAGCAGCCGCGGACGCGGCGACCTCGACGCTCCACCAGCAACGAGCCAGCCGCGTCTGGCCGAACCAGCCGACGAACGTGCGAACGATCGGCCACCGCGCTGAACATGTCTGGCACACCTGAACAACACGATCGCCCCGGCTTCCTCGGTTTTCGCCGGCCGGACGGGCGCGTCGGCACCCGCAATCACGTGCTCGTCGTGCCCACGGTCATCTGCTCGTCGCTCGTCGCGGAGCGCATCGCGGCGGCCGCCCTGCCGCTCGGCACCGCGCTGCCGCACCTCGCCGGATGCGGTCAGCTCGGGCCGGACATGCGTCTCACGCACGAGACGCTTGCCGCCTACTGCGCACACCCGAACGTCGGCGCGGTCATCGTCGTCGCGCTCGGCTGCGAGCAGGTCGTCGCGCAGATGCTCGCTGACGCTGCCAGGCGACACGAGAAGCCGGTCGAGATTGTTGCCATTCAGGCGGAGGGCGGAACGGTCCGTGCGACGGAAAAGGGGATCGGCATTGCGCGGGCGTTTGCCGGCACGCTGGCGGGGCAGCAGCGCGAGTGGTGCGACATCTCGGAACTGGTGCTCTCGCTGAAGTGCGGCGGCTCCGACTACACCTCAGGGCTGGCGTCCAATCCCACGCTCGGGCGCGTGACGGATCGCCTCGTCGACATGGGCGGCAGCGCCGTGCTCGGTGAAATCGCCGAGATCATGGGTGCTGAGCACTTGCTCGCCTCGCGGGCCACGCAGCCGGCAACCGCGACGAAGCTGATTCAGATCATCACGCGGGTCGAGACGGAAGCGCGCGCGCTCGGCCTCGACATCCGCGGCACGCAGCCATCGCCGGGAAATATTCGCGGCGGTTTGACAACGATCGAGGAGAAGTCACTAGGGGCGACACACAAAGGCGGAGAACGGGCGCCGCTCGAGGATGTGGTGCCCTATGCCGCGCGGATCGGACGCAAGGGGCTGACGGTGATGGATACACCGGGCCTCGACGTCGAGTCCGTGACCGGCATGGTCGGCGGCGGCGCGCAGGTCGTCGTCTTCACCACCGGCCTCGGCACGCCCACCGGCAATCCAATCGCGCCCGTGATCAAAATCACCGGCAACGGCCGCACGGCGCGGCAGATGTCCGACAACATCGACGTCGATGTCAGCGGAATCATGGACGAGTCGGAGACGCTGGGAGACGCGGCCGACCGTTTGTTCGGCGAGGTGCTGGCCGTCGCGTCGGGGCGTGAAACCGTCGCCGAGCAGCTGGGACACCGCGAGTTCGCGATCCATCGGCGAAATCCGACGATTTGATGCGGTCGCGACGATAATCAGCCGCCTGGAGATTCTGATGACGAATGCCAGAACGGATGTGAGCCCGCGCGCGGTCTCGGCAGCGACCAGCACTTCGGTCGGCTGGTATCGGTGGGTGGTCTGCGGGCTGCTCTTTTTCGCCGCCACCATCAACTACGTCGACCGCCAGGTCCTCGGCATCCTCAAGCCGACGCTGCAGGCGGAATTCGGGTGGAGCGAGATCGACTACGCCGACATCGTGTTCACGTTCCAGCTGGCCTATGCGTTCGGTCTCCTGTTCGCCGGCCGCATCATCGATCGCCTCGGGGCGAAGACCGGTTTCACCGTCTTCATCATCGTCTGGAGTCTGGCCGCCATCGCGCATGCCGAGGCGCCGTTGTTCGGCGGGGCGACAGCCGCACTGCTTTCTCTCTTCGGCCTGACCTATTCCGCGTCCGTGGCCGGGTTCATGCTGGCGCGATTCGCGCTCGGCCTCGGAGAGGGCGGCAATTTTCCTGCGGCGATCAAAGTCGTGGCGGAGTGGTTTCCGAAGCGCGAGCGCGCCCTGGCCACCGGGTTGTTCAACTCCGGCACCAACGTCGGCGCCATCGTCACGCCAATGGTCGTCCCGTGGATCACCATCAATTACGGCTGGTACTGGGCGTTCGTCTGGACCGGCGCCATCGGCCTGCTCTGGCTGGCCATGTGGCTACCGCTCTACGGGCGGGTTGAAACGCACCCGCGCGTCAAGCCATCCGAGCTCGCCCTCATCAGAAGCGATCCGCCGGAGCCAACCGTACACGTGCCGTGGAGGGAGCTGCTGCGCTATCGCCAGACATGGGCGTTTGCGATCGGCAAGTTCATGACGGATCCGATCTGGTGGCTGTACTTGTTCTGGATCCCGGATTTTCTGAACAGGAGCTATGCGATCGACCTGCGGACGATCGGCCCGCCGCTCATCGCCATCTATCTCATCGCCGACATTGGCAGCATTGGCGGCGGATGGTTGTCATCGTCGCTCATCAAGCGCGGATGGAGCGTCAACGCCGGACGCAAAACGGCGATGCTCGCCTGCGCCCTTGCCGTCACGCCGATCGCCCTGGCGTCAACCGCCAACAACCTCTGGGTGGCCGTTGGCCTCGTCGGATTGGCGGCCGCGGCGCACCAGGGGTGGTCTGCGAATCTCTTCACGCTCGTATCCGACACGTTCCCGCGGCAGGCTGTCGGTTCCGTCGTTGGATTCGGCGGGATGGCGGGAGCGGTGGGCGGCATGCTCATCGCCAAGCTGACCGGCTATATCCTCGAGGCCACCGGCACCTACGTCGTCGTCTTCCTGATCGCGTCGTCCGCTTACCTGGCGGCTCTGGCGGTCATCCATCTGCTGTTGCCGAAGCTGGAGCCCGCTCCGATCTGAGTCGGGCTCGAGCTCAAGAGGCGCTCGGCGTCAGGAGACCGCGCGATCTTCGTGGACGTCTGCTCCGTGGCTAAGCGGCTGTGCTCGAGCCCAAAGGTCCGAGCCAAGACCGGTTTTCATGGATCACCGATCCTGTTTTCCGAATCCGCCGATCTCGCGAAACCTCGTAACAGCATTGGACTTGTGCCCGCTCGGCTCCGGGTGTATAAGCCGACCGACCTTTCAGTCTCTCGCGCATCTGTGCGCCGTCGACAGCGAGCGGGGCAATCCCGCCAGGTCGCCAGACGGACTATTCAGCAGGTTTCGTCAGGAGGCTCAGATATGAAGCGTCTAGTTTTCCTGGGTCGAGTAGCGTCACTACTCTTGGCCGCATTCTGCGCGTTCCCATCCGCGATCAGCGCGCAGGAATTTCGCGCGACCGTGACGGGACGGGTGACAGATCCCGCCGGCCTGCCGATGCCGGGCGTGACCGTCACCGCGACGAACACGCAAACGAACGAGGCGGCATCCGCCGTGACCAGCGGAGAGGGCCTCTACTCTCTCCCGTTCCTCAGGCCGGGCATCTATACCGTCACCGCCGAGCTCGAAGGCTTCAGGAAGTACAGCCGCGAGAAGGTGCAGCTCGAGGTCGGTCAGGCACAGACGATCAACATCGCGCTCGAGATCGGCACGCTGACCGAAGTCGTGTCGGTCGTCAGCGAGGCCATCGAGGCGTCGAAGGCGGACCGCGGCATGGTCATCGACAACATGCGCGTCACCGAGCTGCCGCTGAACGCGCGCAACCCGTTCATGTTGTCGTACCTCTCGCCCGGAATCACCTACAACGGCCCGGCGATCTATCAGCGTCCCTTCGACAACGGCGCCATCGCCGACTGGTCGATCAACGGTGGACAGAACCGCAACAACGAGTTCCTGCTCGACGGCGCGCCGAACAATTCGATCCAGGGCGGCAACAACATCGCCTACGTCCCGCCCGTGGACGCGGTCCAGGAATTCAAGATCGTCACGAACAGCTACGACGCGCAGTACGGCCGGACGGCCGGTGGCGTCATCAACGTGTCGTTGAAGTCCGGCACCAACACGCTCCACGGCACCGTGTACGAGTTCGCGCGGCGCAAGGCGTTCGATTCCGACTCGTATCAGTTCAAGCTGAACAACACGCCGAAACCGGACCACAAGCTCGATCAGTACGGCTTCCAGGTCGACGGTCCCGTTCGCATTCCCGGTCTCTACGACGGGCGGAACAAGACCTTCTTCATGTTCAACTACGAAGGCTACAAGGAAGCCACGCCGAACGCCGCGACTTACACGGTCCCGGACGATGCGCAGCTGCGCGGCGATTTCAGCAACCTGCGGGATGCGCAGGGGCGGCTGATCACGATTTACGATCCGACCACCGGACGGCTGGACAGCTCGGGCGCGTTCGTTCGCGACCCGTTCCCCAACAATCAGATCCCGGCCAATCGCATCGACCCGATGGCGGCGCGGTTCGTCCAGTATTTGCTGCGGCCGAACACGACGCGCGCCGGCCGGCACCGACCCGTGGCGCAGCAACTTCTTCTTCGCGCCCAACCTCGCGTTCGACACCTTCCACAACTACGCGACCAAGGTCGATCAGAACATCAGCGAAAAGACCCGGATGTTCGTCCGCTACGCCTACAACAAACGCACCGAAGAGCGTTACACCAACGGCATCACCACCGGACCGGCGCAGGACGGCCAGCTGCCACTGGAACGCACGAACAAGACGGGAGTTTTCGACTGGGTGCGCACCGTCAATTCTTCCTTGGTGTTCAACGTCCGCGCCGGACTGAACCAGTACCTCGAGTTGGCGCGTTCGGATCCAGGGTTGAGCTTCAACCCGTCCGAGCTCGGCTTTCCGTCGTCGCTCGTGAATCGCTGCCGAACAAGGTGTTCCCGCGTCTGAACTTCTTTACGACCGGGACGACGGTGAATATCAGCCGCTCGGCCGGAACAGCCGGAACAGCGAAACGACGACCGGCTTCAGCCTTCAGCCGAACTTCTCGTGGACGCAAGGGCAAACACAACGTCCGCGGCGGCCTCGACATGCGGATGACGTGGTACACGCGCGAGATCAACAGCAACCTGTTCGTCATCAGCTTCGACCGTCGCTTCACGCAGCGCGTCTTCAACGCTGCCCGAGGCGTTGAACGGCAACGCCATCGCCTCGTTCCTGCTCGGCGCGCCCGGCCAGCGGAGCGATCGCCAACAACTTCTACCCGACCCTGCGCTGGAACTACAACGCGCCCTGGGTCCAGGACGATTGGCGGCTGACCGACAAGCTGACGCTGAACCTCGGGTTTCGCTGGGACTTCAACACGCCGGTGTTCGAGGAGGACAATCGTCTGAACTACGTGTTCGACACGACGAGCACCAACCCGGTGAACTCGCGCATCAACACCGCGCTGCTGCCGAACGGCGGCCCGCTGCGCGGCGGACCAACGTTCGTCGAGGTGAATGGCAACCCGAAGTACCCGTACCAGTACGACAAGAACAACATCCAGCCGCGTGTCGGGTTCGCCTATCAGCTGAACGACAAGACGGTGGTGCGCGGTGGCTACGGTCTGTATTACATCAACGTCGTCGACATCGGATCGTCGGATGGCTTCGCCGATCGAGACGCCGCTGATCACGTCGCTCGACGGCGACCGGAACTCCACGTTACCGTTCTCCAATCCGTTCTCGCAGGGCATCCAGCAGGCGCCCGGCGTCGTCGCGCGGACTGGAAACGCTTCTCGGTCGCGACCTGTCGTTCGCGAGACACCGACTTCGTGAATCCATACGTGCACCAGTTCTCGCTGGGCTTTCAGCGACAGTTGCCGTGGCGGACGACCGTGGAGCTCGCCTACGTCGGCAGCCGCACGCTCGACGAGCAGAACCGGTGGGCGGGATTCAACACGCCACCCGTGGCGCTCCGCGATCGTTGCGATCCCACCAAGGGCGGTTCGGTGGCGTTCTGCAACGAGCTGCTGCCGAATCCGTTCTTCGGGGTCGCCGGATTCGAGGGGACAAATCGGTTCACGAGTCCGACGCTGTCCCGGTACGAGTTGAGCCGGCCATTTCCGCAGTTCACGCAGATCACCGAGCTCGATCGGAACGACGGGCGCATCTGGTACAACTCGGCCCAGTTGATGGTCAACAAGCGGATGTCGAGCGGCATCACGCGTCTCCGGCACCTACACCTGGTCGAAGATGATCGAGGAGAACGGCGGCGGCAACCAGGTCGGCGGTGCCGGCGCGCAGGCCGTCTTCACCGAAGCCGACATCGTCCTGCAGCGATCGCCGTATGGCAGCGACCGCCGGCACCGCATCACGCTGTCCGGCGTCTATCAGCTTCCGTTCGGCAAAGACCGCCGCTTCATGAACAACGCGAATCCTGTGCTGGACGCCATCGCCGGCGGATGGGAAGTCGCCGGTATGTGGCTCTTCAACAGCGGCCGTCCGTGGGAGCTTCCGGCGAACGTGTTCTACGTCAAGGATGCGACGATCAGAAACGTCAACTACAGCGATCCGGACGTCATCCGCGGCGTTCAGAACTGCGTAGCGCAGATGAGCGACGCCGGCGTCGTCACGATGCTGGGATTCTCGACCGCAGCGGGCTGCACCGGAGCCGAACTTCATCATCCGGCCGAACTTCACGCCGCGCACGACGGCCTACCGCGACGATCAGATTCGGCGTCCGCCCTTCTACCAGTTCGACGTGAACTTCGCCAAGACGACGCGCATTGCCGGTGACGTCCGGTTGCAGGTCCGTTTCGAGGTGTTCAACCTGCTGAACCAGACCATCTACGACGAGCGGAATTACGAGAACAACCCGACGAACGCGGCCTTCGGCACGATCAACCGCCGCACGGTGGGACAGTCCAACTTCCCGCGGTACGGTCAGCTCGGGATCAAGTTGCTGTTCTGATATGGTCTAGAGGTGCGCGGCAGCACCGTTCCTCTGCTTTCTATTGACGCCGGCGCTTGCGATTCTCGCGGCGCCGGCGTTGCTGTCTGCGCCGCCCGCCGTCGCCGTCGAGTGGGCCGACCTTCCAGCCTCGATCCAGCGACGTCTGACATCGAAGGACGTCACGGCGGCATCGTTTCCAACATTCCGGACCGATCTCGACCGCCGCACGCACGAGCGCGTGCGCGAGAGCGACCTCGACGCGCTGATCTACTACGCCTTGCAGTCGGCGTCGTTCACGAAGGAGCGGCCGATCGAGCCTGCCTTGAGTGCCAAGACGTACGTCGAGAGTCTGGATTCCGTCACCCGCGCCCGGTTCCTGAAGGGGGAGGCAGAACCGATCGAGCGCATTCCCCGTGATGCGCGCGATCGCATCGCGGCCTTTGCCGTGGCTCTCGAAAAGCCACCACCGTTCAGTCGGCTCGGCCATCTGCGCGACATCGCTCGCACGCTCTCAGGCGGTCCGAAATCCAATACACCCTCGACGACCGTGCTGTTGCAGGAGTATGCGCGCTCCATGCGATTCCTGTTTCAGAAAGAATTCGCTCCGCGCGAAGGTCCGGATCCGGCGGCAGCCATCGCCGCTCTGTACAGGACGCGAGGCCTGAGTACCGATACCGCGATCGAGGCGGGTTACCTCGTGCATCTGGGATTGGCCACGCTCAAGGCGGCCGATCCCGCCAGACGGATACAGCGCGTCCTCATCGTTGGACCCGGGCTCGATCTGGCGCCGCGCACGGGTCTCCTCGAGGCCGGACCACCGGAGAGCTATCAACCTTATGCCGTCGTCGACGCGCTCGTAGGCCTGAATCTCTCACGGCTCGACCAGTTGCAGGTGATTGGTGCTGATGTCAATCCGCGCGTGGTTCAACATCTCGCCCGCGCGAGCAGCGCGAGCGTTTCACTCACGCTGCTGTCGGGTGTGGGCGAGAGCGATTCGTTGACGCTGCAGGATGACTTCCGGCGTTACTTCCAGGACTTGGGCCGCTCGATTGCCAATGCAACCGGATACGAGCCACAGCCCCACGGCTACCACGGACACTTGCGGAAGTCGATTGCGGTGCGTCCCGAGGCATCTCGAGTCGTGGATGGCGCGGCCTTGAACGTTGTCACGGAGCGCCTGGCAGGCGGTCCATACGATCTGGTGATTGCCACCAACATCTTTCCGTACTTGGACGACATGTCGCTGGCGATGGCGCTGGCGAATATCACGGCCATGCTCGCACCGGGTGGGATTCTTCTACACAACGAGCCGCGACCGCTGATCGGTGAGCTGACAACAGAACTGGGCTTGCCGCTCGCACATGCACGCACCGCGATCATCGCGACCGTTCGTGGGGCGCCGCCGCTCTACGACAGCGCGTTCGTGCATCGAAAGGGGTGAGCGTCTTCCGCCTCGTGGCTTCCGGCTTTACGGCTCGTGGCTTCCGGCTTTAGCCGGAAGGTTGGCGGATCATCTTCCGCCTGAAGGCGGACGTCGCGAGCGAAGGCCTATCAAGCTGGAGTGGAGCTACTTCAAGCCCGATGCGGTTGTGCGTGACGATGAGCCATGGACAGCCATTGGATGAGCTGCTGCGCGGCTTCGTCGGGGGTCCGGCCATAGAAGGGCATCAAGGCCCTCGATCCGCCGTGCACCCGGGCGATCTGCGCCCGCCATTGGTTGAGACCCACGCCGGAAACCTCGATTCGGTACTCCCGGCCATTGATGGTTTCGTCGAACCGATGCATCGTCACTGCGCTTTGCCGCCGTCAAGAGTTGTGTGAGACGTCGAGCATTGTAACGGCGCACCGCCGGGGTTCAAGCGAAAGGACCTGCGAAGGCGCATCAACAGAGTGCAGAGGGCATGGTTTGCGCCCACACGAGCGAAAAATAATTCTTCATGCGCCGCGCTTGCACAGCGGATCCACGCATCTTCCACAGCTTTTCCACAACCTGAGTCGTCAGAGTATTCAGGTCTGCCTCCTTGACCCGACGCGAAGTGGGCACTAGGCTCAGATCTGCCAATGATTGGTCGTCTCGCATGCGCCGGCGTCGCCGTGGTAATCGCGATTATCGCGAGCGCGGAACTCTCCGCCGCCGCGGACGCGGTGCTGTACCGGGTCTTCCTGCGCGACGGCAGCACCCTGGTCAGTTATGGCGAGTACGCCCGCGTCGGGGATCGTGTGGTGCTGTCGGTGCCGATTGGCGAGGGGGAGCAGCCTCAGCTCCAGCTGGTGACCATCACGGAGGCCAGCGTCGACTGGCAGCTCACCGATCGCTATGCGGAGGCGGCCCGCGCGAACCGGTATGCAAGTACCCGAGGAGAGGACGACTTCAATCTGCTCAGCGGCCAAGTGGCGCGCGCGCTCAACGAGGTGGCGCTGACCAACGACCCGGTCAAGCGCGTCGCACTGGCCGATGGCGCCCGGCAGCAGCTGGCCGACTGGCCGGCCACGCACTTCGGATACCGGGCTCCGGATGTAGCTCAGCTGTCGGCGCTCCTCGATGAGGTCGTTTCGGAGCTTCGTGTCGCAGCCGGTCAGGCTCGCTTCGATCTGAAGCTCGTCGCGCCAACCGTCACGGCGCCGACGATGGAAATGATGCCGGCGCCGACTCTTCGCGAGTCGATCGAGGTGGCGTTCACGGCCGCTCGAGTCACCTCCGAGCCAGGCGAACGCGTGTCGATGCTGGAGTCGATCGTCCGGATCCTTTCGTCGACGCCGCAGGGCGACCCGACCGTTGATCCCGAAGCCGCCGCCAAGACCGCGTGGGTGAGTACGGCGGTGGCGCGTGCGAGCGCCGAGCTGGCCGCGGAAAAACAGGTGGACCGCGCCTACGTCCAACTCGCGAGCAGAACTCTGGCGCAGGCGGCCGATCGCGCACGTCGTGCGGATGTCAGAGGGCTCGATGCGCTGATTCGATCGGTGTTGAAGACCGACGCGAAGCTGGGGCGGGCCCGGCCCAACGAGGTGGCGGCGCTGCTGGTTGCGGTCGATGCGCAGAAATCGGCCGCACAGCGCCTTCGACTGGCGCGAGACGCGTGGTCGGTGCGCTCGGGCGTGGTCACCGAGTATCGGCGTCAGCTTGTCCAGCCCCTCGACCGGCTTATACGCCTGAAGGTATGGCTCGAGGACGTCCGGGAGCTCGCCGGTCCGTCGCCGACCGCCGTCGGTCAGCTCGAGGAACGCGCAACCCTCGCCGGCCGCGAGCTGGCTATGGTGAAGCCTCCGGGCGGCCTCGAGGCCGCGCACGGTATGCTGAGCACGGCGAGCGGATTGGCCGTGCGTGCGGCTACCGCCCGCCGCCGCGCCGTCGCGTCCGGCGACATGCCGGCGGCGTGGGAAGCATCGTCGGCTGCGTCGGGTGCGTTGATGATGCTCGAGCGAGCGGGCGAGGAGCTGAAGCGCCTGACGGAGCGTCCCCAACTACGGTGATTACCCCTCGTGCCACGCGCCTGGTGCGCGTGCCGGATCTTCGGGCAATGCAGCGCGCCATCGTCGCGCTTGCGAGCGAGAGTTCCCATCGCTCCGGCCACCGTTATCGTTCCCACCAGCGCTGCAGCTACCGAGCTTCGGCGAACGCTCGAGAACGTGCTGCTGTTGGAGCGCGGTCAGACCGCCGTGCTGTTGCCCGACCTGGTCACGCGTGAAGGCTTTTACGCCGGGCTTGCCGATCGGCTCCCTGGGCCACCGCCACGACTCACCACCTGCGAACGCGAGGTGCTCTTGCGTCTGGCCGCGCGCTCGACGGAGCGGGCGGGCAGGCGACCGCCGTTCCGCGTGCGGCCCGGTCTGGTCGTTGAGATCCTCGACTTCTACGATCGGTTGCGACGCAGCCACCACACGATCGACGACTTCTATCGGCTCGTGACCGGCGAGCTTTCGCCGGTTGCGGACACCGACCGCGGCGCCGAGAGGCTGCTCGAACAAGCGGAGTTCCTGGCTGCCGCTTTTGCCGAGTTCGAAAAACGTACCGCCGAGAGCGGCCGCGCCGACGAGCACGCCATCCGCAGACTCCTTCTCGAGGGATCCGGTCAGCCAGCGTGCGAGCATGTCATCGTCGCGGTTGCCGATCAGGCGGCCGACGAGCGGGGCCTCTGGTCGGCAGACTTCGATCTGCTCGCGCGGATGCCGGGCCTGCGCCGAGTGGATGTCGTGGCCACCGAGCGAACCCTGGCGTCCGGGTTCCATCAGCGCCTTCACGAAAATCATCTGCCGGGCATCGAAGAAGTGCGCATGGGCGAGGAGAGCACCGGTCCTGTGCTCACCGTTCCCGCCCGCGAGGATTCAACCGCTCCGGTCTACGTCCACACGAGTCGCGACCGCGAGGAGGAGCTGGCCGACATTGCTCGATCGCTCAAGCTCGATTCGCGGACACGCAGCCTCGAGCGAACAGCCGTGGTTTTCCAGCGCCCGCTGCCGTATCTGTACCTCGCACGCCAGGTATTCGGCAGTGCACACGTTCCGTATCAGGCAACCGACGCGCTGCCGCTCGCCGCGGAGCCGTTTGTTGCCGGCGTCGATCTCATCCTCACGTTCATCGCAGCCGAAGGGACGCGAGCGTCGACCCTGGCATTGCTTGGATCTCCCCACTGGAGTTTCGTCGATCCGGCGACTGGACACGACTTCAGTCGTCAGGACCTTTATTCGCTCGACGTCTTGTTGCGTGAAGTCAAATATCTCGGCGGGTGGGGACGGTTGGCGTCGCTGGCCGAGAGCGGCGAATCGCCGCCGCTCAGGGCCGCCGCTGCGGCAGCTGAAGAACTGAGCGCCGTCTCACGCGGTACAACCGCCACGCAGCAGCTCGACACATTGCGGTCGTTCATCGCGCGGCATGAACGGCTGCCGTCGGTTGACGACCCGTGGTATGCGCGGCACTTGCGCGCCCGCGCGGCGGTGATCGCCGGACTCGACGCACTGCGTGACGCGCATGCCCGTCATGACGACGAGATGGTGCCGTTTCCGGAGCTCGCGGCCGCCATTCGCCGGTGGATCGAAAGTCAGACCTTTGCTCCTCGCACGGGAACTGCGGGCCTGCTCCTCGTCGACGCCGCCGCCGCGCCGTTCGCCGATGTCGACGACGTCCGCATCGTCGGTCTGGTCGACGGCGACTGGCCGGAGCTCACTTCGAAAAGCATCTTCTTCCCGGCGAAGCTGCTCGAAGGACTCGGCTGGCCCGCTCAGAACGATCGCTCCAGCGCGGAGCGTGCGCGATTTCAGGATCTCCTGAGGCTGGCCTCCGCCACAACATACCTCTCCACCTTCACACTCGAAGACGACGCGATTGTGGCCCCGTCAGCATTTGTCGATGAAGTAACGACGTCAGGTCTGGTGGTGCAGCATGAACCGCCATCGAACGGAGCGCGGATCTTCGATCACGAGGCGCTGGCGATCGAGCCTGTCAATCCGATAGGGGCCTGTGGCGACGCCGCCACGTGGCTGACGCTGCGCGCGCAGCTGGCGGCCCCCGATTCCGCGCAGTTCCACGGTGCAACGGGTGCCCGTCAGCCGATCGCCTACGCCGTCAGCCGGATCGAACGCTACGTGGAGTGTCCGTTCAAGTATTTCGCCGCGCACGTTCTCCGTCTCGACGAGGAGCGTGAGGAGCAGTCGGGTTTGACTCCTCAGGAGCGTGGACAGCTTCTCCACGCTCTGTTCGAATCGTTTTTTCGCGAGTGGAACGCTGCCGGCCGTGGGGCGCTGACGGCGGAGACGCTCGAGGACGCGCTCTCTCATTTCGAGCGGATCGCCGAAGTCCACCTCCAGAAATTGCCGGAGGCAGACCGCGCGCTCGAGCGAACCTACCTGCTCGGATCGGCAGTGGCGCCAGGGCTGGCCGAGCGCGCGTTCGCGTTCGAGATCGAGCACAGCGTCGAGGTCAGCGAGCGGCTCCTCGAGCATGTGCTGGAAGGCACCTTCGTGTTTCAAGGCTCGGCCGGGCCACGCGAGCTGAGACTGAAGGCCAAGGCCGATCGCATCGACCTGCTCGCCGATGGGACGCTTCGCATCATCGACTACAAGATCGGCCGGGCCCCGAAGATGTCGCGCGCTCTGCAGTTGCCGGTATACGGGCTCTGTGCCCAGCAGCAGCTCGATGGCAGGGCTGGACAACAGTGGCCGGTCTCTCGCGCCGGCTACGTCGCGTTCAAAGAGAAGAACGCGTTCGTATCGATCGGAACCAACCTGGAGAAAGCTCTGGCAGATGGCGAGCAACGCCTCCTGGATGCGGTGACCGCCATCGAGTCGGGAAGCTTTCCTCCCCGTCCGCACGAGCCCTGGCTGTGCTCACGTTGCGGCTATTCGCTGGTCTGCCGTAAGGATTACGTCGGCGATGACTGACGTCCAGCTGTCGCTCTTCGACCCCGATCGGTGCTGCTCCTCGACCCTTCGACGATGGGGAATCCAGGAGTCGCGATCTGACGCCGGACGGAGAAGCTCGCGCGTTCGCGGTCGACCCACGCAATAACGTCGTCCTGGAAGCTTCGGCCGGCACCGGCAAGACGTCGGTGCTCGTGTCGCGCTACGTGAACCTCGTGAAGCAGGGGGTGGAACCGTCCAACATCCTGGCCATCACGTTCACGAGAAAAGCTGCTGCCGAGATGCGCGAGCGCATCGTCGCGCAACTTCGGGACGCTGCGGCAAAAGGCGAGATTGACCGCGCGCGCTGGACGGAGCTGCACGATCGACTGGGTGAGATCGCGATCAGCACGATCGATGCGTTCTGCCTTTCTCTGTTGCGCGAGTTCCCGCTCGAAGCTGATCTGGATCCTGGCTTCGAGATGGCGGACGAGACCGAAGTACCACGCATCGTCGAGGAGGCTCTCGATCGAGCGTTGAGAATCCTGGTCGGCCTGGCCAAGCAGGACGACGACATCGGACTCGTCCTCGCGCAGCTTGGCATTTCGCGCGCGCGCGAGGGGCTCGCGTTGCTTCTCGACCGGCGGCTCGTGGCTGAAACTGCGCTCGACCGTTTCCTGGCGCGCGGACCTGCGGACCTAACGCCTCGCCTCGTCTGCGGGCGCGCGGCCGAAGCACTCGACCGCGTGCTCCACGATGTACGTGGCGGTCTGGATCGATTCCTGGCAGACGGGCCTTCTGCCCACGGGCGATATCAGTTGTTCACGCGCGAGGTGGGACGCCTGCGCGATCTCGACCGCCTCGGCGATGCCGAAGTTCGCGGCCTGCTCGAGCGCATTGGATCGCACTTTCTCACGAACGAAGGGGAGCCGAGGCGGAGCGGCCGCATCTACCCCTATGTGTCGCGCGACTATCCGAGTAAAGACGCCGAGCGCCGCCATCGTGATGCGCTTTTTGATCTGGCACCTCAGGTCGAACGGGTCGTGTATGGATTTCATCGCGATCTGAACGTCATCCTTGCCCGAGGCGTTCGCCGGATGTTCGCGGTGGCGCTGCAGCAGTATCGATCCGCGCTGGAGGAACGAGCCGGTGCTCGACTTTCCGGACGTGCTTCAGCGGGCTCTCGACCTTCTGCAAAACATGGGGGAGTTCTCGCAGAGCCGCTACAGGCTCGAGTACCGCTACCACCACGTTCTCGTCGACGAATTCCAGGACACGAGCCGAGCGCAGTGGCAACTGGTCTCACTTCTGATTCAGGCCTGGAGCGCCGGGGCCGGCCTCGCGGCACAGCCCTCGATCTTCATCGTCGGCGATCGAAAACAGTCGATCTATCGCTTCCGGGACGCCGAGGTGTCGATGCTGCGTGAAGCGGGCGCGTACATCGACGGGTTGCGGCCAGGTCTCAGCTCGAGGCGCTCCATCTCGCGCAGCTTCCGGGCCGTGCCAACTCTGCAAGCGTTCGTCAACGACGTGTTCACGGAGATGGCCCAGCCGGTTGATCCCGAGCCCGGCGTCCAGCGCCGCGCGGACGACTTCACGTTTGAAGAGACGGATCGATTCCCCGTCGTCGTGACTGAAGAGACTCCGGACGCTTTGCCGCTTGGGATTGCCGTTGGCGATTCGCCCGAGGTATGTGCCTGCGCAGTTGCCGCCGAGATTCGCCGCATCCTGGAGCAGGATGACGTGCGGGACCGGGGTAGCGGGCGTGAGGCGTCGGGCGAAGCCGGGCGATATTGCCATCCTGTTCCGTTCGCGGACCAGCCATCGTGAGTTCGAACGCGAGCTGATTGCTCAGGGAATCCCCACGTACGTCTACAAGGGACTCGGCTTTTTCGATGCCGATGAGATCAAGGATCTCCTGGCCCTCCTTCGCTATCTGGCAAATCCCGGCTCAGATCTGCGAGCAGCGGCGTTGCTGCGCTCGCGTTTCATCCGATTGTCTGACGCTGGACTGTCCGCGCTGGCGCCCGATCTTGCGGCCGCACTCATCGAGCCCGTTCCGGCGGCGGCAAGGGCGGTCCTCGACGACGACGATTGGCGCGTGCTCGAGCACGCAAGGAGCTTCGTGCCTGCTTGGATCGCGCAAGTCGATCGCGTGCCTCCTTCGGAGCTGCTCGAGCAAATCCTGATTCAGACGGCCTATGCGTATGAGCTTCGCGGCCCACGCCGGCTCCAGGCGTGGGAGAACGTCAAGAAGATGCGCGGCCTCGTTCGCCGCATGCAGAATCGCGGCTATGCCACGATGGCCCGTCTGGCGGACCATCTCGATTCTCTGGGCGCCGGTGAAGAGTCGAACGCCGTGCTGGAAGCCGTCGACTCGGTCAACCTGATGACCATCCATGCGTCGAAGGGGCTGGAGTTTCCAATCGTGTTCCTCGTGAACCTGGCCAGGGGAGCCAGCGGTCCGCCGCACCCGGTGCGCGTAATCGTCGACGGCAACATGGAATCGGTGACCGTCGGACGCTTTGCGACCGAGATGGAAGATGCGGATGGAGAGCGCGATCGCCACGAGACCAGGCGTCTGCTCTATGTCGCGATGACCCGCGCCCGCGACCGTCTCTATCTCTCGTCGTCGTTGAAGGATGGCAAGCTTGCACCCGGGCGGGGCAGCCTTGCCGACGTTCTGCCGGAATCCATCGGGCCGCTCTTCGCGCGCGCCGCGGGCGCGTTGGAGGGTGTCGGCACGCTGGCCTGGCGCGGCGCTTCCGGGACCAGCTTCGAGTTCCGGCTGTGCGTGCCGCCCTCGGATGCGAACATCGCGAATGGAGCGCTGCCGAGCCGAGCCGTAGAGTCTGAGCGCGATCTACTCGGCCCGCAATTCCACGGTCACGATCCATCGCGTACTTCGGTGACCGGCTGGGTGTTGCGAGACGAGCTGAATGATCTCGGCGGGGGATCCTCGAGCGACCGGGTCAGGGGAGCGTTGATCCATCGTCTCCTGCATCGGTTTGGCCTGGGGTCGGGGATGGGCGAGCCGAGGGTCGACGATGGCGACAGCCTCCTGACGTCTAGCACGCGACCTGCTGACGCCTGAAGAGCGCGCTTCCGCACCCGATGTCGAGTCGCTCGTTCGCTCGGCCGTGGAGGGGTGGAGCCGGCTCATCGCCCGGCCCGAACTGGCGCACGCACTTGGCTCCGGCGAACGGTTCCACGAGGTGCCGTTCTCATATGCCGTGACCGACTCCCAACCGCCCACGATTCTCCGTGGCGCCATCGACTGCCTCATCCGTAGAAACGATGGGTCCATTTTGGTTGTCGAACTCAAGACGGGACGCCCCCATGCGTCCCATGAGCGCCAGCTCGACCTCTATGTCCGCGCCGTCCAGGCCAGCCATCCGGGCGTGGCCGTCGAGCGGATGCTGGTTTACTTGTGATCTACACAATCGGTCATTCCACGCGTACGGCGGAGGAATTCGTCGAGCTTTTGCAGGTCCACGGCATCCGGCAGCTCGCGGACATCAGAAAGATCCCGGCCTCCAGGCGCCACCCCCAGTTCGTGAAGGAAACGCTGGCCGCCAGCCTTGCCGGCAACGGGATCGTTTATCGCCATTTCCCGGATCTCGGGGGGTTGCGGAAACCGAAAACCGGATCCGTCAATACGGCGCTCCGGAACGCGAGCTTCAGGGGGTACGCGGACTACATGCAAACGGAGACTTTTCACAGCGCTTTGCTGGATCTTCTTCAATTCAGCGAACTTTGCACGACTGCGCTAATGTGCGCAGAGGCCGTTTGGTGGTCCTGTCACCGGAAGTTGTTATCCGATATCCTTCTCGTTCGCGATGTGCAGGTGCGACACATTCTGACAACCGCCGCCGCTAAACCTCATCAACTAAGTGAGTTTGCGCGCGAGACTTCTGGAGGGGTCATCTACCCGGGTTTGTTGTAGCTTCCAGGTGTCAAACGACTGGCAGACACCTCGGTCTGCGTATCCGCGCTAAGGCCTTGAATCTCAGAAATTTTCGGCCCTCCAGGAACCAAATACCCATCGCGCTGGTCTAATCGATCAACTGGCGCCGAGATTGCATTACGGGGGGGCGACGGGAGGTGCGGTATGGCAGTTCCGGGGGGTGCGCTGAATTACGTAAGACCCACGGCGACCGTCTTCGAGCTCGAAGCGCTCGAGGGCCTGCCGTGTGGATGCGTGGCGGCGGCCTACCGCGCGCGTCCGTGGGACGTGGCTGTTGTATCGCTCGAGGCCAAGGGTCCGCACTGCATCCTGACCGGCCACGCAAACGGTCAGATTCTGCGATTGGGAGACCCATCCGAGTTCGACGACGATGAGGATGGGGATGAATAAGGCAGCGGGATCACGCAAAACATTGCGTGATCCCGTCCTGTCCTGCTGAATCCTCCGCTCAAGCTCCTTCGCTCAATCCCCCCACAGCACATCGGATCTTCAAGGTTCCGGCTGAGAAATGTGGTCATGTTCAGCCCTGTCGGGCTCGACTATTGACCGATCACACATCGATTTAGCCGAAGATCTTATTGCGTCCACGAAAGTTGTCCGCGTACAATCCGAAGGTTTTGGAACGGGCCTACGGGCCAAGAGGAGTACGTTTTGATGGCACTGACCTGTCCGAGCTGCGGGAACGACCGGAATTTTCTGGTCAAAACCCTGCAGATGCATGTGGTGCAGTTGCGCGACGATTCCCGGGTCGAAGCCAATGAAGAGGGCCGTCCAGCGGTGATCGAAGTGCTGTGTGATGAGTGTGAAAAGGAGTTGAATTTCGCCGACTTTGAGGAAAATGTCCGAAACGAGCTGTTGCTGACCCTGGGCGCCCGCTGAGCGCCGGCCGGCCGTCCCGGCCGATCGCCGGCTCTTACGAATTCCCCTCGCCCGCTTCCGCCTCTTCGAAGTGATCGCACTCCGGGCAGATCCATTCACGCAGTACGCGCGTTGTTCCTTGTCCGCCGCCTGGCACTGAGTCGCGGACCTCCCGCGTTTTGAGCCGCATCACCTCGCCGCAGAGCGGGCACTCTTTCACAGGACGAATTGTATTGCCTTTTTCTTCTTCCTTCTTCCTTCTTCCTTCGTCCTGTTCTTGACACCGACTTTGAACACCGGCACTCTTTCTGCAAGGTAAGCCGAGGGCGATGCGCGACTACTACGACGTTCTGGGCGTGTCAGCCGATGCGGGCGCGGAGGAAATCAAGCGCGCCTATCGGCAGCTGGCGCGTCGGTATCATCCCGACATTTCGGGGGATGATCGCGGAGTGGCGTTCCTCGAGGTGGCCCGTGCTTACGACGTGCTGAGCGATCCCTCGCGGCGGCGATCGTATGATTCCGCGCTGCCGCTGCCTGTCCGCGGCTACCGCGGGGAGTGGGTGTCTGTGGATCCCCTCACCGACGAAGTCGCGATTGATTTTCCCTCGGTTGCCACCGTTCTCGATCGGATGCGCCACGCCTTCTTTGGTGGCGGACCATCCGTGACGCTGTATGCTGAGATCGTGCTCACGCCCCGCGAGGCATTCGACGGCGTCATGGTGCCGCTCGATGTGCCGCTGCGGCGGACCTGCCCGCGCTGCGGCGGTCGCGGCGAGACGTGGGCGGAATGGTGCGCATCCTGTCGCGGCCTGGGCGAGGTGTCCACGCACCACGAGATGCAGGTCCGCGTGCCTGCCGGTGTCCGCTCCGGCGCGTTGTTCCGTTTCAGCGTGACCCCTCCTGGTGCGCCGGTGACCCTCGTCGAAGTGCGCGTCACAATCCAGTGATCCCGCACCTCACGCTGCTGACCGTGCTCCACCGGGTCTGGGGCGCGCTCGGTCTGCTGCTCGGCTTCTCCACGTTCATGCTTGCGGCGGGCGCCGTCGCGCTTGGCCTGGCCAGGGGTGGCGGTGAAGTGGCGGCTGGGATCACTGCCGCGGCGTTTGCCGCGTGCGCAATTGCGCTGGTGGCGGCCGGTGCCGCGAACCTCTGGGCGGGGAATGCCATGCAGCGGCGGCAGCCGAACGGCCGCGCCGTCGCGCTGGCGCTTGGGGTGCTGAATCTGTTCCTGCTGCCGTTTGGCACCGCGCTCGCAATCTACGCGTTCTGGGTGCTCCTGCACAACGAGACCCGCGCGGCTTTCGGTTCTGCCTAGAGCGATTCCTCGTATTTCCTCATCGTCGCGACGAACTGCGGGAACGCGACCTCCGGCTCCTCGATTTCGGGGTGCCACCGTTTCTCCCACTCCAGGCAGTAGAAGCCTTTGTATCCACCTCGCGCGAGCACGCCGACGGTTTCCCGAACCGGCACCGTGCCCGCGCCCGTGAGGACGTATCGCACTCCCTCGCCTTCAGGCTTGGAATCCTTGAGATGCGTGTGGCGAACGTACCGCTTCAAGGCGTCATATGTTTTCCCCGGTGCTTCTTTTCCCGCGACGAACGTGTGATGGGCGTCCCAGAGGAGCGCGACGTTGTCCATGGCGGCGCCTTTGAGGATCTCGAGCAGCGTGGGCGAATCCGTGAAGTCGCCGTGCGCTTCGATGATCACGTCGACGCCGCTGCCGCGCGCGTGCGCGCCCAGCGTCCGCAGCCCGTCGATGACGCGAGCGACGACGTCGGGCTTGGCTTCGCCGGGCGGGATCGCGTCGCCGAACACACGGACGTAGGGTGCACGCAGCTGATGCGCGAGGTCGATGAATCGCCGTCCCTCGTCCATCTGCGCCGCGCGAACCGTCTTGTCGGATTCGTGCATCTTCGCCGACGCACCGAGATCGGTAATTTTCAGATTGAGCGCTTCGAGCTCTTTCAGGCTCTGCGCGATCCGTGTGCCTGTGAATTCAGGACGTTTCGTCAGATCCATTTCCGCCTCGATGCCGCGCAGCTCGATCCCCGAGTAGCCCAGCTGCGAGGCCTGCTCCAGGATTCTCGACCACGGCCATTTGGGGCAGCCCAGCGTCGAAAACGCGAGCGGCAGCTTCCCCCGCCGTGGCTGGCCGCGAAGAATGACACGTGAGACGACCGCTGCACTGGCTACGCCCGACAGAAACGTTCGGCGCGTGACGGATGTCATGGGTGAATTCTAATCCAGCTGCCAATTTTCAGCTTCCAGCCGCCAGCTTCCAGCTTCCAGCTCCGGCTTTCGGAATGGTTGGCGCAACACACCCCGTTTGGCCTAAGCTTTTTCTGAATGGAAAAGACGTCCGTGGGACTCGACAGCAACGTGGCGGCGGCGCTCTCGTACGCAATGGGTTGGGTCACGGGCGCGGCCTTCCTGCTTGCCGAGCGCGAGAACCGGTTCGTGCGCTTCCACGCAATGCAAAGCACCATCACCTTCGGTGCGCTGTGTGTCGCATGGATCGTGTCTCTTTCGATTCCCCTTTTCGGCTGGCTGCTCGCCTTTGTCGTCATTCCGCCCGTCTCGGTCGTGCTGTGGCTTCTGCTGATGTTCAAGGCCTACCAGGGCGAACAGTTCAAATTGCCCTTTGCCGGAGATATCGCGGAACAAAGGATCTGAACTGGGGAACTGGGGAACTGGGGAGCTGGGGAACTGCGGGAGCGAGGCGCGAAGCCGCCGAGCGAGAGCGCTTGGGGGTGGGGCCCCAAGCGCATTGAGTAAAGAAGACTCGGGCGAAGCTCGAAGCTGGGAGCCGAGGTACAATCAGAGAAATGCCCATAACCGAAGCCGAAGTCCTCGGCGCCCTGCGTTCCGTCCGCGATCCCGACCTTCACAAAGACATCGTCACGCTGAAGTTCGTGAAAGATCTTCGCATCGACGGGGACCGCGTGGCATTCACGATCGAGCTGACGACGCCGGCTTGTCCGGTGAAGGATCAGATGCGCGATCAGGCGCGGGCGGCGGTTCAGCAATTGCCGGGCGTTGCCACCGTGGACGTGCAGATGACGGCGCAGGTGAGATCGGCCGCGGCGGCGGATCTGGGAAAGGCGCCGGTTCCGGGCGTGAAGAACGTCATCGCCGTCGGCGCCGGTAAGGGAGGCGTTGGCAAGACCACGGTGGCGGTGAACCTGGCGATCGCGCTGAGCAAGATGGGGAGCCGCGTGGCGATGATCGACGGCGACATCTACGGGCCCAACGTCCCGATCATGCTCGGCATCAACACGCAGCTCGGCACGGACGGACAGAAGATTGTTCCCGCGGAGCAATACGGCCTGCAACTCGTGTCGATGGCTTTTCTCACCAACGATGATTCCCCGGTCATCTGGCGCGGACCGATGCTGCACGGGGTCATTCAGCAGTTCTTTCGTGAGGTGCGTTGGGATGCCGTCGACTACCTGGTGGTCGACATGCCGCCGGGGACGGGAGACGTTGCGCTGAGCCTCGCCCAGACGGTCCCCGTCGCGGGGAGCGTCGTCGTCACCACGCCACAGACGGTCTCTGTCGCGGATACGCGCCGCGCCGTCCGGATGTATCAGAAGTTGAACGTTCCAACCCTGGGGCTCATCGAGAACATGAGCCACTTCGTGTGTCCAACCTGCCACCATGAGAGCGACATTTTCGGCAAGGGCGGCGGTGAAATGCTGGCGGAGGAGCTGTCGGTGCCGTTCCTCGGTCGAATCCCGCTCTACGAGCCGATTCGCCGGGGTGGCGATACCGGTGTTCCCATCGTCGTCGGCGAACCCACGTCGCCGGCCGCACTTGCCTTCCGCACCGCCGCGGAACGCCTTGCCGCGCAGATTTCGATCGCGGCCTACAACGCGAGCCAGATCAAGAAGCCCATTGCTTTGACGCCGGTGCGCTAGCCAGCCCCGACAATCGCCGCGCTAACTTCGAAGGCAGTTGTTTGCTGTACGGGCTCACTCAACGACAGCCACTTGCCAAAAACCTACAGAAAACTCCTGATCTCCTCAGCTCCTGTCACGCTTCGACCAGCGAACATCGGAGGATTGCGGGCAGATCCTTCAGGACCGATGGCCGATGACCTTTTTGCAGGTTTACGGTGAGCGAAATAGCCGCTACGATTCACCTGTGAATATCCCATTCACTGCTCACCGCCTGGACAACGGCCTCGACGTCGTCGTGCACGAGGACCACGGCTGCCCGATCGTCGCCGTCAACGTCTGGTATCACGTCGGATCGAAAAACGAGACGCCGGGACGGACCGGGTTCGCGCACCTCTTCGAGCACCTGATGTTCGAGGGCTCGCAGCACTACGATCGCGGCTACTTTCATCCGCTTCAGGAAGCCGGCGCTTCGTTGAATGGTTCGACGAATGCGGATCGAACCAACTATTGGGAAGTGGTTCCGAAAAACGCGCTGGAGCTGGCGCTGTGGATGGAGTCCGATCGGATGGGATTCCTGCTGCCGGCCTTGACGGCGGCGAAATTCCACAATCAGCGCGACGTGGTGCTGAACGAGCGCCGGCAGAACTACGAGAATCGTCCGTACGGTCTCGCCGGGATGGCTCTGATGAGCGCCCTCTATCCGGCCGACCATCCGTACCATTGGCTCACCATTGGCGACGCGAACGATCTGCGCGCCGCGAGCCTCGACGAAGTGAAGGCCTTCTTCCAGACCTACTATCGCCCCGGCAACGCCTCGCTCGCGATTGCCGGCGACGTCGACACCACCGAGGTGCTGGTGCAGGTCGCGGAGTATTTTGGCGAACTGGAGGGTGGCGACGAGCCGCCACCGGTCAAGATCGTGCCGCCAACGCCACCGGTGTCCGAGGTTCGTCTGGTGCACGAGGATCGCGTCGAGCTGCCGAGACTGTATCTCGCCTGGCACTCGCCGGCGCTCTTTGGCGACACCGATGCCGATCTCGATTTGGTTGCCGACCTGCTCGCGAGCGGCAAGACCTCCCGGCTCTATCGCAGCCTCGTGTACGATCAGCGCATCGCAACCGAGATCGCCGCTTCGCAGAACTCTCGCGAGGCTGGCGGCTTCTTCCAGGTTGCGGCAACGGCCGCGCCGGGGCGCACGCTGAGGGAGATCGACAACGCCATTTCCAAAGAGATCGACGCGGTGGCCAGTTCGGGTCCAACCGAAACGGAAATGTACCGGGCCATGGCGCAGGCTGAAGCGCACTTCATCTATCGACTGCAAACTGTCGGCGGTTTCGGCGGCAAATCGGATCAGCTGAACGCCTACAACATGTTTCTCGGCGAGCCCGGTTACTTCGACCGCGATCTCGCCAGATATCGAAACGCCACCCCCGAGTCCCTGCAGCAGGCGGCGGCGAAGTGGCTTCGACGCGATCGCCGGGTCGCGCTGAGCGTGGTACCGAGCGGCCGCATTGCGCTGGGGCTCTCGGATTCTGTGCCTGTGGTGGTCAGCTGATGGCCATCGATCGATCGCGGCTGCCGGCGCTGGGATCCGCACCCGAGTTCACCCTGCCAGAGATTCGCCGCGCCTCGCATCCGAGCTCGTTGCGTGTCTGGACGGTGGAGCATCACGAAGTCCCGCTCGTCAGCTTCTTCGTGCTCCTCCCGATTGGCTCCTCCGCGGATCCGTTGGAGCGGCCGGGTCTGGCAGCGATTACTGGAGACCTGCTGGACGAAGGCAGCGGCTCCCTCAATGCGCTCGAACTGCACGAAGCGCTGGCTCGCATCGGCGCCCAGCTCGACACCGAAGTGGGATCGGATGCGACGATGCTGGAGCTCACGACGCTCGAGCGGCACGCCGAACAGGGCGTCACCTTGCTGGCAGACATGGTGCTGCGCCCACGATTCGACCAGCGTGACTTCGATCGCGTCCGCGATCTGCGACTGAATCGGCTCATTCAGCTGCGGGATACGCCGTCAGCGCTCGCTGATCGGGTCTTCGCCGAGCTGCTCTTCAAGGGGCATCCCTACGGACACTTGCCCATCGGCACCGAAGGCTCACTGCGGGCCATGACGCTGCGGGACGTCACTGGCTTCCACGGGCGGGTGTATGGGCCGTCCGCCGTAACGATCGTAGCCGTCGGCGACGCGTCGCACGAGCGGCTCCGCGACCTTGTCGACCGCGCGTTCAGCGAATGGGCGGCTCGAGCCCCCTCTCCGCGCCCGGCAGCCGATCCCGCAACGCTGCCGCCGGTGGCGGCGGCTCCCGCCCGGCTGGCGATCGTCAATCGTTCTGCCGCCGCCCAGTCGGAATTGCGGATCGGCCAGGTCGGGCCGCCCCGCGTCACGCCCGACTACCATGCCCTGCTGGTCCTCAACATGGTGCTCGGTGGTCAGTTCGTCAGCCGCATCAACCTGAACCTGCGGGAAAACAAGGGATATACATACGGCGCACGCACGAGCTTCGATTTCCGGCGGGCGCCAGGCCCGTTCACCTTGCAGGCCAGCGTGCAGTCGGAGGCGACCGCCGATGCGGTACGCGAGGCAATCGGCGAGTTGCGCGCGATTCGCGACAGCAGACCTGTGACCCGCGAAGAGTTGGAAATGGGGCGCGCCGCATTGACGCGCGGCTATCCGAGAAATTTCGAAACCGCCGATCAGGTCGGCCGGGCCGCCGTACAGCTCGCGCTCTACGACCTGCCCGACGACTACTTCTCGACTTTCGCTTCCAAGATCATGGCACTCACCGCGGACGACATCACCCGTGCCGCGACGACGCACCTCGATCCCTCGCGGCTGCTCACGGTCATCGTCGGCGATCGCGAAAAGATCGGCCCTGCACTACATCGCCTCGAGCTCGGCGAGGCGTCCGAGATTGCCGTTGCGTGAAAGCCGTCAGGTTTCACCGCCACGGCGGTCCGGACGTTCTCCAATACGAAGAAGCGCCGGATCCTGAACCGCGCGCCGGACGCGCCGTCGTCCGCGTCCACGCCTGCGCGCTGAATCATCTCGACTTGTGGCAGCGGCGCGGGATCGAGCGGGTGCGCATTCCGCTGCCACATATCTCAGGCAGCGACATCTCGGGCGTGGTCCTCGATGCCGGCGACAGCACTCTCGCGGCGGGAACGCGAGTGCTCGTTCACCCCGGGCTCAGTTGCGGATCATGCGCCGCCTGCCTCGAAGGTCGCGACAACCTCTGTGCACGATTCGATGTGGTCGGGCTGCTCACCGACGGCGGGTACGCGGAGTACGTGTCGGTGCCCAGCGCGAACCTCGTACCGATTCCGGATCACATCGACTTCGTCTCAGCCGCTGCTTTCCCGCTGACCTTCCTGACCGCGTGGCACATGCTCGCGCGCGCGGCGCTGCGCGCCGGCGATGTCGTCCTCGTGCTTGCCGGCGGCAGCGGCGTGGGTCAAGCCGCGATTCAGGTGGCGCGCGCGCTCGGCGCACGCGTGTTGGCGACTTCGGCTCCGTCCAAAGCGGAGCAGACGCGCGCCCTCGGTGCGGAGGCCGTGTTCGATCACTACGCCTCGGACTTCGCGCGAGACGCCAAGGCGGCCACCGGCGGGCGCGGTGTCGACATCGTCATCGAACATGTGGGCGAGGTCACCTGGGAGCGCAGCGTCCGCGCGCTGGCCCGCGGCGGGAGGCTCGTCACGTGTGGCGCCACCACTGGACCAAACGTCTCCATAGACCTCCGTCACCTTTTCGCCCGGCAGCTGTCGTTTCTGGGCACTTACATGGGGGCCAAACCGGAGCTCCGGTCGGCCGCGGACCTGTTCTTTCGCGGCCTTCTGACGCCGGTGGTCGACACGGTGTTGCCCCTCGCCGAGGCCGCCGCCGCCCACGCACGACTGGAGGCCCGTGAGCAGTTCGGGAAGATCGTGCTCGTAACGGATCGGTAAACGTTCGCAGGAGACGGTAGACGCCACGGCACGTCAGGAACCGTCCTGATGAGCCGCCCGTCCAACTGACAGACTTGGCGGGCCGATGTACACTGACGCGATCCTGTTATGAGCTTTGCGCGGATTAGCCTGAGTCTCGTGGGGGTCGTCGGGATCATTGCCGTCGCGCTGGCGGGCGCGACCATCTGGCTTCTCGTCACCCAGCCTGTGACCACCGCGGATGCAATTGGTGCGGCCACGCAAGGCGAAGTCTCCCCGCTCGTCAAGGCTCTGGCCGGCGCGCTCTACGACGCGCTGCAGGGGCTGCTCAAGTACCTCTAGCACGTGCTACGTGCTACGTGCCACGTGCTCACGCGCCGTAGCGCCTGCACGTCGCAACTCGCTACGTAGCACGGCACGCGCACGTCGCACGTCGCACGTGGCTAGAGGCTTTTATTCAAGAAGCGGCAGAGCGTCAGCCCATCGAACCACTTGAACGGTGTGACGCCCGTGCTGTAGTGCCCGCACGGCAGGACCGTCAGCTCGTGGGCGATGTCACGGTTTCGGAACTCCTCGACGAGCATCCGCGACAGGCGGACCGGGAAGGTCAAATCGTAGCGTGCGTAGACGAGCAGGATCTTCTTCCCTCGGACACGCTCGAGGTAGGGAAACGGGGAGATCGGCAGCCAGATGCGGCGGAGCCGATCGAGATCGATGTGCCCATCGAGTCCGCTGCGCACGTGCGCGGTTGACAGTCCTTCCCACACGACATCCGCGAAGAACGGTGAGATGTGGTTCAGAGCCGCGGCCCTGAGCAGCGGTTCGTGCGCCGCGGTGAGCATGGCCAGACACGACCCGAGACTGGTGCCGAGGATGCCAACCGACTCATAACCCTCGGCCGCGAGCCAGGCGATGGCGCGTCTGGCATCGAGCACAGCCTGCCTGCAGACCTGCGCGGTCCGTCCGACGTTGGAGCTGACGATGTAGTCGGCGCGGCGCAGCTCCGGCGGCTTGCGTGAGTCGTGATAGGGCAGGCTCAACCGAAGCGCACTGATGCCGAAGCGGTTCATCAGGCGGCAGAGACCGACGTGCCCTTCCTCGTCTGCATTCCACTGCGGGAGGACCAGGACCGCGCGTTTCCGCCCGCGCGGCGATGCATCAGGGAAGAAACGGGCGTGGACCTCGTTGTTCGCCGGGTGCGGCGTGACCACTGCACTCGGGAACGTCAAATGGTCCGCCTTCAGCTTGTATGAATCGCAGGGGTCGAGGGCGAAAAATCGATCGCTGTCCGCCAGCGCCGCGGCCGCCCACTGCTCGAGACGGTCGGCATCGGCGCCATGGTCGCCGTGGGCATCAACCCACTCGCATCCCCATTCGAAAGGGCGAACGACGCGATCGAGCGAGACGGCCGCAAGCCGCCGCTCCCACTCGTGAAAGACTCGTGAAATCAATGAGTCAACCGGCAGGACCCTTGCACGGTCCTAAGCATGATCGAACAGCCTCCGATACCTGACGTACCTCGTCCGCCGGACGTGATCAGACATCCGCCACCCGTGAACAAGCCCATCCCGCCGGGACAACCAGACGTCGGCGAGGATGGGCCGGACATTCACCCGGTGCCGCCGCCGACCGATCCCGGTCCGGCGACGATCTGACGCTCGATCGCGGTTGCGACCTCCAGCAGGCGCTCTGTACGGCCGCGGTGACCCACGAGCTGGAGGCTTCGGGGCAGCCCGTCCGCTCCGTCGCCTGCTGGGATTGCGATAGCGGGATGCCCCGTCATATTGAAGAGCTGCGTGAGCTTCAACATCGCGGCCCGTACCGGCTGGGTGACTCCATCCACCTCGACCGTGGCGGCGCCGATATGCGGTGCCGGCAGCGCCATGGTCGGCAGCAATAGAGCATCGCGTCCTTCGAGCGCCTTGTCGACTTCGCGCGCGAGCGCCTCGCGAATGCGCATCCCCCGCACGTAGTCTTCCGCCAGAACGTAACGGCCCATTTCGAGCCGCATGCGCACGCCCGGCGAATAGAGATCCGCGTGACGTCTCGAGTCGCTCGGCGTGCTCCCACGCCGCTTCGGCCAGCACGATGTGCAGGTAAGCGTCCGCCGTCCATTCGGCGTGGCGTACTTCCACGGCGTTGATCGCGTGGCCGGCGGCGCGCAGCGCGCGCACCGCCCGATCGAGTGCGGCACGAACATCCGGGTCCAGCGGCTGCGTGAAGTAGCCGTCCGCGACGCCGAACGTCAGCCGGCCGCCTGCTGGCGCAACGCCTCTCACACGGGACCCCTTCATGGCCTGGAAGAGCAACGCGACGTCAGTGACGGTCAGCGCCATGGGGCCCGTGTGGTCGAGTGTGGCACTCAACGCCACCACACCCTGGCAGGACAGCTCACCAAGTGTGGGCTTCAGACCGACGATGCCGCAGGCAGCGGCGGGGATTCTGATCGAGCCCCCGGTGTCGGTGCCGATGGCGCCGTAACACATCCCCAGCGCAAGCGCTGCGCCCGAGCCGCCGCTCGATCCGCCTGCGACTCGTGACGGATCGCGCGGATGACGAACCGGCCCGAAGGCACTCTCTTCGCTGGTGGTGCCGAACGCGAACTCGTGCAGGTTTGTCTTCCCGATGATCACCGCGCCCGCTTCGCGCAGACGGCGCACGATCGGTGCATCATGCGTCGCCACGCGCGCGGGGACGGCAGAACCTGACGTCGTCGGCATGCCGGCGACGTCGACGAGGTCTTTCACCGCAATCGGAATCCCGTGCAGCGGGCCTCGGTAGGCGAGCTTGATTTCCGACTCGGCCTGCTCCGCCGCGCGGATCGCGTCGTCGCCGCATACCGCGATGAAGGCGTTGCCGTCGCGCCCTGCCTCTATTTTCTCCAGGCACGTACGGACGAGATTCACCGGTGATATGTCGCCCGCGCGAATACCCGGCGCCAGCTCCGCGATCGTCGATGCGCGAATCTGACTCATGGAACTTTCCTGTCCCCGGACTTTTCGTCTTTTTGCGGCAAGGATCGCAACTCGAGGTCAGCGGCGCGGAGCGCGGCCGTCGAGCGTGCCAGGGTTTCGAGAAGAGCCGGCAACGGTTTGAGGCCGCGACGCTGCGCGTCCGCGATGGCTGCTTCGAGCCAGGAGTCAACGGTCATATCAAAATGTCAGCGTACCGCGAAGGGTGATCGGTACCGTGAAGAAACGATGTTCTACAGGATTGTCGAGACGGTTCCACGCGAACTTGACCGACAGGTCGGCCCCGAACGGCCCGACCGACAGCCCGCCGCCACCTTCAGCGACGTAGCGTCCGCCGTCGCCGAGATCGCTGGTGATCCGCCCGATGCCGCCGAGGACGTAGGCGTGGCTGCCCAGGCCCCATCCGGCGGACCGATCGGCGACGAAAAATCCCGCCGAGACATCGAGTGCTCTCGCGTTGGTCAGAGCGTATGCGGCAAATGGCGCAGGCCCGACGAAAGCCAGGTGGATGTCCGGAAGTGGCTCGATGCTGCCGCGCAAGGCGAGCGTGGTACCCGTGTTCATGCCGAATGGATACACCGTGACGGACAGTCCGTATTGCCGGTGCGAGAATTCGACGACGTCGATGAGCGTGGCGTCGTTGCGGGTGCGGTATTCGTAAATATTTTCGGACTGGGTGCTGGTGACCTCCGTGCCGAGCAGATCCTCGAGCGGATGCTCGGCGAAGTGCAGCGGCTGCGTGTAGTGCCAGTCGTAGCTGACCGTCACGAAATGTCGTCGCGGCGTCTGCGAGGAGTTTTGCGCACGTGCCGGAGACGCATACGCGAAGAGCAGTATCACCAGAAAACAGATGCCAGAGCGCACGATCCAAGGGTAACGTACGAGCGTGAGCTCCCGCATCAGGGCCGCGGTCATGGTCGCGCCGCATCGTCCGATCGAGCTTCGTGAATTCGACAGGCCAGACCTTCCGCCGGGCGGCGCGCTGCTTCGCACCGAACGTTCGGAGGTGTGCGGGACCGATGTGCACTTATGGCATGGGCGTCTTGCTGGGGTTCCGTATCCCATCATCCCGGGCCACGTGTCGGCCGGTACGCTCGATTCGATTCGTGGCGAGCTGAAAGGGATCGACGGTTCGACGTTGCGCGAGGGCGACCGGGTCGTGTTCTTCGACGTTCATCGCACCTGCGGCAGGTGTCGCGCCTGCACGGTGCACCGGACGCCGACACGCTGTCGTGAACGCCGCGTCTACGGCATCACGGATTCGGCTGACGAAGGCCTGTTCGGTGGCTGGTCCGAAGCGATTTATCTGGAGCCGGGTGTTGGCATTGCCAGGCTGCCGGATGCGGTGAGCTTCGATGACTACATCGGCGGCGGTTGTGGGCTGCTGACCGCCGTCCACATTCTCGAGCGTGCGGCGCTGCGGCCCGGCGATTCCGTGCTCGTTCAGGGTACGGGTGCCGTCGGCTTGAGTGCGATCGCTCTCGCGAAACTTGGCGGCGCCTCGACCGTCATCGCGATCGGCGCTCCGGCAGCCCGCAACGATCTCGCGGTGCGGATGGGAGCCGATCACGTATTCGATCTCGATGCGACGACGGACGAAGAACGGCTGGAAGCCGTGCGCCGACTGACGCACGACGAAGGGGTCGACGTTGTCGTCGAAGCGGCCGGTTCAGCCAGGGCCGTCGAAGAAGGACTCACGCTCGTGCGCGATGGCGGCCGCTACGTCATCGCTGGTCATTACGCGGATGTCGGTGAGAGCTCGATCAACGCGCATCAGCACATCAACCGCAAGCATCTCGAGATCCGCGGGTGCTGGGGCAGTGAGCCCTCGCACTTCCTGCGCGCCCTGCTTCTGCTCGAGCGTCACGTGGAGCGTGTTCCGTGGCGTGAGGTGGGCGGCCGCACCTACGCTCTCGATCATCTCAATGAAGCGCTCGCCGACGCCGAGGCGATGCGCATCCCAAAGGCGCTCGTCACGCCGCAGAGCAGCGCCTGCGGCCCGAGCGAGGGTGGGGCCCCGCGAGCGCTAAACAATGAAGCTGGGCGATCATAAGCCGTAATGCGTTGCACGAAAATCATCGCGACCGTCGGGCCGGCGAGCCGCTCGCCAGACGTCCTGCGGCAGCTCCTGACCGCCGGCGTCGACGTCTTCCGCCTGAACTTTTCCCACGGCACACACGAATCGCACGCCGAGACCTACCGTGCGATTCGAAAGGTTGCGGCGGATTGCGGCCGGCATATCGCCGTCATGCAGGACTTGAGCGGACCCAAAATCCGGACGGGTCCGCTGGCCGGGAGTGAACCGCTGCAGATGACCGAGGGCGCCGAGGTGCGAATTGCGGCCGGTGATCGTCCCTGCGAGCCGGGCCGCATCTTCACACCGTATCGGCAACTGATCGAATCGGCGCGCGCGGATGATCGCCTGCTGCTCGACGACGGGCGCATCGAGCTGCGGGTGGTGGGCCGCGACGGCGACGAGCTCGTCACGTCCGTGGTGTCGGGCGGTCCCCTCGGCGGACACAAAGGCATCAATGCCCCCGGCGTCGAGCTGCCGCCTTCGGCGCTGACAGCGAAGGACGAAGATGATTTGCGATTCGGTCTGGAGCTCGGCGTCGACTTCGTCGCGCTGAGCTTCGTCCAGACCGCCGCCGACGTTCGCCGCGCCCGCGACCTGTCGACGGCCGTAGGCCGCCGCGTCCCGGTGATTGCGAAGATCGAACGTCCGGCTGCCGTGGAGAATCTCGATGAGATTCTGAAGGTCGCTCAGGGAGTGATGGTGGCGCGCGGCGATCTCGGCCTCGAGATGCCGCTCGAGCGGGTTCCGCGCGTGCAGAAGGAAATCATCAGGCTGGCGCGAACGTATGGCCGGCCGGTCATCGTCGCTACTCAGGTGCTCGAGTCGATGCGCACTGAGCCCCGGCCCACCCGGGCCGAGGTCAGCGACGCCGCCAACGCCGTCGATGAGGGGACCGATGCGATCATGCTGGCGGGGGAGACGGCCATTGGCGCCTATCCGGTGCGGGCGGTGCAGATGCTCGATCGCGTGATTTGCGAGGCCGAGGCGCTGCCGTCGGCGGAACGGATCACGCCGAGCTCCGACCCCACGGGCAGCCGTCATGGCCGCGCGCTTTGCGAAGCCGCAGTAACGCTCGCCGCCGCCGGCCAGGCAGATGCCATCGTCGCCGTCACCCGCGAGGGAAAGACGGCTCGTCTCCTGTCGGCCCTGCGTCCGCCGGCGCCGATTTTCGCGGCGGCACCCGGAACGGACGTGGCGAGCACGCTGGCGCTTTTCTGGGGCGTGACGCCGGTCGTGACGCCCTTGCGCGAGAGCGAAGCGCTCGAACGGCTCCTCGTCGAGCGCCAGCTCGTCCGCCCGAGGCTCGACGATTGTGTTCATCAACGTCAGCGCCGACTTGGACCGGACGGACGCGAATTTCCTGAACGTCCAACGGGTGTCGTGAAAAAAAGGCGGGGGTCAGATCTTGTTTCTTGCACGATTGTCCTCTTTTGACGGCACTGCACGAGAACATCCGTGCAAGAAACAAGATCTGACCCCCTTTAGAATCAAGACATGACCTCCGCGCACGAACAGCCCGCACGCCGACGCCAGCTGGGACGAGCACTACACCGACGAGCGCGATGCCGCTTACTTGTACCGGGCGCTTGCCTCGATCGAGCGCGACGCCGAGCGCCGCCAGCTCTTCGAGAAGCTCGCGCTGGTCGAGGACCGGCACGCGCAGCGATGGGAGGAGCTGTTCAGGGAGAACAAGCGGCCGCTTCCAGCCTACGCGACCGCCTTTCGGACGCGCCTGCTGGCCTGGGTCGCGCGCCGTTTCGGCACCTCGTTGGTGCTCCCGATGATGCTCGCGGAAGAGGGTCGCGAAGTGCAGGCCTACCTCGGGCTCGCGCGCCATTCGACCGACGGGCGGACTCACAAGGCGGCCGTCGATATCGCGGCGGACTCCGCGGTTCACGCGCGAGAGCTGTCCGAGGTCATGGGGCGCGAAGGCGAACCCTGGCACGTCGGCGGCAGCGGTGGCTACCTCCGCAGCGTCGTCTACGGCTTCAACGACGGGCTGACGGCAAATTTCGGATTGGTGGCTGGCGTCATCGGCGCCGATGTCGCGCCGCACATCGTGCTCATCAGCGGCGTAGCGGGGGCAATCGCCGATGCGCTCTCGATGGGATCGAGCGGCTTCCTCGCGGCGAAGAGTGAGGCCGAAGTTCAAGCGCACCAGATCGGGATGGAACGGGACGAGATGCGCCTCATGCCCGATCTCGAAGAGGAGGAACTGGCGGTGATCTACGAGGCGAAGGGACTGACGCCGGAGCGGGCGCGCGAAACGGCGAAAGCCATGATGAAGGATCCCGTGCAGGCGCTCGACGCGATGGTGCGCGAAGAACTGAATATCCATCCTGCTGAACTCGCGCCGCTCAAGGACGGCGTGGTGACTGGTGTGGCCACCGCCATCGGCGCCTTCATTCCGATCGTTCCGTTCTTCGCGATGGAGTTCTGGCCCGCGATCTGGACCTCACTCGTTGATCAGCATGCTCACGCACTTCGGCATCGGCGCCGCGCGGAGTCTCTTCACGGGCCGCGGCATCTGGGCCAGCGGCCGTGACATGTTCCTGGTGGGATTCGGCGTTGCCGCCGTGGGCTACGTGATCGGGGAGCTGCTGACGCGGATTCTGTAGCGCGCTACTTCGTGCTGCGCAGGGTCTGCACGTAGGCGACGACGGCCCAGACCTGATCCTTCGACAATTCTTCTTTGAACACCGGCATCTTCGGCTTGCGCCGGCCGTTCATCACCTTGTAGAACACCACGCCGTCGGAGTTGCGTTCCGCTCTCTTGGCGACGGTCAGATCCATGTCACCCATGGCGTCGGGATCCGCGTCCTCGCCGTCACCCTTGCCAGCCGGACCATGGCAGCGCTGACACTTGTCCTTGAAGACACTCTTTCCGGTTGCCAGTACCTTGTCATCCACCGTCAGCGGGTTCTTGAGCGTGTCGGCGTCCGGCCCCAGCTGCCATCCCGAGGCATTCGGCTTTGTTTGAGCGAAGAGCGCGGACGACAGGGCGCCGAGGTAAATTCCAACGCACACACACACCATCGTGATGATGGCCCTCGATTCACGCCACATGTTCGCCTCTCCTCGCCACCCTAAAATGATACAGTTTTTTCAGCATGGATGAGCAGACCCTCGCCTACGAGAATCCGGAGTTTCTCAAAACCCCAGACGCCAGACCAATTCGAATCCTCGCCGAGTACTTGGACCCCTTGCGGCGATTCCGAAAGGAGAACATACAAGACACCGTGGTGTTCTTCGGATCGGCGCGCGTGCACAGCCGCCAGCGCGCCGAGCGGGCGCTCCGCGTGCTGCAACGGAAGCGCGGGCGGAAGGCCGCGGACCATGCCGTGCTGCTCAAGCGCAGCCGCAAGGCAGTGGAATGGTCGCGCTACTACGAGGAGGCGCGCGAGCTGGCGTACATGCTGACCGAGTGGAGTCTGTCGCTCGAGGAGCCGCGGCGCCGGTTCGTCGTCTGTTCCGGCGGCGGCCCGGGAATCATGGAAGCGGCGAATCGCGGCGCCAGCGAGGCGGGCGGCAAGACGATCGGCTTGAACATCCGATTGCCGTTCGAGCAGGGGCCGAATCGCTACATCACGCCTGGACTGCATTTCGAGTTCCACTACTTCTTCATGCGGAAGTTCTGGTTCGCGTATCTGGCCAAGGCGCTGGTCATTTTCCCCGGCGGTTTCGGTACTCTCGACGAGATGTTCGAGATTCTCACGCTGGCGCAGACCAAGAAGCTGTCCAAGAAGCTGCTCGTGATCCTCTACGGCAACGAATATTGGAACGAGGTGTTCGATCTGAAGCCGCTGGCCGAGTGGGGAGCGATTGCGGATGCCGATCTCGATCTTCTCTGCCGCGTCGAATCGGTCGAGGATGCGTTCGAAGAGCTGAAGAAGCACCTGCTGACGTATCACATGGTGCCGCAGACGGCGCAGGAGAGCAAAGCGCCTGGCATCGCGAAGACGCGGGGATAGGGAGGCGACATGGATCAGCATGAACGGGAGAAACTCGTCGCGCAGTACCGCGACGGCTACGCCGCCATCGTCGAGGCGCTGATCAAGATCACGCCGGAGGAGCTCGATGGCCGCCCCGGCCCGGGGAAGTGGACCGTGCGGGAAATCGTCCACCATCTGGCCGACAGCGAGATGACCGCCGGCATCCGGCTGCGCCGGCTGCTCGCCGAAGATCGCCCGGAAATCAAAGGCTACGATCAGGACGAGTTTGCCCGGCGCCTGCACTACGATCGCCCGCACGAGGTCTCCCTCGAGCTGTTCAAAGCGGTGCGCGACTCGACGGCGGAACTGCTGGATCGGATGCAGCCGGCCGACTGGCTGCGCGAGGGGAGTCACAGCGAGATGGGACGATACACGCCGGAAACGTGGCTGAAGGTCTATTCTGCGCATGCCCACACGCATGCGCTGCAGATCCGCGCCGCCCGCGACGCGGCGAGGAAGCAGGCGGT
>CAWDPQ010000020.1:0-574503 GCA_963804245.1 uncultured Acidobacteriota bacterium
GGCATGAGTCAGCAGGCCGCGATGGCCAGAGCCAGTCGCTCCACGGAAGACTTGATGTCGCATCTTGAAGCGTTGCGCCTGGCTGGCTCCGCCCGACTTCAGGACGCGAGGCGGACATCCGCGATCGCCGCCGCCATCGCGAAGCAGTCCCGAAGGCTCGAGCGGGCCGCCTTGTTCGAAACGGCGAACGGCCGTGTGGGAAGCGTTGTACGGGAATCCGACAGCAGCCAGACAGCAGGTCACCACGGCCCTCGCGCTCGGCAGGGGCCACGAGGTGGACTATGCCGCCGCGTTCGCGCTCGCGATGTCCGGTGATGTGTCGCGATCGCGCGCGCTTGCCGTCGATCTGGCCCGTGACTACCCGGAGGACACGTCGGTGCAATTCATGTATCTACCGACGCTGCGGGCCCTGTTCGCATTGGATGCACGTGATGCGGCAGCGGCGATTCAATCGCTGCAGACGGCCTCCCGCTTCGACCTCGCCAGGGGCGGCATCGGCTTCAACGGGCATTTCGGCGTGCTCTATCCCATCTATGTGCGCGGCCTGGCCTACCTCGCGGCGCAGCAGCCCGCACAGGCCGCCGCCGAGTTCCAGCGAATTGTCGACCATCGCAGCATCGTGCTCGTCGATCCCGTGGACGCCATGGCGCGTCTGCAGCTGGCGAGAGCGCTGGCGCTCTCGGGCGACACCGCCAAGGCGAGAAGCGTGTACGACGATCTGTTTGCGCTGTGGAAGGACGCCGACGGCAGGATCCCGGTGGTCAACGAAGCGCGGGCGGAATACGCCCGGTTGCGGTGAGCGGCGCATTCACGATTCACTCCCTGACACCCAGCTCTCCTGGATATCAGGCTACTTCGCCGGCAGTCCCTCCTTGAGGAAGTCGACCAGCGGCGGCACCACCTTCTCGGGGGACTCGAGGTGCGGGACGTGGCCAAGGCCCGGCAGCAGCAGGACGCGGCCATTGCCGTTGGGAATGGTCCTGGCCAGGTCCCGCATCCGCTCCTGGAACCGCGCGGCAGGACCGAGCAGCATGTCCTCGGCGCCGCCGAAGGCGAGCGTCGGTACCTGGATGTGCGGCCAGTCGTAGACGACAGGGTCGGCGTAGAGCATCTGCCCAATCAGGGCCTGCACCATCGCCAGTCTCGGCCAGTCGGCGCTGAGTGTCCACGAGTAACGGATCCGGGTGTACGTCTCGAATTCCGCATTCCACACCTTCGGGTTGTGAGCCGCATATCGGCCCAGGCTCGCCCGGATGCTCTGGTAGTCGCTCTTGAGCGTCTGCTGGTATGACTCGTCGATTGGCATCATCGGTCGATCGAAGCGACCGTCGGTGAGGCCGATCGGGTTGTAGATCACCAGCCGCTCGACGGCCTTCGGATACTGCGTCGCCAGACGCGCCGCCAGCATGCCACCCATCGAGTGGCCGACCACCATGGCTCGTTCGACCTTCTCCTTCTGCAGGATCAGGAAGGTGTTCCGCGCCTGCGAGTTGAAGTTGTACGGCGCGATGGGCTTCGACGACCTGCCGTAGCCAATCTGGTCGGGGACGATGACGCGGAAACCTTCTTTCGTGAGGCCATCGATGACCGCCTTGAAATAGAAGCCGCCGAAGTTGTTGCCGTGCAACAGCACGACGGTATGGCCGTTGGCGGCGCCCTGCGGCGCGACGTCCATGTAGGCCATGCGTACATCCTGCGTGTAGACCCTGATGTCGAGGTATTTGCTCGGGTAAGGGTACGGACACTCGTCACAGGTGATGCTGCCCGGCTTGACGTCAGTGGGCGTGGACACGGGCGGCAGCACAGTGCCTTCCTGTGCGGCCAGCGGTACGGCGACGTGGATCAACGACAGCGCGAGGATGAGCGCACCGAAGCGTGTGTGCATGGCAGCCTGAATGTGGCACGCCGCTGGTCGCGATCAGGAAGCGTCCTGTCGGCAGGAGTAATGCTCAGTGCTCCTTCTACTGCGCGCCTTTGATCATGGCCATCAGCTCGTCATGCGTCCACGGCCTGGTGCGTGACACGGTCTGAGCGCGCACGGTCATGACTTGCGCAGGATCGACGGGCGTACCCGTCTGGCCCCATTCGCGGCGGATGTAGGTGAGAACGCCGGCAATCTGATCGTCGCTCAACACCGAACCGACCGGCGGCATCAGGCCGGTGGGACCTTCCTTGCCACTCAGCAGGATCCGCGCCGGAATCCCGGGCGCGGCGAGCGTGAGCGCGGATCCGACGAGGCTCGGTGCGAGACGTTCCTGACCGCGTCCGTCGGGTTGATGGCAGGCTTGACAGATATTGCGGTAGACCTCCCGGCCCGCGTCGAACCGCTGCTGTTCCTCGACTGTCAGCGCAGGGACCGGCGCGGCCACCCCCGGTTTGCCGGGCCATTCAATGCGCGCCAGGACGTTGCCGGCGCGCACGCCGAGATCGCCGCCAGCAGCGGCAACCGCCGAAAGGGCCACCGGTTCGCGCGTCAGGCGCACGGTGCGCAGCCCTCCGCGTCCACCACCGCCTGGCGCATTGTCGCGGGAACGCATAGGCCCCGCCGGGACCGGCGCGTCCACCGGGACAGGTGGGGCACGGCGCATTCGCAATCGGCGCCGCGGCACGACGCGCCACGCCTCCCGGCATCGGCGAGTTGAGCGCCGCGACTTCGGCCCCGCGCAGCAACGCCGATCGCTGCCAGTCGCTCCTGCCCGCGTCCCCGACGGAGGCTAGCACGTTGAGGATGGCCGCGTCCTGCCCTCCACGTACGATGGTCGCGGCGAGCATCGTGATCGCGGTCTCACGCTGCGGGGTCTGGTCACCGCTCTGCAGCAGTTTCTCGAGCACGACCGATTCGCGGCCGTGGAGACCACTCAGCGTTGCATCGACGACTACGGGATCGGAGGCGTGACGTTCGAACATCGCCGCTGCCGCAACTTCACGCGCTCCCGGCGGCAGGACTCCCAAAGACGCGGCAAGCTGCTCGCGAACCGACCAGTGGGAATCCCCGGTCAGCTTGAGCACCGCAACCGTCATCGGGTGATTCGGCGTCCCGAGCCAACGCTCGGCGATGCGGACGGCGGACGAGCGCACGTCGGGAGACATGTCCTCGAGCGCCTTCATCACCGTCGCCGGTTCGATGGCGTCGAGGCCGTCGAGCGTCCACAGGGCGTGCAGCCTCGTGCGCGGATCGTTTGCACTTTCAGCCAGCTTCACCAGCGCCGGCCGGACGGACTTGGCATTCCGCTCGACCAGCAGCCGCTGCGCCGTGTCGCGCCTCCAGCCGTTCGGGTGCGACAGCGCCTCGACGAGCTGCGCCGGCGTCGCGTTCGCGAACGGATCCATGGTGTCGCGCTTCGTCGTCTCGTGGACGACGCGATAAATCCGTCCCAGGCCGACGGGTGCGTCCAGCTTGCGCGACAGGATGTGATCGCGCAGGTAGATGGTGGTCGACGCCCGGTCCTGAATCACGCCGCGATACATGTCGACGACGTAGAGCGTGCCGTCGGGTGCGTTGGAGATGTAGACCGGGCGGAAGCGCTCGTCGGTGGACGCCAGGAACTCCGCGTTGTCATACGCCTTCCGCGCCCTGATCGTCGTGCCGTCGTCGCTCAGTACCGATGCGGCTGACGAAATTCGCCGCCGGCTCGGCGACGAAGGCGTTCCCGTACAGCTCTGCCGGCAGGCGGTCGCCGCGATAGATCAACGGCGCACACACGGCCGTGAAGCGGTTCAGCGTGCCGTCCTCGCGATCGATCCCGGCCTGATACGCGCGGTTCGTGCCCGGGTTCGGCCGGACCGGCCAGACGACGTTGAGATCGCCGTTCTCGGCTGCCAGCGAGTCGTAGCTGCCGCGCGTGCGCACTAGCGAGGGATTGCGCTGGAAGTACGGCGTCGGCACGAGGTCCACGTGCAGGGCGGATTCATTGGTATTCCGGTACATCCGCCCCGCATCGTCCTGACTGAGTCCCCATTCGCCGCGCGACAGCGTAGGCTGCAGCTCGAACTCGCCGTTCTTGAGCCTGATGTTTGCCTCGTTCTCCGAAGTGTGCATCACGTTGTCGAGGCCCCAGAGGAGGCTGTTCGCGTTGCCTTCCACGCTGCCGCGGAGCAGGCCGTAAGAGTGCGTGATGACCTCGCGCGTGTCGGCCTTCAGGTCCCCATTGGTGTCACGCATGAACCAGAGCGTCCCCGGCTCGCCGACGAGCACGCCGTTGTCCAGCACCTTCACCGCGCGCGGGAGAATCAGCTTGTCCGCGAACACGGTGCGCTTGTCCATCTTGCCGTCGCTGTCCGTGTCTTCGAGCACGACGACATTGCCAATCGGATCGAGATTCGGCTCGGGCGCGACCAGGTCGCGGACGAAGCCGGTCATCTCGACGACCCAGAGCCGGCCGTGCAGGTCCCAGTCGACGGCGGTCGGATCGTGGATCAGCGGTTCGCTGGCGACGAGCTCGAGCCGATATCCCGGCGGCATGAAGAACGTCTTCAACGCCTCCTCGGGAGGCAGCACCGGCGATTCCTTCGAGACGCTCTGCACGCCAGGGGGCCACTGGCGGTTGACCGGCGAGCTTTGAGAGGTGTAGCCGGTGACGACCGTTACCGAAAGGATGAGCGCTGCGGCGCGAAGTGTGGGCATGCCGCAACCAGTTTATCAATGGGTTCCAACTGGTGAAAATCTGTCCACCGTAGCGGCACGGCGTAAGTTCTTGCCGCGAAGGTGGACGCGTGCGAGGTCAGATCAGTAGTTTCACGCCGCAGATCACGCGAATCACTGGACCTGTCGCCAGGCTGCGTCCGGATTGTAGACCGTCATCTTTCGAGCGATGGCGTCAGTTTTCGGGCCCAGGTCTCGTTCCCGCACGGTGCCGTCCTGATTGACGATGAACGTCATGACCCCGGTCGCGTCGTACTGAGCTGGCCAGGCGACAAGTGCGAATCCTCCAGACATCTCGCCCTTGACGATATAGCTCTTGGCTCCACCTGATACCGCAGCTCCCTGGCCGGTCAGGATCTTGAAATAGTAACCATGAAAGGGCGTAGGCTGCGTGCGATCCTTGCCGAGCGGACGTCCTTCCTCCGCTGCCTGTGCCACCAGGTCACCAAGTGGACTCCGCTTCTGGCCGCGCGCGGCCGGCCAATACAAGCCGTTCTCCTTGCCGGGATCGCTCTGGAACTTCGTCGCGTGCACGCCTGCGGGCTTGCCGTCGTGCCCCTGTTGCGCGTAGCGCCGCTGCGCGGTGACGTAGGCACGGGAGGTGGCGATCGCTTGCAGCTCGTTGCGTCCGATCCGCCGCGCCAGCACTTCTTCCTTGCCGGCGGCTGTGTCGAATCGCCATCCGTCTGCCTCTTTGACGAGCGGCACCGGGAAGGGCCAGTCCTCGTAGCCGACGACGAGCGTCTTTCGACCGGCCGTCGCATCCTCGAGACGCCACTGCTCTCTGAACGCGACAGCGAACACCTGGCGGTTCATACGAGCGGTCGCGGGATCGGATGACGCGCTCAGCTCCCGCCCTTGGGGACCGAAGATCGCCAGCAGCGCGTCGAGGTTCCCGGTCTTGACCGCGTCGACGAGCGCCTTGACGGCGTCTTCAGGCGCCGCAAACGTGCGCTGCGTCGCGGTCTGTCCCGCGGCGGTCGCCGATGATGCGAGAAGCGCCAGCAACGCACACGCGAACACGCGAGCGCTGAGACTGCGGCGCATGGATCCGAGATCGTTGCCTGATCGATTCGTGCCGATCGTCTTGGTCATGTGTGTCGACCTTTCCGAAGCGCTCACCGGCGGCGGCCCCCGCCCCCGCCTCCGCGCGAGCGCGAGCTGCTTCGGCTCCCTTGTCCACGAGCACTGGACGAGCCCGCTGAGCGTCCGCTCGAATATCCCGAGAATGCGTCCGAGCTGCCGCTGTTCCGTTTAGGCGCTGCCTGACTCCTGCTTCCGTCGCCGTAACCGCGGGCTTCGGCACTTCCTGTGCGACCCGAAGCGCTCTGGGTCGACGCGCCCTGTGCCTGCGTGCTCCGTTCCGTTCGTTGCGCCTGCGACTCCGGTCGATTTTCCTGCCGCGTCTGTTGACGGTCCGTGCGCTGCTCCTGGGTCGTGCCAGCGCGCTCGGTACGCTGTTCCGATCGGTTCTCCGCGCGATCGCCGCGCTCCTCGGCGAGGTCCTCGCGGTTATCCTGCCAGTCCTCGCGAGCGTCTTCCCGATTGTCGTAGTAGTCGTCCCAGGCGTCGTTGTACATGTAGCCGCCGCCGCGCCATCCGTACGGACCGTAGTAGTAGTTGTTGTCCATCGCCGCGCCAATCGCGATCCCGGCAGTGAACCCGATGAGGCCAGCCGCGACTGCCTCGTCAGCGTCATCGTCTTCCTCGATGACGACCACCGACGTCGGAGGCTGGGTGTACACCACCTGGGTGTTGTATTGCGGGACATAGACGACCTGCGGATTGGTGGGCTCGATGACGATCACTTCCTGGCCAGATGACGTGGTCTTGGTTTCGACTTCCTGCTGCGGCGAACTTTTCAGAGTCCCGACGTTCTTCGCCTGCAGCCTCAATTTCTGAATGCTGGCAAAGACCGCGCTGCGATCGGACGTGAACGCCTGCCCCAGGGCCGTCGTCCACGCGATCTGTTCCGCCATCTTCGCCACGACTTGAGGGAAGAGAACCAACGCCACGAAGCTCGCATCGAACCCGGCCTTGACCGCGGCGTCCTGAAGCGGCGTGCCTTTCAGCTTCTGGTTCGCCTTCAGCCACTCGTCGAGCTCCGTGATTTTCGACGGGGTCGGTCGCGCTCATCAGCATCTGCGCCAGCAGTGAGTCTGGGTAGAGCGCAATCGGAGCGAGCACTTCGTCCAGCGTGCCTGTCGGTAGCGGTGAGTTCTGTGCGGCCTGCGCGCCCTCGACGATCTGATCCTGGGACGCAGTGCACGCCACGAACACCACGAGGGTTGCGGCAATCAAGCGTGTGGTCATAGTCCACCTTTCAGTCGCGCGGAGCAGCCTCGTCGTCAGTTACTGCCGGTGGTGGCGCAGGTCACGAAATACCGTGGTACCGTCGATGGAATCGAGGCGGTTTCCGCGGAGATCCGTAGATCCGTCGAATCTCGAGGACTGTTGAGGCAGAGATCGTGCCGGCTTTGGCTTCGGTGGCGTGCGCTCCGCTCTCACCTGCAATCGCTGGGCATCCCGCGACCGGCGACGCGGCAGAGGAAAGGGAGTCTCCTCTGGTCTGAGTTGTGCAGGAGGTTGCCACCACGACGCCGCAACTGGTTCCAGGAAGCCGACACACCTGTCGTCCACCTCGTCTGGCAGCAGTTCAAAGAGAAGTGAACATGGGCTCGTTCAATCTTGATTATTTCATTCACGCCGCCAACATCCTGCTGCTGGCGGCGTACAGCGTTCGGGACATTCTGTGGCTTCGCCTTTTCGCGGTGGCGTCCTCGCTGGCGGCAATCCCCTATTTTCTGCTGCAACCGACGCCGTTGTGGGCGGCGATTGGATGGAGCGTTCTGTTTACCGGAATCAACATCTTTCAGGCGTGGCGTCTTCTCGTCGAACGCCGTCCTGTCAAGCTGACGCCTGAGGAGGAGGAGGTTCGCGGGCTGGTCTTCCGGGATCTGCCGCCCAGGAAGGTCTTGCAGGTTCTCAGCATCGGGTCGTGGGTGACGGCGGCGCCTGGCGAGCGATTGATCGAGCACGGCAAGCCAGTCGAATCCGTGTCGCTCATCGTTCGGGGAAAGGTGCAGGTGACAACAGGCGGAAAGGTGCTCGGCGACTTGGGAGCAGGGGAAATCGTGGGCTCCGCGCTTCTCCTGAGCGGCGCCCCGGCGGAAGTGGATGGGGTGACGGTGGAGGCCACGCGCACCGTCCGATGGGAAGCCGGGACGCTGGAGCGTTATCTCGACGCCAATCCCGAGACCAGAAACCTGTTCCAACGGCATCTTGCCAAGGACCTGGCCGGGAAAGTGCGCCGTTTGGCCGCAGACGTCTCCTAGGGTACCAGCCCCCCGGCCCTTAGACCTCCACTAACGCACGCCGTCCACCACCATGATGTCGCTTTCCCAGACGTCAGTCGTGCTCACCAAGACCCATCGCCCATCCCACGACGCAGTCAATCCGCCGAGGCCGGCGATTCGCGATGCCCGAAACGGGAGCGTTCCCAAGCGTCGCACTTCTCGATCGCCGAATCCATAGAAGTCGATCGCGTCGGCCTCCGCTCCCACCGTCAGAAAGACGATGCCACCTTGGGTTACTGACCAGAGACCGAATCGGACTCGATCCAGAACGACCGCTTCCTTCCCACCTGCGACGGGCACCTGCATGAGCCTGCTGGTTCCGCTGACGCCAAAAACGCCGGCGGGAGGGCGATCCAGATAGAAAAGCGTTCGACCATCTGGCGCTTGTCGCGGCTGAATACCACCCTCGCGCGTAATACGGAACGGTTCACCGCCGTCTGCGGGAACTTTCCAGAGTTCGGGCCTGCCGGAGCGGTCTGAGGTGAAATAGATCCAGCGTCCGTCGGACGACCATTCGGCAAGGCCGTCGGATCCAGGTTCAGTCGTCACTCGGACAGGTGATCCACCGTCGAGAGAAACGAGAAGGACGTCTGAATCGCCGGCGATAGCCGCATCGATGACCATGCGGCGGCTGTCGGGGGACCAGCTCCCGATGAGAAGCTCCGTGGCGTGAAGCGTGGTCGCCTGTCGCAATCCCGAGCCGTCCGCGTTCGCGATCCACACTTCCGCCCACCCGGTTCTATCGGACAAGAAGGCGACCTGTTTCCCGTCCCGCGAGAACCGGCCCGGAACGTCCACACGCGTGGAGTCGGAAAAGTGGCCGATGCTCTGAAAGACGTCGCCTGCCCGTGGACCCTCAAGATCGACGAGGCGAAGACCGACATCCCTGCGACTCCTGGTGAACGCGATTCGGCCTGGACGACCCGATGGCGGACGAGACATCGACAGGCTGGCCACACCGGTGTGGAGCGCCCTCGTACCCCGCTCGATACGATCGCCATCGGCCGAAATTCTGAACACGGAGTGATCAAGCCCGGGAGCTTCGGCGACCGAGTACAGGATCTCGCGGCCGTCCGACGCCCAGCTGACACCGCTGATGCTGGCGTTCCAGTTGGTCCGGCGCCGAGGCTCGCCACCCGCGATCGGGGCCACATACACGTCGGAGATGCCGGGCATCCCGTAACGGACAAACGCAACCGTACTGCCATCGGGAGAGACCGCGAACACCCAATCCCCGATCCCCCTCGGCGCTCGAGTGACCTGATGCCGGGTACCCGTTGCCAGCTCGATACGGAAGATCCCATGGGGACCTTCATCGGTCCGATCTCTCACGAGCAAGGACCTGCTGTCGGGCGTCCATCCCACCATTGAACCTGAACCACTGATCCGCCGTTCCTGTCCGCCCAGCGCCGACACGATGAAGACGCCCTGACCCGCTCGGACGAACGCAATCTCGCGGCCGTCGGGCGACCATGCAGACTGGACCTCCGCGGCAGGGGTTTCGGTGAGTCGGCGCAACCCATCGCCATCGACCGCCTTGACCCAAAGATCCGAACTGCCTTCAGGATTCGACCCGGTCCATGAGAACACGACGAAGTTGCCATCCGGCGAGATGCTGGGGAATCGCTCTAATCCAGGGAGAGCGGTCACAACGAGGATTCGCGGGTCCGGATCGACTGCGAAGTGACGCCAGAAGACCGCGAGCAGCGCCGCCACGAGGACGACGGCGGCGCCCAGCGACGGGACCAACCATCGAGATCTGCGACGCGGCGGCTCGTTCGGAGCGGAATCGGCCAGTCGTTCGATCTCGGAGCGCTCGATAACCTGGGCGGTAAAGCGATAACCGCGACGCGGGATGGTCGCGATGTATTCGGCGCTCTCCGAGTCGCCGTTCAACGTCCGTCGGATCACGAAAATCTGTTGGCTCAGATTCGCTTCCTCGACGAAGGTCTCCGGCCACAGCGTGCTGAGCAGCTCATCCTTCGACAAGACGCGCTCGCGGCACTGGACCAGAAAGGCCAGCACGTCGAACGCTTTGGGGGGCAGAGACTGTGGAACGCCGTCGCGGAGCAGGGAGCGCTTGGCGGGATCCAGCAGGAACGGCCCGAACTCGAATGCCGCCATACGCCGACTTCAGCGGCGTATGCCAACGGCAGCCGGCGCGAATTGAGCCGCTCATTGAGCGCGATGTTGATAAAGCGTTGAGGACTACGTGGGTGAGCTTGCGGAGATTCTAGCCTCGGTTGCGTGTTCTGATCTGACGAAGGAGGCCCCATGCGCGTTCGGTTCTTGAGCCTGTCGTGTCGACCGCCATGATCGGCGCTGCGCTGCTCAGCGATGCTGGTCGTCACGACTCCGGGGCTTCGCGCGGAACGCCCACCTCGCGCGAGTCGAAGCGTGCCCGACGGCTTGGCCACGGTGAAGATCGTCGACGTTTTGAATCTCTTTTCGAATGTCGGGGCGCTCATCTATTTCGCCGAGCCGAACGACTTCGGAATACCGCCCGGTATCGCCACCCATTGCAGCGGCACGCTGATCCATGAGCGCGTCTTTCTGCTGGCCGGTCATTGCACGGCCCCGACGGCGGGGGGGCTTCTCCCATTCATCAAGGCATTCGTAACCTTCAGTCCGAATGCTCTGGATCGGTCCACCTGGCTGCCGGTGTCGAGTTTCGCCTACCATCCTTCCCTCCCGCCATGCCCTCCACCTGAAGGCTGTACCTTCCAGGGACTCAATCCTGGCATCCTGGATGTCGGCCTCGTGTTTCTCAGCCGGCCGGTACGGCACATCGCGCCGGCGCGACTGGCGAAGCCTGGAACTCTCGAGACTGCCGGGGCCGCGGGCAAATTGATGATCGTTGCCGGCTACGGGCATCTCGACTCGCTCCCTGGCGGTGGCGCTCCCCCCGATTCCGAGTGGGATGGACTTCGGCGGATCAAGATCTCGAGGTTGCGGACAGTCGTAGACAACGAATGGGCGAGTTGGTCTGTCCCGGGAATCGTGTGCTATGGCGATTCCGGAGCGCCGACGTTTTTCAGTGCTCGCGTCGTGGCGGTGGCAAGCGACGGCGGCGATTGCTACGAACACGACTATCGGGCACGTGTCGATACGACCGCCGCGCAGGACTGGATACGCCAGACGATCGCGGACGTGCTCGGTCCGCAGCGGTGACTGTTGACCTCGGGCGCGATCGCTCGGGCGACACCGGCCGCGATCTCGCCCGAGTTCGGGAACTTCTCCGCGCTTTTCGTCTTCCTCCTCCAGAGCCGATTCCCGTCATCAACTCGACGTGATCCTCGGTTCGGAAGGAGCCGTTTATGAGTGATCGATTTCGCGCGCCGCAGGGGTATCTCGGTGCGGCGCGCCTGCTGCGCAGCGTCTTGTACGGCCTGGGCGCACTCGATGTGGTTTCGTTTGCTACGGCATCAGTGTTGTTCCTCACGATTGCGCTAGCTGCCAGTTGGCTGCCGTCCCGGCGCGCGATGCGCATCGATCCCCTGGTGGCGCTCCGGGATCAGTAAGCCCGGCTCCACAGTCCGCGCGCCGAAAGGATGAGGAGAAGATCTATCGGCCTGCGCTCCGTTTGCTCGTCGCCGGTCGTTCACGTTCTGCTTGCTCAGGCTCAAACCTGAGAATGTCGCCAGGCTGGCACGAGAGCGCCCCGCAGATCGCATCGAGCGTCGAGAAGCGGATCGCGCGCGCCTTGCCGGTCTTGAGGATCGAAAGGTTGGCCAGCGTCATGCCGACCCGATCCGCGAGCTCGGTCAGCGTCATCCGCCGATCGTGGAGCAGGTCGTCGAGCTTGACGGCAATCGCCATGTCACACCGTCCCTTCGAGGTCTTCGCGCATGCGCGTGCCTTCCGCGAACACGCGGGCCAGCAGGAACGTGAGGAGTACGGCGAGCCAGCCGTTGATCGAAAAGCCGGCATCGAGATCGAGCGGATGCGCCGGAGTCGAAACGGTCTTGGCGATCGCGGCGATGACGAGGCTCAGAAGCTGCAGCGCGAGTAGCGCCCAGGCGATCGCCTGCAAACGGGACGCGTTCGCGGCGACGAACGGGTCGCCCGCGCGCACCGTCTCGACCATCGCGAGCAGACGTTTGAGGACGGAGTAGTTCAGCGGGATCGAGGCGAGACCGAATACGGCGACCGCGCGCAGGCCCATGACCAGCCGCTCTGCCTCAGGCGAAGGAGAGAGTTTGAAAGCGCTCATGATCCATTGCTCGTTCGGACTGACGACCAGCAGAGCGAGGATCGCGGCGCCGAACAGCCAATTCACGACGATGAGGATCCGCAGCACGACGTACGCGAGTGGCAGCGCGGCGGATGACGGGGCTGGCTTTGACATGATTCACCTTGAATTGATTGATTATCAATAACGTATTTATCGATTATCGTCAAGTAACGTATCGGCAGTCGATAAGTGGCTGAATTGGGATCATGAGCGAACGCTCGTCGTTCTGTCACACTCGCGAAGCTCACCGGCTTCTTACCTAAGGAATGGCTCCCAGCGCGGTTCTCCGCCGTCGGGTCTTGTTGCCCGTTCACCGGGGGGCGTGATCTACCGATCTTCAGGAGACTGGGGCAGACTCGAAGCGGAGAAGGGCGTGCTGGTCGCGAGCGATGGCGGCTCGCGTCGTGTGCCGGCGCGCTTCCGGCGCGACGACGAGACGTTTGCCGGAGACGGTTGGAACTTCAAGGCCGCTCAGGGATGGTGACCCTATCCTTCGCGCAGCACCGTCGCCGGATCGAGCCGTGCGGCGCGACGGGCTGGCATCCACGCGGCCAAGACGCCCACGGCAACGAGCACCACAGCCGCGCCGGCGAACGTCATAGGGTCGCGTGCCTGCTGGTGGAACAGCAGCGTCTCGACGAAACGCACCGCCCAGAGGCTGCCCGCCAGACCGAACGCGAGGCCGGCCGCGATCAATATGCCGACGTGCTGGAACACGAGACGCACGATGCTGGACGGGGCCGCACCGAGCGCCATGCGCAGCCCGATCTCCGTCTGCCGCGCGCGCACCGCGTGCGCGACGACGCCGTAGAGGCCGACGGCCGCCAGGAGCAGCGCGAGCCCGCCGAAGAAGGCCGAGAGCATCGCGATGAGCCGCTCTTGCGTGACCGTCGCCTCGACGAGTTGATCGAAGGTCCCGAACGTGAAGTTGACGGCTGGATCGACCCGAGTGAGCGCAGCAGCGACGTCGCGCTCCACGGCCGCGCGCCGGCCAGGCGTCGCGTTGACGGTCAGGAACACTGTCGCCCAGAAGGTCGCTGGCGGTCGCTGCGCGACCGGTACATACATCGTCGCCACCATGCCCTCGCGCGGCGTTGCGTAAACGGCGTCGCCGACGACGCCGACGATCTCGTGGTGCGTTTTGGGATCGGATCCCAGACGCACGCGCTGCCCGATCGGCTGATCGCCCGGCAGATACTGCCGGACGAATGCTTCGTTGACGATCGCAACGGGGCGGTTGCCCACGCGGTCGCCGGCGTCGAAATCCCGACCGCTGCGCAGAGACATGCCCATCGTCTTGAACCAGCCTGGTGTCGTGGCGTTCAGCCAGAGGAAGGGCCGGCCGAGGGACCTCAGGCGTACCATCGGCCCATCGCCGACGCCGACCAGACCGGTTGACCAACCGCCCCCGGCGAGGAGCCGCTCCGCGGAGACCGATGCCGAACGCACGCCGGGAACCGCTGCCGCCGCGTCGCGCAGGCGCTCGACGCGCGCACCGCGCTCTTGGGGCGGGCCGCCGCTCGCCTGGAGGTTCAACTCCGCGACGAGCAGCGGTTCTGGCTCGAAACCGAGCGGCAGCTGATTGAGCGATGTAAACGTACGCAGGAACAGTACGGCCGCGACGACCAGGACGAGTGACACGGCAATCTGGACGACGACGAGCGTACTGCGCACGGCAAAGCGCCGGTCGCCCGCAATCCCGCGGCCCGCGTCCTTGAGCGCGCCGCCCGCGGTGACGCTCCTCAGCCCGATCACGGGGGCCACGCCAGCGGTGATCGCCGAGAGACACGCAAGAGCCGCCGTGAACCCGAGCACCCGCCAGTCGAGTGCGAGGTCAAGTGACACGGTGCTTTCCCACGTGCTCAACTGCTGAACGAGGAGCGCACTGCTCCACTTCGCGAACATCAGCCCGAACGCGGCGCCGCTCACGGCCACGATCAGACTCTCAATGAAGAGCAGCCGCGCGATCCGCCAGCGTGAGCTCCCCAGCGCCAGGCGCACGCTTAGCTCGCGGCGACGCGCCAACGCTCGCGCCAGCAGCAGACTGGCAATGTTCGCGCAGGCCACGAGCAGCACGAGCCCCACGGCCACGACCATCACGAAGAGCGGCGTCTCGAACACGTCCGCGCAGCGACGAGTTGCCGGTACCAGCTGGCGCCAGCGTGAGCGGCTCGCTGAGACGACTGGGGTTTGATCGTGTCAGGCTCTCGAGTATCTGGGGTTGCACGGTCCGGAGCGCGGCGTTGGCCTGCACGAGGCGTTGTCCGGGCTTCAGGCGCACCATGATCTGCAGCCACCACGATCCCTCCCCTGCCAGTCGACTCTCCTGGCCTTGAATGACCGGCTCGGCGGCGAAGGGCAGCATCACGTCCGTCATCCGGCCGACGTCCGGACCGAAGAACCCGGGCGGCATCACGCCGACGATGGTGAACGGCACGCGCTGCACGGTGAGTTGTCGCCCGACGACGTCGCTGGCGCCGGCGAAGCGCTGCCGCCAGAGGCGATGACTGATGACGGCGACAGGGCCGTCCGACGCGGCGCCGCCATCGTCGGCGGGGGTGATCATCCGGCCCCGTATGGCTGTGACGCCGAGCACGTCGAAGAACCGGCCGCTGACGTACGCGCCGTCGACGGGGTCGCGCTGGCCGCTCGCCGACAGGTCAAACGTCTGGGGGGACCATGCGAACGCGCCGTCGAACAGTTCGGCCTCGCGTGCCCTGATTTCTCGCCAGATCGGATAGGACCATGACCCTGACCCGTCGGTGAGCAGCGCGAGGCTGCCGGGATCGCGGACCGGCAGCGGCCGCAGGATCAGGCTGCTGAAGATCGAGAACAGCGCCGTATTGGCGCCGATGCCGAGCGCGAGCGTGCCGATGGCCACGACCGCGAAGCCCGGGCTCTTGCGCAGCCCACGAACTGCGGCTCGAACGTCCTGTTGCATGTTGTCGAGCGCGCGCGCGGCCCACACGTCGCGCACGTCCTCGACGGCGAGTGTCACGTTCCCGATCGCCCGCCGGCTCGCCCACGCCGCGGCGTCGGGCTCGAGGCCCTCACGCGCGAGCGCGTCCTGACGATGAGCGCGGTGCGACTCTATCTCGTCACGAAGATCGGCGTCGTGACGCGAGCGGCGGAGGAAGTACCGCAGGCGGCGAAGGAGCGCACTCATGAGGCGGACCTTTCAATGCCCCGAGGCTGGCAGAGGATCATGTGGACGTGAGCACGCGCTGGATCGCGCCGACCATGCGATCGAACTCAGCGTGTTCAGCCGTCAGTTGCCGGCGGCCGGCGGGGGTCAGCGTGTAGTAGCGCGCGCGGCGGTTGTTCTCCGACATGCCCCACTCGGCCTTCACCCAGCCGTTGAGCAGCAGCCGCTGGAGCGCCGGATACAGCGCACTCTCGCCAATCCTGAGCACGTCGTCCGACACCACTCGCAGGTGCTCGACGATGGCGTAGCCGTGCTTGGGGGCCGGCCTGAGCGCCTTCAGAATGAGCAGCTCGAGCGTGCCGGGCAGGAGATCGGTGGGCGTGTTCGTGAGTCCCATCAGTGCTTGATGGGAGTGTACAAGGCGCACGCGAGCCAGTCAACGGCCATCAGCGCTCGAGGGAATCACCGGTGAGAGGGACCCTCACTTTGAGGCCCCACTCATCTTGACACCCTAAATGAGCCGTGCGACGATTCCCTTTCATCTAGGTTTCCTAAAGGACGCCCGTGAAGAAGCTGGACATTCCCCAAGGCACGCTCGACCTGATGATCCTGATGATCCTGTCGCGTGATCCGCTGCACGGCTACGGCATCTCGCAGCGCCTTGCGGTCCTCAGTCACGATCAGTTCCGCGTCAATCCAGGATCGCTGTTCCCGTCGCTGTACCGGCTGGAGCAGGACGGCAAGTTGAAAGCGGAATGGCGGGCCACCGAGAATAATCGGCGCGCGAAGTACTACCGCCTCACGGCCTCTGGACGGCGGCAACTCGAACAGCATCGCGAGCGCTGGAACCGGGTGTCGTTCGCCGTGACAAGTGTTCTGGAGGGCGCATGACGCTCCTGCACCGCTTGGCGTCCATCGTCCGCTGGATCGCGCGTCGGGATAAGTCCGAGCAGGATTTGCACGACGAGCTGCAGACTTTCGTCGACATGGCGGCCGCCGACGAAGTCCGCGACGGAGCGACGCCCGCCGAGGCGCACCGTCTGGCCGTGCTTCAACTGGGAGGACTGGAACAGGCCAAGGAACACGTTCGGAGCGGTCGCCATGGCGCCTGGCTCGATGTGGTCGGGGCCGACGTCCGCTACGGATTGCGGCAGCTCCGAGGCAATCCGGCGTTCTCGGCGATCGCCATCGCCACACTCGCGCTCGGCATCGGCGGGACGACGGCGATGTTCAGCGTCTTCGACGCGGTGCTCGTCCGCCCGTTGCCCTACGCCGATGCGGACCGTCTCGTGATGGTCTGGGATTGGGAGACGAGCGAGACCGATATCACCGCGAGGCACAACTCCACACCCGCGGAATGGATCGAGTGGCGCCGCCTCAATACCGTCTTCACGGATCTCGCATGCAGTCAGCCGGCCGACGCGACACTCTCCGGCGACGGCGAACCCGAACTGGTCCCCGCGCGGAAGGTCACGTGGACGTTCTGGAGCGTCCTTGGCGTGCAGCCCATGCTCGGTCGTGCCTTCACCGAGGAGGAGGACAACAAGGGCGTGCGCGTCGTCATCATCAGCCACGGACTGTGGCAACGCCGATTCGGCGGCGCATCCGACATCGTCGGGCGCGCGATCTCCCTCAACGACGAGCCCTACGAGGTGATCGGCGTCATGCCGCCGAACTTCTACTTCATGCCCTCGCGCGAGATCGACATGTGGATGCCGGCGTCGTTCCCGCCGTTCATGCGTACGAACTTGTCGTGGCATGACGCGCAAATCGTGGCGCGACTCAAGCCCGGCATTACCGTGGAGCAGGCACAGCAGTCCATGGCGGCGTTGAGTCTGCAGGTCACGGCGAAGAACTTTCGCGGGCCCCGTTCGGTGCTCGTCGTGCCACTGCGGGCGGAAATCGCGGGGAGAACGCGGACCGCGCTCATCCTGCTGCTGAGCGCGTCGGGCGCGCTCCTCTTGATCGCCTGCGTCAACTTGACGAATCTGCTGCTCTCGCGCGGCGCAGCGCGGGGCAGAGAGGTCGCGGTGCGCGCAGCACTGGGTGCGGCGCGCGGCAGGCTGGTGTCCCAGTTTCTCGTCGAAAGCCTGGTGCTCGCCGCGCTCGGCACGCTGGCTGGGCTGGCGGTCGCCCTTCCGGCGATGCGATTTCTCGAACAGCTCGTGCCTGACGCCATGGGCGCCGCGCGCCTGACGCTCGATTGGCGCGTGCTCGCATTCTCCGCCGCCGCGGCTGTCGGATCGGCATTGACGTTCGGACTCGCGCCCGCGCTACGTGGATCACAGGTCGCTCCGCAGGATGCATTCCGCGATGGCGGACGCGGCATCGCCGGTGCGCGCCGACACTGGTTCCAGCATTCGCTGATCGTCGTCGAAACGGCGCTCGCCGTGGTGCTGTTGACATGCTGCGGCCTGCTTCTCCAGACGTTTCAGCACCTGCGGAAGACGGAGATCGGGTTCAGGAGCGAACGTCTACTGACCTTCGAGACTCCCCTGTTCCGTTACAAAGACTTCCCGCGGCGCGTCGCCTTTATCAACGGTGAGGTGGAAGCCGTGCGCGCCATTCCAGGCGTGGTCAACGCCGGTGCGATCAGCCGCATTCCGTTCACGAACGCCGCCGACGCGACCTTCTATTGGCTGGAGGGGCAGCCCAGATCCAGCATCCCGCAGCAGGTCGCGCTCATTCGCAACGTCAGTCGCGACTATCTCGCCACAGTCGGCGCCACTCTGCACGAAGGCAGATTCTTCAGCGCGGCGGACCAAGCATCCAAGCTACCTTTGGCCATCGTCAACGAGCCGTTCGCCGTCCGCCATTTCCAGGACAAAACGCCTCTCGGCCGACGGTTCAAGTTTGGAAATACCGGTGAAAAAGGCTACTGGTACACGATTGTCGGCGTCGTGAAGCCGATCCGCGAATCCGGCATCTTGGCGGACATGAAGCCCGCCGTCTATCGACTGCACGAACACTGCGACCAGATCGGCAGTCTCCAACTCGGCATCGTTGTGCGAACGGCGGTCGAGCCAGCGTCGATCGTCCCGGCGGTCCGTCAGGCCATCGGGTCGCTGGACAAGAATCAGCCGCTCGCGCGCATCCAGACGATGGACGAGATCGTCGATCGCCAGCTGTCCACGCCTTCACAGAGCACGGCGCTGTTGAGCGCATTCGCGCTTCTCGCGCTGCTGCTCGCGGCGCTGGGCATCTACGGCGTGCTCTCCTACGCCGTCGCACAGCGCAGCAACGAGATCGGCGTACGGATGGCGTTGGGTGCGACCTCCAGGCAGATCATGCTTTCCTTTGGCCGGCGAGGTCTGGGTGTGACGCTCAGCGGACTCGCCGTTGGTGTCGTCCTGGCGGCGATTGCATCGCGCCTGATGAGTACGCTGCTCTACGGTTTTCGGCCCGACTACATGACGACTGTGATTGTCGTCTCCGTGATTCTCGTGGCGGTAGCCGCACTGGCTTGTGTTGTTCCCGCGCGCCGCGCCGCGCGCATCGATCCGATGATTGCCCTGCGTCAGGAATAGGAGAAGTCGGCACGACGCGAGAAATTGGCCACGTCTGCCGCCGGTGGAAACCCTGGATGTGACAAAACGACAGGAAGAAGAGGAGAAGCCCCTCCTTCCTGCCATGGCCGGTCGCGCGGGCACCTTCGACGGCAATCCCAGCAGTCAGGTCCAAACGCGCGCGTAAGGCGACTGAAGAGAATTACACGTCAGAAGCCCCGATTGCGGTATCCGGTTTTGGGGGGAGTTTCGAGATTTTTGAATGGTAGGACAGGGGAATTCGCACGGATCGCGTGATGCAGTCGGGCGTATGCCAGAAAGATGCGCGGCACTTTTTGTCAGGAGTTCGACGCTGGGCTGCAGCCTGCGAAAGAGTTATGAAATCTGCAGCACCGATTGTCTGCTTCTGGCTCATCCATACGGCGTGGTGACGACGAGACGCAACGCGGCATCGCGGCGCTCAAACCGCATTCAAGCTGCCAATTGGAAAGAGCCGACTACGCCTCGGCCCGCAGGGCGACGACGGGATCGACACGCGCGGCGCGATGCGCGGGAAGATAGGTGGCCACGAGCGTCATTCCAGCGAGTAGGGCGGACACCGCGGCATAGGTGATCGGATCCATCGGGCCCACACCGAAGAGGAACGCCGACATCACGCGCGTGAGCATGAGCGCGATGGCGATACCGATCGCAATGCCGATGGTCGTCAACCACAGCCCATGCCTGATAAACATCTGCCGCACATCCCCGGTTTGGGCGCCGAGTGCCATCCGGACGCCGATCTCGCGCGTTCGCTGCGCCGCCGCGTAGGCAACCACGCCGTAGATGCCGACCATGCCGATGAGCAGCGCGACGCTCGCGGCGATGCCCAGCATCACCAGAGCGAAAGACGTCTGCGTCATCGAGCTCACCTGGATTTCCTCGAGTGTCTGCACGGTCGCGAGCGGCAGATTCGGATTGACCGACCAGACCGCCTGCTCGAGCTCGCGAACAAATCCCGGTGCGCCGACGCGCGTTGACCGCACCGCGTACACCATCGTGCGCCACCGATAGCTCTCATTCAGCATCGGCCAGTAGACGATCGCTGTCGGCGGCTGCGTCAATCCATCGTCGCGCTCGTTACCGGACACGCCGATGATTTCGCGCCACGGAAATCGCGACGAACTGCCGCGGACGCGCTTGCCGATCGCCTTCTCCGGCTCTCCCCAGGTACTCGCGCGCGAGCGGCTCGGAAATGATGACGACGGGCCGCTGCTCGTAGATGTCGTTCCATGTGATCGAGCGCCCGGCGACCAGCCGATTGTCCATCGTCTCGAAATACCGTGGCCCGATGCTCTTGAACCGCCGGAGCTTGACCATCGCTCCTTCCGGGTCGGGGAATTCCTCGATCGCGGCGTAGTTGCCGTTGTCTTCTCCGTCCATGGTGATTGACGACGAGAGACCAACGGAGGTGACGCCGGGCACACGCGTCAGTTGTTCGGCAACGCCCTCGAACGTGCGCACCGCCTGCTGTGGATCGCCGATCAAGCTTGCCGGTATCGCGAGAACGAACGTCTGCACCTCTTCCGGTCGCGTGAAACCAGGATCGACCTGGCGCATCGCGATAAACGTTCGAATCATCAACCCCGACACGATCAACAGCGTGAGCGCCAATGCGATTTGTCCCACGACCAGCGCATCGCGCGTGCGGTGGCGGCCGGGAGCGTCGCTGGCCGATCGACCTCCCTCTTTGAGCGCCGTGATGCTCGGCTTCCCGAATCGGATGACGGCAAGGGCGCCACAGAGCGCCCCGCTCAGCACTGAGACGGAGACGGTGAACAGCAACACCATCCAATCGATGCCGATGTCGTCGACACGTGGCAGCTCCGCCGGCGCGATCGTGCGCAGCAACCCAATGGCTGCCTGCGCGAGGAACACACCGAGCAGGCCGCCCGCGAGCGCCAGCACCACGCTCTCAGACAGCAGCGCGCGGGCGATCCGGCCGCGGCTGGCGCCGAGTGCGGCACGCACGGCGAGCTCCTGATGGCGCCCTTCCGCGCGCACGAGGAACAGGTTGGCGACGTTGCCGCAGGCGATCAGCAGCACGACGCCGACGGCTGCCAGCAGAATCCAGAGAATCTGTCCGACGTTGCGGATCACCTCGGCCGCGAGCGGGCGCACGTTCGGCCGCAACTCCAATCGCGCGAACGTGGGCGGCAACAGCGAGATCATGCGCGCGACATCGGCGTTCGCCTGGGCGAGCGTGACGCCCGGTTTCATCCGCGCGAGCGCCTGAAACCCGAAGCTGATGCCGCGCGGCGCGCTCACGTCCAGGGGCAGCGGCAGCACGATCGCAGGGCGCGTCCGAAGGAACTTGAACGACGCAGGGAGCACGCCGATGACTTCAGCCGGCCTGCCGTCGATGACCAGTTGCTGGCCGACGATGTTGTCCGCGCCCCCGAAACGGCGCTGCCAGTAGCCATGGGTCAGCATCACTCGCCGCGGCGCGCCGGGCGTATCGTCTTCGGCGCTGAAGGCGCGACCGAGAAGGGGTTGCACGCGCAACAGAGGCAATATCGACGCGCTGACGAGCAGTCCCTGCACCCGTTCCGGATCGCCGCCTCCCGTGATCGACACCTCGGTCGGATCCCAGGCGCCGATCCCCTCGAATACCTGGTGATTCTCGCGATAGGTCAGATACGTGCCAGAGCCGTGATTCGTGCCGGCCCCGTGCGGCGCGATTTGTTGCAGGCTCACCAGCCGCCCGGGCTCGTGAAAAGGCAGAGGCTTCAACAACACACCGTAGACGACGCTGAAGATCGCGGCGGTGGCGCCAATGCCGAGCGCCAGCGTCAGGACCGCGGCCGCGGCAAAGGCGGGCTGCTTCGAAAAGACGCGCGCCGCGTAGCGCACGTCCTGCCAGAGATCGCGACCGACCGATCCCACGGACAGACCCGGCGCGATCGCGGGCGGCAGCGGCGACTGTTTCAGCGGTTCCATGACAGACGTGTTTAAGACAGGTATACCCGGTGCAAAGGTTGGAACGCGGGCACGCTTCTCCTTGGTTGCCGGCGGGTTTCGGTAGGATCTAGGATGAGCACATGAAAAAGTCGGGCGCGAGCCAAGGCCAGTCGCCATCGGATCTCGATCTCGAAAAGAATCGCCGAACTCGGGGACTGGCGCGGGGAAACCCTCAGCAGAATGCGCACGCTCATCAAGAAAGCTGCCCCGGACGTCGTCGAGGAGTGGAAGTGGGTCAAACCGACCAAACCCGGCACACCGGTTTGGTCGCACGACGGCATCATCTGCACCGGCGAATCCTATAAGAATGTAGTGAAGCTGACCTTCGCCAAGGGCGCGTCTCTGAAGGATCCGGCCCGTCTCTTCAACTCGAGCCTCGACGGAAACGTACGCCGCGCGATCGACATCCACGAAGGAGAAGAAGTTGACGAGTCCGCCTTCAAGGCGCTCGTTCGCCAGGCGGTCGCCCTCAACAGTTCTGGCAAGAAGAAACCTTCGAAGAAGGCGAAGCCCTAGCGTCGCCCGCTGCTCCACTTGCTGGCATACGGCAGCACGAACAAGTACAGACCAGTGAAGAGGAGCAAGGCGAGCGGGAGCAGCGGCGAGTAGGTCACCCACGGCGGAGGCATCCCACCGCCCTGTGCCAGGGCGATGAAGTTGGCGATAACGGTTACCGTAAAGGCAATGGACACCCACCGGTGGGTCTGCCGAACCCATTTATTCCAGTTCAATGAGGCCTCCTCTGATGACGAGCCCGAGACGGATGGGGCACACCTGCCGGGACAGCCTTCGGGTGGCTGCCGACGAATGCCGCCAGATGCTCGCCTGTCAGCGTCGACCTCGCCGCCACAAGGTCGGCCGGGGTGCCTTCGAACACGATCCGCCCGCCGTCGTGGCCCGCGCCCGGCCCGAGGTCGATGATCCAGTCGGCGTGCGCCATCACCGCCTGGTGGTGCTCGATCACGATGACTGACTTGCCTGAGTCGACCAGCCGGTCCAGCAAGCCCAAGCAGCTGCTCGAGGTCGGCCAGATGCAACCCGGTGGTCGGCTCGTCCAGCACGTAGACACCGCCGTCGTCACCCAGTTGCGTGGCGAGCTTGAGCCGCTGCCGCTCGCCACCCGACAACGTAGTGAGCGGTTGGCCGAGCCGCAGGTAGCCGAGTCCCACGTCGGCCATTCGCTGGAGGATCGCGTGCGCGGCCGGCGTATGCGCATCGCCGGCTCCAAAGAATCGGACCGCCTCTTCGACCGACAGGTCGAGCACCTCGGCGATGTTCAGCCCTTCGGCTTTGCTCAGGGCAGGCTTGCCGAGGCGGTATTTCAGGACAGATGCCTGGAACCGCCGCCCTTCGCACTCCTCACAGATCGTGGTCACGCCGGCCATCATCCCGAGGTCGGTGTAGATCACCCCGGCGCCGTTGCAAGTCGGACAGGCGCCCTCGGAGTTTGCGCTGAACAGGGCGGGCTTCACGCCGTTGACCTTCGCGAACGCCTTGCGGATCGGCTCCAGCAGGTCGGTGTACGTTGCCGGATTGCTCCGCCGCGAACCGCGGATCTGAGTCTGGTCGACGGATACCACACCGTCCCGGCTACTCACCGAGCCGTGGATCAGTGAGCTCTTACCCGAACCGGCGACGCCCGTCACCACCACCAGAAGCCCCAGCGGGATGTCGACGTTGACGTTCTGCAGGTTGTGCGTGCGTGCGCCGCGCACCTTCATCACACCCGACGGTGTCCGCACCGACGGCTTCAGAGAAGTCCGGTCGTTCAGGTGACGCCCGGTGAGCGTGCCGCTGGCCCTCAAGCCGTCGACGGTGCCCTCGAAGACCACTTCGCCGCCGGCAGTGCCGGCGCCGGGGCCGAGATCGACGACGTGATCGGCGATGGCGATCGTCTCCGGCTTGTGCTCGACCACGAGGACCGTGTTGCCCTTGTCGCGCAGCCGCAGCAGCAGGTCGTTCATCTGCTGGATGTCGTGGGGATGCAACCCGATTGTCGGCTCGTCGAAGACGTAGGTGACATCGGTCAAAGACGACCCGAGGTGGCGGATCATCTTCGTGCGCTGCGCCTCACCGCCAGACAGCGTGCCGGACGGCCGGTCGAGGCTGAGATAACCGAGCCCGATCTCCACGAACGAGTCGAGCGTGTCCCGCAGAGACGCGAGCAAGGGCGCGACGGACGGGTCTTTGAGATCGCGCAGCCACCCGGCCAGGTCGCTGATCTGCATCGCGCAGGCCTCGGCAATGTTGATCTTCTTGATCTTGGATGACCGGGCCGCCTCGTTCAGCCGCGTGCCGCCGCACTCGGGACACCTGGTGAATGTGACCGCGCGCTCCACGAACGCGCGGATGTGCGGCTGCATCGCGTCGACGTCCTTCGACAGGAACGACTTCTGGATCCTCGGGACGAGGCCTTCGTACGTCAAGTTGATGTTCCGGAACTTCACCTTCCTCTGCTCGCTGTGGAGGAAGTTCTCGAGCTCCTTCTTCGTGTACTTCTTGATCGGCTTGTCGGGGTCGAGGCCCGCGGCCTCGAAGATCCGCACCTGCCAGCCGTCGGCGGTGTAGCCGGGAATCGTGAGCGCGCCATCGTTGAGCGACTTGCTGTCGTCGTAGAGCTGGGAGAGATCGATGTCGTTGACCTGGCCCATCCCCTCGCATCGCGGGCACATGCCGCCGAGGTAGACGATGTCGCGCACGACGATCCGTTCCCCCTTGCCCTTGTCGACAGCCATGGCGCCGCTCGCCTTCCGCGTCGGGACGTTGAACGAGAAGGCTGTGGCGGGGCCGATGTGCGGCTTGCCGAGGCGGCTGAACAGCACGCGCAGCATCGCGTTGGCGTCGGTCACAGTGCCGACGGTCGAACGGGAGTTGGCGCCCATCCGCTCCTGGTCGACGATGATCGCGGTCGTCAGCCCTTCCAGGACGTCGACTTCAGGCCGGCCCAGCGTCGGCAGGAATCCCTGCACGAACGCGCTGTAGGTCTCGTTGATCAGCCGCTGCGACTCCGCCGCGATGGTGCTGAACACCAGCGACGACTTGCCCGATCCCGAGACGCCGGTGAACACGGTCAACCGCCGCTTGGGGATCTCCACGCTGACGTCCTTCAGGTTGTTCTCGCGGGCGCCCCGGATGCGGATCAGGTCGTGGCTGTCTGCGGTGTGCCCGCCTTCGCCAAGGCTACGGCGCGCAGGCTGTCTGGAGGAGGCCATGTTCGCGATCATGTCATTGAGTCTCGCCAGGCGCGAACGTACGGTTCACGACGTCCTCGCCCGGTTCTGTCACATCGAGGAAGTTTCGTCCGTCAGTACTATGACGGACCGCGACGGAGGAATGTGACCGATGCCCACACCTGAGTGAACTGAATGCTAAGGGAGGCCCTCGAGCGAGCGCCGAATCAGCCCGCGCAACGATCGACGGAACGACTCGTCCGATGAACCAAAGCAGTCGGGCGCCGGTTGATCGTGATGTTGTTCGTAGTAGGTCTGGACAGCCTCGTCGAGGGCGCGTATGCCTGGCGGCATTCGCCCACAATTCATGAGGCACGAACAATGATCGCCGTGGCCAGGATCGGCAGGCATCAATTCGTGGCAGTGGCGCCACACGTCGAGAATATTCAGCGCGAGCGCGGTCTCGTTCATGACTGCTTCGAGCGCGATCAACCGCTCGGTCATCCTGGGAGCCGCCGCTTCAGGCGGCATCAGTGCCTCCGCACTCTTCAGGAACGACTCCACTTCATTGGCGTTGAGAGGATATGAGCCGAACGCGCGGTCTTGCAGGTCCCCTTCCGACACGTTCCAGCCCTGGATGAATTCCAGAAGGGCCTCCGCGCGCGCACCGCGCAGCGAGTACGCCAGACCCATCACCTCGACGGAGTCCCGACCAGTGCCCGGCCCAACCTTCTGCCACCAGTCTGGCTGGTGCCATTCGAATGGGCTCACGGCGGGCATGCCGGGTGATTGGTCCGCCATACAGGATCACTGTATCGCAGGTCAGCCGTTCGGTGAGACGCGCAGGAATCAATTCGTCCGCAGCGCGTCGACCGGTGCCATGCGCATGCCGCGGCGCGCGGGAACGTACGACGCGACGGTGGCGACAACGAGCAGGATCAGCGCGGTGACGGCGAACGTCCACGGATCGAGCGGTTCGATTTGGTACAACAGTTTCTCGAGCAGCTGCGTCAGTGCGCCTGCTGCCAGCACTCCCGCAGCGACGCCGATCGAGACGAGGCGCAGCGCCTGGCCGAGCACGAGGCGCAGCACCGATGTCGACGTCGCGCCGAGCGCCATGCGCACGCCGATTTCCTGCGTCCGCTCCCGCACCGAGTACGCCATCACGCCGTAGACTCCGACGGCGGCGAGCGCGAGCGCGACGAGTGCGAACACGCCGACCAGCAGCGACGTCGCGCGCGGGCGCGCGATCGTACTGCCGATGACCTCCTCGAGCGTCTGGACGGCGACCGGCGCTTCCGGTTCCATCGAGTGCACGATTCCCGTCACGCTGGTGGCGAGCAACATCGGATCCTGCTGGGTGCGCACGAAGAACGTCATGCCACCGCCGGGCCGCTGCGTTCTCGGGACGAAGATGGTCTGGCGGACGGGCCCGTCCAACGTCGACTTCGTGTTGCCGACGACGCCGACGATCGTCCATTCCATGTCGTTTCTGCCGTTGGCGTGGTCGAAGTTGACCCGGAGGCGACGGCCCAGCGGATCTGCCATCGGCGAACTGCTGCCTGACGAGCTCTTCGCTGACGATGGCGACGGGCGGCGAGTCGACTGTATCGGACTCGGAGAAGTCACGTCCGGCCACCTGTGGAATGCCCAGCGTCCTGAAGAATCCCGGCGTGATCGGCCGCACCTGGCTGGATGACAGCTGCCCATCCGCCGGCTTCGGTCGGTCGACGCGCCAGAAGCTTGTGCCGATGCAGGCGAATGGCACCGGCAGGCACGAGGCCCCCGCCACGTGCTGAACCCCGGGCAATGCGGCTATGCGCGACAGAGATTCGCGGAAGAAGCCGCCGGCTTGCGGAAGGTCGTATCGCGTGCTCGGAAGCTGCACGCCCGCCGTGAGCACGCCGTCCGCGCGGAAGCCGAGGTCGCTGCTCTGCAGCTTGATGAGGCTGCGCATCAGCAGGCCAGCGCCGGCCAACAGCACCAGCGACAGGGCCACTTCGGCGACGACGAGCGTGCTGAGCACGCGGTGCAATCGGCGGCCGCCGCCATGACGTCCACCTTCGCGCAGCGCATCGTTCGCGGTGCTCGTCGAGACGAATGCGGGCACGAGTCCGAAGAGGATTCCGGTCGCCAGCGCGATGACCATGGTGAAGGCGACCACCGGCAGATCGAGCGCCACCTGGTCGAGTCGCGGAATCAGGAATGCGATCGCCCACCAGAGCGAGAAGGCCGCGATGGCACAGCGCCGCGACCCACAGCCCGAGCGACGCCGCCGGCCGCCGCGATGGCCAGACTTTCGGTGAGCATCTGGCGCACCAATCGGGCGCGGCTCGCGCCCAGTGCCGTTCGCATGCCGAGCTCACGCTCGCGCGCGGCGCTGCGCGCCAGCAGCAGATTCGCCACGTTGACGCAAGCCACCAGCAGCACCAGCGCGACAGCACCCACCAGCGCGAAGAGCGCCGGCCGCAGCTCACCGACCATCTGCTCCTGCAGATGAAAGAGCATGACCGTGCGGCGGGCGTTGCGCTGCGGCTCTTCCTTCTCGAGATCCGCGTAGATGCTCCGCATCTCGCCGTACGCCTGCTCGAACGAGACACCCTGGCGCAGACGCGCGATGGCGTACGAGCTGTCGCGGCCGCGCACCGCGCGAAGCTGCTCCAGCGTCTGACGCGTATGGAATCAGGAAGTCGGCTTTCTGACCGACGAGGGTAAAACCGGGAGGCATTACCCCGATCACGGTCCGGGGCCCGCCATTCGTGGCGATCGTCAGCGAGAGCACGTCCCGGCTGCCGCCAAAGCGCCGCTGCCAGAATTCGTGGCTCAGCACGATGACCGAGTTGTTGCCGCCGAGGTCTTCCTCGAGCGTGTAGGCGCGGCCGAGCGCAGGTTGGACGCCCAGTGCGCGAAAGACGTCGGCTGAAACCGTCAGCCCCGAAATGTCGGAGGGCTGACCGTTGAGCATCATGGCCAGGCCAGCGGGTCCGACCATGCCGAGATGCTCGAGCGTTCGCGTGCGCTCGCGCCAGGCGACGAAGTTGGCCGGGGCGATCACGTTCCGACTGGTGCCGCCGCGATTGGTTTCCCACACCGTCACGACGCGATCGGGCTCGTGGTACGGCAGCGGCTCCAGCATCACGGCGCGCACGACGCTGTAGATCGCAGACGTGGCGCCGATGCCAAGGGCCAGGGTCGCCAGGGCCGCGGCGGCAAAACCCGGCGACCGTCGCAGCACGCGGGCGCCATGCCGCAGATCACGCACCGAGTCTTCGAGAAGCGCTGGTCGGATCTCGTCGCGCGTGCTTTCCCTGGCGCGTTCCAGTCCGCCGAACGTGAGCAGCGCCTGGCGCCGGGCCTCGTCCGGCCTCATGCCAGCACGGAGATTTTTCTCGGTCTGTTGATCGATGTGAAAGCGAATCTCTTCATCGAGACCGCTCTCGAGCGTACGGCGTCGACCGATCGACCGGACCCACTGCCAACTCGTTGTCATCCATCTCATGATGTCTCTCAGCTATTCGATGGTTGCCTCGAGCACAAGGTTGACAGCGCGAGACACGCGGCGCCATTGCACGAGCTCGTCGCTGAACTGGCGTCGACCGGCACGCGTCAGCGCGTAGTACCGCGCGCGGCGATTGTTCTCGGTGACCTTCCATTCGGATCGAATCAGACCCTGGCGTTCGAGTCGGTACAACGCCGGATAGAGCGTGCCCTGGCCGAGCTGCAAGACGCTCTCTGACCATTGCTCGATACGCTCGGTGATCCCCCATCCGTGCATCGGCTGCAGCTGCAGCGCCTTGAGCACCAGCATGTCGAGCGTCCCTTGCAGGACGTCACCTTTCTCGTGCGCCACGTCGCTCCTTTCGATAGACGAAAGAAGCGTAGACGTGGTTCCTTTCGAATGTCAAGGGGAACGGGCTAGCTGGGCACCCAGAACGGTTCTTCGGCTTTCAGCAACCGCACCGGGATTTCCGGCGTGAAGGACTTCACCCACTGCGCCATCTCGAGCATGCCCTGTTCCTCGGAAACGGCGTGGCCCAGCATGATCCAGCCTTTCGGCCTGCCCAACGCGACGGCGTCGAGGACGTACTCCGGGCTGTCGAAGGTTGCGTCGGCTTCCTGCTGCTCGCCGCTGACGACGACATCGATGTCGGCGCTGTCGACGCGCGAGGCCCCGTAGCCGACTCCGAGCTGGATGCGGCTCACTTTGGCGTTCGCATCGCCCACGACTCTGAGCGCTCTCGCCCCGACGCGCTTCTGAAAGTCAGCGGCGAGCGCTCCCAGAGTTGTTTCGGGGACGATGAACCTGTGCGACTGCGGTGCAGTCTCGTACATGCTGTCGAGACCCAACGAGCGTGCGGAACCCGTGAAAGTAAAGTCGGGACGCTGGACGTGCATATGGTCGTGCATGCGGAAGACCACCATGTTGTGCTTCCGCATGAACTCGACCTTCGTCTTGTACACAGGATCGTCGCTGAGACCGCTCACGTCGTCCCGGTCGTTCCAGAACGTGACCTCGTGCGGGACGATCATGTTCAGTCCGGCTTCGGCCGCCCGCCGGGCGACGTCGAATGAACAGAAGGCGGTGGTCGCGATGCCGGTGACTTCGGTTGCCGGACCGCCGAACTTGTAGGTGTCGCGATACGTGGTGTCGCGCCACGCGGCGCCGAGATTGGATTTGATCCGGTTGATGATTTCGCCGGCGGTCAGGGGCATCAGAGCGGCCTCCAATAGGGGTCGCCCACGCGGATCCATGTTGTGGTGAGTTGGGGGACGACCTTTCTGATCCACTGAGCGCACACATTCATTCCCGGGTCCTCGGAGAGCACGCGCCCGAGGAGGATCAGGCCCTTCTTACTACCGGCGGTAACGGTATCGCGCGCGTATTCGACCGACTCCCATTCTCGAACCTCGCCGGCAACGATGGCGTCGACGCCTGGGAGGGTGTCGAGTGAGGCCCGAAGCGGCGTGGCGCCGGGCAGCAGCGCGACTCTCTCCACTTTGGTTTCTGGATCACCGATAACGCGGATTCCTCCCCTCGCGTTCAATGTCTTCTTGACCCTGGAGGCAAGCGCGCCGAGTGTGATTGATGGGATCGAGACTCGAGTCGGGTCATCCGCAGCCCGGAGCGTGGACCAGCCGAGAACGTCGGCGAGTCCCTGGACGAGCGGGTCCGGTTTGCGGAGACGCCAGTGATCGCTGAAACGCCAGATCACCAGTCCGTTCTTGTTGATGAAGTCGCTTTTCGCGGCGCAGACGGGATCCGGCGTTGCGATATCGGCTCGGGAATAGAACGTGGGCTCGGCGGTAATCACGAGGTTGGCTCCGGCTGTGACGGCCTGCTTGAGGACGTCCATGGTGGCCATGCCGGTGGTGACCACACCTTTGACGACCAGCGCCGGGTCGCCGGCTTTGAAAGTGTCGACGGTGTCGGGTTTCCATTCCACGCCGACGCTCTTTTTGATGCGGTCGACGACTTCCTGCGCGGTCAGGGCGCCGGAGTCGTTTGGGGACTTCTGAAACAGCGCGAATGGCGCCGCGGCGGCGAGGGCGACGAATTCACGTCTTGGAAATTGCGTCATCGGTGGCGGACATCATAACGTCAGCGTGATAGGTTCGTAGGTATGGAAAATCGCAAACTAGGCCGCGACGGCCCATCAGTTTTCCCGATTGGTCTCGGCTGTATGAGCATCGGCATTGGCGATGTCTACACGAGCAGCGCACGCGACGACAACGCCGGCATTGATTTGATCCACCGCGCGCTCGACCTCGGCGTCACGCATCTCGACACCGCGAACAGCTACGGCACTTCTGAGCTCCAGGTCGGCAAGGCGCTCGCCGGACGACGGGCCGGCGTGATCCTCGCCACGAAGTTCGGGTTCGTGACCAAGCAGGATGGAACCGGCCGGCGCATCGATGGAACACCTCAGAACGTGCGCGCCGCGTGCGATGAGTCGCTTCAACGTCTGAAAGTCGATTACATCGACCTGTATTACCTGCATCGCGTGGATCCGCAAGTGCCCATCGAAGAGACGGTCGGCGCGATGGCTGGACTCGTCGAACAGGGCAAAGTGAAGCATCTCGGTCTATCCGAGGCGAATCCCAGAACGGTGCGGCGCGCGCACAAGGTTCATCCCATCGCCGCCGTTCAGACGGAATACTCCCTGTGGAGCAGAGATCCGGAGGACGAGCTGATTCAAGTGCTGCGCGAGCTGGGAATCACGCTCGTCGCTTATAGCCCTCTCGGCCGTGGCTTCCTGGCCGGACGTTTCCGCACGATCGACGATATGGCGCCCGACGACTGGCGTCGCGGCAACCCGCGCTTTCAGGGGGAGAACTTCGCCAAGAACGTCGCATTGGTCGATCACGTCCGGCAGCTTGCTGACGAGAAAGGATGCACGCCTGCGCAACTCGCGCTGGCCTGGCTGCTGACGCGCGACGCCAACGTCATCCCTATTCCGGGCACCAGCAAGATCGAACGCCTGGAAGAGAACCTTGCCGCGCTGAACGTGCGCCTCACGCCCCGGGATCTCGAACGCATCGAGCAAGTCGCGCCGAAAGGGGTCGCCTCGGGCACCCGCTACGACCGAGAGATGCTCGGTCTCATCAACGGCTGAACCGCCTGGTCGAGCGTCGACCACGCCGGCGTGACGCGGCGGTCATGTTGGGCGCATCGATATGATGGAAGTAGACTTTGTGGGCGGGATGCCGCGGCGGGCCAAAAGGTTGCGCGTTAGGGTCTGAAGCTCGCCATTCGGGTTGACGCCGGGAGCGGTCACAGATGAGACCAGCTTGCCTTCTCGTAGCAGCCGTCCTCGCGGCCGTCGCTGGTTACGGCCAGGGGAGGAGGCCGTTCGGAGAAGGGCGACAGCGCTTCGCCGGCGCCGCCAGCGAGAGCTTCGACGGAGCTTGGCATTTCTGCCGGCTCGCTTATCGTGGCCGGGCGTGGGCCACCGACTATCCCGACGCGGACTACAACTTCAGCACCCGACTATCAGAACTGACGAAGATCACCGTGGGCAAGACCGGCAGCGGTGAGCCCGTTCCCCTCATCGTGCGGCCGACTGATGATGCGATCTTTCAATGTCCCTTCGTGATGTTGTGGCAGGCCGAATCACTGTTCCTCAGTGATGAAGATGCCGAACGGCTGCGACAGTACCTCCTGAAGGGTGGTTTCATCTGGTCTGATGACTCGTGGGGCACGTTCGCCTGGGAGAATTTCGAACGAGAGATGGCCAAGGTGCTGCCGGGCTCGCAGTATCGGTTCACGGATATCCCGCCCACTCATCCAATGTTCCGCATCCAATTCCAGTTCTCGAAAGTTCCGCAGATCCCCAGCATCAGTTATTGGTTTGGGACCGGCGGCGACACGTCGGAGCAAGGCGCCGACAGCGCCGAGGTGCATGTGCGTGGTATCTCCGACGAACATGGCCGGCTCATGGTGCTCGCGACGCACAACACGGACATAGCCGACGGCTGGGAACGTGAGGGCGTGGATCCCCGCTACTTCCGGAAGTTCTCGGTGGACTCCTATGCCGTCGGAATCAACGTCATGCTTTACGTCATGACGCACTAGCCACGTCAGGTCACTTCTGGTCCGGCCGCATCTCGCTCAGCAGTGTCGGAATGAGCTCCGACACCGTGGGATGGATCGGGACCGCACGCTCGAAGACATCGTACGTCACGCCCACGTTCATCATGTCGAGCACGCCGTGAATCGCCTCGTCACCACCCGTGCCCAGGATGGCGGCGCCGAGAATCTTCCGCGTCTCCGCATCGGCGACGACTTTCATGAGGCCCAGCGTCTCGCCTTTTTCGATGGCTCGGCCAACGCGACTCATCGGCCGAGTACCTACCAGCAACGGCCGGCCGCTCGCCCGCGCCTGCGCCACGGTCATGCCCACACGGCCGAGCGGTGGATCGATGTACAAGGCATACGCGGGTATGCGATCGCTGACGCGGCGATTGGCGCCATCGAGCAGGTTGGCCGCGACGATTTCGAAGTCGTTGTACGCCGTATGCGTGAACGCGCCACGGCCATTGCAGTCGCCAAGCGCCCAGATGCCGGGAACGCTGGTGGCTAGCGTGTCGTCGACGGTGATGTAGCCGCGTGCATCGGTCGCGACGCCAGCGCGCTCGAGACCGAGGTCATCGGTGTTCGGACGCCGGCCAACAGCCAGCAAGACGTGTGACCCGACGATCGTCGGAGCGCCGTCAAGACACTCAACGCCGACGGCTACGCCCTTCTCGTGCGGCGCGACGGTGATGCACTCCGCGGCGGTTCGGACGGCAATGCCCTCGCGCACGAGAATGTCCGCAATGGCTTCCGAAATGTCTGGGTCCTCGCGCCCGATCAGCCGCGGCATCCTTTCGACGACGGTCACGGCGGCGCCGAATCGTCGATACATCTGCGCGAACTCGAGACCGATGTAGCTCCCACCGACGATCACCAGATGTTCCGGCAGACGGTCGAGCGCCAGCATCGTCGTATTGGTGAGGTATGGCACCTCGCCGATGCGCGGAAAATCCGGCACGACGGCGCGGCCGCCCACGTTGAGAAAAATACGCGGCGCCGTCAGCAGCTCATCGCCGACACGAACGGCGTCCGGCGCCTCGAGGCGGGCGTGCCCGACGAGCACACGGCAGCCGGTCATGCCGTGGAGCCACTTCTCTATCCCGCGGCGCGCGTTGCCGGAGACCGAATCGGCCCGCGCCTTCACGCGCGGCATGTCGACACGGATCGCGCCGTCCGAAACGATGCCGTAGTCGGCGCTGCGACGGGCGAGATGCGCGGCATATGCGCTGGCGACGAGCGTCTTGGTCGGCATGCAGCCGGTGTTGACGCAGGTGCCGCCGAACAGCTTTCGCTCGACGATGGCCACGGTCAGGCCGGCTTGCGTCAGCCGGCCAGCCAGCGGTGAACCGGCCTGACCGACGCCGATGATGATGGCGTCGTAGCGGCTCATGGCAGTGAAGACACGATGAGCAGCGCAGCCCCCACCGCCACAGCATCCTCGAGGAAGGCGGCGGGACTGTCGCTCCCGAATGCCGCGGCCAGCCGCCCGCGCACCGCGCGCCCTCCGAATGTTCCGATGATCGCCCCGACAATGCCTGCGATCACGCCACCGACGAAGACCCCGCGCGACGCTCCAATCGAACCGCCGGCGAGAGCGCCGCACACGATGCGCGCACCGAACTGCACCGGAACCGTGCGGCTGGGAGTCGAGGGGAGTTGATCGGTGACGAACTCGATAAGAGCGAACACCGTCAGGATCCACGGCGTCCACGAATAACCGAGAAAGGCCAGCCAGGTATTGCTCAAATCGACTCTGCCGAGATGCGCGGCCCAACTCGCGGCCGCCAGCGCTGTCATCGTGCGGAGCCCGGCGACAATGCCGATGAGCAGCGCGAGAAAGCCGGCGGTCAGAACACCTTCTTGCATGTGACTTCTCCGGAACCCCGTCAGTTTACCTTCCACCGACCATCAAAATCAGCGTCTGCGACGACCGCGCCACCGAATTGTCACAGTTTTAACGCGGATGACCTGCGGCCGGGCGTTGCATGATCGATCCACACAGGGGGAAATGGCGAATGAGCAGCAAGAGGATCGGAAGGCGCGAAGCCATTGGAGTGATGGGAGCGGCAAGTGCGGCGCTGGCATTCGGGTGCGGCGGTTCGCCGACGGAACCCGATTCGGGCACATCGACGACCGCCTCCCCGGGCAGTACCAACAGCGCGTGCGCGGTGACTCCAAGCGAGACGGCCGGGCCATTTCCATCGCTCACCGATTTCTTCCGCAGCGACATCCGCGAAGGCAAGACAGGAACTCAGCTCACGCTGACCATCAAAGTCGTCAATACCAACGCGTCGTGCGCGGCGGTGCCGAACGCGAATGTCGAGATCTGGCACGTCGATGCTGCCGGCAACTACTCTCAGTACGGAACACAATCGACGCAGACCTTCCTGCGTGGAATCCAAACCACCAACAGCAACGGCGAGGTCACCTTTACGACGATTTACCCCGGCTGGTATCAGGGGCGCGCAACGCACATTCACGCCGAAGTGACCATCAACGGGGTATCGCGCAAGGTCACGCAGGTTGCGTTCCCCGAGGCCGTCAACAACACCGTGCACACCAGCGGAGCCTATTCGTCGCGCGGCACCAATCCGATGTCCAATGCCTCCGACATGATCTTCGCGGACAGCTTGTCGTCGGAACTGGTGACGCCGACCGGGAATACGGCGAACGGTTACAGCGCCTCGTTTCAGATAGCCATCGGTCTGTAGGCGCGATAAGAGGCAGACGTCGTTGCATCTAACGTGTGAATGACTGTGGGACGTGTTGATAGTTCGCGAGGGCGAGGTCGGTCAGGGCTCGTACAGGTGGTGTGTTAAGCTATAAAAGTAGGTAGGAACTGGTAGATAATGGCGATTGACAGCATGTGCTGAATGAGAGGCGGAGTCTGCAGCAGGTTCAAGACGCCGCGGCGCCGCTGGAATCTCAACTGCGCAGCGATGAGGAAAAACAGGCACATGGTGTCGATATGAGTGACTTCGCTCAGATAGATCAAGAGTCTGACGCAGCCTAGGCTAGTGAGGTAGTTGATGATAGCCTCGAGTTCTCGATAGCAGTCGCCACAGTGGACAGTCTCTTTCAAGTCGAGCACGGTCACATCATAGACGAGCCGTTTAGTGATCTGCATGATGACTCCTCGTTTATGACAGATATCTCAAGACGAAAACAGTCATGTCGTCGCGCTGGCGTACACGGGTGGTAAAGTCGCGCAAGAAAGTAATCAGCAGATACAGGATAGTGGTTGCACTCTGGTAAAGGTGCTAGGTGACGATCTGCTGAATGAGTGAGTCGCCAAACTGCTGATCTATACTTGACGCCTCGGAGATGAAGTCGGTGAAGAAGACGAGAGTGTCGCCGGTGTCAATGTGCACGGACTGCTCCTCGTACAGCGCATAGTCGAAGAGCACGGGCGGAACACCGCCGACGGTCAGCAGACGAACAGAGGAATCTGTGAGCAGCATCGGCCGGCAGTGACAGGCGTTGCAGTAGGTGAACAGATGGTCTCGCGTCATGACGCCGTAGAAGAGGGTGACGAAGCGTTCGGCCATCCTGAGGCGGCACAACGTGCGATTCAAATGGGCGACAAGGTGAGCTGCTCCGGTCCTGGTGTCGACATCCGCGGCGAGAATGCCTTGCACGAGAGCAGCTTGCAGGACGGCCGGCGTACCATTGCCGCAGGCATCCCCCAGCAGCACGTGAAATTCACGACCGGTGTCGAGATAGTCGAAGAAGTCCCCGCCGATGGCATGACACGGACGCGTGGTGGCAGCGGCGTGCACGAACCCGCCAACGTGGACGGGCGGAGGCATCAACGATCGCTGCGTCTCCGCCGCCTCGTTCCGCCTTCCAGGTCCAATCATGAGCGTCGGCGGGTGAACGGCCGCCAACTGCCACAAGTCGTGCGTTTCCATCGCCCACTCCCAAGGCGGCTGGGGCCGCCAACACATGCCGTGTACCCGTAAATGGCTGGGGCCTCGAAATCATTTCATCCCCATTGCGGGGGGAGAGTTGAGGGGACTAGACTCACAACGCTCCAAGACTCTCGAAGCGACGTGAAATGGAACGGCCGCGATGACCATTCCTTTACAGAATCGACTTGACCAAGCGCGTAGACCTGCGTGCGACAAGTCACCTTGAATCTGAGTGCGCAATTACCGTCTGCATAAGGAGCGGTCGCCATGAGAACGGATAGTCAAGACCATCAAAGACCTAGAAGTCGGATAAGACGCGTGAAGTACAAGGTTGCCCCGTGGCTCGTCATGATATACCTGGCGGGCGACAACAACCTGACGGAAGAAATGGTAATGAGCTCTGCAGGAGTCTGGCTGGCTGGGAGGGCTACACCGGTGGACGACAAAATCATGGCGCAGTTCGATCCGAGCGAGAATGGGGCTGGCGACTCAGCGATACGATTTGGTGATTAGGTAATGATTAGATTAGATGGTAGTGTTTAATAGAAGATTTTTAGAGTGAGCTATAGCTAGGAAATAAACAAGGGAAGAGTAGATGCTCTCAGGTATTTCATTGAGTGGGTGTATGATAGGTATGGTTGGGATGACGGTTAGAAGTATAGGTATATGTTAATTTTGTAGAGATAAGGAAGAGGAAATAATAGAGGATTTTTTGTTGAGAGAAGAGAACGATGCGGACTAGCTCTAGATTGGGGAACTAGAGGAAGATTTAGAGGACGAGATGATGTATATCAATGGTGGTGATGAGATGAGTAGGAAAATTGATATATTGGGAATGGATGTTTGTTTTATGAGTATGTTAGAAGTGGTTTATGAGATTAGGAAATAAGTTGGTATTCTCATAGGTGTTGAAGGGTTGGAATGGAGTTTGGATGGTTTTATAGCTGGATATTGGTTGAAGAGAGGAGGTGATGGTTGGATTAGGATGTTGAATATATGACGCTGCGCAGTCTGTAGATCTGATAGTCACGGAATACGGGAGTTATACTAGGATTAAGATTGGATGATAGGATGCTATGATGATTTGGTAGCTATAGATTTGGATAGGATGGATGATTTAGGTGATGAGATAGATGAGCTAGAAATAATGTCTGAAGAGATGATGAGAAAATGGATCTAGTTACATTGTCTCACTGGAGAGCGCAGATTTACAAAGATGATCAGTTAGTTGATTTGTAAGATTTCTGTATGTAGGTGTATAAGAGATTAGGTAAGGATAGAGAGGTTGGAAGAGAGTGCGTAGATGTCATCAGTAATAGATGGAGATATTGACGCTTTTGCGGTGTTAGATAAGGGAGAGGTGCTGATTACGAGTGGTGATGAGTGTATAGTGAGGTAGGGTTGCAGCGGTTTTGCGCATCAACATTCGTACAGATTATAAATTTATTTTAAGTGGGTAGTAGTGTCTATGGATTATCAGAACTTAGCGTTCTAGACGAATTTGTGAGATAAGAGCGCTATTATCTATGGTGGTGAGAAAGAGAAAGGAAGCTGGATGAAGTTATTGGAGGTTTAGGTCACTAACAGCTGTAGAGAGGTTAGGTTAGATGAGGGAGATAAATAAGAGGAGCTACTGTGGAAAGATGACGATTTGGAGAAATCTCTGGTTGCTATTCAGATCAAACTTCTCGTTGGGAGAGTTAACTTCGATATGTTGGTATTAGCATCTCAACTAGAGGAATAACTCAAGGTGAGGATTGGGAGAGAAAGGGTTAGGTTATGGGATAGCGGAATTCTATTGGAGCGCAACATAGGGGTGCTATTAGCGGCTGAGAGTGGTGTGGGGTTGCAGAACAGCTGCTACACGGAGCGCAGCTGATACAAGGAACGCAGTAGATACATGGAACGCAGTAGGTACAAGGAACGCAGTAGATATATGGAGCGCAGTGGGTACTATGGTGGGCATAAGTGGGTTAAGAACTTACCTCTAGTGATAGGAAAAGTATTATGGTTACGGAAGATGCGCGCAGAAGGTTACGCTGACTAGCAGTTGTCAACTGGTGAGCACGAGATGATGTAGAAGAGAGTTTGGATAAAGATTCATCTGGCAGATTATATGAAGAAGAGCTCTATGGTTTTAGCGGTTTGCGCTGTGGCGCTGTGGGTGACGGCGCTTTCTGCGAGGGGAGGTTGTCGGTAGAGATAGGAGATGGAGCAGCTGTTTGCAGAGGTGGAAAACCTCTGCTTGTTATAAGAGAAGGACGCAAGATGGTGGGAGATTGTGAGATAAGCTCAAGCTAGGGCAGCTTGGCAGCGAAAGGACGACAAAATAAGAGCTGCTTAAGCTGGGCAGAAAATAGGTGAGATTTATGAGCAGCTGGGAGAGATAAGAGAGTTTTTGGACGGTTACCTCAGCGCTTTGTCTCTCGCGCGGAGTTATGGTGATAGTCTGCTAGAAAGAGAGCTATACAGCGAGGTCGGTGTGGCGCAGTCTCTCGCGGGGGAGGTAGAAGGAGCTTTGGATGAAGGCTCGCGGCACTGCAGGATGGCTCTCACGTTGGCGAAAGAGTTTGGCGGCGCGCGGTAGGAAGAGAAGGCGCTGATCTGTCTCGGCGAAGTCGACTACTACTGTGGCAATCTGGAGCTCGCTCTCAACTACTATCGGTAGGTTGAGCTATTGTGGAGCTGCAGCAGCGACGAGAGAGGTCAGGTGGAGACGCTGCTGTTTGCTGGCTATGTGCGCTCGGATTTGAGTGATTTCAAGCAAGCAAGTGCTGACTACGACAGGGCGCTCTTGCTCTGGACGTCGCTGGGGGACAAGAGTGGAAGGGCGATCACATTGGTGGCTGACGCGCGACTGCGACAGAGACTTGGTGAATATCAGGAAGCGCTGAATGGCTTTCTACAGGCGCTAACGCTCTTCGAGCTCATGGGGGATGTACTCTGGGAAGACGGCAGCGTCACTGGCATAGACACAATATATTTGCAGATGGGAGAAAGAGAACGCGCGCTCAAGTACTGGGAACGGGCCTTTCAACGATTAGAAGCAGCAGGTCTGAAGAACTACTCGACGGACGTGCTCATCTCGCTTGGTGCGACGTATCTGGCTTCAGGTGATGAGACGAAGGCGCTAAATCGTCTAGAACGAGCGCTCGTGTTGGCCGGAGAACTGGGGAACTGGCGCTGGCAGTCGAACGCGCTGAGATATCTCGGCGTGGTTTACCTGCAACAGCGGCAGCCACGACAAGCGCGTCAATACCTGGAGCGATCCTTGAGCGTGCAGCGGCTTGTGGGAGATCGTAGACTCGCGTTCAAACACGGGCTGATCTCGGCGAGGCGCACGACCTAGAGGGTGAACGAACAGTGGCCCTGGTGTATTTCGAAGATTACGTGACGCGCAGCAGAGACGCCGGGGACCGAATCGGAGAAGCGAGAGCCCTTTTTGGTCTCGGGCGAACTTCACTGGGGCTCGGGTACCTGGAGAGAGCGCGAGAATACATGGAGCGATCGCTGAACGTCACGGAGTCACTTCGCGGTAAGTGGAAAGCCGGGAACTGCGGGGCTCGTAACTGGCGTCGGTCCACCAATACTACGAACTGCACGTGGAAGTGCTCATGCGGCTGCACGAACTCAGGCCTCATGAGGGGGACTCGCCGCGGCGGCGTTCGAGGCCGCCGAGCGGGCGCGCGCGCGGTCGCTGCTCGACAACCTCGCCCAGGCAGGGGTCGATCTTCGCAACGGGGTCGACCCCGACTTGTTGAAGCGCGAAGCGGCTGCGAAAAAAGGATTTGATGACTGGGCCGGACGGCGCATGCGCGACACGGGACCTGCGCAGCGAGGCCGAGGTCGAGGCCTACCGCGAACTGGAGGATACCTATCAGCAGATCCAAGCGGAAATCCGCAGCAGAAGCCCTCGCTATGCGTCGCTGACACAACCGCAGCCTCTGAGCCTCGTCGATGTTCAGACGCAAGTGCTGGACGGTGAGACGCTGCTGCTGGTCTACGCGCTCGGCGAAGAAGCGAAGTTTCCTGTGGGCGCTTGCCAAGACTGATCACGCCAGCTACGTGCTGCCGCCTCGAGCTGAGATCGAGCAGGTGGCAAAACGGGTCTACGATCGATTGACGGCACGGTTGAGCGTCACTGGCAATCCGCGCGAGAGGCGCCTGCGAATTGAGCAGGCCGACAAGGAATACTGGCAAGAGGCGCAGCGCCTCAGCGAGATGGTGCTCGTCCGGTCGCGGCGAGGATGCGGAGCAAGCGAATCCTCGTCGTGGCAGACGGAGCACTCCAGTACCTGCTATTCGCGGCGTTGCCGATACCGGACGGCGGAGATGCTTACGTGCCGATGGTCCTCGAGCACGAGATAGTCAGCCTGCCCTCGGCGTCCGTGCTTGCGGCGGTGCGGCGTGAGACCAGGAACAGAAGGACGCCCGCTGGAAGCGTCGCCGTGCGGCGGATCCTGTCTTCGAGGAGGATGACCCTCGACTCGTTGGCGCTGGTGAACGGGCAGGCGCGACGTCTCGCGTGGAAGCCGTGAACTTGACTGGCGAGAGGCACTCCCCGTCCCAGTCGGTTTTCTGAGAGACGGCGCGGTGAGCGTGCCGCGGCTGGCCGCGACGCGACAGGAAGCTGATGCGATCGTCGCGGCGGCGCCGCTGGGAACGACGCTGAAGGCTATCGACTTCGACGCGAGTCGAGCTACGGCGATGAGTCCCAACCTCGCAAAGTATCGAATCCTTCACTTCGCGACGCACGGGGTATTCAACAACGATCAACCCGGTCTCGCGGGTATCGTTCTCTCGATGTTCGACAACCGGGGCCAGGCGCAGGATGGTGTCCTGCGGCTGCACGACATCTACAATCTGAACATGCCCGGCCGAACTGGTGGTGTTGAGCGCGTGCAACACGCGCTCGGTAAGTCAGTGAAGGGAGAAGGGCTCGTCGGAATTGTCCGAGGGTTCATGTACGCGGGTGCGAAGCGTGTCGTCGCCAGCCACTGGAAGGTGGACGATGAGGCGACGGGCGAGTTGATGGGCCGTTTCTACGTGCAGATGCTGAAGGAGAATCGATAGCCCGCCGCGGCGCTGCGGCAGGCACAGCTGGCCATGCGAGAGCAGGAGCGGTGGCGGGCGCCGTTCTACTGGGCCGCTTTCGTGCTGCAGGGTGAGTGGAACTGACGGACTATGACGCCGGTGCATCGCAGGTCGCTCACCGAGGAGTCATGGGCCAACCTCTTTGACTTCCTCGACCCGGTTCGTCCGAAAAAGCGGGGTGCGGACCGTGACGCCGAGGCGGAGGCGAAGTTCGTGGAAATTACCCGCAAGCTCTCCTACTTCTTCGCTGGGCGCGGTTGCAGAGAGGCCGAAGACCTCACCACCGAAACAGTGCTCCGAGTGGCGGCCAAGTGCGCGGAGCTCTCCGCCGCTGGCTTCGGTGACCACATCGCCTACTTCTACGGTGTTGCGCGCAATGTCCACCATGAATGGCTGCGCGACGCGAGCCGCGAACGGACGAATCGTGAATCGGCTGGTAAGGACCCGACGCTCGTGCCGACTGCGGACGCCGAGGGCGGCGACACGAGGAAGAAGAGCATCGCTGCCTCGACCAGTGCATGGCAAGGCTGACCAGAGGAGCGAGGCGACTCATTCTCAGCTATTACGACGCGGACAAGGGCACGAAAATCACCAGGCACCGGGAACTCGCCGAGCAGTTCGGCAAATCTCTCAATGCGTTGAGAATCGAAGTCCATCGAATCCGGACCACGCTGCGGCGGTGCGTGCTCGAGTGCGCGAACTCGGAAGCGGCGGGAACAGCGGGTTCATGAGGGTAGACCGATGAATACCAATCCAACGCTCGACGGCGTCTTGAGGCGCTATCTGCTGGGCACGACCGACTCCGAAGTGCGCGAGGACGTCGAAAGACGACTGTTTTCTGACGATCAGGATCTTCTGGGAGCAGCTGTGCCTGGCGGAAGATGAGCTCATCGACGCGTACGCGACCGGTGATTTGGACGACGAGGAGATACAGCGCTTCGAGGAGTGCTTCCTGACAACGGAGGAACGGCGAGAGAAGTTGGCCTTCGCACGGACGCTCAAGGCGCACGTCGACAGCGAGAGCGTAAAGCTGGCAGTCGTGCCTGGCGACCGTTCAGTGGCCGGCTGTTAGTGCCCTCCTGGGCAGCCGCAGCAGCAGCGCTGTTGCTGCTGGTCCTGCCAGTTCTGACTTGGCAGATGGGCACGCCGAGTCGAACGCCCACTGATGTGCGTGAATGGCTGTCTTCAGGCCTGGTCAGGAGCGTGGGCGGTGAACTGAAACGCGTGCAGATTCCGGCAGGAACGGTGTTGGTGAGACTCCGCCTCGAACTGGACGGCACCGAATACTCGAGTTACCGCGCAGCACTGCACCAGGCCAGCGGAGACGAAGTGTGGTCGCAGAATAACCTCAACGCGACTGCCATCGATGGCAGAGAAGCCATCGAGCTGACGCTGCCGGCCGATCTACTGCAGCCGGGTGACTACTACGTGAGGCTTCGCGGAGCCGCGCCACAGAGAGATCCAGTGATGCTCGACCGCTACGACTTTCGAGTACGAGCGCGAACCCGCTAGTCTCCGCCGCTGCCCTTGAACTGATCCGGCTCCTCCGCGAAAAGCACGTTGAAGCTGGTGAGCGTGCCATAACAGCCGCTCACGTACGCCTGCAGCTTCACTTTCGCATCATCGGAGAGATCGGAGGCATTCACCTGCTGTTCGAGCGTGCGCAGGCGGTTCCTGAGCATCACGATCTTGTGGAAGAAGGTTTCAATCGGCCAGCTCTTTTCCTGCAGACCGGGCGAGCCGGGCCGCAGCACCAGGGTGCCGCCACGCCATTTTTCCGCCGGAACCACGGCGCTCACACCGCACTCTTCACGGATGATTCGCCGCAGCAGCATTTCGATGTCGCTGTCGTTTTGTGGAAGCATGATCGGCGGCGCGCTCCTCTCGCGATCGCTCACCAACGGAAACGGCTCACGCTCGACGGTCGTCCGGCGAGGCTCACTCCTACTGACGTGTACTGGCGTCGACGGCTCCACTCTCGGACCGCCGCGGTAGTTGTGTTCGCTGCGGCAGTAGCCGCAGGCCACTCGTAGTGGGCGACCTGAGCCGTCAACCGCAATGACGGCGTGCATCCGATCGGTCTTGCACGCCCGGCAGTAGTCTTCGAGTGACTCGCCGGCTCGGTAGGCTCGTTCGGGCATGGTGCCTATGATGGCATGCCGGAATCGAGCGTGCGACCGAAGACCGCGGCATAGTCTTCCCGACTGTCGATGTCCTTGAGTACGCCGGCATCGTTCACGTCGAGATCGAGGATGCGGTCGGCCTGCGTCAGCAGAACCGCCTTGGCTCCGACCGTGACCTCGGCCTGACGCAGTGCCTCGAACGATCCGCGATCGAAGATCACGGGATGACCGTGGCGCCCTCCGCACACGGCACGAACAATAAAAGAAGGATGCGCGGCGAATGCCTCCAGCACTTCGCGAAATGTCGAAGGCCGTACAAGAGGCATGTCAACCGGCATGACCAACACGCCACGAACGCCTGGGCGATCCACAGCGTTCACGCCGGCGACAATGGAGGTTACCTGGCCGCGATCGTGGTCGGGATTGGCAATGAAGCGCGCCGCCACGCTCGGCTGCTCGACGGCCTCGATCAATTCCGAGTCGTTCGGGCGGCCAATCACAAGAACCTCCTCGACCCCGCCTGCCCGCATCGACGCGACGATGCGATGCAAGAATGTATCTGCCGGTGACGAACCGCAGGGCAAAAGGGCCTTCGAACGGCCCATACGACTCGAACGTCCGGCAGCCAACACGACACCGGGAACCAAAGGCACATCGCAGATACTACCGGGGCTCGGGGGTTCGGGGCTCGGGGGTTCGGGGGCTCGGGACTCGGGGGCTCGGGGGCTCCGGACTCGGGGGCTCAGGGGCTCGGGGCGGCGCCAGCGAGCCGGGGGTGGGGCCCCGCGAGCGCTAGAGAAGATGCTCGGGGGCTCGGGGTTGCCTGTTGAGCTTCGAAAAACCTCAGCAATTCAGCGGTCTGTCCAGTTACGGACACCGTGCTTGTGCCAGAAAGACACACCTGAGCGCCGGGAAGGGACTCTAGCGACCAGATTTTCGGTTCAGGGGATTCGCCAAAAGGACCCCGGTTTTCTTGACTTCCCCCAACGAAGTCCCTACACTGACCCCGTTTTCAAGCTCAGCGTGCGGCCGCCCACCGGCGGCGCCGCGCGAGGGGCGGGCAGATCGGACCGTCGTCGGCGCTCCCCGCATGTGCGGGTCGTCCTCCCGGCCCTTCACCCACCGCTCGGCTTGTCGAGCCCCTGGGATGATCCGGGGGTCCGCTCATCGGAGGACACGGGTATGCCAACGGGAACGATCGCGCGACTTTTGATCGACAAGGGCTTCGGGTTCATCCGCGATGAAAGCGGAATCGAACACTTCTTTCACCGAAGCTCTGTGCGCGGTGCAGTGTTCGAGCTCCTCCGCGAAGGGCAGCGCGTGGAGTTCACTCCCGAGGAATCCGGCAAGGGTCCGCGCGCCGGAGAGGTTCGACTGATCGAAGGCTGACGCCTGCCCTCCCTGCTCCCGACGTGCGGGGCGATAGCGCCCCGCCGTTTCGGAGATCCCCCCAGAATCACATCATGGTCATCGCTGCTCGCGGACGATCTCGCCGCGTGATCGCGCGAGTGTCCGTAGTCACCGCACTGGTTGTGCTGCTGGGCTGCGCCTGCTTCATGCCGTTCGCCGGCCGCTTTCTCGTGCGCGAGGATCCCCTTGAACCGGCAGACGCGATCTTCGTACTCGCAGGGGGAGCCGTGGATCGGTGGCTCGAAAGTGTCGACCTCTACCGTGAGCAATATGCCAAATCCGTCGGTACTGAGTCCTGGACGAACGGAGAAGGCTGAGATTGAGTTGCGCGCGCGTGGTATTCGCCTCCCCACGGGGGCAGAAGTGGCGCGCAGCGCCATGATACAGCTCGGCCTTCCAGCAGAAGCCGTTCAGATCTTGCCCGGGAACCTCGACAATACGGCGCAGGAAGCCGAGGCTTCTCACGCATTCGCTCGCAGCACCGGATGGCGTCGAGTAATTGTCGTCACCTCGCGGTACCACACGCGCCGCACACGCTTCGCCTTTCGCCGTGAATTCCGGGACTCCGCAATCACGGTACTCGTTCGGGCATCCCGGCACGATGAGTCCGACCCGCCACGATGGTGGCGCCACCGCGCGGACATTCGGTTTGTAACATCCGAGCTGCAGAAACTAATCTTGTATGGATTCGGGTTAGGCAGTTGAATCGGGATGGAAGCGAATGGGGCCCGGTGGTCCTCCCGGTCTTCAAAACCGGTCGCTGCCCGCTTGACGCGGGCGGGCTGGGTTCGACTCCCAGGCGCTTCCGCCAACCTTCGCTTACGTTTCACGCGAAGGTTGTCCCGCCGTCGCTCGCGCAGCGAGCGAAGGCGGACGGCGTGGCGATCAAAGACTCCTACAATAGGGCTAAGAATGACGCCGGATCGCTGAGGTCGCGAAATACCACGTCCGCGCCGCTCGCCTTGATCTCCTCCACTGTGTAATTCCCCGTCGCAACGCCAATCGGAATCGCACCTACGGCGCGGGCACAGGCGATGTCGTGTGGCGTGTCGCCAACGACGAAAGTGTTGTCGACGTGCACGGCGTTGAGCCCGCGCTCGAGCGCACGGCGCCAGGCAACTGGGACGAGCTCGTTCCTGTCAGCCGCATCGTCGCCGTACGCGCCGCAGCGGAAATAGCGCCAGAGGTCGAAGTACTCGAGCTTGATGCGCGCGCCTTCTTCGAAGTTACCGGTAACCAATCCGAGAAACACGTCGTCGCGTGCCGCGAGGACGTCCAGCAGCTCACGCACGCCGGGCAGGATCGCTTTCACGCCGCGGCCGGGAAATTGAATTTCCTCCTGCAGGAGTTGAACGTATCGGGTACGGAGCGCTGAGAGCAGGTCCTCGTCGAGTTCGCGCCCCGCTTTACGCATGGCGTCGCACAGGATGACGCGATCGGTGCGACCGGCGACCGGCACCTCAGCCAACGCGTCGCAGAAGCCGGTGATTTCCTCGCACGCTCGGTTGAGCGCCCGCATGCCGGCGCCGCCGCTGAGAATTAGCGTACCGTCGATGTCGAAGAGGATGACTTTGGACATAATTGAGATTGAGCGATAGTGTATTCGCCTGTCGCTGGTCGTCAGTCAGGTCGTTCAGATTGGACCGCCGGGCTCAGGACGGAATAGGGCATCGGGGTACGGCGAGAGGAACTGCCGCAGCGGAACGGCAGTGCCACGGTCGAGAATGCGCAGGATGGCGTTTGGTGCTATAAGAAGGGACCTTAGGATTATCGATATGACACTCTCTGATCTTGCCCGTGGTTTCGCGCTGGTCTGCCTGGCCAGCGTCGTGTCGGCCCAGGTTCCTGCGAAGACGAAGTCGGCCGAGGGCACAACGGTCTACATCATCTCGCCCAAGAACGGCGACACGGTCGGCCCAACGTTTACCGTGCGATTCGGGTTGAAGGGCATGGGCATCGCGCCCGCCGGCGTCCAGTTTGCGAATTCTGGACACCATCACCTGCTCATCGATGTGCCGACACCGCCAGACCCGAATGCCGCGTTGCCCGTCACCGACAACATCAGGCACTTTGGAGCCGGCCAGACCGAGGCGGAGATCAAGCTCGCGCCCGGCACGCACACGCTCCAACTCGTGTTCGCCGACTACCTCCACATCCCACACGACAAGCCGATCATTTCTGAAAAAATCACGATCACGGTGAAGTAGTCCAGGTGGGCGCCGAAGCGGTGGGGTGTGCTCGCCAATTCACGAGCTGAACCACCCTTTTTTGAGCGGACGCAGCTCGCCCGATGCGGCATCGAGCTTGAGATTTTTTCCACCAACACTTTGCGCGAACGCGTCGTCATTGGTGATGACGAGCGCCGACAGCCCGCGACCATCGCAGACGCGGGCGATGTCGGCGCCGAGCGTCCCCCGCGCACTCTCAGGAACCCGGGCGGTTGGATGTTCGACAACGAGCAGCCGCGGTGAGAGGGCAAGCGCGCGCGCCAGGTGTGCCCTGAGCCGTGCGTCGGACGGCAGTTCTGCCGCCCGCATGGACAGCAGGGCCTCAGGGAGTCCGCACTCGCGCGCCAGCGCGTTCACGCGCTGAGCGACGTCTGGAGGGACCGGGTCGATCTCGAGCGTAAATGGCATCGCGAGGTTCTGCTGCAGGGTCGAGCCCTCCAGCAGCACGCCGCGTTCGCTGACGATGCCGAAGTGATCGAGCCAGGCGAGCCAGTCGTCGGCCGTGGCGATGTCGGCGGTGCGGCGCCCGAAGATCCAGATGTCGCCCTGGTCGGGGACGGCCGCACCCGTCACCAGGTTGACCATCAGTTCTGCCGCCGGGCCGTCCAGGCCTGCAATCGAAACACGCTCGCCGGGCATGATGATCAGGGATGCAAGGCGAAGCGGCCTCAGGCCCTGATAGCTCTTGATCACCCTCTCGATCTTGAGCGCCTGGTCAGCCACGGGCGTGCGCCCGTGCGGCAAGTGCAGCGAAGTCGTTCGCCTCGAGCGTCACCACACCGAGTGCGGCCGCGTTGGAGGTGCCCTCGCCGTGATAGTCGGAACCGCCGGATACCGCGAGACCGAGGCGAGCCGCGAGCGCCTTGTAGTGCGCTTCTACGTCAGGTGTGTGATCGGAGTGACGCGCTTCGAGCGCTGCAAGCCCGCGTGAGGCGAGAAACGGAATCATGTCGTCGATACCGGCAAGGCCCGGATGGGCAAGCGAAGCGATTCCTCCGGCCTGCGCGATCACATCGATCACATCCGGGGCCGAAACCCCATGGCGAGGAACATATGCCGGCGAACCTTGGCCGATCAGTCTTCTGAACGCGTCGTCGCGATCGCGCGCGTGCCCGGCACGGACGAGCGCATCCGCGATCGCCGGGCGACCGATGCTGCGTTCCGGCTGGTCCGACACCGATTCGAGCACGTCGTCGGCAGCAACCTGCAAACCCATCGAGCAGAGCCGGTCGCACACCTCACGGACGCGGCGCAAGCGGTCGACACGCTGCGCCGTCAGAAACTGGGCGAGCGTAATCGACTGCGGATCGAAGTAGTAGCCGAGCACGTGAACGTCGCGCCCCGCTTCGACTGCCGTGATTTCTATGCCGGGCACCAACGTGAGGCCGAGCGCATCGGCGGCGCGGCGCGCTTCTGGTAGACCTGCCACGGTATCGTGATCGGTCACGCTGATTGTGGTGAGCCGGGCGGACGCCGCGCGAGCTACGAGATCACGCGGCGCGAGCGTTCCGTCGGAGGCTGTCGTGTGTAAGTGGAGATCGATCACGGATTGGGCCCGGAACGGGTGTTCCCGCTCCGGACCGGTCAGGCAAGCAGGCGCTACACGCTGAATGAGGAACCGCAGCCGCACGTCGACTTAGCGTTGGGATTCTTGATCGTGAACCCCCCGCCGGTGATGTTGTCGACGAAATCGACCTCGGCGCCACGCAGATAGCGGGCACTGATGGGGTCGACCAGCAGCTTGACGCCGTTCGACTCGTATACTGAGTCGGTCGCCTCGTCTCCCTCGCCCTCGTCAATCATGAGGCCATACTGAAAGCCAGAACAGCCGCCACCCTGAACGAATACGCGGAGACCGGCGCTCGCTTTGTTTTCTTCGGTCAGCAGCTCCGAAATTTTGGTGGCCGCTGAAGGTGTCACGTTGATCATCGGGGAATCTCCTCGCCTACAACCAGTTAGACGATTATACCGCGAAATCGGATCCCGGCCCCTGGCGCAGGCCCGACCTGGGTTAGCTTAGGAGGCCGGCATGACACTCCCCTTCGAGCCAGCGGCCCACCTCGCCGACCGATTTCTGCGCGAACGGGGCGTCACCCGCATCTGGGAACGGGACCCATCGATATGGCGGGCCGAGCCCGGCAGTGAAGCCGCGCGCTCGATTGCCAACCGGCTTGGTTGGCTGGATGTCGGAACGACCATGCCACCGCATCTGGACCGAATTGCCGCGCTGGCCGATTCGGTTCGCGCCGAGTCCATACATGCAGTCTACCTGCTCGGCATGGGAGGCAGCAGTCTCTGTGCGGAAGTAATCCGCGCGGTGCACGGAATTTCCCGCGGCTATCCACAACTGATCGTGCTCGACACGACCGACGAGCGGACCTTGAACGAGGCGGCGGCACACTTCGACCCGGCACGGAGCCTTTTCCTCGTAGCCAGCAAGAGCGGCGGCACCGCGGAAGTCGTGTCGATGGAGCGGTTCTTCTGGGCAACGATGACGAACGCTCTCGGTGATGCCGCCGGCCGACATTTCGTCGCCATCACTGACGAGGGGACGGCACTGCAGTCGATCGCAACCGCGCGGGGGTACCGCGACACCTTCCTCAATCCGTCGGACATCGGCGGTCGGTTCTCGGCGCTCTCACTGTTCGGATTGATCCCCGCGGCGCTCGCCGGCACCGCCGCGAGCCGTCTTCTCAGCACGGGAACCACGATGGCGGACGGATGCCGGGAGGAGAATCACGCAAATGCCGGTCTGGAGCTCGGCGCATTCATCGGCGCCGCCGCGCTGTCCGGCCGCGACAAACTCACTCTCTTCCTTCCTCCATCACTTCAAACACTCGGCTTGTGGATCGAACAGCTGGTGGCGGAGAGCACCGGCAAGAATGGCAAGGGCGTGCTGCCAGTTGTCGACGAACCGCTCGGCCGTCCGGAGGACTACGGACAGGACCGCGCCTTCGTAGTGTTCGCCAGCGATCGTGACGGACCTGATCCGCAGGCAGTTGCCACGCTGCAGAAGGCTGGGCTGCCGATGCTGCGCCTGACGACGAGGCTCGACGGTCTGGGGACGGAATTTTTTCGCTGGGAGTTCGCCACGGCAGTCGCCGGCGCCGCGCTTGGAGTGAACCCGTTCGACGAACGCAACGTCGCCGAAGCCAAGGCGAAGACGAAGTCTCTCCTCGAGCTCTATCTCTCGCAGGGCCGGCTGCCGGATGAACAGCCGCTGGTCTCGGATGAAATGGTTGACGTCTTCACTCGCGGCTACGGCGGGGCCAGTCCCGCCACCGTGGTGCGAGCCGCCATCGATTCCTTGAAACCGGGCGACTACGCCGCGTTCCTCTCGTATCTGCCCGCGAGCGCGGCCACCACCGAAGCGATCAACGGCGTGCGCGTGGCCATTCGCGCGCACACGCGCGTGGCGACGACCTTCGGCGTCGGACCGCGCTACCTGCACTCCACTGGGCAGTATCACAAGGGAGGACCGAACACGGCTCTCGCGTTCGTCATCACCGCGGACGATCAGACGGCAACAGAAATCCCCGGGGCGGGATATACCTTCGCGATCCTGAAACGCGCGCAGGCGCTCGCTGATGTCGAAACGCTCGAAGCGCACGGGCGACGGGTGATTCACCTGCACGTGAAGCAGCCGGATGCGAACACGGCAATCGTGAAGCTGTTCGCTGCAGCGCTGAAATAGAAGCGTTCAGCGCAAGTCTCTCATCCGCGCAAGCCCTCGAGCGCTCGGCCCGACTCCTCTTCGATTTCCTTGTGCAGGCTGTTGCCGTGCGCGTCCATGGTGACGATCGCCGGAAAATCCCTGACCTGCAGGTGCCACATCGCTTCAGGTGTGCCGAACTCCATGAGTGACACGCCGTCCACGCGTTCGATGCACCTGGCGTAGAACTGCGCCGCCCCTCCCACGGCGTTCAAGTAGACCGCGCCGGAGTCTTTCAAGCCAGCGAGCGTTTTCGCACCCATTCCACCCTTGCCGATAACGACGCGGACGCCAAACCTCTTGACGATGTCCGCCTGATAGGGCTCCTCGCGGATGCTCGTCGTCGGCCCGGCCGCCGTGACACGCCAGCCACCTGCATCCTTGGCGACGACCGGACCGCAGTGATAGAGGACGCCCCCGCGCAGATCCACCGGCGGCTCGTGCTTCATGAGGTGAGCGTGGACGGCATCCCGGCCGGTATAGACACGACCCGAGAGCAGCACGACATCCCCCACTTTGAGGGACCGTATCTGCTCCTCGGAGATAGGCGCCTGGAGCGGCACTTCTCTGCCGGTGCGAGGGAACCCAGCCGACGCAGCTTCCGGCGAGAGCATCGGCTGAGACGCGGCGGTGCCGTCGCGATACAGCCAGGACCTGATCGCGCCCGAAGACGCATCGAGCCGAACGCCGAGCCGCCGAAACGCCCAGCAGTCGTAGGCGATCGACACGAAAAAGCTGGCGGGCAATCTGTTCTGCGCGCCGATCTTGCAGCCAATCAACGACGTCTTGCCGCTGAACCCCATCGGTCCAACCGAGAGCCGATTGGCTTCGTCCATGATCGAGCGCTCGAGCGCATCGAGTCGCGGATCGTCATTCGTGTCGTCCAGCGTTCGGAACAATTGCTCTTTGGCGTGCGTGTAGCCGGAAGTGCGGTCGCCGCCGATGCAGACACCGACGGCTCCGGGACTGCACCCCTTTCCCTGTGCTCTCCATACGGCGTGCAGGATGCACTTGCGCACCCCTTCGAGCGTCCGATCGGCGCGTCCGAGATGTTCGAGCTCCGTCGGCAGCGAATACTGGGCATTCGTGTTCTCGCAGCCGCCGCCTTTGAGGATCAGCTTCACCTCGATGTCCTCTTCCTCCCACTGATCGAAGTGAATGATGGGCGTACCGGGTCCGAGGTTGTTGCCAGAGTTTTCTCCGGTGATCGAGTCAACAGAATTCGGACGCAGCTTGCCGCGCTGCGTCGCTTCGGCGACGGCCTCGCGAATCTGTTGCCGCATCCAGATCTGGTTCGCGCCAATCGGCACCTTCACTTCGAACGTCGGCATGCCGGTGTCCTGGCAGATGGGGCCTTCGCAAGACGTTGCCTGATCGATGTTCTGGGCGATGACGGTCAGGGCCTGGCTGGCGCGCGTGGACGGCGCCTCAACAGCCAGCGCCTGATCCATGGCGACCCGCACATCCGGCGGCAGATCTGTCGAGGTGCGCGTGATCAGTTGAACCATGCTCTCGAAGAAGGCTGGCAGCATACGGGCAGTATAATCGTTGAATAAGCATCTCGTTTGACCCCGGACATTCCGTGGCGTCCACTCCCTCACCAGTCGCCAAGTACCGCATCGAACGCGATCCCCTGGGAGAGGTGCGCGTGCCGGCGGATGCCTATTACGGCGGCCAGACCCAGCGTGCCGTGGAGAACTTCCCCATCAGCGGCTTGACGGCACCGCCGGAGCTCGTCACGGCGACGATCCAGGTCAAGAAAGCCGCAGCCGAGGCAAATCGGGATCTGCGTCGGCTCGATGAGGACGTGGCACGGGCGATCGTCTCCGCGGCAGACGAGGTGCTCGATGGCAGACTCCGCGATCAATTCGTCGTCGACGTGTATCAGGCTGGGGCCGGCACCTCGCACAACATGAACACGAACGAGGTCCTTGCCAACCGTGCCGCGGAGTTGCTGGGTGGAACGAAGGGCGACTACTCGCGCGTTCATCCCAACGATCACGTCAACATGGGGCAGTCCACCAACGACGTCTTCCCCACCGCCACGCGGCTCGCGGTTCTCGCCATGCTCCCCGACTTGATCGGAGCCGCGCGCGATCTGGCAAACGTGCTCGACGACAAGAGTCAGGAGTTCGCCGCGGTTCTCAAGACCGGACGCACCCATCTGCAGGACGCCGTGCCGATGACGCTCGGACAGGAGTTCGGTGGTTACGCAGCGAACATCGCCCATGCGGCGGGAGAGCTCGAACGGACCGCTGCGCAACTGCAGGAGTTGAATCTGGGAGCGACCGCTGTCGGTACCGGGTTGAACGCAGGTGAAAAGTACACGACGCGCGCTGTCGAAAACCTCGCGCGGTATACCGGACTTCCGCTGCGGCCGGCGGCGAACCGCTTTCGGGTGACGCAGAGCATGGGCGACGTGCTCTCGTACTCAGGAGCACTGCGCCGCTTGGCAGTCGAGGTCAGTAAAGTTGCGTCGGACCTCCGTTTGCTCAGCATGGGACCGCGTGCGGGCATCTCCGAAGTCCAGCTGCCTGCCGTGCAGCCGGGCTCCTCGATCATGCCCGGCAAGGTGAACCCCTCGGTTCCAGAGATGGTCAATCAGGTCTGCTATCAGGTCTATGGCTGCGACGCCACGAACCTCGCGGCGGCCGACGCCGGACAGCTCGAGCTCAATGTCATGATGCCCGTAATGGCCTGGAATACGCTGCACGCAACTCGCATCCTGCGTCAGGCCATGCGCGTGTTGAAGACAAGGTGTCTCGATGGCATCAAAGCGGACGCAGAACGCTGCCGTGAGCTGCTCGATCGCAGCACCGCCGTGGCGACAGCACTGAGTCCGTACATCGGCTACGCCGTGACCGCGGAAATCGCCAAGGAATCAGCGCGCACGGGGAAGCCCGTGCGCGAGCTCGTACGCGAGCGCCGGCTGCTCCCGGACGATCAGCTCGACCGAATTCTTTCGCCGGCAGCAATGACCTCGCCAGGCGTACCAGGAGAGGACGAATCATAGACATGCGAACCGCGCTGGCGATCGTCGCCGCCGTCTTCTGCCTGGCCGCTTCGCCACAGCATGGACGTTTGTTCCCGCCCGAGCAGCTCGGCATTCTCGAAGGGCCCGATCGCGACGCGTGGCAACAGCCCGAGAAAATCATGGACGAGCTCGCGATCGGTGAGGGCAGCGTGGTTGCCGACCTGGGCGCAGGCGGAGGCTGGTTCACCGTTCGCCTGGCGCACCGAGTGGGGCCGAACGGACGCGTTTACGCTGAGGACGTTCAGCGCCAGATGATCGAAGCCACCATGCGGCGCGTCGCCCGCGAAGGACTTTCGAACGTCATTCCCATCCTCGGGGATCTATCGAACCCACATCTGAAGGAGCCGGTCGACGCCGTGCTGATTGTCGACACGTACAACGAAATGACACATCGGGCCGCCGTGCTGCGCAACGTCGCCGCCTCGCTGAAGCCGAAAGGCCGCCTCGGCATCGTCGACTTCAAGCGCGACGGTTATGGACCCGGACCTGCGCTGGAGGAGCGTGTCGATCCCGAGCGGATCATTCGCGATGCGGAAGCCGCCGGCCTGCACCTGCTCTCCCCGCCAACCATGCTGCGCTATGAGTACCTGCTCGTCTTCGGCAAACCTGCCGCGCAATGAATCGCACGCCGGCATTTTTTTCCGAGTACCAGCAACGAGTCGAAGCCGAACTGAAGCGCCTGATCCCTGCGGAGGGTGATAGCGCCGTTCAGCAGGCCATGGCCTACACCGTGCACGCGCCATCGAAGCACGTTCGCCCGGTGCTTACCCTGCTGTCCGTCGAGATTTGCGGCGGAGAAGCGCGCGCGAGCAGTGCCGGTGGCCGCGGTGATCGAGCTCGTCCACGCCTCCTCTCTCATCCTCGATGACCTGCCATCGATGGACGATGCGCCGTTGCGGCGTGGAAAGGCTGCAAACCATCGTCAGCATGGCGAGGCCATGGCCATCCTCGCAGCATTCGGCCTGCTCAACATGGCCTTCGCGACGCTGGCGCGCGAATACGATCCCGTCCTGTCATCGCGCCTCGCTGCCCTCATTGCCGGCGCCGTCGGTCTCGACGGGCTCATCGGCGGCCAGGCCCTGGATCTCCTCGCGACCGACCAGCAAATCAGTTTCGAGACGCTGGAGCGAATTCATCGCGGCAAAACAGGAGCACTGTTCAGCGCGTCTGCCGTGGCCGGGGCTCTCGTCGCAGCGGCGACGGCGGAAGACATCGCCAGACTCGACGCGTTTGCGCGCAATCTCGGCCTCGCGTTTCAGATCGTGGACGATCTCCTCGACGTCGAAGGCGATCCTGCGGATACGGGAAAGGCCGTGCGCGCCGACTTGAAGAAGACGACGTTCGTCTCGTTCAGCGGCGTGGCCGGCGCCCGACAGCTGGCCGGCGAGCTGTGCGTCACGGCCGATCGCGCACTCGCGCCGTTCGGGCGGCGCGCAGACCGCCTGCGTGAGCTGTCCGCCTTCGTCGCGGGACGGAGCGGCTGACGTGGCCTCAGACCCGACACGGATAACCGGTTCCGACACCGGACGCGACGGCGTGGCCAGCATCGACGAGCTGCGCCAGCGCCTGCGCGCGCTCGGCTATCTCGACGCGGGCGTCGATCGATTCGTGCTGGAATCGGCCGCGCGAGCACAGCAACCGGCTGGAATCGCGTTGTTCGCCAGTCTCCGCATCGGAATGCTCGCCGCGGCGCTGCTCGGACCGACGGCAGCGATCGCTCTGGTGGCGCGCATGCCCGGGCTGGTGACCGGACCGAGGGACGCTGTCGTTGCCGCCATCTATCTGGGAATTCTCTTTGGAGCATCGCTGGCGGTCGCAGCATTCGTCCTGTCGCTGGGCGCATCGTGGTTGGCCAGCAGGACGGCGAGCAGCGGCGAGCGGGCAGTCAGGCGGGCGCGCCGGCTGGCAGTTACGGCAGGTGCGTTCGTCACCGCAGCATGTCTCGCCTATCTCACGTTGTGGTGGAAAACGGCGAGCCCGGCGTTCGCGTGGTCCTCACCGATCTGGACGACGGTTGCCTTGGCCGTCGCCGCGGCGATCAGTGTGCTGCTCGGTCATGCGGTCACCGTCACCGCACTCGCGGTCACCATGGCGCGGCCGGGGCAGGACGTGCTCTCCGCTCGCGTTCCCGGCGCGACGTGGAAAGCGTCGATCATCGGCGGAGCCATCGCCTTCGCTGGAGCAGTGGCCTTGCTGTTCGCCGCGGCCGGAGCCGACAGGCCAGCCGACCGATTGCCAACACCGCTGCCGGTTCGGTCCGGTGAACCCATCGTGGTGCTGGCAATCGACGGCTTCGACCCGCAGCTGCACGAGCGGATCCGTGCATCCGGGGACGCCGCGCGCGGCAGCCTGTTTCCGATATTCGATGCCGCGCGGGCGGAGCTCACACCATCCGACTCGCGCGATCCGGCGCGGCTGTGGACCACGATTGCGACGGGCGTGCGGCCGGAAGCGCATGGCGTCGGTGCGCTCGAGACGCGCAGCGTCACCGGCCTTCGCGGCCGACTGGCCGCCGGTTCGACAGGCCGGGTGATTGGGGCGGCCACCGACCTGCTGCGTTTGACGCGACCAGCCACTGCCAGCAACTTCGAGCGCCGCGTGAAGACGTTCTGGGAAATCGCCGAACAGGCCGGCCTTCGAACTGCCGTCGTCAACTGGTGGGCGACGTGGCCCGTCGCCGTCGGCAGCGGAACCGTCTTTTCCGATCGCGCCGTGCTGCGGCTCGAACGGGGAGGGGCGCTCGACGCGGAGCTCGGCCCGCCCCAGCTGTACGACTCACTGCGATCGCGCTGGCCGGAGATCCGGGCCGATGCGCGGCAACAGGCGCAGTCCTACTTTGCCGCGCCGGCCTACGCTGATCATCGCGAGATCCTCGCACGCTCGGGCGAGCTCGACGTCAGCATGCTGCGAATCGCGGATGCGATCGGCGCCGACAAGAACCTCGATCTCCTCGTCGTTTATCTTCCCGGTCTGGATATCGCGGAACACACGCTGCTCGGAACCGATCGTGGCACACCATCGGCCTTCGAGCTGGACCTCAAGCTGACTGCGTTGCAGGGTTACTACGGATTTCTCGAGACGCAAGCGGGAACGGCGATGAGCCGCTGGCGCGGAGGCCGGAGAGCGTTCGTTGTCACACAAGCCGGTCGACTGCACGAGGGACGGGGCACGCTGTCGGCACTGGGTCCCGGCATGAAAGTTGACACTCGGACCGACGGAGGCGTGCTCGACGTCGCGCCAACCATCCTTCACGCGCTCGGCGTGCCCATCGCTCGCGACCTCGATGGGCGCGTGATCGACGCGATGTTCGATCCCGGTTTTCTTGCCAGCCATCCAGTCCGCTTCGTCGAGAGTTACGGATTGCTCGGCGCGATTTCCCACGCGCGCAGCGGCACGCCGCTCGATCAAGAAATGATCGACAGGCTGAGAAGTCTGGGGTATGTCAGGTAAATCACGTGCTACGTGCTACGTGCTATGTGCAACGTGCAGGGTGCAACGTGCAACGTGCTATGCGCTGTGTGCGGCGAGTGGCGTGCGGCGTGCAGCACGTCGACGTCGCACGTCGCACGTCGCACGTGGCTAGGTCCGTCGTAAGAACGACCAGGCGGTGGGGAGAATGGCCGCAGCGATTGAGATCTTGATGAGATCTATCGGAATGAACGGATAGAGGCCGGAGGCGAGAGCGGCAGGAAGACCGGACGGGACGGGGCGAGCGAGCCAGGCGAGCCAGGAGACGCCGAATGTGAAGATGACGGCAAGGCCGGCGGCCATGGCGAGAACTGATGTGAGATAGCGGCGATCGAAGCCACGCTCGGCGAGCCAGCCGGTGACGAACGCGGCAAACGGGTAACTCATCAAGTAACCGCCCGTGGGACCGAGGAGGCGCAGCGGGCCTTGCGGAAGCGTCGCGGAGGCGGCGAACACGGGGAGCCCGGCGAGACCGGCCAGGAGGTACAACACCTGGCTGACCATGCCGAGACGAGGCCCGAGCACGGCGCCGCCGATGAGGACGACCATCGGCTGGAGCGTGAGCGGCACAGGCGTAAACGGCAGCGGCACGCTCACTTGCGCGGCGGTCGCGGTCAGAACGCTCACGAACAGCACTGCCGCGACCTGAATCGCAACCGTAAAGTCCGCACCGCTCGCGAGAGTGCCAAGGAGTGTGTTCGACGCCGCCGCCCGTCTCACGGTCATAACTGCCGGATCTTAACGTATGCACACAGCACTGACAATTGCGGGCAGCGACTCCGGCGGCGGTGCCGGGATTCAGGCGGACCTGAAGACGTTCGCCGCCCACGGCGTCTACGGCATGTCGGCGCTCACTGCCGTGACGGCGCAGAACACGCGCGGAGTGGTGTCGTGGATGGCGCTCCCACCGGCGATCGTGCGCGCGCAGGTCGATGCCGTCATCGGCGACATTGGCGCCGACGCCGTCAAGATCGGCATGCTGGGAAACGCCCCGATCGTCGAGACCGTGGCCGCTGCCGTCCGCGAACTCGAGTTGCAGAACGTCGTCCTCGATCCGGTCATGGTCGCCAAGGGCGGCAATCCGTTGCTGGAGCCGCCCGCTGTCGACGCCATTCGCCGAGCGTTGGTCCCGCTGGCTCTGGTGGTCACGCCGAATGCACCAGAAGCGGAGGTGCTGACCGGCATGTCGGTTCGATCGCTGCGGGACGTCCACGACGCCGGCCATCGGATCCTGGAGATGGGCGCCCGCGTCGTACCTGATCAAGGGGGGCCACATCGAAGGCACGGAATCCATCGATGTGGCGTTCACTCCGGGTGAGGCCTTCGAGCTCCGCGGTCCGAGAATCGACACGACCAGCACTCACGGAACCGGTTGTACATTGTCGTCGGCGATTGCCGCGAACCTCGCGCTCGGCATGACCGTGCGCGAGGCACTGCAGCGCGCACGCGAGTATGTCGAGGGTGCAATCCGCCAGGCGCCGGGGCTCGGCGGTGGCCACGGGCCGTTGAATCATTTCTGGCGGTCAGGCTAAAGGGGACTGTCCCCTTTTCCCTACACTGCAGACGATGCACACAGTCATGAATGACTATTTCGATCGGATTCGCCAGGAACTCGGTGAAATGCGGCGCCGAGCCCGAACAATCGAAGCGGGGGCCGTTCGCGGCGACGAGTTGACACAAGCCGCCGGTCAGATAGCCGCGGCGGTCGATCGTCTCGTGCGAGTGCTCGAAGATATGCAGCGCGATCTCCGGCGTTCGCGACGAGACGAGGAGGACGCGCGCGGCGGCTGATCCGGTACTGACGGATGCCAGGCAGGAACTCCAAAATCGACCTGGCGGTTATACTGAAGTGCGGCTGAGCGGTTTTGTTTGCAACGACTTACAGTGAAGCTGCAAGCTGCAGCTAACAGAAAGCTAACTCCGGCCTTTGGCGGCCACTTGCGGCTGCGCGCGACAGGCTCCGTGCACAAATTTCTTCGCGGAAAAAAGAAGTGGGCGTTCCGCTGCGTAGAGGTCCCCTCGGTACGTGGTTTCGAGGGCTGTGCCGGTGCCAACAAGAACCTGGTTCGCCACAACAGCCTTCGGGAGCCCACGTGTCTACGGCGCAACTGAGCCATAACGCCTGGGGCTGCGAGAGTGGTTGATTCCGTGGTCGGTTGAGAGATAATCAGCGCCCGCGCCATCGATTGATGCCGGCGAATTGAGAGATTCGGTAACACGCGGTCGAGTGGGCGACAGGACATCGAATCAGTGTTCGAGGAGCGCGCAATGAAAAAAACGACAGCACTGATGGCGCTCGGATTTATCGTTTCCCTCTTCGGTGCTGCCGCCGTGTGGGCCATCACGTTCGGTCAGCCCGATAACGGCCGCCACCCGTTCGTCGGCTCACTGGTCGCCGAGTTTGGCGGAGAAACGTTCCAGTTTTGTTCGGGTACGCTAGTGTCGCCAACGATTGTCGTGACGGCGGCGCACTGCTTGTTCGGGACGGAAGAGGCAGGTATCCCCATCTCGGTGACGTTCGACGAGATCATCGACGCGGATGCCGACGGATCAATCGATGCCGGCGTGACGTTGCATACCGGCACGGCGTTCGTCCACCCGCTCTTTCCGGGAGGTTCGAACGACCGACACGACGTTGCGGTCTTCGTGCTCGACGAGCCCGTAATCATGCCGGTTTACGGCGAGTTGCCTAGTCTTGGGCTGCTCGACTCCATCGACAAACAGTCAACGCTGTTTACAACCGTGGGCTACGGCACGGTTCGGAACGACAAGGGGCGCGGCCCCCACTCCCTCGAATTGGGGACACGCCGCCTCTTCGCTGTTCAGGAGGCGCTGTCGCTCAACAAAGCCTGGCTGACGCTGTCAATGAATCCGTCGACGGGCAACGGCGGAACCTGCTACGGTGACTCCGGCGGACCGCATTTTCTCGGCGCCGGCCCCAGCGAGACCACGACGATCGTTTCGGTCACGGTAACGGGCGATCGGTTCTGCCGCGCAACAGATCAGACGTACCGCATCGATACAGCGTCCGCCCTCTCGTTCCTGAGTGAGTTCGTTACCGTGCCCTGACGCCGGAGACGGCGATTCGTACCGGGCAGATTGCGCCCAGAGCGGTCGCGTCCAGCCTCTAGGAATGGTACTTGCGACTGCGCTTTAGACCATGTTGCGGGGCTGGCTCTCGAATTGGCTGATGTGCGCACCACACTCGACATCCAATTCAAGCGCATAGCCGCGCTGCAGGCTGAAATGGATCTCTTGCCCTGCCCGCCGACGCCGTGAAGCGGTGCGTGCGCCAGCTCCGGTCCCTGCTCATAACGGGAACGGCCGTAGTCACAGTTAGCGCAGGCGTTCCTACCTCAACAACTTAAGGCGTTCGCGCGTACATCTGCGTGATATGCCAATAAAGAAACAGCAGCGCACCTATCTCACGCACGCACGCGTCGCATGTATGCGCCGTACACAACGCGCCGTACGCACGCGATCGTACGCAATGGCATCACGTGATCTCTCGTACTCTCGTCACCGTCTGCACGGCCCACGATGTACGCGTTCGCACGATAAGAGGGATCCGCCTTGCGGGTGCTCGCTACTAGCAAAGCGAACAAACCAGATCAGACGCGTTGGGAACGCTTGGGACACCGCTGCCGTCGAATCACAGAAAGCTTGAATGAAATTTGCTTTTGTGAGACGGGATGGTGATAGATGGGAACTGTCTGAGGGACCTGGCGGTTATACTGAAGTGTGGCTGAGCGGTTCGCGATCACAGACAAGCCGCTCGACGCGGCTGTGCTCGAAGCACTCGTGACAGAACCGCACTGCGGCGCCGTGGCGACCTTCGTTGGCCGCGTTCGCCGTCAGAACGCGGGCCGTATCGTGTTGTGGCTGGACTACGAGGCGTACGCGCCCCTCGCCCTTTCCGCGTTCGAGCGCATCGCACGAGAGGCAGCAGTCAAATGGCCACACGCACTGCTGGCCATTGCCCATCGCGTCGGGAGGCTCGAGATCGGCGAGACGAGCGTGATCGTGGCCGCCGGTTCGCCGCATCGCGCCGAGGCCTTTGCCGCCTGCCGCTACGGCATCGAGCGGGTGAAGCAGATCGCGCCGATCTGGAAGCACGAACACTTCGAGGGTGGCGACGTCTGGATTGAAGGGGCGACGGCCGATCCGGCGGATGAGAACGCGCGGGAGATCGCCGCCGCACGCGCATGCTCGTGAAAATCCTGTTGTTCGCGAGGCTGCGGGACATCGCCGGACGGACGGATCTCGAGCGGCAGTTGCCCGAGCCCGCCACCGCCCAAACCGCCTGGAACGTCCTCGCGCAGGAATTCCCGGAGTTGGCGGCGTACAACGGCACGGTTTCATGCGCCGTCAACGAGGAGTACGCGCGGTTCACAACGGCGTTGCACGACGGCGACGAGGTGGCATTCTTGCCGCCGGTGTCAGGGGGAGAACACTACAGAAGCGCCTGCGGCCCGAGCGAGGGGCCGGAGGGAAGCGAGGCGGAGCCGAGTCCCCGAGCGAGAGCGAGTGGGGGTGGGGCCCCGCGGCATTGATAAATGTTTGACAAGCTGAGTGCCGTCGAGGCGCAGTACGACCAGTTGATGACCGAGATCGCCGACCCTGTCGTCCAGGGCGATACGGCGAAGTTCCGCAGCCACTCCAAGACGCTGGCCGAGATCCAGCCGCTCGTGGATCATTTCCGCGAGTACAAGGATGTCGTGAAGCAGATCGGGTCGACCGAGGAACTGGTCAAGGATCCGGACATGCGCGAGCTGGCGCAAGAAGAGCTCGCCTCGCTCGAAACGCGCCGCGATCAGCTGCTCGCCGAGATCAAAGTTCTGCTCGTACCAAAGGATCCCAACGACGAGAAGAACGTGGTCCTCGAGATTCGCGCCGGCACCGGCGGCGACGAGGCCGCCCTGTTCGCGTCCGATCTGTTCCGCATGTACAGCCGCTATGCCGAGCGGCAGGGATGGCGGCTCGAGCTTCTCAACTTGAGCGAGACCGGGAGCGGCGGCACGAAGGAAGTGATCGCGCTCATCGAGGGCCGCAACGTCTATAGCCGCCTGAAGTACGAGAGCGGTGTGCATCGCGTGCAGCGCGTGCCGGCAACGGAAGCGAGCGGCCGCATCCACACCTCGACGGCAACGGTTGCCGTGCTCCCAGAGGCGGAAGAAGTGGACATTCAGATCGATGCGAAGGATCTCCGCATAGATACGTTCTGTTCGAGCGGGCCGGGCGGCCAGAGCGTCAACACGACCTATTCCGCGGTCCGCATCACTCACATCCCCACCGGCCTGGTCGTTTCGCAGCAGGACGAAAAGTCGCAGATCAAGAACCGCGCGAAGGCGATGAAGGTGCTCCGTTCGCGGCTCTACGAGATGGAGCTGCGCAAGCAGCAGGATGCCATCGCCAAGGATCGCCGGACGCAGGTCGGCGCTGGCGAACGGTCTGAGAAAATCCGGACCTACAACTTCCGCGAGAACCGGATTACCGATCATCGCATCGGCTACACGATGCACCAGCTGACCGCCGCGCTCGACGGTGACATCGGCGAGCTCATCGACGCCGCGGTCGCGCACTTCACGTCGGAAATGCTCAAGGATCCCACTCACTGATGAACGCCACGGTCCACGACAGGATTGCCGCGGCACGAGAGGCACTCGTCCGCGCCGGTCTGCAGCCGACCGACGCCGCAACGGACGCTTCGGTCCTCGCCCGCCATGCGCTCGGCTGGGATCGGGCCACGCTCCTCGTCCGCGGCCGCGAAGCACCGCCACCGTCGTTCGCCAGCTCGTTCGACGAGCTCGTCGCACGCCGGGCCGCGCGTGAGCCTGTCGCCCTCATCATGGGGAGACGGGAATTCTGGGGTCTGGACTTCGCGGTCACATCCGACGTTCTGCTTCCCAGACCTGAGACGGAATTCATCGTGGAAGAGGCACTGGCCGAGTTCGAAGATCCACCAGGTACAGTGATCGATATCGGGACGGGCACGGGCTGCCTGGCTATCGCGTTGGCGTGCGAGTTTCCCGAGGCCAGGGTCGTGGCCACGGACATCTCCGGCGCGGCGCTGGCAGTGGCGCACCGGAACGCCGCCAGCCACGCCGTTGGCCACCGCATCTCGTTCGTCCGCACGAGCTTTCTCACGGGAATCAGGGCGCGGGCGGATTTGATCGTGTCGAACCCGCCGTACGTGCCCGACTCGGCTGCGCCGGCGCTCTCGCCGGAAGTGATCGGCCACGAACCGCACGTGGCGCTCTTCGGTGGCGCGGACGGCCTCGCGCCCATCCGTACGATCCTGGCAACCGCCGAGCACTGCCTCGCGCCCGACGGCAGGCTGATCGTGGAATTTGGTTTCGGTCAGGAACCGGACGTCTCGGCGCTCGCCGAGACGTCAGGATGGCACGTGCTGCGGCTGCGCGAAGACCTGCAGGGGATCCCCCGCACCATCGTGCTCGGGAGACAATCGTGACCGGATGTCTCTTCTGCCGGATCGTCGCCGGCGAGGTTCCCGCGACGATCGTCTACCAGGACGACAAGCTCATCGCGTTCAAAGACATCAATCCGCAGGCGCCGGGGCATGTCCTCGTGATCCCCCGACGTCACATTGCGTCGCTGAACGATCTCACGGCCACCGACGACGCGCTCGTTGGCGAGATGATCCGGCGAGCGGCGGTCCTGGCCGGCGAGATGGGTTTCACGGAACGCGGCTATCGCACGGTATTCAACACGAACGCGGACGCAGGCCAGACGGTGTTCCACATTCATCTTCACGTGCTTGGCGGTCGCAGGATGACCTGGCCGCCGGGGTAATTTCTTCGTAACGCCCGCCCTGAAGGGCGGGCCTACTGTAGGCCTGGCCTTCAGGCCGGGCGTGCTGGAATCAGGTCGTGCGCGCCAGCAGGTAGTGCCCTCGACCCACATTGCGCGCCAGGAAGAAATCCACGGCGCGATATCCCCGGGCAAAGTATTTCTGAAACACTTCCCGCGTCTGTAACCGCCACGCCAGCGCAAGCTCCGGATCGCCCAGCTGCATCTCGCCAAAACCGGCTGGAATCTCTACGAGGATGCGGCTGGACCTCAGCACTGAGGTCCGCCCGTCCCGGACGAATCCAGACGAGGCCGGAGGCCGCGGGATTCACCACGGGCGCCGACGAAATCGACGCGTCTCTCATCGCCGGCTGTGCCGGCTGGAACAGCCGGCGCTCGACGTGGGGCTGCCGGATGTGCCACTCCGCGATGAGCCGGTCCGTTGGCGTGCCACGGTGGAGTGGACTGCTGGACTCGCCGTAAACGTTTTCTTCGTATTCAGAAGCCACGACGCCGAGCTTGGCAAAATTGAGGTGGGCATTGAGCGCCTGCAGCGGATCGAACGTCCATTCGATGAGCTCCAGGCCCATTTGCAACGCCACCTGACGCTGCGCCAGCTTCAGCCGGGCGCCAAGACCGGTACTTCGCACGTCGGCAGTCACGCCGAGCATGTGCGACCACTGCGTGGGTCGGCCCTCTTTGATCGCGGGCATCGAATACACGAACCCCTTCATTACATTGTCCGCGTCGAACGCTCCGAGCAGGATCCCCCCGCGCTTGACCGAGACGATCAGCACAGGCGCCGGGACAACGTCTTCGGCGTCCGCATATCCCCACACCTCGCGCTCGAGCGCCGCAACGCGACGGCAGTCTTCGAGCGTCGTCAGCGGACGAATGGAGAAAGACATCTGACGTGCGAATCTACAACAGCGGGGGAAGCTCGCGCAGCGTATGGATGACGGGGACGTCGGGTGGGCACTCTTCACCGCTGCTGCCCCGCGTCAGGAGAACAGCGCGCATGCCGAGCCGCCGTGCCCCCTCGACGTCGTGGGCCACGCTGTCGCCCACCATCACCGATTCCGACGGCTCTGCCGCCGCCTGACGCAGCGCCGTCTCGAAAATGCTCGGGTGAGGTTTCAGGAAGCCCTGTTCGGCGGAGGTAACGGCCGCTGAAAACAGCCCCTCGAGCTCGAAGTGAGATTGGAACGAAGTGAGACAACGGTGCGAGTTCGAGATCAGGCCGATCTTCAGGCCACGGGCGTGCAGATCGCGCAGGACATCCGCCACGTCGTCGTACAGGAAGAAGTGGTGGCAGGCGGCCCACTCGGCGTAAATCTCGCGAGCCACCAATTCGACCGCCGGACCAGACCCGCCCATTCCCTCGATGATTCGCCGCGTGAAGTCGATGAACAGCTGCGCGTCGTACTCGCCCGTCCCGGTATCGAACAACGCGCCCGCGGCCGCAACCGCCCCATTGAATGCTTCCGGGTCGACGTCGACGCCGTGACGGGCGCAGAAATCACGATAGCCATTCGCCTGAAACGCGGGACCCGGTTGGATCAGGGTGAAGTCGATGTCGAAGAAGACAGCGCGGGTCGGACGCCTGGCGATTACGCCGGTCACACGGCCCCGTCGGGTCCCGCAACGGCGACACTGGCACGATCGGGATGAAGAACATCACGTGCCGCAGCTCGCACATCGTCGCGGGTGACTGCGCGCAGAAGCGCGGGCAACTGCTGATCGAAGTCGAGGCCGAGACGGAACTCTTCCGCCAGCTGCAGGAACGTGGCGATGCTCTGATTCGTTTCGAGGAGCCGCGGGATGGAGCCGACCAGGAAGTCGCGCGACTCGAGCATCTCGGCCTCGGTTGGCCCGTCGGCTCCGAGCGCAGCCACTTCCTGATCGATGGCCGCAATCGCACGATCGACATGTCGCGGATCGACACCGGCTCTGATGATGAGCGGAGCGGACACGTGGGAGGGATCGAACGAGCTGTAAGCGTAGTAGGCCATCCCCTGACGCTCACGAATGTTGTCCGCCAGTCGCCCGCCCAGTCCGAACTGTCCCAGGATGTTGTTCATCATCCAGTAGGCGTAGAACCTCGGATCGAGGCGCGGGATGGTTGCGAAGCCGTAAGCGATATCCGACTGCGCTTTTCCCTGCATCGAAATGGATTGGATCCGCCGCTCCGGTCTGTTGTTACTTCGAGGCAGGTCGACAACACGGGCCGGCTCACCGCGCCAGTCCTCGAGCAGTTTCCGGCTCTGATCGATCGCCCGCTCGGGGCGAACGTCGCCGACGATGGCCAGCGAGAGGGTTGAGGGCCGGACCCGCTCGGCGTGAAAGCGAACGATATCGTTGCGGGTAATCCGCTCGAGGCTCTCCAAAGTGCCTTTGACGGAATGCCCGTAGGGATGGCTCTCGCCATAGATGAGACCGAGCAGCGCCTGCACCGCCCGCACGGCGGGATTGTCGTCATCCTGACGGACGGCGGTCAGCGCCTCGCCGCGGCGTTTCGCGACTTCCTCTTCCGGAAAGACCGCGCGCCGCGCCACGTCGAGCACGATGTCGAGGATGTCGGCGAAGTCTTCGGTCAGACAGGTGGTCGTCACCGTGACGGCGTGCCTATTGGTGGAGACCTTCAGCGAGACCCCGCGGTCGTCGAGCTCCTGGGCAATTTCGGCGCCCTCGCGTCGCTCGGTCCCGCGATCCATTACCCGCCCCGTCAAAGAAGCGAGTCCCTGCAGGTCGGCCGGCTCATAGATCGAGCCCGCATGAAAGACGGCGCTCATCGTGACGGCCGGGGTCATGACGGTTTCCTGGGCTATGACCACGGCCCCGTTCGACAGTACAGCTCGCAGGGGCGCCAGACCGCGGGTCAGCGTCGGCGTCATCGGCTCGACTCGATCGGGTTGAACCAGCCGATGGTTCTGTTTGCTTTCACCAGCCGTCGAGCTGCTACGTCGCGGACCTGCTCTGCCGTCACAGCCTCGATAGCACACTGAACCCGCGGGTAAAAGCCTGGACCGACGACGGTTTCGAAATATCCCAGTTGATGCGCGAGGTTGGTCACGCTGTCGTTCTCGAAGACGAGTCGGGCTTTCAGCTGGCGCTTGGCACGGGCAACTTCCTCATCGCTGACGCCGGTTTTGGCTTCCTCGACAGCGGCAAGACTGGCGTGCTCTACGTCGCTCAGGGTGACGCCGCGAGTGGCGGTGAATGCCAGCGAGTACAGAAACGGATGTGACGTCGGGACGATGGCGCCGGACACCGTGGTTGCCAGGCCGGCGTCCACGAGGGCCGTATACAGCCTCGCTTTGCGCTGTGGGGGCGGCACGCGGAAGCTGGACCAGAGATTCAACCCTTTCGCACCGGTCAGGACCGCGTCGAGAACGAGCATCGGGAAGAAGTCAGCCTCAGTTGCCGCCGGCGCGTGGAACGCAACCTTGAGGTAGGCGGTCGTCCCCTCCCGCTCGATCGTGACGCGCCGCTCTCCGCTCTGCGACGGCTCAGTCGTGACCGTTCGTGACGGAACACTTCCAGCCTTGATATTGGCAAAGTGACGTTCGGCCCTGCGCAGCACGTCGTCTGTGTCGACGTCGCCGACGATGACGAGGGTGGCGTTGTTTGGGACGTAGAAGCGGCGATAGTGCCCGTAGAGGTCGTCACGGGTCATCGACTTGAGGTCGTCGAGCCAGCCGATCGTCGGGTGCCTGTAGGGGTGCGCCCGAAACGCCGTTGCTGTAACCTCCGTGTCGAGCACCTGTTCGGGATCGTTCTCGCCGCCCTGGAACTCTGAAATGATGACCGTGCGTTCAGACTCACATTCGGCCGGCTCGTACAGCCCGTGGGCCATCCGCTCCGCCTCGAGGAAGAGCATTTGATCCAGCGCCTCGCGGGCTGCGGTTTCGAGGTAGGTTGTTTGATCTATCCACGTGTAGCCGTTCCACATGCCGCCAAAGCGCTCGACAATCCCCTTCATCTGTTCGCGCGGAATGTTGGTCGTGCCCTTGAAATTCATGTGCTCGACCCAATGCGACACTCCCGTCTGCCCGGGCATCTCATCGCGCGAGCCCACACCGTACCAACACCACACCGACACGAGCGGTGCCGTGTGCACTTCCCGAATGAGCAGCTTCAGTCCATTCGAGAGAGTCTCTTCACGTACTGCGGCCGGTGCCTGGACCTCCAGCGGGGACATGCTTGAATTATATCGGCCTGGAGGAGAGCTGGAGCGAGCCAGAAACCGGCAGATTTCGCACATTTCAGGACGTTTCCGAGCGGCGGGACATTTGCATCCACATAGTTGACTTGGCGGTTCTACTGAAGAGCTTGAAGTTCAAACGGAGGAATCACATGTGCCGCATTGCGCAGAAGCATTTACTCGTGGCCTGCGCCCTGATTCTCGGGATCTCGGCAGCCCCAGCGGAGGCCCAGGTCCAATCGACCATGGTCCTCAAGAATGGCACCCGCCACACCGGCAACAATCTCGGCTACCGCATCGACGGCCGGGAAGTGTCGATGCGGGTGAGCTTTTCGGAACAGCCGCGCATTCCCGTCGATCAGGTGGCCTACGTCGATTACGGCGGAACGCCGGACGTGGACCCGAATCTGAGCGGGTCAGAGCAGGCCGTCGTGCTTCGGGATGGGTCGATCCTCAAGGGTCAGATCATCGAGATCGGGCATCAGGACAAGGAGATGAAGCCTGAGTCGTACATCGTGATCATCCGAACGAGCGCAGGGGACGAGCGTCGACTGCCCGTGAATCAGGTGGCTCGCGTGTACTTCAGCAATCCGGCCGGAGCCACGGGCGGATCGTCCGGCTCGTCCGGCTCATCACAGGTGCCCGAGGGCACGGGCGTCGCCGTGGTGGCCGACAGGCCCTGGACATCGACGGGGCTGACGGTGCGGCGCGGTGAGGTTCTGACCTTCAACGCGTCGGGCGAGGCGCAAATGGGAAATGGTGAAACGGCTCGGCCGAGCGGCAGCGGAACCGATCGCAAGATCCAGAATGCACCGTTGCCGCAGGTACCGCCCGGAGCACTGATCGCGAGGGTCGGCAACGGCGCACCATTCCCGATTGGGGGACCGACGGCGACGGTCACGATGCCCGCTGCGGGTCAGCTCTTCCTGGGGCTCAACGACGACCACCACGGTGACAACAGCGGCGGTTTCCGCGTCGAGATCCAACGGGTCAGGGACCGCCGTTAGCCGCGGGCCCGTCGTCAGCCAACCAACCCGGCGTCCACCAGGGCGCCGGGTTTTTGTTTCAGCTGCCAGCCGCCAGCCTCCAGCTTCCAGCTGCCAGCCTCCAGCTTCCAGCTTTTCGAGCTCGACGAGCCCCGCAGCTCCCGAGCCTGCCGCGCCGAAGCTTTAGCGGAGGCGGGAGCCTGCCGCGCCGAAGCTTAGCGGAGGCGGGAGCTCCCGAGCCACGAGCCACGAACCACGATTGAGTACAATGAAAAGACCGCATGGCAGACTGGAAAGACACGCTCAACCTGCCCCGGACCGACTTTCCCATGAAGGCGAACCTGCAGGCCGCCGAGCCGCAGGCCCTCGCCCGCTGGGATGACATACGCCTGTACGACCGAATCCGCGAAGCGCGGGCCGGGCGCCCCAAGTTCGTCCTGCACGACGGCCCGCCGTACGCGAACGGACAGATTCACCTCGGAACGGCGCTCAACAAGATTCTCAAAGACTTCGTCGTCAAGGCGCGGACGATGGCGGGGTATGACGCGCCCTATGTGCCTGGCTACGACTGCCACGGGTTGCCGATTGAATTGAAAGTGGACCGCGAGCTCGGCGCCAAGAAACGCGAAATGAGCGTCGCCGATTTCCGGCGTGCCTGCCGCGCCTATGCCGAGCGCTTCATCGGGGTGATGACCGAGGAGTTCAAGCGGCTCGGTGTCTTCGGCGACTGGGATCACCCGTATCTGACGATGAACTTCCGTTACCAGGCGACGATCGCGCGTGCGCTCGGGAAGTTCGTCGAGCAGGGGCTGGTGTACAAAGGTAAGAAGCCCGTCCACTGGTGCATTCATTGCCGAACCGCGCTTGCCGAGGCGGAAGTCGAGTACGAAGACCACACGTCGCCCTCGATCTATGTTGAATTCCCGCTGATGGCGGATGGTGCCGGCGAGCTCGGTAAACGAATCCCGGCACTGGCCGGCCGTCAGGTGTCGGTTCTGATCTGGACGACTACGCCCTGGACGATCCCCTCGAACCTGGCGATCGCGTTTCACCCGGAGTTCGACTACGCCGCGTACGACGTGGACGGACGCGCCGTGATCGTCGCCGAGGCGCTGGCGCCGAAGGTCGCCGAAGTCACCGGCCGCGTTTTTGGCGAGCCGGTCGCGCGGATGAAGGGAGCGGAGCTCGAGCACATCAGGTTCGAGCACCCGCTGTACGCGCGCGCCTCGATTGGTGTGCTCGGCGACTACGTGAGTCTGGACGCTGGCACCGGTGCCGTGCACACGGCACCAGGCCACGGCGCGGACGACTTTGCCACAGGCGTGAAGTACGGCCTCGAGATCTATGCGCCGGTCGGACCCGGCGGGCATTTCCTCGATTCCGTCGAGATGTTCGGCGGCCAACGTGTGTTCGACGCCAACCCGAAGATCGAGCAGGCGCTGACAGAACGCGGCCGGCTCTGGCACCGGGAAGACTTCCAGCATTCCTATCCGCACTGCTGGCGCTGTCACCACCCTGTGATTTTCCTGGCGACCTCACAGTGGTTCATCCGGATGGATGCGCCGCTGGCGGGCGCGAAGTCGAAGCCGCTGCGCGAGGCGGCACTGCAGGCGATTGACGCCGACGTGCGCTGGATTCCGTCCTGGGGGCGCGACCGCATCTTCAACATGATTGCGAATCGCCCCGACTGGTGCATCTCCCGGCAGCGGGCCTGGGGTGTGCCCATTCCGGCGGTGGACTGCGTCAAGTGTGGCGAAGCCCTCCTGACGGGGGAGCTGGTGGAGCGCGCCGCGTCGGTGTTCGACACTTACGGTGCCGACGCCTGGTACGAACGCCCGGTTGCGGAGTTCATCCCGGAAGGACTCGTCTGCCCGGCGTGCGGTGGCAAGGAGTTCGAACGGGAGCGCGACATCCTCGACGTCTGGTTCGATTCGGGCTCGAGCCACGAGGCTGTTCTGCCGTTCTATCGCGACTTGACCTGGCCGGCCGACATCTACCTGGAAGGGAGCGATCAGCACCGCGGCTGGTTTCAGAGCTCGCTCCTCGTCGGGCTGGGAACGCGCGGCCGTCCACCCTTCCGTGAGGTCCTGACGCACGGGTTTCTGATCGATGTCGACGGCCGGAAGATGTCGAAATCGCTCGGCAACACCATCAGTCCGCAGGAAGTGATCAAAGAGAGCGGGGCGGAGACGCTGCGGCTGTGGGTGGCCATGAGCGACTTCCGCGAGGAGCCGCGCGTGGGCCGCCAGATCCTGGCGCGGGTCGTCGAGGCGTACCGGAAGATCAGAAACACGTGCCGCTACCTGCTGGCGAATCTCTATGACTTCGATCCGGCCAAAGATTCGCTCGCCGTCACGTCGCTACAGGAGGTCGACCGATATGCGCTCGCGCGCTATGCCGGGTTCGCGCGGGAGATGCTCGACGCCTACGACGCATACGATTTCCCGACAATCTTCCAACGCGTGAATCAGCTGACGACCGTTGATATCTCCGCGTTCTACGCCGACGTCTCGAAGGACCGGCTGTATACCTTTGCGCCCGGTTCGGACGAACGCCGTTCGGCGCAGACGGCCATGTATGTCATCGCGAATGGGTTGTCGCGATTGCTGGCGCCAATCCTGCCAGTGACCTGCGACGAGCTGTGGCGACATCTGCCGGGCACGCCGGAAGCATCCGTTCACCTGGCAGAATTTCCGTCCCGGGAATCGCTCGACGCCTTCGCCAACCCCTCGCTCGTCGCCGACTGGCAGCGTCTCATCGCTATCCGCGACGAGGTGAACCGTGCGCTCGAGTCAGCGCGCCAGGCGAAGACGATCGGCACGTCCCTCGGCGCTCAGGTCACGCTGCGGGCGCGTGGCGAGAGCCTGACGTTGCTCGACAAGTACCGCGACGAGCTGCCCATGCTCTTCATCGCATCGCAGGTGACGGTCACCGAGGCGCCGGGCCAAGGGGATGCCGTCGAGTTGACCGTGTCGCGGGCGGAAGGCGTCAAGTGCGCTCGCTGCTGGCGCATCGTGCCGGAAGTTTCGTCCGAATCGGGAAGCGAAGGACTTTGCAGCCGTTGCGTCGAGGCAATCGAGGCCAACGGTGGGATCGCGGCGTGAACAGCGCCGAACCAGTCGAGTCCGCGGGTGCGGCGATGGTACCTCCAAGTTACGCACGACCGCTCGAGATTCTGGCCATTGCCGCCGTCCTGGCGGTCGATCAGCTGACCAAGATCATCATCCGTCACACGCTGCCGCTCCACGACAGCCGCAACATCATCCCGGGCCTGCTCGATCTCACGCACGTGCAGAACACGGGTGCAGCCTTCGGCCTCTTGAACGCCGCGGACTTTCCCTATAAGCCGGCCGTGATGATCGGCATCGCGGCGATCGCCCTCGTGGCCATTGCCGCATACGGCACGCAGCTCGGCTTTCACGAGCGTCTGGCGCGCTTCGGACTGTCGCTCATTCTCGGCGGCGCCTTCGGCAACCTGATCGACCGCGCCGTCTCCGGGTACGTGGTCGACTTCGTGGACGTCTATTGGGGAACCTCGCACTTCTGGGCGTTCAATGTCGCGGACGCCGCGATCACCGTTGGGGCCATCCTCGTTCTGTTCGACATGATCGGTCTCGGACGGCAACATGCATCCCATTCTGTTTGAAATCGGCGGCTTCCCGATCTACACCTACGGCGTCCTCCTCGCCGCCGCGTACCTGCTCGGCCTGCAATTCGCGCTGAAGCGCGCGCGGCAGCGCGGCCTCGACCCGAACCGGGTCATGGATCTGGGCATCTGGATCATCGTCAGCGCACTCGCCGGCGCGAAGCTGCTGCTGTTGATCGTCGAATGGGATACCTATACCGCCAGCTTTTCCCAGCTGCTGACCCTGGTCCGTTCCGGCGGCGTGTTCTATGGCGGCCTGATCGCCGCCGTCACCGTGGCGCTGTGGTACTTGTGGCGTCATCGCATGCCCGTGTGGCAGGTCACCGACGTGTTCGCACCGGGAATTGCCCTGGGTCACGTCATCGGACGGCTCGGGTGCCTGTTTGCCGGATGCTGCTTCGGAAAGCCCACGTCGGTGCCGTGGGCGATTACGTTTCACGACAAGTACGCCGAACAGAACGTGGGAACGCCGCTCGAGGTGCCGCTGCATCCGACACAGCTCTACGAGGCTGGTGCGGAGCTGCTGATCCTGGTGGTGCTGCTCGTCACCGAACGCAAAGGACGTCCCTTCCCTGGCCGGACGTTCTGGGGCTACATGCTCCTCTATGGCATCTCCCGTTTCATTACCGAGTTCTACCGCGGCGACAGCCGGGGAGCCGTTGGTATGTTCTCTACATCGCAATTCGTCTCGCTCTTGATCATTCCTCTCAGCATCGCCATGTTGGTATATCTGCGCCGCCGCTCCACTCCGGAACCGACGTCGGCGACACGACGAGCCAGGGCAGCGTGAACGGTAGGCCCGCCGGTTAGGACGGGCATCGCGAACAGACAGCGCGGCGACGCCCGCGAAGATCAAAAATGACATCATCGCGTCACGTCGTCGTGGAACCCGAACATGACGGCCTGCGGCTCGACAATTTCATCACGGCGCTCATGCCGGATCTGTCGCGGTCGCGGGTGCAGCGCCTCATCAAGGATGGATGCGTGCGCGGGCCCGGCGCGGCGCCGCGTGCGAGCATGACGGTGCACTCGGGACAGACGTTCACCGTGGAAGTGCCCGAGCCAGCCACCGCGACGCCGGCTGCGGAGGCCCTCCCGCTGCGCATCATTCACGACGATCCGGACCTGGTGGTGCTGGACAAGCCGCCGGGCATGGTCGTGCATCCGGCGGCCGGACACGACAGCGGCACGCTCGTGAACGCGCTGCTGCATCACATCAAGGATCTCAGCGGCGTTGGCGGAGAGCTGCGGCCAGGCATCGTGCATCGCCTCGACCGGGGAACGTCCGGGGTCATGGTGGTCGCGAAGAACGACCGCGCCCATCAGGAGCTATCACGGCAGTTCCACGATCGCGAAGTTGAAAAGGAGTACGTGGCACTCGTCTGGGGTGTCGTGCACGCCGGGCGCCGCATCGATGTGCCGATCGGGCGCGATCCGAACGATCGCCAGAAGATGTCGACGAGAGCGCGCCGCGCCCGTACCGCCGTCACCCGCGTGACCTTCGCCCGCCACTTGAAGGGCGCCTCACTGCTCAAGGTGGCGATCGCGACCGGGCGCACGCACCAGATTCGCGTCCACCTCAATGCGATCGGACATCCGATCGTGGGCGATCCCGTATATGGAGGCGTGCACCGCCGCGTGCCCGGTAACCTGCGAGCCGTGATGCGACTCGAGCGTCCATTCCTGCATGCGGCGCGCCTGGCGTTCACGCATCCGTCGGACAACAGGCGGGTTACGTTCGAATCGCCGCTGCCACCCGACCTCGCCAGCGTGCTGGATGATATTGTCGCGAAAGAAGAGGAATGATGGCTGAACACGAGACTCTCGAGCACAGCACCGTGTTCGTCGGCAAGGTCTTCCGCGTCGATCGCGATCGCGTCCGCATGCCGAACGGCCGCGAATTCACAGTCGACGTCGTCCGTCACCCTCCCTCAGTGGTGATCGTGCCGATGCCGGAGCCTGGACACGTCATCCTGATCAGACAGTTCCGGTATCCGGTGCAGCGCGCGCTCTGGGAACTGCCCGCCGGCAGCGTGGACGAGGGAGAGACGCCGGAAGCGGCCGCCCGTCGAGAATGCCACGAAGAAATCGGGCTCGTCCCCGACACGGTCGTGCGGCTTGGCGCCTTTCATCCCACGCCAGGCTACTGCGACGAAGAGATGATCTTTTTCAGAGCGTCTGGCTTGAACGAGACCAGTGAAGTCGCCGCGGTTGACGAGGACGAGGATATCGAGCCGCGAACGTTTACCATCCCCGAAGCTCGCGAAATGATCCGGCGCGGGGAGATCACGGACATGAAGACGGTGGTCGGACTGACGCTGATTTGAGCTCGTTGCTCGTTGCTCGTTACTCGTCGCTCGTCACGAACAACGAGCCACGAGCCGCGAGCCACGATCAGTCTTTTAGCACTTCAACGACAGTATTCGCGTGCGCCTGAACCGTATCTTCAACTCGCTCCGCATAGCCGCCCGCCAGTACGACGGCCACCGGGATGGATGCGGAGGCTGCGGCGTCCAGCACGAGCCGATCGCGGCGGCGTAGGCCTTCGAGCGTCAGCGCGAGGCCACCGAGACGGTCCTCCTTGAAGGGATCGGAGCCCGCCAGGTAAACAATCAGCTGTGGGTGCGCCCGCATCACATGGGGTAGTGCCGCAGCCAGCCGGGTGAGGTACTCGTCGTCGCCCGCTCCGTCATCCAGCCCGACGTCGAGATCGCTGGCCGGTTTCCAGGCCGGGTAGTTCTGCTGCTGATGGATTGAAAAAGTAAACACCGACGGATCGGCGGCGAAAATGAACGCAGTCCCATTGCCGTGGTGAACGTCGCAGTCGACGATGGCCGCCTGTCGCAGCCGGCCATCGCGCTGCAGGCGGCGGATGGCGACGGCGACGTCATTGAACAGGCAGAACCCTTCACCATGATCGGGAAACGCATGGTGCAGGCCGCCGCCGAGGTGCACCACAGCCCCGTACTCCAGGGCGAGCTCTGCGGCCATGCAGGTGCCGCCGGTCATCAGCTGGAAGCCCTCCACGAGCTCCGGCAGCCAAGGTAGTTCGAGCGTCCGCACGTCGTCCTCGGTGAGGCGTCCGTTGCGAACCTTGTTCAGATATTCGGGAGTATGGACGAGCGCGAGATCTTCCCACGATACCGGCTGCGGCTCGGTGAATCCAGCCCAGTGGATATGACCGCCCGCCACCAGTTGCGCGGCAATCAGTCGGTATTTCGCGGTTGGCCACACATGGCCGCCCAGGTCCAGCTCGTAGTGCCGCGAAAAAATAACCGGGTGCAGGTTCAGCCGTTCAGCATCACGGGCACGCCCGTGTGCGTTTGCGTGGCTGACGGTACCAACGCGATCGCAAGGACTTCCTCGATGTGCACCACGTAATGGATCGTGAGGTCGCGCCGGAGCTCCTCGGTCAGGTCTTCCTTGATGTTCTTTTCGTTCTGACGCGGAAGCACGACTTCCACGAGGCCATGCCGCCTGGCCGCGAGCACCTTTTCCTTGATGCCGCCGACAGGGAGGACACGGCCGGACAACGTGATTTCGCCGGTCATGGCGATGTCGCCGCGCACGGGCCGGCCTGTCAGCTCCGAGGCGAGCGCCGTCACCATCGTCACGCCAGCGGAAGGCCCGTCCTTCGGAATGGCGCCGGACGGCACGTGCAGGTGGATCTCGGCGTCTTTATAGAACGCCGGATCGACGCCGTAGCGCGTGGCATTGGCCCGGAACCACGAAAGGGCCGTGCGCGCAGACTCTTTCATGACGTCGCCGAGGTGCCCCGTGAGTGTGAGGCTCCCGCCGCCCTGCATCCGCGAGGCCTCGACGAAGAGCACCTCGCCACCGGCTGGCGTCCAGGCCAGGCCGACCGCCACGCCGGGATCTTTGGTACGGTTCTCGATTTCCTCGTCGAGAAAGGTCGGCGCTCCGAGCATCTCGATCACCACTTCGGGTGTGATGACCACGCGCGTTTCATCCCCTTCGGCGCGTCGGCGAGCGACCTTGCGGCACAGCGCGCCAATCTCGCGCTCCAGGTTTCGAACACCTGCCTCGCGCGTGTATCCGCGGATCACCGATCGAATCGCCGGTTCGGTGAACTCCATCTGCTCGGGGGTCAGCCCGTGGTTCGCGATCTGCTTGCCGAGCAGATGTTCGACCGCGATCTTGAGCTTCTCCTCTTCGGTATAACCCGCGAGCTCCAGTACCTCCATCCGGTCGCGCAGGGCCGGCGGGATCGGATCGAGGACATTTGCCGTGGTCAGGAACAGCACTTCCGACAGATCGAACGGCACGTCGAGGTAATGGTCGCGGAACGTGTTGTTCTGCTCGGGGTCGAGGACTTCGAGCAGCGCCGAAGCCGGATCGCCGCGGAAATCCGAGCCGAGCTTGTCGATCTCGTCGAGGATGAACACCGGATTCTTCGACTCGGCGCGCCGCAGCCCCTGGATCACCTGGCCGGGCAGGGCGCCGATGTAGGTGCGACGATGACCGCGAATTTCCGCTTCGTCGCGCATGCCGCCGAGCGAGACGCGAACGAACTTCCGCCCGAGAGAATTGGCTATCGAGCGCGCCAGCGAGGTCTTGCCGACGCCGGGAGGGCCGAGGAAGCACAGGATTGGACCCTTCACCTCCGGATTCAGCTTCCTGACGGCCAGGTACTCGATCACGCGATCTTTGACCTTCTCGAGCCCGGAATGATCGGCGTCGAGGACCGCTTTGGTGCGGCGGAGGTCGAGCGAGTCCTCGGTGCGCTTGTTCCAGGGCAGAGCGACGACCCAGTCGAGGTAGGTGCGCGATACGGTGTACTCGGCGGCGGCAACGGGCATCTTCGAGAGGCGATCGAGCTCGCGCAGGGCCTCTTTCTTGACCGATTCCGGCATGCCGACGGCATCGATCTTCGTCCTGAGCTCCTCGATCTCCTTCGCCTGCTCGTCTCCCTCGCCCAGCTCCTTCTGGATCGCCTTCAGCTGCTCGCGGAGGAAGTACTCCCGCTGGTTCTTGCCAACCTCCGACTGCACCTGCGACTGGATCTTCGATCCGAGCTCGAGGACTTCGAGCTCTTTGATCAGCAGCCGGTTGAGCACGTCCATCCGGGCGCGGATGTCGAGCATCTCGAGAACTTCCTGCTTGACGCCGGTACCGATGGTCGTGAGGCTCGAAGCAATGAAGTCGGCGAGCTTGCCGGGATCGGTGATGTTCCCCGCCAGCGCCTGCAGATCGTCGGAGAGCAGCGGCGACAACGACACGACCTGCTGGAAGTTGCTCTTGATGTTGCGCTGGAGCGCATCAATCTCGAGGTGATCCTCATCGCGCAGGACCTCGTCTGCCATGGTCACTGCAGCCTTGAGGTACGGCCGCGTTTGCACGATCCGGTCGAGACGCACGCGGGCCAAGCCCTGCACGATCAGCCGGAGGCTCCCGTCGGGGAGCTTGAACATCTTGTGGATGTGCGTCGCCGTGCCGATGGGATACAGGTCGTCCTGAGCGGGCTCCTCGACCGACGCCTCGCGCTGCGTGAACACGCCAATCATCCGGCCGGAGGAGGTAGCTTCATCGATCAGGCGGACCGAGGCCTCCCGCGCAACCGCGAGGGGCATGAAGGAATTGGGGAAAAGCACGGTGTCGCGCAGCGGCAGCACCGGCAGCTCACGCGGAATCGTCAGCGGGAGTTCTGCGCTCTCGTCCTTTTCGGCGACGAGCGGCTCGTTTTGATCGCTCATTGACGGCGATTGTTGCTTTGGAGGGGGAGAAAAACAAGGGCCGGTCATCCCGGCCCTGGTTTCGTGCGGAAACGGGCTGCCGCGGCTGACAGCCGCCCGCCCCCTTTTAGCTCTGAACGTCGAGGAACAGGGAAGATGCACCGCGGCGCTGAGCCATCAGACGCTCACGCTGCTGGGCAACCTCGCGCGCCTCTTCGCAATCCTTGCAGCGGACGGCGAAAGGCAGCGCCCGCAGGCGGCGCTCGGAGATTTCCTCACCGCACTCGAAGCAATAACCGAAAGTGCCCTCGTCCAGTCGACGGAGCGCTTCCTCGATTTTGTGGAGCGTTTCCGCTTTCATCTGGATCAGGGCGAACTCGATGTCGTCCTGGATATCCGCTTCCGACGTCTCGGCGGCGTCGAGCACACCGTGCGTCGGACTGTTCGCCCCCTCGGTGCGCACATCACGGATCTTCTCGTGCACCTCGCTCATGATTTCACGGCGACGCTCTTCGAGTATCCGCTTGAGCTCCGCGTAGCGATCGCGGGCCATTTGTCCACCAGGTGTTTTCAGATTATCAGTGCGCATTGTAACTTCCGCTCCTTCCCTTCCCTTTTTCACGTCGTATAAGTCGCTGGCCGTTATGCAAGGCATTTGCCAGCAAGAAAGCCCTTTAGGCTACCAAAAACGGCTGACGTGGTGAAGGTTTGCAGGGGGAAAAACCGACCTTGAGGGGCAGGCGATGTGCTGGGCGCCGACCGTTCCAGGAGGTCTCAGGCTCCGCGCCACCCTCGGCTCACGTTCACCATCTTGTTGACCAAAAAGAGTTTACAATCCCTTACTCGTCTCCGTTCCGGCTGCGTCTGGCGCGCTACTTGTGCCTTTAGACGCCAAACCCCCCCTCTTCGGTTCGGACTTCGAGCACTGTCGCCTTCTGGAGACATACTGTGGCGTCTTACCACAGGCCGTGGCCGTCCGGCCGCGTTGCGTATCCATCCGCACGGTCTGCGCAGATCCGAACGCACCTACTGGAGGAATCGCTTGCCGATCGAACTGTTCGGGAGGATGCCCCGCTCGACCAGTCGCTGGCCGTCGCGCTCGCTGCCGGTCCTCAGCCATTTCTCGTACAGTCTGAGCACGTCGGTATGCGAGGCGAGCGCAGGTACGCTCGCTGATGTCGGCCAGGACGTCCGTGAAGCCGACGAACTTGTTGGCCAGCTCGGTGAAGACCTCGCTGAACGCATCTTCGTCGAGCCGTGCCAGCGAGCCGTAGGCGTACTCACCCATCGACACGTAGTAGTCCACGTCCACGAGCCGCCGGCGGAAGCTGTCGGGGAAAAATCCGGTCATGAAGAGGGAGAAGTCGCCGAGACTGCGCAGTCGCGCGCGCTGTTCCAAGCCGCCACTCCGCATTGCGCGGGCCAATCTCAACGCCAGCGGCTCGTCGACCTCTCCCACCGCCGCGCCTGCGTCGAGGCGAATGTACTGGCAGAGAAGGTTGACGAGATAGTACTCGGTCAGATCCGCGGCTCGCACGTGCTGCCGGGCGAGCGATGCCGCCACGAGATCCTTGAAATATTCCGCAGGCGTCTGGTCACCGAGGAGCGGACGTTCCATGAGCGTCTCCCTCACACGAGGATGTTGGCCCTCGTGACGTGCCCACCCAGGCGGTCGCTCAGCGCCGTGATGCCCGGCGCAGGCGAGGCCCGCCAGTCAGGGCGAGCGAACTCTGGAAATGCAACTCGTATTCCTGTACGAACGCGCTGGGAACGCGTGCGGATTCCGGCAGGTTGGCACTCATTATACGTAGATGATCACGGATCTGTGTTCTCCGAAAGCGCGGAGCGGTGTCCACTCGAGAGTGCAGCGGCATGAAACCATGGAAACGAATCATGCCCTGGCGCAGAAGGGACCGGGGGGAACCCCGAGCTGCCCGCGGGGACGGATTGGCCCTCAAACGAGGGTGCAGGTTATAATTCGAGGTTTGCGCGGGAGAAAAGGTAGAAGGACACGACAATGGCAAAACGTTGCGAGATCTGCGGAAAAGGCCCGGTAGTGGGCCGCAATATCAGTCACGCGCACAACGTGACGCCGCGCCGGTTCGAGCCGAACCTGCAGCGGGTGCGAGCGCTGGTCAACGGCGGTATCCGGCGCCTTCGCGTCTGCACGCGCTGCCTGCGATCAAATAAGGTGGTCAAAGCGGCCTGATCGCCTGAAGGGCGGGCCTACGGCTAGCGACTCGCCCTTTCCACGTCAATCACCCCGTCAACGCCCCTCAGCGACTTGATCACCTTCTGCAGGTGCTTCACGTCGCTGATTTCCACCGTCATGTCGATCCGGCCCATTTGGTCCGATGTCCGCGCTTCGACCTTCTGGATATTGGTGTTGATGCCGGCAATCTTCGAGCTGACGTCCGCGAGGATGCCTTTCCGGTCTTCGACCTGAATGCTCAGACGGACGACGTAGGGTGCGGGATCGGAGCCTTTGTCCCACTCGACGTCGATCCGCCGCTCCGGATCGTAGAGCAGATTCACCACGTTCGGGCATGTCGATGAATGCACCGACACGCCCTTGCCGCGCGTGATGTAGCCGACGATCTGCTCGCCGCGAATCGGATTGCAGCACCGCGCCCGAAACACCATCAGGTCGTCGATGCCGCGGACCTTGATCTTCTCCTCGCCGGTTCCCAGCACGCGGCGGACGACCGATGCGATCCCGGTTTCGGGGGGAGCTTCCTTCAGCTGCTCCTGCGGAACGAGGCGTCCGAGCACGGTCCGCACCGGCAGCTTGCCGTAGCCGACGGCGGCGTACAACTCCTCCGGCTTCTGCATCCCGTACTCGTTGACGAGTGTGGCAAACGTCTCCCCTTCGATGAGCGACTTGATGTTCAGACCGTACCGCCGCGCTTCCTTTTCGAAGAGCTTTCGCCCCAGCTCGATGCTGCGGACCTTCTCCTCTCCCTGGATGTAGTGCCGGATCTTGTTGCGGGCGCGCGAAGTGGTGACGAAGTTCAGCCAGTCGCGGCTCGGCTTGTGTCCCGAGGCCGTCACCGCTTCGACGATGTCGCCGTTGCGCAAGCGCGTGCGCAGTGGCACCATTTTCCCGTTCACGCGCGCGCCGACGCACTGATGGCCGACGTCGGTGTGGATGCTGTACGCGAAGTCGACTGGGGTCGCGCCGCGCGGCAGCGCTTTCACTTCACCCTTCGGGGTGAAGATGTAGACCTCCTCCGGATAGAGCTCGATCTTCAGGTTCTGCAGGAACTCCTGCGGATCGCGCACCTCCTGCTGCCATTCGAGCAGCTGGCGCAGCCACAGGAAGTGCTGCTCGTCGCGATCGGCGCCGACGCGGCCCTCTTTGTACTTCCAGTGCGCGGCGATGCCCTCTTCGGCGATCCGATGCTGATCGGCCGTGCGAATCTGCACCTCGAATGGCGATCCGCGCTCGCTGATGACCGACGTGTGCAGCGACTGGTAACCGTTCGGCCGCGGCATCGCGATGAAGTCCTTGATCCGGCCGGGCACCGGCGACCACGTCTGGTGAATGATGCCGAGCGCAGCGTAGCAGTCCTTGATCGACTCCGTGACGATGCGCAGCGCGACCAGATCGTAGACCTGATCGAGGTCGATCTTCTGCCGCTTCAATTTCTGATGGATGCTGAACAAACGCTTGATGCGGCCGTCGATGTGCAGGACGGGCACCTGCGCCTCGATGAGCTTCGTTGAGATGTTCTTCTTCAGCTGCTCGATCATGCCCTCAGCCGCGCGGCGCCGCGCTTCGACGCGCGATCGCAGCGCCTCGTAGGCATGCGGCTCGAGATATTTGAACGCCAGCTCCTCGAGCTCGTTCTTGATCTTGCTCATGCCCAGACGGTTGGCGATCGGGGCGTAGATGTCCCGCGTCTCCTGAGCGATCTTGATGCGCCGCTCCTCGCTGAGATGGTGCAGCGTCCGCATGTTGTGCAGGCGGTCGGCGAGCTTCACCAGGATGACCCGGATGTCGTCCACCATCGCCAGCAGCATCTTGCGGAAGTTCTCGGCCTGGCGCTCTTCGCTCGAGGAAAACGGAATCGCACCCAGCTTGGTCACGCCTTCGACGACGTGCGCGACGTCGGGGCCGAACAACTCGCGGATGCGCTCGATCGGCGTCTGCGTGTCTTCGACGATGTCGTGCAGGAGGCCGGCGGCGATCGCCACCACGTCGAGCCGCATGTCGGCCAGTTGATCGGCAACCTCGAGCGGATGCACGAGATACGGTTCGCCCGAATGACGGAGCTGACCCTTGTGCTCGAAGGCCGAAAACACGTACGCCCGCCTGAGCAGCTCAGTGTCCGCATCCGGATTGCTCGCCCGGACCTTTTCGACGAGGTCTTCGAACCGAATCATCAGTGGCGGTGTCTAAACGGTCAGACGGGGTGGCGCGCCGCAACCTGATGCGGTCCATGAGGTTCGGCGCCCCTTGGGGCGAACGGCGCGGGTTGACGGCGCGTTTTTCGGTTCACTATACTGACCCGGTTCGGGCGCCGGCAATCCTCCCGTTCATGCCAGCACCATTCTAATACCCGGGTTCCAGCGGGCCGTTAGCAGCCTCTGGACGAGGAAGAGAGCAGGGACAGCATGAAGATGAGAATCCAGACGGCTCAGGTCCTGGCCGTCGTCGCGGTGGTCGGGCTCGGCTCGGCCGCGACCGGCTGCGGCAAATACTCCTACAGCAACATGAAGGCGATGAAGGCCTTCAAGGACGCCAACAATTCCTATCAGGCCCAGGACTGGAAGAAGGCGGTCGCCCGTTACGAGGATGCCATCCATTCGAACCCGGACCTGAATGCCGGCGGCGTGACGCCGTACTTCTTCCTGGCGAACAGCTACGACAACCTCTACAAGCCGGCGCGCGCGGGAGAAGCGGAAAACGACGCCTTCATGCAAAAGGCAATCGAGAATTACAAGATCTCGGCCCAGAAGGACACCGGGCAGATGCGTACCCGGGCGATGGAGTATCTCGTCGCGGCCTACGGCCCCGACAAGTTGAACGATCCATCGAAGGCTGAGCCGATCGTCAACGAGATGATCCAGATGGATCCCAGCGAGCCGGCTAATTACTTCTACCTGGCAAGAATCTACGAAGACGCCGGCCGGTATGAAGACGCCGAGCAGACCTTGCTCAAAGCCAAAGGCGTCAAACCGAACGATCCCGTCGTCTACACCACGCTCTCGGCCTTCTACAACCGCCAGGGAGACTTCACCAAGACGATGGAAGCACTCCATCAGGCGGCCGACCTGGAACCGAACAACCCCGAAGGTTACCACCGTCTCGCGGTGTTCTACTGGGAGAAGGCGTTCCGCGATCACCGTCTGGCCAAGCCCGAAAAGGTCGAGTTTCTGCAGAAGGGCGTCGACGCCGAGAACAAGGCGCTCGGCCTGAACCCCAACTACGCGGAAGCGATGACCTACAAGAACATCCTGCTCCGGCTTCAGGCCAACGAGGAAACCGACCGTGCGAAGCAGGCAGAATTGATTCGCGAAGCGGATCAGCTCCGCTCGAGGGCTATGGAGCTCAACAAGAAGAAGGCTTCGGGAGTTTCTTAGTGTGTAACGGCGGAGGCGCTAACGCCAGCGCCTCCGCATCTCCGGCGTAATCACACCCACTCGTTCCACCCCCGCAACCTTGGCCGTATTGATGACATCGGCCACCTCGCCGTAGCGCAGCGTACCCGCCCCCAGAAGCCACATCGTCTTGTCCGCCCGGACACGGTAGATGTCGCGCAGCTGAACCCCCAGCTCCGACCGCGGCACTTCCCTCTTGTTTAGCGTAATCCTGCGGTCCGCGGTGTATTCGAGGATGATCTGGTCGTCGCGGGAGTCACCCGGCTGTGGACGCTGCCCGCCGGTCGATACCGATGGTTCCGTCCCTTCCTGCGAGAGGCGGGCGGTCAGCAGAAAAATGATGGTGAGCACGAGCATCACGTTGAGGAGCAACGTAATAGCGGGCTGAGTATGATCCGGTGAGCGTCGGGCCAGGAACGACATATCTGTTCTTTAGACCCCGAATCGCCCCCAACGGTTCGACGCAGGGCCACAAAAAGGCGGCCCTCGAAGTCGCTCCTAACTGAGGCCGCGGCGCATCCCTTCGGTCACGATCCCGACTTTTTCAACGCCGGCGCCTTTTGCCGCATCGATCACGGCAATGACCTCACCGTAGCGCAGCGACGGATCGCCGACGATGAACATCGTCTTTTCCTTGCGGGTCTCGAATACTTCGCGCAGCCGGCTGTCGAGTTCCTGCAGCGTCACCGGCTGTTTGTTGATCGCCGATGAGGAGCACGAGGAGCACATCGATGAGCGGGGTCACGTTCATGTCCGCGCTGGCGCGCGGTACCTCGCCTTCGATGACGCGCTCGGCGCCAAGGTGCCTGTGGGCGTGTGCCATGACTATTTCCCTCCCACGATGCATCGTGATGGCCGGTTTGGATGTGAACCTGCAAAAGCGACATCTGTGGTTCTTTGACACCGGACCGGACCGAGGGTTCTGCGACACCAATAAAAAAGGCGGCCAGGTGGCCGCCTTTTTCCTTTCGCCGAAGCTTGCCGTCGCGCTTAGCTGCCGCCGCCCGTGTTCCCCGAAGGAGTCGTGACGCTGTCGCCGCGGCGCATCCCTTCGGTCACGATGCCGACTTTGTCGACGCCGGCGCCTTTCGCCGCGTCGATGACTACGATGACCTCACCGTAGCGCAGCGACGGATCGCCGACGATGAACATCGTCTTTTCCTTGCGGGTCTCGAACACTTCGCGCAGCCGGCTGTCGAGTTCCTGCAGCGTCACCGGCTGTTTGTTGATGGCCATCGAATGGTCTGCGTTGTACTCGAAGACGATCTGCAGGTTGTCGACCTGCACCTCTTTCGGCGATTTCGTCTCGAGCGGCAGGTTGACGTCCATGCCGACCTGCGTCAGCGGCAGCGCCGCCATGAAGATGATGAGGAGCACGAGGAGCACGTCGATGAGCGGGGTGACGTTCATCTCCGCACTGGCATGCGGCGTCTCTCCCTTGACGACGCGCTCGGCGCCGAAATGCTTGTGGGCGTGAGCCATGACTACTTCCCTCCCATGATGTCGCCCGGCTGACGCTTGCGCTCGGTAATGAGGCCGATGTCTTCGATCTGCGCCTTACGCAGGTCGTCCATGGCCTGCATGATGGCGCTATAGCTCGCATCCTGATCGCCCTTGATGAGAACCACGCGCTCTTTCTTGTCCTCGAGAACCGTCTTCACGCGCTCCGGCATGTCCGTCTTGGACACTTCGAGGCCGTTCACGTAGAAGCGGTTCTGCGAATCGATCGCCAGGACCGTCTGCTCCTGGTTGTCCGGCTTCTGGACGGTGTTGTTGGCCGTCGGCAGTGTCACCGGTACGCCCTTCTGGAGCATCGGGGCGACGAGCATCATGATGATCAAAAGGACCAGCATGACGTCAACGAGCGGCGTGACATTGATGGAAGCATTCAGGCCGCCACTTTTTGCGCCAACATCCATTGCCATATTACTTGCTCCATGAGTCGGAGTCGTCAGTCGTTAGTCGTTAGTCGTCGTTAGTTAGTCAGATCAATGACTAGCGACGACTAGCAACCCACGACCAGCGATCAAGCGACTACGACGTCTTCTTGATGAAGTAGTCAACCAGCTCCGAGGACGAATTGTCCATTTCGACGTTGAAGTACTCGATTCGGCCCGTCAGGTAATTGTAGAACCAGACGGCCGGAATCGCGACGACCAGCCCGAGCGCGGTTTCGACGAGCGCCTCGGAAATACCGGCAGAGACGGCACCCAAGCCCCCCGAGCCAGTAGCGGCGATGCCCTGGAATGCGGTGATGATGCCGACGACCGTTCCGAGCAGCCCGACGAACGGGGCCGTGGCGCCGATCGTGGCGAGGGAGGCGACACCCTTCTTCAGGTCGTTGGCCGTCAGCGCCGCGGCGCGCTGAATGGCGCGGCGCACTGTGTCGACCAGGTCCTCGCGGCTGAGATTCGAGCCGGTCTCCTGCTGGAATTGATACTCCTGCAGGCCGGCCAGCACGACCTTCGCGAGGTGACTGTAACGATAGTTCTTCGAGCGAGGATATGGCGATAGCGTCCTTCAGCCGGCCTTCCTTGAGGTGCTTCGCCACCTGCGGCGCGTAAAGCTTCGACTGCTTGCGCGCCTGGGTGAACGTATAGATGCGTTCGATCGCGACGCCGAATGAAATCATCGACATGATGATCAGGATGACGCCGATCGCCTTCGCAACCCAGCCCATCGCATTCCACATTTCCATCAGATCCATGTGCACATCCTCCGGTGCTTGAACTGCCCCTACTGGAACCGAAGTGAACCCTTACTGCAACGTGAAGTTCACGGTGACGGTCATGATGACCGGCACGGGGACGTTGTTGAGCAGCGTCGGCGTGAACTGCCACTGTTTGACGGCGTCGAGCGCCGCCTGGTCAAGCAGCGGAATCGAGCGCAGGACCTTGGCGTCCTTGACACGGCCATCGGCACCGATGGTGGCCTCGATGATGACCATCCCGGAGACCCGGGCCGACTGCGCGATCGGCGGGTATACGGGCCGAACGTCCCTGACCTTCGTCGGCTGCTTGATGGCGCCGCCGACTCGGATAGGTGCCTGGGGTGGGGGGGGCGGCGGAGCTTCCGGGAGTCCGCCGACGACGCCGCCGATGGTGCCGCCCGGCACGCCACCTTCGACACCGCCGGGAACACCCTGCACCCCTGTCGAGGGGACCTCCGGAACGATTTCCTTGGGCGCCTCAATCGGGGCCGCATTCGGGTTCTGAACCGGAACAGGCTGGACCTTTGGGGCCGCGGCCGGGGCCGGCGGGGGCGGCGGCGGTGGCGGGGGCGGGGGCGGGGCCCCGACAAACGCCATCATCGTCGGTGGAGTCGGCATGTTCCCGGTGGCCATCAAAGGAATGATGATGACCGCCGCGAAAATGCTGACGTGCGCCAGGACTGAAAGAGGAACGGTGTACCAACTCTGTGACCCAACCCTCACAGTTGGGTCGCTCACGTCGCCGAACATGTCACGCGGCACGGTTCAGCCCTCCATCCTTATCCCCGTAGGGGCACGGCGCAAGACCGCGAATTATATGCAGACGCAAAAACCAGTGTCAACGAACGATCCATGACTCGCTTAGACACCGTTTCGCGCGAAATGGCGCGCGAAATCGGGACAAACCCGGACGTCTGAAAGAGCCCTACGCGTGCTGCCGGACAATCCGCATACCGTAAAAAGAGCGCCAAACGAAGAACGCCGAACCCGCAAGACACAAGCCAGACAGCAAGTGGCTGACCAGCGAACCATATTGCCCAGCAAGCTGGACGCCGAGTTCGACCGCCAGTAGACCAAACAGCGTTGTAAATTTGATGACGGGGTTCATCGCGACTGATGAGGTGTCCTTGAACGGGTCGCCGACCGTGTCACCGACGACCGTCGCCGCATGGAGCGGAGTCCCCTTTTCCTTCAGCTCGACCTCGACGATTTTCTTGGCGTTGTCCCACGCACCGCCGGCATTCGCCATGAAGATCGCCTGGAAGAGACCGAAGAGCGCGATCGAGACCAGGTATCCGATGAAGAAATACGGCTCGAGGAAAGCAAACCCGAGCGTGGCGAAGAAGACCGCGAGGAAAATATTGAACATCCCCTTCTGCGCGTACCTGAGTGCAGATCTCGACGACCTTCTTGCTGTCCGCCACCGATGCCTTGGCGACTGTGTCGTCGAGCCGGATGTTCGCCTTGATGAACTCGACGGCGCGGTAGGCCCCGGTCGTCACGGCCTGTGTTGAGGCCCCGGTGAACCAGTAGATCATGCAGCCGCCGGCCATCAGCCCGAGCAGGAACGGCGGGTGCAGGATCGACAGCTTCTCCAGGTTGCTCGTCAGGCCGTGCGTCAGCACCACGATGATCGAGAAGATCATCGTCGTCGCGCCGACGACGGCCGTGCCGATGAGCACGGGCTTCGCCGTGGCCTTGAAGGTGTTCCCCGCGCCGTCGTTCTCCTCGAGCAGGTGCTTGGCGCGCTCGAAGTTCACGTCGATGCCGTAATCCTTCTTGAGTTCCTGCTTGATGTTCGGTAGCGATTCGATGACCGACAGCTCGTAGACCGACTGGGCGTTGTCGGTGACGGGGCCATAGGAGTCCACGGCGATAGTGACCGGACCCATGCCGAGAAATCCGAACGCGACGAGGCCAAACGCGAACACGGCCGGTGCGATCATGATCCGGCTGGCCTGGAGCTCCAGCGTGCTGACGCCGTACGCCACGGCCATGAGGCCGAGGATGCTCATGCCGAGCCAGTAAGCACTGAAGTTGCCGGCGACGAACCCGGACAGGATGTTCAGCGAGGCCCCACCTTCACGAGACGAGGTCACCACCTCGCGCACGTGACTCGATTCCGTGGACGTGAAGATCTTGACGAGCTCGGGAATGATGGCGCCGGCCAGCGTGCCGCAGGTAATCACGGTGGACAGCTGCCACCAGAGATCGGCATTGCCACCGATGTTCGGGATGAGCCAGTACGACACGACGTAGGTGAGCGCTACCGACACGAACGACGTCAACCAGACGAGCCGCGTCAGCGGTGACTCGAAGTTCATCTTGACCGCCGTACCGTAGCTCGCCTTCGCCCACGCCTCGTTGATCAGGTACGAGACGCCGCTCGCAATGATCATCATCACGCGCATCACGAAGATCCAGACCAGGAGCTGCACCTGGACCGTCGCGTTGGCGACCGCCAGGAGGATGAACGAGATCAGCGCCACACCGGTGACACCGTAGGTCTCGAAGCCGTCTGCGCTCGGCCCCACCGAGTCGCCGGCGTTGTCACCCGTGCAGTCCGCAATCACCCCGGGGTTCCTCGCATCGTCTTCCTTGATGTTGAAGACGATCTTCATGAGGTCGGACCCGATGTCGGCGATCTTGGTGAAGATGCCGCCGGCGATCCGCAGCGCCGCCGCCCCCAGCGACTCGCCGATGGCGAAGCCGATGAAGCAGGAGCCGGCGTAGTCGCGCGGTACGAACAGCAGGATGCAGAGCATGATCAGCAGCTCGACGCTGATGAGCAGCATGCCGATGCTCATGCCGGCGCTGAGCGGGATGGCGTAAATGGGAAACGGCTTGCCTTCCAGGCCGGCGAACGCGGCGCGCGAGTTCGCGAACGTGTTCACGCGGATGCCGAACCAGGCGACGCCGTAGCTCCCCGCGATGCCGACGAGGCTGAAGAGCAGGATGACGGCGACCTTGAACGGCGGAAAGCCGTGCACGACCTGGCCGGTTGCCGGGTCAACGGTCGCGGCGAGGCCGCCGAAATAAATGGCGCTGATGATGCCGATGAACACCCACAGGATCAGGATGAATCGGCCCTGCGTGATGAGATAGGTCTTGCACGTTTCGTAGATCAGCTCCGAGATTTCGTGCATGGAGCGATGCACGGGGAGGTTCCGCAGCCGCACGAAAATCACCATCCCGAACGCCAGTCCGAGGGCGCACACGATGAGACCCGTCATGAGGAGCGTCCGGCCGTTGATGCCGTTGAACTCCACGAGACCGAGATCCGGCAACACCAGATTCGCTTCCCCGCCGGCTGCGTGCGCGGCTGGCGCAGACTGACCGGGCTCAGGCGGCTGAGCGGCGGCGGGACTCGCCGCCAACGACACCAACAACAGCACGGCAGCCGCCAGCACGGCGAGATGGGCCAGACGCGAACGCAAGCTCTCGAACATTGCTCTCCTCGAGTTGGGGGTCAGATGTCTATTCTTCAATTGGCGTGCACCTTCCGGAAAAATCGAGATTCTGACCCTGACGAAGCCGGGCATCGTACCACACACTCACACTCTGAAATCTCCGACCCTGTCGGTGCCGCGGCGCGCACGGACCCGGCTCGATAACGACATGCCTCCGGTCAGGAAGAGGCGGATACCCTGCTCCACGGTGATGTCGGGAAACGACGCCTTTTGCAGGGGGCAGATGATAACGTCGCCCAGATAGAGATGATTGGTGGGCACGTACACGGCAACCATGGGCTCGGGTCCCTGACCGCGATCCACGGTGAACTCCTTCGTCAGAAACCCGAGGAGAAAGCCGCGCGCCGCATCCTCGATCAGCACGACACGCTTGAAGCCGTATTCGTTGTCCGGCGAAAAGGCGACGACGAGCTGTTTGACCGGGGCATAAATGGTCCGAAAGACGGGAACCCGGAGCAGGTAGCTCTCAGCGCGCTGCAGCACGCGCTTGCCGATGACGTTGGTGGCAATGGCGCCGACAATGAGCACCACGAGGGCAGTCGTGAGGATACCCAGTCCCGGAACATCCCGCTTGAGCCACGCCGCGTAGAACGGGCCGACGAACCCGTCGACCAGACGAAAAATCCAGATGAAGGCCGCCACGCTGATGACGAGCGGTACGGTCACGAAGAAGCCGGTGATGAAGCTGCGCCGCAGCCAGGAGATCAGGCCCGCCACAACCACACCACCGTCGCGGCCGCCAGAATCAGGCGGTAGTACGCGAAGACGTCGAGGCGATGACCGGCGAGGAATCGAAGGAAGTATTTGATGGTGAGGTAGCCGACCACGCCCGAGACGAGAACACCCACCGGGAACAAGGTCACGGTATCCCCGCTCAAACCGAGGTGACGCAGCTCGAGGCTTTCTTTACCGGCGGCGGCGAGCGTCGCGGGAATGGCCAGCAGAAACGTGAAGCGCGCCGCGGCATCGCGGCGCATCCCCAGAAACATCCCCACCGCGATGGTCGTTCCCGAACGGGACATGCCGGGCACCAGTGCCGCCGCCTGGGCGCAGCCGATGAGCAATGCCCCGGTCCAGCTCAAGCCGGCTTCAGTACGTTCCCTGGTCCCGACGCGTTCCGCCACCATCATTGCCAACGCGCCGACGACGAGCGCGCCGGCGGCAACACCGGGCGTGCGCAGGTAGTGTTCGACGAAGTGGCTGAACAGGAGGCCGACGATCACGACCGGAATGGTCCCGACGGCGATGAGGCGCATCAACCGGCTCATGTCGTCGGGGGCCGGCGAAAACAGCGCGGGAAGCGATCGCGTCATAGCCGTGAGGTCGGCGTGGAAGTAGGCCAGGATCGCCGCGAGCGTACCGATGTGCAGCGCCACGTCGAAGGCCAAACCGAGCTCGGGCGGCGTTTCCCAGCCGAAGAAAAACCGCGCCAGGATCAGGTGAGCGGAGCTCGAGACCGGAAGAAACTCGGTCAGTCCCTGAATGATGCCGAGCAGTACCGCAGCGGGTAACGTCACCGGCGCGCGTGCTCGCGGCTACGAGGCGCGCCGGCGGCCGGGCTTGCGCGGGGCTTCGGCGGCGGTCGGCGCCACTTGCCCCTTCATGAGCTTGCGTCCCTGCATCATGATGGCGATCGAGGATGCGATGAACACGGTCGAATACGTGCCGCTGATGATCCCAACCAGCATGGTGAAGGCAAAGCCGTGCAGCACCTCGCCGCCGAACAGGTAGAGTGCGATCACGGTCAGGAGCGTGGCGCCCGCCGTGATGACCGTCCGTGCCAGCGTCTGGTTCACCGCGACGTTGACGATATGCGACAGGTGATCCCGACGCATGCCGCGCATGTTCTCGCGGATGCGATCGAAGACGACGATTGTATCGTTGACCGAGTAGCCGGTAATCGTCAGCAGGCCGGCGATCACGTTCAGGGTCAGGTCGTACTTAAAGAAGGAGAGGAACGCCAGGCAGACGAACAGGTCGTGGAGCGTGGCGGCGATGGCGCCGACGGCAAAACTGAACTGAAAACGCAGCGCGATGTAGGCCAGAATGCCGCCCAGCGCGAGCACCGTGGCCATTAGCCCCTGCCGCTTCAATTGCTCGCCCACTACCGGTCCGACGATTTCCGTTCCAACGACGCTGAAGTTGCCCAGCCCCGCCTTGCGCACGGCGGCGACGACGGCATCCGCTTCCTGGCTGAGATTGCCGGCGGTTTCTTCGCCGGTGCGCCGGACGCGGATGAGCACGTCGCGATTGGCCGGATCGCCGTACTGCTGCACGATCGCGTCGCCGCCGGCGGGCAGCTGCGCGAGTGCCGTGCGCACGCGTTCGGGCGTCGGGTTCTGATCGAACTTGAGGATGACGATCGTTCCGCCGGCGAAATCGACGCCGAGCTGCAGGCCGGTCCGGTAGACGTTGAACGCCCCGGCCAGGATGATGATCAGCGACAGCGCCATCGCGTGCCAGCGCCAACGGACGAAGTCGTAGTTCGGATTCTTGAAAATCTGCATGATGTTTAGGCTAGATGCTGAGAGTCCGCGCCGTTGCCGGCTGGCGCTGCAGCGCCATTTCGAAGAGCGTCTTCGACACGAAGATCGACGTGAACAGGTTGGCGAGCAGGCCGATTGTCAAGGTCGTGGCAAAGCCGCGGATGGGACCAGTGCCGAACTGGAACAAGAACGCGGCGGCAATCAGCGATGTAACGTGCGTGTCGAGCAGCGTGAGGAACACGCGGGAGAACGCCGCGTCGATCGACGCGCGGACGCCGCGGCCGGCGGCTAGCTCCTCTTTGATCCGCTCGAAGATCAGGACGTTGGAGTCGACGCCCATGCCCATCGTGAGAATGAAGCCGGCGATGCCAGGGAGCGTCATCGTGGCTCCGGCGTAGGCCATCAGGCCGAGCAGGATGATGAGGTTGCAGACCATCGCGACGATCGCGTTGATGCCCGAGAGTTTGTAATACGCAAGCATGAACAGGACGACGAGCACCAGGCCAGCCAGTGACGCCACGACGCCAGCTTTGATCGAGTCGGCGCCCAACGTTGGACCGATGACCCGCTCCTCGAGATAACTCATCGCCGCCGGGAGCGCGCCCGAACGCAGCTTGAGGGACAGGTCGGTCACCTCATCGCTGGTGAAGCTGCCGGAGATGCGTCCCTCATCGTTGATCCGCGATTCGATGCGCGGCGACGACTGCACTCGACTGTCGAGGATGATGGCGAGGTAGCGGCCGACGTTCTCTCCCGTCACCTTGCCGAACTTCCGCGCCCCCTCGTTCGTGAGCGAGAAGGCGACCGCCGGACGGTTGTTCTCGTCGAGGGATGGCCGCGCGTTCCGAAGATCCTGCCCGGTGACTGCCGCCACCTTGCGGACGAGATAATACGACGTGCCACCACCCTCGGTCGACGGACCGTTGACGATCTCCATGTCGTCCGGCACCTTGCCGCCGTGCGCCTGCAACAGCGCCTCGCGACTCGACGACGGTCCGGCTTCGACCAGCTTCAACTCCAGCAGCGCGGTCGAGCGAATGATTTCCTTGGCGCGGTTGACATCGGTGACCCCGGGCAGCTGCACCAGCAGCTGATCGCCGGACTGCCCGTAGCGCGAGATGTTGGGTTCGGCAACGCCCAGCTCGTTGACCCGGCGATCGATCGTGTCCTGCGCCTGCACGACCGTCTGCTCGCGCATGTCGCGCTCGATGTTCGGCTTCATCGTGAAGGTGTAGGTGTTGCCGGCGCCGCTGCTGCGATCGTAATTGGCCGACACCAGCTCGTCGGCCGCGCGCCGGAACTCCGCGTCGCGGTCCTGCGGCACACCCTCCACGCGGAAGCTGGTCGGCGAGGCCACCGTCAACGACGTCGCGTTCACGCCGTTGGTGCGCAGGTTCTCGCGCAGCTGTTCGACCGTTGTCGTCGTCGAGATCCGAAGCGCGTCGTCGGTGTGGACGCGCAACACGAGATGCACGCCGCCCTTCAAATCGAGGCCGAGCTTCAGTTGCTTGGCGGCCAGCCACGCGGGCACCGGCAGCGCGTAGCGCTTGGCGAGAATCGGATAGACCCCGAGCAGAGAGAAGACGACGAACACGCCGAGCACGGTAATAATTTTCCAGCGCAGGTTCTTCATGGTTGATTCACTTCATACGCTGCCGGACTCGGGAACGACCGGGTCCTGGCCCTGATAGCCGCCGACAGCGGCACGCGCGATTTCGATGCGCACCTTGTCGGCAATCTGCAGTTGCACGGATTTCTCGTTGAGGCGGGTGATCTGACCGTAGATGCCGCCGGTCGTAACGACGTTGTCGCCCACTTTCAGACCACTCTGAAAATCCTGAATCTTGCGCTGCCGCTTCTTCATCGGCATCAGGATCAGAAAGTAGAAGATCGCGAGGATCATCGCGAACGGCACGAACTGGATCAGCCCCTGCTGTCCCGGACTCGCCATCGCGAACACGACGGTCTCGACCAACTTCGGCATTTGCTCAGTGATGAGGTCGGCGGGAGTAGGTTTGATGGAACTCCTGGCGGAGCTTTTCAAACGTGCCGAACAATATAGCCTCCCTAATCCGCCTCATCGTGTCAAGGTAAAAGTAGAGGTTATGCACCGTATTCAGCGTGGATCCGGTCATTTCGCCGGCCATGAAAAGGTGCCGCAGATACGCGCGGGAATAGTGACGGCACGTGTAGCAACCGCACTCCGGGTCGGGCGGTGACATGTCCTCGGCGAAACGCGCGTTCTTGATGGACAACGGTCCCTGGCGGGTGAAGAGCTGGCCGTTACGCGCGTTGCGCGTCGGCAGGACGCAGTCGAAGAGATCGACGCCGCGCGCGACGCTTTCGATCAGATCGTCCGGCATGCCAGTGCCCATCAGATACCGTGGGCGATCCGCGGGCAGCTGTGGCGCGGTGTGCGCGATCACGTCGTACATCACCTCCGGCGGTTCGCCAACGCTCAGGCCGCCGATCGCGTAAGCCTCGAAGCCAATCGCGACGGTGGCCTGGACGCTCTCCGTGCGCAGGTCGAGATGCGTGGCTCCCTGCACGATGCCGAACTGCGCCTGTCCGGGGTTGCTGACGATCACCGCCTCGGGCGACTCACGCAACTGGACGAATCGCGCACGCGCGCGGCGCGCCCAGCGCACCGAGCGCTCCATGGCGTCTCGCGCCTCGGCAGCGCCGGCCGGCGTGGCGATGCACTGATCGAGCACCATGGCGACGTCGCTTCCGAGCTGCGCCTGGATGTCGGTGGCCCGTTCCGGCGTGAGATGGTGCAGGGATCCGTCGAGGTGCGAGCGGAACTCCGCGCCGTCTTCACGGATCCGCCGCATCGCGGCGAGACTGAAGATCTGATAGCCGCCGCTGTCGGTGAGAATCGGCCGGTCCCAACCCATGAAGCGATGCAGGCCGCCGCAGCGCGCGATGAGCGAGTCCCCCGGCTTCAGATAAAGATGATAGGTGTTCCCCAGAATGATCTCGGCGCCGAGATCCTGCAGCTGCTGCGCGGTGATCGCCTTCACAGCGCCGCGGGTGCCGACCGGCATGAACGCCGGCGTCTCGACGCTGCCGTGCGGGGTCTGCATCTCGCCGCGGCGCGCCTGGCCCTCGGTGTGAGTGAGGCGAAATCCAAAAGAGGACACGGGTTCAGGATAACCCGGCGTTTTCTCAAGAATGCGCGTTCTGGCCAACGCTCGAAGCCGCTCAACGCTGTTATCCTGTCCTCGTGAAACGACTTCGGGTTGGCGTGCTCTACGGTGGACGATCCGGCGAACACGAAGTGTCCCTGGCATCGGCCGCTGCCGTCTTCGGCAATTTGGACAAGAAGCGATACGAGGCCGTGCCGATACGTATCGAGAAGGATGGACGCTGGGCCCTCGCCGATCGCGCGCCCACGGCCACCTCGGCTGCCGAAGTCATCGAACAGGCGCGACTCGACGCCGCGCGGCCGCTGCGAAGCGGGCGCGAAGTGCACTTCATGGCACGGCCGAGCGAGGAGACCATCCTCTCGATCGATCGCGCGGCGGCGCACGGCGACGACCTCGGCCGCGCCATCGTGACCGGACTCAATCTCGATGTGATTTTTCCCGTGCTGCACGGTCCTTACGGGGAGGATGGAACGATACAGGGTCTGCTCGAGCTCGCCAACGTGCCCTATGTCGGCGCCGGGGTGCTCGCATCCGCGGTCGGCATGGACAAGGCGATGATGAAAATCGTCTTCGCGGCGGCCGGGCTGCCGGTCTATCCGTATCGCGTGGTTCTGCGCCACGAGTGGGACAAGCGCCGCACGTCGATGGTGAGCGACCTCGAAGCGGCCCTGGGCTTCCCGATGTTCGTCAAGCCGGCAAACCTCGGTTCGAGCGTTGGAATCTCGAAGGCAAAAGAGCCAACAGGTCTGGCCGACGCCATGGATGTCGCCGGCGCCTTCGACCGAAAGATCATCGTGGAAGCTGCGGTGCCGGCCGCCCGCGAGATCGAGTGTGCCGTATTGGGCAACGACGAGCCCGAGGCATCGGTGCCGGGCGAAGTCATTCCGTCGCGCGAGTTCTACGACTACGAGGCGAAGTACATCGATGACTCGTCGAGGACCGTCATCCCCGCGGACTTGCCGGAACAGGTCGCCGAGGAAGTGCGGCGGCTCTCCGTGGCGGCGTTCAAGGCGATCGATGGGGCGGGCATGGCCCGCGTGGACTTCCTGCTGTCCAGGCCGACCGAGCAGATCTACGTCAACGAGGTGAACACGATCCCCGGCTTCACGACGATCAGCATGTACTCGAAAATGTGGGCCGCCACCGGCGTCGAATATCCGGTACTGCTCGATCGCCTGATCGCGCTCGCGCTTGAGCGTCACGCCGAAAAGCAGCAGCTCCGCACAAGCTTGACATGAGCGTTGCGACCACTGTGGTTCGACGAGCCCGGCGTCGATGCGGGCTCCGTCGAGGGACGGCGGTGGTCATCAGCATCCTCCTCGCCGCCGCGCACCTCGCAGCAGGCGACGGACCAGACCAACCAATCCACCGGGAGCTGCGCGGTGAGAACGCTCTCATCCGCGCTTATGACTTCATCCTCGAAGCGCGCTTCGATCAGGTGGACGCCGAGCTGCGCCGCGCCTGCGCCGGCAGCGCACCGCCGGAAGCCTGCGCTGTGCTCGAGGCAACCGCGCTCTGGTGGCGAATCCAGCTCGATCCCGAAGGCCGTGCGCTCGATGCCGAATTCAGTGCCGCCGTCGACCGCGCCATCCGCACGGCCGAAGCCTGGACCGATCGCACACCACTCGAGGCGGAGGCCTGGTTCTATCTCGGGGCCGCCTACGCCGCCCGCGTTCAGTGGCGCGTGCTGCGCGACGAAAAAATGGCGGCCGCCCGTGACGGCAAACGGATCAAGCAGGCCCTCGAACAGGCACTCGAGCTCGATCCAACCTTGGACGATGCCTACTTCGGGCTGGGCATGTACAGGTACTACGCGGACGTTGCGCCCACCGCAGCCAAGATTCTGAGATTCCTGTTTTTGTTACCCGGCGGAGACCGCCACGAGGGTTTGCGCGAAATGCTGCGTGCCCGGTCGCAGGGACGTCTGCTGCAAGGCGAGGCCGACTATCAGCTGCACATCATTTATTTATGGTACGAACACCAGCCGGACCGGGCTCTGGAGCTGCTGCGCGGGCTGCAGGAGCGCTACCCGGGAAATCCACTGTTTCCGGCGCAGATTGCCCATGTTCAAGAGATCTACCAGCACGACGTCATCGCCAGCCTCGATACCTGGCGCGGCCTGCTCGCAGCCGCCCGCGAGCAGCGTGTCAATGTCGCTGGGGTCGCCGAGGTGCAGGCACGCCTCGGGATCGCCCGCATGCTCGAAGCGGTTCACCAGACCGATCACGCCATCGAGCAGCTGCAGGCCATCGTCTCGCTGAAGCCGCACGCGCCATTCTCGTCGCTCGCGCTGGCGCAGCTGCGGCTCGGTGAGGCCCACGATCGCCTCGGTGCCAGGGGCGCCGCCACCACTGCCTACCGCGCAGCAGCCGCTGCCGCGCCACCCGACGATCCGCTCGACGTACGCGGACAGGCCGCCGAGCGGCTCCGCCACGGAAGCGATCCGAGAAAGGCCGAGGCATACCGGCTATCGCTCTCAGGGTGGCGGCGGCTCGAACAGAACGATCTGCCGGCGGCGAACGCGGCGTTGCACCGTGCCGTGCTGCTCGATCCACACGATCCGGTCGCCCGCTATCGCTACGGCCGCGTCCTGCAGGCGCGCAACAACGATGATGGCGCCCTTGCGCAGTTCGAGGCCGCGCTCAGCAATTCGCGCGGCTGTCCCGCCCCTATTCTCGCGAACGCCCACCTCGAAGCCGCCCGGCTCCACGAACGCGCCGGACGGCGCGATGATGCGATTGCAGGTTATCGCGTTGCCGCAACGCTCTTCGGCGCCGCTGCGGATACGCACTCGGCCGCGCGCCGCGCGCTCGACAGAGTCTCGAAGTAGATCGCCCGTACAGCAAAAAAGGGGGCGACCGACGCCCCCTTTTTTGGCGGGTGAGGCAGCTTACCGCTTCTTGCCGCCCTTCTTCTTCCCGCCCTTGGCCGTCTTCTTTGCCATTGCGCTTTATCCCTCCCTTCGCTCGTGGGATCTGCGCGGGCTGTCACCGCAGTGCAGCGCTGCTGCCTCCTGGCACGTCAGCCTGTGTTGTCGGCGCCCGTCGCTTCGCTGGATCAACTCCCGCCGATCTCTCCGGGAGGTCCGCATCCGAAAAACTCGCAATCAAAAAAACTAGGGGGTGTCAACTCTCGACACCCCCGGACCGGTTAGGACGGCGCGTTAGCGCTTCTTCCCGCCCTTTTTCTTGCCGCCCTTCGCAGTCTTTTTCGCCATTATTCCTCCTTGGAATGTGGCTGCTCAGCAGTGTTTACCGGTTCCCGAGGTTACAACAGGTGGGCTGAGCGGTCCACCCTCATACAAGATGTAGATTATGGATGAGAAAAATGGAGTGTCAAGCACAAAGTGCACGAAATGTCAAAAAAACGCGCGGTGGTCTGCGCGTGATCGCATCGTTCGCGTTCGCAGATCGCCGTTCGAAGTTCGCGCGTCGCAGTTTGCGGTTCGATCGTCGAGTGATCGTTCGCGGCATCTCGATTCTCACCTCGTCTTGGCTGTTCGTCGTTCGACGATCGACGTGCGACCGGCGAATCGCGGGCAGTCAGTGCCACGTACTCCCGTCCCACACTCGCACGCGATGGATCACATCCCCCACCTGAATGCGATCGACGACGTCGAGGCCGTTGACGACGTGGCCGAATGCCGTGTAGCGCGCGTCGAGGTGCGGCTGCGGCGAGTGGAGGATGAAGAACTGGCTCCCGCCGTCGTCATGACGGCTCAGCGCCATCCCGACCGTTCCCCGCAGATAGGGACGCTCGTTGAGCTCGTCGCGAATGGTATAGCCTGGTCCACCCTCGCCATCCCCCCGCGGATCGCCATCCTGCACGACGAAGTTGGGAACGACCCGGTGCACCTGCAGACCGTTGAAGAACCCCTTGCGCGCCAGCGCGATGAAATTGCGCGCCGTCTGCGGTGCGTCGATCACTGACAGCTCGAACTCGATCGTGCCCCGCGCCGTCTCGATGAAGGCATGCGGGGAAACGTCGGGAGCCGACAGACTCCGCTCCTCGTAAGACGCCGAGGGAGTGCCTGGAGCCGGGCGGATGGCCATACGGTGATCGGTCCCCGGCTGGAGCTTGGTCAGGAGCTCGGCCGCTCGGACGCGCACCGGCCACTCCTTGTCGGTGAGTGCGGTGCGTACCACCTCGGTGGCTTCGGGTGCTCCGTAACCGGCCAGCGCCTCTACCGCGGCCGCGCGAGCGCCGAACGCGGAGTCGGCGACGCCGCTCGTATATGCCTCCCGCAGCGCGGCGACTCCCGCCGCCGGCTTCATTTCTCCCACCAGTCGCGCGGCTGTCTCTCGAATCACGACGTCGGCATCTTTCAGGTGAGAGAGCAGGATGGTCTCAACGTCGGGAACGCGTAGTCGCACCAGCGCACGAAGCGCCGCCGGAACGACGCGCTTGTCTTCGTCCTGCAGCATGGGACGCAGGCGATCGACGGCCACATTGGCGGGAAGCGTGCCCAGCACATCCGCCAGGGCCGCTCGTACGGTCCAGTGACGGTCCTGATCCAGACCCGACAGGATGAGCGCGAAGCTCTCGGCATCGATCGCGACGGCGGCACGAATCGCGGCGGCGCGCATGGCCGGCCAGTCGTCCGTAATCAAGTCCTGGACGAGCGGGAGATGATCGACGGCTTTGAGCTCGCCAAGCGCAATCAGCGCCTCCAGACGGACATTGGAATCGATGCGCGATTCGGAGGCAATCGCCGCCAGCCGTTCCGCCGCTGCCGTCAAGCCGAGCGGTGCAGCCGCGCGAATGGCGGCGACCACGACTTCCCGCGGCATCTTCTCGGGGTCGAGGAGCGGAAGCACGAGCGGACCGGATTGCGAATCCTTGGCGGTGGCCAGCCCCCGCACGGCGAACGCCGGCGTATACCGTCCCTTCACGGCGACCAGCTGACGCAGGGCCGGTGCGGCGCGGGGATCCTCGATTCGCTGCAGCGCATAGGCGATTGGCCACCAGGTGCTCACCGGACGGCCGCTTGGGTCGAGCACCGCCGCGGCGAGCGCGTCGTACGCGCGGAGCCGGACGAGAGCGAAGATGCCCAGCTTGAAGGCTTCCAGTTCCGGCGCGGCCGGCCATCGCTCGTCATCGGGGGCCATGGCCGCCAGCGCGGGACTGGCCGCGTATTCCCCAGCCATGCGGCCGACGGCGGCCGCTGAATCCTTGGCATCCATCAGGCCCAACGCCTCAGCCGCGCGACCCCGTACCAGCGGAACGGCGTCGGTGAGCAATGGAACGAGCGCCGCCGCTGCAGAGGCATCGCCGATGAGACCAAGAGCGAAGGCGGCGGTCTGCCGCACCTCCGGATCGCTGTCGGCGAGAGCGGGCGTGAGGGCGGCAATCCCTTCCTTCAGTCCCACACGCCCGATCGCCAGTGCCGCGCGACGGCGGATCCGCGCGTCGGTGTCGGTGACGAGCTTCGTGAGGTCGGGCACCGCGGACGGCGGCGGCGGAGGAGCCGCCCGCTTTTTCGGCGGCACGAGCACCGGCGGCGCGGGAAGCTCGAAGCTCAGAATGCGCTGATCTTCGAGACGGAAAATCCAGGTCAGCTTCTGCTCGATGCTTACCGTTGGTGGTGGCTTTAGAGCCGGAGCACTGGCGCAGCCCGAGAGGAGAATGCAAGTAAGAGGAACAACCGAGAGAGGAAGAAGCCCGTTCGCTGATCGCATCCTTGGTAGTTATCGGTTAGACGCGTCTCTCCACCACATCCACGGTCGCCCTCTCGAGCCTGTCTGGCACCACGTGCACGCCAATCCCGGGCCCGCTCGGCACGGGAATCGTTCCGTCGTCGGCCACCTCGATTTCCGGATCGATCACGTCGGGGGCATAGTAGCGCCGGCTGGCGGCCACATCTCCCGGCAGGGTGAAATTCGGCAGGGTCGAGAGGTGGATATTGTGGGCACGGCCGATGCCGCTCTCCAGCATCCCCCCGTGCCAGACGGGAATGGCGTTGCGGGCGGCCAGATCGTGGATTTCGATGGACTGTGCGTGGCCCCCGACCCGGCCTGGCTTGATGTTGATCACCCGGCAGGCCCCGAGCTCGATGGCTTCCGCAGCGCTGCGGACCGTGTGCAACGACTCATCCAGACAGACGGGCGTCCGCAGGCGGGCCTGCAGCCGCGCGTGGTCGTGAATATCGTCGTAGTCGAGCGGCTGTTCGATCATCATGAGATCGTATCGGTCGAGTGCCTGCAGATGTTCTGCGTCGGACAGCCGATAAGCGCCATTGGCGTCGACCATGAGGGGCAGATCACCAAAACGCGTACGGATCAGCTCAACCGCCTCGACGTCCCATCCAGGCTTGATCTTGAGCTTGATTCGCTTGTAACCGGCCGCCCGCTCGACGTGGACCCGCTCGACGAGCTGCTCGAACGAATCCTGGATCCCTATCGAAACCCCTGACTCGATCGCCGTCCTGGTTCCGCCGAGCACGCGCCAGAGGGGATCTCCCTGTTGCTTGGCGAAAAGATCCCACGCCGCCATCTCCACAGCTGCCTTCGCCATGTTGTGCCCGCGGATGGCGCGCAACGCGCCGAAGACGTCGCGGGGATGGGCGAACTCGCGGCCGAGCACGAGCGGAGCGATGAAGTCCAGGATGATGTGCCACGCCGTGCGCGTCGTTTCCGGGCTGTAATGGGGATTTTCATCGGCGACGCACTCGGCGAGGCCGGTGCACCCTTGCTGCTCGACGGTAACGAGGATGAACGCACGGTCATAGATGCGACCGAAACTCGTTTCGAAGAAGCGAACGAGCGGAAGGCGAAGCAGGCGCAGCTCGATCCGCTCGATTCGCACGGGCCAATGCTATCGCAAGCTGCTGCGCTATACTGCGACGTCATCCCCGATCTGCCGAAGGCTAGCGCCAAGGCCGAAGCTCGGGCAGCCCATCACTCCGAACCTTGCAGTTCCGGTACATCACGATTGAAGGACCGGCGGGCGTCGGCAAGTCTGTGCTCGCGGATCGCCTCGGCGCACGCCTAGACGCCAGCGTCGTCCTCGACGAGACCGACAATCCGTTCATTGCCGATTTTCATGCGGGCCGAGCCGGCGCCGGCTTCCAGGCCCAACTGTTTTTTACCCTCGCACGTCACCGACAGTTGACCTCGCTGCGTCAGACGGATCTCTTCAGCCAGACGACCGTCTGCGACTACCTGTTCGCCCGCGACAAGATCTACGCGTATCTGAACCTCGACGACAACGAGTTGTATATCTACGAGCGGCTGTACGAGCTGCTGGCGCCGGACATGCCGTCGCCGGATCTGGTGATCTATCTGCAGTCGCCGACCGACGTCCTCCGGCGCCGCCTGCGCGACCGCGCCAGGGCCAGACCGGAGCTGCCGGTGCTCGACGACGACTACGTGCGCGAGCTGAACGAGGCCTACAACCATTTCTTCTTTCACTACACCGCCACGCCGCTCCTGGTGATCGAGACCTCGCAACTGGATCTGACGTGGGGAGATGAGGCGCTCACCGATCTGGAGCGTCAGATCCGGTCGATGGGTCGGGGCACGCGTTACTACGTGCCGCGGACCTAGGTTCCGATACGGGTTTCCGGATGAAAGGTGCAGATTTGAGCATTCGCGGGCCCTCCCTTGGGACTTGCCCGCGGATCCTGTAATCTGCCCCGAATGGCGTGGTTCAAGAAGGTCCGCAAGCCAATCGAGGCGGCGAACAAAGAGAGCCGCGTGCCCGAAGGGCTGTGGGTGAAGTGTCCGTCCTGCAGCCAGATCATCTACAACAAGGATCTCGCGTCGAGTCTGAGCGTCTGCACGAAGTGCGGGCACCACTTCCGCATCTCGTCGGCCGAACGGCTGCGGTCGCTGTTCGATGATGACTGGGAGGAATTCGACTCGGGCCTGACGTCGGTCGATCCGTTGCAGTTCACGGACACCAAGCCGTACCGCAAACGACTCGAGGCCAGCATCGCGGCTACGGGGATGAAAGATGCCGTCGTCACGGCCCGCGGTCGCGTCGGCGGCATGGATACGGTCGTCGCCGCCATGGAATATGGATTCATCGGCGGCAGCATGGGCGTCGTCGTCGGTGAAAAGATCACCCGCGCGATCGAGCGTGCGATCGAGTCGCGAGTGCCCGTCGTCATCGTCTCGTGCTCGGGCGGCGCGCGCATGATGGAAGGCGCGCTGTCGCTGATGCAGATGGCAAAGATCAGCGGCGCCCTGGCGCGCCTCGACCGGGCGAAGCTGCCTTACGTCTCCATCCTCACAGACCCGACGACCGGCGGAGTCACCGCGAGCTTCGCGATGCTCGGGGACGTGAACATCGCGGAACCGAAGGCCCTCATCGGGTTTGCCGGTCCGCGAGTGATCGAACAGACCATCCGCCAGACGCTGCCGGAAGGATTCCAGCGAAGCGAGTTCCTCCTCGAGCATGGCATGCTCGACATGATCGTCGATCGCCGTGAGCTGAAGGACGTCGTGACGCGCGTGCTGAAGTTCGGCGTCTCCGTACGCGCCTCGCATGCCGCGGTGGCCGCCGTCTCCGCGCCATTCGGGGTGTAACCCTCGAAGATTCCAGTTGCGGCTCCAAGACACTTGGGGCGGGCGTGGGTAGCATCTGTCATCACTTGATCTCCTTAGCTGCTGTGACTTTTCGCCCGGTGGCTGTCGTCAATTGATCCGCGCGGCTAACCAACTACGGTGAGAGTTCGCTGTTGACCTCGCACGATCCCCTCGACTACCTCTTCAGCCTCGAACGGCTGGGGATGAAGTTCGGCCTCGGAAACATCACGACCCTCTGCGCCGCTCTCGATCAACCTCAGCGCGCGTTCAACAGCGTGATTGTTGCCGGAACCAACGGCAAAGGATCCGTCACGGCAATGGTGGAGCGCGGGCTGCGGGCCGCCGGACATCGCAGCGCCCGCTACACCTCACCACACTTGACCCGCCTCGAGGAACGGTTCGTCATCGATGGACGGGAAGTGACGACGCGGGAGCTGCGGGATGCGGCTGGTCTGGTGGAGAGCGCCGTTCGCGGCCTGTTGGCAGCGGGAACGCTTGACGCCCCTCCAACCTTCTTCGAGTTCGCAACGGCCGTGGCGTTCGTGCTGTTCCGCGACGCTCGGGTGGACATCGCGGTTCTCGAAGTGGGACTCGGCGGGCGCCTCGACTCGACGAACGTCGTGACTCCGATCGCAGCGGCCATCACGTCGATCGACCTCGATCACCAGGAGCAGCTCGGCACGACGCTCGAGGCGATCGCCCGGGAAAAGGCAGGAGTCATCAAAGCGGGGATACCGGTTGTCTGCGGTCCACTTCCAGACGTAGCAGAAACCGTCATCCGTGAGGTCTGCACCCAGGTCGGCGCCAGGTTCATCGCGGCGTCCCATCGGGATCTGCGATCGACAGCGCTCCAGGGACAAACTCTGTCGCTCCGAGGAACACATCAGCGTCACAACGCGGGCGTGGCCGTGGCCCTTCTTCGCGAGCTCGACGCACTCGGGTGGCGCGTTCCTGACGCGGCCGTGCGCGCCGCCGTCACCGATGTCGAATGGCCGGGACGGCTCGAAGAGCTGCGGGCCGGACATGTCCGGGTGCTGCTGGATGCCGCGCACAATGCCGCTGGGGCACGCGCGCTCGCGGACTTTCTGCGCGACAATGGCTGGACCGACAGTGTCCTCTTGTTCGGCGTGATGCGGGACAAGGACGTGACGGCTATGTTGCGCGAGCTCGCTCCAGTGTTTGACACGATCGTCTGCACGACGGCGAATTCGCCGCGTGCGGCCCGCGCCGAGGAGCTGGCGGCGGCGGTGGCCCAGGTGGCTCCCACGATCCGTGTGGAAGCCGTCGACTCTCCAACGGAGGCATTGCAGCAGGCCTGCGCGCTCGCCGACCGCGTCGTCGTGGCCGGATCGATCTTCTTGATAGGACCGCTGCGTGATACTCTTCGAAGGCCGTAATTCCAAGTCTCTGTTCGCCTTAGCCATGCTCCGGTCGGTCCGCGTACTTGCCTGTTCCGCTTCGCTCCTCCTCTATTTCTGGGCGTCTATCGCCTCTGCGCAGGATTTCTCGAATTGCAGCGTAGCCAAGGGCCTGCGCTCCGAGCGGCGCGGCGAAGGCCACACGCTCTTCTACGGTTCGCGCGATATTCCGGTGCAAATCGACTGCAAGGACATGCAGTTCATGGCCGATTTCATCGAGACCTTCAACGACAAGAACCTGGCCGTGGCGCAAGGGAACGTCATGTTCGAATCCGGCGGTACCCGCATCTCCGCCGACCGGATGGAATTCAACTTCAAGACCAAGACCGGTGTGTTCTACAACGCTTCAGGTACTGCGTCGATGGCCGGGCGGTCGGACCAGAGCATGTTCGGCACGCAGCCGCCGGACGCGTACTTCTGGGGAGAGGAGATCCACAAGCTCGGACCGAAAAAATATCGCCTGGTCCGCGGCAACTTCACGACCTGCGTGCAGCCGACGCCGCGCTGGGACATCGGCTCGAGCTCCATCACCATCAACCTCGACGACTACGCGCTGCTGCGCAATTCCATCTTCCGGGTCAAGAGCGTGCCGGTGATGTATCTGCCGCTCTTCTACTACCCGATCCAGGAGGACGATAGAGCCACGGGGTTCCTGATCCCGACCTACGGCGCGTCGACAATCAAGGGACAAACGATCAGCAACGCGTTCTTCTGGGCGATCAGCCGCAGTCACGACGCCACGATCTTCCACGACTGGTTCTCGAAGACGGGTCAGGGCGTGGGTGGCGAGTATCGATACGTGCTCGCACCCGGCTCGCAGGGAAATTCAACGGTGCAATTCATCGACGAAAAGGCGACCACCTCCACCGAGAACGGCACTGAGCAGCAGATTCCGGGAACCCGCAGCTACTCGGTCAGGGGAGGCCTGGTGCAGATGCTTCCCATGCGGCTGCGCGGGCGGGCCCACGTCGATTACTTCTCGAGCATCAGAACGGAACAGCGGCTGCAGCAGGATGTTTACCGGGCGACCAACCGGACGCGGAGGTTCGGCGGCAACGTGACCGGCAACTGGGGCAGCTACGTTCTATCGGCGACCGCCGATCGCAGCGACATCTTCTATCCCGATGAGAGCTACCAGACGACCGGCGGCTTGCCGCGCGTGCTCATCAGCCGCGGAGAGCGGCGCATTGGCAAATCACCGCTGTACTTCGGCGTGAACGGCGAATACGCATCGATCCTCAGCAGCGTCACGCCGGAAACCGGGGCGAAAACGGATCACAGCCTGACCAGACTCGATCTCGCTCCCGTCCTCCGGATTCCGTTTACGAAGTGGTCGTTCCTGACGGCCAACTCCTCACTCGCGTGGCGTGGCACCTACTGGACCGAGAGCATCGAGGACTCTGCGCAGGTGGCTGATCCGATCGGCCGAAAATACTTCGACCTGCAGACCCGGATCACCGGTCCCGTCTTCCAGCGCGTCTTCAACACGCCGGGGAGCGGCTTCGCCGAGAAGTTCAAACACGTCATCGAGCCGTCTTTCACGATCCAGCGGGTCACCACGATCGACAACTTCAACCAAATCGTCAAGATCGATGGCACGGACTACCAGACCGGCGGCGTTACGCGATTCACGTACGGCCTCAGCAACCGGCTCTACGCCAAGAAGGATCACTCGCGCGAGATTATCAGCGCGACCATCCATCAGTCCGCTTACAGCGACAAGAATGCTGCGCAGTACGATCCGCGCTACCAAAGCAGCTTCAGCTCAGGAGTGGAGACGAACTATTCACCCGTGACCATCCAGGTTCGCGCGACGCCCACCGATGGGCTGTCAGGCGAATTCCGCACTGAGCTTGACTCCAAGGTCAAGGCATTGAGGACACTCGCGGCCTCAGGAACGTTCAACAGGAGCTGGATCTCATCGTCGGCTGGTTGGAGCAGACGGCGATTCATCGAGGACCTGCCCGGTTTCGACGATCCGGACCGGGCCGACCACTACCTGAATGCCTCCGTCAATCTTCGTAGGACCAACAACCGGATCGGAGTCCAATACACGTTCAACTACGATCTGCTGCGCGACAACTTCCTCCAGCAGCGCTACAGCGCGTATTACAATGCGCAGTGCTGCGGCATCGGCTTCGAGTACCAGACGTTCAACTTCCAGGGAGCGGCGTTCAACTTCGGCGTGCCGCAGGACCGCCGCTTCAATCTGTCGTTCACGCTCGCAGGCATTGGCACGTTCTCCAATCTGTTCGGGGCATTCGGCGGGCAGCAGTGATAGAGGACCTGCGATTCTGAATACTTGGGGAGTTGGAGGTTGGACGTTGGAAGTCACCAGGGTGCGTTCCTGCCGGCCTGCTAGATGAAAGGGCTGATACTGAGCGGCGGTCGCGGGACGCGCCTGAGACCTCTGACCTACACGAGCGCCAAGCAGCTCGTGCCGGTCGCCAACAAGCCGGTCCTCTTTTACGGAATCGAGTCGCTCGCCGCTGCCGGCATCCGCGACATCGGGATGGTCGTCGGCGACACCCAGTCGGAGATTCGCGCCGCCGTCGGCGACGGATCGGCGTGGGGCGTTCGCATCACCTATATCGAGCAGGACGCGCCGCGCGGTCTGGCGCATGCCGTCCTCATCAGCGAGCGGTTCATCGACAACCAGCCGTTCGTCATGTATCTCGGCGACAACCTGTTGAACAAAGGGATCAACCGTTTCGTCGACGAATTCACGCGCGAACGGCCGGCGGCGCAGATTCTGCTCGCCCGCGTGCCGGATCCTCAGATGTTCGGGGTTGCCGAGCTGGCCGAAGGCCGCGTCATCCGTCTCGTGGAGAAGCCGCAGGAGCCGCTCAGCGACCTGGCGCTCGTCGGGGTCTACATGTTCTCGCCCGCGGTTTTCGACGCCGTCAAATCCATCAAGCCCAGCTTCCGCAACGAGCTCGAAATCACCGACGCCATCCAGACGTTGATCGATCGCGGCCTGGAAGTGCGGCCGCACATCGTCGACGGCTGGTGGAAGGACACCGGTAAGCTGGAGGACATGCTCGAGGCGAACCGGCTGATCCTCGACACGCTCGACCGCCGCATCGAAGGCTCGGTGGATGCCGCTTCGCGCGTCGAGGGCAAGGTCGTGGTGGAGGAAGGTGCGGTGATCGAGGATTCCGTCGTCCGCGGTCCGGTGATCATCGGCGCGAGGGCACGCATCGTCCGCGCCTACGTCGGGCCGTTCACCTCGATCATGAACGACGCCGAGGTGCGCGAATCCGAAATCGAGCATAGCATCGTGCTGGAGGGCAGCAGCATCAACAACCTGTCCGCGCGCATCGAGGACAGCCTTATTGGCAAAAACGTCAAGATCTACCGCCTGCCGGTCAAGCCGTCAGCCTACCGGTTCATGCTGGGCGACAATTCCGAGGTAGGCATTCGATGGTGACGACCAGCCCGGCCAGGATTCGCGGCGTGCAGGTGAAGACGCTCAACGTCGTCGCCGACGAGCGCGGCTGGCTCATGGAGATCCTGCGCGCGGACGACCGCGAGCTGTTTTCGCGGTTCGGACAGGTCTACGCCTCGGCAACGCATCCCGGAGTGGTGAAGGCCTGGCATTACCACGAAAAGCAGACGGACAACTTCGCCTGCGTCGCCGGAATGATCAAGCTCGTGCTGGTTGACATGCGTGAAGATTCACCCACGCGCAACGTCGTCAACGAGTTCTTCCTCGGGGTGCACAGCCCGCTGCTGGTCCAGGTGCCGAACCGCGTCTACCACGGTTGGAAATGCATCAGCGTCGAGCCGTCGCTCGTCATCAACGTGCCTGACGAGCCGTACAACCGCTCCGAACCTGACGAGCACCGGCTGGCGCCGCACGGCACGCTGGCGTACGACTGGACCCGGAAAGATGGTTGAGGTTCTCGTTACCGGAGGAGCGGGATTCATCGGCTCCAATTTCGTTCGTCATGCGCTCTCCGTGCATGCCGACTGGCGCGTGACCAACCTCGACAAGCTGACCTACGCCGGCCGGCTGGAAAACCTCGAAGGGTTGATGGACCACCCGCGGCATGAGTTCGTCAAGGGAGACATCGCCGATCCGTCAGTCGCCGGTCCGCTGGTTCAGAATGCGGAAATCGTGGTCCACTTCGCGGCCGAAACGCACGTGGACCGTTCGATCGCCAGCGCCGGCGACTTCATCACAACGGATGTCTACGGCACCTTCGTACTGCTCGAAGCGGCCAGGCAGGCGCCGCGGATGCGTCGGTTCATCCAGATTTCGACCGACGAGGTCTACGGCAGCGTTGCGGAAGGCGCGAGTAAAGAGAGCGACGAGTTGCGGCCGCGCAACCCGTATGCGGCGAGCAAAGCCGGCGCGGACCGTCTGGCCTACAGCTACTGGGCCACCTACGGCGTTCCGGTGATCATCACGCGGGCATCGAACAACTACGGACCGTATCAGTTCCCGGAAAAGATCATTCCCCTCTTCGTCACCAACGCACTGGGCGATCAGCCGCTGCCGCTGTATGGCGACGGGTTGAACGAACGGGATTGGCTGCACGTGACCGACCACTGCCGCGCACTCGATTTGCTGATCGACCGTGGCCAGGCGGGTGAGGTTTACAACATCGGTGGCGGCAACAGCGTCCGCAACATCGATCTGACCCGCGAGATCCTGCGGCTGCTGGAGAAACCGGAGACCTTGATCAGTCCCGTCACCGATCGGCTCGGCCACGACCGCCGCTACTGCCTGGATACTTCGAAAGCAGGCGCGCTCGGATGGCAGCCTCGCGTGCCGTTTCTTCAGGGACTGGCCGAGACGGTCAACTGGTACCAGGCCAACGAGCGTTGGTGGCAACCCATCAAGCAGGAGGATCCGGCCTTCCGCTCCTATTACCAGAGCCAGTACGGCGAGCGCCGGGCCTGATTCCGCGCCGTGTCTGGTCCACCGCTGGTCACGGGCGCAACGGGCTTTGCCGGCAGCCATCTCGTCGATCAGCTGCTGGACGAGCACAGCCACGTTGCCGCCTGGGGACACGCCGGCGGGCGTGGTCTCCCCGACGGCCGTCACGATCGCGTCGCGTGGTCGAGCGTTGACCTCCTGAATCTGGACGACGTCACGCGCACGTTGGCGGAGGTCAGACCGTCTGCGATTTTCCACTGCGCCGGAATCGCCGACGTCCACTCGGCGTCGCGTGCGTCGACGGCAGCGCTACGCATCAACGCGCTCGGCACCCACAACCTGCTCGAGGCCGTCCGGCGATGCAACCTCGTCGTCCCGGTTCTGGTTACGGGCTCGGCTCTTGTCTATCGCCCGTCGGCCAACGCGATCGACGAGAACGCCGTCATCGCCCCCTCGACGCCTTACGGAGTGAGCAAGTTGGCGCAGGAGATGGCCGCCGCGCGCGCGTCGTGGTGTCCGGTGTTTCTCGTGCGGACGTTCAATCACGCCGGACCGCGACAGAGCGATGCCTTTGTGACTTCCAGCTTCGCGCGCCAGATCGCGCAGATCGAAGCCGGTCAACGAGAGCCGGTGCTGTACGTTGGCAACCTCGAGGCAAAACGCGACATCACCGACGTCCGCGATACGGTGCGGGCGTATCGCCTCCTGATCGGACGGGGCAAGGCAAAACAGCCGTACAACGTTTGCAGCGGACGCGCCCATCGCGTCGCGGACCTGCTGGAGATTCTCATTTCGGGCGCGCAGGTGAAGATCCGGATCGAGACGGATCCGACCCGTCTGCGCCCCAGCGACACGCCAGTCGTGCTCGGAAGCTATGCGCGTCTGGAAGCTGACACCGGCTGGCGCCCTCAGATTCCCATCGAACAAACGCTGGCCAACCTGCTGGACTACTGGCGCGGCCTGACCCAGACACGCGACGCCGTGCGGTCATGAGTCGCGCCGGTCGAGCGGCGAAAGACTCTGTCCTTCCTTACTCCGAAGACGCGCGCCAGCTCGTGCACGTGGCGATGGGAGGCTTCGCGCTCCTTCTCCGGTTTCTGAGCTGGTATCAGGCGGTCATCCTTGCCGCGACTGCCGTGGCATTCAACATGTGGCTGCTTCGTCGCCTAACGCGCGGCCGGCTGCACCGTCCGGCGGAGCTCAGCGGGCCAATCCCCGGCGGTATCGTCTTCTATCCCACATCCGTGCTGCTGTTGTTGCTGTTGATTCCGTCCCGGCCGGATATCGTCGCCGCCGCCTGGGGCATCCTCGCCGCAGGGGATGGGGCTGCTACCCTGATCGGCCGTCGAGCAGGTGGCCCGCGCATCCCGTGGAATCGCGAGAAGTCGGTCGCTGGAACGGTGGCCTTCATCGTGTTCGGCGGGGTGGCCGGAGCCTTTCTCGCCTGGTGGTGTCGTCCGATTGTGATTCCGCCGCCGTTTCCCTGGTTCTCGATTGCGGCGCCACTATTCGCAGCCGCTGCCGCTGCTGCGGTTGAAACGCTTCCCATACGCCTCGATGACAATCTGACGGTGCCAGCCTCGGCCGCCCTCGTGTTGTGGCCGTTGTCCCTCGTCAGCGACGACCTGGTGGTAGCACGAGCCGCGTCCGTCGGCGCCTTGCTCCCGGCTGCCCTCCTCGCCAACGTCGCGGTGGCCGGTGCAGGGTTTGCTGCCCGGGCCGTATCGCTCTCGGGTGCGATATGCGGCACGCTCATTGGCCTGACGATCTTCCTGTTTACGGGTTGGCGCGGCTGGACGCTGCTCTTGATGGCATTTGCCGCCGCCACCGTGACGTCCCGGATGGGGCTTCGACGGAAAACCGTTCTGGGAATTGCCGAGGCGCGGGAAGGACGCCGCGGCGCTGGAAACGCCATCGCGAACACGGGAATCGCCGCCGCTGCCGCGGTAATGTCGGCTGTGACCTACGCGAACTATGGAGCGATGATCGCCTTCGTCGCGGCGCTGACGGCCGGCGCCAGCGACACGATCGCCAGTGAGATCGGCAAGGCCTGGGGAAAACGCACGTGGCTTCTGGTGCCATTGCGCCGCGTTCCACCTGGGACCTCGGGTGCAATGTCGCTCGAGGGAACCGCGGCCGGACTGCTGGGTGCATTCGGTCTGGCTGCCGTGGCCGTGGGCCTCGAGCTCGTCCCCGCCAGGACCTTGTTGCCAATCGTGGCCGGGGCGACGATTGGCTCGCTCGTCGAGAGCTTTCTCGGCGCGACGCTCGAAGCCAACGGCGTACTCAACAACGACGTCCTCAACTTCATCAACACCGGCGTGGCCGCATTTGCCGCGCTCATGATCAGCGGCGTGGCATGAGCACGGCACGGGCGGGAGTGTGGCTCGAACTATCGCGGCCCTTCACGCTGCTGGCGCCCGCCCTTGGATTCGCCTCGGGTGCTATTACCGCCATCGGTGCCCAACCCCGCGAGCCGTTCACCTCGGCGCTGCTGTTCTACCCGCTCATCGGCGTGACGATGGCGGCGGTGCTGAACGGTGCGTCGAACGCGCTCAACCAGATCTACGACCTGGAGATCGATCGAATCAACAAACCAAAGCGGCCTCTACCATCGGGGCGCATCTCGCGGCGCGAAGCCTGGATCTTCACCATCGTGGCGTACATCGTCGCGCTCATCCTTGCCTGGCTGGTTGCGCCCGGTGGCCGGCGTGAGTGCTTCTGGATCGTCGTCGTGGCGACGATCATTACTTTTCTCTACTCGGTGCCGCCTTTCCGGACGAAGCGATTGGGAATCTGGGCGAACGTCACCATCGCCATTCCTCGCGGTCTTCTGTTGAAGGTCGCGGGATGGTCGTCCGTGAAAACGATCTTCGGTCTCGAGCCGTGGTTCATCGGCGCCATCTTCGGCCTGTTTCTTCTCGGTGCTTCGACGACCAAGGATTTTGCCGACATCGAAGGCGACGCGCGCGGCGGGTGCCGGACACTTCCGATCATCTACGGCGTGCGCCGAGCCGCGTGGATGATTTCTCCCTCCTTCATCGTGCCGTTCCTGATGATTTCAGCAGGCGCGTTCGCGGGGATCCTGACCGGGAACTTCGTGCTGTTGCAGGTGCTTGCGATCGTCATGACCTGCTACGGCGCGTACGTCTGTTATCTGATGCTGCGGCGACCGGAAGATCTGGCGGTGGAAGAAAACCACGTCTCGTGGGCCCACATGTATCGAATGATGTTCGTCGCGCAGGTGGGATTCGCCTTGGCCTACATGTTCTGAACCTCGGACCCGCCCGCCCTGAAGGGCGGGCCTACGCCCCAAACACGCAGTCGGTAGGCCCGGCCTTTACGCTGGAGGTGCCGAACCCACAACCATCCGCGATCCGATCCCGCTTGACAAGGAGCCGGAGCACGTGGCGAAATAAAAGCGAAACAATGGGAGATCAGCCCGCCTTTCTCGATCTCGGGCAGCTGCCGCCGACGACGAAAACGCTGGCGTTGAGAATCAAGGCGGAGGGACCCACATCCGCCTTGGATCAGGCGCAGCTGCGCGCGGACGCGGCCAGATACCAGGAAGTGACCTGCCGGTCGGCGTTGAATCCCGTGCAGGGCATGCCGTTCAACTGGACGCTCAACCCGTATCGCGGCTGCACCCATGGCTGCCACTACTGCTTCGCGCGACGGTACCAGACACAGTTCGAGCTCGGTCCGGGCGATCACTTCTCGTCGGTGATCTTCGTGAAAACCAACCTCGCGGAAGTCCTGAGACGCGAGCTCGACAAGCCGTCGTGGACGCGCGAACAGGTCGCCGTCGGCACGGCCACCGATCCGTATCAGCCGATCGAGGGTCACTACAAACTGACGCGGCGTGCCCTCGAGGCGCTGATTGCCGGCCGAACGCCCATCGCCCTCGTCACAAAGGGGCCCATGGTCGTGCGCGATGCGGATCTGCTTGCCGAGCTTGGTCGCAAGGCCGGCTGCAGCGTGTGCATGAGCGTGCCTACCGTCGACGAGGAGGCCTGGACCGCACTCGAGCCGGGCACCGCGCATCCGCTCCAGCGATTGCGCGCGGTCCGAACGCTGCGCGAGGCCGGCGTCAACGCCGGCGTGCTGATGGCGCCGGTCGTCCCCGGTTTCACGACGCAACCGGCCAAGCTCGAGGCGACGATCAAAGCTGTGGCCGAGCATGGCGCCGCGTTCTTGGGCGTCAACCTTCTCTACCTCAAGGGAGGCACCAAAGATCACTTCATGGGTTTCTTAACGAAAGAGCACCCGGAGCTCGTTGACGGGTACAGGCGGCTGTATCCCGGGGCTTACGCGCCGAAACCCTACGTCGCGGCCGTTCGTCAGGTGGTGAAGGGGCTTCAGGAACGTCACGACGTCCGTCGTCGCGAGTCGTCGGTGCCGTCGGAACCAGAGGCGGGCGAGGAGATGGCCGAAGAGGCCTGCGAACAGACGAACTTCGACTGGTAAAGGGGACACTCAACTTTTTCCGTTCAACGGCTTACGAAAAAGTTGAGTGTCCCCTTTACTACGCGATCGCCGCGAGCGCGCTGATCCCCCCGGCGGCGGGAGAAACCTCGACCTCGATTCGGCCATCCCGCAATTCCGCGGTGAACGTCTCGCCTTCGGTCCAGCGCTCGCTGATCGGCAGCTTGATGCGGTCCTCGATGCAGCGCTTCAGGAAACGAGCGCCGTAGGCCAGGCTGTAGCCGTCCTGCACCAGTTTCTCCATCGCTTCCGGACTGACCCGTAACGTGCGGTTGCTCTTCAACAGCGAGCGCTGGATCCGCGCCACCTGCTGCCCGGTGATCGTCCGCACTTCGTCTTTCGTCAACGGCTGGAACAGGACGACTTCGTCGATGCGATTGCGGAACTCCGGCGAGAAGCGCCGCTCGACTTCGCGCAGCACCTCACCCTTGATTTGATCCACGCTCACCTGCTTCGACAGGAAGCCCAGCGGATTGGTCAGCTTGCGGAAGAACTCCGATCCGATATTCGACGTCATGATGACGATGGCGTCGCTGAGATAGACGCGCTTGCCGCGACCGTCGGTAATCCAGCCCTCGTCGAATGCCTGGAGAAACAGATTCAGCATCGAGGGACTCGCCTTCTCGACCTCGTCGAGGAGGATGACCGAATACGGGTTGTCCTTCAGCTGATTGGTGAGAACGCCGCCGCGCTCCGATCCGACGATGCCGCGCGGCATGCCAATCAGCTTGTCGACGGCGACCGCGCCGTCCTGGTACTCCGACATGTCGACGCGGATCATCTTCTTGTCGTCGCCGAACAGGAACTCCGCGACCGACTTCGCCAGTTCCGTCTTGCCGACTCCGGTCGGCCCGAGAAACAGCAGCACGCCGTCGGGTCGATCGAAACCGTCCTTCAGCGGACCCTTGTTCAGCACCAGGCGACGGGCGACGGCGCGGATCGCTTCTCGCTGTCCGACGACGCGATTGGCGAGCTTGTCTTCGATGCCGCGGAAGCGATCGGTGACCTCGCGGAACACCATGTCTTCCGGGATCCGCGCTACTTTCGAGATGACATTCACGACGTCGGCGCCGGTCACTTCCCAGCGCTTGCCGATCTCAGCGCGGACGGCCGCCGTGTCCAGCCAGCTGATCACCTTGTCCGGCAGCTGCAGATGCCGCATGTAGCGTGGCGACATCTCGAGCGCCGTTTCAATCGCATCGTCGTTGATGCGGACCGAGTAGTTGCGCTCGAGCCGGGAGCGCACGTTGTACAGAATCGTTCGCGTCTCGTCGATCGTCGGTTCCGCCACCTGCACGGTCCGGAAGCGCCGCGCCAGCGCTTCGTCTTCCTGCATGAACTCCTTGTATTCGCTGAGCGTGGTGGCGCCGACGATCCGCACCTCGCCGCGGGCGAGGACCGACTTGAACACGTTGGCCGCGTCCGACGGCGCGCCCAGCGCCGAGCCTGCGCCGATCATCGTGTGCACTTCGTCGATGAAGAGGATCAGGTTCGGCCGTTCCTTGATCTCGCGGATCACGTTCTGGATGCGATCCTCGAACATCCCGCGCAGCATGGTTCCGGCCACCATCGTGTTCATCTGCAGATTGACGATCTGGCAATCGCGCAGGCGGACCGGCACTTTGTCCGGCTCGAACTCGATGCGGCGAGCCAATCCTTCGGCAATCGCCGTCTTGCCGACGCCGGGCTCCCCGAGCAGCAGCACGGAATTCGCACGCTCGCGGTGGCAGAGAATTTCCAGAACCTGGTCCATCTCAGGGTCGCGGCCGTAGACCGGCGGAATCTTGTCCTGACGCGCGAGCTGATTCAGATTGGTGGCGAAGTGCTTCAGAAATGGCGGCAGCTCGAAGCGTTTCTTCATCCGCTCCTCGCGCATCTCGTGGTCGCGCATGCGGGTGGCGAGCCGTGAGACGAGCGCTTCGGGCTCGATGCCGTGCCGGCGAATGATCGAGACCGGGATGCCCTGCGTCTCTTCGAAGATCGCCGAGAACAGATCCGTCGCTTCGATCGCGTGCCGTCCGGATCGGCTGGCGTGCAGCAGGGCGAGTTTGAACAGCAGCTTGGTGGAAGGGGCGATCCGGAGATCGCGTCCCGGCGTGCTCGGCAGCAGCCGCAGATGTTCCTCGAGCGCCTGCAGGATCTCGTGGGGATTCAGGTTCAGATCGCGCATCACCTGGCCGAAGATGTCCCACTCGGTCTGGGCGAAGGCCAGACAGACATGCTCGTTCGTGAGCAGGGCGTGTTCGTGACGACGCGCTTCGTCCAGCGCCCGGTCCACGACCCGCTCGGCTGAGTCAGCCATCTTGTTCTGCGGAATGTCGAAATCCTCCACGGCCGCCTCCCGTCCGTCGCGTCCGGCACAGACGACAATACTTACGTATGTATTCAGCAAGAGGCACGCCAATTGGCGCGAACGGCGGCGGCCGCGTAAGGCGGTGAAAACAGACGGGAAACGGGAAGGCGGAGGGCAACGGACGGCCCTCTGGGGGCAGGCCGCCGCCCTATACAGAGGATTTAGTTACCGCGACCGTTCCAGCAGCGCGCGAATACGCGCTTCCATGGGTGGATGGGTGCTGAAGAGCGACATCAGTCCACCGCCCGTAAACGGCTTGACGATGAACATATGCGCGGTTGCGGGATTCGCGTCGAGCGGGACGCGCTTGGCGATCGCGTCAATCTTGCGCAGCGCGTCGGCGAGACCGTACGGACTGCCTACGATGGCGGCGCCGGTCGCATCGGCGGCGAATTCCCGGGAGCGCGAAATCGCAATTTGGATCAGCATCGCCGCCAGCGGCGCGAGGATCATCATTGCGAGCAGCACGATAGGGTTGCTCCCGCCGTCCCGATCGTCGCGGGAGCCGCCGAAAAACATCGCCATTCGCGCGACCATCATGATGGCGGCGGCGAGAGTGGCGGCAATGGAGCTGGTCAGGATGTCGCGGTTCTTGACGTGCGCAAGCTCGTGCGCGATGACGCCTTCCAGCTCGGACTCGCTGAGCACCTGCAGGATGCCCTCCGTAGCGGCCACGGCGGCATGGCTCGGGTTGCGTCCGGTTGCAAAAGCGTTCGGCGACTGATCCGGAATTATGTAGACCTTCGGCATCGGCAGATTGGATCGCCGAACCAACCGCTCCGTGATCTGATAGAGCGGATGACTTGGCGGAACTTCCTGCGCGCGATACATCCGGAGGACGATCTTGTCCGAGAACCAGTACGACCCGAGGTTCATCAGCGCGGCGAACACGAACGCCGTCATCATCCCGCTCGGTCCGCCCAGGTACTCGCCGATGAGCAGCAGCAGGCCGCTCAGCGCCCCCAGCAGTAGTGTGGTTTTCACGCCATTGGCCATGGATCTATCTTACCCTTGTTGAGCCTAACCAGCAGCCCAGCGACAAATACGACCCGCCATATCAGATCCCGCACCAGCACGTGCTCGTGCAGCGCATGCGCGCCGTCACCCTGCGGCCCGAGACCATCTAATGTAGGAACACCCAGGGCGGCGGTGAAATTCCCGTCCGAACCCCCGCCGGTCCCACCTTCGCCGAGCGGCTGGCCCAGCTCCGTCGACAGCCGCCGTGCAATCTCGTAAAGGGCGGCCACTTGCGGCGTTCGTTCGAGCGGCGGCCGCCCGAAGCCGCCCGAGACGCTGATCTGTGTGCCGGCAATTTGCGGTGCCAGGCTTGAAAGCTCGGATTCGATCCGGGCCGCCTCCTCTTTCGACGGCACGCGAACGTCGATCGACGCGCGCGCGGCGTCGGCGATGACGTTCGTCCGCGCGCCGCCCGCGACGATATTCACGTTGACGCTGACGCCGCGCTCCAGGTCCTGGAGTTTCTGAATCGACACAATCTGGTGAGCGAGCTCGTGAATCGCGTTGGCGCCTTTGCCTGGATCGATCCCGGCGTGCGCGGCAACGCCATGGACCGTGAGCTCGAAGTCGCCGCAGCCCTTGCGCCGTGTCTTGACCGCGCCGCCTGGCAACGATGGCTCGAGGACGAGAACGGCGCCGCTCTTCCTCGCCTCCTGCTCGATCAACGCCCTGGATGTCCCGCTGCCAATCTCTTCGTCCGTCGTCCACAGCATGACGACCGACGGCGGCTGAGCGCTCAACTCACGAACGGCGCGCGCAGCGAGCATGGCGACGGCAATGCCGGCCTTCATATCGAACACGCCTGGCCCGTACAGGCGGCCATCCTCTTCTCGATAAGGCATGTCCTGCAGCTTCCCCACCGGCCACACCGTATCGAAATGGCCGAGCAAGGTAATCTGCGGGCCCGTCACCGGCGAACCGCGCTCGAATGTGATCGCCACGCGTTGCGCACGGCACTCGCTCCACCTCCGCCCCGGCGGCCGTCAGGCGGCGCGACAGCTCGGCGCCGCACGCGTCCACGGCCGTCTTGTCCGTGCTCGGCGACTCCAACCGCACGAGCGCCTCGATGGTCTTCATCAGCCACTCGCGATGTGACTCGGCGAAAGAGACGAATTGCTGCATCGAGTGTCCTTATAATACGGACATGGAACGCCACGCGATGAGCCCGGACGGCCGGCGTCTCTATCAGCAGTGTGCTGGTGGGGCCGGAGCTGTGCTGGCTGCGATCGTCCTGTCCGGATGGACCGCTGCCGCGCAGTCGCCGCAACCGTTCCCCCGACCGGGCGAATCACGTCCGCAGTCGCCGCCGGCCGAGCAAACGCCCGCGCCTGGCAAGCCGCAGCCAGCCAAACCGGTTCCGCCACTGAATCAGCCCGGCGATCCCACCGCGGCCACGCTCGGCGTGCCCATCTATCCAGGGTCGCAGTTCATCGCGTCCTACGACGCCGGCCGCGGCCAGCGCTACTACCTGTTCGGAACGACATCGGACTTCGCACAGACCGTCAACTTCTACAGGAACGTACTGAAGCAGCGCGGAGAGCTCGTGTACGAGGAGCCTCCCATTCACATGTTCGATGTCGGGCGGTATCGTGAGGAAACGATGGCCTTCCCCCCAGGGGTCACGGTCAAAGACTACACGTGGGCGGGATCGGCCGGCTACCTGAACCCGAAACGCGGCGCGGAACCCGCACGGTTCAAGACGATCGTGCAAATCGTGCCGGACCCGGCTCTCGGCAGCGGCGGACGCTGACGCTCGATCCGCCTTGCCATGCTCGCGATCGTCATCGCGATCGTCGGCGTCGCCTTCCTCGCGCACACCGCACCGTTCCCGTTCCTCCTGGAAGCGTTTCGTCCGGCGAAGTCGCTGTGGCGCGTGAAGCCACAGCCCGGAGTCCCGTCGACGTTGTATCTCACGTTCGACGATGGACCGAATCTCCACTGGACGCCGGCACTGCTGGACGCGTTGCGCGAGCAGGACGTTCGCGCCACGTTCTTCCTCATCGACGAGCACATCACGCCGGCCACGAGCACGATCGTCAAGAGGATCGCGGACGAAGGGCATGCCATTGGACTTCACAGTGGAACGCGGCGGCTGATGGTGATCTCCCCTGCGGACCTGTCGAAGCGACTGCAGCTCGCCGCGTCGCGCATCTCGACGATCACCGGGAGTGAGCCCTGCCGCTTGTTTCGTCCGCATGCCGGATGGCGGAGCGCCACCATGTACGAGGGTCTCGAACGTGGCGGTTATCGCCTCGCCGGCTGGAGCTGGGGCATGTGGGACTGGCACTGGTGGCAAGAGCCGCGTGCCGAGCGCGTCGCCGCCCGTCTTGCCGGCAAGGCCTCCGCCGGCGACATCATCGTCATCCACGACGGCCACCATAAGAATCCGGTTGCGGATCGCAGGCATGCCGCCGAGACCGTGCGCCGGCTCGTGCCCCTGATGCGGACGAAGGGATTCACGTTCGGACGCCTGTGCGACGCGGGCGGGTAGCGGGCCGGCCGAACCAAGGCGGCCGCAGTCTAGTCCTCCACGGGGCCTGTGTCGCTTCTCGAAGGATCGTCGCAGCCGATCGTCCGGCCAACCGCGCGCCTGGCGGGCGCGGCGTGGACCACCATCATTCTGCACGTCGGCATTGCCGTCGTGCTGACGTTGTGGGTCCCGCGCGCAGACCCAGAAGACGCCGCATCGCGGCCGGCCGAACCCATTCGTACAGATTTGGTGTGGCTGGAACGCCCTGGCGCGCCGACCGGTGGCGGACGCCATGGCGATGAAGAGCCGGGCCTCAGGTTTCCGCAGCACGTCCGGGCGCGGCGCGCATCACGATACCCGTCCGTCCGCCGCCCTCGGTCGCGGCGGCCGACAACCGCGAACCGCCGATGCAAGAAATCAACGTCCCTCTCGTCCCTGAAGCGTCAGGGCTGCGCGAAGTACCCGGCGTCGTGTCGGCGGTTGCCCTCGCCGACTACACGGCCTCGCACGGATCAAAACCGGGTGGCGGGTCGGGTGAGGGTGACGGTCCCGGCCTCGACAAGGGCTGGGGAGGAAATTTCGGTGGCGGACCTCCTGGACGGGTACCGGCGTTCGACCACCCGAGCTGATCGTGCAGGTCCGTCCAGAATACACGTCGGCGGCGATGCTGGCGCGGATTCAGGGAGTCGTGAGCCTCGAAGCCATCGTGATGGCGGACGGTTCGGTGGGTGATGTTCGCATCATCGGCTCGCTGGATCGCGACCTCGGTCTCGATGAACAGGCGATCAAGGCGGTGAAGCGCTGGCGCTTCCGGCCGGCCACGCGATTGGGGACGGCAATCCCGATGTTCGTGGTATCGAGATGACGTTCTCGTTGCGGTAGTCTCGCAGCTCCCGGCGCCCGTCAGTCCTGTTTGAGATAAATCGTTCCGCCCTTCTCGCGGAACTCACGCGACTTCTCGGCCATGCCTTCCTCAGCCATGGCCCGAACCTGTTGCGTGAGCTCCATCGAGCAGAACTTCGGGCCGCACATGGAGCAGAAGTGCGCGACCTTGGCGCCGTCTGCCGGAAGGGTCGCGTCGTGGAACGCGCGCGCGGTCACCGGATCGAGCGCCAGGTTGAACTGATCCTCCCAGCGAAACTCGAACCGCGCCTTCGACAGTGCATCGTCCCACGCCTGCGCTCGCGGATGACCCTTGGCGAGGTCGGCGGCGTGCGCGGCGATCTTGTAGGCGATCACCCCCGCCTTCACGTCGTCGCGATCCGGCAGGCCCAGATGCTCCTTCGGCGTGACGTAGCAGAGCATGGCCGTGCCGTACCAGCCGATCTGCGCGGCACCGATGGCCGAGGTGATGTGGTCGTAGCCCGGAGCGATGTCGGTGGTCAGCGGTCCGAGCGTGTAGAACGGCGCTTCGTCGCACCACTCGAGCTGCTTCTCCATGTTCTCGCGAATGAGATGCATCGGCACGTGGCCGGGGCCCTCGTTCATGACCTGGACGTCGAACTCCCAGGCGATTCGGTTCAGCTCACCCTGCGTACGGAGCTCAGCAAACTGCGGTTCGTCGTTCGCGTCGGCGATGGATCCGGGCCGCAGGCCGTCTCCCAGCGAGAACGAGACGTCATAGGCGCGCATGATCTCGCAGATTTCCCGGAAGTGCGTGTAAGTGAAGTTCTCCTGGTGATGCGCCAGGCACCACTTGGCCATGATCGAGCCGCCGCGCGAGACGATGCCCGTGACGCGACGCGCGGTCATCGGGATATAGCGAAGGAGCACGCCGGCGTGTACGGTGAAGTAGTCGACGCCCTGCTCGGCCTGCTCGACGAGCGTATCGCGATAAACCTCCCAGGTGAGCTCTTCCGGCCGGCCACCCACTTTCTCGAGCGCTTGATAAATGGGCACCGTGCCTATCGGCACCGCCGAGTTCCGGATGATCCACTCCCGCGTCTCGTGGATGTCGCGGCCAGTGGAGAGATCCATCACGGTGTCGGCTCCCCACAACGTCGCCCAGCGCAGCTTCTCGACTTCTTCGTCGATCGACGAGCCCACGGCGGAATTGCCGATGTTCGCGTTGATCTTTACCGCGAAGTTGCGGCCGATGATCATCGGCTCCAGCTCGAGATGGTTGATGTTGGCGGGAATGATGGCGCGTCCGCGCGCGACCTCGGAGCGGATGAACTCCGGATCGAATCCCTCACGGATGGCCACGAACTCCATCTCGGGCGTCACCATTCCTTTGCGCGCGTAATGCAGTTGCGTGACGCAGGTCGTCCGAGGCTCGCCGTTTGCCGACCGGCGCGGCGAGACCCATGGCTCGCGCAGCTTCGGCAGGCCGGCGTGAACGTCGCCGCCCTGAGGCCCGCTCGCGTCGTAGACGCGGAGGGTTTCGCCGTTGCTCAGCGCGATCTCGCGCATCGGCACGCTGACGCCGTTGCCCTCGACGTAGACCTTGCGCGAGCGTGGAAAGGCGGTTGTGAAGTCGGACGCGGCGAGCGGTATCCGTTGAGCGCGCATGTGCGCGATCGTAGCACTTCCGGCTGAAGCCGGAAGCCACGGAAAAACAGATTGCGTGGCTTCCGCCTTCAGGCGGAAGAACCACGGGCCGGACGGCCTCGCGCGACGACCCAGCCCGGCGGCAGCTGCGGTCGCGACGACGAGCGCGACGGCAGACGTCCGCGGCATCATGGACGTCTGCCGGGAAGCTTTTCCAGGATGCCGACGGCGCGTTCGAGCGCCGCGAGATCCGTCTCGGAGAGGTCGTTCAATTCCGCCGCAAGCGCCGCCACCCGGCGGGCGCGACCTTCTGCCATCAGCCGGGCGCCTTTCGAGGTGGCTCGCAGCAGTGCTGCCCGGGCGTCCGACGCATCTGACTCACGCGTGACGAGACCATCGTGCTCGAGCGCCGCGACGATCGGCGTCATTGTCGGGGTACGAACCTGTTCAGCATTCGCCAGCGCTGAGACCCGGATCGGCCCGGCAAACACGATTACGGACAGCGCCGACAGGCGAGCCGCGCTGAGGCCCGAGGCATCGTCGACGCGGCGGACGCGCCGCAGCAGGTGGATCGCGGCCGAGTGCAGCCTGTCGGCGAGGATCGCGGGCGATCGTGAAGGGGTACTTGCGCGACGGGCCATGGTGGCAGTATAACTTAGTTAGGCTAGCTAACTAATCGGGAGGATAGTCATGGCTGCTACAGAACCGGGCTCCTCGATCCTCACGGCGATGTATAACCGCAAGCGCGACGAGGCGGTCCGCCTGGCGGCGGCTGCGTCCACGCTCACGGTCTGGGAAGCGGCCGCCCTCGGCGACGACGACCGCCTGCAAGCGTTGCTCGACCGCGATCCCGGACTGGCGAACGCCTATGCGGCCGACGGCTTCCTGCCACTGAGCCTTGCGGCGTTCTTCGCACCGGCTGCCACCACCAAACTGCTGCTCGAGCGCGGGGCGATTCCAGGCACTGCCGCGCGCAACGACATGAAGGTGCAGGCGCTGCATGCTGCCGTCGCCGCGCGCAATGCCGACGCCGTCTCGGTGCTCCTCGACCGTGGCGCGGATCCGAACGCGCGACAACAGATCGGCTATACGCCGTTGATGGGAGCGGCATCGGCCGGACGCGCGGATCTGGTCGACCTGCTCCTGCAACGCGGGGCCGACCCGTCGCTCGTCAGCGAAGAGGGAAAAACCGCGGCCGACATCGCCCGCGAGCACGGTCACAACGAACTCGCCAGGAGGCTCGCGTGAGCGACCAACGACTTGCGACTAACGACTAACGACTAAGTTAGCTTCCGAAGGATGAAACACTTCAGATAGTAGGTCTCGGGAACGGTCATCAACACCGGATGGTCGCGTGACTGCATCCGTTTTTCGACCACGACGATGTCGGCGTGCGCGTCGATGGCCGCCGAGGCAACGATCTCGGCAAAATCTGCTTCGCTCACGTGGTACGAACACGTGCACGTGATCAGGATTCCTCCGGGACGGAGAATCTTCAACGCCCGGAGGTTGATTTCCTTGTAGCCGGAGAGCGCTTTCGGCAGCGCCGATCGGTTCTTCGCAAATGCCGGCGGATCGAGCACGATCGCGTCGAAGCGCTCACCACGACGTTCGAGCTCGCGCAGCTCGTCGAACACGTTCATCGCCCGCGCTTCGATATTCGTCACGCCGTTGTCCCGCGCGTTCTCCCGTATCCGGGCGACTGCCTCCTCGGAGATATCGACCGCCAGTACTTCCTCACATGACGCTGCCAACGTCAGGGCAAACGCCCCGTGATAGCTGAACGCGTCGAGCAGGCGGCCGTGCGCATAGCGCGCGGCAGCCGCCCGGTTCTCCCGCTGATCCAGAAACAGACCGGTCTTTTGTCCCTTATAGGGATCGACGCCATAGACTACGCGCCCATCGCGCACCCGAATCGAATCCGGCACCTCGCCATGCACGACGTCGACCCGCTGTTCGAGTCCCTCGAGCGTCCGCACTTTGGGATCGTTGCGAGCCAGGATCCCTGCCGGCCGCAGGGTCTCGACCAGCAGGCGCGTGATGTCGGGAAGGAGGCGGTCGGTACCCTGCGACAGCGTCTGCAGCACGAGGTAGTCGCCATAACGGTCGACGATCAGCGAAGGCAACAAATCGGCCTCGCCGTGGATCACCCGGTACGCCGTCGCATCGATTGCCAGCGCTGCCCGATAAGCAACCGCCTGTTCGATCCGCGCGCGCCACGTCTCGAGATCCGGCGGCGCATCGCCGCGCGTGAACAGCCGCAGGGCGATTTCGGATCGACTGCTGTAAAGCGCGTATCCGATGGCCCGGCCCCGCGGACCAACCACGCGCACCATCGCACCAGGCTCCCCTTCGGCACGCAGCACGTCCGACCGATACACCCACAAATGTCCGAGCCGGACCCGCTCTTCGCCCCGACGGTTTACCGTGACGTCGACCATGTCTCCCTCACGTTACTCCGCGCACGTAGCACGTCGCACGTGAAGACTTTATAATCTCCTCTGATGCGCATCGCGATCGGCGCGGACCATGCGGGTTTCGCGCTGAAAGAACATCTGGTGGCGACGTTGACCCGTCTTGGCCACGATGTCGATGATCGCGGGACGTTCACGAACGAGCCCGTCGACTATCCTCCAATCTGCGCCGACGTCGGTCGCGCCGTGGCCGCGGGCCGCGTCGACCGCGGTATCGTGCTGGGTGGCAGCGGTCAGGGTGAGCAGATGGCGGCCAACAAGATTCGTGGCGTGCGTGCGGCACTCTGTAACGACCTCTATACGGCGCGCATGTCGCGCGAGCACAACGATGCGAACGTGCTCGCCATGGGCGGCCGCATCGTGGCCTTCAGTCTGGCCGACGAAATCACCGCGGTGTGGCTGTCGACGCCTTTCGAGGGCGGCAGACACAAGAAGCGGGTGGAGCAGATCTCTGAGCTGGAGAATCATTGACGATGCCTATCAACACTGAAGTTCCCGTCCGCTGGCGCGCGCTCTCGGAAACCGATCCTGACATCGCCGCGGCGATCCGGGACGAGCGTCACCGGCAGAACAGCGGCCTCGAGCTCATCGCCTCGGAAAATTTCGTCAGCCAGGCAGTGCTCGAAGCGGCCGGATCGGTGTTGACCAACAAGTACGCCGAGGGTTATCCGGGAAAGCGGTACTACGGCGGATGCGAGTTCGTCGATGTCGCCGAGTCGTTGGCCATTGCGCGCGCGCGCGAGTTGTTTGGCGCTGAACACGCCAACGTGCAGCCCCACTCGGGCGCCCAGGCGAACATGGCGGTTTATTTCGCGCTGCTCAAGCCCGGTGACGTCGTGCTCGGCATGAACCTCGCGCACGGTGGGCACCTCACGCACGGCCACCCGCTGAACTTTTCCGGCAAGCTCTACACGATCGTGCCGTACGGCGTTCGTCAGGACGACGAGCAGATCGACTACGACGAGCTCACAAAGCTGGCGCACGAGCACCGGCCGAAGATGATCATGGTCGGCGCGAGCGCCTATCCTCGCGTCATCGACTTCGAACGCATCGCCAGCGTCGGCAAGGCCGTGGGCGCTCCGATCGTGACCGACATGGCGCACATCGCCGGGCTCGTGGCGGCCAAGGTCCATCCGAGTCCGGTTCCGCATTCCGACTTCGTGACCACGACGACGCACAAGACACTCCGTGGGCCGCGTGGGGGTCTCGTCCTGTGCCGGAGCGAATACGCCAAGGATTTGGATCGATCGCTGTTCCCCGGCATCCAGGGTGGACCGCTGATGCACATCATTGCTGCCAAGGCCGTCTGTCTCAAGGAAGCCATGGAGCCCGGGTTCGTAGAGTATCAGCGTCAGATTGTCGCCAACGCGCAGCGGATGGCGGCCGGGCTGTCGTCCGCCGGGTTCCGGCTCGTCAGCGGTGGCACCGACAACCACCTGATGCTGGTCGATGTCTTTTCGCGCGGCCTGACCGGCAAGGTGGCCGAGGCCGCGCTCGGAAAGGCCGGCATTACCGTCAACAAGAACGCCATCCCCTTCGACAAGAATCCACCGATGGTGGCGAGCGGGATCAGGATCGGCACTCCGGCGATCACCAGCCGCGGGATGCGGGAACCCGAAATGGACGCCATCGCCGGCTTCATCGCGCGCGTGCTCGCATCGCCCGACGATGACAAGGCGATCGCCGCCGTACGAACGGAGGTCGAGGCGCTGTGTCGCAAGTTCCCGCTTTACCCGGAGCAATAGAGCTCAGCGCCGCCGTCTCGGAGGTGTTCGCCCCGGAAGGTACGCTCGCGCGTGCCCTGCCCGGGTTCGAAACGCGTCCGGCGCAGCTCCAGATGGCCGATGCGGTCGCCGCCGCCTTTGCCGACGGCGGCATCCTCCTCGCCGAGGCCGGGACCGGCACGGGCAAGACGCTGGCCTACCTTGTCCCCGCCATTCTCAGCCGGCAACGCGTGCTGATTTCCACGGGCACGAAAAATCTGCAGGAACAGATCTTTTTCAAGGACCTACCCGTTCTGCGCGCATCGCTGGGGATCGATTTCAGCGCCACGTACATGAAGGGACGGGGGAACTATCTGTGTCTGCACCGCTTCGACGCCCTGCGCAACGAGGGCGCGCAGGCGGCGTTTCCCTCGTTCGTCACAAGTGCAGACGAGGCGCACCAGCTGCGATTGATCGAACGCTGGGTGGGAGGCACCGAAACCGGCGATCGCGCCGAGATCGAAGAGCTGCCGGAGGACCTGCCCTTCTGGAAAGAGATTTCGGCGAGCGCCGAGAACTGCATCGGCACCGACTGTCCGCGCTACAACGACTGTTTCGTCACCCTGATGCGCCAGCGTGCCGCCGCATCCGACGTCGTCATCGTGAACCACCACCTGCTCTGTGCCGACGCCGCTGTCCGTCAGAGCGCCTACGGCGAAGTCATTCCGGAATGCAGCCACGCGATCATCGACGAGGCGCACCAGCTCGAAGACGTCGCCACGCAGTACTTCGGTCGGGCGGTCAGCTCGCACCGGGTCGACGACCTGGCTCGCGACGGGATGCGTCTGCTCGCGACGAACATGGTCGCCGATCGCGAGCGTGCTGATTCGATTGCAACCGATCTGCAACGGATCAAGGACTATGCCCGGACATTCTTCGCCGGCCTTCAAGCGCTGCGCTTCGAGCTGCCGGGGGCGCAGTTCGGGGACGCGCGCGCGCGGATTGGACCTTCGCAAACGGCCAGGTTCGCCGAGGAGGGCGCCGGGCTCACGGGTGCGCTTCAGGGGCTGATCTCCGACATCTCCCTGTCGAAAGATGCGCCGGAAGACGTCATCGCCCTGGGCCGTCGCGCCGCCGAGCTGCGTGACGACCTGGAGTTTCTAATCAGGGCCGACGATCCGGCTTACGTGTTCTATCTGGAGCTGCGCGGACGAGCCGTGTACCTTCGCGCCTCTCCCATCGACGTCTCGGAGATCGTCCGCGAAGTGCTGTTCGATCGCATGAGGGTGACCGTGCTGACCTCGGCGACCCTGTCCGTCGACAAGTCGTTCGAATACCTGCGACAGCGGCTGGGCATTCGCCGGGCGTCGGAGATCCGCCTCGATTCGGAATTCGACTACGCGAAACAGTCCGTGCTGTATTTGCCGCGCCGGATGCCCGATCCACGGTCGCCGCAGTTCGCTGATGCGGCCTCGCGCGAGGTCCTGGAGCTGCTTCGCCGCAGCCGCGGCCGCGCCTTCGTGCTGTTCACCAGCTACGCCAATCTCCGGCAGGTGCAACGGGTTGCCGAGGCGGAGCTCGAATATCCCATCCTCGTGCAGGGCACCGCGCCGCGCTCGGCGCTGCTGCGCGATTTCAAAGCCACTCCGAACGCCGTGCTGCTGGCGACGTCGAGCTTCTGGCAGGGCGTGGATGTCGTCGGCGACGCCCTCAGCTGCGTCATCATCGACAAGCTGCCGTTCGCATCGCCCGGCGATCCCATCACCGCGGCGCGAATCGAGGCCATAAACGCTCGCGGGGGGTCGGCGTTCGGGGATTACCAGATCCCGCTGGCCGTTCTCGCCCTGAAGCAGGGTCTGGGACGCCTGCTCCGCCACCGCGACGACCGCGGCGTGCTGGCCGTTCTCGATCCCCGCCTCAAGACCATGGGATACGGTCGGCGATTTCTCGACTCGCTGCCTCCTGCGCCAATTACGCACACACTCGACGACGTCGCCCGGTTCTTCGCGGTTGGATAGCGCGATGCGTGACGGTACGTGGCTTCCGCCTTCAGGCGGAAGGCATCTCGCGACAGTACTCTTCCGCCTAAAGGCGGAAGCCACGGGACGGAAGCCACGGGACCTACCACGTGATGTACACTATTCCCGCAAATCGGTCGTAATCTGACGTCTTAAAGGAAGAGCTGCAAATAGCCGCGGCGTGTCGCGGTGTTGTTGACGGAGGTTCGCATGGTGGGCGCGTTTATCCGCCGGTTGGCACCGGCGACCGTGATGCTCGGGGTAGCGTTGTGGGCGTCTCCGGCGCTGGCGCAGACCGGACAGGTCAAGGGCAAGGTGGTCGACGCCAAGAACCAGCCGGTAGAGGGTGCACAGGTCGTCATCGAGATGACCGAAGGCATGGTCCGGAAGCACGAGGTCAAGACGAACAGGCGCGGCGAGTTCATCCAGATCGGGCTCACCCCCGGCCAGTACAAGATCACCGCGTCCAAAGACGGCATGAGCCAGAGCTTCCCGCAGCGGATCGGACTCGACATGGCGGAGGTGAATTTCACGCTGAAGCCAGGCAGCGCCGCCGACATGTCCGATGACGAGCGCAAGAAGGTCGAGGCCCGCAATGCGGCCATCCGCGGGGCGTTCGACGCCGGCGTCAAACTGGGCGCCGAAGGCAAGTACGACGAAGGGATTGCCAAGTTCAACGAGGTGATCGCCGCGCTCCCGAAGTGCGTGGAGTGCTATGCCAACATCGGCGAGTTCTATTTCCGCAAGAAGGAGTACGACCAGGCGGAAACGGCCTACAAGAAGGCGATAGAACTCAATCCGAGCTTTGGTCCCGCCTATTCCGGCCTGGCGACGCTCTACAACCAGCAGAAGAAGTTCAAGGAAGCTCAGGAAATGAGCGCGCTGGTCACCAAGCACTCGGCCGGGGCGACGGGCGGCGTCAGCGCGGAAACGTATTTCAACCAGGGTGCGATTTCCTGGAACGCCAACAACTTCCCGGACGCCCAGGAGAAGTTCGAGGCGGCCATCAAGGCGAATCCGAACTACGCCGAGGCTCACTTCATGCTCGGCAAGGTGTACATCAACCTCGGCAAGATGCCGGAGGCGGTCACGGAGTTCGAGACGTATCTCAAGATCGCGCCGACCGGCCCGAATGCCAAGGAAGCACAGACGAACTTCGACGCGTTGAAGTCGTTCCGAAAGTAGGTTGTCGCCGCTCTCCGACATCGCTGCGAATCTCGCGGCCGTTCGCGCGCGAATTGCGGCCGCGGCCGAGCGCGCCGGACGCCGCGCCTCGGATGTCACGCTCGTCGCGGTGTCGAAAACGTTCGGCGACGAGCATGTCCGGGCGGCGCACGCGGCGGGTCAGGTGGATTTCGGAGAGAACAAGGTTCAGGAGGGTCTGCATGAAGGTTGCAGCCCTGTCGGATGTTCCGGGCATCCGCTGGCACCTGATCGGCCATCTGCAATCGAACAAGGCCCGGAAAGCGGCGCAGTCATTCGCGTGCATTCATTCGATCGACTCGACGGAGTTACTGCGCCGGGTGGATGACGCGGCTGTTGCCGACGGCACGACGCCGGACGTGATGATTCAGGTTGATCTCGCGGGTGAGTCGACGAAGTTCGGCGCGCCGCCCGACGAGGTGGAGACGATTGCCCGCGACGCGATGCGGGCACGGGCAGTGCGGCTGACCGGGCTGATGCTGATCCCGCCGTGGAGCACGGATCCGGAGGAGACGCGGCCGTGGTTCGTCCGGCTCCGCCAGCTCCGCGATCGACTGCTGGCGAGCGATATCCCCGCACACGCGTTGCGGCAACTGTCGATGGGCATGAGTCACGATTTCGAAGCGGCGGTGGAAGAGGGCGCCACGATCGTCAGGGTCGGCACCGCCATTTTTGGCGCAAGACATAAATAAAACGAGGAGGAAGGAGGAAGGACGAAGGAAGAGGAAGAAGGATGAAGGACGGCGCAAAAATGCACGTTTTTCCTCTTTCTTCTTTTGCCTTCTTCCTTCATCCTTCTTCCTTCATCCCTGGTTTCTGGAGGTTCCCGATGTTCGACCGGCCCACGCCGCCAGGCAGCACGTCCGCCGCTGAGTCTGGCTCGACTCCACCCGAACGCCTGATGCGCGTCGCGCCGCTCGACTTGCGGCAGCAAAAGTTCCGGACGGTGTTCCGCGGTCTCGATCGCACCGAGGTGGTCGCGTTTCTGACCGAGGCGGCGGACGACTACGAGCACGCCCTCCGGGAGATCGACCGGCTGCGCCAGGACCTCCAGCGCATGGAAGGACTGCTCGGTGAGCATCGTGACCGCGAAGCCAATCTCCGCAATACGCTCCTCACGGCGCAGCGGCTCGCCGATGAAATCAAGGAAGCGGCGCAGAACGAAGCCAAGATGATCGTTCGCGAAGCCGAGGGGCGCGCCGATCTGCTGCTGCAGCGCGCGCAGGGGCGCCTCGGCGAGGTCGAGCGCGATATCAACGAGATGCGGCTGCGGCGGCGCGGCGTCGAGGGTACGCTCGAATCGTCCATCCAGGCGCTCTATCACGCGCTCGAGTTCATCCGCGATCAGGATCGCGCCGACGAGAAGGGTGGGGAGAAGGTGCTGCTGCACCGGCCTCGCCAGACGGATAACGCCGAGACGTCGCCGTCGTGGCTGTCGCCGGACGCGCCACGCGCGGCCGATGACCGAGGCTAGCACCGCGCCGAAGCCCGTTCATCGCTAGCGGCGAGCGCAGTCGAACGCCATGCGCCCCGCCGACTTCGTCCTGCTCCACGCGCGCGAGCTGATCACCTGCGCAGGAACGGTCCCGCGTCGCGGGACCGACCAATCTCGCCTCGACAGCATCGCTGACGGCGCCCTCGCGGCACACGAAGGGCGCGTCGTCTATGCGGGTCCGTCGAGCGACCTCCAGAACCATGTCCAGCCGGTTCCCGGCGCCGCGATCCATGACGTCCGCGAGCACGCCATCCTCCCCGGCTTCGTCGATCCCCACACCCATGCCGTCTTCGCCGGCGACCGTCGCCACGAACTGCGCCGGCGCCTGGCCGGAGAAAGCTACGCCGACATCGCCAGGTCGGGCGGCGGCATCGTGGAAACGGTCCGGGCGACGAGGAACGCCGACGACGCGACGCTGGTCACGGCGACGCGACAGCGACTGGACGAAATGCTCGCGTGCGGCACGACGACCTGCGAGATCAAGAGCGGGTATGGCCTGGACGTCGTCTCGGAACTGAAACTGCTCCGCGCCATCAAAGTTCTCGCAGACGTTCATCCGATGACGATCGTCTCGACGTTTCTCGGCGCTCACGAGGTACCGCCCGAGCATCGGCATCAGCGCGAGCGATACGTGGATCTGGTCTGCCGGGAAATGATTCCGGCGGTTGCGGCGGAGCGAACCGCCGAGTGGTGCGACGTCTTCTGTGAAACGGACGTTTTCACGCCTGAGGAATCGCGGCGCATTCTCGAGGCGGGCGCTGCCGCCGGCCTCAAGCCGCGCATCCATGCCGACGAACTTGGACCGAGCGGTGGCGCTCTGGTGGCCGCCAGCGTCGGCGCACGATCGGCCGACCACCTCGTGTTCGTCACTCCGGCTGGCATCGAGGCCCTGGCCGATCGTCAAGTGACTGCCACCCTGCTGCCGGTCGCCGCGTTCTACCTCAAGCTGGCTCGGTCGGCACCGGCCCGTGAATTGATCGCCAAAGGCGTTCCGGTCGCATTGGCGACCGACGTCAATCCAGGGGGCGGGTTTTCGCCGAGCATGCCGTTCGCGATGGCGCTGGGGTGTTTCAGAATGGACATGACCTTCGAGGAGGCCGTGATCGCATCTACGATCAATGCTGCGTGGTCGATCGATCGGGCGGCTGACGTGGGGAGCCTCGAGCCCGCGAAGTTGGCCGATGCCGTGGTCGTGCGCGGAGACGCCGTGAATCTCCTTCGAGTTGGCGCTCCCGCAATCGCGGCGGTGGTCAAGAAGGGTCGGCTCGTGCACGGGAGCCTAGGATGACGCTCACGGAACTGCCCGTTCAGGATCTCATCGCCGCATTCCGTTCCCCCGAGCCAACACCGGGCGGCGGTTCGGCGGCGGCGCTGACCGGCGCCGTTGGGGCGGCGCTGCTTGCGATGGTGTCATCGCTCAGCCGGCCGCGGGCGTCGACGCCGGACGATGTGGAGCGCCTCGCCGACGCGAGCCGTCGCTGCACAGAGATTTCGAAGGAACTCACAGCACTGGTCGATCGCGACAGCGACGCCTACGGCGCGGTCGTCGCGGCCTACCGGCTGCCCAAGTCAACGCCCGATGAAGCCGACCGACGAGCGGCGCGCATTCAAGAAGCCCTGCTGGGAGCGACGACGACCCCGCTCGACGTGATGCGTCGCTGTTCCGCCGCCATCGCACAAGCAGCCACTGTGGCCTCTTTGGGCAACCGCAACGCATCGAGCGACGTCCAGTCGGGCCTCGAGCTCCTGAGCGCCGGTTTACGCGCGGCTATGCTGAACGTCGAGATTAATCTGAACAGCGTGAAGGACGCCGGACTGGGAGCGGGTATCCGGAATGAAGCCTCGCGTCTCCTTGCGGCGGCAGTTGAGGACGCCGCTGCCGCGCGGCGGCTGATTGAGGGACCCTAGCGGCCTACGTCAGCCGGAGTGGTGGGCTTGCTGGCCATGAGAGCTATTCGCCGATGTCGAACTGCCACGGCCGCTTGTACGTCGGCAACCATTCGATCGACTCCACGTACGTCGCGTCGATCAGCGTGCGCCCGCCTTCGCGCCGGACCTGCACGCTCTCGCGGCTGAGCGGAATCTGATACTTCTCGGCCAGCTCCATGACGATATCGGCGATCTGCGCCTCGTTCCGCTCCCTCGAGAACAAAGCCGTCTCGTGCACGGCGTCCTTGAACTGCTGATAGTGAAAGTAGACCGGGACGAAGCGATACAGTGCGTGGACGATGAGCAGGAATATGCCGATCTTGACGAACGTCCGCGCCATTGCGCACTCCTAGTGTATTTGTCTGAAGATGCGCTCCCACCGTGTCCGGGTAAAGAAATGGGTAATCACCGATATCAGCCGCGTGATCGTACCGTCCTGTGAGTATTGGTCGGGACCGGCGTCGTACGACCAGTAGATCATGAGCGCGCGCCCTTTGATGTAGCTGCGCGGGAGAAAGCCCCAGTAGCGGCTGTCCTGCGAGTTATCGCGGTTGTCGCCCATGACGAAGTACTGGCCGTCCGGTACACGCACTGGACCGTAGCGTTCGCGAACGTCGAACGACGTCACCTCTTGCGACGTGGACGCCGGCTCGAGAAAGTGGACGTACGGTTCGTCGAGTGGCTGGCCGTTGACGTAGACCTTCTTGTTGCGCAATTCCAGCGTATCGCCGGGTAGTCCGATGACGCGTTTGATGAAATCGCGCTCCGGCTCGTCGGGATACTTGAACACGACGATATCGCCGCGGCGCGGCTCCCTGACCGGTAACTTCTTCTCGACTTCCGACCTCGTCGAACCGAAAACGAACTTGTTCACCAGCAGGTGATCGCCGATGAGCAGGTTGTTCTCCATCGAGCCGGTTGGAATCTTGAATGCCTGCACTGCCCACGTGCGGACGAAGAGCGCCAGGATGACGGCTATGACGATCGATTCGAAATATTCGCGAACGGTGGATTTCTTGAACGTGGTAGCCATGCGTTACTCGGTGCCGACCTTCAACACGGCCAGGAACGCTTCCTGCGGTATTTCCACGCGGCCGACCCGCTTCATTCGCTTCTTGCCTTCCTTCTGCTTCTCGAGCAGCTTGCGCTTCCGGGAGATGTCGCCGCCATAGCACTTCGCCAGCACGTTCTTCCGCAATGCCTTCACGGACTCGCGGGCGATGATCCGGCTTCCCACTGCCGCCTGGATCGCGACTTCGAACATCTGCCGTGGGATGAGCTCGCGCATCTTCGACGCCAGAGCACGGCCGCGCTGGTACGACGTCTCCCGATGGACGATGATCGAGAGCGCATCCACCGGGTCGCCGTTGACGAGGATATCGAGTTTGACCAGCGGCGATTCCCAGTAACCGGTCACATGATAGTCGAGCGACGCGTAGCCACGCGACAGTGTCTTCAGCCGATCGTAGAAATCGAGGACCACCTCGTTGAACGGCAGCTCGTAGGTGATGAGAACGCGGTCGGAGGCGAGATATTCCAGCCCTTTTTGCACGCCGCGCTTTTCCTGACATAGCTGCAGAATCCCGCCGACATGCTCGGACGGAGTAAGGATCATCGCGGTAATGATCGGCTCCTCGAACTTCTCGATGCGTCCGGGATCCGGCAGCTTGGCCGGGCTGTCGATTTCGTGCACTTCCCCATCGGTCGTGGTGACTCGATACAGCACGCCCGGTGCCGTCGTCACCAGGTCCACGTCGAACTCGCGCTCGAGGCGTTCCTGCACGATGTCCATGTGCAGCAAGCCGAGGAACCCGCAGCGAAAGCCGAATCCAAGCGCGGCAGACGTTTCCGGCTCGAAGAAGAAGGACGCGTCGTTCAACCGCAGCTTCTCGAGGGCATCGCGGAGCTCCGGATATTCGCTGCCTTCGACCGGATAGAGCCCGGCGAAGACCATCGGCTTGCTCACTTTGAACCCGGGGAACGGCTCGGCCGTGGGGCGCGCGACTTCAGTAATCGTGTCGCCGATCTGTGCGTCCGCGACGGTCTTGATTGCGGCGAACACGAACCCGACCTCGCCGGCGCCGAGCTCGGTCACCACGGTGGGCTTCGGCGAGAACACCCCGACCTGCTCGACTTCGTACTCCTGACCCTTGGCCATCAGCCTGATCTTCATTCCGGGCTTGATCACGCCATCGATGACGCGGGTCAGGATGATGACTCCACGATAGGCGTCGTACCACGAATCGAAGATCAACGCTTTCAGCGGCGCCTCGAAGTTACCCGAGGGCGGGGGCAGCCGCGCGACGATGGCTTCGAGGATTTCGGCGACGCCGGTGCCCTCCTTCGCGCTGGCCAGGATGGCGCCGCTCGCGTCGAGGCCGACGATCTCCTCGATCTGGCGCTTGGCCTCGTCCGGCTGCGCGCCGGGGAGATCGATCTTGTTGATGACCGGGATGATCTCGAGGTTGTTTTCGACGGCGAGGTAGGCATTCGCCAACGTCTGCGCCTCGACGCCTTGCGAGGCATCGACGAGGAGCAGCGCTCCTTCCGATGCGGACAGCGAGCGCGTCACTTCGTACGAAAAGTCCACATGTCCCGGCGTGTCGACCAGATTCAGGACGTAGGTTTGCCCGTCCGCCGCGGTGTAGTTCAATCGCACCGCGTGCGCCTTGATGGTGATGCCTCGCTCGCGCTCGAGATCCATGCTGTCGAGGACCTGCGCCTCCATCTCGCGCGGCTGCAGCGCACCAGTGATCTCCAGAAAACGATCGGCAAGCGTCGACTTGCCGTGATCGATGTGGGCAATCACGGAGAAATTGCGGATCAGGCGGGGGTCCATTGAATCAGATGATTATATCGGCGCTCGGGGGCTCGGGGGCTCGGGGGCTCGGGGGCTCGGGAATCAAATGGTGCACTTTCGAGGCCCGAGCCTCGAGCCCCGAGCACGCGACGAGCTATCGTTGCTCTAACGGCAGAACGGTCTGCGGATACTTCGGACCGATGTAGTCCGTACGCGGGCGGATCAACCGGTTATTGGCGTATTGCTCGAGGCAATGCGCCGTCCAGCCGGCGACACGGCTGACGGCAAAGATCGGTGTAAACAGGTCGATCGGAATGCCGAGCGTGTAGTACGTGGAGGCCGAGTAAAAGTCGACGTTGGGGTTGAGCTTCTTTTCGGCCTTCACGAGCGTCTCAATCCGCTGCGACATCTCGAACCAGCGCGTGTTGCCCGCCTTTGCCCCGAGCTCCTTCGACATACGGCGCAGATGTGTCGCCCGTGGATCTTCGGTCGTGTAGACGCGGTGGCCGAAACCGGGAATCTTCACTTTCTTCGCCAATTTGCCGCGAATGGACTCGTCGATGCGCTCCGCCGACGCCTCCGGACCGATCTCGATGAGCAAGCGCATCACGTCGGCGTTCGCGCCGCCGTGCAACGGGCCCTTCAGCGTACCGATCGCCGCGACGGTGGCAGAGTGCAAATCGGTCAGTGTGGCCGCGGCGACGCGGGCGGCAAACGTCGATGCGTTGAGCTCGTGATCCGCGTGCAACACCAGCGCGACGTCTAACGCGCGCGTTTCGACGGCATTCGGGCGCTTCCCCGTCAGCATATAGAGAAAGTTCGCGGCGTGGCCGAGCGCGGGATCGGGCTGAATCGGACCACCGCCCGCCTTGAGACGCCCATACGTCGCCACCAGACTGGCGATCTGTGCCGTCAGCCTGACAGCTTTCCGGTAGTTGGCGGCGGCGGAATTGTCGGCGGCATCGCTATCGTAGTGACCGAGCGCCGAGGTCATCGTGCGCAGCACGTCCATCCCGTCGTTTCCCGGGATCTGATTCAGCAGTCGGAGGATCGACTCGGGAAGCGGACGCGCCGCGGCAAGCTGCGACTGCAGATCGCCGAGCTCTGCCCGATTCGGCAGCCGGCCGTGCCACAGGAGATAGCAGACTTCTTCGAACGTCGTGAGGCGAGCGAGGTCGTGGATGTCGTGACCGTAATAGGCGAGCACGCCGCGGTCGCCGTCCAGAAAACAAATGGCGGATGAGGCGGCAACGACGTCTTCGAGACCAGCCTTGGGCTTCGCGTCTACAGTCATGACTCGATCATAGCGCGACACCGGCGCGTGCGGCGCGCGGCACCGGCTTGTAGACAAGTCCGACGATGACCCCGTACAGGGCGAACTCGACGATGTACTCGACCATCCAGGCCGCGGTGAGCTGCAGCGATACCGGCCACACCATGTGGTCCCAAATCACCCGGAAGCAGCAAATGAGGATGCCGACGAGCACGCCGAAACGAAGGCCTTCCTGCGTCCCGCTGCTGCCCTCGTACCCTTTCGCATAGGTGTAGGCAAAGGCAAAGAATCCCACGAGGGCGAACACGAAGCCGACCGGCAGAATGGCGGCCTGGTCCGCGTCCGGCCGCATCGCGCCGAGGTGCTGCTTGTACAAATCCTCGAGGAGCACGGTGTGCACCAGGAAGCTGACGCCGAGGTACACCACCCACGCCACGACTGCCGCGATCGCCACGCGCGGGAGATTCATACGCGTCTCCTTTTCGAGCCAAGGACGGGCGGAGTGTAGCAGAACTGGGGCAAATCACGTGCGACGTGCCACGTGCAACGTGCAACGTGCGGCTTCTTTGCGGGCTACATGCGACGTCTCGCGACATGCGACGCCCGGCGCACCTCGAACGGTGGCACGTCACACGTCGCACGTCGCACGTGCACGTGGCACGTGGCACGTGTGAGTGACTACTTCACGATTTCCGGCGTCTTCAGCATCACGTTCTCGCCCATGAACTGCTGGAAGAGCGACAGCAGACCGGTGTAGAGGAACCCGATCTGGAAGAGCATCAGGAAGGGCAGGGTGCCGTAGATCTGGTTGGCCAGGGCGTAGAAGACGGTGCCCGTGAAATACAAGCCGAGCGCCAGCTCGATGATGGGTTGCACGGCGACGGACTGGTGATACTTCTTGCCGACCCACTCGTCGCTGTCGCGCTCGATGCCGTACTTCGGCGTGCGGGCAAACTCGCTTTGGCGGCCGAAGATTGCTTCGAGCACCGCGCGCGAGTTGTTCACGCACAGGCCGATGCCGATCGACATCAGGAACGGTAGATATCGCAGCCGCTGGCGCCAGTCGGCGTACAGCTCGCGCTGCGAGACGATGTAGAAATTGCAGACCGACAGCGTGGCGGCGGCGAAGAGCGGAATGTCGATCAAAAGCATTTCCGTCCAGCCCATGTTGTAGCGGACGTACATGGCCGGAAACATCAACACTGACAGAACGGTCATCAGCAGGTAGTTGAAGTTGGCGGTCAGGTGGAAGAACGCCTCGGCCTTCACGCCAACCGGCTGGTCCGACTGCAGGATGCGCGGGAGCAGCTTTATGCAGGTCTGAATCGAGCCCTTCGCCCAGCGGTGCTGCTGCGACTTGAACGAATTCATCTCGACCGGCACTTCGGCTGGCGAAACGACGTCCGGTAGGAACAGGAACTGCCAGCCATTGAGCTGCGCGCGGTAGCTCAGATCCAGATCCTCGGTGAGCGTATCGTGCTGCCAGCCGCCGGCACTGTCGATCGTCTCGCGTCGCCACACGCCGGCGGTGCCATTGAAGTTGAAGAAGCAGCCGGCCCGGTTGCGGCCACCGTGCTCCAGGACGAAATGCGCGTCGAGGAGAATCGACTGAATCTTCGTGAGCAGCGAATAGTCCTGATTGATATGGCCCCACCGCGCTTGCACCATGCCGACCTTGGGATCCTGGAAGTAGGGCAGGGTGCGCAGGAGGAAGTCCTTCTTGGGAACGAAATCGGCGTCGAAGATCGCAATGAACCGGCCGCTGGCCTCGCGGAGACCTGCTTCCAGGGCGCCCGCCTTGTAGCCGGTGCGGTCCACCCGGTGGAGGTAGCGAATGTTGAAGCCGCGCGAGGCGAGCCGTCGGACGGCCAGCTCAGCTATGTCGGTTGTCTCGTCCGTCGAGTCGTCGAGCACCTGGATTTCGAGCAGGTCGCGCGGATAGTCCATCTCCCCGACCGAGTTGATCAGCCGGTCCGCTACGTACATTTCGTTGAAGATGGGGAGCTGGATGGTGACCGGCGGGAGCGATTCCAGTGGCGGCAGGGGCTTGGGGACCCGGTCCTTGTGTTTCATGTAAAGATACACAAGGTAGTACCGATGCCATCCGTAGATAGCCAGGATGCTCAGTATGAAGAAGTAGAGGACAAGAATCAGGGTATCAGGCAGCGACATAAGAAGATGAATCCGCCACGCGGCACAATCGCCGATTTTACAGCTCGGCTGAACGCGAAGTCAACGAACGCCAACGACTTCGGGCAATGAACCGTCACGATCTCCGCGCGCTTCTGGACGCCGTCCAGAGCGGCGCGCTTACGCCTGAGGCCGCCCACGACCGGCTCCTTCAATTTGTACGCCAGGCCCCGTTCGAGGACCTGGGCTTCGCCCGCATCGACCACCACCGCCGAGTCAGGCAGGGGTTTCCCGAAGTAATCTTTGGCCCTGGAAAGACTTCCGACCAGATTGCCGCCATCTCGGCGCGCATCGTCGCAGCCGGCCACAGCCTCCTGGTCACCCGGACGACCGAGGACGTTTATCAAACGGTGCGGGTAAAGGTTCCCGACGCTGTATTCAACCCGATCGCTCGGGCCATCACCCGGCACAGCACCGATACCGTGCCCGGATGCGGCACCATCCTCATTGCCGCCGCCGGCACGGCTGACCTGCCGGTTGCTGAGGAGGCGGCGGTCTCGGCCGACGTCATGGGGAACAAGGTCGACCGTCTCTACGATGTCGGCATCTCAGGACTGCATCGGCTCCTGGCCGAACAGCAGCGTCTGAGCTCCGCTCACGTCGTCATCGTCGTTGCCGGCATGGAAGGAGCGCTTCCAAGCGTCGTCGGCGGCCTCGTGGACGTGCCGGTGATTGCCGTTCCGACGAGCGTGGGCTACGGAGCGAGTTTTGGCGGCATCGCGGCGCTCCTTGGCATGCTGAACAGCTGCGCCAGTGGTGTGTGCGTCGTGAATATCGACAACGGTTTCGGTGCTGCGGCGGTGGCAAGTGCGATAAACCACCTGCGATCCGGACCTTGACGCGCCGTTTTCAAATGGTTGTCTTTGCGGTTCGGCCTGCGTTATAGTTGGCGATTGCCCTGATTGCAGGGAAGACCCCGGTAGTCACACCTACCCCACAAGCTCCATGAATACAGGCGCCCTCCGGGCCCTCGAATTCGACCGTATTGTCGAGGCCGTCTGCCGTTTTGCGCTGACGCCGGGTGGAGCCGCTCGTCTGCAGCGGCTCGAGCCGATGACGGAATCGGCAGCCGTCCGCGACGCGCTGGCGGCCACCAGCGAGACCGTGCGGTTTCTCGACAGCTCGGACGTCGAGCTGCAGGCGCCGGCGAATCTGGACGGCGCTCTCGCCGCGCTGACCGTTGAAGGCGCGCCGCTCGAACCCTTGCAGCTCGTGTCGCTGGCGAATTTCCTGTCGACGGTCGATGCCACGGTCGCTGCGATCCGCCGGGCGAAGGATGTTCCAATCCTGCGGGCCATCGGCGATGCGGCCGCTTCGTTCGAGCACGAGACGGCGGACATCCGGCAGAAGATCGATCCTGCCGGCGATGTCTTGGACGATGCCAGTCCGGCGCTGCGGACGCTGCGCGATCGCCTGCGCAAACAGCGCGCCCGGTTGCGCGGCACGCTCGAGTCCTACCTCCGCGGCAAGGACACGGCAAAGTATCTACAGCAGCAGGTCGTCACCGATCGGAATGGCCGCTACGTCCTGGTGGTCCGCGCCGAGCATCGCGGCGCAATTCCCGGCATCGTGCACGGAAGTTCCGGCAGCGGCGCCAGTCTGTTTCTCGAGCCGCTGTCAACCGTCGAAATCAACAACGATATCGTCGCGCTCGAACAGCAGGAACAGGAAGAAGTTCGGCGAATCCTGCTGGCACTGTCGGACGCGTTTCGGCGACGCTGCGACGATCTCGATCGAACCGTCGAGGCGGCAACGTCGCTCGACGTGCTGCAGGCACGGGCGCGTTTCTCGATTCTGACGAAAGCTGTCGAACCCGCCCTGGCTGGCGACGGTCGGTTGGAGCTGCGTGCGGCAAAGCATCCACTGCTGATTCCCGCCGTCCGGCGGCACCTCGGCATGGAGTCGCGGACGGTGAGTCCGGACGAGGACCCGGTCCCCGTCGACATCCTGCTGATTCCACCGGTTACTGCGCTGGTCATCACCGGACCGAACACGGGCGGGAAAACCGTGGCGCTCAAGACCGCCGGGCTGCTCGCCCTCATGGCGCAGGCCGGATTGCTCTTACCGGCGGCGGAGGGCTCGCAGGTTCCGGTGCTGCGTTCGCTCTTCGCAGACATCGGCGACGATCAGTCAATCTCGGAGAGCCTGAGCACCTTCTCGGGACACATTGCAAATATCGTCGCCGTGGAACGTTCCCTCGTCCTACCCGCGCTCGTCCTGCTGGATGAGGCCGGCGCCGGAACGGATCCTGTCGAGGGCGGCGCCCTGGCGCTGGCGATCATCGAGCATTTCCGTCAGCGCGGCGCGATGGTGGTTGCCACCACGCACTACGACACGCTGAAGTCGTACGCGTCGACCACGGAAGGTGTGTCGCCGGCCGGGTTTGGCTTCGATGCGCAGACGTTTGCCCCGACGTATCGCCTCAACTACGGCGCCCCTGGAAGCAGCCTCGCCTTCGAGATTGCCAACCGGCTCGGTTTGCCGGGATCCATTCTCGAGCGGGCCCGCGCACATCGTGGTGAGCGCGAGACCCAGCTTTCCGATCACCTCGCACGGATCGAGCGGGAGGTGCAGACGATCGAGCACGAGCGGAGGCTCGCCGCGCGCGAACGGGAGATGCTCGCGGACGAGGCCGCCAAACTGCGAAGCCGCGAACAGGACCTGAGGGATCGGGAAACCACATTCCGCCGTCGAATGGACGAGAGGATCGAAGAACGTCTTCGCGAAGCCCGCCGCGAGATAGATGCCGTGGTCGAACGGCTGCGGGTGCGCACCGAAACCATGGCTACCCAGGCCGAGCGTTCGGCGGCGCGCCTTGTGCCGACGGGCCAGAGTGGCGGCGCGCGCGCCGAGGCGCGTGCGGCAATTGACAACATCGGCGACCGGCTGCGCCGCAGCATGGAGAGCGCTGCCCCTGACACGAAGGCCGTGGCCGCGGAACCGCCGGCGATCATGCGGGCGCCCGCCGTTGGCGACCGTGTGCTCGTAGGTGCTCTGAGGCTCGAAGGAATCGTACAGGCGCTGCACGACCGCGATGCGGAGGTGGACGTCCGCGGCAAGCGGCTGCGTGCGCGCCTCAACGATCTGCGCGTGGTGGGCGCAGCCGCTGCGGCAGTTGCCCGGTCGCCGGTGCGGGTGAACGTCGAGCTCCAGCCACGCGGTGGAACGCTCGGCGAGCTCAACGTGATCGGATGCAACGTCGACGAAGCGATCGCACGGACCGAGAAGTTTCTGGACGATGCGATCGTTGGGGAGCTGCGGACGGTGCGGGTGATTCACGGATACGGGACCGGTCAACTGCGGCGTGGCATTGCCACTTTTCTGCAGACACATCCGCTCGTCGCAAGTTTTGCCGCGGCACCGGTCGAACAAGGTGGCGGCGGCGTTACCGTTGTCGAGTTGAAAGAGTAATGGCCAGCGGCGTGATCGGAATCTGAATGGCGCTGTTCCCCGCGAGCTTCATCGACGACCTCAAGTCGCATGCCGACATCGTGCAAGTCGTGCAGGAGCGCGTGCCGCTGCGCAGGAGCGGCGTGACGTGGAAGGGGCTATGCCCGTTTCACGGTGAGAAGACGCCGTCGTTCCACGTCAACGGCGAAAAGGGCTTCTTTCACTGTTTTGGTTGCGGGGCTGGCGGCGACGTCATCAAGTTCATCGAACTGTTCGACAAGGTCAGCTTCCCGGACGCGGTGCGGGCGCTGGCCGCGCGCGCGGGGCTGCCCGTTCCCGAAGCCCCGGATGCACGACAGGATGCCGATAGCCAACGGGAGCGCGACTCCCTGCTCAAGGCCCACGAGATTGCCGCCGTCTGGTTTCGCGAACAGTTGGCAACGCCGGCGGGGTCGGCGGCGCGGAGGCTGCTGGCCGAGCGCGGCGTCTCGCCGTCGGTGATCGATCAACTGGGAATCGGGTATGCTCCCGCCTCGCGCGAAGGACTGAAGGCGCGTCTGCTCAAGGAAGGCTTCGTGCTGCCGTCGCTCTTCAAGAGTGGCCTGGTGCTGCAGCGGGACGAGGGCACTGCGGTCGACCGATTTCGTAACCGGGTGATGATCCCGATCTGCCGCGACAACGGCGCCATCGTGGCGTTTGGCGGCAGGGCCATGGAGGCGAGTCAGCAGCCGAAGTATCTCAACTCGCCCGAAACGCCAATCTACGTCAAGGGTCGGACGCTCTACGGTCTGCACGTGAGCAAGGCCGCAATCGTGCGAGCGAAGCATGCCGTGATGGTCGAAGGCTATTTCGACGTCGCCCAGGCGCTGCAGGCAGGCATCGGCAACGTCGTCGCCTCGTCGGGCACGGCGCTGACCACCGCGCAAGGACGTCTGCTGAAACGTTTTGCGTCGAAAGTCGTCCTGAGCTTCGATCCGGACGCGGCGGGAATGGGGGCTGCCGCCCGCACGTCGGAACTGCTGGTGAGCGAAGGGTTTCAGGTGAACGTGGCAATGATGCCGGCGGGACAGGATCCCGATAATTTCATCAGGCAGCACGGCGGGGCCGCCTACCAGCAGAGGCTGCGAGAATCGAGGCCCTACCTGGAATATCTGTTGGATCGCACGGCAGCGGGGCTGGATTTGGGCCGTGACGAGGGGCGCCGGGAGTTTCTCGGGAAGATGCTGGATGTTGCCGCCAGGATTCCGGATGCCGCCGCTCGTGACCAATTTGCGGACAGGCTGGCCCACCGGGCGCGGATAACGGAAGAGGTGGTTCGGGCGGAGATTCGCAAAGCCGCCGTCAACCGGCGGTCGGACGCTGACCTGGTCGTCCGGCAGGTCGCGTCGCTGGCCCAGGTCAAACAGGCCGAACGGGGGCTTTTATGGGCCCTCGTCCGCGATCCAAAAGCCGGGTTCGGGGCACTGGAGGAGCTGGATCAGGCTGATTTGGACGGGCTCGCGACCGGTCCGATCATCGAGCAGGCGCGATCCCTGCAGGGAATACCGGAAGACTCATTACCGAAAACCCTGATTGAGCGTCTAAATGAAGGAGAAGCCGGGCTGGTCCAGGAAATCGGTCGCCAATCCCACTCCCCCGCCGACCCTCTCGATTGTGTCCGAGCGCTGAAGCGCCTGCGGTATGTGCGGGAACGGACGGAGGTTCAGCGAGAGATCGACCAGCTGCAGGAACAGGGGGCGACACGACACGCGGACGAAATCGTGGCGCTCTGGGATCGCAAGAAGGTGCTGCTCGAACGGATTGAGGCGCTGATGGAAGACGTGGCGCCGAGCAGCGGATAGAGACCACACACGGGAACGAATTCATATAACAACCGCGCGAGTCGAGGAGGAAGTGGCGTTGTCGATTGAAGAAAAATATGACGAGGTGAGGCAGCTCATCTCCATCGGCAAGGAAAAGGGCTATCTGCTCTATGACGAAGTCAACGAGCTGTTGCCCGCCGACATCACGTCATCGGACGAACTGGACGATCTGTTCAGCACGTTCGGCAGCGCGGGCATCGAGGTCGTCGATTCCGAGAAAACCTACCGGGAAGACAAGCTGCTCGACCGGACGGGTGAGGGAGCAGAGGAACTCGAGCTCGACCTGACGCCAGGGGCGCTCGACAAGACGAACGACCCCGTTCGCATGTACCTGCGCGAAATGGGAACGGTCCCCTTGCTCACGCGCGAAGGGGAAGTGGAGATCGCCAAGCGCATCGAGCGCGGGAAGCTCGCCGTCATCAAGTCGATCTCGCGTACGCCGACGACGACGCACACCATCATACAGATGGGCGACGCGCTCAAGGCGGACGAGCGAAGCATCCGCGAGCTGGTCACGTTCGTCGACGAAGAGTTGACCGAGGACAAGATCGAGGACCGCAAGCGTCAGGTCCTGCGGCAGATCGATGCCGTGCGCAGGGCCTGGGCGCAGGTCGAGAAGTGTAAAGAGAAGCTGGACAAGACCCCGAAGGGGACGATGACTCGCGAGAAGCGCAAGTATCGCCGGGCGCGCTGGGAATCGCTGCGCGCTCGCGTCGAACTGTCGCAGCTGCTCCGCAAGATCGAGTTCACCGAGAACATCAAGCGCCGATTGATCGACCAGATCAAGGAGTCGGTCGAGGGCGTGATGCGGCTGAAGCGCGAGGTCGATCAGATCGAGCGCCAGCTGAATCCGAAGAACAAGAAGATCAGGCTGAAAGAGGAGGATCGCAAGAATCTCCTGCGCCGGCAGAAAGACGTCAAGCTGCAGATGAAGTCTGCGGCCGAGGAGCTCGAGGAAACTCCAGACCGCCTGATGCGCACGCTCGAAACGATCTCGCGCGGCGAGATTCAGGCGGAGCAGGCGAAGAAGGAGCTGGTCGAAGCCAACCTGCGCCTCGTCGTGTCGATCGCGAAAAAGTACACCAACCGCGGCTTGCAGTTCCTCGACCTGATTCAGGAAGGCAACATCGGGTTGATGAAAGCGGTCGACAAGTTCGAGTATCGCCGCGGCTACAAGTTTTCGACGTACGCGACCTGGTGGATCCGGCAGGCCATCACGCGGGCGATCGCCGATCAGGCGCGCACCATTCGCATCCCGGTGCACATGATCGAGACGATCAACAAGCTGATTCGCACCTCGCGAGCGCTGGTGCAGGAGCTCGGCCGCGAGCCGACCTCCGAGGAAATCGCGAAACGGATGGATATCCCGGTCTCGAAGGTGCGCAAGGTCCTGAAGATCGCGCAGGAACCGATCTCGCTGGAAACGCCGATCGGCGAGGAGGAAGATTCACATCTTGGCGATTTCATCGAGGATCGGCAGGTCGTGTCTCCTTCCGATGCCGTCATCAACCTGAACCTCAAAGAACAGACGGAGTCTGTCCTCAAGACGCTGACGCCGCGCGAGGAGAAGGTGATCAAGATGCGCTTCGGCGTGGGCGACGGCAGCGAGCACACGCTGGAAGAGGTGGGCCAGAGCTTCGCCGTCACGCGCGAGCGGATCCGTCAGATCGAAGCGAAGGCGCTGCGCAAGTTGCGGCATCCCTCGCGCAGCCGCAAGCTGCGGGCGTTCCTGGAAGGTAGAACGTAGTCGTCAGTCGTTGGTCGTTAGTCGTCGTTAGTCTCCGCCGACTAGCGACGACAAGCGACTAGCGACTAACGACTTCTGGTACACTCCGTTGCGGGCCCATAGCTCAGCGGTCAGAGCCGCCGGCTCATAACCGGCCTGTCCCAGGTTCGAATCCTGGTGGGCCCAGACTTCGCTCACCCCTTCGGGGCGAGCTTCGTCTAGGCAGGCGAGCCACGATGGCACGCGAAGGCTGTCCCGCCGAAGCGCGGAGCGCGACGGCGGACGCGCGGAGGAAGAAGGTAGAAGGATGAAGCAAAAAGATCGGAGGGCTCGATGATGGAGGCGCGACACCGCCTTCCCTCCACACCTCCCTCTTCTTCCGTCTTCCCTCTTCGTTCCGCCTTTTTCCTTCGTCCTTCTTCCTTCTTCCTTTCTTCCTCCTTCTTCCTTTCTCCCGATGCACTCTGACCTTCAGCACCTGATTCAGCTCCAGGAGCTCGATGTCATCGCCGAACGGACTCGTCGGCGCATCGCCGACATGCCGGCGGCACGGGCAGCACTCGAAGAGAGTGTCTCGGCGCGCGCCGCAGCGGTCGACGCCGTGAAACAGCAGGTGGCGGCGAACCAGGCGGCCCGCCGCGACATCGAGAAGGATCTGGCAGCCGTGCAGACACGGCTGAGCAAGTACAAGAACCAGTTGATGGAGGTCAAGACCAACAAGGAATACCAGGCGATGCAGAAGGAGATGAGCGTCGCCGAAGAAGAAGTCAGCGCGCTCGAGACGCGGATGCTCGAACGGATGGTCGAGGCCGACGGCTTCGCCGCTGAATTGAAGACCGCGGAAGCCGCTCTCAAAGCCGAGCAGGCGGAGAGCGCGCGCGGGCTGCAACAGCTCGACACCGAGCGCGGCGAGCTCGAACGTGCGCTGCAGAAAACAACCGCTGAGCGACAGACCCTCACCGCTCAGATTTCGAAGGATGCGCTCGCTGTATTCGATCGAGTCGCACACGGCAGAAAGGGCCTGGCGATCGCCGAAGCGCGCGACGGCCTCTGCACCGTCTGCCACGTCCGCCTCCGTCCCCAGATTTTCAACGAAATCCGCCGCAACGACAGTCTGATCCAATGCGACAGCTGCACGCGGATCCTGTATTACGTCCCTACCCAGTCCGTCAGCCAACAGACCTGACGCCCTCCGAGTCGTGATTCCGCAAATGGTCGTCGCATACATCGATGGTGGAGCCCGCGGCAACCCGGGACCAGCGGGTTACGGCGTCCGCATCGAGTCGCAGGACGGCACACTGATCGAGGAGCTGCATGCGCCCCTGGGGATCGCCACGAACAACGTGGCGGAATACAACGGGCTCCTCGCGGCACTCCGGTGGGCGGTCGATCACGAGGTCGAGACGCTGCACATCCGGTCGGATTCCGAGTTGCTCGTCAAACAGATGCTCGGAGCGTACAAGGTCAAGCATCCCGGTTTGCAGCCGCTGGCCGCGCGGGCCAGGCTATTGACGATGGAACTCGGTCGGGTGACCTTCGAGCACGTGCGGCGGGAGCACAACACGGAAGCCGACCGCCTCTCGAATGTCGCGATGGACGAAGCGCAAAGAAAGGACGAAGGATGAAGGAAGAAGGAAGAAAGGCTGATCAGTTCTTCCTTCTAATGACGGCTGCGAGCCGGCCAGCCTCGCGACCGTGCGCACGATACGAGTGGAACAGCTGCGGGTAGGACTTGGTGCAGAGGCCGCTGACGTGAATGTGGTCAGGTGGCACGCCGGCGGCGGCGAGTTGCCCGGCGCTCGCCCCGGCGAGATCCAGGTAGAACCGATCCCCCTCACCCGGGCGGAACCAGCGCTCGATGTCCGCCCGTGAGTGTCCGGCGCTCGCGAATGCCTCGACGACCTCAGGTCCCACTTCGCCGCAACAGACGCCGAGACACGGTCCGACCGCCGCGATGAGGTCGCGCGGCTGCGAGCCAAAGTGTTCGCGAAGGGCGTTCACCGCGACCGGCGCCACCCCCTGTGCCGCTCCGCGCCAGCCGGCGTGGGCCGCGGCGACGACGCCCAACCGCGTATCCGCGAACAGGATAGGCGCACAATCGGCGACGCGCACCACGATGGCACTGTCCGGATCGTCGCTGACAATCACATCCGCCTCAGGTGACGGTCCAGCCAGCGCCCGATCCCGCGCGAACCACGGCGACATGCACGCCGTGCACCTGACGAATCATTCGCAGGCTGGATCGGTCGACATCCATGGCCGCGGCGACCCTGGTCCACTCGGCGTCATCGCGCAGCGTCAGATCGCGCGTGGTGAAGAAATGCGGCGCATAGATGAGCAGCGGGGGACAGCGCAGGGTGCGCCCTCCGGCCGCTTGCGTCCATTCGAACAGGCCGCTAGGCTGAGGCTCAGACATGAACATCATCGGTATAGGCATGGACGCGACGGATCTGCGGCGCGTCGCCGACCTGCTCGAACGCTACGGCGAACGCTTTCTGCACCGGGTCTTCACGGACGGTGAGATTTCCTATTGTACAAAGCGGCGCGACCCCGTTCCCCATCTCGCGGGCCGGTTCGCGGTGAAGGAAGCGGCAATGAAGGCGCTCGGGACCGGTCAGTCGCGTGGCGTCGTGTGGAAGGACATCGAGGTTGTGCGGGCGGGCGGGCCGCCGCGTTTGCAGCTGCACGGCGGCGCGGCGCGCCGCGCAGAGTCGATGGGTGTGAAACAATCGTTCGTGACCATCACCCATTCCGAGACGCTGGCGCTCGCGCAGGTCCTGTTGATCGGCGACTGACAACGCCCGTTGCCAGGCGGCCACCGGAGGCGACGGGCAGGGACGGCTGCCGTGGCAGCCGTCATCGACTCTGGTTTCCGTTCCGCTCGTCACGGTCCCGCCCTCAGGCTGCTCTACGCCGATAGTCACGCGCCCATCCCTTGCGTTCGCTGACACTTCCGCTGACATGGCGGAAGACGCACGGCCCGGCAGATGTCTTGCCCCTGGTCTCGGCGACGTGCGAGTCCCGCCGTCCAGCCAACTGGAGACCATGCCATGACCGTGAAGATCGTCCCGAACGAAAAGGGCAACCCGCCCGGAAAACTCGCCGACGCCGAACTGCACTTCAGCGAAGGGCCGCTCGAAGGGCTCAAGCTCATTGGCTTTGCGATTTGGGAGCGCCGAACCGGCAACGGACGCAACGTGACGTTCCCGGCGCGGCAGTACTCGGTCAACGGCGAACGTCGCAGCTTCGCGCTGCTGCGGCCGATGGTCGACACCAGCGCTCAGAACCGCGTGCGGGATCTGGTGCTGCAGGCGTACGCGGAGCACGAGGCGGCGGTCACGGCATAACGCGTACGCCCGGCCGACCGCGCTACAGCACCGGGAGGAATTTCGCGTTCTCTTTTTGCCGCTTCGGTGGGAGGGTCCATTCCTCGCGCAGGCCCTTCTCGAACTCGGCGTGAAAGAACGACGCCTTCATGCCGCCGTCGATGATGTCCCAGGGCAGGATGGCATCCGACGATCGGTCACGGAAGATGAAGAAATCAGCATCCACGCCGGTTTCCGACACTGCCGCACGCCAGTTCCCGCCGTTGCGCTCGGCAGCCTCGATCGCCGGCGCCACACGACGGTCACCGAGTGAAAGCAGCGCCTGGTAATACGAATGCCGCTCCGATTTGATGTTGAAGTAGACGTTGTCGAGACCCGCGAGCAGCTCTCGCAGCCGTTTCCCCTTGCGGTCGGTGATCGCTGGCTGCTCCATCGGCATCCACTGATACGCCGTACCCGGCTTCGGGATAAGAGGATTCACGCTGCCGACGATGCGACCGATGCGGCCGCGGGGTCGGGCATGACGCAACATGATTTCGTGGAGTCTCGCCGTCAAGTCGCGAATGGCCACCAGGTCATCGTCTGTTTCGGTCGGCAGGCCGATCATGAAGTAGAGCTTCAGGTTCTCCATGCCGTTGCGGAAAATGATGTCCGCGGCCTCGATGATCTCGTCGGTTGTCACGGTCTTGTTGATGACACGGCGCAGCCGATCGGAACCGGCCTCCGGCGCAATGGTAATCGACCGCTCGCCGCTCTCCCGCAGCATCCCGACAATCGGGTCGGTGAGATCGTCGAGCCGCAGCGAGGCGGGACTGATCGAATAGCCGAGATCGATCAAGCCGCGCATGATGCGCTCGATCTCGGGGTGGTCGCAGAGCGCGATGGACACCAACCCGGCGCGGCTCGAATGCCGTCTCGCCTGCGCCGCAAGTTCCAGAATGCGATCCGCGGAAAAAGCTCGAACCGGCAGATAGTTGTAGCCGGCCCAACAGAACCTGCACAGGTTCGCGCAGCCGCGCACCACCTCAATCAGAAAGCGGGAGCCAAACTCGGTGTCTGGCGTGAAGATCGACGTTGCTGGTGGATCGAGGAGATCCGTCGCTTTCACCGCCGCCTTGCGTACCACAGCCGGCGCGTGGCTTTCCGCAACAGGCTGCATCGCCGCAATCGATCCGTCATTCGAGTACTCGACGTGGTAGAAGGAAGGAATATAGAACCCACGGGCGTGGGTAAGGGCATTGAGCACGTCGCAACGCGGTACCCGGCTGCCCTCGCGATCAGGGCGCAGGGCTCTGGCGAGATCGGGTATCAGCATCTCGCCTTCACCTGCGGCGATGACATCGGCAAAGAGCGCGAGCGGCTCCGGATTCACGAACGTGACCGCGCCGCCAATCACCACGAGCGGGTGGCGTTCGTCGCGCGCCGCGGCCCGTGGCGGCAATCCAGCCAGCCGCAGCATCGTGACCACGTTCGTGTAGTCCCACTCGAACGAGACCGAGAAGGCCAGCACGTCGAAATCGCGAACGGGAGTTTGCGATTCGAGCGTCACCAGCGGTGCGCCCGACGCCAGCTGCGCCTGCAGCTCCTGCTTCGGCGGCAGGAACACTCGCTCACACACCACGTCGTCCAGGTCGTTGAACAAGCGGTAGACAGTCTGGAATCCCAGGCTGGACATGCCGACGTAGTAGGTGTTCGGAAACGCCAGCGCGACGCGCAGACGGCCGCCGTGCGGCTTCGTCACGAAGCCGACTTCACGCGCGAGAGCCTCTCGCGCGCGCTCGCGGGGCGGCTGCCATTTCTTCATGTTGAGGTGCGACCCGGAAATTGCGTGGCGGCGCGCCGCCGGGTCACGCGATGAGCGAACGGACGGACAACGCGGCGGTGCGGGGGATCCAGCTTAGGAGGCGCAGATCCTCCCGCCTGCCATGGATTTACCTAGTCTACCACGTGCCTTCGACGACCGGCCGGGGGCAACCGCGGCGCCGCGTGGAGCGATCAGGCCTCGTTCTGCCTCCGCAGGAACGCCGGCACGTCGAGCGGTGAAACCGGCTCGAACTCGGCGCCCGGGCTGACATCGCTCATCACCGGCTCCGCTGGTGGTGGCGGCGTCAACGGCAGGTCGAGGACCGCTCGACGGGTGAACGGCATGCGCGATCCGCCGCCGACGGCGATCCGTTCGCCCGCGTCCTGTTTCCAGGCGGCGTACGACTGCAGATCGACCGGCGTTTCGGAGGCCGGTTGCGGCTTCGAAAGAGACGACGCAGCGCGCTCGAAGCCGGTGGCGATCACGGTGATCTTCACCTTGCCCTTCATCTCGGGATCCACGACCGCGCCGAAGATGATGTTCGCTTCTTCGTGCGCCGCCTCCTGGATGATGGCGGAGGCCTCGCTCACTTCGATCAACGACAGGTCGCTGCCGCCGGTCACGTTGATGATCACCCCGCGTGCACCGCGGACGGAAGCATCCTCGAGCAGCGGGCTCGAGATGGCGGCGTTGGCGGCGGTCATCGCCCGGGTCTCGCCTTCGGCGGTGCCGGTGCCCATGATCGCGAAGCCCATGCCGGCCATGATCGTCTTCACGTCGGCGAAATCGAGGTTGATGAGCCCGGGCACGAGGATCAGGTCGGAAATTCCCTGGATCGCCTGCCGCAGCACATCGTCCGCCGTGACGAACGCGTCGTTCAGCGACGTCGAGCGGGCGATCGTTGTCAGCAGCCGTTCGTTGGGGATGGTGATGACGGTGTCGACGCTGGCACGCAGCTCGTCGAGACCGCGTTCCGCCTGCAGCTGGCGCTTCCGCCCTTCGAATTTGAACGGCTTGGTCACCACCGCAATGGTGAGCGCGCCGAGCTCGCTCGCCAGGCTGGCGATGACCGGGGCCGCCCCGGTTCCGGTGCCGCCACCGAGTCCGGTCGTCACGAACACCATGTCCGCTCCGTCCAGCGCTTCGATCAGCTTCTCCGTATCCTCGAGCGCCGCCTGACGGCCGACGTTGGGATCGGCGCCGGCGCCAAGCCCCTTCGTCAGCTTGGCACCGATCTGGATCTTGTGCGGTGCCGCATTCAGCTTCAGCGCCTGCAGGTCGGTGTTGGCGACGATGAACTCGACGCCATCGAGTCCGGCTTTCGCCATGCGGTTGACGGCGTTGCTGCCGCCTCCGCCGACACCCACCACTTTGATGCGGGCGCCCGTACGGCTTTCTTCATCCAGACGGATTCGGAGAAGCGTGGACGTGTCTGGTTCGGGGATCGTTTTTCGCACTTCAGCCATGCCGGGCCTCCTACAGGAATTCCTTGAACAGGGTTCTCAACCGTCCCGCAACGCGTCCGAATGCGCCGGCGCCGACGGGCCTCGGCGCCTCGCCCGCTTGATTTCGATGCGCGTACATCACCAGCCCGACGGCGGTTGCATAGGCCGGGCTGTTCACGTGATCCGCGAGTCCGCCGACGCCGGAGGGACAGCCGCGCCGGATCGGCAGATCGAAGATCTGTTCCGCAATCTCCGCCATTCCCTCGAGCATGGCGCCGCCGCCGGTGAGCACGATGCCGGAGTTCAACGACTTTTCGAACCCGGCGCGGCGGATTTCGTCCCAGAGCAGGTGGAAGATCTCCTCGGCGCGCGGCTGCAGGATTTCCGAGAGGATGCGCCGCGCCATGACGCGTGGCTTGCGCCCACCAACGCTCGCCACTTCCATCGTCTCGTCTTCGTCGACCATCGCCGAGAGCGCGCAGCCGCAGCGGCGCTTGATCTTTTCCGCATCGGGAATCGGCGTGCGGAGTCCCACAGCGATGTCGTTGGTAAAGTGGTCGCCGCCGACCGCGACCACGCCGGTGTGCCACAAGCTGCCGCGTTCGAAAATCGCGAAATCGGTCGTGCCGCCGCCGACGTCGACGATGGCGACGCCCAGCTCCTTTTCGTCCTGCGTGAGCACCGCTTCGCTGGCGGCCAGCTGCTCGAGGGCCGTGTCGAGCACCGCCACCCCGGCGCGGTTGACGCAGGCGACGATGTTCTGCGTGGACGAAGCGCTGCCGGTCACGATGTGCACGTTCACTTCGAGCCGGGAACCCGTCATCCCGACCGGCGCGCCGATTCCGTCCTGCTCGTCGACGACGAAGTCCTGGGGCAGGACGTGGAGAATCTCGCGGCCGCTCGGCAGGGCGACGGCCTTGGCCGCCTCGATTGCGCGCCGCACGTCTTCACGCGTGATCTCCCGATTCTTGCCGGCGACAGCCACCACACCGCGGCTGTTGAAGGCCTTGACGTGCGCGCCGGACAGCCCGAGATGCACGGAATCGATCTCGACGCCGGCGGTCAGCTCCGCTTCGTCGATGGCTTTCTTAATCGATTCGACCGCCGCCTCGAGGTTCACCACCACGCCGCGGCGAATGCCGCGTGAGTCGGCGAGGCCGATGCCGATGATGTCGAGGGCGACCTCGTCGGTCGCTTCACCGACGATGGCGGTGATCTTCGACGTTCCGACATCGAGCCCGACGAGATAGCGTTCCTTGCGCCCCACGGGATCTCCCTTCAGAACTGCCTGACCGTAGACTCGCGCGTTTGGCGACGCCCGGCCGCGTCGCGGCTGCCCGCAGGCCGGACGTAGATCCGCTCTTCGAAGCGAAGGTCGACGTAGTCGATCTCCGGCACTCTTTCCCGCAACGCCGGCGCCAGATCCAGGTACGCGAGCAGGCGTTCCAGGAACCGATCGTCACCGACGTGCAGGAACGCGGGGTCGTCGTCGAGCAGCACCACCGCGTCGTGAAGGTTGCGCACGTCGATCTGCGAGATTCGCGACGCCAGGGCGCGTCGCCCGGCGAGCGAATCGATCACGCGGGCGGCCAGCTCGGCGCGCGCCGGATCGATCGTCGGCTTGGAGGCGTCCGGCGCACGCACGAGCCCGTCGATGATCGGCAGATCGAATTCGACGTACTGCGGGCCGAATTGATCGATCACCGTGCCCTGACGGTCGACGAGGAACAGGTCGTCGCCCAGCCGGCAGAGACCGACCGGTCTCCGCTCCGAAATGAACACCTCGACGGTCGCCGGCAGCACACGGTGCATGGCGACATCGGCAACCCACGGTGACTCCAGCAGCTTGTTCCGGTAGGCATCGAGGTCGACCAGCAGGATGCTGGAGCCGCGCAAGCCCTCGGTGAGCGCTTCCACTTCTCCGCTCGACAGCCTGACGTTGCCCCTGACGATGACCTTGCTCACCTGCAGCGGTGAGGCCGTCACGACGAGATCGAAGCCGCGATAGACGGCGTAGATGGCGATCAATGTCGCCACCAGACGTCTCACCGGGCGCCACGCCAGGTGCGCGCGCCAGCCCTTTCGGCGTCCGGGCTTCATCCGGGCGCGGCGGAAATTCTTCTCCGATGGTGCCCTGACGCTCATGATGCGGTCTCCCGTTTGGACCGCCGGCGAATCGCGTCCAGAATCCGGTCCGCGACGCCGCCAATCGAGCCGGCCCCCAAGGTGATGATCAGGTCTCCCTTTTTCGCGAGTGACGCAACGGCTGCAGGCACGTCGTCGAGCCCGCGAACGACATGGACCGGGCACTTCGCGGTCCGGCGAACTGTCTGCGCGAGCACGTCGACGGTGATTCCGGCAATCGGCTGCTCGCCCGCTGAGTAGATGTCGGTCAGCACCACTTCATCGGCCGCCGCCAGCGCGCGTCCGAATTCGCCCATTAGGTCGCGCGTCCGCGTATACCGGTGCGGTTGAAAGACGAGGACGACGCGGCGATCGACGCCGGCGCGTGCCGCAGCGATGACCGCCGCGATTTCCGTCGGGTGGTGGCCGTAGTCGTCCACGACCAGCACACCCTCGGCTTCGCCGCGCCGCTCGAATCGCCGTTCCGCGCCGCGAAACTCGCCAAGCGCGGCGGCGATGCGCGCGAACCCGACGCCGGTTTCCAGACCAACCGCCACGGCGGCCAGCGCGTTCAGGAGGTTATGGCGGCCCGGCACGTTCAAATGCAGCTTGCCGAGCTCCAGCCGATTGCCGTTCTCGCGATGGGTGATCGTGCAGCGGCAGCTGAACGCCTCGAGCGCCACGTCGTGGGCGGCGATGTTCGGACCTCCGGGAAGAACGTCGGCGGCAAGCCCGTAGGTGATCACGCGGCGCATCATCCGAGGCAACACCTCACGCACGGCCTCGTCGTCGGAACAGGCCACGACCGCGCCGTAGAACGGCACTTTGTTGGCGAAGTCGACGAACGCCTGCTGCAAGTTGTCCCAGCTCCCGTAACTTTCCATGTGCTCGCGATCGATGTTGGTAATCACCGCGATGGCCGGCGAGAGCTTCAGAAACGATCGATCGCTCTCGTCCGCCTCCGCCACCATGTAATCGCCGCGCCCCAGTCGTGCGTTGCTGCCAAAGGCGCTCAACCGGCCGCCGATGACCGCCGTCGGATCCAGCCCGGCCCGTTCCAGCATCAACGCCACCATGGACGTGGTCGTCGTCTTGCCGTGCGCACCGGCGATGGCAATCCCGTAGCGGAGCCGCATCAGCTCGGCCAGCATCTCGGCGCGCGGGATGACTGCAATCCGGCGCAGCCTCGCCTCGGCGACTTCGACGTTGTCCGTGCCGATGGCTGACGAAATCACGACCACGTCCGCGTTCCCCACGTGTGCGGCGTCGTGTCCGGTCTGGACGCGTACGCCAAGTCCCTCCAACCGCTCGGTCACTGCCGTCCGCCGCGCGTCGGAACCGCTCACCTCGTAGCCCAGGTTGGCGAGCAGTTCGGCAATCCCACTCATGCCGATGCCGCCGATGCCCACGAAGTGAATGCGTCTGGTGCGCCCAAGCACGTCACGGCCTTGCCAGTTCCAGCACTTTGTCGACGATGGCCCGTGCGGCGTCCGGTTTCGCCAGCGCGCGTGCGGCACGAGCCATCGAGGTGCGCCGCGGCGCATCCTCGGCCAGCGCGATGATCCGTGCCGCCAGACTGCTGCCCGTCAACGTGCTCTCCTCGATCACCTCCGCCGCACCGGCCCGCGCCAGGACTTGCGCGTTCTTCCGCTGGTGATCGTCCGCCGCTGTCGGCAGCGGAATCAGCAGCGCCGGCTTACCGGCCGCCGTCAGTTCGGCAATCGTCGTGGCGCCGGCGCGCGAGACGACGAGATCGGCCGCCTTTACTTCACGATCCATGGCGAACAGGAACGGTTCCACCCTGGCCGTGAGCCCCGCCCTCCGGTAATCGTCCCGGACGCGTTCCAGATCGCGCTCTCCTGTCTGGTGCGTGATTGCCAGCCGGCCAGGGTAGGCTGCCAGCCGCGGCGCCGCCTCCACCATGGCCATGTTGATCGCGTGCGACCCCTGGGAGCCGCCAAAGATCAGGATTCCCGGCGCGCCCACGCGCGCGGCCGCAACCGGATCGAGCTGGCTTTCGCCCTCGAGAAACTCCGCACGGATCGGATTGCCTGTGACAAAGCCCCTCCTTCCGAAAAAACTGACGGTTTCTTCGAACGTGACAGCCGCGGCATCGACCACGCGCGCCAGCAACCGGTTGGTGAGACCGGGGATGGCGTTCTGTTCGAGGAGTAGCGTGGGGATCCGTCTGATCGCAGCGGCCAGCACCACCGGCCCCGAGCTGTAGCCGCCCACGCCAATCACGACATCGGGCGACCGCTGCGAGAGAATCCGCCATGCGTCCACACCACTCATTGGCAGCAGCAACAACGCCCGGGCCAGAGCCACCGGCGACCTGCCGCGCAAACCGACGCTGCGCAGGAGATCCAGCTCGAAGCCCTCGCGCGGAATCACACGCGTCTCGATGCCGCGCGCCGTTCCCGCAAACGTCACCGTCGCGTCCGGCTGCCGGCGAAGCAGCTCTCGGGCAACGGCGATGCCGGGAAACAGATGGCCGCCCGTCCCCCCGCCCGCGACGACGACGCGCAAGCCCTTCATGCATCCGGCTGTGGCATCGCCGTCGTGATGACGTTGGGCGGCGACGCGTGCTGCGAAACGTTCAGCAGCATTCCCATACCCACCAGATTGATCAGCAACGACGAACCGCCGGCACTCACGAACGGCAAGGGGATGCCCTTGGGCGGCAGCAGTCCGAGCACGACGCTGATGTTGAAGAAGGCTTGAAACGCGACCATCGTGGTCAACCCGATCGCGAGGAAAGCACCGAAGCGATCCGGAGCGCGCATTGACGTCCGCAAACCGCGCCAGATAATCACGCAGAAGCAGGCGAGGACGACGGTTGTGCCGATGAGGCCAACCTCCTCGCCGATGACCGAATAGATGAAGTCGTTGTGTGGCTCGGGCAGGTAGAAGAGCTTCTGCACGCCCCCCATGAGCCCCTTCCCGAACACGCCGCCGGTACCGAGGGCAATCATGGATTGGATCAGCTGAAAGCCTCCGTCCAGCGGATCGCTCCACGGATCGAGGAACGCCAGCACTCGCCGCCTCCGGTAGTCCGACGACATCACCAGAAAATAGAGGGCGGGAAGCGAGGCGAGGGCGAGTCCGAGCACGTAGCGATAGCTGATACCGGCCGCGAACACCATCATCGCGGCGATGGTGGCCACCGACACGGCCGTGCCGAGATCCGGCTCCGCCAGGATGAGACCAATCACCCCGCCCACGACGACAGCGATGGGCAGCAGCGAATAGCCAACGTCGTCGATGCGGTCCATCCGTCGTTCGAGGAGCGCCGCCGTGAAGATGATGACGGCGATCTTCGCGAGCTCGGAGGGTTGGACGCCGAACGATCCGATGAGCAGCCAGCGAGTCGCGCCTTTCACGGGGCGGCCGAAGAGCACGGCGACGAGGGCAAGGGCGGCGATGCCGAGCGCCATCCAAATCACCATGGGCTGCCGATACGTGCGGTAGTCGATGCGCATCACGACGGGCACGAGGAACAGACCCATCAGCGCCCACGCCAGCTGCTTGAACAGGAGGAGGTACGGCACGTGGCCGCGCTCCACCGAGGTCACTGCTGAGGCGCTGTAGACCATGACCACGCCCGTACAGACGAGGAGCACGGTGGCGGTAAAGAGCAACTTGTCCGATTTGAGCTTTCGCGCCATACTCCGCTGCCTAAAGGTCTTGCCGGATCGTTCCGACAAATAGACCTGAACGGTTCCGAGACGAGCGAGCAGTCAGCAGTCATCAGCCGGACGGGGGCCAAGACACCACCCTCGCAGACCGGGGCAGCCTGCGTTCCCAGCGGACGGTTCTTCACCGCACCGACCGGGCTGATGACTGCTCACTGCTCGCGCGTCACACTCCCTACCCTCTTCACCACCCGCCTACTGCTCGCGCGTGGTGTTCCATTCCGATTCGAGCCGCCGCATCTCCTGCTTGAACACGCGTCCCCGTTCCGCGTAGTCGCGAAACATGTCGAAGCTGGAGCAGGCCGGCGCCAGAACGACCGATCCGCCCGGCGGCGCCGCCGCAAACGCTTTGCGAACTGCCGTGCGCATGTCCTCGGCGTCGAGCACGCTGACGCGATTGGCGAAAGCCTCGTGTATCCGCGGACGTGCTTCACCGATGGCCACGACGGTTGCGTGGCGCTCGGCCAATGGCCTCTCCAGATCGCGAAAGTCCCCGCCCTTGAACCGGCCGCCCATGATCACGACCAGCCCAGTCTCGAAGGCCTCGATCGCGCGGCGCGCCGCCTCGATGTTGGTCGCCTTGGAATCGTTCACGAACTGCACACCGCCGATCTCGCCGACCGGTTCGAGCGCATGCTCCAGCCCGGTGAACCCCTCGATCGCTCGGGTCATGGCCGCGGCATCAACGCCAGCGAGCTGTGCAATCGCACAGGCGGCGAGCACGTCGGCCAGCAGGTGCCGTCCGATCAACTTGATCGAGGTCAGCGGAACGAGCCGCTGATCTCCGGCCGGGGAGCGCCGGACGATGGCGCCGCCTTCGATCACGAACCCGTCGCGCAGGTCCTGCTCCATCGAAAACAACACGCGTTGCGAGCTCGAACGCGAGGCGAGCTGCAACGTCGCCGCGTCATCCGCGTTGAGCACGGCCCAGTCGGCGGCCGTCTGATTCGCGAAGATGCGTGCTTTTGCCGCCGCGTACTCGGCCACGCTGGCATGACGGTCGAGATGGTCCGGAGAAAAGTTGAGCAGCACTGCCACCCACGGATGGAATGTGTCGATGCTCTCCAGCTGAAAACTGCTCGTTTCGACGACGTGGATAGTGTCGTCCGTCGATTGATCGACCTGCGCGCTCAACGCGTGCCCGATGTTGCCGCCGACGAGTACCTTGAAGCCGCCGGCCTCGAGCATTCGTCCAGTCAGCGTCGTTGTCGTGGACTTTCCCTTCGTCCCGGTGATGGCCACGATGCGGCCGCGAAGCCATCTCGAGGCCAGCTCCAGCTCGCCGACAACCGTCACACCGGCCCGGCGCGCCGCATCAATCGCCGGGTGTGCGTTCGGAACACCGGGGCTGAGCACGACCAGATCGGCGTTCATGAACGTTTCCGGCTTGTGACCGCCCAGTTCGAGCGACACGCCGGCGTCACGGAGCTGGTTCTCTTCATCGATGTGATCGCGGAGATCCGACACGGTCACATCGGCGCCACGGCGTACGAGCAACTCGGCGGCGGCAATGCCGCTCCGCGCCGCCCCGGCGACGGTGACGCGCTTGCCGCGCACGGAGAATTCGCGATCCTCGGTCATCGCAGTTTCAACGTCGTCAGACTGGCCAGCGCGAAGATGATGGCGATGATGAGAAACCGCCAGATGACCTTCGGCTCGCTCCAGCCAATCAACTCGAAGTGGTGGTGCAACGGCGCCATCTTGAACACACGCTTGCCGGTCATCTTGAAGCTGGCGACCTGGATGATGACCGACAGGCATTCGATCACGAACACGCCGCCGACGATGACGAGCAGGATTTCCTGCTTGATGAGCAGCGCCACGGTTCCAAGCGCACCGCCAAGTCCCAGCGAGCCGACGTCGCCCATGAAGATGTCCGCCGGGTGGCAGTTCCACCACAGGAAGCCAAGGCTGGCGCCGACCAGTGCGCCGCAGAAGATCGTGAGCTCCGCCGCTTCCGACTGCAGTTTGACCAGCTGCAAGTACTGAGCGAAGACGAAGTGCGTCGAGACGTAGGCCAGCGCCGTGAAGGCCGCCGCCGCAACCGCGAACACGCTGATGGCCAGGCCGTCCAGGCCGTCCGTCAGATTGACGGCGTTGGTTGCGCCGACGAGGACGACAACGGCAAACGGCACGTAGAGCCAGCCGAGGTCCGGGATGATTCGTTTGAAAAACGGAAAGATCAGCCGCGTGTTGTACAGCGGTGGTTCCTGGCTGGCGAGGACCATCAACGAAATTCCGACGGCCAGGCCGACCACGACCTGCCAACCCATCTTGTAGCGCGGCTTCAAGCCGTGATGAGAGCGGCGGACGATCTTCAGATAGTCGTCAACGAAACCAATAAGACCGAACGCGAGCGTCGCGATCACCGCAATCCAGGTGAAGGGATTGGTGAGATCGGCCCACAGCAGGGTCGGGACGACCGCTGCGGTGAGGATCAGCAGCCCGCCCATCGTTGGCGTGCCGGCTTTGGTCCGATGCGTGGCCGGGCCTTCCTGGCGGATCACCTGTCCGATTTGAAACTCGCGGAGCTTCCGGATCATGACCGGACCAAGCGCGAGGCTGAGAACCAGTGCGGTCAGACTGGCGGCCGCCGTCCGGAACGTGATGTAGCGCGTGACGTTGAGGGCGCCGATCTGCGTGTGCAGCGGGTAGAGGAGGTGGTAGAGCATCAGGCGAACTCCTCTTTGAGCCGCTCTACCACTGCATCCGTACCGATGCCGCGCGATCCCTTCACCAGAACGAGATCACCCGGCCTGACCCGTTCGAGCGCGAGCGCAGCCGCTTCGCCGCTGGAAGCCACGTGCGACGCGGAAGCCGCGGGCATCCCGGCGTCGACAGCCGCCGCGGCCAGCGCAGCTGCCGCCGGCCCGCCTACCGCGATCAGGAAATCCAGGCCCGCGGCGTGTGCCGCCACACCGCATTCGCGATGGAGCCCGACCGAGTGGTCGCCAAGCTCCAACATCTCACCGAGCACGGCCACCTTTCGGGCACTCCCCGTAGCGGAGGCGACGACATCGAGCGCCCGCTTCAGCGCAGCCGGGCTGGAATTGTAGGAATCGTCGATGAGCGTCACGCCACCGGGCAGTCGCAAGAGCTCGCCGCGATGACGCGCCGGTCCAAGACGCGCCGCACGATCCACCACGACGTCGAGCGGCACATCGAATTCGAGTGCCACGGCCGTCGCCGCCAACACATTCGACAGATTGCCGGTCCCGAGCAACGGCGTTGTCACCGTTCCCGTGCCTGCCCGCGTCATGACCGTGGCCGCCGTACCTTCCAACCCATTTTGTTGGACACCGGTGGCCTGCACATCGGCCGGCGTCTCCACGCCGAAGGTCACCAGCCGACCCTTGAACCGCGACGCGCGCTCCATCACTCGCGGATCGTTGGCGTTCGCGATGAGCACATCACCTGGCCGGGCGTTCTCCGCTATCTCCGCCTTGGCATCCGCAATGGCATCGGCGGAGCCGAAGAAACCCATGTGTGCGTCGCCGACGTTGGTCCAGACGCGGACCTCCGGTTCAGAGATGCCGATCAACGTGCGAATCTCACCCGGATGGTTCATTCCCAGTTCGACCACCGCGACGTCCGGACAGGCGCGCAACTCAAGTAACGAGAGCGGCAGTCCGATATGGTTGTTGAGGTTCCCCTTATTCCTGAACACTCGATAACGCGTGGAAAGAAACTCCGCCGCGATCTCCTTCGTCGTCGTCTTGCCGGCGCTACCGGTCACCGCCGTGACGCGTGCGCCGGATCGGCGGCGAATGTCGCGCGCGATTTCCTGCAGCGCGCGCGTCGTGTCCTCCACCTGCACCACCAGCACGCCGGGAGCGACGGGCAGGCGGACGGCGGACGCGTCATGCACGAGTACGCCGGCGGCACCCTGGGCCAGCGCGTCGTTGACGAACGCGTGACCATCGAAACGCTCACCGCGGATGGCGACGAAGAGATCCCCCGGCGCCAGCGTCCGGCTGTCGATCGCTACGCGCCCAATCGCGGCATCGGCCGCGCCGCTCACCAGGCGACCCCGGGTCGCGGCAACGATGTGAGCGGCGGTCAGTGGCAGCGGTTCCACCCCGTTAACACACCCGGCTCCGCATCCGACGTCGCGCGAGCGCCGCACGTGCGACCTCGACATCGTCGAACGGCAGCACGCGTTCCCCGATGACCTGGTACTTCTCGTGACCCTTCCCGGCGATCAGCACCAGATCGCCGGACTGCGCATCGTTGACAGCGCGGTCGATAGCCTCGCGGCGATCGACGACCGCGACGTACGGTGTCGATCTGGGCGCGGTCGGACCATTTGCCGGCCGGCGATCGGCGGGCACGACGATGCCGCGCTTCACTTCCTCGATGATGTCCGCTGGATTCTCCGACCGCGGATTGTCGGAAGTAATGACCACCAGATCGCTCAGCCGCGCGGCTACGGCGCCCATCAGCGGCCGCTTCGTTCGATCGCGATCGCCGCCGCATCCGAACACGGTTATCAACCGTCCGGCCGCGAGCGGCCGCGCCGTTTCGAGCAGGTTCTTCATCGCGTCATCGGTGTGGGCGTAATCCACGACCACGCGGACATCGTCGGTGGGTGCAGAGACCAGCTGAAAGCGTCCGGGGACGTTGGCGAGATTCCAGATGCCCGCCTCAATCGCGCCAAATGGGACGTCGAGCGCCATGGCCGTGGCGAGCGCCGCCAGAATGTTGTACGCGTTGGGCCGACCGACCAGGCGCGAGCGCACGTGCAGCGTGCCCCGCGGTGTCCGCACGTCGAACTCCAGGCCGTCGAGCGTGACCGCGAGCCGCACCGGCCGCACGTCGGCGGGCGCGTCGATGGCGTAGGTGACGGGGCGACGCACCGCGGCGGCAAACGTGGCGCCACGCCGATCGTCGAGATTCGTCACACCGACCGCGCCGTCCGGAAGCAACTGGAAGAGGCGCAGCTTGGCCCGGCTGTACTCTTCCATGTCGGCGTGAAAGTCGAGGTGATCGCGCGTCAGGTTCGTAAAGATCGCGGCGGAGAATCGCAGATGATCGGCACGTTTGAGCACCAGCGCGTGTGACGAGACTTCCATGACGCAGGCACCGGATTCCTGCGTCACCATTTCGCGCAGCATCTGCTGCAGCTCCGGAGCCTCAGGCGTCGTCCGTGCGGCTTCACGCTCCGAGTCACCGATGCGATATCCAACGGTACCTATCCGGCCACAGCGAACGCCCGCGGCCTCGAAGATCGAGGACAGGACGTAGGAAGTCGTCGTCTTTCCGTTGGTTCCGGTGATGCCGACGAGCGTCAGGTGCTCGCTTGGATGGCCCCAGTACTCCGCGGCAATTGCCGCCAGCGCGAGTCGCGCATCGTCGACCTGAATCCAGGGAACGTCCGCGCCCGATGGGGCTGCCGTCTCGGCGACGATCGCGGCCGCGCCACGGCCAATCGCCTCCTTCGCGAACGCCGTGCCGTCGGCGTGCTGCCCGCGCAGGGCGACGAACACGCCGCCGTTCGTGACTTTCCTCGAGTCGTACGCGACACCGGATACCGTGAGGTTCATCGCGCGATCGTCCAGCCGCGGCGAGCCACCGGCGTCGGGCGTGCGCACGCCTCGAAGCAGTTCGCCAAGCGTCACTGAAGTCCCCGCGCTGGCACGGCGGGAGGCCGCCTGGACAGCTTGAGCTTCGCGACGTCGCCGCGAACGATGGGTTCGCCGGGAAGCGGCCGGTGATCGATGACGAAACCATCGCCAGCCATCCGAGCGGTCACGCCGAGCTGCGTCAGCACCCGGACTGCTTCGCGTGCGGACAGACCCTGCAAATCCGGCATCGTGCCCGATTCCGCCGCCTGGATGATGTTGTTGACGTAGTCCGAAGAATCGCCGACCTTGCGCGGAAGCATCGTCGCCGACTCATCGTCGTGACGGGCGACGAGAACCGGTGGCGGCGCGCCGATGTTTGGCCCGACTCCGATCTGCCGGAGCGAAGCTTCGGCAATGCGCTTGAACACGGGCGCGGCGACGACACCACCCGTATAGCCACCACCGTGCGGCGAATCGATGACGACGATGATCGTCAGCGCCGGATCCCGAGAGGGAATGAATCCGATGAAGGAGGCGTTGTACTCGGACCGCGAATACCTTCCGTTGATCAGCTTCGCCGCCGTTCCTGTCTTGCCGGCGATGGTGTAGCCGGGAATCTGCGCGGACTTCGCGGTCCCGCGCTGGACGACGTCTTCCATGATCTCGGTGAGCTCCGCCACGGTCTTTTCCGAGACCGTGCGGCGCAACGACCGGGGTTGGACCAGCGATCGGCGACCATCCTTGATGATCGCCCGCACGACCCGCGGCTCGATGAGCGTGCCGCCGTTGGCGATCGAGCTCGCCGCTGCCGCCATCTGCACCGGCGTCACGCCGACCTGATATCCCATGGACACGGATGCGAGCGCGCTCGAATCGAGCCTGGCGGGGTTCCAGACGATGCCCGGGTTCTCACCGCGGAAATCCGGCGCGATCGGCTGGCCGAAGCCAAAACGGCTGACGTAGCGCCCGAGGCGTTCCGGGCCGAGCCGCAGCCCGACACGGATGGCGCCGACGTTGCTCGACTTCACGATGACGTCCGTGAACGGCATGACGCCATACCGGTGCATGTCCCGGATCGGCGGACGCCCTTCGAACTTGATGAAGCCCGGAGAACAGTCGACCGGATCCCGCATCGAGATGACGTTCTCTTCGAGCGCGGCCGATGCCGTCACCAGTTTGAAGGTCGAACCTGGCTCGTACAAGTCCTGAATCGCACGGTTGCGCCGCGACTGCTCGTGCGATTCGAGAAACGTATTCGGATTGAAGGTCGGCCAGTTCGCGAGGGCGAGGATCTCGCCGGTCCGCGGATCCATGATCAGCGCCGAGCCGCCAGCGGCCCGATTCTTCTCGACGCCGGCGCGCAGCTCCCGTTCCGCGATGTGCTGCAGGTACTGATCGATGGTGAGCTCGAGCGAGGCTCCGGCCGTGGCCTGGCGGTCGACGCGGCTGAAAAGCGCATGCTGGCGCGCATCCGCCGTGACGAGGACCTTGCCGTCTTTGCCGCGCACCTGCGAGTCGTAGGTCGACTCCAGCCCGGCGAGCCCGACGTTGTCGGTGCCTACGTATCCCAACACGTGCGCCGCCAGCTCCCGCTTCGGGTAGTAACGGCGGTTCTCCTTGAGAAACGCGATGCCCTTGAGCTGCAACGCTCGCACGCGCGACGCCTCTTCAGGGGAGATCTTCCGGGCCAGATACGCGAATTGCGTGCGCTTGCGCAGCACTTTCGCCATGCTTTGACGCATGGCGTTATCGCAGGCGTCCAGGGCGCCGCATACCAGCGAGGCCGTACCGATCCGGTCCCTCGACCTCGAGCGGATTGGCGAACACCGTGTCGGCATCGACGCTGTACGCGAGCACACGGCCGTGGCGGTCGAGGATTTCTCCGCGCTTCGCCGGCACGTCGATGGTGTCGAGTTGCTGCCGGTCGGCGCGCGCCGTGAGATCGGCGTGGGCGACAACCTGGAGGTAGATGAGGCGTGCCTCGATGCCAACGGTCCAGAGAGCAAACACGGCCGCGACGGCCATCAGCCTCGACTGGAGCGTTCCCCGCCACGCCTGCGGATGTGTCGCCTGGTCCCGCGATCCGGCCAGGGGCCGTCGACGGGCGACGGTCCGCAGGGCTCCCGCAGCCCGCCACGGAAACGACAACCAGGATTCGCCGCCGCCCTGTTGATCCGCCACTCGTCCTCCCTGATGGCCGCCGTGCGGGTTACCGCGCCGCGACGATGGATTTGCCGGTGGCCGCCGTCGGCGTCACCCGCTCGATGACAATCGCCTGATCCTGTTCAGGCGCTATCAGGTGGAGTTTTTGTATGGCAATGGACTCGATGCGCTTCGGCGCACGGAGCGACTCGATCTCGAGCTTGAGATGACGATTGACTTCCTCCTCCGCTGCCCTGTCCGTCTGCAGCCGCTGGATGACGTAGCCGTGCCGCACCAGCTCGAAGTGCTGCCAGGCAGAGAACAACAGGACACCCACGAGCACGGCGCCGATACCCGCCGTCCGCCACAACTGCCGCTGCCGCGCTTCGTCGACCTCCCGGACAATAGGGTTGTTGCGTACGTCCTTCTTGATTGCGTATTCGAAGTCGAACCCGCTCATGCCAACCTCTCGATTGCTCGCAGCTTCGCGCTCCGGGCGCGTGGATTTGCTTCAACTTCGGCCTCGGACGGCATCAGTGGACGTTTCGTCACGATGCGCAGTGCCGCGCCGGCCCGCTCGAGCGCGCGAAACCCATGTTTCGCGATCCGGTCCTCGAGCGAGTGAAAACTGATGACCGCGAGACGGGCGCCGGCCAGCAGCCGCTCGGCGGCACTGGCGAGGAACGCGTCCAACCCTTCGAGCTCGCGGTTGACCATGATGCGCAGAGCCTGAAACGTTCTCGTCGCCGGGTCGATGCGCTGATAACCCTTCCGCGGCACGGCACGGCGCACGACGTCGGCAAGCTGTCCCGTCGTTTCCAGCGGCGCGCGCTCGCGAGTCATCACGATGGCGCGGGCGATGCGACGCGAAAATCGCTCCTCGCCGAATTGAAAGATCGCATCGGCCAGGGGGCCCTCGTCGATGTCGCGCAGCAGCTGCGCCAGCGTCGGTCCCTGGCTCCGGTCCATGCGCATGTCCAACGGCTCGTCGCGGCGAAAGCTGAAGCCGCGGTCTGCGGCGTCGAGCTGCAGCGAGGACACGCCAAGATCGGCAAGAGCGCCGTCGCAACCCGTGATCCCGCGCGCGGTCAGCACGCTCGGAAGATCCCGGTAGTCCGCATGTTCGAGTTCGATGCGATCACTCCACGGCGCAAGCGTCTCGCGCGCGACGGCCAGAGCATCCGGGTCGCGATCGAGTCCGATGAGCCTTTCGGCACCGGCTTCGAGCAACGCCCGCGCGTGCCCACCCAGGCCGACGGTGCAGTCCACGTAGAGACCGCCGCGCTCAGGCCGCAGCAGCGCGACGACTTCGCGCGTCATCACCGGAACATGCTGCGGCGCCATCATGTCGACTCAGATGCCGAACTCGGACAACGCGCGCGCGTCTTCATCGGTGTAAGGCTCGCGCTGCAGCTTGGCGACGAAGCGTTCGTGGTTCCACACGTCGAGATACTCGTACTGGCCGAAAACATCGACCTCCCCGCTCATCCCCGCCGCCTCGCGAAGCCGGCCGTGCACCAGCACCCGCCCCTGGGTATCAATGGCGGCGGTCTGGCCGTAGTAGTTCGCGCGGTCGAAAAACTTGATCCGCGCCGGGTGGGTCGACGGCATCCGGCCGAGCTTTTCCTCCAAGGCCATCCATACGGGCATGGGGTAGATGCGGACGTACTCCCCCGTCAGGCTCGTCACGAATGCCTCAGCTCCGTGTTGCCCCTCGATGAGGCTGCGGAAGGCATTCGGAATCTTGAGCCGCCCCTTGTCATCGATTTTGGCGGTGTAGTTGCCCCGGAGCACGACCGTTTACTCCACTTTGCTCCACAAAAATCCACGGCGATAGTAGAGAAGGGTCATCTGGATGTCAACCGCTAAATACAGACTGCCTTGGGGTTACGCTAAACTTTCGCTGATGCGAAAAAAAGGCGAATCGTCATCGCGTGTTACGATGTGCAGATTTCGTCAACCGTATGCTGCGCGCAGGACTGATTGGGTTTTCCGGATCAGGTAAGACGGCTCTTTTTCAGCTTCTGACCAGCGCCCGTGACGCGCCTCGATCCGGTGGGAAGACCGAGGCCAGTGTCGGGGTGGCGCGCGTGCCGGACGATCGCCTGGACAAGCTCACCGCGCTGTTCAACCCGAAAAAGCGCGTCCCCGCCACCGTTGAGTTCGCCGACATTGCCGGTGCCGCTGGCGCCAAGGCGGGCGCCCAGGCGCTGCTCGATGTGGCGGCGTTCCGCAACGCCGACGCGCTCCTCCACGTCGTCCGCATGTTTCGGGACCCATCCGTACCTCACCCCGCCGGCAGCGTCGACCCGGCACGCGACGTTCGGACGATGGAAGACGAGCTCATTCTCGCGGACTTGGGCGTTGTCGAGCGCCGTCTCGAGAGGCTCGGTCGCGATCTGAAGAAAATGAACAACGCCGAGCTGCGCAAGGAGAACGACATCCTGGCACTCTGTCGCGCCGCGCTCGAAGAAGGGCGACCGCTCCGCGCGCTGACGCTGGCCCCCGATGATCAGAAGCGTCTGCGCGGATTCCAGTTTCTCTCGGCGAAGCCGCTGCTGCTCGTCCTCAACCTCGACGAAGAGGATCTTCCGCGCGCCGACGATGCCGTTCGCCTTGCTGGTCTGGAATCGTTCATGACCGGTGCGGCCACCAGGGCGGTCCCCATCTGCGCGAAGATCGAGCTCGAGATCGCGCAGCTCGATCCCTCCGATGCCGCCGCCTTCATGCAGGATCTCGGGCTGCGTGAATCCGGACTCGACCGCGTGATTCGCGCCAGCTACGATTTGCTCGGTTACATCTCGTTCTTCACCGTGGGCGAGGATGAGTGCCGTGCCTGGTCGATCCCACGCGACACCGCAGCCGTCCTCGCGGCGGGCGAGATTCACAGCGACATCTCGCGAGGATTCATCCGCGCCGAAGTCGTGCGATATGAAGCGCTGATCGGACGCGGGACACTGGCCGCATGTCGCGATCACGGCGAGCTGCGTCTCGAAGGCAAGGAGTACGTCGTCCTCGACGGTGACGTCATCAACTTCCGTCATGCCACGTAAGGAGGGTGCCTGAGCGTCCGGACGATTCTCGTCTGTGAGGCACAGGTGCCGTTCGTGCACGGGGGCGCGGAAGTCCACGTCCGCGAGTTGGTGCGGGAGCTGACGGCGCGGGGATACGACGCTGAGCTCGTCTCCGTACCGTTCAAGTGGTATCCGAAGGAAGAAATCATGCCGCACGCCGCCGCGTGGCGGCTGCTCGATCTCAGCGAGAGCAATGGCCGGCCGATCGACCTGGTCATCGCGCTGAAGTTTCCAACCTATTTTGCCCGTCATCCAAACAAGGTCGCCTGGCTGATCCACCAGTACCCGAGCGGCGTACGAGTTGTGCGGCACGCCCTACAGCGATTTCAGCCACACCGAGCTCGACCTCGGCCTGCGCGATACCCTGATGCGGCTCGATGCCGAGATGCTGCGGGAGTGCAGAGCGATATACGCGAATGCCCGCAATACGGCGTCGCGCCTGTCGAAATTCAACGGCCTCCGGGCCGAGCCGCTGTATCATCCACCGCGGCTGGCACCGCGGCTGCAGCCAGGCCCGTACGGCAACTATCTCCTCTCGGTGGGAAGATTGGAGTCGGTCAAGCGGGTCGACATGATAGTCGGCGCCATGCAGGAGGTTTCTCCGGACGTGCGGCTCATCATCGCCGGCGACGGTACTCAGCGCCGCAACGTCGAAGAACTGGTCGAGCGCTCCGGCGTCGGCTCGCGCGTGACGCTGCTCGGCACGGTGAACGACGACGATCTCGTCGACCTCTACGCCAACGCGCTGGCGGTGGTCTACCCGCCGTTCGACGAAGATTTCGGCTACGTCACGCTCGAGGCCTTCCTCGCCCGCAAACCGGTCATCACGTGCACCGATTCGGGCGGGCCGAACGAGTTCATCGTCGACGGCGTGAACGGACTGGTCGTCGAGCCGACGCCCGGCGCGCTGGCGACCGCCGCCAACAGGCTGGCCGCGAATCGCCGGGAGGCGGCACAGCTGGGCGACGCCGGCCATGAGGCGGCGCGTGCAGTCACCTGGGACGGCGTCATCGAGAAACTCGTCTCTTGAAAAAACTGATCATCCAGATCCCGTGCTTGAACGAAGCATCGACGCTGCCAGCGACGGTGGCTGATCTGCCACGCACCGTACCAGGCATCGACGTCGTCGAGCTGCTGGTGATCGACGACGGCTCACGCGATGGAACGTCGGAGATAGCGCGCGCGTGCGGTGTCGATCATGTCATCCGATTCCGCCGAAACAAGGGACTGGCCGCCGCGTTCATGGCCGGCATCGATGCCTCGCTCAAGCGCGGTGCAGACTTCATCGTCAATACCGACGCCGACAACCAGTATGCCGGCCGCGAGATCCCACGGCTGTTGGCGCCGTTGCTGGCTGGAGAGGCAGACATCGTGATCGGCGATCGCAACATCGCCGAGCTGCAGCACATGTCCTGGCAGAAACGTCAACTACAGCGGCTGGGCAGTTGGGTTGTCAGGCAGGTCTCGAACACGAACGTACCGGACACGACGAGCGGTTTTCGCGCATACACGCGCGATGCCGCGTTGCGCATGACGGTGGTATCCGAGTTTTCCTACACTCTCGAGTCGATCATCCAGGCGGGCAAGAAACGGATGGCCATCGCCCACGTGGCGGTGGAGACCAACCCGCGGACCAGGGAATCGCGCCTGTTCGACAGCGCGTTTTCCTACGTGAAGCGCTCGGCGGCGACGATCGTGCGGATCTACGCGATGTACGAGCCGCTCAAGGTCTTCACCTATATCGGTCTCGCCGTCTTCTCGGCAGGCCTGGCCCTGTCCTTCCGTTTCCTCTATTACTATTTCACCGCGCCGAACTTCGGCCCGCGGATGCTGCAGTCGCTGATTGCGTCGGCGATTCTCCTCATCGTGGGATTCCAGGTGCTGGTGATCGGCTTGCTCGCAGATGTGATCTCGGGCAACCGAAAGCTGCTCGAGGATCTGCTCTACCGCGTGCGGTCTCTCGAGCTTCCTGCTGTCTCGCCGACGAGGGACACCGAGCGAGAACATGCGGACGCGACCGCGGCTGGCGGGAGCCGCCGGGAGCGCTGAGTGGCTGATCCGTCGGAAGTCTCCGTCGTCATTCCCGCATACAACGAAGCCCATTCGATTGCCGCAGTCGTGTCAGCGATGGCGTCGGCAGCCAAGTGGCGCGAGATCATTGTCGTCGACGATGGGTCGTCGGATGAGACCGGTGCACGGGCAAAGGACGCGGGCGCGTGCGTCGTGCGCCATCCGTACAACAAAGGCAACGGCGCAGCCGTCAAGAGTGGGATCCGGCAGGCGTCGGGCGATTTCGTGCTGATTCTCGACGGCGACGGTCAGCATCGGGCGACCGATGCGCGGCGGATCGTCGCCAGGCTCGGTGAGTACGATTTGGTGATTGGAGCGCGGTCGACTTCGACCCAGGCTTCCCAGACTCGCCGGCTCGGCAATGCCGCTCTCAACCGTTTCGCCGGTTACCTGACCGACCGCGATATTCCCGACCTCACTTCTGGTTTTCGGGCGGCGCGCCGCGAGCATCTGCTCGAATTCCTGCATCTCCTGCCGAACGGTTTCTCCACGCCAACCACGACCACGCTCGCATTCATCAAGGGCGGCTACAACGTCGCATTCGAGCCGACGGAAGCCAGCGCGCGCGAGGGAAATTCCAAGATCAGGCTCGCCCGGGACGGCACGAGGTTCTTCATCATCATTCTCAAGATCGTGACGCTCTTCAGCCCGTTGCGCGTCTTCCTTCCCGTCGCCCTGCTTTCGTTCGTCGTCGGTGTCGGCTATGCGATCTGGACCATCGCGACGCAGAGCCACGTCACCAACTCCTCGGTGCTCCTCATCGTGCTCGCGGTCATGGTGTTCCTCGTCGGCCTGGTCTCAGAGCAGATTTCCGCGCTTCGCTTCGAAGGGCGCCGCTGAACCGATGGCGGTGGACCGCCTGGGAGCGCGGCGGCAGATCGCAATGGCGGCGACGGTCGGCCTGGCGCTGCGCCTGGCTTTCGCTCTTCTCTACTGGGTGGACAAGCCACTCACGCACGACGAGCAGGAGTACCTGGCGCTGGCCGACAGCCTGGCTCAGGGCCGCGGGTTCTCGTATTCGCAGCCGGCGTCCGGGACCACGGCCCAGTTCGGCCGCGCGCCGGGTTATCCAGTCTTTCTGGCAATGATCGGCGCCGGCTCTGCGAACGCCACGTCAGCGCCGGCGAGCGTGAAGATCGCTCAGTCGCTCGTCGGCGCGCTGACGATCGGGCTGATCGCTTTCGCGGCTATGCAAGCGGCAGGGCCTCGTGCGGGCGTCGTCGCGGCATGGCTGGCGTCCATTTACCCGCCGCTCGTCTGGATCTCGTCGTACGTGTTTTCTGAATCGATCTATTCGCTGCTGGCGATCGCCACGGCGGTGCTGCTGCAATCGTCGCTGACGGATCAGAAAAACCCCGTGGCACGGGCGTGTGCCTCCGGCATTCTGTGCGGCGCCGCCGTTCTGGTACGGCCGGCGATGCTCCTGCTGCTGCCGCTGGCAGCCGTGTGGCTCGCCTGGCGCCGCGCTCCCCGCCACGTTGTCGCCCTCATTGCCGGTTCGCTGCTCGTCATCGCGCCATGGACCGTGCGAAACCTGCGAACCTACGATCGGTTCGTGCTCGTCGCCTCCGAGGGAGGCGTCACCTTTTGGACGGGAAATCATCCGCTCGCCAGGGGCGAAGGCGATCTGGCCGCCAATCCCGAGCTCAAGCTGGCGGAGATCGAATTTCGCCAACGGCATCCTGGGCTGACCGCCGAACAGCTGGAACCGCTCTACTATCGCGACGCCCTCGGCCACATCCTGGCTGACCCGCTTTGGTGGGCCGGCCTGCTCGCTCGCAAGCTGTTCTACACCATCGTGCCGGCAGGCCCTTCCTATGCGCTACACTCGTTCCGCTACCGCATGGCATCGGTGGTCTCGTACCTGCTGCTGTTGCCGTTCGCAGCGGCAGGCGCGGTGAGGCTCTGGCGCAGCCCACACCGGCCCGCCGCGCTGTTCGTGCTGGCCGCGGCATCCGGGCTCGTCTGCATCGTATTCTTTCCTCAGGAGCGTTTTCGGATTCCTGTGATCGATCCAATCCTCATCGTGTGCGCTGCTGCGCTCGCGGGTTCCCGCAAATGACGTCCGATTTTCCCCGCTGCGTGGTGGTCCCGACCTATAACGAACGGGACAACATCCCTGTGCTCGCGCGCGGGATTCTCTCGCATCCGGGCTTTCGCCTGCTCGTTGTCGACGATGGGTCTCCGGATGGCACCGGGGCGGTCGCCGACGCGCTGGCCGCCGAGCATCCCGGCCGAGTCGAAGTGATGCACCGCACTGGTCCGCGCGGGCTCGGCCGCTCCTACGTCGATGGTCTGAGCCATGCCGTCGCATCGGGCGCGGAACTCATCTTTCAGATGGATGCGGACCTTTCACACGGCCCCGAATACCTGCCCGCTCTCGCGGAGGCCGCGGCACAGTATGACGTCGGTGATCGGCTCGCGTTATCTGACGGGCGTCAGCGTCGTCAACTGGCCGCTGCACCGGATCTTCCTGAGCGCGTTCGCCAATCGCTACGTGCGCGCCGTCACCGGCGTTTCCGCCACTGATTGCACGAGTGGGTTCAGATGCTGGCGGCGCGAGGCCCTGGAGCGGATTCCGCTCAAAGCGATGGTCTCGAACGGCTATGCGTTTCTCGTCGAGATGCTCTTCGAAGCCGCGACCCGCGGCTGCCGCATCGGAGAAGTGCCGATCATCTTCGTCGAGCGTCGACAGGGGCAATCGAAAGTATCCGGACAAGTGCTCGCTGAATCGCTCATCGTACCCTGGCGCCTGCGACTACGACGCAGTCGATCGTAAATGCGCCACGTGGTCGTCATGGTGACCAGTTCGTACCCGCGCTTCTCAGGGGATAGCGTCGGCACGTTCATGGAGCCCATCGCGACCACCATCGCCGCACACGGACATGAGGTACACGTCGTCGCACCCTGGCACCCGCTCCTGCAACGCGGGCCGGAGGAACGCGGCGTCCATTTCCATTTCTACAAATACGCTCCGATCCATTCGCTCAACGTGTTCGGCTATGCTGCCGCCATGCGTGCCGATGTCACGCTGCGCGGGGCGTCAATGATGGCGGCGCCCCTGGCGCTTGCGCAAGGCTGGCGCATGGCCCGCCAGGTTGCCCGCACGCATCGCGCGACGGTGATGCACGGCCACTGGGTCGTCCCGGGCGGTATCACAGCTGCCCTTGCCGAACCGAAATTGCCACTGGTTGTCAGCCTGCACGGGTCGGACGTCTTCGTGGCAGAAAAGATGGCGCCCGCACGTCTTGCCGCGCGTACGGCATTCCAGCGCGCCGGTGCCATCACCGCCTGCAGTGAGGACCTCGCGCAGCGAGCCATCGCGCTCGGAGCCGACTCGGCGCGCGTCGAAGTGGTGCCTTACGGCGTGGATTCGAACCGGTTCCGACCCGACGCCTCACAGCGCAGCACGCTCAGATCCGCGCTCGGCGTAGCAGAGGACGACCTCCTGATATTTGCAGCGGGACGCCTCGTTCGGAAAAAAGGGTTCGAGTACCTCGTCGATGCCATGCCGGCACTACCGGCTCACTTGCGCGCCGTCCTCGTGATCGCAGGCGGCGGTGATCTCGAGACGGAACTCAGGCACCGGGCGGGAACGAGCGGCATCGCCCGCGTGACGTTCCTGGGTAACGTCAGTCAGGACGACGTTGCACGGTATCTGGCAGCGTCCGACATTGTTGTCGTTCCGTCGGTGCGGGACGAAGCCGGCAACGTCGACGGGTTGCCGAATGTCGTGCTGGAAGCGCTCGCCTCGGGCACACCGCTCATTACCACGACGGCCGGCGGGATTGGCTCGGTGGTGTCGCACGACCGTACGGCTTTCGTGGTGCCGGAGCGAGATGCAGCGTCTATCAGCGCCGGCATTGCCACACTCGCCGCCGATCGCGAACGCCGGAGCCGGCTCGGCGCGGCTGGCCGCGCGCTGGTCGACGAGCGGTTCGGCTGGCGGCGAACGGCGGAGCGCATGGCGGCTGCCTACGATCGCGCGCTTGCGCTCAAATCCAGCGAACGCTAAGATTTACCGCTTTATCGATGAACGCGCCTGCCAAGCCGACGCCCGGCCTGAGTGTGTTCTTCCCCGCCTATAACGACAGTGGGACGATCGCGAGTCTCGTCATCACTGCACTGAAGGCGGCACGGCGGCTGACTGACAATTTCGAAGTCATCATTGTCAACGACGGGAGCGCCGATCGCACGGCGGAGATCGCCGACGAATTGGCGCGCGCGTATCCGGAGGTCCGGGTAATACATCACGAACGCAATCGTGGATACGGCGGCGCGCTGCGGAGTGGGTTCGCCGCCGCCACACGCGACCTGATCTTCTATACAGATGGCGATGCGCAATACGATCCCGCGGAGCTCGAGGCGCTGTGGGGAGCGCTGCGGGATGACGTCGACCTCGTGAACGGCTACAAGATCAGCCGCTCCGACCCGCTGCACCGCATTGTGATTGGGCGCATCTACCATCACACGGTGAAGCTGTTGTTCGGCCTGAGCGTCCGCGATGTCGACTGTGACTTTCGCCTGATGCGGCGCTCCATTTTCGATCGAGTCGCGCTGCACAAGAACAGCGGCGTCATCTGTCTCGAGATGATGAAAAAGATCGAGGATGCCGGTTATCGGATCGCGGAGGTCCCGGTCCACCACTATCACCGCGCCTACGGACGCTCTCAGTTCTTCAATTTCAAACGGCTGTTCCGGACCAGCATCGACGTGTTCAAGCTGTGGTTCGTTCTCGTGATCCGCCGGGAGGAACGCGCCTCGAATTCGGGCAGCGCGAAGCCAGCCGCCGTCCGCAGGGCGGGAGACTAGGGGTGAGTGCTTCAGCCCACGACTTCTACCGCAACCGGCCCGTCATGATCACCGGCGGTCTCGGTTTCATCGGCAGTAACCTCGCCCGTCGGCTCGTCTCCGCGGGCGCCGACGTCCTGATCGTCGACGCGCTGATTCCCGACTACGGCGGCAATGCGTTCAACATCGATGGCATCGAAGACGCGGTACGGGTGAACTACGCCGATGTGCGCAACGAGCGCGTCATGGACGTGCTCGTGCGCGATCGCGAGGTGATCTTCAACCTCGCCGGCCAGGTGAGCCACATCGACAGCATGCGCGATCCGCACACGGATCTCGAAATCAACTGCCGCGCGCAGCTCTCGATGCTCGAAGCCTGCAGAAAATACAATCCGGCAACCAAGGTCGTCTTCGCCGGTACTCGCCAGGTTTACGGACGGCCGGAATACTTGCCCGTGGACGAGCGTCATCTCGTTCGTCCCGTCGACATCAACGGCGTGAACAAGGCGGCCGGCGAGTACTATCACCTGCTCTACAACAACGTCTTCGGCGTCCGCGCGTGTTCGCTCCGGCTCACGAACGTGTACGGGCCGCGTCAGCTCATCAAGCACAATCGGCAGGGCTTCATCGGCTGGTTCATCCGTCTGGCCATCGAGGATAGGGAAATCGAGATCTACGGCGACGGCTCACAGCAGCGCGACTTCGTGTTCGTCGACGATGCGGCGGAGGCGTTCATGCTGGCGGGAGCGTCCGACCTGTGCAATGGAGAAGTGTTCAACGTCGGCGGCGAACAACCGATCGCCCACCGTGAGCTGGTGACTCTGCTCATCAACGCAGCCGGTACCGGATCGATGCGCTTCGTCGAATGGCCTCCCGACAAGAAACGCATCGACATCGGCAGCTTCTACACCGATTCGACCAAGTTCAAGCAGGCGGTCGGCTGGCAGCCTCGCGTCAGCCTGCGCGACGGCTTGCGCGAGACACTGGCATTCTACGGACGACACCTGCCTCACTATCTCGATGAGCCGGCACCAGACGGGGTCTTTCAATGATTCCGTTTCTGAGACTGACGCCGGGGGAGGATGCCGGCGCAGTCGAGGCGGCGATCCAGCGGGTGGTCACCCGCGGCTGGTTCATCCTCGGACCTGAGCTCGAAGCCTTCGAGCAGGAATTCGGTCGCGCCTCCCAATCACCTCACACCGTTGGTGTCGGCACCGGAACCGATGCGCTCGCGATTGGCTTGCGCGCCCTCGACATCGGCCCCGGCACCGAGGTGATCACGTCACCGCTGTCGGCCGCCTACACCGCGCTCGCTATCCAGGCGGTCGGCGCGCGGCCGGTCTTCGCAGACATCGATCCGGAGCGGCTGACGCTGGATCCTGCGGCCGTGGCCGCCGCCGTCACCACACACACCGCGGCGATCATGCCCGTGCATCTCTACGGCCAGGCCGCCGACATGCCGGCGTTGATGAAGGTGGCCTCGCGTCACGGGTTGGCGGTGATCGAGGATTGCTGCCAGGCTCACCTGGCGACCTGCGGCGGTCAGCCGGTTGGATCCTTCGGCGCCGCCGCCGCATACAGTTTCTATCCGACAAAAAATCTCGGTGCGTTGGGGGATGCCGGCGCTCTGACGACCGGCGATGCGACACTGGCCGCCCGCGCGCGACGCATCAGGAACGGTGGACAGAGCGACCGCTACCGCCACGACGAGTTCGGGGTGAACTCACGCCTCGACGAAATTCAGGCGGCGATACTTCGAACGCGGCTCCAGTGGCTTCCGGCGTGGACCGAACGACGTCGCGCGCTCGCCAGGCAATACCGGGCCGCTCTGCAGCGATTCGACGGTCGTCGCGGTGCCTCCGGAGCGCGACGCCGGCCACGTGTATCACCTTTTCCCTGTGATCAGTGCCGAGCGCGAAGCAGTCCGGGCGCATTTGCGTGAGGCGGGCGTTGAGACGCTCATCCACTATCCGATCCCGATCCCGCGGCAGAAAGCTGTGGCCTCGAGCGACATCTGTCCGGTGGCCGATCGCATCTGCAACGAGGTCTTCTCGCTGCCGCTCTACCCGGCCCTCGATGACGGCGCGGTCCAGCAGGTGGCAAATGCCTTTCGTGGCTTCCGCCTTCAGGCGGAAGGCATGCGCATATCTTCCGGCTAAAGCCGGAAGCCACGAGTTAGAGCCTCACTCCGCCACGAGCTAGAGCCTCACTCAACCGCCACGCGCAGAACATAGTCCACGCGACGAACGTCAAGACCAGCGCAAAGACTGCCGTGCGCGGCAAGACGCGCAGGTAGAACAGGTAGAGCCACCAGAAGTCGAGACTGAAAGCAAACTGCTGCGAGAATCCGCGATCGACGTCGCTTGCCGGCGCGGGAATGACCGGCGGCGTACGGTTGCCGATCACATAGCTGATGTTGTCGGGCACTGCGTTCAACAGCGCGTGGCCGTTCAGGAACAATGCTGACGCCCGCCACTCCCACTGACGTTCGGCGGTCGTAAACCCGCCCTGCACGGCGGCCACCGACTGACTGACCTTGGCGTAGTCGACGAGCACACCGGGCATCTGCAGTACGAGGCCGATGGCGGTTACCAGCGCAAAGGCGAGCCGGCGGGCGCGGCGCGAAAGGTTGGCGAGCATCACGGCCCAACCGACCGCCAGGTATGGCAGCACCACTACCAGATAACGCGATCCATAGGAGCGGCCGCCAAGCCAGTTGCCGAGCGTGGCGTACAAGAAGAAGAAGATGGCGACCAGAGAAAACAGGAGTGCGGCCGTGATGCGATCGCGCTTGAAGAACAGCAGCAGACCGGCGAGCCCGAGTACCGTGAAGGGCGAATACAAGAAGATCGACGCTGATGGACTGAAGAGGAGCGCAAGCACGCCATCAAGGATCGAACTGCCAAATTCAGGTGACGGGTCGCGCAGGTAACCCGCGTCCAAGGGGTTGCCGAAGCGCATGGCGTTGAAGACGAGCCAGATCGCCAGCCCCGCCATCAGACCGGGTGCGAAGCTCGCGACTCGGCGCCAGCGCACCGCCGACGGTGCGGGAGCAGCCGCCAGGAAAGCGGCAATAGGCAGGGCGCCCAGTGCCATCTCGTGTCGCGTCATCAGGCTCACCGAAACCCAGAGACTCGAGGCGACGATATCGCGCGACCGATTGGTGTGAACGCCACGGATCGCCGCGATGACCGATGCCAGCAGCGTGGCGCACGCCAGCGGCTGGTTGAAGCCGAAGCGGGCGTACGGCCACAGAATGCTGCCGAACGCGAGCGTCAGTGCCGCCAGCGCGGATGCGCTGAGATGGCCGGTGACCAGCACGCTCAGCCGGAAGACCTGCCAGACGATCGCCGCGCTCAGCAGCGTCTGCCCGAGTGCCACGAATGCTTTCGGAACGCTGTCGGACTTGCCGACGTGAAAGCCTGTGGCGCCCACGAACAGTTTGGCCGCCAGGTAGAACGGAACGTTGTAGAGCGATTGGGCCACGCCAAACGGTGAATAGTACCTGCCGTCCGCACCGCGGTGCGCTTCCATACCGAGCAGGCTGCTCGACATCGCAACCGTCTGGTGCTCGACGAGATTCCGCGTCACGTCGAACATGACTACCGCGTCGGTGATCGTCATGCTGCCGCCGGCCGTGAACAGATAGACGCTGAGCGCGAGGACGAACAGCCAGCCGCCGACCCGCCTCGTGTCGCGAGCCGCCGGCGGCGGATCGACGATCATTCCACCTCGACGCGCGTCACCATGACGCCGAGATCGCGACTGTCGTTCACACCCAACAGCTGCGCAGGATTCCAGGTCGGTACTTGCAGCCGCAGGCGGACCGGGTCAGGGTCGCCGGCCGCGCGGGCGGCGACGTCAGCCGGAATCCGGAATACGTACGGCCGCATCCCGTCATCCGGAGTCGCAGTGCCGACGACTTGCTCGCCGAAAGCCACTTCCACCGTCGCCGGCGCGGCGGCGCGCGGACGGCCGCCATTGCTCATCCAGATCGTCACCTGGCGCGCCTGTTCCGTCATACCTAAGAGCAAAATGTAAGAGGTCCGGCGCGTCCATCGAAAGACCATGCCGTCCTCGGCCCGTGTTTCCTTCGCGTGAAAACGAACGACGTTGAGATCGTCGAGGCGGCCGATGGTCAGGCGGATCGGGCCCGCCGCTTGATTCGCCGCCGGCGCGAGACGATACAAGCCGAACTCGAAGTCCTTCCGGCGAACGCCCGACGGGTAGCCGTTCACCGGCGAATCGTATTCAGGCACTGGAAATCGCGTGCTGACGATCGGCTCGGCGGTCAAACGCTTCGTCAACAGGTCGGTTCCGCCGCCGCCGAGAAAGAAGACCGTCTCGTATTTCGACCTGGCCCACGTCACGAAATCCTCGAACTGCCGCTTCGGTGGCACCGGCGAATCGAGCACGAGCACGTGGCGCGCATAGATGTACGCCAGCGGTACGGCGAGGACATGCAGATCCGAGCCGGCGTTGCGCGACTCCACGATGAGCAGATCGCGATCGCCGATGCGCGAGGCGAGCTGCTCGAGCTGCGGAATCAGTCCCGCGTACTCCACGTGCTGCCGCACCGGCGACGACATGCGCCAGAACGTGACGGCAACCGGCATCATCGCCAGACCCACACAGACAACGCCGGCAATCGCCAGCCAGCGATCGTTCGTCGCTTCGTTCGGCGCCTCAGCCAGTCGCCGCTGCTTCCACAATGCCGCGAGGCGTTCGCGGCCGACGAGATCGTGCGCAAATGCGGCCAGGCAGAGCAGCGCCCCGGGCAGCGTGACCGCGAGAAATCGACGAGCGCTCCAGAAATGCTCGGGAACAATCCGCGTCTTGTAGAAGAAGAAGACGCTGATTGCCGAGAACGTCAGGAAGAACGCGGGGTCACGCCAGAAATGCCGGAGCAGTACCACTACGACGGCGAGAACCGCGATCGCCAGCACCCACGGCGTGAGATACCAGCCGAAGGTTCGGAACGCCATCGCGTCGCCGAGAGCGGTTCTGCCCCCTTCCTGACGAATGAAGTACGGCGTAGATCGCCAAGACGATGAGGAAGAGCGCCAGGGCGGGCGGGAGGGCACGCTTCGTGACGTTGGCGACAACGTCCATCCGCAGCAGCCGCCGCGCCAACCACGCCGCCAGCACGCACCCTGCAACCAGCCACCAACCACCCCGGTCGCGGGTAAAACCGAGCGGGTAGGCGGCGTAGGCGCGAAGCGGTCCCATCAAGTAGCAGAGTCCGACGGTCGCCGACACGGTCAACGCCAGGCCAAACGCCACGCCGACGCGCCGCCTGGTGACCGGCGCCAGCGCTGCCGCCGCGCCGAACGAGGCGAACGCCAGCACGACCTCGTAGCGCACGAAGAGCATCAGGCCGAGCAGAGCGCCGGCAATGGTGCCGAAGAAGGTGCGGCTGCCCTCGAGGGCGCGGGCGAACGCGAGCAAAGCGGCAAACATCAGCGCTTGCATCACGACTTCGCTGTTCGGATACCTCGCAAACCACACCTGGGCGACGTTGATGGCGAGCAGGACCGCCGCCGCGAATGCCGGCGTCGGTCCGAACAGGCGCGCGCCGACGAAGTACACCGCGACGAGACCCAGGATGGCCCACACCGCAACCGCCTGGCGCGCACCGCTCAAACCGTTGAGGCCGTATCCGATGGCAATAGAGGCCGGGAACAAGTGGGGAAATTGTCCAATGACGCGACCCTCCGCAGGGTCCTGGATGAAGAAGCCCATGAATCGAATGCCGTAGTACCACTGCTGCTGATTGAGATGCGGCGGGAAGAACAAGTCGCGAAATGGCACCGGCACCGAGGCAATGTCCTCATCGCGCAGCACCATCTGCCCACGCTGCGCGATCTGGACGCCTTCGTTGAGAAGCGTGCCGGGATCTTTCCCGCCAATGACGTATTCGGCCGTCGGCGAATACATCCACGCCCCGATCGCCACGAGTGCGATCGGCAGGACCACCGACCAGTTGGGACGTGGCGCCTCCGAGGCAAATCTGAGACGGCCACGCCAGGCGACGACGATCAGCGTCGATACCATCGCATTGAGCGTCAGCAGGCGGCCGAACGAATACTGGCCGAGCGCCGCCAGGCCCAGCACGACGGCGACGGACCAGACCGTGCTCAGCAGAACGGCCCAGAACGCGCGCTCTTCCGCCGTCAGTGCCGCGCGCAGGGCCCGGTTGTCGACAGGGATTCGAAAGAAAAGCGCGCCGGGCAGGTAGCCAACGACGAGTGCCGCGAGGAGTGCGCGCAGCATCAATGATGGATCGGCCAATGCCGCCCAGTTTACCAGTGAGCGCAGACAACCGGTTCGAGCGGACAATCAGGGCTCCCGTCGATCGTGACGGGATCCCGTGCGGGTAAGATAACCGGAACAGCATGTTCGCGTACTTGCAGATCTACGAGCCGCGCGAGCGCGCGCTCGTGGGCGCGGCCGATGCCGCGCTCCGTGTGATCGCGCCGGTGGCACGCGCGTTCAGGCGGAAAGGGGCGGCGCCGCCCCGACGCATTCTGCTCATGCGGATCGAACGCATCGGCGACTTGCTGATGGCGCTCGAAGGGATCGGCGACGTGATTGCCGCCGCGCCCGGCGCCGAGATCGACCTCGTCGTCGGAAGCTGGAACGAGGAGATCGGCAAGAGCATTCCGGGCATTCGTCGGGTCGAAACGCTGGATGCGGCCTGGCTGGCGCGCAACGGCAGCGGCGGGAGTGTGCCGGCGCTGCGTCGCCCGCGCACGGGAGTGGCGAACGCGCGAGTACGATCTCGCCATCAACTTCGAACCGGACATTCGCAGTCACGTCCTGCTCGCCGCGTCCGGCGCTTCGCGAACGGCTGGATTCCACAGCGGCGGCGGCGGTCCCCTGCTGGATGTCGCGCTGGCCTTCGATCCGCGGCGGCACACCAGCGAGAATGCACGGCGCCTCGTAGCCGCGGTGCTCGACGTACCGCCGCGCCTACGACCCTTACGACTCGAGCTGACGGCAGCCGCGAAAGCGCGGGCGCTCGCGCTCGTCGGCACTGCCGGGTCTCCGCTCGTCGGCGTGCACGTCAGTGGAGGGCGTGCGATCAAGCAGTGGCCGCCCGAACGTTTTGGCGAGGTCGCCGCACGGCTGGCGGCGGAGCGGGGCGCAACGATTGTGCTCACGGGCAGCACTGAAGACCGCGCCTTGGTAGATACCGCCCGCCGCTCGATGTCGAATGCAGCGGTTATCGACCTGGCCGGACGACTGGACCTGGTCACGCTGGCCGCCGTCCTCGCACGTCTGGACCTCTACGTCACCGGCGACACCGGTCCGATGCACGTGGCCGCCGCGGTGGGGACGCCAGTAGTGGCCGTCTTCGGACCCTCGGATCCGACGCGATATGCGCCATCCGATCCGGATCACCGGATCGTACGCATCGACCTGCCCTGCAGCCCGTGCAATCGAATCCGCCTTCCTCCGGCCCGCTGCGTGGGACATACGCCGGACTGTCTGGAGGGCATCGATGCGGACCGCGTTTACCGCGCCGCGCTCGACGCGATTGCCCGCGGAGACTGATGTCGCTCGACTCACTCCTCGAAGTTGACACCAGCCACGGACTTCGCCGCGTCCGCCTCGGAGACTACCTGGATGCCGCCGGCGACGAGGAGGCGGCCGCAGACGCCTACGCGTGGATCAAGGCGTTGCGGCACGTGCGCGTCGAAGGCCGGCCGTTCCGCGAGCGCTTTACCTACCGCGGTGACAGTCTCTGGTGGTTCGCTGAGCTCTACCTGCACAAGGAGCGGGCGATTCTCACCCTTTGCCGCGCCATTCGCGCCGCAGAGGTGCTCATCGAGCGCGAGCGGCCGACCGCGATCCGCTTCACCGACGTCGATCGAGTCGTGCGGACGGCAGTGCACGGCGCCGCTGCCATCCACGGCATCACCTGTCCGGGACGCTCCGAAAGCAGCACGTCGCTGCGCCTGGCGGCGATGGATACACGCAGCGCCGCGCTCGCCATCGCCGCCATGGCCTCACCGGGCCGGCCGCGAGTCACCTCGGCGCATCAGCCAGCCCCCGTCGCGGCGTTCGTGCACCGTGCGTTCTGGAAAGCCGGCGGCGCCGAGGATGGAAGCGCGGAATCCTACATCGGGCCGGTGCTGCGGGCACTCGAAGAACGTCTGCCGGACGGCGCGGTCGACTATGTCGGCATCGGACCGTCGACCAACTTCCGCGTGCGGCGGTGGTGGAAACCGGCGCCCAAGGCGGGGCGGCGCGTCGTTCCGGTCGAACAGCTCGTGCCACCGAGCGCCATGCGCGGATCGTGGGATCTCTGGGGCGGCCGCCACGACGTCCGGCGCGCGCTCGAGGCGAGCGACGACATCCGCGACGCGGCGATTATTCGTGGCTGCGACTGCTGGCCGATCGTGCGTGAGGCTCTCGCCGGGATCGCGCTGCTGCAGTTCCCGTGGTCCGCCCGGGCGATGGACGAAGCGGGTGCGGCGCTCGATGCGCTGAAGCCTGGCGTCGCGGTGACCTACGCCGAGGCGGGCGGATGGGGCCGGGCGCTCGCTCTCGAATCCCGCCGTCGCGGCATTCCCCTCGCCGGACTTCAGCATGGCTTCATCTACCGGCACTGGTTGAACTACCGGCACGAGCCGGACGAAATGCAACCGCTCTTCGAGGGGTCATCCGACGCCGGATTCCCTCTTCCCCGTCTGACGCTCGTCTTCGACGACTACGCCGCAGAGCACCTCACACTCGCCGGCTGTTTCCCGCGCGATGCGGTCGCGGTCACCGGCAGCCCGCGACTCGATGCCATGGCAGCAGAGGCGCACCGGCTGTCGAGCGACGAGATCGAACGGGCGCGGCGCGAGGCGGGAGCCGAGGGAACGCAGCCGCTCGTGCTCATCGTGTCGAAGTACACGGAGATTCGTCCACACCTCGGTCCGCTCCTGGACGCGCTGAAATCTCTCGACCAAGTGCGCGGCGCCATCAAGACGCACCCTGCCGAAACACCGTCGCTCTATGAATCGGCGGGCGCGGCAAACCAGAACGTGCGGGTGCTGCCGGCCGCGTCACCGCTCGCGCCACTTCTTCGAGGCGCCGCCGCCATCGTCACCGTCAATTCCACCGTCGCCATCGACAGCCTGGTCCTCGGGACGCCGGCGTTGAGCATCGGACTTCCGAACAATCTGAGCCCTTTCGTGCAGGCCGGCGCCATGGCCGGCGCGACGAGCGACCAGGAGATCGAGCCGGCGCTGCGCCGGGTCCTGTATGATGAAAGATTCCGTCAGCAGCTGGGCGAGGCTGCGGTCAGCCACTGCCGCGCGCTATCGAATCGCGCCGGACGGCGGCGCGGCGGAGCGGTCTGCGACGGCAATTCTGGCCTTGAGCCGGCCGCCGGCAACGGATCACTGAGGAGCAACTCTTGCGTGTGCTGATCACCGGCGGGGCGGGATTCGTTGGCTCGCACCTGGCCGAGGCCCTTCTGGGTCGTGGCGACGAGGTCTTCGTTCTCGATAACCTGTCGACCGGCTCGATTCACAACATCGCGCACCTCAAGGAGCATGCGCGGTTCCACTACACCATCGACAGCATCACCAACGAGCCGCTGCTGGCCGAGCTCGTCGATCGTGCCGATACCGTCGTGCACCTCGCCGCGGCGGTGGGCGTGAAGCTCATCGTCGAAGCCCCGGTGCATACCATCGAGACCAACGTGCACGGGACCGAAGTCGTCCTCAAGCACGCCAACAAGAAGAAAAAGCTGGTGCTCATCGCCTCGACGTCCGAAGTGTACGGTAAGAGCGTCGAAGTGCCGTTCCGGGAGGATGCGGACCTGGTGCTCGGACCCACGGCCAAGCACCGGTGGGCTTATGCCTGCAGCAAGATGATCGACGAGTTTCTGGCGCTGGCTTACTGGAAGGAGCGCAAGCTGCCGGTGATCATCGTCCGGCTGTTCAATACCGTCGGCCCGCGCCAGACAGGCCAGTATGGAATGGTGATCCCGAACTTCGTGCGGCAGGCGCTGGCCGGACAACCGATTACGGTGTTTGGCGATGGGACGCAGTCGCGCAGCTTTACCTACGTCGGGGACGTCGTGCGCGCTATGGTAGCCTTGGTGGACGAGCCGCGCGCGGTCGGTCAGGTCTTCAATATCGGCAACGGCACGGAAATCACGATCGCCGACCTGGCCAGCAAAGTGAAGCAGTTGACCGAGAGCAGCTCGACCATCGTCCGGGTGCCCTACGATCAGGCGTACGAGGCCGGCTTCGAGGACATGCCGAGGCGAGTACCCGACATCTCCAAGCTGCGCGCGCTGGTGGGTTACCAGCCGACCGTCGAGCTCGACGAGATTCTGACGCGCGTCATCGAATACTTCCGACAGCAATGATGCCTCACGGGCTTGGAATCAAGGCCCGCGCGCGCCGCGCGGTGGAATCGGCGCTGCGGAAGCAGGCGAAGCCCGTCCGTCGCCTGATGCTCGCCACCGGGCGCGACCGCTCGCCGATCCTGCCCGAGATCGTGCAGATCGAAAGTACGAACATCTGCAACGCCAAGTGCGTGTTCTGCCCGCGCGACGAGATGCACCGCCGCCAGGGCGTCATGTCGTGGGATCTCTATCGCAAGATCGTCGACGAATGTGCGGAGCTGGGCATCACGCACATCCGCGTGCACAACTACGGTGAACCGTTCATCGACAGGCGGCTGGTCGAGAAGGTGCGCTACGCGAAGCAGAAAGGGATCCAGGAAGTCGGGATGATCAGCAACGGCTCGCTGATCACCGACGCCGTGGCGCGCGGAATGATCGACGCAGGCCTCGATGCGATCAACATCAGCGTCGACGCCTCGGGCAAAGAGGTGTTCGAATCGACGCGACTGGGCTTGAAGTACGACAAGGTCATCGCCAACATCGAACGGCTCGTGCGCATCCGTGCCGAATTGGGCAAACGACGGCCCAAGCTGATTCTGAGCTTCGTGCGCCAGAATAATTCCATCGACGAACAGGCCTTCATCGAACACTGGCGCGCCGTCGCCGACAAGATTCACATCACGGATCTGCACAACTGGGCCGGCACGCTCAATCGCGAATCGGACGTGAACTATCCCTGCTACCGCCCGTGGCTCACGTTCACGGTTCTCTGGGACGGACGCGTCTCGCTCTGTTGCGCCGACTTCGACGGACGGCACATCCTGGGTGATTTGAATTCCTCCACCATCAAAGACATCTGGAACGCCGAACCCTACGTGCAGACGCGTCGCGCCCATCTTGAAAGCGGCGGACCTGACATCTGCCGATCCTGCGATCTGCCGCGCAAAGACTCGCCTCTCTGGATTACGAAGCTGGCGTAACCACGAGCTGGGCGATGATGCTGAGCTCCCGCCAATACGGCTCGATCGGCCGTCTAACCAGGCGTATACTGGTTAATCTGCCTGGAGAACATGTAATGCAGAACTTCTCTCGCTGCGTCGCGATTGCGGCAGCTGTTGCCGGGACCTTCGTTCTGGCCACGCCGGCAGCGGCACAGACGCTCAAACTGACCATGGGCAATGGCCGCGTGACCCTCGTGGCGCACGAGGTACCGCTCCGCCAGGTGCTCGACGAATGGTCGCGCATCGGGAATACGCGGATTGTGAACGGCGACAAACTGTTTGGACCGCCACTCACGCTCGAGCTGGTCGATGTGCCCGAAGGCCGCGCCCTCGACCTCGTCTTGCGGCAGGCGGCCGGCTACATGGCCGCTCCCCGTCCCGAAGGTGTGGCCGGAGTCTCCGTCTACGACCGGATCATGATCCTGCCGACGAGCAAGCCGCCGGCCGCCACGGCGAGCGCTGCCGTTGCGCCGCCGCCGTTCAATCGGAACGTGATGCCGCAGCCGATGCCAGTGCCGGTCAACGATCAAGACGAGGCGATCGACCAGGGACCGGTGCCGCAGCCAGGCATGGTTCCGCAGGGTATGCCTATGCCTGGTGCGCCGGGGGTCCAGCCGTTTCCGACCGGGGCTACACAGCAGCAGCAGCCCGTGTTGACGTCGCCACGGCCCGGTCAGCTCCCGCAACCGCAACCGCAGCCGCCGGCGGGTAGTCCCGTCAATCCCTACGCACCTCCGGGGACAAATCAGCCGCAGACAAATCAGCCGCAGCGGCAGCCGCCGGTGTTGCCCGGACGTCCGGGCGGCCAGTAGGCACCGCCTCGCTCCACTCGATGATCCTGGTCCTCACACTGCTCGTGTGGTGTGCGTCACCGCAGTCGGCCAAGCCACCCTCTCCGACAGGGAAGACAGCTCCTGCCGATGCACCGGCACCAGCACCGCCACCGTCACCGGCAAGACTGGTCGAGCAGGCCCGCGCCGCCAGAGCCAAGGGTGACGCCAGGACGGCATTGCGCCTGCTGGACGAGGCGATTGAAAAGGAGCCCACGCTCCGTGACGCCGCCGCACTGAAGATCGATCTCACCGCGGCGTCCGGAAATCTCGCCGACGCGTTCGCGTCTTACGATCGATACGTCGCCGTATCACAAGGCCGCGGCGATCGTTCGCTGCTTTCGCCGATTGCCAAGGCCGCTCTGCGAGAGCTCCGCGGCAACGACCTGGCGGAAGTTCGTGCCACGGCGTTGGCAGCGCTGGCTGCCAGCGGAGATGCCGCCGCGAAAAAGGAGCTCGAGAAGGCCGCGGCAGACCAAGAAGCGGCGCCGTCGATGGCCGTTGACGCTGCGCTGGCGCGTATCGGCGACGAGACGGCGGCGGCGCGGTTCGCCGAGCGCATTCGACAAGGCAGCCTGCCCTCCCGCCTGTCAGCACTCGAGGCGACGAAAGACTTCGGGACGGTCCCGCCTTCGCTGGCGCGAGCGGTGTTGGCCGCACTCGGCGACAAGGATTTCGCCGTGCGCGCGGCGGCCGTGCAGACGGCCGGCCGTCTCAAGATCACCGAGGCCTTGCCGGCGTTGCGCCGCACGCTCGCCGAGCCGGGCTCCTATCTCGTCAGGCTATCCGCGGCGGTCTCGCTCCACCGTCTTGGCGATCCGGCAGGCGACGACCTGCTGCGGCAGGCACTGGCGGGCGACATCGTCGAGGCGAAGGTCTTCGCGGCAAGTGCATTCACGGCGGCAGAGTCTCGGATCTGGCGCCAGACAGTCGAGTCGGTTCTCGCCACGTCAACAGGCATCGACGCGCTCACCGCCGCCGAATTGCTGCTGGCGTTGGATTCGGAAGCCGCGCAGAGGGCGGTCGATCACGCGACCGGCGATGCGAACCCCTCGGTCAGGACCCGTGCCGCTCGTATTGCTGGAGGCCAGCGCGGGGCGTTCGCGTCGACAGTGCGGCGGCTCCTCGAAGACCAATCGCCCCTCGTTCGGCTGTACGTTTCCGAAGGGCTCCTGCAGTCGGAACGGCCGGCAACGCTGAAGCGCTGAACGGCAGCGCCGGTCGAAGCGCTGCGCTACAATCTCGTCATGAACGGCGCCCCCGTTGTCCGGCGCGGCGAGTACGCGGCGCGCGGGGACTATCATCGCGCGCCTGATCCCACCTGGGAGTACTACCCGACGTATCTCGCCAAGCTGAGGGTTGTCCGCGGGTGGCTCGATGCGCTGCCGCCCGGCGTCCGCGTACTCGACGCCGGATGCGGAGAGGGCGTGCTCGTCGAGGAGTACGCGTCACGTCTGGCGATTGAAGGCGTCGACGAAAACTACTCGTCGGCGCGCGTGCGCTCGGCATCAGTCACGGCGCTCCCGTACACCGACGCGTCGTTCGATCGGGCGATGTGCCTCGACGTGCTCGAGCACCTGACTTTCGAGGATCAGCCGCGCGCGCTGGCCGAGCTGTTCCGGGTCCTCAAGCCGGGCGGAGCGCTGCTGGTTTCGGTTCCGAACCTCGCCCACCTGCAGTCGCGAATCCACTTCCTCTTGACGGGACGTCTCATCCGGACCGCATCGGAGCAGAAGCATCCCGGTGACCGGCCGGCAGGAGATTACATCCGACTGGCGGAGCGCGCCGGCTTCGAGCTCGTCGCGCGGCGGGGCATTTTTCCGACCGTCCCCATCGTCACCCGTTTGATTCGACGCCACCCGCAGGCGCTCCTCCCTCTCCACTCCTTTCTGACGCGGCTGTTGCCGGTTCCCGGCTGGTGCTTTCTGAACGTGCTGACGTTCCGGAAACGCTGACCCCTTGCCGCCGAAGGTACGCGACCTCGGGAAGCAGCTGGCCATCTACGGAGCGGGAGACGTTGCGGTCTCCGCCGTCAACCTGCTGTTGTTGCCGATCTACGTCAGGTTTCTCAGCGAACGGGACTACGGCATCCTCGGTCTCCTCGGTGCGGTCGAGGTCATCGCCAAGATCTTTTTTCGCTGGGGCCTCGACGGCTCGTTCATGCGCTTCTTCTATGAGAACGATGACGAGCCGGGCCGGCAGCGCCTGGCCAGCACGATTTTCTTCTTTCTACTGATCGTCAACGGCGCGCTGCTCATCGCGAGTCTCGCCGGATCGTCCTGGCTCGCGCGCGCCGCCTTCGACGATCCCGACGCGGCGCTCCCGCTGCGGCTGGTGCTCCTCAACACCTTTGCCATTGCGTTCACCTTCTTCCCGTTCCACGTCCTGCGGATGGAGCAGCGCTCAACGGAATTCAGTGCTCTGGCCATCCTGCGGTCGGTAGCGACCGTTGCGTTGCGCCTTGCACTCGTGGTCGGCATGGGGCTCGGCGTGCTGGGCGTGGTGATTGCCGACCTGGTCGTCACGGCCGCGCTGATGACGATACTCATACGACGTTTCGCGCCGCTCATCCGCCCCATGTTCTCGGTCGACGTGCTGCGGCAGTCGCTGGCCTTCGGGCTTCCTCGCGTGCCTCATGCCGCCGCGCAGCAGGTGATTGCCGTCGGCGACAAGTTCATCCTGGCGGTATTCCGGCCGATTGCTGAAGTCGGCATCTATTCCATGGGCGTCAGCTTCGGGCTCACGCAGAAGCTGTTTCTCAGCGCCTTCGAGTACGCGTGGGCGCCGTTCTACTACTCGGCGGCGCGCGAGCGCGGAGCCGCGGCGCTCTTCGCTACCGTTACGACCTACGGCGTGGCCGCTCTTGCCCTGCTGACGGCTGGCCTCTCCGCTATCGCCCGCGACCTGCTCGATCTCATGACCCGTGGTGTCTTCGTGGAAGCCGCGCCGATTGTGGCGTGGACCGCGATCGGCGTCTTCCTGCAGGGCGTCTACCTTCTGACCTCGATCGGGCTGAACATCACGAAGCAGACCGGCTACTACCCGGCGTCGACGATTGCTGCCGCGGTCGCCAACATCGCGCTCAACTATGCGCTGATTCCGCGGTACGGGATGATCGGCGCCGCATGGGCGAACGCCGCCGCCTACGCGGTGCAGGCCGGTCTGGCATTCACGTTCTCACAGCGCGTGTATCCCGTTCGCTACGAGTACAGGCCGAGTGATCCGTGCGCTGGCGGCGTCGGGTGTGGCCTTCCTGGCGGGCGCCGCGATACCGCCGTTTCCGACGATCGTTGGACTTTTCGCCCGGGGTGCAACGGTGGTCGCCGTATTCGCGGGGATTCTCTGGATTCTCGGCTTCTTCAAACGCGAGGAGCTGGAGATACTCGCTCGGCTGCGCCCAGCTCGCCTGCGATCGGCCGCGCCGGGGGAAACGACCGAGCTCGCCGGCGAGATCATCGCCGCCGAGTTACCGCAGGCCGACCCGAGCGTGCCGGATGAAGTGTTGGACCGACCGGTGGAAGGGTCGCTGAAGCGGTGACCGCACTGGGCACCCTCGTCGAAGGCCGCCCTGGAAAAGTGATCGCGGCCATCGGCACCCTCTTCGCCGCCGCGTACGCCGCGAGCCTGATCCTCCTGCCGAAGCCGGACGGACGCATCGTCATCGGCGACGCGCTGCATCATTACGTACAGCTGCGCTCGGCGGTGTTCGACGGTGATCTGCACTTCAGGAACGAGTACGTCCGGATGTACGGGCTACGGGGTGGCGAACCCGGTACGAGTTGGGTCTACCAGGGCACAGCCACGGGACACGTTCGGAATCTCATGCCCGTGGGTCCTGCGATATTGTGGGCGCCAGCCTTTCTCGTCGTCGCCGCCGTCACCTGGTTCGGTCACTTGGTTGGGTGGGACTACCCCCTTGATGGCTACGGTCGGCTCTTTCAGGCAACCGCTGGTCTGAGCGGCGTGATGGCAGCCTCGATCGGCGTGTGGCTCGCTTTCCTCACAGCGTCCGAGCTCTTCGGCAGGCGTGCGGCGTCGTGGTCAGCCGTCGTGCTCTGGCTCTCTTCGAGCGCTGTCTACTATTCGGTCATCTCTCCCACCTACTCGCATGCCGCCTCGCTGTTCGCCACCGGCCTGTTCTGGTACGTCTTCGTGCGCGGACGAAACTCGAGCACGATTCGGCGGTATGTCTCATTGGGTGCGCTCGGGGGACTCGCCGCGCTGATGCGCTGGCAGGATGCGATCATCCTTTCCGCCGCGCTGATCGATCTCTTGTGGCGAGTCGGGCGTGAGCTCAGCGTCCGACAGGCCGCAGCAAGGGGCCTGGTCTGCCTTGTCGCTGCACTCGTCGCGTTCAGCCCGCAGATGTTCGTCTGGCAAACGATCTACGGAACGCCGCTGTCGATTCCCCAGGGTGAGGACTTCATGCGGTGGGGCACCCCCGCATTACGCGCGGTATTGTTCTCCTACTGGCACGGTCTGTTTCTGTGGACGCCTGTGGTTGCCATTGCCGTTGCCGGGCTTGCCTGCCTCTGGCGCCGCGATCGTCTCGTGTTCAGCGCGGCGATCGCGTTCTTCGCACTTTCCTGGTATGTGAACGCGGCGGCCGCAGACTGGTGGGCAGGCGAAGCGTTCGGTTCGCGGCGATTCGTCAGTTGCTTCGCGGTGTTCACGCTGGGCCTCGCCGGCGTGATCGAACGATGGTCGCCGAGCCTGAGGCTCGCGACTCTTGCGAGTGCGGCGATCGTCGCACACACGTTCCTCCTGCTCGTGCAATATCAGGCGTTCATGCACGGCCTCCGGGACGTCGCACCTTATCCGGGCAATCCGTTCAACTTGTGGATTGCGAGATTCCTGGTGCCGTTCGATCTGGTCAAACGGTGGCTGTCATGACGGGCGTCGAAAAAAGGGGACACTGGTTGAGTGTCCCCTTTTGCCTGGTTGCGGGTCTCATCCTCCGCATCGTCGGGCTGCAATACGGGCTGCCCCACGTCTACAACCCCGACGAAGTCTCGATCATGACGAGGGCGCTGAGCTTCGGGACCGGCACGCTCAATCCGCACAACTTCCTCTATCCAACGTTCTTCTTCTACGTACTCTTTGGATGGGTGGTTAGCTACCTCGCACTCGTGTGGCTGACCGGCGGGGTATCTTCACTATCCGAGTTGAAGGGGCTGTACTTCAGCGATCCTGGCGGCATCTACACAGCCGGTCGCCTCCTCAGCGCGCTGACCGGAACCGCGACGATCGCTGCGGTCTATCAGCTCGCCCGCCGGCTGGGCGATTCACGCGTTGCGCTTGCCGCCGCAATTTTCGTTGCCGTGTCCCCTCTCCACGTCCGCGATTCCCACTACGTCAAGCACGACGTTCCGGCCACGCTGGCCATCGTCCTTGCCTACCTGGCTCTGACTCGCGCGTTCCTGAACGCGGATTCGCGATCCGCGCGACGAAACCTGATGGTGGCCGCGGCGGTTTGCGGCGTCACGTTCTCCATCCACTACTACTGCGTGTTCCTTGCGATTCCGCTGCTCGCTACGGCGGTCGCAGCGGGGCGTGGCAGCGGGCTCCGGCGAGTTGTTCTGAACTGCCTGCTCGTCACCGGAGTGAGTGTCGGGGTGTTCTTCCTGCTGTCACCATTCATCCTGCTCGAACCGCTGACGGCGTGGAGGGACATCACCGCGAACCGTGAGATCGTCGTCGATCGGGCGTTAGAGGCCGGACCATTTACACCGGTAGCTCGATACGCGGACATGCTGCTGCGGGACGCCGTCGGCATTCCGGTGGCGCTGCTCGCGGCCATTGGCATAGTTGCCGTCGTGAGGTCGCAGCCCGCCATCGGACTGCTCCTGCTGTCGTTTCCTGTGGCCTTCTTCCTGTTCATCGTCAACACGTTTCCGGCGAGCCGCTATCTCAATCCGCTCGTGCCCTTCGCTGCCCTGTTCGCCGCGTTCGCCGTCTCTGTCATCGCAAAAGCGATTTCCAGCCGCCGATCCGTGATCTGTTTCTGGGCGTTCACTGCCGCGGCAGCAGCACCAGCCTTGTATCAAAGCGTGCGAACCGACCTGTTCTTCCGCCGTACCGATACGCGCACCATCGCACTGCGCGAGATTGCCGCCATCGTTCCCGATGGTGCCGCAATCGCTATCCAGCCGTACTCCGCGCCCCTCGAGCCCACCCGGGAATCGCTCGTCCATGCGCTCGAACGAAAGCTGGGACGGGGTGCGGCGCCGCCGCCGAAATTTGCTCTGCAGCTGAGTCGCCAGGCCTGGCCGACGCCGTCTTACGACCTCGTCTATCTCGGTCGCGGGCTGGATGCCGACAAGGTCTACGTCGATTACGCAGAGCTGGGCGGTGAGGAGGGGCTGCGCGCGCTTCGCCAGCTCGGCGTGGCGTATGTCGTTATCAAGCGATACAATAAGTCGGATCCGGAGACGCTGCCGTTCCTTGCTGCTCTCGCCAGCGAGGGACGAATGGTGGCTACTGTGTCGCCTTACCGGCCCGATACTGGGAATGGAGACGCGCCGGAGCTAGAACCTTTCCTGCACAACACCGATGCCCGCATCAGTTCCGCGCTCGAGCGGCCCGGGCCCGCGCTGGAGATCTGGCAGATAGATGGCCCTCGGCAATAAAGCCACGCGAACCGTGGCTCGACTGCGTCAGTCGATCGCAACGCGAGCGCGTGCGGTCCCGCTGGCGCGCCACGCCTGGGCGAGATACCGTCGTCGCCTCTATGAGCGGCGAATCCAGCGATTCATCGACGAAAAATCAGGCCGAGCCGACCGTCTCCCCATGGGCGCCGTTTACGAAGCGACCATGCGGTGCAACCTGCACTGCGAGTTCTGCTACGTCGGTGACCTCCTGAACCTCGAGGGCGAATGGCGACAGGAGCTCACGCTCGACGGCCTGAGAAAGGCTTTTCCCGATCACGCCGGGTTCCAGATCAGTCTCACGGGCGGTGAGATCTTCATGCGCAAGGACATCCTGTCCGTGCTGGATCTCTTCCGTGAAAAGGGATACGCCTGCGGCTACCTGACGACCAACGGCACGATCATCAGCGAAGAACGGGCCGAGGCCCTAGCCGACTTGGCCGCAGCAGGTTTTCTCAAGCACATCAGCGTGTCGATCGACGGTCCCGGCGAGCTCCACGACGCCGCACGCGGCTTGAAGGGGACCTTCGAGCGTACGTGTGCGGGCCTTCGTCGCCTGCAGGAAGCCGCCCGCCGGAAGCATGCGCCGCTGCGCGTCAGCATCAACACGACCGTGGCGCACGAGAGCCTGGATGCCCTGGACCAGATGGTTGACGTGGCCGAGCAGCTCGGCGTCGACGCCATCGGTCTCAATCACCTGATGTACAGCACGCCCGAGGAAGTGGCCGAGACAGTCCGCATGATCGGCGCGCCGGATGCATCGGCCATCGCCACGTTCGTCACGGCGGACCCCGGGCTCGACATCGAGATCGGTACGGAAGAAGGTGGCCGCGCTCGAAGAAAAGTGCCGCCGCAAGAACGTGCTGTTCGATTTCCGTCCGAAGGTGCACCCGCAACTCATCGACAATTACTACACGCCGGGCGCCGCCCTCAACGGCCGGTGTCTCTATCCGTTCCTCCACGCACGCGTTTCGTTTTCCGGCAAAGTGTATTTCTGCCCGTTCATACGCATCGAAGTGGGCGACCTCACGCAGTCCTCGCTGGAAGAAGTCTGGAACAGCGACAAATACGTGGGCATGCGCCGCACGCTCGTGGAAAATGGCATCTTTCCGGTGTGCCGTCGCTGCTGCAAAGTGGAGTTGTCCACAGTTCCGGTCGCTGAACCCTTCGGTGCGGGCGTGGCGATCCCGCCACGACGAGCAATACCTCTCACGGTGGTCCGCTGAATGTCCGTACTAGGCACACGCACGCTGCTCATCAACCCGCCTCTCATCAACGGAATTGCCTTTACGCGGCAGGGCCGTTGCCAGGAACGCGAAGAGGTGCTCGGCACCACGAAACCTCCGTACACGCTGGCGCTGCTCGCTTCCCTCCTCCGCAATCAAGGGCGAGAGGTGCGGCTGATTGACGCCACGGCATCACGACTCACGATCGATCAGGTGATCGCCCGGCTGGAGTCGGACGGCTTTTCGCCGACGTTGATCGTGTTCCCGACGACGACGCCAACGCTCGACGCGGATATGACGGCAATCGCGAAGGTCAAGGAACGCTTCGGCGCGCCTATGTTCTGCTTCGGTCCACACGCGTCAACCGCCCCAGCCGAATCCATGGCCCGCGCCGCGGCGTGCCGTCGTCGACGGCATGTTCGTCGGCGAACCCGAAGATGGGGTGCTGCAGCTTGCTTCGCTGACGTCGCTCGACGCGCTCGGAGAGATTCCAAACCTGACGTGGCGGCGAAATGGCACGGTGATGCCACACCGCGCTCACGGCTCGTTCAGCGGCTTCCTGCAGACGCCATTTCCGGCCTGGGATCTGCTCGACCTGAAGGGATACGCGCTGCCGCTGGTCGATCGCCCCTACGTGATCGTGGAAACCAGCCGCGGCTGCCCGTACACGTGCGACTTCTGCGTCGCGCCGATCCATCAAGGCCACAAGTTCAGGGAACGCAGCGCAAAAAGTCTCGTCGACGAGATCGAGCGGAGCTATCGCGAGCTGGGGGTGGAGTTCTTCTACCTGTGGGGAGACACCGTCACGCTCAACGTGAAGTCGTTCACGGCCTTCTGCGACGAGCTCATCGCGCGTCAGCTCCCGATCAACTGGTTCGGCAACGCCCGCGCCGACAACCTGACCGATCCCGCCTTCGTCCACCGCCTCAAGCGCTCCGGCTGCTGGATGCTCGCGCTGGGCATCGAGTCGGAGTCGGACGAGGTGCGCAAAGACATGGTCAAGCGCCTCGAACGGCAGAAGATACAAGCCGCTTTCCGAAACATGCGCGACGCTGGCATCAAATCGTTCGCGTTCTTCATTTTCGGATATCCCGGCGAAACACCCCGGACCATGGATCAGACCACGGCGTATGCCATCGAGCTGGATCCGGATTTCGCGAACTTCTATCCTGCCGTGCCGTACCCGGGTACCGCGCTTCACGACAGGTGCGAGCGCGAAGGACTCCTGGGGCCAGCGTCCGATGACTGGTCCAAGATGGAATACTCGTACTACCTGCTCCGCGGCAACGGACTGGATGAAGGCCTCGTGATGCAGGCCATCAACCGCGCGAAACGCCGCTTTTTTCTCAGACCTGGCTACATGGCGCGCCATCTTGGCGACGTCGCGCGCCTGGCGCTGACGAAACAGGGCATCGTGTGGCAGATCTTCATGCGCACCGTCTTTGGCACGCGCGTCGTCGACGCGACGAGGCCCGAAGTGTCGTTGTCGACTTCCGCTGAGGTCACAGCGGCGCGGCGAAGCTGAAGTGGGGGCGCGGGGCTGAGCCTATCGTGCGGCCTCGAGCTCGCCGACCGAGATCCTGCGATACGTCTGCTGCGACGACGGTTGCCGGCGCCTGAACCGATGCAGGTCGCGGAGCTGCACGACGTAGCCAATCGCCTCTTTCCAATTCATCTTGCTCTCGCCGGCGGTCCGTCCTTCGAACACGTACGGCACCTCGATGATGGACGTGGGCTGGCCGCGGACGAGGAGCTCGAGACAAATCTTGAAGCCTCCGGCCGATATGGTGACGCCCCTGGCCAGCTCGCGGCGAATCAGGAAGAACCCCGAGGTCGCATCACGGACAGGCGTCAGACCGGCGGCCATCAGACAAGCCAGTCGCGACATCAGGAGGCGCCCGAGAGGCCAGCCGCGAGTGCCGCCTCCTTCGATGTACCGGCTCGCGACCACGACGTCCGCGGCGTGCTGCTGCATGATCGCCAGCATGCGCGGCAGCAGAACGGGTGGATGGCTGAGATCCGCATCGATGACGCCGACGATCGGTGCCTGGGACGTGGTGAAGCCCTCGATAACGGCGGTGCCCAGACCGAGCTTGCCGGCACGATGAATCACGCGGATGCGGGCGCGCTTCGCGAGCTGGTCGGCCAACCGGCCAGTCCCATCCGGCGAGTTGTCGTCGACGATGATCAATTCGGCGTCGAGTCCGGCGCGGGCGTACGCGTCGAACAGGGCGGCGACGAGCTCCTGCAACCGGTCACGCTCGTTGTAGGTCGGGACGACTGACGGACAAGGGTGGGACGTGCTGCGGGGAGTCGATCACGCGGCGACCATTCTATGAGCAACAGCAGCCGCGCGGACAGGATCTGGCTTCAAGTACCGGCCGCGGTGATAGCGATCGCCGCCGTCGCAATCGCGCTGCGCATTCTGTTTCCGGCCGCCGATCCACCGTGGTATCCATCCGTGGGCATCGTGTGGCACGACGAGGGTGCCTGGGTGCACAACGCCCGTAACCGAGCGCTCCATGGCTCGTGGTTCGTCGAGAACGACGCATGGAATCCGCTGTTCATCGCACCGGTCTTCACGGTTCTCGAGTATTTCTCTTTTGCCGTGTTCGGCGTTGGCGTCCGGCAGGCGCGTCTCGTCTCCGAGGTCGGAGGCCTGGCCTCCGTCCTGCTGCTGTCGCTTGGCGTACGACGGCTGGCCGGAACGCCAGCCGGAATTGCGGCGGGCGCGCTGCTCGCGACGAACTACGTCTACGCGATGTACAACCGCGCGGCGCTGATGGAGACGACGATGGTCGTGTTCATGGTCGCAGCGTGGTACTGCTACGTCCGCGCGCAGGACCGACCGGCGTGGGGAGCGGCAGCGGGTGTCTGCGCACTCCTGGCCTTCTTCACCAAGGCCGCGGCCGCCTTCTTCGTGCTGGCGCTGGGCATCGATGCGTTGATTGGCCTCATACGGTCCAGAAACGAGGTCGAGCAGCGGGCATCCTTGTGGACGCTGGGAGGCCTGGTCGTCGGTGGTTTGGTAGCGCTGGCGACGTTCGTGGCGCCCAATTGGCAGGACTACCGCTTCTACAACTGGCAGATGTCGGTGACGCGGAAACCGACCTACACCCTGAAGGCGCTCGCGGATCGCGCCTCGTGGTTTCCGATCCTCCACGATCTGCCGACGCGGATGTGGTTCGTCGTCATGGTGGCGACGCTCGGCCTGTTTTCAGCCTTCGGCCGGTTGGGGACCTTGCGCGCTCCGGAGCGGCTGCTCGTTCTGTGGATTCTGCTCGGTGCGTTCGAGCTCCTCGTGCACGACGTCGGCAACGAGCGCCGGTTCATCTTCTTCATCCCCGCACTCGTCGCGATTGCGGCGATGCTGATCGCGGGACCGCGGGATGAGGGCGCTGCCAGGCTCGCTCGGGTCCCGCGCCGGCGGGCGCTGATCGCAGCGCCCCTGGTGCTCTTCGCCCTTTATGTCGCGTTCGGAGCCATCGCGCGGTTGTTCTTCCTGTACGAAATTCGACCCGGGGTCTGGCTGGCTGCGGGCTGTGCAGTTCTGGGCACTGTCGTCTTCTACGCCTCGTGGCCATGGCTGCCCCGGTGGGTCGGTGAGCAGCGTTGGAGCTCGAAGGCGGCACTGGCGGCCATCGTGCTCGTGTGCCTGGGAGACATCGTGCAATACGCCCAGTGGGCGTCTGGACGGACCTACAAGAATTACGAGGCGTCGAGAGCACTGGCGAGAGCTCTGCCGCCAGGCACGGCCGTGCATGGAAAGCTGGCCAACGGGCTGGCGCTCGAGAACCGGATACGTCCGGTGTTCGTCGGTCGCGAGTTCGGCAATTATGCGGACCGGAAGCAGCGCGATGATGTGCGATATATTCTGACTTACATTGAGCCGCGCGTCGGTTACGAAGGACCCGTCATCCAGGACGTTCTGAACGCCTACCCGCAGCGCCGCATCATCATGACATTCGACGTCGCGGAGACCACCGGCGGTCACGACCGCGCGGCGCTCATCGACAAATTCGGGACGCTCGCCGGCAAGGACCGTGCGCACGATTGACGAGCGCGCCATCAAGGCGCACGCGGATCTTCGCTTCCGCTCCGAATACGACTATGCGTTGTTCGAGTACTACCGCAGCGCCAAGGTGATTGCCTTCCTCGAGCGCGCGGGCGTGGCGATCGGTGGTCGCGTGCTCGACGCCGGATGCGGCGGCGGCGGCATGCCGCTCTCGCTCGCGGAGGAGGCCCGCTCGGTCATCGGCATCGACCCGGTGGAGCGCTTCCCCGACGCCGGCGTCAGGCTCGGTCGCGAGCGCGGCGTGCAGAACCTCCACTTCGCCGTCGCCGACGGCATGGCCCTGCCGTTCGAGGACGGATCGTTCGATCTCGTCTTGTCGCACGCCGTCATCGAGCACGTCCAGGATGCACCACGTTATTTGCGCGAGTGCGCGCGCGTGCTCACGCCACGCGGCCACGTCTACCTGTCGACGGCGCCTTACTTGTCGTTCGCCGGGGCGCACCTGCCACGACTGCGTATTCCAGTGCCGCTGCACCTGATCGCAGGACGTCGAATCGCGTTTGGCACCTTCCGTTTTCTGGCGCGCCATGCTGCCTGGACGCTGAAGGAGCCCGCCCACGAAAACTCATTCATCCGAGCGGCACGCCGCGGTGAAGTGAAAGAAGACGACCTGCTCGAAAAAGTCCGCGTCGCGCGTCTGCGCCGGCAGATTGCCGACGCCGGCCTGCGCATCGTTCGTGAGGAGCTGCACGTCACGTCGACGGTGCGCAAGATGCCGGCACCCGTCGCCCGGTGGCTGCGCGACAACGCCATCACGCAGGATGCGCTCATCAGCAACATGGAATACGTACTGGCGGGACGCCCGTAACCATGGCCGACGTCGATCGCTATCGCTCGGACGACAAGCGCGCGGTCGAAGCGCTGTACCGCCGTGTGTTCGGGAACGACGCCGCCGAGGCAAGCCGGCTGCGCTGGGACTGGCAGTACCGCCGCAATCCGAACAACCCCCGGCAGGAGCCCGAGATCTGGATCGCGCGGGAAGGCACGACGATCGTCGGCCAGTACGCGACCATGCCCGTCAAGCTGCACGTCGCCGGAAAAGACGTCCGTGCGTCGTGGGGCATGGACGTCATGGTGGCGCCCGAGCGTCAACGTCAGGGCCTCGGTGAGGTGTTGTTTCGCACCTGGGACCGTCATGTCGGAGCGGCGCTCGGCCTCGGACTCTCCGATTCGTCGCACCGTCTGTTCCAGAAGCTGCGCTGGCCGGAAGTCGGGCCGCTGCCGTGTCTGGTGAAACCGCTCACCCGACGTGCCCTGCGGCGACCGCACTGGCCCGTCCTCCTGAACCGGGTCGTCTCCGCCATTACGCTGCCGATAGTCCTCATCGTGGCGCGATCGCGCCCGCTCAGCGCCGAGGTTCGCATTCTTCCGCGCTTCGATGACAGCTTCACCGACCTGTGGAAGTCGGTGGCATCGAAGTTCGATTTTGCCGTGCAGCGCGACGCCGCGTATCTCAACTGGAAGTACGTCACGGCGCCGCACGTCCGCTATTCGATCGCGTCGCTCAGACGCGACAACCGCAACGTCGGCTACGCTGTGTACCGTCACGCCCACGAACCGCGCGGCCGGGTCACGCTCCTCGTCGACTTCCTCACGGATCCGGACGATGAGGCCGGTTTTGCGACGTTGTTGCGCTGGGTCGATCGCGAGGCGCGGCAGGCAGACTCGGACAAGATTCGAACGTTTGCAATGCATGCCATGTTTCGCAAGGGCCTGCGCCGCGCCGGGTATTTCCAGGTCAAATCCACGGTGGAGTTCGTGGCGAAGGTCAACGCGGTCGATCTCGATCCATCGTTTTACGAAGACACCGACAAATGGCACGTCACGCTCGGCGACTCGGATCAGGATCGGTGAACCAGATCACGTGCGACGTGCGAGGTGCGACGTGCGAGGTGCGACGTGCGAGGTGCGACGTGCGAGGTGCGACGTGCGAGGTGCGGCGTGCGAGGTGCGAGGTGCGACGTGCGAGGTGCGGCGTGCTAGGTGCTACGTGGCACGTCCGCACGTTGCACGTGACAAGCAGCACGTCGCACGTCGCACGTAGCACGTCGCACGTGGCTTAGCTATGCACCTACTCGTCGGCATAGATACCGAAGGTGACAACCAGTGGGATGCCGCCGCGCGCGCGAACCAGACGTTCGAAAATATCTACGCGCTGCCGCGGCTGCATGCGCTGTTTGCGCGGCATGGCGTGCGGCCGACCTACGTGATCACCCATCCAGTGGCCTGCGACCGGCGATCGGCGGAGATGTTGGCGCAACTGCTCGAAGGGGGCGATTGCGAAATTGGCGCGCACCATCACGCGTGGGAGACGCCGCCTTTCTCTCCTGCCGACGTCGACAGGCACTCATACGCCTCGTCGTTGCCTCGAGACCAATTCGAGGCGCAGCTGAAGAACCTGACGTCTGCGATCACGGGAGCTGTGGGCAAGCGGCCAGTGTCGTACCGATCCGGCCGCTTCGGCTTCTCCGCCGACCACGTGGCGGCGCTCGAAGGCGCGGGATACCTCGTCGAGTCGAGCATCGCTCCGCTGTTTTACGAGACGCACAAAGGTGGCCCTGAATTCGTCGACGCTCCGCTTCGTCCTTATTTCCTTGCCTACGACAGCGCCGTGCAGCCCGGCAGCAGTAACCTCCTCGAAGTCCCGGTTTCGGCGGGCCTGAATCGTCGATTGCCGCACGCCGTGCAGCGTCTGTATGCGCGAGCGCCACGTCCGTACACGACCAAGCGCGTGCTGCGGGCCATGGGAATTGCGAGGATGCGATGGCTCAGACCGTCGTATTCCTCGCTCGAAGACATGTGCGCGCTCGCCCGGGACCTCGTCCGGCGGGAAGTGCCGGTCCTGAACCTCCTGTTTCACTCGAGTGAGGCGATCGTGGGCGGCAGTCCGTACAATCGCACGCAGGCCGAGCTCGACAGCTTCTGTGAGCGACTCGACCGTTTTCTCGCGTATGCGACGCGTGAGCTGAAAGCTGCGCCGGCGACGTTCAGCGCGTTCCGCGAGCAATATTGCCAGCCACGCTGACGCCGCTCGATGCACATCCTGCACGTGACGCCGCACCTCCCGCCAGACCAGGCGGCGAACGCACTGCTGCCGTGGCAGCTCGGCGAGTGGGCGAAGGCGTCCGGCGACACCGTCGAGTACGTGTCGCATCCACCCCGGGCCGGCGGCCGCAGCACGCTGTCGGGACCGGCGACGTGGGTTCCGCGGCGCTCGGATCGGTGGCTGACGCGAGCGGTGAAGCTCGGCTCGATCCTGCAGGCGCACCGATCGCGCCAGGCGCTCGAGCCCGCGATTGCGCGTGCCGACGTGGTGCACGTTCACAGCAACGGGCTGCTGCCGGAGGTTGGAGCGCTCCTGGCGGCGCGCGCCCGCAAGCCGGTCGTCCTGACGCTGTATGGCACGGAGATCTGGCACTACCAGCCGCGCCGCTTCGGGCCGGATCTGTTCACACAGGCGTACCGCCGCGCGTCGGCGGTGACGTTCTACAGCGAGCGACTCCGCGCGCACGCCATCGAACTGGGACTGGTGAGGCGGAACATGGACGTGGTGTATCCGCCCGTGTCGAACGCGTTCTTCTGGCACGACGAGGCAGCACAGGCAGGAATGCGGACAGAGCTTGGAATCAACAACCGTCACCTCCTGGTGAACGTCAAGCGCCTCCATCCGCTGGCCGGCCAGCAACATCTGCTAGAGGCCATGAGCGAAGTGGTGCGCGTGCATCCTGATACCAGACTGGTCATTTGCGGCGCGGGACCCCTGATGCGAGAGCTGCAGTCCCAGGCACGATCGGCGGGTGTGGAGCGCCACGTCACCTTCGCCGGCCTCCTGGACAATTCCGTGGTCGCCCGGTACGTAGCGGCGGCAGATCTGTTCGTCCTCTCGTCCCTGCTCGAAGCGCTGCCGACCGTCGCGGTGGAAGCGCTGGCATCCGGGACGCCAGTCCTCTCCACCGATAACCCTGGCGGGGTCGAGCTGAACGACCTGTTTGGACCGGACGTGGCCGTCGTTCCGCGCGAACAGCCGATGGCACTCGCCTCGGCCATCATCGACTTTCTTCGCCATAAGCGCCGGACCCTGCCTGGAACGCGTGACACGATCGAGCGCGGCTTTCGTGCGACCGCCGCGGCCGCGCAATTCCGGGAGATTTATCTCGGTGTGCAATCCGGGGACGCGGCGTGATTCGCGCGGCCGCGGCGGCGCTGCTCGGTGCGCTGGCAAGCGCGGTGTGGCTCGCCCTGTTCTACGCCGCGGGCGGAGGTCCGCGGACCGAATTCAATATCGATCCGCCGCGCTTCGTAAGCGGCGTCTATGCTGCTGAACGTGACCGCCTGACGGGTTTGACGTTCGCCTGGACGGGACCTGAGGTCGGGCTGAGACTGCCCGGGCTGGACCGCCGGGTTCCGTGGACGCTGACGATTCGTGTCAGAGGCGGGAGGCCCGACGCCGCCAACCCGTCGCTGACGTTCTACGTGGACGGTACCGCGGTCCGCACGCAGCCCACGACGACCGACTTCGAGGAAATGCCGTTCGTGGTGCCCGCGCGGCCGGAACGGCGCGGCGCCGTTCTCCTCCTGCAGAGCTCGGCGACGTTTGTTCCAGGCCCTGGCGATCGAAGGCAGCTCGGCGTGATGCTCGATTCTCTGCAGCTCAGGCCGGACGGACTCGTGCTTCCACCGCCTGAGATCTTCGGACCGGCCATGCTCGCCGGGGCGGCGCTCGCCGCGGCCATCGCTCTCCTTGGGGTGACGTCGGGCTCCGCCATCGGCGCGGCCGTCCTGCTCAGCGCCGCCCAAGGTGCTGTTCTGGCCCATGGCTTCGGACCGTATACCAACCTCGCCGATTTCGCGGCTCGAGTGGCGCTGTCGATTGCGGCGGTGGTAGCCGCCGGGGCGTGGATCGGCAGGCGCCGCGAACAATCGCTGCGCAACACCGCCCGATTCGCCATAGCGTTCTCGGCGGGAGCCTGCTTTCTGAAGCTACTCGTCTTGCTGCACCCCGACATGCCGATCGGCGACGCACTGTTTCACGCCCATCGATTTCAAGGCGTCCTCGGTGGCAATCTCTACTTCACATCCACCGCGCCCGGAGGTTATGCGTTTCCATACGCACCGGGACTCTATGTGGCCGCATCTCCCTTCGCCTGGCTCGTTCAGCGTGAAATGGGCGACGTCGCCCTGCTGCGCATCGTCACCGCGATCGCTGACACGATCGCCGGTCTGCTCCTGTACGGGATTGCCGCGCGCGGATGGAACGATCGACTCGCCGGTGCGATCACTGTCGCGCTCTATCACCTCGTACCACTCAGCTTTCGAATCCTGACGGTCGGCAACCTGACGAACGCATTCGCGCAGTCGCTTTCGATTGGCGCACTCGCGCTGGTCACGACACCGGCGCTGCGGATACCGACGGGCGGTACAACCTTGGCGCTGGTGCTCGTTCTCACCGCAGCGTTCCTCTCGCACACCAGCACGTTTGCCATCCTCTCGGTCTGCGGACTACTCGTGGCCGTTCTGTTCATCTGGAAGGGTGGCCCGGCGCTGCGGTCGCCGAGCAGAGCGGTGGCCATGGCCACCGGACTTTCGATCGTCCTGGCCGTGGCGTTGTATTACGCGCATTTCGGCGCGACCTATCAAACAGAGATCGCCCGCCTTGGATCGGAAACGGCCACGGCCGCACCGGATGCCGGCGGCCGCGGCGCCTGGCAGCGGGCGATCGCTGTACCTCGTTATCTGCACATCTACCTTGGAACACCTCTCCTGATCCTCGCCGTCGCGGGTGCGGTCGATCGGTGGCGTCGGAGCTCGCGCGATCGCGTGACGCTCGCCGTTGCCGCCTGGGGACTTACGTGCGCGCTGTACTTGATTGTCGGCGTGCTCACGCCGCTCGACATGCGCTACTACCTGGCGGTGATCCCCGCGCTCGCACTGTATGCCGCTGTCGGCGCATCATGGTGGTGGCGAGGCGGAGGCGGCAAGCGACTCGTGGCCGCGGTGCTGCTGGCGTGGATCGTGTGGACCGGGGTCGAGACGTGGTGGAGCACGTTGGTCTGACAACTCACTCGTGGCTCGTGGTTCGTGGTTCGTGGCTCGTGGCTCGTGGTTCGTGTGACGAACGAGGACAGTGATGAAACTCATCGATCGCATCAGTGAAGACATTGCCGCAGCGATCCGCGCCAGGAACCAGGCCACGCTCGCACCTTTGCGCATGGCCAAGGCCGCGCTGATGAACCGGGAGGTCGAGAAAGGACGGCCCCTCGACGAAGCCGAGTCACAGCAAGTGATCGTCTCGCTCATCAAACAGCGCCGCGATTCGATCGAGCAGTTCACGAAAGGCGCACGGGAGGATCTGGCGGCGCGCGAAGCCGCTGAAATCACAATCCTGGAGCCGTATCTGCCGCCGCCAGTCGATGCCGGCGATGTCGAGCGGGAAATCGATGCGGCCATCGCCGAAAGTGGCGCCACGCAGATCAAAGACATGGGCCGCGTGATGAAAGGCGTGATGAGCCGACTCGCCGGCCGCACTGTCGACGGGCGCGTCGTCAGTGATCTCGTTCGGAAAAAACTTGGTGGTTGAAACAGCAAACCTTTTCGCGCGATTCTCGTCTAATGATCTTGAAAGGCACGCACAAGCCTCTCATCCATCCTCCATGAGGCTCCTGTTGAAAGACAGGAGCCTTTTTTTGTACGCGATGTCTCGTATTCGACACAGTCACTGTTCGCAACGACCGTATTCGAACGGTGTGCGTACCCTCAGCGCTCATGCTCGTCACGCACCTCAGCCCAGCTCGATGACGTCGCGTCTGGCGCGCTCGGCCGGCCTCATCAGCGTCGCGACGATGGCGAGTCGTCTGCTGGGGGTGGCCCGGGAAACGGTGTTGGCAGCCACGTTCGGGGCCAGCGCCCAAATGGACGCCTACAACGTCGCTTTCCGCATTCCCAATCTCTTGCGCGACCTCTTCGCCGAAGGAGCGATGACGGCCGCATTCGTCCCCACGTTCACCCGCACGCTGACGAATCGCGGCAAAGAAGAAGCGTGGCGGCTCGGAAGCCTGGTGATCAACGCCGTTGTCCTCGTGACCGGCGTCATCGTGATTCTGGGTATCCTGTTCGCCGATCCGATTACCCGCGCCATCGCTCCCGAATTTGCACGCGTCCCGGGCAAACTCGAGCTCACCGCCCAGTTGACGCGCGTCATGCTGCCCTTTCTGCCGATGATCGCCGTCGCCGTTGCGGCGATGGGCATGTTGAACGCGCTGCATCGCTTCTTCATCCCGTCGCTGTCCCCGGCCATGTTCAACATCGCCACCATCGCGTGCGCGATCGGACTCGCGCCGCTGATGCCGCGAATCGGTCAGCCTCCGATTCTGGCCATTGCCATCGGGACGCTTCTTGGCGGCGTCGGTCAAATCATGCTCCAGTGGCCGCTACTGCGGCGCGAGGGGTTCAGCTATCGAGCCCATCGTCAATTTTCGTGACGTCGAGCTGCGCGAGGTGCTCAGGCTCATGGTGCCAGGCGCCCTCGGGCTCGGAGCCGTGCAGATCAACGTGCTGGTGAATACCTACCTGGCGAGCAGTCAGCAGGAAGGCGCCGTGTCGTGGCTCGGCTATGCTTTCCGACTGATGTACCTGCCGATCGGGCTCTTCGGCGTGTCCATCGCGACGGCGTCGCTTCCCGATATCTCGCGACACGCGGTGGCTGACGATCTGGCTTCCATTCGCCGGACGGTCTCGCGCGGGCTGCGCATGATCCTCATGCTCAACGTGCCGGCAACGCTCGGACTCATCGCCCTCGCGGAGCCGATCGTGTCGCTGCTCTACGAGCGGAACCGATTCGGCCCGGCCGACACCGTCGCCACCGCAGCGGCGTTGATGTTCTACGCCCCCGGCCTCCTTGGGTATTCAGCCGTGAAGATTGCCTCACCGACGTTCTATTCGCTCCGCGACAGCCGCACGCCGGTGATCGTGAGCGCACTGTCGGTCGCGGTGAACCTGTCACTCAACCTGGCGCTGATTCGTGTCCTTGGTTACAGCGGCCTCGCGCTTGGTACGGCACTGGCGGCCATCTTCAACGCCGGGGTTCTTCTCTGGCTGCTGCATCGGCGCCTTGGCGGGCTCGACGGCCGTCCCGTTGCGATAGCGGCGCTCAAGATCGGCATCGCGTCGGTGCTCATGGCGGTGGCGGCAAGAGTGTGCTGGCAATGGACCGTCGAGGCGCTACCCGGAAGCGGTGAGCTCGTGCGAATGGTCAGAGTCTTCGCGTCGATCGGAGTCGGACTCATCGTGCTGGCAGCCGTGGCCAGGCTGCTCGGCGTGGAGGAATTCAACGAAGCCTCGGCGACGGCTGCTGCGTCTCAAGAACACCAGGAACACGCAGGCGCCGTGAACCGGCTGCCTCCCACGATTCACCCCACCGTTCTGCTCATGGCCTGCGTGCACATGATGGTGGACGGCTACGGCAACATCTTCGCGCCGCTGTTGCCGCTCCTCATTCCGCGGCTCGACCTGACGCTGGCCGCCGCCGGAACCCTGACGATGCTGTTTCAGCTGTCGGCGTCGGTGGCGCAGATTGGCTTCGGACATCTGGCGGATCGGTGGCGTCCCCGTCTCCTGGTCATGATCGGGCCGGTCATCGCGGTTTCCGTGTTGAGTTTCGTCGGCGCCGCCACGTCGCCGTTGATGCTCGCCATCATTCTGATTGTCGGCGGGCTCGGCGGCGCGTCATTTCATCCCCCGGCTGCGGCGCTGGCGCACCGTCTTGGCGGCGCGCGTCCCGGGTTCACGATGTCGGTCTACATCACCGGCGGAACACTCGGCTTCTCGCTGGGACCGCTTCTGTTCGCGCCGTTCGCTCAGCGCTTCGGGCTGGCGTGGACACCCCTGCTCGCGCTCCCCGGGTTGGCGGTTGTCGCGTTCTTCCTCCGACACGTGCCACCGATGCCGGCTCATACGTCCGGCGGTACGGGCTTCCGTGCACTAAAACCGTACGCGCGCCCCCTCGCCCTCCTCTATTTCATCGTCGTGCTGCGAACCCTGGCGGCCATTTCGTTCGCCACGTTTCTCCCGGTGATGCTGACGCGTCGCGGGATGTCGCTGACGGCTTCCGGTTTCGCGGTGGCTCTGTATCTGTTCGCGAGCGGAGTCGGGGGGTTCGCGGGTGGTCCGGCCGCGGACCGGTTCGGATCCAAACGGGTCATTGCCCTGTCGCTCGTGCTCGCCGCGCCGTTTCTCTTCGTCGCGCCGACGCTCACGGGCTGGCCGTTTCTGGTCGATCATCGCCATCGGAGGGCTTCTTTCTGCAGTCGACGTTGCCGGTCAATGTCACGTTCGGCCAGACGATTGCCCCCGTGAGCGCGGCCACCGTGTCGTCCTTGATGATGGGCTTCGCGTGGGGAATGGGCGGGCTTTCAGTACCAATCGTCGGGCTGGTTGCCGATCGGATCGGGATTGAACCGACGCTGCGCGGGCTTGCGCTCGTGCCGATCGCGGCGGCCGCCTGTGCCCTGCCGCTCCCCGGACATGCTCGAGTCGCCGCGCCGTCCCGTCCCGCCGATCTCGGTGAGTGAGCGTGCCGGAACCGTGATGATAGTATTGCTATGGGCCCACCGCGATGCGTCGTTATTCCCCACGCGCCTCCTCTCTGAGCTACGCCTTCGGGCCGGGGCCCATCTCCCCTGCTGTCAAGTGGATCATCATCGCCAACATCGCGATGTATGTGGCGACGCTGATCTATCAGCCGATCATCATTTACCTCGGACTGATTCCACGCCGCGTCGTCACGGAGGGGTGGCTCTGGCAGCTCGGGACCTACATGTTCCTGCATGGAGGGCCGGTACACATCCTCTTCAACATGCTCGGCGTCTGGATGTTCGGCACCGAGCTCGAGCGATTGTGGGGAACGAAGTTCTTCTCGCGCTTCTACGCAATCACAGGGATCGGGGCCGGTCTGACCGTGGTCGCGGTCGGGCTTCTGCCGTTCGAGGCGACACAATCCACCTACGTCTCTCCGACCATCGGGGCATCCGGGGCGCTGTACGGTCTCCTCATGGCGTTCGCGATGTACTACCCGAACGTCCGATCCTGATGTTTCTGCTCTTCCCGGTACCGGCCAAGTATTTCGTCATGATTCTCGGCGCCCTGGCATTCCTGGCAGGACCGGGCGGCGAGATCTCCAATGCCGCGCACCTGGGAGGGTTGGTGTTCGGCTATCTGTATCTACGCGGCGGCCGCGGCGGGATGAGCGCTGAAATCAAGTATCGATACTTGAAGTGGAAGATGAACCGCCTGCGGCGCAAATTCGACGTCTACTCCGGCGGCCGCTCCGACTGGGACCGTCACGTCCACTGAAGCCGTCAGTTTTCCTGAACCGCCCTCGGCCATCGACGAACCGTCACGCGTTGTGGAAATACGTGTCGGTGTGATCCAGCCAGTCCTGCCGGATCGGGCTGAAAACGTCGAGCTCGAAGGTGTCGTCCAGGGCCTCTGCTTGATGTTCGATCCAGGACGGGATGTGCAGGACTTCCCCCTCCCGCACGGTGATTTCTTCGCCGTTGATCAGGAACTTCAGCGCCCCCTGCAGTACGTAAGTCATTTGTTCGCTTTCGTGCGAGTGCATCGGGACCAGCGCCCCCTTTTTCAGATACACCTGCGCGATCATCTCCCGCTCGCCGGTTACGAGCTTCCGAGAAATCATCTCGGTCACCTTTTCCAGCGCGATCTCGTCCCACCGATGGAGCCGTACTGTGTGTGTCGTCACTGACCCGCCCTTCAGCGGAAATACTGCGAAAAAGGGCGAGATTATAGCATTCGTCCGGCCCGCTCGCCGGGCACGCGGGCTGCTATAATCGGAGCGTCCATGAAGGGAACGGCCGTCAGCAACGGCAAGGTCGCGGCGGCGCACGGCCTCACGCGCGACGACCTTCTCCGTGCTTACCGGACGATGGTCCTGTCGCGGAAGATCGACGACAAGGAAATTCAGCTCAAGGGCCAGAGCCTTATCTTCTTCCAGATCAGCGGCGCCGGCCACGAAGCCATCCTCGTCGCCGCCGGCATGCACCTCAGACCTGGTTATGACTGGTTCTTCCCCTACTATCGCGACCGCGCGCTGTGCCTCACGCTCGGCGTCACTCCACACGAAATGCTGTTGAGCGCGGTCGGCTCGAAGGACGACCCGAGCTCCGGCGGACGGCAGATGCCGTCGCACTGGAGCGATCCCCGGCTCAACATCGTCTCCGGATCGAGCCCAACCGGCACCCAGTGCCTGCACGCGATCGGCTCGGCCGAAGCGGCTCTCGTCTACGAGCGGGTCACCGACATCGAAGGTCGCGAGTCGTTGTTCCACAGCGACGAAGTCACCTATCTGTCGGTCGGGGAAGGGGCGACGAGCGAGGGAGAGTTCTGGGAATCCTTGAACGCGGCATGCCTCGGTCGGCTTCCGATCGTCTACGTCGTCGAGGACAACGGGTATGCGATCTCGGTACCCGTCGAAGTGCAGACGGCGGGCGGGGACATCTCGAAGCTCGTGTCATCGTTCCCGGGGCTCTTCGTGCAGAGCATCGACGGTACGGATTTCGTGGCCAGCTATCGCGCGATGCGCGAAGCCGTCGCATACGCGCGCTCCAGGAACGGGCCGGCTTTCGTCCACGCTCGCGTCACGCGGCCGTACTCACACTCCTTATCCGACGACGAGCGGCTGTACAAGACGGCGGACGAGCGCAGCGCCGAGGCCAAGCGTGATCCCATCGTTCGCCTGGCCACGTTCATCACGTCCGAGGGGCTCGCCTCGGAAGGCGACCTCGAGTCGATCGTGAAAGAGGTGGAGCGTGAAGTGGCCGAGGCCGCGGATCGCGCCATCCGATCGGAAGGGCCGTCGCCGGAAACGGCTGGACGGTACGTCTATTCGCCGGACGTGGACCCGACCTCGGAAGCCTTCGAGACCGCTGCCGTGCCGGAAGGACGGCCGGACACGATGGTTGCCGCCATCAACCGGACGCTCAAGGACGAAATGGCGCGCAATCCTCGGATTGTCGTCTTCGGTGAAGACGTCGCCGATTGCAGCCGCGTCTCAGCGCTCGCCTCGGTGTCGGGGAAGGGCGGTGTCTTCAAGGTCACGCACGGTCTGCAGCGGGCGTTCGGCAGCGATCGCGTATTCAACTCGCCTCTGGCGGAGGCGGCGATCATCGGCCGCAGCGTCGGCATGGCGACGCGCGGGCTCAAACCCGTGCCCGAGATCCAGTTCTTCGATTACATCTGGCCGGCGATGATGCAGCTCCGCGACGAAATGTCGATGCTGCGGTATCGCTCGAACAATACGTTCGCGTGTCCGATGGTCATTCGCGTGGCGATCGGCGGCTATCTGCGCGGCGGTGCACCGTACCACAGCCAGTCGGGCGAGAGCATTTTTGCCCACTGCCCCGGCATCCGCATCGCCTACCCGTCGAACGCCCAGGACGCCGCCGGACTTCTTCGAACTGCGATCCGCTGCGACGATCCGGTGCTCTTCCTCGAGCACAAACATCTGTACCGCCAGACTTACAACAAAGGGGAATATCCCGGTCCCGACTACATGGTGCCGTTTGGCAAGTCGGCTGTGCGTCGCGACGGCACGGACATCGTGGTGATCACCTGGGGCGCGCTCGTGCAGCGTTCCCTCCTGGCAGCGCAGCAGGCGGAAAAATTCGGCATCAGCGCGATGGTCATCGACTTGCGAACCATCGTCCCTTACGACTGGGAGGGCATTGCCGCGGCAGTGACGCGGACCAATCGCGTGGTCATCGCCCACGAGGATCAGCTCACGTGCGGTTTCGGCGCGGAGATTGCCGCCCGGATTGCCGGCGAGCTCTTCGGCCAGCTCGACGCCCCGATCAAACGCGTCGCCGCTCTCGACACACCGGTCGCGTACTACCCGGCGCTCGAGGAAGTCATCCTTCCGCAGTCATCCGATGTGCTGAAAGCGATTCAAGACACCGCAGCGTACTGACCCACCCATGCTCAGCGCTGGCGCCGCTGCGCTCGGCATATTCGTATTCATCGGACTGTTTCCCCAAAGTTCATCCGTCCAGACGCTGAAGTCGATCGGCGGGCTGCCCGCGCACATCGCCGGACGTTTCGAAGAGATCGGCGGGTGCGAACGAGCGGAATCAGGCGACTACTTCGTGTTCGATCGCCGCAGCCACATGGTGTTTCTGGTCCCCGGCGCGATGAACGGCCCGCCGCGCGAGCTGGTCGGCGTCGGCGTCGAGCCTGGCCGCGTGCTCAACCCCAGCGCATTCGATCTCGCGCCGGACAAGACCTTCGTCGTCGCGGACGCGCCTTTCGGGCAGCCGCGCGTGCAGTTTTTCTTCGAGACCGGTGCGCGGCTGGGCGGCTTCGCGCTCCCCCAGCACACCGCTCCCAGCGCCAAAACGTCCACCGTGTTCTTCAACCTGATCGCTTCGGTGAAATACTCGGGAAAGTCACTGTTCGTCAGCCAGCCTGAATCAGGCACGCTCATCGCTGAATACTCGGTCGATGGCCAGCTGATCCGATCGTTCGGCCAGCTACGACCGACCGGCTACGAATCGGATCTCGAGCTTCACAAGGCACTGAACGCCGGCCGGATCGTGATCAATCCGCGGGGTGGCTTCTACTTCGTGTTTTCCGGAGGAAGTCCGTTGTTCCGAAAATACGACGCGAGTGGAAAGCTGCTCTTCGAGCGCTACATTCAGGGAGCCGAGCTCGACGACTCCGCCCGCAACCGACCGACAACGTGGCCCAAGCGCGCCGGGTCCGGCGAAACGCCATTCGTTGCACCGGTCGTACGTGCGGCCGCAGCCGATGCGGCGGGCAATCTCTGGATCTCCCTCGCCGTGCCGGTCACGTACGTCTACGATGCCGCTGGCGACAAGACGCGGACAGTCCAGTTCACCGCGGCGGGGGTGGTATCGCCTACCAACCTGTCGTTCGGAGCCGATGGCCGTCTGTTGATTACGCCGGGCTGCTATGCATTCGAGCCCGAACCGGGCAAGCGCCTGAGGCCCGAGCGACCTTCGGGGCCTCGCTAGCGCGTGACTGGTTGTTATCATCTTGAGGATGCCCACCGCGACATATGTCTTCTGCATCGTGCGCAGCGCGAGAAAGCCGAGTATCGCTCGCGTGCCTGCCGGTCTGCCGGGGGGAACGCCGTCCGAAGGTCGTCGCCGCCGGGCGGCAGCTGTGGCTGGTGTTGTCCGAAGTGCCGCTGGATCGCTACGGCGGCGATCGACTCGAGGCCGCCCTTCGCGATCTCGATTGGGTTGCGGAAATCGCGGTGGCTCACGAGGCGGTCGTCGAATATTTCGCGGGGTTGCGCGACACGGCGGTCGTTCCGATGAAACTCTTCACCATGTTCTCGACTGAAGCGCGAGCGGTTGAGGAGATGAGCAGCCGGCGCAAGAACATCGATGCCGTGTTCGGCCGAATCGCCGGCTGCGAAGAATGGGGAGTGCGTGTCATGCGACGGGCGATGCCCCCGCGGACTCGGGACGATCGTCCGCGAACCGGAGCCGCTTTTCTCGCGGCGCGCAAGCAAGTGCGCGACGATGCGCGGTCGGCCGTGGAGAAGGCGACGAACGCGGCGGTGGCGGTGTATGACTTGCTGCTGCCTCTGGCCAAAGATGTCCGACGGCGTAGCGACTCGCCCACAGGTGCCACGCCGCCGCTGCTCGAAGCGAGTTTCCTCGTGAAATCGCGCGGCCGAGCCAAATTCCGCGCGGCGGCGCGCCGCGCGGCGCGCGCATGTGACCAGGCCGGGGCCGAGATGACGCTCACCGGCCCGTGGCCCGCCTATAACTTCGTCGCTGAAGGGGCACGAGGAGAATCCACCTGAAACCACGGCGCTCGAGGCATACCACCGTTCCCAGGCAGCTGCCGCCGCCGCAGGCGAAGAGGCCAAGTGCCCCGAAGCCCTTGCGCCCGAGCACCGCCCCGCCGGCCCGGACGGTTGCCCGCATCATCGATCAGGGCGAGTCGTCGCTGCTCGACGTCATCGATAACCTGCTGAATCAGGGAGTGGTGCTCAACGCGGATCTCATCCTCGCGCTGGCTAACGTGGACCTGGTCTTCATCCGTTTGTCGGCGCTGCTGTGCGCCGCCGATCGGCTGCTTCCGCCGGATGACGGGTCGACGCCGCAGTCCTCGTAGCGCGCCGCCGCCGACCGGCGAGCGCCAGCGCCGAACGCCGAAGGCCGGGCGGCGAGTCCAAGGTGAGTGGCAGGTGTATGCACTGGCCTCGGGACAGCACCCATCGGCGATCCGCATCGGCCGACGCGTCGTCCGCGTCCTGATGGTCGGCCCGATTGCGGTGTTGGCGGTGCGCGCGGGCGACACGACGTACACGGAAGCCGCGCTGCGGGAACAGCACGCAATGGTGCTCGGTCTGGCCGAGCGTATCGATCCACTCTTACCGGCCCGGTTTGGCACGCGGATGACCGCCGGCGATCTCGATGCCACCATCCGCCGGTCCTCGAATGTCCTGAGACAAGCCTTGCAGAACGTCAAGGGTCGTCAGCAGATGACGATCCGTCTGATAGGCGCGCCGACAATCGAACAGCCACCGGCCGCCGGCCGTTCCGGTGCCGCTTACCTGCAGCAGCGACGTGCGGCCCATGCGATACCGGGTGAGCTGGGCCCGGTGCGCGCGGCGGTCGCGCGCTTCGTGGCGGAAGAGCGCGTGTCGCCGGGTCGCGCTGGCGTGCGCGCGACGCTGTTCCATCTTGTCGGGCGCGACGCCGTGCCTGCTTATCGAGAGGCGGTCGCGCGCGCGACGGAAACAATGCCGAGCGGAAGCGTGACGCTGACCGGACCGTGGCCGCCTTTTGCCTTTGCGCCGGAGCTGCCAGGATGACACGCGCACGAAAACAGACCGGACGCAAGCGAGCGCGAACCACGAAGCCGCGCCGGCGCAAGACCGTTGACGTGGCCGCCGTGGAAGTTCGTGAGCTGGAATCGATGCGCGCTGAGCTCGATCGGCTCGCGCGTAAGACCACCCCCCGCTGGAACGCGGACCCCGATGATGTGCGCAAAGCCGTCGCGAAGCTCGTGCTGACGCTGGTGGAATTCATCCGCCAGCTGCTCGAGCGTCAGGCCATTCGCCGCATGGAAACGGGGACACTGACCGAAGAGCAGACCGAGGCCGTCGGTCTCGCATTGATGCGGCTGGAGGAAACCGTCCGCGAACTGGCCGCGCAGTTCGATCTCACGCCGGAAGATCTCAATCTTGATCTCGGCGCCGTGGGCAAGCTGCTCTGATCACTACGCGATCGTCCAGCTGCCAGCCCATCGTTGCAGCGATTCCGGACCGTGTGGCGGGGGCATGACGGCGGGGGCCATGGCAACCGGCCGCCGGCGCGCGCCGGCGCGGAGCTGTGACAATGCCCGCTGCTGTTCGCGACGCATCGTCATGCAGGAACCGCACGTGCCCGCGCCAAAAGCGTTGACGACGATGGCTTGGACGTGGATGTTGAGCGTGCCGAGGCGCGCGAGCAGGCGGCGGGTCTCGGCGACAGGCAGCACAGCGGGTCGGGTCACGGCCAGAAATGCCGCACGATGCGGGTCCGCGAGGAGCGACCGTAGACGACCCAGCCCGTGGGACATTCGGAGGAGAACGGCACCCAGTTCGCCGACACCGACCACCGGTTGGTACTTCAACACGATGGCCATGAGCGTCTTGACCCAGTCGTGAACGAGCGCCGGCATCTCGAGCAGGCGCAGCGCGTGACCGCTCGGCGCAGTATCGAGCACGACGAGAGGCCGTCGACTGGCATCAGCCTCGAGGGCGTCGCTCACCTCCACCATCGCCATCAGCTCGTCGAGGCCCGGCGGGGCAAGCTCGATCAGATCGCGCATGGCCTCGCGATCTGCCGACAACTCGAACTGGTTGCCGCTCGCCAGCCGGCCGAACAGCGCGTCGATGGCGCCCGCGTACTGGTTCTTCACGAGCTTGAAGCGGGCGGCCGCGTCAATCTCGCGCGCCGTCAGATTCGCCGGCGTACCGGGCACGTGTCGAGCGACATCGCCGAGCGGCACGCCAAGCACATCACCAAGCGAGTGCGCCGGATCCGCGGAGAGGACAATCACCGGCCGCCGCGGATTGTCGGCGGCCATGCGCATGGCGATCGCCGCCGCGCAGGTCGTCTTGCCCACGCCGCCCTTTCCACCGAACAACAGCAGGGACACCCGTTCGGTGCCGAGCGAGAAAGCCTTGCCGTCCGGTACAGGCAAGCCTGTCGCACGGCGCGCGCCGGCGCGCGACCTGGCTTCGCGGAAGCCGTGGCGTCGACGCCATCTCTCGCCCAATGTCGAGGAGAGCTCGAACACCGCGCGGTTCGCGCGCTCTTGCCGCTATCGTTCGGATGGTCAGGTGCACCGCCCTGATCGCCCAATGCACGGATGGACGCGCCCTCGAACGCGCGACGCGCCGCGCACCACCGGCACGGGCGATCCGGCGTGGGAGTCAGCCGATTGACGACCACTGCATCGACGTGCACTCCGAGGCGCCGCAGCTCCTGTAATGCGTCCATGCTTTCGGCGACCGCCATCGGCTCCGGCAAGGTGACCCAATTCATGACAGCGCGCCGCCGATCGGCGAGCATGGTCGAGAGCTCGCGCCCCTCCAGGGCAATCGATGCGATCAGCCGGTCCGCGACGTCGGGCGTCCATCGCCCGCTGAGGGCCTCGACGATGGCGCGATGCTTCCGGTGCATTCGGTCGAAGACCACCGCCAGCGCACTGAGCAGAGCCGGCATGGCGAGCATCCTCAGCGTGTGGCCGGTCGGAGCCGTGTCGACGACAACGGTGTCGTAGGCGCCGCTCTGACCGATTCGACTGATTTCCATGAGCGCGGCAATCTCGTCGATGCCAGGCAGCGACAGCCCCAGCAGCGCTGACACGTCATCCTGATCGAGAAAGGTGCCGCGTAGCGCGATCGTCTCGAGCGTCGTGCGGCGCGTGTCGAGCCAGCGTGCCAGCACTTTCGAGGCATTCACTTCGGCGGCTCGCAGCTTGGCGACGCCCTTCACGCGGCGGGGAACGGCGCCCAGCCGCTGATTCAGTGCGTCACCTGCTGACGGTGCGGGGTCGGTCGAGAGGAGCAGCGTACGCTGCCCGGCGCGCGCGCACGTCACGGCAAACGCTGCGGCACACGTCGTCTTGCCCACGCCGCCTTTGCCGCCAAAGAAGCGGTACTGTGTCAGGTGTGCTCGTCGCCTTCGAACGTGGCGTCTATACCGGTGATCTTGTATTCGCGTGGAGAGATGGCCGCCGGCGCGCTTCCCTGGCGGCGGTCACGAATGTCGCGTAAGCGGGCGAGGATATCCGACTCGAACACCTCGAAGTCTTCCTGGCTCATCTCGCCCAGCTCGACGCGCATCTGCGCGGCGAGCAGCTGCTCGCGCAACGCCGTGTCGTCGTTCAGCTCAGTGTCGACGGCGGCGGCCACCTTGTCGAGCACGAACCGAATGCTGCCGATCAGGAGCGTGTCCAGGAGAAACATTCGTCTTTTCTTTCGTCTTTCGTCCTTCTTCCTTCGTCCTTCTTCCTGTCTTAGTGCGCTCGCTCCAGCTTCAGTCGGATGTTCACGAAGTTGTAGGGTGGCCACGGTCCGGTGTACTTGAAGGTCAGCTTGTCGTAGCGCTGCCCGATGTCCTTGACTCGCGAGTCGAAGGCCAGCTCGAGATCCCGCGCGACGAGGAACGCGGCGTTCATGATCATGCGATCGCCGATCGGCTTGTTCGACCGTGAGGCGACGGACACATCGCGCAATCCCTGAAAAATCTCGGCCACATACCGTTCCGAGCGGGACTGCAGTGCGACGTCGATCAGCCGGCCGTACTGCATGCGGGCAAAATACGTGGAGCCCTTCTGCGAGGAGATCTCTCCCTTCAACCGCCGGATGTCTTCATCTTCCTCTTCGATCTCCCGGATGATCTGATCGCGGTCCCACAGCACCTTCAAGCCGAACTCGAACTTGTCCTGCATCTTGTTCAGGACGTCGGTGAACGCATCATAGGCCGAGCGCAGCAGCTCCATGATGTCGTCGTCGGTCTTGAACACGGTGCCGAAGGACATCGGAATGACCGTGTGGTTCTGCATCACGGTCTCGTTCACGCGCTGATGCGCCAGAACGTTGTCGCGCGTCGGATCCTGCACGACCATCGGCGTGTTGGAAACGACGGCGGCGATGTCCCGGTAGCCGACCGTGTGCACGTCGGCGGGATCGGTGCCAATGCCAAGCGGACCGAAGCTGAGAGGCTGTTCGCTCTTGATGATGCAGTAGACGTATTTCCCCTCGTTCGAATCCTCGGATACCGCCGTGTCCAGGCGCATGCCCTTCTGCGCCAAGGGCGGCGGCATCTTGACACGTTCGAGCTTGCCGCGAGCCTCCTGGACGGTCGGCCCCGCCTTGGCGGACCTGATGCGGCCCGCGACTGCGGCCGTGCGCTTGCTCTTCACCGGGGGTTTCGATTTTTTCTGCGTCTTGGCCATGCTAGTCGCAACCGTCCGTCAATCAGTGCCGGGCCCTTCCGGTCTTGCCGCTCTTCTTCGGGGAGGCCGCTTCCGCCTCCGCTCGCGCCGCCAGCATGCGCTGGATCTCCGCGACCAGCGCATCGGGGAGGCACGGCTTGGTCACGAACGCATCGCAGCCTGCCTGTCGAGCGCCTTCCGCGTGCCCGGCCAGCGCATGACCTGTCAACGCCACGATCGGGATATGCCGCGTGCGCTCGTCCAACTTCAAGCGTCGCGTGGCCTCCCACCCGTCCATCCGCGGTAAAGCCAGATCCATCAGAATGATGTCCGGCATCAACTGGATGGTTTTCTCGATCGCCTCCTCACCGTTCGTGGCTTCGGCGACACGGTACCCCGAAAACGCCAGGTAGGCAGCGTACATTTCCCGCGCGTCCTGATAGTCCTCGACAACCAGGACCAGCGGCTGCGTTGATTCGCTTTCGGGTGTCATCGTCTCCTATCGTTGCCTCACACGGTCTGGCAAGCGAAGCGTGAAGGTCGATCCCCGGCCCGGCTCGCTCTCGAGCTCAATCGTACCCCCCAACATCTGCGAAAGGCGGCGACATATCGAGAGGCCGAGACCGGTGCCGCCGTAGCCACGCGCGGGCGAACTGTCGAGCTGGCGGAAGTCCTCGAAGACCTTCACCTGATCGTCTGGGGGAATCCCCACGCCGGTATCTTTCACGGCGATGTCGACGAACCGGTTCTTGCCATTATGCGTCGCGCTGATGGTCACCGAGCCGGCCGGCGTGAATTTCAACGCGTTGCTCAGCAGGTTGAGGACGATCTGCTTCACCTTTTGCCGGTCGCTCTTGAGCGACGGCAGCGAGCGCGGCATGCGCGCGGACACGACGAGGTTCGAACGCTTGATGATCGGCTCGAGCTCCGACATCACCTCATTCACGAGCTCCGGGAATCGGAACGTGGAGAGATTGAGGGGCATCCGGCCCGCTTCGATCCTCGTGATATCGAGAATGTCGTTGATGAGCGCGAGCAGATGTCGCGAGTTCGAGTCGATCCGCGTCAGGCTCTTTCTCTGCTGATCCGAGACCGGCCCGGTCACGCCGTTGAGCAGCATGTGCGTGTAACCCAGGATCGCGTTCAGCGGCGTGCGGAATTCATGCGACATGTTCGCCAGGAACTGCGACTTGAGCGCCGAAGCCTGCTCGAGCGCGATGTGCTGACGTCGCAGCAGCTCGTTCTGATCCGCCAGCTCCGCCGTCGCCTCCTGAACCTTGCGTTCGAGTTCCGCCGACGCTTGTTTCAGCTGTTCGAAGAGACGCGCCTTTTCGATCGCTTCCGTCATGTCGTGAAGGATCGTCACGACCCACATCAGCTCGCCCTGCTCGGACAGGATCGTCCCGGCGACACCTTCCACCGGCAGCGCACGCCCGGTGATCGGATCGGATAGCTGGATCTCACCGCGATAGCGCTGCTCACCGGTTCGCGTCAGGACGTTCGAGACGAATGACGTGAGGTGGGCACCATTCGCGCGCACGTGCCGCTGCGCCGCCTCGCTGGCCGTACCCGGGACGTTGAACAGCCGTTCCGCCGGCTCGTTCATCAGAACGATGTCGCCTTCCTGATCGGTGACGAGGATCGGGTCGGCGACCGAATCGATGATGAGATCGAGGCGGTGGCGCTCGTCGCGCACCTCAGCCTGCGCGACGCGCAGCGTGCGGTAGCTCTCTTCGATTTCCTCTTTCGCGCGCGCAAGGTCGGTGACGTTGCGCAAGATGGACACGACGTAAGTGCCCTGCCGCTCGTCCTTGGCGCGCGAGCTGAGCAACTCGAAGAGCAGATCCGACCCCTCGAGCGGATCCACCAGCAACAGCTCCCGCCGCGCCAGCTCCAGCTCGGTCACCGCATTGGTGGAGAGTGCGGCGGAGAACAGCATGTTGTTCAACGCCACGGCGCGGCGCCAGCCCTCGCTCGCGTCTTCCGGCGCAGCAAAGAGCTTCTCCGCATGGCTGTTCGCGATGATCAGCTTCCCTTCCGTGTCGGTCAGCAGGATGGGATCGGTGACGGCGTTGATGATGCTGTACAGGAGCATCCGCTCCTGACGTGATTCGGCCAGCGTCTGCCGGCTCAGGATGCGGGCAATCTGCTTGGAGAGCAGACCGGCCAGCCAACTCACCTCCGGCGCCAGCTCGCGTCCGGTGCTGCTCGTGAGCAGCAACCCATGCGCATTGCCATCGTCGGACCGCAGAGGCAACGCGTGAAAGCGGCCCTCGACCGGCGAACGAAACGATTGTGGTGGACCGTCGAAGTAAGTGGCTTCTCTGAGGTACAGCGCCTTCACGAGGGGATGGCCTTCATCCTCGCGTGTGACGACGAAATCGACTATGGCGGTGCTCGAAACGTTGTGTTCGGCGACGAGCTGCAGCTGGGAACCGTTGGGCTCGATGATGGCGACCACCGCCTGCTTCACGTTGCTGTGAGCGGCGAGCCAGTCGATCGCCCGGCGGGCGGAAGCCTGAATATCAACACTGGACAGCAGGAACTCGGCAAGGGCGAGTCTCGCGTCTTCGACACCTGCGACCGGCACGGGGCCCGCGACGGCTGGGTGCACGAATTACCCTTCGCTCTTGGTCCGTTTCCGCGTCGCCCGGCCGACCTTGGTGGCCGCGAGCTCCCGGCCGACCTTGGTGGCCGCAGGCTGAAGCTCCCGGCCGACCTTGGTGGCCGCAAGCTCGGCGCGCAATGCCGCGTTCTCTGCGATGACGTTCTGGTGCGCTGTTGTGAGTTCGCCCGCCGGGCGGGATACCGGCGAGACCTGACCCACGGCTTCTGAATACTTCAAATATGTGTCGATGGACGCCACGACAACCCTGGCCTCGACGGTAATCAGGTCGATGCCGACCAGCGAGACCCGGACCCACGCATCGATGACGATGCCCTTGTCCAGCACGCGGTCGAGCACGTCAATAAGACTTGTGCCGCCAGCTGCTCGTTCAACTGCCATTCTGCAACTCCTCGGTCCGCTATCGCCGTCGCCGTGCCGAACGCGCCGCCGTTGCTGTCGTGACCGCCGTTGCCGCAGTCAACGCCTCGACCTTCCGTTCCAGTTGCCGCACTTGCGCCTGCAACTCCTCGTGCTCAGCCGCCACACGCCGCTGTCCACCAGGGGACAGATCGCGGTCTGTACCTCCACCAGTCGAGGCCGATTTCCTGCGCTTTGTCGAGCGAGCAGACGAGCAGCCGGATCCGTATGGTCAGCAGCTCGACTTCCGCCAGCGATACCTTGATATCTCCCGCGATCACCAGCCCTTTGTCGAGCACCCGATCGAGGACATCGACCAGGCCGGTGGCGCGATGGGAAGGAAGGTCCAGAGCCATTCGAAGCGACTATAACCCACGCTTTCTGCAACGGGCAATGAGTTCCCAGCCCGTTAACCCTTGACAACCAAGCCTTAACAGCCCGGCGAGCCTGCTCACTTCCGCACCGTGCCAGATTCGGAGATTGCCTCCACGAGCTCGCCGGTTCGCTGGTCGCGGTTGACGCGCGTGGCGACGTCCGCCTGGGAGATGATGCCGACAAGGCGCCCGGACCCGTCGACGACCGGCATTCGCCGCACCTGTCGTTCAGCCATCAGCGCCAGGGCCTGATCGACGTCATCCTCGGCACGGCACGCGGCCGGATTCGAAGTCATGGCCTCGCTCACCGTCGCTTCGTCAACTTGACGGCCTTCCGCGACTACTTTCACTACGATGTCGCGGTCGGTCACTATGCCTACCAGACGCTTCGAGGCCCGCGAGTCCACAACCGGAATCGCGCCCACATCGTGCTGTTTCATCAGGCGCGCCACGCTGCGGCTGGGGTCGGTCGGCTCGCACGCGACCGGATCAGGGGTCATCACATCACCGCACTTCGACATGTCTCCTCCTCCGCAGTAAGGCTGGAAAAGAGTGACGATGCAAGGCAGCGGCCAGAGCTAGCCGCCGGTTTTCAGCTCGCGTTTGAGAATCTTGCCGGTGCCGCCCAATCGGCAGGGAATCCCGGAACTCGATGATGCGCGGGTATTTGAAGGCGGCGAACTGCTCGCGGCTCCATTCGAGGAGCTCGGCCTCCGTCAACGCCGAATCCTTACGCCGGACCACGACGGCCTTGATTTCCTCACCCAGACGTTCGTCCGGCACCCCAATCACGGCGGCCAGCGACACACCGGGGTGGGTCATCAGGACCTCCTCGATTTCACGCGGATACACATTGAAGCCACCGCGAATGATCATGTCCTTCGTGCGATCGACGATCGTCAGGTATCCCTCGTCGTCCAGCGTCCCGACGTCCCCTGTGTGGAACCACCCGTTGCGCATCGCTTCGGCCGTCGCTTCGGGACGGTTGTAATACCCCTTCATCACGTTGGGGCCGCGGATCACGACTTCGCCGCGCTCCCCGGTCGGCACGGATCGTCCGTGGGGATCGACGCAGCGGATCTCGACGCCAAAAATCGGCTGGCCTACGGTTCCTGGCTTCGTCGGCCGGTGCAGCTGGTTGAAAGAGGCGACAGGAGAGGTTTCCGACAGACCGTAGCCTTCGAGGATGCGGACGCCGAACGTGGATTCGAACCGGCGCATGACGTCGACCGGCATCGGCGCTCCGCCCGAGACGCACAACCGGAAATGCTCGGCGGCGGGCGCCGTGTCAATCTGCTGGGCCGTCGCGTATTGCAGCAATGCCCAGTACATCGTCGGCACGCCGATCCAGACCTCGACGCGCTCGCGTTGCATCGACTCGAGCACCGCTGCCGGCTCGAAGCGCGGGTGGAGAACGAGGCGAAACCCGCCGAGGAGGCCGGCGTTCATGAGGCAGGTCTGTGCAGTCGAATGAAAGAGTGGCAACGTGACGAGAGCGACGGTCTGCTGCGGTCCTCCCACGAGGCCGGGCAGATACATGTCGCGCGACGCCATGGCATTCAGCACCATGTTGCCGTGCGTCAGCTCCGCTCCCTTGGGATGGCCAGTCGTGCCCGACGTGTAGAGGATGACGGCGGTGTCGTCGGGGCGGCGCGCCCGCGTCTCGACGAGCGGCGGCTGTCCCTGCATCAACTGGCCCAGGGTGCTCGACCCCGGGACGGGGCTCGGGGCAGCGGGATCGCGCGTCGCAATCACCAGATGTGGACAACCAGCCTCATCGCACCCCGCACGCGCCATGGCTGCCATCGGCAGTTCGGCCGTGCCTTCGAAAGCGATGAGCGCGCGCGCCCCGCTGTCGCGCAGGTGATAGGCAATCTCGCGGGGCTTGAAGAGCACGTTCAGCGGGACGACGACGGCGCCCGCTTTCAGGATTCCGAAGTAGGCGATCGGAAACCAGGGCACGTTGGGACAGGAAAGGGCCACGTGCTCGCCCGGGCGAATGCCCATCGCCGCCAGCCCACCCGCTACCTGCGAGGCATAGGCCGCAATCTGTGCGTAGGTGTAATGGGCTTCACCGCACGTGATCGCCACCCAGTCGGGCGTGATCCTCGACTGATGTTCGAGGATGCTCGCAAGGTTCAACGCAGTGGCGTGCGTAGGCATGGAAAAATCACGGACTTGCTCATCACTCGGTGTGCACGGCGTCTCCCACCGTTCGCACCGCTTTTTCGAACGCCGCATCATGCGATCGCACGCGGAGCTCCTCGCCAATGAGGGCGGCCAGGTTCTGCTCGCCGAGCGAGGCGATACGTGACGCTTCCCGATCGTTCAAGCGTGCCGATCCCTCAACGCAAGTGCTGCCCGGCACGCGGCGAAGCGCGAGCTCTTCCTTCCCATTGCCGAAGATCACGGCATTGATCGCTTCGCCAGGCTGTTCTTTGAACTCGACCGCCACGTTGCGCCACTTCAGCGACGTGGCAAGCCATGCGGCGAACAGCCGGGCAGAATATGGATCGCTGCCTTTGATTTCGAGTCGGGTAAATCTCGCCGCGGCCTCGGGGACGCCGGGCATGTCGAAGAAATGCGCCATCAGCGCCCGCCATCGCGTCAGCCCTGTCCAGCGAAGATCGGTAACCGCCGTCTTCTCCGCCATGACGTCGATCCGGCGCCAGACCGGCTCCGGGTTTTCGACATCAATCACCAGCCGATCTGCGAGCTCGGCCAGGTCTTCAGGTTGTCCCGGCTCGCCGCCACGCCACCAGACGAGCGCCGGGAGACTCGGAAGCCGGAGAGCCGCCACCGCGTTGTTGACGAACGCCGGCTGCAGACCTTCGAGGGCGATCTCGGACGAAGTCACGCGAACCGATGGCGTCGCCTGATCGCCACTGGCGACGAGGATTGCGCGGATGGCGCCGGCGCGTGCGTGCGGCCTCAACGCGTCGGCCGCTTCGAGCAGCCGCGCACAGGGGCCAACCGCCACAACCGTCGCCGTCGCGGTGGTCGTCAGGGCTCGCGCGGCCGCCATCGGCGGTCGATCGCCGGCGGCAAGCCTGGTCATCGTCGACTCAATCTGCGCGAAGCTCGTTTCGACACCGTCGGGGAGGAGCTTCCCATCAGCAGCGCTCATAACGTCCTCCAGCGGCGGCCATCGGCGGCGAACAACGCCTCCGCTTCGCGCGGCCCCCACTCGCCCGCTTCGTACGTGGGAATCGCCGCTGCCGCTTCTCCGGACCACCGCTCGAGAACCGGCGTGATCAACGCCCACGACCGTTCCACGAAATCGTGCCTCGCGAAGAGCGTCGCGTCGCCGAGCAGCGCGTCGAGCAGGAGCGTCTCGTAGGCCTCTGGCACCGTCCCACCGAACGCCATGCCATAGCGAAAGTTCATCATCACCGGTGCCAGTTGCATGCGTGTCCCTGGGACTTTCGCTTCGAACCGAACCGAGATGCCTTCATCCGGCTGCACGTTCACGATGAGCAGATTCGGACCGACGGGAGTTGGCGTGACACGCCGGAAAATCTCCATCGGCGGGCGTTTGAACTGGATCGCAATCTCGGTGGTGCGCTTCGGCAATCGTTTCCCGGTCCGGATGTAGAAAGGCACGCCGGCCCATCGCCAGCTGTCCAACTCGGTCCTCAAGGCCACGAACGTTTCCGTCGTCGAGGCCGGGTTCACGTCTGGCTCCTCGCGATAGCCAGGCACTTCGCCGCCTGCCACCCAACCGCGTGCGTATTGCGCTCGCACCACGCCTCGAGCGCCATGGTCCTCGTCGACGAGAGGCTGCACCGAGAGCAAGGCATCCATCTTCCGATCGCGGACGCTCGAGGCGTTAAACGCGGTCGGCGGCTCCATCGCCACAAGAGCGAGAAGCTGCATCAGGTGATTCTGCACCATGTCACGCATCGCGCCGGCTCCTTCGTAGTACGCCGCGCGGCGCTCGACGCCAACCGTTTCGGCCGCCGTGATCTGCACGTGATCGATGTAGCGCCGGTTCCAGACGGGCTCGAACATGCCGTTGCCGAAGCGGAACACGAGGAGATTCTGAACCGTTTCCTTGCCGAGGTAGTGGTCGATGCGAAAGATCTGCTCCTCGTCGAAATGTTGGTGGAGGATTGCGTTGAGCGCGCGCGCGCTCGCCAGGTCGGTGCCGAACGGTTTCTCGACGATCACGCGGCGCCACCCCTGCTTCGAGCGCGCCAGGCCGCCGGCGCCGAACTGCTCGATGACGGTGCCGTAGACCGACGGCGGGATCGCCAGATAGAAAAGCGCGCCTTCTGCTCCGGTCTCTTCCAGTCGACGCTCGAGGGTTCGATACAGGGCCGGGTCATCCATCTCCCCGGCGATGTAGAACAATCTCTGCTCGAGTGAGCGTGCGACTTCGTCTCTCGAAGCGTCAACGCCCGCGAACTCTTTCAGACTGTCCCTGAACTGCTGCCGGAAACCCTCGTCGGTGTTCGCCGACCGCGCGATCCCGATCACGGCAAACTGGGCCGGCAGCCGCTGGCCGCGCGACAACTGATAGATCGCGGGCAGCAGCTTGCGCCGCGTCAGATCGCCGGAGGCACCGAAGATGACGAGTACGGATGGGCCCGGCGTCGGCTCGATTCGGAGGTTGTCGAGAAGAGGATTCGCTCCCATGCTCGCCGGATTCTGTCACATCCTCATCGGCAGCTCGGGGCTGGGGAGCTCGGCGGCTCGGGGCTCGCGGGCTCGATATGCTTGCAGAGTTATTTTCGCGCCGGCTAAGATAGCTCGGCAATGGCCTCGAGCTCGTCCTTGGACAAGCGTTTGCCGAACGGCGGCATCTCGGCCTCGGGGTTGACCGCTTCCGGGTCGACGATCCAGCGTCGCAGTTCCTCGACGTCATGCTTCTCACCGGCGCGCGTGAGATCGGGTCCATCCGATCCGCCGTCGCCGTTCAATTTGTGGCAACCGACGCAATATCGGGCGAAGACCGTGGATGCCGTTTCGATCTGCGCTGGAAAACCTGGATACGGTGCGCGCGACAATTGGTGAACGTACGCGATGATCGCGGCGGCTTCACGTTCGGTAACGGTGACGGGAGGCTCCCGCAATCCCGGCGCAATCATTTCCGGGTCGCTGACATGCCCGGCCAGCCATTCCGGACCGCGCCCGGCCGACAACTGATCGAGCGGGTCGGCCATTCCTCCCTGACTGTGACAGCTCGTGCAGCCGCGATTTGCGGCGATCCGTCGTCCGCCGATCTCGCGCGGCGACCACTCCGCCTCAGCCAGCGCGATTGGTCGATCGCGCCAGCCGAGCGCGGTGAGCGACACCACGGCTCCGAGCCCGACAACGATCGTCAGCAACGCCAGGGGACGCCGGCGCGGTTCACGGTGAGGGGAGCGATCGATCCACGGCAGGAGCGCGAGGAGCGTCAGAGCGACGCCGGGAAGAACGAGAGCGCCGATGACCTCCCAGTGGCCGGGAAAATACTTGAGAAGCTGGAAGAGTCCGAGGAAATACCATTCCGGCCGGGGAACATAGTTGGCATCCGCGGGATCGGCAGGGGCATCGAGCGGGGGCGCCCCGTCCCACGCGAAGGCCGTCAGCAGTGCGAGGACTATGGTGACGACGGTCACGTCTCGCGCCGCCTGCGCCGGATAGAAGCGGAACTCCGGCCCGTTGCGCGCACGGACGGGACCGGAGATGCCCTGCCGGCGCATCATCACGAGGTGCGTCGCCACCAGCAGCACGAGGAGCGCAGGAAGAAAAATGACGTGGACGGCGTACCAGCGAGTCAGCGTGAGCGCGCCTATGGTTGTTCCGCCCTGTAACGCCGTCGCGACGGCATCCCCGACGAGTGGCGTCAGCCGCGCGATGTTGATCGTGACAACCGTTGCCCAGTACGCACGCTGATCCCAGGGCAACAGGTACCCGGTCAGTGCGAACTTGAGGATGATGAGGAGCAGGAGAACTCCGGAGATCCAGGTCAGCTCGCGCGGACGTTTGTAGGACGCAAACGCGAGAACGCGCAGCAGGTGCACGACGACAGCGACGACGAGGAAGCTGGCACCGTAGTGGTGGAGACCGCGGACCAGCCGTCCGGCGAATCCCGCGGAGATGAATCGAATACTTTCGTAGGCGTGATCGGGCGTGGGCGCGTAGTAGAGCGTCAGGAAGGCGCCGGTGAGGAGCTGCACGCCAAGCAGCCCCAGCAGCACGCTGCCAAGCGTAAAGAACCAACCGGTACCTGCCGGCAGGCGCTCGTCGAGCAGCACGGAACGGACTCTTCGCCAACCCGTGCGATCGTCGAGCCACTCCAGACCGCGGCGAATCACACGCGCACCAGCACGGAGTCCGTGGACGCCTCCACACGGACATCAATCGTGTCGAGGGGCCGCGGCGGCGGGCCTTCGATGACACGTCCGTGAGCATCGTAGGCGCCGCCATGGCACGGACACCGAAACCGCTTGCCCTCGTGATCCCAACGTACCTGGCAACCGAGGTGGGTACACGTCGCAGAGAGCGCCTTGACTTGATGGCCATCGCGAACGAGGAACACGGTCTGACGCACGCGCTCGCGATACCACCCATCCGCACGCGGCACACTCAGCACGCGAGGCACCGGCATGCCTGGCCTCAGGTCGGCGAGCGATCCCGCGCGAAGCCAGCGCTCGCCGCCCGGCTGGCCTCCAGGCCGCAAGGCAAACGCACCCAGCAGCGCGCCGAGCGCCCCGCTGATGAGAGCTGTCGCACCGTTGATGAGAACCACGAGCGCCCGACGGCGCCCTTGCTGATCGATGGATGCCGGCGCAGGTTCCGCCGGAGACGAAGACTCCATGGATGCGAGGCTGTTGCGAACGCGGGGCCAAATCGCCCCGGCCGCAAATCACTCGATGCCAGCGACTTAGCGGGTGCGATTCGCTCTCTGGAGTTCCGCGATTCGTAAATGGCTTTCGGACGTCACCGCACGATCACGCTCGGACATCTGGAGAGCCGGCTGATCTTCCATTTGTCAGGCACGGTCTGTATGGTGGCGGACTTCGATACGTTCCAATTGAGTGGCAATCTTCGGAATCGGCGGCTACCTAACGACAAGGGAGTGTGAGCGCCCCTGTTCTTGAAAAAGCGGTACGATTTGGCGTGCTCAATACCACAACGGGGATGCGCACCGCACACGCGCCGAGGCATGGAGCACGAACGCGATCCTGGCATTCGTAGCTGTCGGTGTCTTTTTCGTTGGGGTCCGGAATAATACGTTCTCGGCAGCTGATACGGATCCTTACGGATATGTCAGCCAGGCGGAGTTCCTTGCGCAGGGGACGCTTCGGATCAACCAACAGTTTGCGAGGGCAATGCCCTGGCCGGACGCCGAATATTCCTTCACACCTACGGCTTACAGACTCGGGGCCGAACGTGGTTTCATCGTGCCGGTGTATCCCAGTGGTCTACCGATGGTGATGGCGCTATTCCATCGAGTCACGGGGAAGCGAATCGCAGCTTTCTATGCCGTTCCCTTCCTGGGCGCACTCACGATATGGGTGACCGGTCGACTCGGTACAGTGCTTCATGGCCCCCTCACCGGTGTCGTTGCCGCCCTATTACTTGCGACCAGCCCGATATTTCTGTATCAGCTCCTGCAACCCGTGAGTGATGTGCCGGCTGCCGCCTGGTGGACATTGAGCCTTTTCCTCCTGACCCGTGCGCTGCGTGCAGACGCACTGGGCGCCGGCGTCGCGGCGTCGATGGCCGTGCTCACGCGACCGAATCTTGCGCCGCTGTTAATGGTGATTTGTGGATATTTGGTCGTTGTAATGTTCAACCAGGAAGCGGCTACGCGATATGCTCGCATTCGACAACTCGCGCTATTCGTAGCGGGTATCTTGCCGGGATGTCTGGTCGTAGCCTTTCTAAACCAACACCTGCATGGTTCGCCTTTCCAAACCGGGTACGGAAACCTCGAAGGGCTGTACTCCTGGAGCTACGTGTTTCCCAATCTCGATCGATACCCCCGCTGGCTGACGGAGACGCAGACTCCCTTGATATTTTTGGGTATCTTCGCTCCCGCGGTGCTGCCTCGCAGCGGAAACCCGCGAATTGCAGACTTGTTGGCACACCCTTCTTCCCTGCTCCTCTCGTTAAGCCTCGGCGTATTCTGCTCCTATCTTTTTTACCAACCTTTCGGGCGTGACGAGTGGGGTTACCTGCGTTTCCTACTGCCAACCCTGCCCGCCATGCTCGTCCTCAGCGTCGCGGTTGCCCTTCGATTCATTCAGCGATTAGTCCCACACTCGGTCACGTGTGCTGCCGTGTCGCTGTTGCTGATGGGCGGGCTGGCGGCATGGCAAGCGCGTGAAGCACTCGACCGTGGCGTATTCGTCGTCGCGCTCGCCGAACGGCGGTACGTTGACGTGGGTCGCTATATCGCGATGGCGATGCCGCGCGAATCCGTCTTCCTCGCTGGGTTGCACTCGGGTTCTATCCGTTACTATTCTGGCCGTCTGACGATGACCGTTGATCGACTCCACTCGGGTTCGCTCGACCGCGCGCTGGCGACTTTGGCGGCCGACGGGCGTCGGTTGTATTTCGCCCTCGAGGAGGGCGAAGAACCGGCTTTCCGAAAGCGATTCGCGGAGCGGAGTCATCTCGGCCGGCTCGACTGGCCGCCGGTCGTCAAGACGTTCCGCGGTGTGTCTGTCCGTATTTATGACCCGTCCGATCGGGCCCGTTTCCTGGCTGGTGAACCGATCGTCACGGGCGACATCGGTTTGACGGGGAGACCGATCGTCACTGAGCGAGGCAAGTAGTACGATGCGTCAGTTTTTCATCGGGAATTATCAGGGGACCCTCGAAACTCCAGCAGGCGGAGCAACAGGGCGCGCCCTCCTCTCGGTTGAGGTCTCATCGCGCTTGCTGTCCGGCAGCGCTGGCCTTCAGCGCTAATCCTCGGGACACCGCGCGGTTGGGCCAGGCACACGAACACTACCGACAGCTACTGCCAGGAATGCTCCGTGATGATCGCCGATACATCTCTCCAAAGATTCTGCGGGCCCTGGGTGCGTCGTAGCCAACTGCGTGACTACGGCCTGCTGATCATCGGACTGTGCGTCGCCACGATCGTCACGACCTGGCCGCACGCGCGTCTGTTCACCACTCACGTCGTCAGTCACATCGATCCGCTCTTCAGCATGTGGCGTCTCGCCTGGTTTGCACACGCGATTCAGAGCGGGGAACACCTGCTGCATGCAAACGTCTTCTACCCGGAGCCATTCACGTATCTGCTTTCGGATGCGACGTTCCTGCAGAGCGCGCTGGCCGCACCTGGCATTTGGAGCGGCGTTGCGCTGCCAACCGTATACAACACGCTGATCCTAATCGGCATCGTGTCCTCCGGCGTGGCGATGTACTGGCTGGCAACGAGTCTGGGCATCCGACGATCCGCCTCGGTGCTGGCCGCGGCAGTATTCTCGCTGGCGCCCTACCGCATCGAGCACATCGCCCATCTGGAGCTGCAGTGGATCGCTCCAGCGATTGTCGCCCTCGGCACCCTCTATCGTCTGTTGTACGCGCCGCAGTGGAGACATGGTGTGATCCTCGGCATCGCCGTCTGGCTCCAGTTTCTGTCGAAGTGTGTACTACACCGTTTTCCTGCTGCCGATTTTGTTGCTGCTGGTCGTGGTCTCGTTCCGAACGCTGCCAGAATTACGCAGAACGTTTCACGTCGGATTGTTGGCCGCCACTCTAGGTGCCACGCTGACGCTGCCGGTCGCACGGCTCTACATGGATCAGAAAACCAGGGTCGGGCAGCGATCGATTGGCGAAATTGTCACGTATAGCGCGACGCCCCGCAGTTACCTGGCGTCACCCGAGGAGAACACGATTTATGGCGCCACCGCCGACTGGCTGGGCAGTGGCGAAAAACGCTCGTTCCCGGGCGCTCTTGCGCTGTCGATGGCCGTTCTCGGGCTCTTTTCAAAGCGGCGCCGCATCAAGGTGGCTGCGATAGCGGTGGTGCTACTGGCCTTGGATCTGTCATTCGGCCTCAACGGAGTTACCTATCCTCTACTCCTCAAATGGTGGGCGGTGCTGGATGGCCTGCGTGCGCCGGCCAGATATGGCGTATTCGTGCTCGCTGGCATCGCGATCCTGGCTGCACTTGGCTGCGAGCGCCTGATTGATCGGGCGCGTCCATCACCGGTGATCGAAATGCTGATGGTGGCAACTGCTCTCGCCTTGGCGTGCATTGAATACCATTCACCACAGCGAAATCTCTGGCGCGCGGACATGGACCCACCCGTTTACAGGTTTATTCGACAACTTCCTGACGGAGTAGTCTTGGAACTGCCGCTGCCGACGCGCAGCGGGGACGCCGGCCTGGACGTTGACTACATGTATTGGTCGACTCGGCACTGGCGCAAGTTGCTGAACGGCTACAGCGGTTACTATCCCCAATCTTACGGGGCCACACTCGCGCGACTCCACTCGCTTCCCGACACGTCATCGCTGGCACTCCTGCACGAACGCCACGTCCGCTACATCCTCGTTCACCTGACGTATATGAAGCTCTCGGATCGGGCCGCGCTTCTTGCGAAACTGCAGGCACACCCCGAGTTGCGTCCCCTCGGCTCGTATCTGGACTGGATTGGGCCGACGGCCGTCTTCGAGCTGGCTCGATAGCATGGTGGCCACGCACTCTGCCCGCACCGACGCTTGCGAACCACGGTACCCGACACTACAGTCTGCACTTATGACGTCGGTGCGTCTGCCGTGAGGGCGAGCCGGGGATCAGCGTGACCGCGGAACGTTGCATGACCGTCAGTCGTTCATCGCTCATCAGATCTAACGAGGCCTCGGCGCATCGGAGTGTCGTGCCCGCGATCAAACGTTCGCGCTCTATCCACTGAAGCCACCGGAGCACCAGTGACGCAATCAGCAACGACGCAAAGCCTTTCGACGGGCGGAGCACGACAGCGGCTGCCTTTCTCCGTGCGCGTCGCGGACGTCCTGACGGTCCTTCTCTGCGCCGCCGCTGTGAGCGTTGTCCTCTTCGGCGGCTTCCGCTTTCGCGTGGCAGCTGTGATTCTGACTGTCCATTCGGCGTTTCGCCTGCTGCTCCTGGCTGCGCTGTTGTCGGCGATCAGGCACTACTTCAGGCGAACGCCCTCCCTGTTATCGCGCGTGAGTGACGGACTGCGACGACTCTGGCGTTCCGAGTCGTTTCGAGCGATCGCGCCCTCGTTCGCCTGGAGCCGGGCCGCAGTGTTTATGGTCGCCTACCTGTCCGTCATAACGATCGGCTATCCGACCAAGATCCTGTTCCGTGTTTCTGACAACGAAATGGTGAACCTGCCGGCGCGTTGGGACGCCGGCTGGTATCTGGGAATCGCGCGGGAGGGGTACCGCTACGACCCGCTGAGCAAACATCAGCAGAATGTCGCGTTTTTTCCGATGTATCCGATGACGACGAGCGTTCTCGGTGTTTTTCTGGGCGGACACGTCGACGAGGGCGATGCCCGGTTCAGCAGCCCGGCGCGGATGGTGTGGGCGGGCGTGCTGCTCAACCTGGCCGCTCTCGCCGCGGCGCTCGGATATCTTTACCGGATGGTACGTCGCTTCGCGGATAGTGCGGCCGCACTGGCGGCAGTGCAGTTCGCAGTAGCGTACCCATTGGCGTTCATTTTCAACGGGACCTACACGGAAGGCTTGTTCTTACTCGCATCAATTGCGACCTTTTACCACTTCGCGAGGGGTCAACTCGCGGCGGCGGCTGGATGGGGCACGATCACGGGCCTGACCAGGCCGAACGGGTTCATCCTCTCAGTCCCATTGCTGGCCATCGCGCTCGCGCGCTCGGGCCCGTTTCCACGGCTGGCCCCGATCATGGATCGACTTGGTGCAACCGAGTCGCGGCCCCGCCGGCTGATTGCTGATATTCTGACGTCAGCCGCGCCGCTGGTCGGCATGCTGCTTTTTTCCGCCTACATCTACTCGCGGTGGGGTGATCCATTCCTCTGGGCGAAGCTTCATGCTGCGTGGGGACGAACGTATCACGGGCTGAATGACGCACGCGAATCCCTCGATGCAATGATGGAGTTCGGCATCTACGCAGTACACGGCACTCGCGCGCTTCGAAGTGCTTCACGTGCTGTTCTTCCTTCTCACGGTGGTACTGGCAATCCCCATCGCGTGGCGCGTCGGCGTGGCCTATAGCGCTTTGATGCTGCTGACGGTGATACCGCCGCTTCTCGTCGGTGGGTGGTTATCGATGGCACGCGTGACCGTCGTGCTCTTTCCAATTTACGTGTACTTGGCGGTGGCCTTGCCGCCCGCGCACCGCGGGCCGCTCGTGCTTGCGTTTGCGGTTCTTCAGGGGCTCGGCACTGCCCTCTTCTTCACCTGGCGGCCATTCTTTTGAACGAACCCACACGCTCGTCGCGAAGTTACTTCAGCAAACTGGCGTTTGCCCCGGGGAGTGTTCGCCATTGACGCACGCTAGCGGCCGGCCTTCGCGAGATACGCGCGCGCTTTCGGCGTTCCCAGCAGCCGCAATTGGGAGAGGATCTCGGCTCGCAGTTGCTCGTCCTGTTCCGTTGTCGGCGATTCGAATCAATTCGTCCTCGCCTCGACACGTGAAGAGTCCCACGATGATCGGTCGTTTGCTGGCGCGGTCGGCCTTTGCATACAGCGAGAGCAGCTGTTCGCGACCGCCGGCCCGTCCGAGGGCGACGATCGCGGTCGTCCGCAGGTGCTGGTCGGCTTCGGAGGTGGCGATGCGCAGCAACGCCACCGCTTCGGCTCGCTCTCCGAGCGAGGTGACGACCTGTCGCTTCACCGGTGCGTCCGCCGTCGCATACACGCGCAGCAACTCCCGCGACGCCTCCGGCCCGCCGAAGGTGCCGAGACCTCGCACGGCCGCCACTCGCACGAACGCCGGCCCGTGCTCTGCGACCTCGACGACCATGGAGAGCGCCTCCGGTTTGCGCGACTGGGCGAGCACGAACACGGCCCGGCGCGCGGCGCCCGGATTTTTCTCGTCGACGGCGAGCTTGTGCAGCATCGGGATGACCTTCGCGGCGTCGGTATCGATCAGCGATCCGAGAGCCAGGATCCGCTGGTCGGCGTCGGGCGCCCACGTTTCGAACACCCAGGGAACGGGCGGAGTGGACGGGGCCGCTGGCGCCACTGGGACCGGGAATTCAACGGGCGTTGTCGCAACCGCGGGCTTGGCCGGACGAGGCACAGGCACGTGGCCCGGAGGGACTGGGGCTGCCGGGGGAACGGGTGGCACCGGACGCGACGGTCGGGCAGGAGCCGGCGCCGCCGTCCACCACAAGACGTCATCGCGCCGCAGCTTCTGCGCGAGCTCAATCAACAGCGAGCGCGCCGGCTTCACCCAGCGGCTCGAGGGAAACTCACGCTCGAGGCGACGGATCGCATCCACCGCCGAGGCAAAGTCGCTGTCCTGATTCAAGCTGTGCGCGAGCCAGAACAACGCTTCATCCCTGTTCGGCTCCCGTGGATCGTCGGCAGCGGCGCGCAAGTCGTCGATCGCTCGCGTCCACTGCTCGTCGGCAATGAAATCCTTGGCGCGCGCCATGCGCCGGGACTCGGCCGCTTCCATGAATGCACCGCTGGCTGACGGCAGCAGCACCAACACGGCAAGGGCGAGAGCGAACTGTCGCAATCGTGTGATTCTCATGGCACCAATCCAGTTGTGGCGACGACATCCATCTTCGAAATGAGATCCCGACGCCGAATGAGGCGCTGCAGCTGTGCCAGCGACTCGGCGTCCGACGTTTCGGACATCGACGTCTGGAGGAGAACGATCTCCAGATCGCGAAGAACGTCGGCGAGCGAGTTCATCCCCCGCTCTTCGCACGTTTGCCGATAGAGGCGCGTATCGCCCAAGAGCGTCGAGGCGAGCGTGCGCTCGTAGTCCCAGTTTTCTCCCCTCAGATCGTCAGGGTCTTTGGTGGCCAGACCGAGGACGACGAGTTTGGATCGTTCGAGATGCTGCTCGCTGATCTGCGCCAGCGCCGTGTCCAGGCCGGCGCGGACCGGACCCTCCGCAAGAGGTGGCGTGCGACTGACCGCGGACGGCGGCGCGTTAGCGGGCTCGCTTCCGATCGGCGTGCTGCGGTTCCGCATCACCAGGAACACGGCAAACGTCACGAAGACGATGAGCGCCGCCGTCGCGAGCACAGCCGTGACTCGGTGGGAATCGAAGCCGAGCACCTGTCGTCTGTTGGTCGAAGATGGTGGCGCCGCATCCGCTCGAATCGCCGTGTCGAGACGAAGCATGAAGGCAGACCAGTCGCCGCCCGGAGGCGCCTTCACTGCCGGACAGGACTCGAGCGCGGTGCGGATGAGGGTCAGCTCCTCGAGTGCGCGACGGCATTCCTCGCACTCCGCGAGGTGCTGTTTGACGGCCTGTCGCTCCGCATCGGCGAGCTCGTCGTAGAAATACAGCTCAATGGTTGGAGACTGCTGAATTCGGCATGTGGTCATGCCCGGCCTCCCGCGGTCACATTGGCACGCGTCAGGGCGTGACGCAGCCGGTGCACGGCTGCGTGCAGCTGCCTCTTGACGGTCCCTTCGGCCAACCCGAGCGCATCGGCGATCTCGCAGAGCTTCAAGCCCTGATGATGTCGCATGATGAAGATGAGCCGCTGGCCATCCGGCAGACGACCAATTTCGCTCTGCAGCACTTCACCCAGCTCGCCGGCGTACGCCCGATCTTCCGGATCGGGCGCGCCCTCCGGAGTATTCAACAATTTCTGCTCCGCTTCTTCTCCAAATGCGGCCGACGCTGCAGGCGCGTGGCGACGCCGATGATCGATACAAGCGTTCATGACAATGCGATAGAGCCAGGACGTGAGTTGGGCGTCCTGGCGAAACCGTCCGAGCGAGCGATAGACCTTGATGAACACTTCCTGCGCGATGTCTTCGGCATCGTGATGGTTCCCCGCGAACTGGAACGCCACCCGATACACCATGGATCGATGGAGCTCGACGAGCGCCTGAAAGGCGTTCGGGTCGCCACCCGCGGCGCGGGAAATCAGGTCATCTGCCATTTAGAAAGGAGGATTCCTTCTTCCTTCTTCCTCTTCTTCCTTCTTCCTTTCCCCAGGGCCCCGTGTCATGCATATGACGTAGATACCGCGTCGCGGGTTGATCGTACGGACAGCCGTCTTGCACGGCTGAGCGTCTAAACCCGTCAGAACAATATGGATAACCGGAGGGGTGTATTGCGTAGCTGCGTGAAGTCCGGCATTTTTTTCATGACTGTGCTGTTCGTGGGAACGGCGCTCCACGCGCGGCCGGCGGCGGCGCAGTCGGTCGCTGAACCGAAAACGTGGACGGTGACGCCGTTCCTCGGCGCGTCGATGGGGCTCGGCGATCCCGCCAACAACGACAGCCTGGGTCTCGGTGTCGCCGTCGCCTTCGACTGGACCTCGAACCTCGGCTTCGAGGGTGAGCTCGGATACCTGTTCGACGTGGCCGGTGATACCGATGCGCTCGACTGGTCGGTCACGAACGTCAGTGCCAACGCGATCTACCACTTCGATGTGCGGCGCTTCACACCGTACGCCACGTTCGGAATCGGCTTCGAGCACAGCGGTCTCGACATCAAAGACCCGGATATCCTCGCGCTCTACCCACCCTCGTCCACGGAAATCTCCTACAACTTCGGCGGCGGCGTGAAGTATCCCATTAACCCGCGCCTGTTGATCCGCGGCGATATCCGTCGCTTCAACGCGAACGATCTGGCGCCGGACTACTGGCGCGCCTACGGTGGTGTGACGTTCAGGGTTGGGCGGTGAGGCTGGATACTTGTCAACTCCCAACTGCCAACTCCCAAGTCCCAACCTGGGCGGACCGAGCATCGGGGGTGAAATTCGTACCAATCGGTACTCCGGCGGTCCTCGCCGAAGCATTTGCGAAGGCGGGGAGCTTGGGAGTTGATACGATGCAGTGAGTGATAGCCAATCCCCTCAGACGTAACATCGCCATCATCGCCCACGTCGACCACGGCAAGACGACCCTGGTCGACGCGCTTCTCCATCAGAGCGGTATTTTCCGCGTGAACGAGCGCGTGGCCGAGCGCGCCATGGACAACACGGACCTCGAGCGCGAGCGTGGGATCACCATCCTTGCCAAGAACACCGCCGTCCATTACCGCGACATCCTCATCAACATCGTCGATACGCCGGGCCACGCCGATTTTGGCGGTGAGGTCGAGCGGACGCTGGCAATGGTCGACGGCGTGCTGCTCCTCGTCGACGCGTCGGAAGGACCGCTGCCGCAGACCCGCTTCGTGCTGCGCAAGGCACTCGAACGCCGGCTGACGCCGATTGTCGTGATCAACAAGATCGACCGTCCCGATGCGCGGATCCAGGAGGTGCTGAACGAAATCTACGACCTTTTCATCGACCTCGATGCCGCCGAGGAACAGCTCGACTTTCCGGTGCTGTACACGAGCGCGCGGGCCGGTACGTCGAGCACCTCAGCGAGCGAGGCCGGACGCGACCTACGACCCCTCTTCGAGGCGATCGTCGACCACGTGCCACCGCCAAAGGGCAACCCCGCGGGCAGTCTGCAGATGCTGGTCGCGAACCTCGCCTCGAGCGACTATCTCGGCCGCATCGCCGTTGGCCGCGTGTTCAACGGGAAAGTGCGAATCGGCGATCAGATTGCCGTCTGCAAGCTCGAAGGTGGCATGCAGCAGACGAAGGTCACCAAACTCTTTGCCTTCGAAGGACTGAAGCGGATCGACATCGAGGAAGCGGCGGCCGGAGACATCGTCTGCCTCGCTGGAATCGAAGACATCACCATCGGCGAAACCATCACCAGCGTCGAGAACCCGCAGCCGATGCCGCCGATTGCCATCGACGAGCCGACCGTCTCGATGATCTTTGGCGTGAACACCTCGCCGATGTCAGGCCGGGAGGGCACGTACGTGACGTCGCGTCAGATACGCGATCGCCTGGATCGCGAGCTGTTGGGCAACGTCTCCATCAAGGTCGAGAACACCGACACGCCCGAGCAGGTGAAAGTCCTTGGCCGAGGCGAGCTGCAGCTCTCGATTCTGATCGAGATGATGCGCCGTGAAGGCTACGAGCTGCAGGTGTCTCGACCCGACATCGTCACCAAGCAGATGGCCAGTGGCCTGGTGGAACCGGTCGAGGATCTCGTCATCGATGTCGCGGAGGAGTTCCAGGGTGTCGTCATCGCCCAGGTTGGGATGCGGCGCGGAACGATGACGAAGATGGTCAACCACGGCAGCGGTCGCGTACGGATGGAGTTTCGTATCCCGGCCCGTGGATTGATCGGTTTCCGTTCGCAGTTCCTCACCGAAACCAAGGGCACCGGCATCATGAATCATCTCTTTGCCGGCTGGGAGCCGTGGCACGGCGCCATCCCGACGAGACTGACCGGCGCCCTGGTCGCCGATCGACATGGTGCCGCCACCGCTTTCGCGATCTGGAATCTCCAGGAGCGCGGTGAGATCTTCATCGAGCCTGGATCATCGGTCTACGAGGGCATGATCATCGGAGAGAACGCGCGCGCGAACGATCTCGACGTGAATGTGACCAAGGAGAAGAAGCAGACGAATATGCGCGCGTCGACGGCGGACGAAGCCGTGCGTCTGATTCCGCCTCGCCGGCTCGGACTCGAGCAGGCGATCGAGTTCATCAACGACGACGAGCTCGTCGAGGTGACGCCGCAGAGCATCCGTCTCCGTAAGCGCGTGCTGGCGGAGAACATGAGGCCGAAGAAAGAATAGAACTGGGGAGCTGGGGAGCTGGGGAACTGGGGAACTGGGGAATCACAGTCGCAACCACTTGATCGTATTCGGCCGCGACGCGAGAAACCGCTCGAAGTCCTGAAACGAAATCGACACGCTGGCCCGATTGTCGTTCGGATGGAAGATCAAGCGGTCGGCAGAGCGCAGGTCGGCGTCGACGATCACCTGCACCGCATGCGAGCCTTCGTGTAGCAAGCCGAACACGGAAACCGACCCCGGCATCACTCCCAGATGGCTCATCAACCGATCTGGCGAGCCGAAACTCAAGCGGTCGTCGCCGATGACTTTGACGAGCTGCCGCAGATCAGCCTGCTTGTCCACGGCCAGAATCACCAGGTAGTGGCGATCCCCTTTCTTGTTCCGCAGGAACAGGTTCTTGATGCCTACACCGGACACATCCTTCCAGTGTTCGGCGGCCTGCTCGCCGGTAAAAATCGGCGGATGCTCGTGCGCCGTGTAGACGATCCCCATCCGATCGAGCGTCGAGTAAACCTTTTCCATGACTTCGTTCATTCGGCATATTTTAGGGTCATCATGACCAAGCTCAGCGGCAAGCTTAACGACGCATTCAACTACGCCCATGCGGTGCATACCGAACAGACGCGGAAGGGAACCGAGACGCCGTACCTGAGCCACCTCATGGGTGTCTCCTCGATCGTCCTCGACGACGGCGGAAGTGAGGACGAGGCGATCGCGGCACTGCTCCACGATGCCGCCGAAGACCACGGCGGACGCGAGCGCCTGGCCGACATCCAAGCCCGCTTCGGGGACGCGGTCGCGAAAATCGTCGAGGACTGCACCGATTCGTGGTCGACGCCCAAAGAACCGTGGGCCGAACGCAAGCAGGCTTACGTTCAGCACGCCAGACAGCTGCCCGCCCCGAGCCTGCGCGTGTCGGCGGCCGACAAGGTTCACAACACCTACGCGATCCTGCGCGACCTGAGGAACAGCGGCGAAGCCGTCTGGTCACGCTTCAGTGCAACGCCGGACGATGTGATGGCGTATTACGAGGGGTTGGTCCGCGCCTATCGGGAAGCGGGTGGCGGCCGTTTGGTGGACGAGCTGGATCGAATCGTTCGTGGAATTCGCCGCGAGATGGGTTATTGAGTCTGATATAAAGAGTTCTTTGTGCCGTAAGAGGCAGGCCGGACTGGCCATTCAAGAGAAGGAGTCACGGGATGCGATCTCGTTATGTTCAGGCGGCCGCGGCGCTGGCGATGGCAATCGTTCTCGCCGTCCCTGCGGCTGCGCAACAAGCGACCACGGGCAAACCGCTTCGCGATCCGGATGTCATTTACGTACCTACTCCGCAGGAAGTCGTCGACGCGATGCTGACGATGGCGAACGTGACCGGCAAAGATGTCGTCTACGACCTCGGCTCGGGCGATGGTCGGATTCCGATCACCGCGGCTCAGAAATACGGCGCACGCGCCATCGGGATCGACATCAACCCTGAGCGCATCAAGGAAGCGGAAGCCAACCTGGCAAAGGCCAACGTCGGCGACAAGGTGAAGTTCCTCAATCAGGATCTCTTCGAGACCGACATCAGCCAGGCGACGGTGGTTACCCTGTACCTGCTGCCCTCGCTCAATCTCAAACTGATGCCGACGCTGAAGAAGTTGAAGCCTGGAACGCGAATTGTCTCGCACAGCTTCGACATGGGAACGTGACTGGCCGCCGGAGAAGACGCAGGACGTCAACGGCCGCACGATTTACTACTGGACGATCAAATAAGAAAGGACGAAGGAAGAAGGAAGAAGAAAGTTCTCACTCCTTTCTTCTTCCTTTCTTCATCCTTCGTCCTTCTTCATTCATCCTTTCTTTCCACTCTTCCCAGATAGCGGTCCAGCCAGTCCAGAGTCTCGCGAATGACGTCGTGCAGCGGCGGCAGGTGACCGCCGGGGAAGACGGCGTGCTTCTTGTCCGCCGCTACGGGTCCGAGCGCGTTGAACAACGGCTTCTGAACCGCTTCGAGCGGCTCCTCGAAATCCTCCCTTCCATTGATCATCAGCGTCGGCACGCGGACCCGAGGCGCGAAGTTGATGGTGTCGATCTCACCCGGTACTCGCAGTGGGCTGAGGCCACCGGCGAGAAGAATGCTCGCCTTGAATCGCTGTTCCACAGCGGTGAGCGTCACGCCGGCCTCGGCACCGAGGCTGAGCCCATAGAAGGCAAAGCGACCGCGATCGATGTCCGGGCGGGTCTCAAGGTAATCCATCGAGCGCCCCAGGTCCTTTCCCCATGCGAGCATCAAATCGCGGAATTCGAGCACTGACGCAGAGGCCGACGGCCCACGCTCGTAGGTCCCCTTGTAGATCGGAAACATCACGGCACGACCGCTCTTGATGAGGAACTCGAAGAACCGCATGCGGAGCTCGCGGCTCGATGTGAGTCCTCGAGAATCACTCCCTGGAAAGTAGACAACCGACTGGTAAGGCGGCCGACCATGCATGGGTAGGAACAGATGCGCGCGCATGCGCTCGCCGCCGTAAGCGGCGTCGAACGTGACGGTCTCGCGACGCCATGTGGGCAACTCTTCGACAGCTTCGACTTTGCTGTTGAGCGGCCCGCGATCGTATCGGTAGAGGCTACGATAGACCTCGAAGATTTGATCGCTGACGGGAGGTTCCTTCGAGTAATCCCGGGACAGCCGCTCGACCGAAGCCAACGCAGCCGGCAACGGAGGAGAGATGTACTTGACCAACCGGAAACCGTGTGTCGACGCACGCGTCAATGGCTGCTGACCATCCAGGTCTGTGTATCTGTACGACGGTTCATTCCACGCGCCGCCGAGGATGAACCGCTTGCCTTGGGATTCGTTCCAGCACCATTCCTTGACGTTGCCGGCCATGTCGTAGGTACCGAATGCACCGATACCGTCGGCCGAACCAACCGTGACGGGACCCTTACCAGAGAAGTTACTGAAGGCCAGGATGTCTGAAAAAATCCGAAAGTCGGCTGCCCGGCTCCAATCGTAGATCGTCGGAAGCGCCTTTCCCGCAAACACTGCGTACGCTGCCGCCTCGTACCAGCTCACTCCCCCGACCGGCAGGTCGTCCTGACCATCTGGGTAGGCTCCGAGCTCCCATCCGGCCGGAGCCGGCCGGCCCGTTGCGTCGCGCAACCTCGCCGTCGCCTGCTCCCAGTCGAGGTGCTTGCCGTTGTCCACGAACGGGACCTGCCAGAATCTGCGCGTCCGGTACCCGCCAGCGTCCACGAAGGCTTTGAACTGTTTGTTCGTCACCTCGCGTGCGTCCATCCAGAAGTCTCCAAGCGTCATCTGGGTGGCGCCCACGCCGACAGGTCCCCCGACGACGCGAACCATGCCTGGCGGCGCAGCGCCCACGGGATCGAGCTTTACAGCAATTCGCCGGCCGGAGAGCGAGGCTTCGACCGACTGGTAACCATCCTTCGACATGCGTACCCGCAGCATCCCGAATGGAATGCGAACATCCGTGAGCGGCGTGCGACCAAGCGAATACCACGGCGCGTTGGAAGTCAGGTAACCCTTCATTTCAACGGACGAATCGGGCGGATCGCTTGTAATTGTCGCCAGCACCGTCGAGTTGAAGTACATCTGCCGCAAATGCGGGTCGTCTGGCACCACAGTCAATGCCTGCTGTGCGAGTCGATACGCGGCGTCATATTCTTCACGATCGGACAGCCGCTGGATTTCCGGCATCGCAACGTTGCGAGCCCAACGCGCCCGGTCTGCCGAGCGCCACACCCACCAGCCGCCGGCAGCGCACAGCACGAGGAGAACGACGAGCGGCACGAGGAAGATCGGCCGACGAAGCAGCGTTAGCGCGCTCGCCGACGGGCGATCCATTCGGGGCCGCAGCCCCAGAATCGCCGTCTCGATTTCGTCGGCCGACGGTCTCGCCGCGGGATCTCTGCCGGTCGTTCTCGCCACCAGCCGCGCGAGATCGGCTGGCACGTCGGGCCGAATGTTCCCCACCTGTGGGTACTTGCCTTCGAGCAACGTCGCCAGGGTGGAAAACGCGCTGTCGCCTGCTATCATCCGGCGGCCCGTGAGCATCTCATGCAGGACCGCGCCGAAAGAGAAGATGTCGCTGCGCGAGTCTGCGGTCAGGCCCCTGGCTTGCTCCGGCGACATGTACGCCACCGTCCCCAGCACGGTGCCGGCAGCGGTAGGGTCGGTCACCATCACTGTAGATTCTTCCGGCCGTGCCTCACGCGCCGCGAGCTTCGCCAGTCCGAAATCGAGCACCTTCACGCGGCCGTCGTCGGCAACCATGATGTTCGCCGGCTTGATGTCGCGGTGGACGATGCCGGCGGAATGCGCAACCTTCAACGCAGATACGATCTGCGCGGCATAATCCAGCACTGTGTTGACGGGCAGACCCCCCGTCGGAATGACCTGAGACAGCGGGCGGCCGCCAACGAGCTCCATCACCATGAAGTGGATGCCGTCGACGGAATCGATATCGTGGATCGTGACGATGTTGGGATGGTTCAGCGCCGATGCGGCGCGTGCCTCCCGGATGAACCTGGCGCGCCGCTCCTCGTCGGCAATGGCTGCGGGAGGAAGAACCTTGATTGCGACGACACGTCCCAGGCGGATGTCCGTGGCCGCGTACACCACGCCCATTCCGCCCTCTCCGACCTTAGACGTGACGGAATAGTGGGAAAGAGTGCTGCCGATCATGGTGTGGGGCCGGATGGTCGGAGTTTGTTTGCCCACGCTGAAGCCGCAGGAGCGGCGCGGCTACAGCGGTTCGTGTACTGCGTCTCCCTCCGCCGTTTCGTGCCCGCCGAAATATTCCTTCGCCTCCGGCCGCTTGATCTGTGAGTGCGAGACGACGCGATCGCGCCTGAGACCGCGAAAGTCTTCGAGCGTCGCCCAGCCGCGGCGATCGAGGAACTCGGTCATCCCGGTCGTCAGCCCCTTGATCACGCTTGGCCCGATGGCGTGGTCGAGCATGGCGGCCGTGCAGACCTGCACCGTTCCGCATCCCAGCAGGAAATAGTTCAAGGCATGGGTAAAGTCGGCGATGCCGCCGATGCCCGAGAAGCTGCCGGCCGGAAATGCGCTCGTGAGCTGCGCGATCTTGGCGATCGACAGCGGCAGGATCGCGGGTCCGCCCAGCCCTCCACTCGAGACGTAGCCCTCCACGTTCATCTCGAACTCGAGGCTGTCGGGATCGATGAGCGGCAGGGACGGGAACGTGTTGGACGACACGATCGCGTCGGCTCCGCCGTTGATTGAGGCGCGGGCTTCGGCAACGATGTCGGTCGTCGAGGGGGTGAGCTTGCACCAGACCGGCACCCGGGACACGTCCTTGACGACCTGCGTGACGACCGAGATGAGCCCCTGATCCTTGCCGATGTTGGAGCCCATGTCCTTGCGATCCATGTGCGGACACGACAGGTTGAGCTCGAAGGCGTCGGCCCCGGCGTCCTGACAGGCGGTCGCCAGCGTCTGCCAGTTCGACAGCTCGCGATCGCTGCCCGACCCGGCCATGATCGAGGCCACCAGGATCCGGTCCGGATGCGAGGATTTGATCCGCTCGATGCGGGGGATCCACCAGTCGAGCGCCTTGTCGGAGATGAGCTCCCAGTTCCAGGACGAGTGCAGCGCGCTCCCGGCCGCTTCTGCATCGACAGATGGTACGAATCGCTGTCGGCCCGCAGGAACTTCGTTTTCGGCCCCTTGACGTTGATCACCGGGTGCAAGCCGATGGTCTTGGTCACGACGCCACCCCAACCGGCATCGAAGGCCCGCAGGATGTTGCTCTCCGATTCCGTCGGCGGAGCCGACGAGAGCAGAAACGGGTTGCGGAACTGCAGACCGGTGAACGTCACGGACAAATTCACCGCCATCGCCCTCCATCTTTTAACCGGGGGGCTTCGCCCCGCCGGCCCCCCAGCGCCGTCGCTCGCGGGGCCCTCACTGCCCGCTTCCGCTAAGCTACCGCGGACGCGCTGTGCGCGCCTAGCCGTGATGCGGCAGAAGATCAATTTCTCGGAAAGCGCCGCATAACGGCCCAGAGAAGGCAAATTATGACACGGTTGACGGGCCTGCGCCCGGGGGACTATCTTCCGGCTCTTGCACCTGCGCACTTCGGAGGGCTTCCATGAACCGCGTCGTCCGCGGCGGCTTGATACAGGTCAAAGCGGATATATCGCTCGACGGCACTGCTGAAGAGATCAAGCGCCGAATGTTCGAGAAGCACGTGCCGCTCATCGAGGAGGCGGCGCGGCGGGGCGTCCAGCTGCTTTGTCTGCAGGAGCTCTTCAATGGCCCGTATTTCTGCGCCGAGCAGCAGCCGCGCTGGTACGAGATGGTCGAGCGGATCCCCGACGGCCCGACCATCCGCCTGATGCAGGATCTGGCCAAGAAGCACGGCATGGTCATCGTCGTGCCGATCTACGAAGAAGAGATCACGGGCATCTACTACAACTCCGCCGCCGTCATCGACGCCGACGGACGGTATCTCGGCAAGTACCGGAAGCACCATATCCCGCACGTCGGGCCGGGATTCTGGGAGAAGTTCTACTTCCGTCCCGGGAACCTGGGCTATCCCGTGTTCGACACGGCGGCCGGCAAGGTTGGTGTGTACATCTGCTACGACCGGCACTTCCCCGAGGGTGCCCGCATTCTCGGGTTGAACGGCGCCGAGATTGTGTTGAACCCGTCGGCAACTGTCGCCGGGCTCTCCGAATACTTGTGGAAACTCGAGCAGCCCGCGCACGCTGTCGCCAACGGCTATTTCGTCGGCGCCATCAATCGAGTCGGTGTCGAGGCTCCCTGGAACATCGGCGAGTTCTACGGGCAGAGCTACTTCTGCGATCCACGCGGCCAGATTATTTCCATCGGCAGCCGGGACCGCGACGAGCTCGTCGTCGCCGATCTCGATCTCCAGCTCATTCAGCAGGTGCGCAACACCTGGCAGTTCTACCGGGATCGCCGCCCGGAAACCTACGGCGCCATCACTGCTATATGACACCTGTTGAAACCGCTACGTTCAGATCGGCAACCGTCAAGACGATCAACAACTTCATCGGAGGCGAATGGCGCGAGTCCACGGGCACGACGCATACCCGATCGCAACCCGGCAGATGCCACCGAGGTCATCGGCGAAGCGCCGGCGTCGAGCGCAGAGGAAGCGGCCAGCGCCTGTGACGCGGCCGCGCGCGCGTTCGAGGGGTGGCGCGCCACGCCGGCACCGAAGCGCGGACAGCTGCTCTACTCGGCGCAGCGCGGAATGGAGCTGCGGCGTCAGGAACTGGCGGAAATCCTGACACGCGAGGAGGGCAAGACGATCGCCGAATCGCTTGGCGAGATTCAGCGAGCCATCAACGTCATCGAGTTTTTTGCCGGCGAGGCGCGGCGCATCACGGGCGAAACCATCCCGTCCGAGCTGCCGCACAACTTCTGCTACACGGTCAAACAGCCCGTGGGGCCGGTGGCGGTCATCACGCCGTGGAACTTTCCGGTCGCCATTCCTGTCTGGAAGATAGCGCCGGCCCTGGTCTCGGGCGACACGGTTGTCTTCAAGCCGGCCAGCCTGACGCCGCTCACGGCCGCCGTGATCGTCGACATCTTTGCCGAGGCTGGGCTCCCACCCGGCGTCTTGAACCTGGTGCACGGCGGCGGACGCGAAGTGGGAGACACCATCGTCCGCCATCCCGCGATTCAGGCCGTGTCCTTTACCGGCTCGAACGATGTCGGAATCGGCCTCTATGGCGCCGCCGCGGCGCGCGGCATCAAGTGTCAGTGCGAGATGGGCGGCAAGAACCCGATCGTCATCCTCGGCGACGCTGATCTGGACCTGGCGGTAGAGAGCGCGGTTCAGGGCGCCTTCGGATCGACCGGCCAGCGATGCACGGCGACGAGCCGGGCCGTCGTCGTGGATCGAATCGCGAACGAGTTCGTGGAGCGTCTCGACGCGCGTGCCTCGGAGCTGGTGGTCGGCAACGGGCTCGATACGGCAACGCACGTCGGTCCATCGGTGGATGAACGGCAGATGCAGACCGTGCTCGACTACGTCGACATCGGACGGACTGAAGGCGCGCGCCTCGTACGTGGCGGGACTCGGTTGACCAACGACGGACGAGACCGCGGCTATTTCGTGGCGCCGGCCATCTTCGACCGCGTGGAGGCGCACATGCGCATCGCGCAGGAAGAGATTTTCGGCCCCGTCCTCTCTGTTATCCGTGTCCCGGACGATCGGGCGGCGCTGTCGGTTGCCAACGACGTCAGGTTCGGTCTCTCGGCCTCTGTGTACACCTCGGACGTCGCTGCCATGTTCAGGTTCGTCGATCGTCTCGACGCCGGCATCGTCCACGTCAACTCCCCGACGGTCGGCGGCGAAGCGCACATTCCGTTTGGCGGCATGAAGGCGACCGGAGTCGGCCTGCGCGAGATGGGTCGTGTCGCCATCGACTTCTATACGGAACTGAAAGTGGTCTACGTCGACTACACGGGAAGCGCACGGCGCGGAAACCTGTATTGATGGGCTCCCTGCTGATTGCCAACGGTCGTGTCATCACTGCCAGCGATGATTACGTCGCAGACGTCTACTGCGAGAACGGGACGATCGCTGCGATTGGCGTCAACCTTCCAGCGCACCGGTTCACCGCCGATCGCACCATCGACGCAAGCGGTCAGTACGTCATTCCCGGCGGCATCGACGTCCATACCCATCTGAACATGCCGTTTGGCGGAACCACCTCCGCCGATGATTTCGAGTCCGGCACCATTGCCGCTGCGTTTGGCGGGACGACGAGCCTCGTCGACTTTGCGATTCAGTATCGCGGCCACACCATGCGCCATGCGCTGGACGACTGGCGGAAGCGCGCCGACGGCAAGGCGGTGATCGATTATGGGTTTCACATGATCATCACCGAGCTCGAGGACGCGGGGCTCTCGGAGATGGATCGCATGGTTCGCGACGAGGGCATCACCAGCTTCAAGCTGTTCATGGCCTACCCCGGCGTGTTCATGGTCGACGATCAGACGATCTTTCGCGCCTTGCGCCGGACCGGCGACAACGGCGGGCTCGTCTGCATGCATGCGGAGAATGGCGGGGTGATCGACGAGCTGGTGAAGGAGGCTCTGCGCAAGGGCCAAACCGCGCCGAAGTATCACGCGCTGACACGGCCGAGCCGGGCCGAAGGGGAAGCAACGGGCCGCGCCATCGCGCTCGCGGAAATGGCGCGCGTCCCGATTTACATCGTCCACCTCTCGGCCGCCGATGCGCTGGAAAAGGTCAGGGACGCGCGGGACATGGGACTGCCGGCGTACGCCGAGACGTGCCCACAGTACCTGTTCCTCTCGTACGACAACTACGAAGAGCCCGGTTTCGATGGCGCGAAGTACGTCATGTCGCCGCCGTTACGTGAGAAGTGGCATCAGGATGTGCTGTGGAAGGGGCTTTCGAAGAACGACCTTCAGGTGATCTCGACGGACCACTGCCCATTCTGCATGGCGGAACAGAAGGAGCTGGGCAAGGACGACTTCAGCAAGATTCCGAATGGCGCGCCGGGGATCGAAACGCGGCTCACCCTCGTCCACGACGGCGGCGTAAGGCCCGGGCGCATCACGATGAACCGATTCGTCGAGCTCTGTTCGACCACCCCGGCCAAGATGTTCGGCCTGTTCCCGCGAAAAGGAACGATCGCCGTCGGCAGCGATGCGGACATCGTCGTGTTCGATCCCGACAAGCGTGCCACGCTCGGCGTCAAGACGCTGCACATGAAAGTAGACTACAACCCGTACGAGGGGCGAACGGTGCACGGAGCGCCGTCGACCGTCGTCGCGAACGGCAACGTGATCATCGAGGGAGACCAAGTTCGTCGGGCAAGAAAGGGACCGGGCGATTCCTTCAAGCGGGGACCAAGCCAGGCGCCTTCCGGACTGTGAGCGGACGGTGCATGTCAACTCCCAACCTCCAAATCCCAACTTCCAATCGTGCGCGCCTCGGGACGTGGGAATTGAGAGTTGGGAGTTAACGGGCCGTCATGGTCTCGACGGCCTCACAAGTTGAGCGTCCTGACGGCCGCGTCGAGCTGCTCGACACCGCGCGGATCGAGCGCAGCCCACTCTACAACGAAGACCTCGCCCCGGTTCCAATCGCGAAGCGTACCTGGAGCACCTACAATTTCGCCGCGCTGTGGATCAGCATGGCGCATTGCATCCCCACCTACATGCTGTCGGCCGGTCTCATGGCCGCCGGCATGAGCTGGTCGCAGGCACTCATCACCGTCCTCCTCGGCAACACGATCGTTCTCATCCCCATCCTGCTCAATTCGCATCCGGGAACCAAGTACGGGATTCCATTCCCCGTTTTCGCGAGGGGCGCGTACGGCACCCTCGGCTCCAACGTGCCGGCGTTGATGCGGGCCCTCGTGGCCTGCGGCTGGTTCGGAATCCAGGCCTGGATCGGTGGCGAGGCGCTGAACACCTTTTTCGCAAGCGTGATGCCAGGGTGGAGCGGCTTGCTCGGACCCGGCTTCAGCGGGCACACGGGCACGGAATGGCTGTCGTTCCTGCTCTTCTGGGGGCTGAACGTCTGGATCGTCTATCGCGGCATGGATCTGCTGCGTCACGTCGAGAACTGGGCCGCGCCGTTCGTCCTCGTCATGACGGCAGCGCTGCTCGTCTGGGCCATCGCGCAGGCGGACGGTCTCGGACCGCTGCTCTCGACGCCAGGCAAGTTTCCAACGCTGGCGTCGTTCATCCCCGTGTTCATTCCGTCGCTGACGGCCATGATCGGCTTCTGGGCCACGCTGTCGCTGAACATGCCGGATTTCACGCGCTTCGGCCGCAGCCAGCGCGAGCAGGTGATTGGCCAGGTCGTGGCGTTGCCGACGACGATGTTCGTGTTCGCCGCGATGGGCGTGCTCATTACGAGCGCGACGTCGATCATCTATGGCGAGCTGATTTGGGATCCGATCAAGCTCGTCGCCCGCTTCGAGTCCCGGCTCGTCATCGCCGTGGCGATGTTCACTGCGGTCGTCGCAACCCTGGCGGTGAACATCGCCGCCAACGTCGTGTCGCCTGCGAACGACTTCGCCAACGCGTTCCCACGCTTCATCAAGTTCTCGACCGGCGGCCTGATCACCGGCATCCTCGGCATCGTCATTCAGCCGTGGCGGTTGCTGGCAGATCCGTCTGGATACATTTTCAATTGGCTTCTCGGCTACTCCGGCGGTCTCGGATCGATTGCCGGTGTCCTGATCGCTGACTATTGGATCGTCCGCAAACGACAGCTGTCGCTGGAGGATTTGTACCTCCCCGACGGGCGCTACGGACGCTGGAACTTTAGAGGTATCGGTGCGACGCTCCTTGGCTGTGCGGTCGCCTGGGGCGGCCTGGTCTGGTCACCAATGCGTCCGCTATACGATTACGCCTGGTTCGTGGGATTCGTTGTCGCGGGAGTGGCGTATCTCGCAACGGCAGCCAAGGAGGCGTGATGCGCGGCGCAACGACGGATGAAACGGCACTTCGCGAGCACCTTCGTAAGCTCCTGGACTGGCAGGACGCACACGTCGGCTTCGATAAGGCTGTGGCCGACATTCCAGCGAAGTTACGCGGCGAGAAGCCGGCGGAGCTCCCCTACTCGGCCTGGCAGCTGATTGAACATCTACGCATCACGCAGCACGACATTCTGGATTTTTGCCGCAACCCCAAGTATGAAGAGCTGCACTGGCCTGACGACTACTGGCCAGCCTCGCCCGCTCCGCGCTCGGCCGCCGCGTGGGATACCAGTCTCCGCCGCTACCGGCAGGATCGGAAAGCGTTGCAGCAGTTGGCGATGGATCCTCGCGTCGATCTGACCGGGCGTATACCCCACGGCAATGGTCAGACGTATCTACGCGAATTTCTGCTGACGGCCGACCATGCGGCCTATCACATCGGCGAGCTGGTTTTGCTGCGGCGGCTGCTCGGCATCTGGAAAGGATGAAGGCGACCATGAGAATCGCGAAACTGTTGCTTTCCATCACCCCCGTCTGTGCTCTCGTTATCGCGTCGGCGATCTCGCTTGGCGGGGCGAACCCACCTCAAACTGCGACGCAGGCCGTCCCCGTCGACGGCGACGACCTGGGCGGCGTGGTCAGGAGCGCGAAAGGACCGGAAGCCGGCGTGTGGGTGATCGCGGAAACGACCGGGCTGCGGACGAAGTTCGCGAAAATCGCCGTGACGGACGATCAGGGCAGGTACGTCGTTCCCGATCTGCCGAAGGTGAACTACAACGTCTGGGTTCGCGGCTACGGGCTCGTCGATTCCGAGAAGGTGTCGGCGACTCCTGGCAAAGCCCTCAACCTCACGGCCGTCGTCGCACCAAACCCTGCCGCGGCCGCCGAGTACTATCCCGCCGGTTATTGGTTCTCGCTGATGAACGTGCCCGACAAGAAGGAGTTCCCGGGTACTGGTCCGAGCGGGAACGGGATTGGGCCGAACATCAAGAGCCAGGGGGATTGGCTGAGAACCGTCAAATCCGGAACGTGTCTGGCGTGTCACCAATTGGGGAACATAGGGACTCGAAAGATTCCCGCCGCGCTCGGCACGTTCCCGTCATCGGCTCATGCCTGGGAACGGCGGGTACAATCCGGCCAGGCAGGCGCGCAGATGATCTCGGGGATCGGCCAACTGGGCCGGGAGCGGGCGCTGGCGATGTTTGCCGACTGGACGGATCGCATCGCCGGCGGTGAATTGCCGCCGGCGCCGCCGCGTCCCCAGGGGATCGAGCGAAACGTCGTGATCACGGTCTGGGATTGGGCCGATCCGAAGGCGTACCTCCACGACGAAGTGTCTACCGACCGTCGCAAACCGACGGTCAACGCCAACGGAAAGATCTACGGCGCGCTCGAGTTGAGTGCCGATTACCTGCCCGTTCTCGATCCGGTGGAGCACGATACCAGTCAGGTGAAGCTCACGGTCCGCGATCCCAATACCCCTCCGACGTCGCCAAAGATGGCAGCGGCATCGCCCTACTGGGGCGAGGAAGTGATCTGGACCAGCAAGAACAACGTGCACAATCCGATGCTCGACGAAAAGGGGCGCGTGTGGATCACGTCCGCTGTTCGTGCGCCAGAGAACCCCGATTACTGCAAAGAGGGATCGACGCATCCGTCGGCCAAGCTGTTTCCCATCGCCCGGTCCGGCCGCCATCTTGCGATGTTCGACCCGGCGACCAGCAAGCTCACTCTGATCAGCACCTGTTTCGGCACACATCATCTGATGTTCGCCGAGGATGCGAACAACACGTTGTGGACGAGCGGCGGCGGCCAGGTCGTCGGCTGGTTGAATCGAAAGATGTACGAGGAGACCGGCGACGAAGAGAAGTCGCAGGGGTGGACCGCGCTTATCATGGACACCAACGGCAACGGCAAGCGAGACGCCTACGTCGAACCGGACCAGCCCGTCGATCCGACAAAGGACAAGCGATTCGGCGCGGCGTTCTACTCGGTCGCCCCCGCTCCCGATGGTTCGATATGGGGCACGGTACTCGGATATCCAGGCGCGGTGGCGAGACTGAGCCCGGGCAGCAATCCTCCCGAGACGGCACTCGCCGAAGTTTACGAGCCGCCGTTCAACGATCCGAAAACGCCGGGATTCTCGCCGCGCGGCGGCGATGTCGATCGCAACGGCGTGTTCTGGGCGGCGCTCGCGAGCGGCCACCTCGCCAGCTTCGATCGCCGCAAGTGCAAGGCTCCGCTCAACGGACCGAAGGCCACGGGCCAGCACTGTCCCGAGGGCTGGACGCTTTACGCCGAACCGCTGCCACAACTCAAAGGGGTCACCGATCCAGGAAGTGCAGAGGGCAGCTACTACACCTGGGTCGATCAGTTCGACACGTCCGGCCTCGGCGCGAACACGCCGATCAACACGGGCAACGAATCAGAGGGCCTGCTCGCGCTGAAGGATGGCAAGTGGGTGGTGATGCGGGTTCCGTATCCGCTCGGCTTCTACACGAAGTGGCTGGACGGACGCATCGATGATCCGAAAGCGGGCTGGAAGGGTCGCGGGTTGTGGGCCACGATCAGCACACGGGCGCCGTTCCATATGGAAGGCGGAAAGGGAACCCCGAGCAAGGTTTACAAATTCCAGCTGCGGCCGTCGCCACTGGCCAAGTAGCCGCAACGCGCCGGAGGGAGCGAGCCATGGACGAGCCACGACGTTGTGTGTTCGTCGCGAACGGTCAGCTGCACGCGCAACAAGTGCGAAGTTTCCTGGAGGCAGAAGGCGTCGAGACCGTCTTGCGTGGCGAGTCGTTGCGTCAGACTCACGGCCTCACGCTCGACGGGCTCGGCCAGGTCGAGATACTCGTCGACGCGGCGGATGAGGAGCGGGCGCGCGCGTTGCTCGACTCGGCCGACGTCGGCGCATTACGGCTCGACGATGATTACGAGGGGTAGTTCTGCACGGGGGTTCTCCACGGAGGGTTCCTCAGGAAGGGTGGTTCAGTAGTGGTTCGTTGTACATGCCGCTGCTTCTGAAAAGCATCGCCGTCGTTGCCGCGACATCCGTGGCATTCACCGTGGCGCTCGTGGTGCTCATCATCGGCCGCGGTGGGTTCCGGCCGTTGTTGAACGCCGGTGTATTCGGCGTCGTCACGCTCCTCGGTTGGGTTGTCGGTCTGACGTTCGGACCGTTGACGACGGTACTTCTCTGGCGCCTGCGGCAACAGGGGCGCATCGCGGGTCTGATTCTGTTTGGATACGGCTTCCTCTATTACCTCGCCGGCTATTTCTGGCTGCGCACGCCGGAGGCCCCGTCCGGCCAGATCATCGCCGCCGCGATCGCTCACTTGATACCCGTGCTGATTCTCGCGTCACCGGCGGCGAAACGAGCGTGCTCGTAAAACCGAGGTATTAAGTTCACGCGTGTCAATGAAACGCCTCGGACAATACGTGCAGCCCAATCCCGATCAGCACCCACGGCAACACCCGATGCCCGTACCGGTGGATGGTGGCGCCCACGGCACGATGGCTGACCAGCCCATAGCCTAACGCGCACCAGAGGGCCGTGCCCGCAGCAAAGATCGCCACGTACAAGGCGACCGCGGCAGGTTGACTCGCGAACAGCGGAATGTAGACGCCAAGGTTGTCGCCCCCGTTCGCGATGGTCACGGCAGCCACCGTCAGCGATCCAGCGCCGGGCTGCGCCTGCGCTGTCGATCCAGTGTCCTGCTGCGCGAAGAGGTGCTTGAGTCCGAGCGCGATAGGCACCACACCAATGAATGCGACCCAGTCGGGTGGAATCGCCAATGCGGCCAGCGCAGCCACTACGCTCACGAGCACCAGTACCCCAATGCCGAGAAACTGCCCGATGACAATCCTGGCGACGCCCCGACCGGGCTGGGCAAAGAAGGCCGACAGCAACAGAATGTCGTCGACGTTCGTCGAGGCGAACACCACCGCCCCTACGGTGATGTGCTCAAGCATTTCGCGGAGAGGCTCCGCCGCGCACGAAAAGTCGCGTGTGCGGCTTTCCTACCACCATGGAATGAGTGGCATGACGGTGACGGCGCCAAGAAGGTGAAGATTGCCGATCGCGAACCACGGCCAGAATCGTGTCCACCGTGCTTCGCTGGCAAGCTGGATGTTGAAGCCGACGGTCATAGGCAGGAGCACCCGCGTGATGGCGCCGGTCAAGGGGTCGGCCAAGGTTCGGTCGAGGGCCAGCATCAGCGCCGCATAGACCACGCCAATCCGCCACCACGGCGCCGCATAGTTGCGGCGGACGATCAAGTACACCGCCTGTGCGGCAAGCGATATCAAGAGGCACAGCCACAGACCCTGCATCGAAAACAGACCGCTTCCTTTCACGTCCTCGAACACGACATTTCGCCAGCTTCTGTATAGCCCGGTACCCGGCATCAACTGATCCGTCTGGGCGAAAATCGTCGAGCGATATATCGAGCGCAGGTAGTCGGCCCAGATGAGAAGCGGCAGCACGATCAGGATGACCGACAGCAGCAGCCTCCACAGCCCGCGGCGATCGCGAGGGATTGGCTGCGCCACTCGAGGCGAGCAGGTTCGTTTCGCGGCCGAGCGCCGAAATGCCGATGATGAACGCCGAGAGCAGCGGTCGCCCTTTCTCGACTGCGGCAACAGCCAGCGCGATCAGCACGAGGCTGGGAACGTCGAGCAGGGCAAACCGCACCGACCACAGCGTGCCATGCGCGAAGAGACATGCGGTCCACAGAGCCAGGCCACGTCCATTCGTCAGCGGTATCCAGCGGGTCAGGAACACCGCGAGGAACAGCCAGCAGGCGACATTCTGGAGCGCGTACGCTTCGATAATCCATGCCGGACGGCCCATGCCGATCGCCCAGGCCGTCCAGCTGAAGAGAATGCGGCGCGCGCGATACGGCGGCGAGATCCATGGCGCGATCGATGGTCGCATCTCGCAACAGCGGGTCGAGCGCCATCTGCGCGTAGAACTGACCGTCGTAGCTGCCGAACACGTAGTCGTAGTGCGGAACCTCGCGCATCGCCGGCACTTCCGTATCGTGTCCGGCCGGAAACGCGATGAGCGCGGTGAAGCCCGTACCTGGATGATAAAATCGCGCCACCGATGCGAGGAACAGGATGACCAGCACGCCCGCGGTGCCCAGGTACATCCATGGGGTCCTCGTCTTCATCGTCCTCTCAGGCTGCCGAAGCGCCGTCGAACCAGGCTCGGTCAAAGCAATCGATCTGATGCGCGACTTCAACCGTGCCGAAAAGCGGCCGGCGGTGACGTTCGAGATTGCCGAACGCGAGGTGGCTGGCGTGTCGCGTCCGGCAATCGTGGCACCGGTGCCCAGCCGACTGACCTGGTCGATGCCACTTCCAAGACGCGCGGTCTTTCAAACTGTCGTCGCCCTCACAACGCCACCGCCCGGCAGCGCGCCGGCGCCCGTGCGATTGCGCGTGGGAATCAGCGACCATCGTACTTTTGAAGGACTCAGTGAGGTCACGCTCAACCCCGGATCCGGCTGGACCGATCTGCAGGCCGACTTGTCCGCCTACGCGGGATGGAAGTGGAGTCTCTTTTATCGGCCCGACCGCGTCACGTGGCGGCTGAACCTCTCGGCGGACGCCGTCGGCGGAACGCCCGCGGTGGCCCTGTGGGGCCGGCCCGAAATCGTCACGGATACGCAGTCGGCGCGCGAGTATTCCACGCGCCGCCTGCGCCCATCGTCTTAGAAAAACGGGAACAGTTTTCGAATCAGCGCGTCGTCGGGACGCGTGCCGTATTCGCAAATCTCAAACGCCTCCGCATAACGCACGGCCTTGCCCTTTTCGGGTCCGTACCACTTCACGAGTGTCTCGCGCACGGCTGCATTCGGCTGTCCCGCTCGCGTTTCGCGCAGCCACTTCTTGCGTGCCGCCGGGTCCTTCGGCACTTTGTCGAGCTCCAGCCCCACCCACGGCAGCCACTCGGTACATCTGAGACACGTGCGCATCCAGCATGTCGATCTTCTTGTCGATCACGTCATCGATCGACACGGCAATGTCGGGGCGGAAGGGATTCGGCCGCTGGAAACCGTCCTGGAAGTACATGAACACGGGGTTCTTCCGGAGTGCCGGGGTATCGGGGGTCACGTTGGGAACGACGACCATGTACGCGGCATCCTGGACCAGAACACCCGTGTACCGGTGATCCGGATGGTAGTCGTTCGGTCGCGGCGCCAGGACGAGATCCGCCTTCCAGAGCCGGATCTGTCGAATGATTTCTTCGCGTGGCTTGAGCGACGGCAGCAGCTCGCCGTCGTGATTGTCCAGCACGACGTAATCGACGCCGATCCGGCGGCCTGCTTCCTGTGCCTCGGCACGGCGACGCGCGGCGAGCGCGCCACCGCCCTCGGTCTGATGCCCGGCGTCGCCATTCGTGACCGAGACGAAGCGGACGCGGTGCCCGAGGGCCGCCAGCTTCGCTGCCGTGCCGCCAGCCTTCTGATCGCAATCGTCCTGGTGCGCCCCGAACGCGATGACGTTGAGCTTTCCGTCGGTCGTCGGCGCCACCGTTCGACCCGGTGCCGGCTCCTGATCGTCGCTGGAAGCGGCCCTCACGTGAAGGGCGAGACACACGACACACGTAAGAGCAATGGCTGACAAATTCTTCATAGGCCCCCTCCGACCATTAACGGAGTCCATGAGGCATCTCGAGAAATCTCCTTGCCTCTGAACCAACAGAATCATATAGCGGCGGCCGACGCCGGCTGAAACGGCCATCGCCGGGTGCGCCACGACCAGATCAGGAAACAGACAACACCAAGGGCAAGCGTGCCGACCCCGAGCGCGATCAGGCGCCAGCCCGACGTCAGAAGCAGAAAGATCCAGCCCGCCAGCGCGATGAAAGTCGGCAGCGGATAGAGCCACATGCGAAACGGCCGCGGCATTTCCGGATGATTCGCCCGCAGCAGCATGACGCCGAACACCTGACCCATGAACTGGACGATGATCCGCGTCGTGATGAGCGCGTCGATGACGAAGCCGAGAGGCAGGAAGCTGCACACGACCGCAATGACGCCGAGAACGACCAGGGAAATATGGGGGAACTGCTTGGTCGGGTGCAGCCGTCCGAAGACTGAAAAGAAGTAGCCGTCTCGCGCCGCCGCGAATGGAATGCGCGAATAGCCAAGGAGCAGTGCGAACACCGATCCGAATGCGGTCCAGAGAATGAGGAACGTAAAGACGGTGGCGACTTTGCTGCCGTAGAGACGCTCCATGAACGTCGACACGATGAACTCGGACTCAGGGTGGTTTTCCGCCGGCACGAACTCGCGCCACGGCACGACGCCGATGATCGACAGGTTGACGGCGAGATAGATGACCGCGACCGCGACGATGCTGATGAGAATGGATCGCGGGATCACCCGACCCGGATCCTTGACTTCGTCGCCGATGTAGCAGATGTCGTAGTAACCGAGATAGTCATAAATGCCGACGCGGGATGCCGCCCCCAGGCCCAGCAGGAATCCCAGCGAGAAATCGAACGCGCCAGGTGGAAAATCGAAAGCGCGCGAGGCATCGAAGTTCAGCGCGCCGCTGATGATCACCGCCACCGTCGTGAGCAGCGTGCCGATCCACAAGCTGACCGTCAGCGTGCCGATGGCTTCAATGCGCCGATAGAGCAGGACTACGTTGAGCAAACCGACGCCGGCAGCGATGAGAAAAACATGTCCGGCCGTGAGATCCGGCCAGACGTACCGCGCGTACCGCGAGAAGCCGATGTAGCCAGAGGCGATCTCCAGCGGCCCGCTCAGAATGAAGCTCCAGATGAAGAGGAATGCCATCAGGCGGCCGTATCGCTCGCGCCCGTAAGCCTCCCGGAGGTAGACGTAGCTCCCTCCGGATCCAGGCATCGCCGCCCCGAGCTCGCTCCAGACCAGACCGTCCGGGATAGTCACGATCACGGCAATCAGCCACCCCAGGAGCGCCTGCGGCCCGCCCAGGGCCGACATCAGCAGTGGAATCGTTATGAACGGGCCGATCCCGATCATGTTCGACATGTTTAGGGCAGTGGCCTGCAGCAGGCCGAAGCGACGAGGGAGCGTCTCGCTCATGGATGGTGTGAATACCATAGCCGCTCTGCGGTAAGCTCTGCGCATGAATCGACGAGATTTTCTGTCCGGCGTCGTCGTCTCTCCGGCTGCGGCCGCTCTGTACCCGCTGGATCAGGGGCAGAAGCCCGCGAGCGCCCCTGCGAAGACAGGCCTGAAGGTCGGGACCGTCACTTACAACATCGCGAAAGACTGGGACGTCCCGACGATCATCAAGAATCTCACCGAGGTCGGGATGGACGCCGTGGAGCTGCGGACGACGCACAAGCATGGCGTCGAGATCTCGCTGACGCCGGCCCAGCGCGCCGAGGTCCGCAAGCGCTTCGACGACTCGCCGGTCAAGATCGGTGGTCTTGGGACCACGTGCGAATACCATGCAGCGGACCCGGCGATCGTTCGCAAGAACGTCGAGGAAACCAAGGCGTGGGTCACGCTGGCGCGCGATCTCGGCTCACCGAGCGTCAAGGTGCGGCCGAACGGCCTGCCGAAAGAAGTGCCGGAGGAGAAGACGCTCGAGCAGATCGGGAAAGCGCTGGCCGAATGCGGCGCATTCGCCAACGACAACGGCGTGAAGATCCAGCTCGAAGTCCACGGCGAGGCCACCTCGCGAGTGCCGCGTATCCGGAAGATCCTCGACTACGGCGGCAAACATCCCGGCGTCCGCGTGTGCTGGAACTCGAATCAGACGGATTTGCTCGACGGAGGGTTCGAGGCGAACTTCAAGCTCCTACGCGATCAGATCGGCCAGGTGCACATGCGCGATCTGTTTCTCGAGGAGTATCCGTTCCGCCAGCTGATCGCGGCGTTGTCGGACATGAAGTTCCAGGGCTACTGCTTCGCGGAGATTCCGGAGTCGAACGATCCGGTCCGCGTCCTCAAATACTTCAGAGGTGTGTTCCGCGCATACCAGAATCTCTGAGAAGGTCCCAATGAACGATGGGATCGTTGCAACCCTTGTCATCGTCCTGATGGCGGCCGCGATCGTTCTCGCCCGCATCAAGGCACTCGAAGGCAGGCTCAGCACGCTGTCGCGACTCGAGGCGAAGGTCGACGCGCTGCTCAAACACTCGGGCATCCGGTTCGACCCCTTTCAGGATGTCCCGCCGGCCGTCGCCGCCGCGCTGGCGCGCGGCAAGAAGATTGAGGCGATCAAGGAATATCGCCTGGCGCGCGGGGTCGACCTCAAGGAAGCCAAGGAATTCGTCGAAGAGCTCCAGCGCCGGGCGGCCGGTCACGTCGCCGATCGACCGTGACTGCAACCGCTCTGGGGGTCAGATCTTGTTTCTTGCACACATGTCCTCGTTTGGTGTCATTGCCGGCGAAGAGTGCAATGACACCCAGTGAGGACAATCGTGCAAGAAACAAGATCTGACCCCCAGTGGCTCACGGGCGCCTAGGCCGCCTGACGCTCGATCTGGGCGCGGAGAGAGGCAAGAGAGGTGGAGATCTCCCGCAGCTCCTCGTCGACCGCTTCCAGCTTGTCTCCCTCGGTGCGGATGAAGCGGCTGTACGGCGCAATGCTGTCGCGGATGCGCGCGACGCTGCGGTCGATTTCCTGGCGCAGCTGCTCGCGCAGGGCGCTCGACAGGCGCTCGCGCACGGCGGCGATTTTCTTCCGCATCTCATCTTTCGCCTGCGCCCTCTTGGCCGGCAGGATGAAGAACCCGATCGCCGCCAGGACCGACGCGAGGATGAGGCCCGTGACATCGGCGGCCGCGGTCGTCGCCGCGACGCTGACGATCGTGCCGAGCCCGAGCGCACCGGCGCCCACAGCGGCAGCGGCGGCCACGGCGTTCCGTGCACCATCCGCAAGCTCCTGCGCTTCGCGCCGGCGATCGTAGGAGTCCACCACTCGCTGCGCCTCCCGTCCGACCGCTTCGATGAGCCGCGACCGGTCGTAGTGGAAGCGCGAGCCCCCGCTGTCGTCCTCACCGATGATGCGCCCGCGATGCTGGCGACGGCGCTCCGCGAGGTGACTGGTCACCGCCTGCCACTGTTTGAGATCGGCGTCGACGAGCCAGTCCACGAGCTCGCCGACTTTCCGCTCGATCTGCTGCGGCGCGTCCGCGACCACCTGCTGCTCGAAGCCCTGTTGCATCCGGCTGCGATTCAGGAGATCCATGACGCGGCCGATTCGCATCGTCTCGTCGAAGTAATCCTGGCCGCGCCGCTCCATCTCGAGCAGGATGCGATCGATGTCCGACATGCGAAAGTCGAAGTCCCGGATCAGGTCGTCGCGATAGGTGCTGAGTTGCCGATCCACTTCATCCAGCGTATTGAAGTCGTCCTTCAGGAGAGCCAGCCGATCGCGGACGAAACTCGAATGGCGTTCGGCGAGCGATGCACCGACGCCCAGAGGATTCAGGAGCTTGAGGTGCACTCGGCCAGGTGCGTCCAAGGTGGCGGCGATGTAGCGCTTCCAACGCCTCGAATCCGCTGGCGGCCCAAACCGCCGGTTCACCGGACTTCGCGCGAAGCGCCAGACGCGAGCTGACGGGAAGGACCTCCGGACTGAAACCGAGAAGAGTGTCGGCGCTCTCGGTGACGAAGCCGCGGACCGTTTCCCGCTCGCTTTCGTTCACGAGGATATCGATCTTGTTGATGACGATGACGACCTTCTTGCCCCAGGCACGCACCTGCTCGAGGAACGCGCGCTCGGTTTCGGTGAAAGGCCTGTCCGCGGACGTCACGAAGAGCACCAGATCCGACCGCGGCACGAACTCGGCGGTGATTGCCTCGTGCTCGCGGATGATCGCATTGGTCCCCGGCGTATCGACGATGTGGATCTCTTTCAGGAACGCAACGGGCGCGGTGATGACGTGGAGGTTTGCCTCGCGCACCTGCCGATCGACCGACTCGCCGTACTGCAACACGTTGATTTGCGCCGTCGTCGGCGTGACCCCTTCGGCCACGATGCGGCTGCCGAGAAGCGCGTTGATGAACGCGCTCTTCCCGGAGTTGAACTCGCCGACGATGACGAGCAGGAACAGCTCGTCGAGCTGCTCGATGGATTTCGCGAGCGCGAGCTGATGCTCGGGTGCGGCGTCGAACCTGGCGAGCGCCGTGCGCAGCCGGGCGAGGACGCGGCGCTCCTCTTTCAACAGCTCATCCTGGGCGCCGGACAGAATTTTGGACAGCATGGCTCAAGCCAGAAAAGGGGACACTCAACTTTTTGCGGAAGCGGACACTCACGCAAAAAGTTGAGCTGTCCACTTTTCACGAAAAGTCGATCACCGGCTGTGGCTTCGCGGGTTCCCCGTTGCGGCTCCAGTCGGTATGCGGGGCGCGGTTCTCGATCAGCCAGCCGTAGACCAGCCGGCCGTAGGTCTGCCACCGCATCTGGTGACGATCGTAGAACGGAATCAGCTCGCGCTGCAGGCGCGGCAGGCGATAGAACGGCACGCCGGGGAAATAGTGGTGCTCCAGATGGTAGTTGGAGTTGAGAAATGCGAAGTCCCAGAACCAATGCCCGCGCATCAGCGTGCCCCACTTGGCCGGATCGGACGGATCGATGTCGTAGTGCTGGCCAAGACGATTCAGCGTGAAGGCGATCGGGAATATGAAGAAGACGGGAATGATGCTCGCGCGCGCCGCCGCGTAGAACCCGAAGAACCACCAGATCGCGGCCAGGGCAGTCAGGTGAGCGATCGTCGAGACCCTTCGCTCCGTCGCGATGCGCTGCTGCAGGTCGGCCGCGTACGTCGCCGACTCCCGCCGCGCGGCGCGAAAATACATCGGGAAAAGCGCAGGCGAACAATACAAGAGCTTGTACCAGCGGGCGTTGATCTTCGGCGACAGGTGGTGCCGTTTCGGATCGTCTTCGTCAGAACCAAGCTCGGCATGGTGGTCGAGGTGCCATCGCGTGAACTGGCTGGCCGAGATACCGCTCGGAATTGCGTAGAGCAGCCCCAGCGCCCGCTCGGCGACCGGGCGGCGCCGGCGGAACACGTTGTGGTGCACCACCTCGTGCAGCAGGATCGTGAAATTGAAGATGGTGAACCCCTGGACCAGCGCGAGCGGCAGCCAAATCAGCGGGTTATCGAACCGAATCAGGGCCCAGGTGGCAAGGGCGAGAATCGCAAACTGCCGGGCTGCCACGACCCCGTGCCGCCAGGGAAATTTCTCGTGCAGCTCGCGCATCAGATCGCGAGGAATCGCGGCGCCAAGCTCAGCGCGGAGCGGACCAGCGTGCTGGGAGTAATGACCTGATTTCACCGGACTTTCAACGATTTTAGCAGGTTCTCCCGGTGGCGCCCGCTGCGGGATCCGCTCGCTCAGGGTCGTACCGGAACGAGTGGCTGGCGCAGGCGGAGCGCGCGTCAACGCCACGCCGGCGAGGACGAGAATCGCGCCGATGATCTGGCGCGGCCCGAGAGCGCTCACCCAGAAAGAGGACCGCGGTCATCATCGCCACAATCGGGATCAGGTTGGAGTACACCGACGTGCGGGCGCTGCCGATGTCACGCACCGCGGTGTACCAGATCGTGTATGCCACACACATCGCGAAAATAGCGGCGTAGAGGAGTGCCAATACCGTCGAGAGGCTGAGGTCCATCCAGTTCGCCGCCACGATCCTCTCCCACATCACCGGTATGTACAACACCGTCCCGAATACCAGCGACAGGCCTGTCACTCCGACCGGCGAATGCCGCTCGATAAGAGGCTCGGCGCCGATGGTATATGCCGCCCAGCAGATGACCGCCGCGAACGTCATCAGGTCTCCCATCAAACCGCGAGAACCAACCGCTGCTCCCCGCCCGACGACGAGGTAGATCCCGGCAAACGACAGCGCCGCGCCTGCCCAGTGCGCACGTCCGAGTTTCGCGTTTCTGATCAGTGCGGAGCCGACGGCAATGACCACAGGACTGGTGGCGATGATGAGCGAGCTGTTCGCCACGCTCGTGCGTGCCAGTCCGCCGATGAACAGGACCTGATATCCGAAGTGACCGACGATCCCCAGCCAGGCGAGCGTCCACCAGTCGCGCCGTGTGAACCGCGCCGGGGTGTAGAACACCCCGCTACCGGCTGACTCCGATCCGCGGGCACGGGCCGCGGCCATCGCCGCCAGAAAGATCAGCGTCGCGAGCGTCGTCCGCACCGAGTTGAATGCCTGCGGGTCGATCTCCGCGAACGCGGATTTGACGATGGAGTAATTGGCGCCCCAGATGAGAACCATCAGGAGCAGAAGGGCGTCGGTGCGGGTAAAACGGCCGAGTGGCAAAGAAGACGTCGGGGTCAGACTCGAGATCCGACCCCGGCGCCTCCGCGTTCCGTTCGTTCGATTATCTGAACGGATTGAAGAAGAACAGCAGCAGCGAGATCAGCAGCACGTAGATGACGAGCGACTCGATCAGCACGAGGCCCAGAAGCAGGGCGCCGCGAATGTCCCCCGTGGCGCCAGGATTCCGCGCGATGGCTTCCGCTGCGGACGCGACGGCCTTGCCCTGGCCCAGCGCGCCGAGTCCGGCGGCAAACGCCAGCGCGAAACCGGCCGTGATGATCGACCAGCGAACGACTTCGGAGCTCGGGGCGGCGGCTGCCTGCTGTTCTTGCGCGTATACAACGAGTTCGGGCGCGAGTGCGCCGGACACCAATATGAGCGCGCCTGTCAAAACGAAACGTTTACTCACGATCCAAGCCTCCTGAAAGAACAACGCGGTGGTCGAAACTCCCAAGTCTGACGTCAACCCATCGACCGACGATCATGCGGCCGCCGGAGCATGGTGCCCGCGCGGCGCGTCGTGACCGTGGTCGTCGTGCTCGTGCTCGACTGCGACAGCGCCCTGCAGGTAAATGATCGACAGCAGGGCGAAGATGAATGCCTGCAGGCCGCCCGTGATCAGCGCCAGGAACATCATCGGCAGCGGGAGCACGAAGGGCATGAGGCTGAAGAAAATCAGGATCACCAGCTCTTCGCCGAAGATGTTACCGAAAAGACGCAGCGACAACGACATCACGCGCGCCAGATGGCTGATGGTCTCGATGATGAGCATCAGGGGCGCCATCCAGACCGGCGATCCTGGCGGCATGGCAAAGTGCTTCAGGTAGTTGACGACACCTTGCTCTTTGAACCCCTGGTAATGGTAATAGACCCAGATGGTCAGCGCACATCCGAGCGTGACGTTCAGGCTGCTCGTCGGCGCCATGAATCCGGGAACGAGCCCGAGATAGTTACTCAGCAGGATGAAGACGAACAGCGTGCCGACGAGCGGGAAATAGCGCGGCCCCTTCGGCCCGATCCACTGCTCCATCATCCCCAGCAGCGCGGTGAGTCCATCCTCGAGCAGAATCTGCAACTTGCCGGGATTCTCGACGCTGAGGCGCGAGCGCACGAACAGACTGAGCGCGGTGACGCCGGCCACGATCAGCATCACCATGACGAGATAGTTCGGGATGACCGGGTGTGCAGGGTCGAAGTGAAATCCGAAAGGCTCCAGGATCGCGCGGACCAATGGGCCGAGCGCCGCGTTCACGAGATCGACGATGAGCAGCGGATGTTCCTGCATTCAGTCTCGTTCGACACACAATCCTGCTGCGTCGGCTAGGGCCGGCCCGCCGGAGCGTCAGGACTTCTTCAAGAGGAGGCGGCAAGCTTCGACAGAAGCCGCCACCACAACCGAGGACGCACCCGCCAGTAGCCCCAATGGGTGCAGACGCAAACGGGCAATCATAACGTACGCCAGAAGAGCCAGTAAAGCGTAGCGAACGACCACCTTCGCCATCGTCCACGCCACGCGCGGTGGTGGTGGTGCGGCGCGATCTGTCGCCGTCCGGGACGCGCTGAAGATCGTCCCGAGCGCGCCGATGCCCGATCCGATCGTCCAGTAGCTGAACCCGATCAACAGTCCGCCAGCGAGCACGGCCAAGGCCGGAGCGGGCCGACCCGACGAGAACGCCATCGCGAGACCGGCCATGGCCAGGCAGGCGACGACCGCCGTCGACTCCAGCCGCCGCAGGAAGGCGTTCGATTCCACGGGGCGCTACCGGATGAAGCGGTTCGCCATTCGATACGCGTTCAGTGCCCCCCCGGCGAACCCGAAGATGAAGAAAAGCAGAAACAGCCAGGGACCCGTACCCAGCCACTTGTCGAGCAGGTAACCGAACCAGGCGCCGAGCACGATGGCGAGCACGAAGGACAGCCCGACGGGTACCTGAGGGCGCCTATCGACTGAGCCGTTTCGCGAGCGGCGCTGCGCTTGTTCGGGTCGGGTTCCATAGGCCTATTGTGGGGTCAGATCTTGTTTCTTGCACGGATCAAAGGGGTCAGATCTTGTTTCTTGCGCGGTTGCTTCCTGTCGAGGACAACCGTGCAAGAAACAAGATCTGACCCCAAGCCAACGTGCAAGAAACAAGATTTGACCCCCGAGTCAACGCCCGCCCTCAGGCGGCGACGGCTTCGACTTCCCCTCCGAACCGTCCGCGCACGACTCCGTCAACAGGAACGTGGGCGGCGGCGCTGAAGGTTCCGGCGGTGCCGGCGTCGCGCAATCGGAGCCCTGCGCCACGTACGGGGCGTAGTCGGGATTGACGCGCGCGACGACGCGGCCCATCGAAGTTTCGAGCATGCCGACGAACGGTGCCGGACGAAGACCAATCCAGAGCGAGAGCGCCACGAGTGGAACGAACATGGCGAGCTCGCGCGGCGTCAGGTCGCCAAAGGTTGTACCAGGACGCGCTCGTCACGCGTCCGAACATCGTCCGTCGACACTGCCACAACATGTACGCCGACACGAACACCATGGCGACCACGGCGACGACGGCCCGACAGCTTGCTGACCCCGTAGACGCCTTGCGCAATCATCCTCTCGCCGACAAAGCCGTTCAGAGCCGGCACGCCCGCGAGCGCCATCGTCATCAGGAGAAAGCACGTGGCCAGTGCTGGCGTCGCCCTCCACAGACCGCCCGCGAGTGTTAGATCGCGCACCCCGGTCCGCTGTCGGATGCCGGCCACGATGAGCAGCAATCCGGCAGTGGCGAGGCCGTGGTTGATCTGGTGCAGCATGCTGCCGGTGACGCTGACTGGCGTCAGCGCGAACAGCCCGAGCGTCACGAACGCCATGTGGCTCACGCTCACATAGGCTACGAAACGGATCCAATCACGCTGGACCCACGCAAACACTGCTCCCCAGGCGACCGCGATCAGCGCAAGAACCATCATCGCCGGCGCAAATTCGCGTGAGGCATCCGGCAGGATTGGAAGGCTGACGCGCACGAAGCCATAAGTACCCAGCTTCAGCACGACCGCGGCCAGGAGCAGCGATGCGGCCGTGGGCGAATCCGACTGCGCATCGGGCAGCCAGGAGTGCAGCGGAAAGAGCGCGAGGGTAGCGCCGAAGCCGAGAAGAAACGCGAGGAAGACCCACTTCTGCACGGCACTGGAAATACGCAGCGTGTGGAACTGAGTCACATCGAAGGTGTAGACGCCGGTCTCGGCGTGGTTGAGGAAATAGAGCGCGAGGATGCCGACGAGCACAGCCAGGCTGGCAGCCAGCATGTAGAACGTGAACCTGGTTGCCGAACGGGGCGGGTGCCCTTCGCCCCACGTGCGAATGAGCAAGTGCATGGCAACGAGAGCGGCCGCCCAGAACAGAAAGATCTGCAGGAAATCCAGCGACATGAAGACGCCGAGCAAGCCAGCCTGCAGCGTGAGGATCAGCGCGTAGAACTCTTTGATCCTGGTTCGGATCTCGTGCCACGACGCGACGAGGGCAATCCAGGCGACGAGCGCCGTCAACAGGATCAGGAGAATGCTGAAGCCATCGACGCCGACGTAATATGAGGCGCCAACCGCCGATATCAATTCACCCCGCTCCGCGAACTGCCAGGTCTTGCCGTGAGGGTCGTATCTGAACCAGAGCGGGAGTGCCAGGGCCAACGTCGTCGCCGCGCATCCGCTGGCCATCCACCGGATCGCGTCGACGCGGCGGCTGCCGACGAGCAGGATGAGCAGCGCTCCGGCGAGCGGCGTGAAGAGGATCAGCGAGAGCAGGTGATTGGCCAGAGTCCCGCATTCCGCGTCATGGTACCCGTCAGGACATCCGGTCGAGAAACCGACGTTCCGGCGAGGGACGATTGTTGACCGTGGGCCCGGCGGCTCGGTCGCTTTTGGTGGAAGCGCGTCACGAACGACAAATCCTGTAGTTGCAATAACTTTGAAGCACGACGGTGGCTTGACGCTCCCCGCAGCCCCGCCTATACTGCGAATAAGGCTCCCCCACTCATGATGCAGGCACTGCCTCTTGCACTTGTTCTGTTGGCGCTCGCTTCCGGGCAGGAGCCGCGGGCCAGCACCTCAGGTGCACGGACGCGCGACGTTTACGCTACCGCCATCGACTCCAAAGGAACGTCGGTACCAGGCCTGACGGCGTCCGACTTCGCGGTACGTGAAGATCGCGTCGCGCGCGAAGTGCTGAAGGTGGGTCCTGCCACAGAGCCGCTTCAGGTGGCGCTCCTCATCGACGACAGTCAGGCCGCCAGGTCGATGCTTCAGCCGTTGCGCGAGGGCATCACAGGCTTCATCGACGCTCTGCAGGGGAAGGCGGAAATTGCGCTCATCACCTTCGGCGAGCGCCCGACCACGCTCGTCGAGTACACGAACAGCGCCGAACAGTTGAAGCGAGGCGTGGGGCGTGTCTTTCCGAAGTCCGGTGCCGGTCCTTATCTGCTGGATGCGATTGTCGACGCGAGCCGCGGTCTGGAGAAGCGCAAGGCGACACGGCCGGTGATCGTGGCGATCACGGTAGAAGGGATCGAGTTCAGCAACGCGCACTTCGAGACGGTGCTCCAGGCGGTCGAACGGAGCGGGGCAACGCTGCACGCGCTGGCCGTCGGCAGTCCCTCCGACTCTCAGGACAATAATGATGAGATGCGCAACCGCAACATGGTGCTGGCCGAGGGGCCGGACCGCACCGGTGGGCGCCGCGAGCAGGTGCTGGCAGAATCCGGGCTCCCCGATAAGCTGCGCCAGGTCGCCGAGGGCCTCCTCAATCAGTACGTCGTCACTTACGGCCGTCCGGAATCGCTGATCCCGCCGCAGCGGATCGAAGTGACATCGACCCGTCCCGGCGTGACCGTCCGGGCTCGCACCCGTTTGCCCGAACGATGAAGTTTCAACTGGCGCTCCGCTTCGCTCAGATACGAGTGCTGCTGCCGGTGGCGATTGCCTTCGTCCTGGCCGGCTCGGTCTACGCGCAGCGCTTCCGTGGTGGTGTGGATCTCGTCTCACTGAACGTCACGGTCACCAACGGCACTCACTACGTCACCGATCTCGAAGAGACGGAGTTCGAAGTCTTCGAAGACGGCGTCAAGCAGCCGCTGATTTTTTTCTCACGCGTGCAGCAGCCAATCGCGCTCGCCGTCCTCCTCGACACCAGCGCGAGCATGGAAGGCAAGCTGGCCACGGCGCAGGAAGCCGCAATCGGCTTCGCCCGACGGCTGCGCAAGACCGACGTGATGCAGGTCATCGAGTTCGACAGCCAGGTCAACATCATTCAGGAATTTACGAGCGATATCCCGATGCTCGAGAAAGCCATTCAGAGCACGACCGCCAACGGGTCGACGTCGTTGTACAACGCGATCTACATCGCGCTGAAGAACCTGCGGCGCAACCGCGCCAAAGTCGCCGAGGAGATCCGGCGCGAGGCTATCGTGGTGCTGTCCGACGGTGACGACACGTCGAGCCTGATCGAGTACCGAGGAAGTTCTCGATCTCGCGAAGCGTTCGGAGACGGCGATTTATTCGATCGGCTTGCGTCAGGGCAACGAGGCGCGCAGAGAGTTCAAGGAGGCGGAGTTCGTACTGCGGCAGCTGTCGACGGAGACCGGCGGACGCGTGTTCTTCCCCACCTCCGCGTCCGAGCTACCCAAAATCTACGAACAGATCGCGGACGAGCTCTCCAGTCAGTACGCACTGGCGTACTCCTCGAAGAACCCGCTGCGCAATGGCGCGTGGCGTCGCATTGCCATCCGCGTGGCGCGTCCCGGTCTGACCGCGCGCACCCGCCAGGGCTACTACGGGCCGAAGCCAAGCAGCCCCTAGGACGCAATGCACCTTCTCCCGCTCCTGCTCTATGCGGCAGCGAGTGCTGCCTACCTTGCCCATTTCGCGTGGCGGGATCTGCGGACCGGGCGGCTGGCTACCGGGCTCCTCGCCGGCGGCGTGCTGGCTCACACGTTTCTCATCGGCATGCGAACGGTTCAGGCCGGACACGCGCCGCTCGTCGGTACGAGCGCAGCGTTGTCGGCGTTCGTCTGGCTGCTCGGCCTTGCCTATCTCTACGTCGAGCTGACGGCGGATGAGCGGGCGATGGGCATATTCGTGGCGCCGCTGCTCGTCGCGCTGGACGTGATTCCGGTGCTCGATCCGGCGGTCAGCCCGCGACCCGAAGTGCTCCGCAGCCCGCTCTTTACCGTGCACGTCGTCAGCATGCTGTTCGCCTATGCCAGCTTCGCGCTCGCCTCGGTGCTCGGCATCACCTATGTGCTCCTGTTCAACGAAATCAAAGCCAAGCACCTCGGCTACTTCTACGCGCGGCTGCCATCGCTGCAGATGCTCGACGTGATGAACGGACGCGTGGTCACCATCGGCTGGGTCTTCCTCACGCTGGGGATCGCAGTCGGCGGCATCTGGGCGATGCGCATTACGACATCCGCCGATCCGCGAGTCGATCAGATGTCGATTGGCGATCCGAAGATCCTGATCGCTCTTCTGTCGTGGGCGCTCTACTCGTTCGCCGTCCTGGCGCGGCCTGCGATCGGTTGGACCGGACGCCGCGCAGCATGGCTGTCAGCGATTGGATTCGCCATCGTTCTCCTCAACTTCGTACCGGTCGGCTATTTCCTGACGAGGAGTCACAACTTCTGAGCCTGCGCCTCTTTGCCGTCGGGTTGAGCCATCGCAGCGCCCCGGTCGAGTTGCGCGAGCGTGTGGATTTCTCACGCGAAGGCATCGAACGTGCGCTCGACGCGCTCGCGGCGCTTGGCCTGACCCGCGAAATGGTCGTGCTCTCCACCTGCAATCGTTCCGAGGTTTACGCTGCACTCGACCGCGACGACGACGTGGACCTGCTGGCGCGATTTTTCAGCGAGTATCACGGCGTATCTCAGACCGAGCTCTCCCGTCATCTCTACGTGCACCGCGGTGCGGAAACCGCACGTCACGTGTTTCGCGTCGCCGCCGGTCTCGACTCGCTCGTCGTGGGCGAGCCGCAGGTTTTCGGTCAGGTCAAGGCGGCCTACACGCTCGCCGCCGATCGCGGACTGACCGGCGCGCTGGTCAACCGGCTGTTCCATGCCGCCTTCAGTGCCGGCAAACGCGTGCGCTCCGAAACAGGATTGGCCGACGGCGCGGTGTCCGTGAGCTTCGCGGCGGTCTCGCTCGCGCGGAAGATCTTCGGGACCATAAAAGGGCGGACGGTGTTCATTGCCGGCGCCGGCGAGATGGCGGCATTGACCGGCGTCCACTTGAAGGCCCAGCAGGCCGAACGCATCGTGATTGCCAGTCGGACGCCTGCCGCCGCAGAACAGCTCGCCGCCGATCTCAGCGGTGAAGCCATTCCGTGGAGCGAGCTCGCGGTCGGTCTCGCCGACGCGGATGTCGCGGTGACGGCAACCGGCGCCTCGTCGGTCGTCGTCTCCCGCGAACTGGTGCAGAACGTCATGCGCCAGCGCCCTCACCGTCCGCTGTTCATCATCGACATCGCGGTTCCGCGCGACGTCGAGCCGTCGGCGGGCGACCTGGAACAGGTGTTCGTCTACAACATCGACGATCTTCAGCAGATCGTGAAGGACAACCTGGCCAAGCGCGGTGCCGAATTGTCGCGTGCCGAGGCGATCGTCGAAGAAGAAACGACGCGGTTCGCCGACTGGCTCCGCTCTCGCGAGGTGATCCCCACGGTCGTCGCGCTGCGGCAGCGCTTCGAAGCCATCCGCCGGGCCGAGCTGCAGCGCCTCGATTCCAAGCTCGCCGGGTTGCCGCCGGAAGCCCGCGCCCGCGTCGACGAAGTCACGCGGCTCGTCGTCGAAAAGCTCCTGCTGTCGCCGACGGAACAGCTGAAAACCCTCGGCGACGAGACGATGGTGGCCGTCTATTCCGAGGCCCTGAATCGTCTCTTCAGCCTCGACGGCACAGGCATACCCCACAACGATCCGGACGAACGGTCGTGAACGCGCACCTGGAACCGCACCGCGCCGTCCGCCGCTGAATGGTCCCCCTTCGGCTCGGCACCCGCGGCAGTCAGCTTGCCCTGTGGCAGGCGCGCGCCGTCGCATCGCGGCTGGAGTCAGCCCGTCACGAATCGGATCTCGTCATCGTCAAGACGACCGGCGACCGGCTCCAGGACGCACCGCTCAGCGAGTCTGGCGGCAAGCGTCTCTTCGTCAAGGATCTCGAAGATGCCCTGATTCGCGGGGAGATCGATCTGGCCGTCCACAGCGCCAAAGATCTGCCGTCGGATGTGCCGGCCGGACTGATGCTGGCGGCGACGCTTCCGCGAGAAGACCCGCGTGACGCGCTCGTGCTGCCGAAGGGAGCGGAGGGCAGGCAATTCCTGACGATTCTCGAGTCATTCCAACGCGGCCAGCGCCGGACCGTCGGCACCGGCAGCGTCCGGCGCATCGCCCAATTATCTGGACAGATCGCCGGCGCGGTCTTCGTCCCTGTTCGCGGAAATGTCGATACGCGCCTCCGCAAGCTCGACGAGGGGCAATTCGATGCGCTCGTGCTCGCCTGCGCCGGTCTGCGGCGCCTGAGCCTCGAGGAACGCATTTCAGCAGCCATCCCAGTTGACCGCTGCGTCCCCGCGCCCGGTCAAGGGATCGTCGTGGTGGAAGCACGCGCGGACGATCGCCGCGTCCTGGACGCGGTTGCACCCCTGCACGACGAAGCGGCCGGCGTCGTACTCGCGGCCGAACGGGCGCTCGTTCAGGCACTTGGCGGGGACTGTCAGGTTCCGTTGGGGGCACTCGCGCGATTGAACGCCGGCACAATCGAAATGCACGGCGATCGTCTGCTCGCTCGATGGCCGCCGTATCGTACGGCGCCACACACGGGGACCGCTTGGCCAGCCCGAGAACGTCGGCAAGCGCCTCGCGGACGAGCTTGTCACAGGCGGGGCCGCCGAGATCCTGGATCAAGTCCGTCACACTGGCGATCGGCCGGACGGGGCATACTAGTGGGCGCTTTGAGGGAACGACCTATGGGCTCTATGGACTCATCGCGTGTCTACATCGTGGGGGCGGGCCCGGGCGATCCTTCCCTGATCAGCGTGCGCGGGCTCCGGTGCCTGGAGTCGGCGGGGGTCGTGGTCTACGACCATCGCGTTCACAGCCGGTTGCTGCGGCTGGCCCCGGCATCGGCCGAACGAATTGACGTCGGACCGGCCGCGCCGCGCCCACTCGACCAGGACGCCATCTGCTTCCTGCTCGCCGAAAAGGCGCGCGAGGGAAGAACCGTCGTTCGGTTGAAATGGGGAGATCCGTTCGTCTTCGACAGCGGCGGAAAAGAAGCGCTGTTCCTCCACGAGCAAGGGATTCCGTTCGAGGTAGTGCCGGGCATCCCCGCCGCGATCGGCGGACCGGCGTACGCCGGCATACCGGTGACCTACCCCGATGCCGGCGACGTGCTCACGTTCGTGCGCGGCCACGAGGGTGAAACCGATGCACCGCTGGACGTGGACTGGGGACGGCTTGCCGGCATCGACGGAACGATCGTCTGCTACGCAGGGACGAAGCAAATCGCAGCGATTTGCGATGCTCTGCTGGCAAACGGGCGATCGCCTGACGAACCGGCGGCGCTGATATATGCGGCGACGACTCCCTCGCAGCTCACGGTGCCGGGCACCATCGGCGACATCGCTGAGCAGGCGGAGAACGGACGCCCGGCGCTGCTGGTGATCGGCGCGGTCACCAGGCTTCGGGAACACTTGCGATGGTTCGACGATCGCCCGCTGTTCGGCCGGCGGATTGTCGTCACCCGATCGCGAGAGCAGGCGGGCGAGTTCATCGAGATGCTCGAAGACCTCGGCGCCGAGGCGATCCCCGCGCCGACGATTCGCGTGCTTCCACCCGAGGACTCCAGCGCGCTCGAAAGCGCGTGCGCCGAGATCGGTTCATTCGACTGGGTGGTCTTCACCAGCGCCAACGCCGTCGACTACTTCATGCGCGCCCTGCTCGCGACCTGCGACGTTCGCGAGTTGAAGGGCGTCCGCATCTGCACGATTGGACCATCGACCGCGTCGCGCCTGTCGAAGTACGGCATCCGCGTGGACTTGACGCCGACGGAATACCGATCGGAGGCGGTCGTCGACGCGATGAGCGCCGGGGACGGGCTCCGCGGCTCACGCGTGCTGCTGCCGCGTGCCGACATCGCTCGCGAAATCCTCGGCGACGAGCTGCGCGCGGCCGGGGCCGAGGTGGTGGAGGTGGCGGCCTACCGGACGGTCCTCGCCACCGGGGATCGCGAGGGTGATCACGACGTCTACCGCATGCTGCTCGACAGCCAGATTGACGCGGTCACGTTCACCAGCGCCTCGACGGTCCGTAACTTCGTGGAGATTCTGGGCCACGAGCAAGCCGTCGACCTTTTGAAGAGCACGGTCGTTGCCTCGATTGGACCGGTGACGGCTGAAGCTGCGCAGCAGCTCGATATCGTCACGTCGGTAATGCCGGAGCGCTACACCATTCCCGATCTGGTCGAAGCGCTCGTCGCTCACTTCACCAGTCATCCGTTGGCAGGAGCGCTGCGATGATCGGTCCCAAGACCCGCCAGGTGAGCGGTGCGGCGCAGGACGCGGAGCGGCGGACGTCGCTGGAGCTGCGCCATCGACCGCGACGGCTTCGCCGGTCGGCAGCGATCCGCACGCTGGTCCGTGAGACGCGCCTCTCGCCCGACGTCTTTCTCTATCCGCTCTTCGTGCGATCGGGTCAGGGCCAGCGGCGTGAGATTTCGTCGATGCCGGGCGTGTTCCAGCTCTCGGTCGATGAGATAGTGAAGGAGGCCACGGCTGCGAAAGTTGACGGCGTGCCTGGCGTCCTGCTCTTCGGATTGCCGGACGAGAAGGACACGATCGGATCGACCGCCTACGACGCGGAAGCACCCGTCCAGTCCGCGGTCCGCGCCCTGAAGCGTGAAGTTCCGGGGCTGCTCGTCGTCACCGACGTCTGCCTCTGCGAATACACGTCGCACGGGCACTGCGGCATCATCGTCGACGACGAAATCAGCAACGATGCGACCGTCGAGCAGCTGGCGCGGGCGGCGCTCTCACATGCCGCCGCCGGAGCGGACATGGTCGCGCCGTCCGACATGATGGACGGCCGCGTGGGAAGGATCCGGAGCGTGCTGGACGAGGCGGGCTACACGGACGTGGCGATCATGTCTGTACGCCGCCAAGTATTGTTCGGCGTTCTATGGCCCATTTCGCGAGGCCGCCGACTCCGCGCCCGCCTTTGGCGATCGCCGATCGCATCAGATGGATCCAGCCAACACCGACGAGGCGCTGCGCGAAGTCGCGCTGGATCTCGAGGAGGGCGCGGATATCGTCATGGTGAAACCGGCGATGACCTATCTCGACGTCATCGCACGGGTCAAGGCCGAGTTCGGCGTCCCGACGGCTGCTTATCACGTCAGCGGCGAATACGCGATGCTCAAGGCCGCGGCGCGCAACGGCTGGATCGACGAACCGCGAGCGATGATGGAAACGCTGACGGCCATCCGCCGCGCCGGCGCCGATATCATCATCACGTATTACGCGCGGGAAGCGGCGCGGGCGCTGTAACCCCTGCATCACTCTCCGCCTCGCAGCGGGACTACTGAATCGCGACGACGATCAACGTCGCGTCGTCCTCGAACCGGCCACCGGTGAATGCGTTCACGTCGGCCAGCAGCGCATCCTTCATGGCCTCGGAGGAGAGGGTGCGGACGCCCAGCGCGGCTTCCGTCAGACGCTCCTCGCCGTACTCGTCGCCTTCGGTGTTGCGAGCCTCGGTGATGCCGTCGGTGTAGAAGACGAGGCGATCGCCGCTCGCTATTCGCAGTGCGGCCTGGGCGTAGGCGCTATCCGGAAAGATGCCGAGCACCATGCCGCCCTCGGTAAGCTGCGCAACGGTTCCATTCTGGTGAATCAGCAGCGGCGGGTTGTGGCCGGCATTCGAATAGACGATTCGCCGGGAATCCGGGTCGACGTGCGCGTAACAGAAGGTGGCGAATCGTCCGCTGGCCATGTTGCGGCACAGCAGGCGATTGACGCTGCTGCAGATCGCGGAAGGCGCCGCCGATTCCTGCGCGAACGCGCGGACGGCCGCCTGCAGATTCGACATGAGCAGCGCCGCGGGAAGACCTTTACCGGCGATATCGGCGATCGACACGCCGAGCGCGCTGCCGAAGGCGAGCGTGTCGAAACAGTCGCCGCCCACGCCGCTGGCCGGCTGCCAGGCGACGGCCAGGTCGATCCCCGCCACCTGCGGAACGGCTGTCGGCAGCAACCCGCGCTGTATCAGGCGCGCGTCCTCGAGCTCGCGCTGCTGGCGCTCGTCGCGCCGGCGCGCCGCACGCGCTTCCGCAATCTCCCTCTGAAGGATTTCGAGGAGGGTGACGTCCTCCCACGGCTTCTGGACGAAGCTCTTCGCCCCGCGGCGCATGGCTTCGACGGCGGTGTCGATGCTGCCCCAACCCGTCATGACGACGATGGGAAGTCCTGGATCGTGGGCGCGAACGCGCGGGATGAGCTCGAGCCCCTCCCGGCCCGACGTCGTGTCGCGCGAGTAGTTCAAGTCCATCAGCAGCAGATCGAACGCATCGGCCTTCAGCCGTTCCATGACGGCATCGGTGGAGCTGACGAACTGCGGTTGATAGCCCTCGGCCGTCAGGAGCCAGCGCAGGGCTTCGAGGATGTCGGGCTGGTCATCCGCGACGAGCACACGCCCCGGATCAGGGTCTATCGGCTGTGACATGCGGTAGATCGAGAAGCTCTCGAACATCGGCGAGAGCGTATGCACCAAGACTCATGCCGGGCATCACCCGTGCATTCCTCGCCATTTCGAGGCCAAATCGAGCCGCGACCGGCCGCAGGCGTCGCGCCAGCGCGACCCCCGGTCCCACTCGCGGGAATTCGCATATATCTTAGAACTGACTTCATCACGATCGTGGCTTCCGCCTTTAGGCGGAAGACGGAAATCTTCCGGCTGAAGCCGGAAGCCACAAAAACAGACATTAGTGCCAATGGTCGATCCCGTCACCGTGCGCGTGCTCGTCGCCGACGACCAGGCGGACGTCCTCAACGCCTTGCGCCTGCTGCTGAGCGACGAAGGCTACGACGTCATCGAGGCCCGCTCTCCGAGCGAGGCGTTAGAGCGTATCGAGGCCACCGACGTCGATCTTGCGCTCGTCGATTTGAACTATACGCGAGACACTACGTCTGGTCAGGAAGGGCTGGACCTCCTGGAGCGGATTCGATCCATCGATCCAACGCTGCCGGTGCTGGTGATCACCGCGTGGAGCAGCGTCGCGGGCGCCGTCGAAGCCATGCGCCGCGGCGCGCGCGACTACATCGAAAAGCCGTGGGACGACGACCGGCTGCTCGTCACCATCAGAACGCAGAGCGACCTCAGACGTGCCCTTCGCCGCGGTCAGCGTCTGCAGGAGGTCAATGCCCGCCTGCAGCGCGGCGTAGCGCCGGCGTTCATCGGTGATTCGGCCGGCATGCGGGAAGTTCGGCAGACGATTGAACGGGTGGCCGCCTCGGATGCCGCCGTCCTCCTCACGGGCGAACATGGCACCGGCAAGGAAGTCGCCGCCACACGGCTGCACGCGCTCTCGGATCGCAAGTCGAAGCCGCTCGTGACCATGAATGCCGGTGGATTGGCGGAAGGGATTGCCGAAAGCGAGCTCTTCGGGCACGTCAAAGGCGCCTTCACGGACGCGCGCGTCGATCGGATCGGATGCTTCGAGCTCGCCGACGAAGGCACGCTGTTCCTCGACGAAATTGCCAACATGCCGGTCCGGCTGCAAGCGAAACTGCTGCGAGTGCTGCAAACCGGTGAAGTACAGCGCGTCGGCTCGTCGCGGGTCCGATACGTCAACGTGCGCGTGATCTCGGCCACGAATGCCGACTTGCCGTCAGAGATTGGCGCCGGGCGTTTTCGGGAAGACGTGCTCTACCGCCTGAACACTGTCGTGATTCATATCCCGCCCCTTCGCGAGCGCCGCGAGGATATCGAGCCGCTCGCCGTACATTACCTGGCCCACTATGCCGCCAGGTATCGCAAGCCGCTCACCGGCTTCGATGCGGCGGCAACCGCGGCGATGATGGCGCACCGATGGCCCGGCAACGTACGGGAGTTGGCGCACAGCATCGAGCGGGCGGTCCTCATGGCGGATCAGTCGGCGACGCAGATCTCGGCCCGCCACCTCGGTCTCATCCCGCAGCGGGCCGGAGATCCGCTCGAGCCGCTGTCGCTCGAAGACGCCGAGCGGGCGTTCATCGAGAAAGTTCTCGCACGCCACGGCGGTGACGTGCGCCTGGCCGCCGAACAACTCGGTATGAGCCGGAGTGCACTCTACCGCCGCCTGCAACACTATGGCATCCGTGAGTAAGCGCCTCCATCGAAGCCTCGAGCACTCCATCCTGCTGCTGGCCATCATCGCCGGTCTTCCCGCGGGCCTGGCGCTGCTCTTCATCACCTGGAACCAGCAATACACGTTCGAAGTTCGCTGGACCATGACGACGATCGTCGTTGCCGTCTGGGTAGGATGCGCGGCGCTCGCCTATCAGATGGTCACGCGCGCGCTCTTCCTGCAGGCCAACCTGCTCGGGGCATTGCGCGAAGGGGACTATTCGATTCGCGGCGCCGGCGCCCGTCCCGGCACCGCCGTCGACCTGGTGATGCACGAAATCAACGCCCTCGGCGACACGCTGCAGCGTCAGCGCACGGAAGCCGTCGAATCGACGGCCCTCCTGCAGAGCGTCATGGGTGCAATCGACGTTGCCGTGTTCGCGCTCGACATGGATGGCAAGCTGATGCTCGTGAACCCGGCGGCGGAGCGGCTGGTCGATCAGCCGGCGTCGCGCCTGCTCGGGCGCGACGCGCAGCAGCTCCGACTTGCCGCGTACCTCACCGGAGACACGCCGCGGCTGATCGATAGACCGTTCGGCCCGGAAAGCGGCCGGCTGGAGCTGCGGCGTTCGACGTTCCGGCGCGACGGCAAGCCACACCAGCTGCTGGTATTCGCCGACTTGAGCCGCGCGCTGCGCGAAGAAGAACAGCAGGCGTGGCAGCGCATCGTCCGCGTGCTCTCGCATGAAATCAACAATTCGCTGACGCCCATCAAGTCGATCGCGCACAGCATCAGACGCATGCTGTCGCGCGTGCCGAACCTGCCCCGCGGGGATGAGATTCAAGAGGGGTTGAACCTGATCGAAACACGATCGGGATCGCTGGGCCGGTTTCTTCGCGCTTACGCTCAGTTGGCGCGCCTCCCGAAACCTCAGCAGCGTCCGGTTCAGATCGGACCGATTGCTCATCGGATCGCGGAGTTGGAAAACCGTCTGCCCGTCAAGGTGGCGGCGAGCGATGACGTGGAGATCAACGCCGATCCTGATCAGATCGAGCAACTGCTGATCAACATCGTGCGCAACGCCGTGGACGCGACGCTCGAGACGGGCGGGCGGGTTTTCATCGACTGGAAGTCCGACGACGGCGCGCTGCAGCTCACGGTCGAAGATGAGGGGCCAGGCCTGCCCGATACGTCGAATCTTTTCGTCCCGTTCTTCACGACGAAACCGGCCGGTTCCGGCATCGGCCTGGCGTTGAGCCGGCAGATCGCCGAAGCACACGGCGGCACGCTCGTTCTCGAGAACCGGACCGACGCGAAGGGCTGCCGGGCGATTTTACGGATTCCGCTGTAATTCCGGCGTTCGGGGCTCGGGGCTCGTGGCTCGTTCGATCGCAGAGCCGATCGTCGCGCCACGGAGTCTAATTCTCCGAACGGAATGCGCACGCCGATCAGAATCGTAATCCTCCTCGCGGCGTCAGCTATTGGAGCTTCTTCGGCACTGGCTCAGGCGAGCGATCGGCCGGGATTCAAGTCGTCGACACAGCCTTCGCCCCAGGAATCCGTCGTCAGACTGCTGCAGTCGAAAGACGCGCGCGAACAAGCGTGGGGCGCCTGGTATGCCGGCCGTGACGTCATGCCGCAGCTGATCCCTCTGCTGCAGCGGGTTGCTCTGCAGCACGCTAACGGCGTGTTCGCGGATTCTGTGGCCCCGGCGGACGCCGCGGTCGATTCGCTCATTCAGCTGCGCGCGAAGGTGCCTGAAGGTTTGATGCGCGCCATCTATGGGCATCGTAGCGCTGCAGCGTTGATCCTTGCATCCCACGACGTCGAAGAGGCCGCTCCCTTCCTGCTGGATTTGGCGGCCACGGCGGAAGCGGAGGAATGGTTTGCCGCTGCGAATCTCCTGCTGAATGGATCCCGCAAGCGTTTCGCGCCAATCCTGATGGAATCGTTGACCGTGACAGCGATCATCACGGTATCCGACGATGGGAAGCGCGCGTCGGGATCTGAGGGTGGCAGCTGCTTCACGATTAGCTGCAGTTTTGACGCGCCCGATGCGTCAGGTCTTCCGCCGTGGGCGACCTACGAGTTGACCGGATTGGTAATTCCGGGCGCCGTCGTGCTGGCGACAGGTCCGAAGCCTATGTATTACCGCCGTCATGTATCGCCGTCAGGAATGCCGCCGTCGCGCGGTTCGTCGACCGAAGGCGGCCCCTCGAGCGAGGAACGGTTTAAGTATGTTGCAGCACTGATAGGAATCGATTTCAATCAGCTCCCTGTGCAAGGGGTGGAAGGGCACTCGGTGGCCTGGGAAGGAATGAGTCGCCTGGACGGCGCAATCGAGCGAATCCGCGCGAGCATCGTGCAGCGGTATGCTGAGCTCGTTCGATTGCTGGTGCAGCGTGAATTGCTGCGGGACGATGAGGCCGCGGCGCTGCGTCGGCCTGTAATCGAAGTCGTGATCCACGACGCACGCAGCGACCAGAGCACGCCGCTGCGGCGATACTGAGCGGCGAGCCCCGAGCCCCCGAGCCCCCGAGCCCCCGAGCCCCCGAGCCCCGAGCCCCCGAGCCCCCGAGCCCCCGAGCCCCCGAGCCCCCGAGCCCCCGAGCCCCCGAGCCCCCGAGCCCCCGAGCCCCCGAGCCCCCGAGCCCCCGAGCCCCCGAGCCCCCGAGCCCCGAAATGCTAATCTCCCAGGATGTTTCGCCGAGCCCGATCGCGCTACATCCAGTCTGAAAAGCTCTTCGCTGCAGCCTCTCGCATCCTGCCGGGCGGCGTCGACAGCCCGGTGCGCGCCTTCAAGTCCGTTGACGCCACGCCGTTGTTCATCGAGCGTGCGCGCGGCGCGACGATCGAGGATGTCGACCGGCATAGCTACATCGACTACGTGATGTCCTGGGGTCCGCTGCTGCACGGGCACGCTCCGAAAGGGCTCGTGAAGGCCATCGCCAGCGCGGCGGCGCGGGGGACCAGCTTTGGCGCGCCAACCGAGCTGGAGACGCGACTGGCGCGGCGGGTGGCGATGCTGATGCCGTCCGTCGAGCGCATCCGGTTCGTCAGCTCAGGGACGGAAGCGACCATGAGTGCGATCCGCGTGGCTCGCGCTGCCACCAAGCGCGATCGCATCATCAAATTCGAGGGGTGCTATCACGGCCATGCCGATCCGTTTCTGGTGCAGGCCGGCTCCGGCGCCACCACGCTCGGAATTCCGACGAGCCCCGGCGTCCCGGCCGCGGTTGCGCGCGAAACGATACTCGCCCGCTACAACGACGTCGAGTCGGTGGAACGGGCCGTCGAACAGAACCGCGGTCACATCGCGGCCGTGATCGTCGAACCGATTGCCGGCAACATGGGAGTCGTCCCTCCCCGCAACCGCTTTCTCGAAGGTCTGCGCGCTCTGTGCAATCGCGAGGGGATCGTGCTGATCTTCGACGAAGTGATCAGCGGATTCCGCGTCGCCGCCGGTGGCGCGCAACAAGCGCTTCAGGTGCGCGCGGACTTGACCTGTCTCGGCAAGATCATCGGCGGCGGCCTGCCGGTAGGCGCATACGGGGGACGGGCAGATTTGATGGCCCTCGTCGCGCCGGCGGGTCCGGTCTACCAGGCGGGCACGTTGTCTGGCAATCCGCTGGCGATGACGGCAGGCATCTGGTCGTTGGAAGAGCTATCGCCACAGCTCTACCGACATCTGGCAAAGCTCGGTGAAAGGCTGGCCGCTGGGCTTGCCGACGGCGCGAGACAGGCGGGAGTGCCACTGCAGGTGAATGCGTTCGGATCGATGCTGACGCCGTTTTTCACCGAGCGGCCGGTGCACGATTACCAGACGGCGCTGACCGCCGACACGCGCGCGTACGCATCGTTCTTCAGGGAGATGCTGGCCAGGCGCGTCTATCCGCCGCCATCTCAGTTCGAAGCGTGGTTCCTGTCAGCGGCGCATACCGAGCGTGACGTCGACCGAACGGTCCGCGCGGCCGCCGAAGCCTTCAAGCGGCTCTGAAGCGCGACGGTCTGTCAGGCGCCGCCCAGCGTTCGAAGACGTTCGTGGAGGCGGGCGAGCGTTGACCGCAGCCGCGTGTAGTCCTGCGCGGGCGGACCAGCGCCTTCGCGCGCGCGAGTCAGAAAAACTCCTGTTTCGTCGCGAGCGGCGTCGAGCTGCTGATACAGATCTCGAACGGTGCTGCTGTCTGAGGCGCCGGAGCGGTAGAGGATCGCGCCCAGATAGGCGAGCCATTCCACCAACCTGCCCAGATCCGCTGGCGTCGCGCGCTCTCCATCAATACGTTCGGCCGGCAAAGCCGACGGAGGCACAGGCGTGAACTCACCTATCCCGGGAGAGGCGACGGGGCGCGTCGCGGCGGTCGGCGTGTTTTCCGTCGGAGTGCCAGATCTTGGCTTGGGGGCCGGGAGCTGTTGCGCGGTGACCCGCGAACTGCTCAATACCGCGCAGCACGTGAGTGCCGCCGTCACCAGGACAACGTGGATCCTCGCTGGGCGGGAAGACATGTCCTGGTACGATAACCCTTAACCCCTGATCCTGCCTCTCAAAAATAGGCGGCAGGACAGGAGTCAGGAGCTGGAATTTTACAGTTCTTCACTGGACGTTTGGCGGCTGGTCGAGGCGAACGCGCAGAATCGTCCCGGCGGGGAGCGTCACGTCCTTCCCTTCGGTCGCCGCGATGGTCCCGCCGCCACCAATCAAGACGCCCAGAAGTGCGCCTTTTACGCCGCCGATAATCCCGCCGATGATGGCGCCGACGCCGGCTCCCGCGCCAATCCTGCCGGCCTCACCCCTGATGCCTTCACTCTCGAGCGCGTGCGTGATCGTTCCCCGCATCGGGTAGGTGCGGCCGCGCACGGTAATCTGATCGAAGACCACGGTCAGGCTCCCCTTGCGATCGGTTCGTGATGCCCGGTTGACGGAGCTCACCACGCCGCGCAGCATCGAACCGGCCGGGATGAGGACGTTATTGCCCTCGTACAGATCCGCCATCGTCGTTGCCTGGAAACGGTCTTCCACTTGCGCCGTGTCGGACGTCAGTTCCGCTTCGAGGCGGGCATCGAGCTGCTGGCCCTCAGGGATCGAACTGCGGCCCGAGCCCTGGGATGTCGGACGCCGCGTGTCATAGACGCCGCCGGACGGTCCACCGGACACACCGCCGCTTGGTTCGCCGGACACGCCACCAGAGACTCCGCCCGACTTGCCCGATCCGCTGGACGATGTCGAGTTGTCGCCGCGAGCGCGGCCTCGAATGTCCTGCAGGCGGTCGCGCAGCTCCGAATACTCGGTGCGGTTGACGGTGCCTTCCTTCCGCATCTTCACTTTGAGGTACACGATCTCATCACGCAGATCGTCGAGCTCGGTCTCCAGGCGCGACGCCAGATTCGGGTCGCTCGACCGGAGCCTCGACAGGTCGCCACCTGCCTGATACGCCTGATCCTGTAGCCTCTGGATGTCACCGGCGTTCACAGATTGCTGCGCCTGTGCCAGCGGGGCGAGGGCCAGAAGACCCGTGAAAAACACCGCTCGAACGAACAACTTACTCGTCATCTCTAGCGCTCCTCGAAAACTTCCAACGTACCCAGGCTGATCCGTAGTGCAAGAATGAAACCGGGCTAGCTGAGCAATCGCTGACCTCCGGCCCGGGACGCGAATGTTAGAATCGACGTAACCCATGACATTGGTGAAGCTTCACAGGACGGTCGGTGTCAAAGTTGGAACCGTCCAGGTCGGCGGAGGCGCGCCCATCGTCGTCCAGTCGATGACCATGACCGATACGGCGGAGGCAGAGGCGACGGCCAGACAGTGCGTCGAGCTCGCCGAAGCGGGATCGGAGATGGTCCGGGTGACGGTGAATCTGCCGGAAGCGGCAGCTGCCGTTCCCGAGATTAAACAGCGCATGCTCGACGCCGGAGTGACCGCACCGCTCATTGGCGACTTTCACTACAACGGCCACCTGCTGCTCACGCGCCATCCGGCGTGCGCACAAGCGCTGGACAAATATCGGATCAACCCGGGCAACGTCGGCACCGGCCGCCGGCGCGACGAGCAGTTCGCCACGATCTGCAAGGTCGCGCGTGACAACGAGAAGCCGGTGCGCATCGGCGTCAACGGCGGCTCGCTCAACCAGGAGCTCGTCGTCGCGCGGATGCAGGAAAACACGGATCGCGATCTCGGCCTCTCGTCGGAAGAAATCATCAACGAGTGCATGGTGCTCTCCGCGGTGCAATCGACCGAGCTCGCGCTCGAGTCGGGGCTGCGCAAGGATCAGATCATTATCTCGTGCAAGACATCGCGTCCGCTCGACCTGATCAGCGTGTATCGCGAACTGGCGCGTCGTACGGATCAGCCGCTGCACCTCGGCCTGACCGAGGCCGGCATGGGAACGAAAGGACTGGTCTGGTCGGCTTCGGCGATGGGCGTGCTGCTCCACGAAGGCATCGGCGACACCATCCGCGTGTCGCTGACACCCAAACCGGGAGGAGACCGGCGCGAGGAAGTCTACGCCGCGTGCGAGTTGCTCCAGGCGCTGGGACTTCGATCGTTCTCCCCGAGCGTGACGGCATGCCCCGGCTGCGGTCGCACGACGAGCAGCACGTTCCAGGAACTTGCCGAACGGACGCAGGAGTACATCCGGGAGCGGATGCCGGAATGGAAAACGCGCTACGACGGCGTGGAGACGATGACGCTCGCCGTGATGGGTTGCGTCGTGAACGGACCGGGAGAATCGAAGGCGGCAAACATCGGCATCAGTTTGCCAGGCACCGGTGAAGCGCCGACCTGCCCGGTGTACATCGATGGCCAGCACCATACGACCTTGCGCGGCACGTACGATGAGCTGGCGGCGGCGTTCCGCGCGCTCATCGACGGTTACGTGTCGTCGCGATACGCGCGCAAACCAGAGCCCGAGATCACGAGATAAACAGGAGACCATGAGATCAGGAGGATTCATTTTGTTCTACTTAAAATTCCCCTACCTAAAATCCTCCTGATCTCTTGACCTCCTGTTGGTTACGCCTCCTGGACTCCGCCCCCTACAGTGCGCACCCGTTGCTGCCATGTCCCGAGCAGCGCGGTTCCACAGATGATGAGACCGAGCGACAGCCCCCACCATAAGCCTCTGACGCCCAGCCCGAGGCCGAAGCAGAGGGCGTAGCCGAGCGGCAGGCCGATCAGCCAGTGACCGGTCAGGTTCCAAATCATCGGCGTACGCGTATCGCCGAGTCCGCGCAGGATCCCGGTCGCCACGCCCTGCAGGCCGTCGCACAGCTGAAAGACCGCGCCGATGGCGAGCAGCGAGACGCCCGCTCGAATCACGTCCGGATCCGGAGTGAACGCACCGATGAGAAACCGCCCGCAAGTGACGAACACCACTGCCGCGGCGCTCATGAATCCCGCACCAAACAGGAGCGCCGTCCATCCCGCGCGGGCAACAGCCGCCGCATCGCCGCGCCCCACTGCTTGACCGACTCTGACGGCACCCGCGGACGAGATGCCATAAGGCACCATGAAGGTGAACGCAGCCATGTTGATTGCGATCTGATGAGCGGCAAGCGCGGACGGCGCCAGTCGGCCGGCGAGCGCCGTGGCCGTTGCAAAGACGCCGACTTCGAGCGTGATCTGCATGGCCGCTGGAAAGCCGAGGACAGACAACCGGCGCATCCACGCGGGATCGATGCGAAGCGTCGTGTGGAAGAGTCCCGGATTGCGGCCCCATTCGCGATAGACGATGGCCAGCAGCAACCAGGCGGCCATGAACACGCGCGCGAGGACAGTCGCCCACGCCGACCCGCGTACGCCGGACGCAGGCAGTCCGAACCTCCCGAAGATGAACACCCAGTTGAAGACAGCGTTGACAACGTTGGCCAGGACGAGCGCAATCATGATGGGGCGGACCGAGCCCGTCGCCTGCAGGTAGCGTCGAAACGACGCATACAGCAAGAGCGGCAGGAGGCTCCACGACACGACCTGCAAATAGTCGCGCGAGAGGGCGAGGACCCTGGCATCCAGACCCCAGAGATGCAGAGTGGCGACCAGTGTGAACAGAATGGCCATCACGGGAATGGTCAGCGCCAGGCTGAGCGCGATGCCGTGCACCAGCCAGCGATGGCAGTCATCGAGCCGCTCGGCACCGTAGCTTTGCGCCACGAGCGTATCGAGGCCGAGCAGCATCCCCATGGCGAAGACACACACGCCCATGAAGACGGAACTACCGATGCCGACAGCACCGATCGCCTCCGCTCCCAATGGCCCGACCATGAACGTATCGACGATCCCCATCGTCACCCACGCGAGCTCCGCGAGCACGACCGGCACGGCCAGCGCGAGCATCGGCTTGAACTCTTCGCGGAGGTGATTCAGAGAAAGAGACACTCTCGAGGGCTCTCGAGAGTTTAGGCTATCGCGGATTGAGCCGCCGGGCGTTGATCTCGACCAGACGCCGCAGTTCCTTCAGTGGTTCCGGATTGTCGTCGACCTGCAGGCGCAGCACGACGTCGTTGTTCAACCACACGCCGCCGTTCTTCTTCACGATCAGCATCGCGGCCGATTGCATGCCGCGCGTGTCGCCGCCCGCCGCCTGTCCGGCATCGAGCGCGGCGATCAGCCGCAGCGAGAGGTGCCCTGACGTCTTTTCGAACGCCTCGACCATGTTGCCGACGACCGCTTCAGACTTCAGGATGTTGCCCTGCGCGGTGCAGAACTTGCCGCCTCTGTGTCCGGCCCAGGCGCTGGCTTTGGGGCCGGTGAACGCGGCGTAATTGCCCTTGGCATCCATCACGGCGAACTGTCGACCGGCTTTCGGCCAGTCACGGCCGTTCAGGCCGGGATCGGGATCGCTGTCCCAGATCGATTTGATGATGGCATCGGGCCTGAGACCGGCGCGAAGGAGCTGGATCGCTCGCGGGCCATAGCTGACATCCACAATCGCCTGGGTGGCCGCCATGCCCACGTCGGCCTCTCCCCAGAGGACGCCATTGCCCACGGAGAACACGCGCGACTGCACCGCGCCGCCGACCTCGCCGGTGGCCGGATCGAATCCGAGAATTGAAAAAGTGGCGACTGGATCCGGGAGCTGACCGGACGAGATCCCTGTGCCGGAGGAGATGGCACAGAGGGTAAGGACGAGAGAAACGGGCAGCAGCCAGCGCGCGCGCGAGCTGCCGTGGATCATCGCCAGGGCATCAGGCGCTCGATCCACTGCACGCGGGTCAGGTCGTTGTAGATGACCGTGACCATCAGCATCAGCAGCAGCACGAAGCCGGCGAGAAGCATCTTTTCTTTCACCTTCATGCTGAAGTCGCGGCGGGACAAACCTTCGAGCGCAAGGATGGCGATGTGCCCGCCGTCGAGAACGGGAATCGGCATGAGGTTCAGCAGTCCCAGGTTCAGGCTGATCATCGCCATCAGGCTGAAAAGCTGCACCCATCCCTGTTCGGCGGCGCTGCCCGAGAGGTCGGCGATCGCCACCGGACCCATGAGCTGTTTCACCGACGTCTCGCGTGTGAACAGGCCGATGAGAGTCCTGACGATCAAGGTCGACCATTCCCAGTTCTGCTGGGCGCTCATCTTGATCGCTTCCAAGAAGCCGGGCTGAATGTCGCGCAGCTCGGTCGGGCTGATCTGCGAGCCGATGCGCACCATCCCCTCGGTTTTCCGTGGGGTCACCGAGACCTTGATCGACTGCCCGCCGCGCAGGACCTCGAACGTCAGCGGCTGGTTTTCGTGCCCCTTGATTATCTCGATGATGCGTTCGCGCGTTGGAGCTCGTTCGGCATCCACGGCCACCACGACGTCGCCTGGCGCCAGCTTCGCTTCGCTCGCCGGCTCACCGGGACTTATGGTGACCAGCTGCGGCCGCATGATGGGACGAATCCCGGTCTCGCCGAGCTCGAACTTGCCGACGGCCACCGGAACGACCTGCTTCTCCATCGCCTGGCCGTTGCGCTCGACGATGAGCGACACGGAGCGCTTGGCCTTCGGCAGGATGGCCATCGAAAACTCTTCCCAGTTCGCGACGGAGTCTCCATCCACGCTGACGATCCGATCGCCAATCTGCAGGCCGGCCGCTTGCGCGACGGAGTTGGCCTCGAACGAGCCGATGACGACGGGCTCGTCCTGGAAGGACGGGACTTTCGCGCCCTGGTAGAGCACCACGGCCATAACCACGAGCGCGAGGACCAGGTTCATCACCGGGCCCATGACCAGAACCTGGAAACGCTGCCACTTCGTCTTCGACAGAAATTCGTCGTCAGCGCCGGTCCGCGCGTCCTCGGGGTTTTCCCCGGCCATCTTGACGTAACCGCCCAACGGTATGGCGCTGATGCAGGTACTCGGTATCTCCCCGGCGGATGCTCAACAGCTTGGGGCCGAACCCGAGTGAGAAGGTCAGCACGCGAACGCCAATGCGGCGCGCCATGATGAAATGTCCGAGCTCGTGGACGAAAATCAGCACTCCGAGCACGAACACGAACGCGAGAATGTTGGTCATAGAAACACTTAGACTTTTGATTTTACCGCATCAACAAAGCGGCCCGCGTAATCCCTGGCCCACCAGTCGATTGCGCGCACGTCAGCCAGGGTGGACACCGGCCGCGGTCCCTCGCGCTCGTAGGCGTCCAGACATCGCGCAATTACGTCGGCAATCGCTGAAAACTTGAGACTTCCGTCCAAAAATGCCGGAACGGCGACCTCATTCGCCGCATTAAGAGTTATCGGCAGACCCGCGTCGCCCGCCAGCGCCCTGAAAGCCAGCCCCAAACAGGGGAATCTATTGATGTCCGGGGCCTCGAAATCCAGGGGTCCGCAGCGCGTCAGGTCGAGCGGCGGCAACGGCGCGGACCAGCGGTCCGGATACGAAAATGCGTACTGAATGGGGAGCCGCATGTCGGTCACCCCGAGCTGGGCCAGCAGCGATCCGTCGACGAACTCAACCATCGAGTGCACGATGGACTGCGGGTGCACCAGGACGTCAATCCGGCCGGGACCGATGTCGAAAAGCCAACGCGCTTCGATCACTTCGAGGCCTTTGTTCATCAGCGTGGCCGAGTCGATGGTGATCTTCGGACCCATTCTCCAGGTTGGATGACGCAGCGCGTCCTCCGCGGTCACGCGGTCGAGCGCCGCTTCGTCAAATCCGCGGAACGGCCCGCCGGATGCGGTGAGCAGCAGCCTCTTGACTTGATGATGGGGTCGTCCGTCCAGGCACTGATGAATGGCGTTGTGCTCGCTGTCGACCGGCAGCACGGACACGCCTCGCCGCCGGGCCGCGCCCATGACGATGCCGCCGGCCATGACCAGGATTTCTTTGTTGGCCAGGGCAATGGTTTTTCCACATTCGATCGCGGCCAGCACGGCGTCCAGGCCCGCAGTGCCGGACGAAGCAAACAGCACGACGTCAACATCGGGGTGTGTGGCGACGGCGATCAGGGCGTCGGCCCCCTCAGCACAGCGCGGCAGCGGCGTTGACAACCGCCCCAGCTCGGCCCTGACGTCGCCCATCGCCGATTCCGACGCCATCCCGACGAGCTCGGGCCGGAAGCGCGCGATTTGCTCCGCACACCTCGAGGCGTTCTCGCCGGCGGCGAGCGCCACCACACGCAGGCGGGAGGGATGGGCCTCGACGACCGCCAGCGCACTCTGGCCGATCGAGCCGGTCGAACCAAGGATGGCGATGTTCTTCGTCGTCATTGAGGGCCGGCCTGAAGGTACCTCACGAAGGCGTAGTAGAGAGGCGCCGCGAACAGCCAGCTGTCGATGCGATCAAGAATGCCACCATGTCCCGGAATCAGCGCGGACGAATCCTTCACGCCGGCGCTGCGCTTGAGCAGCGATTCGAAGAGGTCGCCGACGATCCCCAGCACGATGATCGTTGCCGCGCATAGAATCATCACCGCGAGGTTGGCGGCCGGGAACAACACGCGACCGCCGAGCGCGAGCGCCGCGGTTCCAAACACAATGCCGCCGATCGCGCCCTCACGCGTTTTCTTGGGGCTGATCGACGGGGCCAGCGGCGAACGCCCGAAGGCGCGTCCCGTGTAGTACTGCGCGGAGTCGCTGATGACGATGGCCGCGATCAACAGGAGTAGTGCTTCGCGTCCGGCGATGGCACGAACGGCGGCGATGGCGCCGAGGGGCAGGCCGATGTAGGCCAGTGGGAAAATCGTGGCTGCCGCATCGCGCAGGATGGCCGGCCCGGGTTGGCCCGAACCCACCGCCAGCGCGCCGATTACGATGAGGCTCGTCAGCAGCACCAGATCGAGCGGTACCTCCGGGCGCGCGACCGCCGCGCAGGCGGCGACTACGCCGGACGCGGCAATGGCGCGCGGCACCTGCGCGCCGAGTGCCTGAGCCAGGCGCACGTACTCGAAGACCGCCAGCACGGCCGCCACCATAGCGAGGATCAGCGTCGCGAATGGCGGCAGGAACCAGATCGAGCCGGCGACCACCGGGAGCAGCAGCAGCGCGCTCAGAACGCGAGACATCGCATGTCAGGCCGTCGTACGTCCGGCGACCGCACGTCGCCCGTTGGCACGTGATTATCGCCCGGCGATCGCGGGATGGGTGATGCCGCCGTATCTGCGATCACGCTTCTGATAGGCAAGCACCGCTTCGAGCAGGTGGCGTTTGCGGAAGTCGGGCCAGAGGGTGTCAGTGACCCAGATTTCAGCGTAGGCGATCTGCCACAGCAGGAAGTTGCTGACGCGCATCTCGCCGCTGGTACGGATGAGCAAGTCGGGGTCCGGTTGTCCGGCCGTATAGAGAAAGCCAGCAAACCGCTGCTCGTCGAGCTCGTCCGGCCTGGCCCCGGAAGCCAGCACGCGTCGGGCCGCCTCGACGATCTCGGCGCGTCCGCCATAGTTGAGCGCGATATTGAACAGCATCCCGGCGTTCGACGCCGTCTTCTCTTCGGCCAGGGAGAGCTCGTTGCGGATATCGGGCGCCAGGTCGGCGGCGCGGCCGATGACGCGAAACCTGATGTCGTTGCGAAGCAGCGTGTTGAGCTCGAGTCGCAGATAACGCTTCAGCAGCGTCATCAACGTCGACACTTCCGATGCGGGACGCTTCCAGTTCTCGACGGAGAACGCGTACAGCGTCAGAACTTTGATGCCGAGCCGGGCGGAGCCTTCGACAACCTCGCGGACCGATTCGATGCCGGCGCGGTGGCCCTCGACGCGTGGCAGGTGTCTTTGCGCGGCCCAGCGTCCGTTGCCGTCCATGATCACGGCGATGTGCTGGGGCAGCCGATTGAAGTCCACCTGACGGGCCAGCGCATCCTCTGCCGAGCCAGGGGGTACGACCGAAAGAATGTCGTCAAGAGACATGGAGTCTGGCTGGAGTCAAACGTCGATGATACAAGCCAATCAGCTTTGTAGTATAAAGCTTAGTCACGGAAAAGGGGACGGTCGCTTCAGGTACCCTCACTCTGCGCCAGGAACAGGCCCCGGGCGGGCGCGGTTCGACCAGCCTGTGCCCGGGACCGCGATGCCAGGATGTCCCGCACTTGCGCCGTCGCCAGGCGCCCCGCCCCCGCTTCGACCAGCGTGCCCACGATATTCCTCACCATATGGCGGAGGAAGCCGTCCCCCGTGACACGGAAGACCAGTGGCCGATCGAACGAACCTCCCGCTTCCCACGCGATGTCCTCGATCGTTCGCTCGGTGGACTGGACGACCGATCCCGAACCCTGAAACGCCGCGAAATCGTGGCGGCCGACGAGCGGCGCCGCCGCGTCGCGCATCCGTTCGAAATCCAACGGCTGCGGAATATGCCACGCGTAGCGGAACATGAACGCGTCGGCAAACGGCGCATTGAGGATGCGGTACTCGTAGGTCTTCGCCCGCGCATCGAAGCGAGCGTGGAAACTCGGCGCGACCTCGTCTACCTGGATGATGCGGACGTCTTCAGGCAGGACGGCGTTCAGCGCGCGGCCGAGCGTTGCCGCCTCCAGTGAAGCCCCGAGGCTCACGCTCGCAACTTGACCGAGGGCGTGCACGCCGGCATCCGTCCGTCCCGCACCGTGGACCGTCACCGCACCACTTTCGATCGGCAGCAGCGCATCCTCGATCAGGCCTTGGATCGAGAGACCGCTCGGCTGCCGTTGCCAGCCGACGTAATTAGTCCCATCGGTACTGGACAGTCAGCTTCATGGTCTTCACGGGGAGAGCATAACTCGCGCAAATGCGTGGCTTCCGGCTTTAGCCGGAAGATTCACGGCGCCGAGACTTCCGCCTAAAGGCGGAAGCCACGTCAGGCGGAAGTCTCGTTAGGCGGAAGCCACGTCAGGCGCGCGAGCCCGGCTTCACGACGGGAATGCCCTGCACGCAGAGCGGGCAATCGTCGGGCGCGTACGTGGGAACCTCGAGGCGCAACAGAGCTTGAAGCGGCAAGTGGAGCGACGACGATCCGGAACTGCGATCGACGATGGCCGCGGCGCCGGGCACGCGTGCGCCGGCCGCCTCCGCCACGCGGGCGGTTTCCATCGTCGAACCTCCCGTGGTGATGACGTCTTCGACAACGAGGATACGATCGGAGGGGCTGAGCTCGAATCCGCGACGCAGTGTCAGCGCCCCATTTTCCCGCTCGGCAAACAGGGCACGGATGCCCAGGCTGCGCGCGACCTCCTGACCAATCACGATGCCGCCGAGTGCTGGCGACAGCACGGCCGTCGCCTGCAGGTGCTGCGTGCGCCGGGCCAGCGCCTCGCCGAGCGCAGCGGCAAACTCCGGGTATTGCAGGACGAGCGCGCTCTGAAGATATTGCTGGCTGTGCAGACCCGACGTCAGGCGGAAGTGCCCATCGAGGAGGGCCCCCGAAGTTCGGAACAAATCCAGAACATCGTCCTCTGTCATGCGAGCGTGCCTAGTCTACCGCATGGTCCGACTCGGTTTTGGGCGAGCGTCTTCGCTATAATTCGACTCTCACTAACATCGTGCCCCTATCGGATTGCATTCCACCGCCATGAAGATCCCGTCGGCGGCGGCATCTGGCTAAGGACTTCGCTTCCGCAAGACCGACGCGGCCGCGGTTGAACCTCTGACGGTGGTCGCGAATTGGACTGCGGACCTGCAGCGCTCACGCTGAGCGTACTGTCGCGTCCAACCGGACGCTCTCAGGGATTGCTCGTCGCGCGGCCATTCCTTCCGAGACGCAAGTTATCGTCGAAGAGTTTGAGAATCCGCTTGTATTCGTCCGCCCAGCTCGTCTCTTCCGTGAAGCCATGATTCTCGACCGGGTAGGCGGCGAGCTCCCAGTTCTCCTTGCGCAGCTCGATCAGCCGCTGCGCCAGCCGGACCGAATCCTGGAAGTGGACGTTGGTGTCCACCATGCCGTGACAAATCAGCAGCGCACCTTTCAGTCCCTCTGCGAAATAAATCGGCGAGCTCTTGCGATAGGCCTCCGCATTTTTCTGCGGGACGTTCAGGATGTTCGACGTGTAACCGTGGCTGTAGTGCGCCCAATCCGTTACCGGGCGCAGCGCCGCACCTGCCGCGAACACGTCCGGCGTCGTGAACATCGCCATGAGCGTGATGAACCCGCCGTAGCTCCCACCGTAAACGCCAATCCGCCGCGGATTCACCTGCTCCCGGGCGACCAGATGCTTCGCGCCATCGACGATGTCCTCGAGATCCTTGCCACCCATGTGCCGGTAGATGGCCGTTCGCCACTCGCGCCCGTAGCCGGAGCTGGCGCGATAGTCCACATCGAGCACGACATAGCCTCGCGATGCCAGCAGGTTGTGAAACATGTACTCACGGAAATACGTGGACCAGTAGCGATGCGCATTCTGCAGGTATCCGGCGCCGTGGACGAAGACGACGCCCGGCCGTGACGGGTCGCGACGTGCACCGATCATTTCCGGCGTGAACAGCCGGGCGTGGACGTCGCCTCCATCGCGCGCCTTGAACGTAATGACCTGCGGATCGATCCAGTTGAAACTCCGCCACTCCTCGGTCGGCGTCGTCGTGATTTGTGTCGCCGCGGCGCCGGCGCGGTTCGGCATCACGAACACTTCGGGCGGCTTGTTGCTGTATGAGTAGATCAGACCGAGGCTGGCTTCATCCGGTGACGGCGTGCCCTCGTGCGATCCCGTCATCGACGTAATCTTCTGTACGAGCCCCGCCGTCGGCCATGACCGAATACACGTGGCGCTCGCCCGGGTGCACCTCGGTCGTCGTCAGGTAGAAGCGGCGGCCGTCCCGCGAAAGCTGGGCGGAAGAGACTTCCCATTTCCCGGACGTCAGTTGCACCGGCTTCGCGTTCTCGACAGCGACGTCCAGCGTGTACAGGTGCATCCAGCCGTCGCGTTCGGACAGAAACGAAATGCGGCGATCGTCAGGCAGGAACTCCGTCAACGATGAACCGACGGTCGCCTCTCTCACCCACGCGTCATCGTGCAGCACGTCGATGACCCGCGTCTTGCCGGATTCAGCGTCGAGCGTGACGAGCCAGCGATCCTTGTTGTCGGACGATCGTGCGCTCGCCACGATCTGCTTGCCGTCGTCGGAAACGACCGGCATCGACCACCGTACTTCGCGCTCCGCCTCGCTGCCCGGCGTGCCTTCGGGGCCGGTCGCTCCCGCGGCGGCCGGCTTCTCGTTCTCAGAGACCGGCGGAGCGAAGCTCGCGTCCGCCCAGACGACTTTCGCGGTTTTCAGATTGAGGATGGCCAGCAGCCGCCGTTCCTGCATGTCGCCGACATTCGATCGGCCGGGTATGTCTTCGGTGTAGCCGCTCTCGGTCACGTAATTCGGCACAATCGTCGGCTTCGCGTGTTCCGGACGTTCGGCCACCAGCAGGAATACGTGCGCGTCGTCGGGCGAGAGCATCAGGTCTACCGCACTCTGGCGTTCCTGCAGCTCAATCGCCGGCGCTTTGTGCCTCTTGTCCTTCTCCTCCGCCCTCTTCTTCTGCTCGGCCTGATCGCGCAGGAAGTCGATGAGCTTCTGCGCTTCCTCTTTCAGGAACTTCTGGCTTTCGGTGACCTTCTGCTCCTGCCGTTTGGCCGAGACATCGGTCAGCTGCGTCACGATCGACGCCGCCCCCGTCTCGACCGGAATCACGAACAGGTTGCCGTCGCAAACGTAGCTGACGTGCGTATCGTTGCGAACCCATCGCGGTGCCGATTCGGCTCCGGGGGTGCGCGTGATCTGCACACGCCGATCACCTTCGACCATCACGATGTCGCCAGCCTCGACGAAAACCACCCGGCGTCTCGCTTTGTCCCAGACTCCACCCGCCGCCGGGACATTCCTCCCTTCGTCCTCGGATAGCTTCCGCAGCGCACCGCCATCGCTGTTGACCACGTATGTCGAGGCTTCTTTTTCGCCGGGCCTGCGCCAGTCGAAATAGAGCTGCTGCGAGTTGGCGGACCAGCGAAGCCCGGTCGGCGGCCAGCCGACGAGGCCCGGACCCCGCATGATGCTGTCCACGGTCAGCTGCAGGCGATTGCTGGCGGCCGTAGGAGACGGGCGCCCCGGACGTTGCCCGCGATCGGCGGTCACGGAGGGGACGGCGAGGCCGGAAATGAATAAGGCCGTCAACGCGACACCAAGTCTGCGCATGAAACGTCTAATCCCTGGAAAACCGGCTGTGAAGGGCTGACGTCGTAGTATAGCAACCCGCATTCTGGCGACCCGGTTCTTGCAAATGGTGTTGCGCATCCGTTCCCATTCCTGCAATTGGAGATAGGTCGAAATGAGTTTGAAGCAGCAAATATCGAATCAATTTTGGGTTGTCTGTCTGACCGCGGCGATCGCCGTGTCCGGCTCCGGCCGTGGACTGTCCGCTTTCGAACAGAGCCCGGCACAGCAGCCGGCGCCCGTGCCGCAGCCACCGGCGCCGACGCCTCAGCAGGCGGCAACCCAGCCGTCCGGAAGCGTGACGAAGATCAGCGTCGACGACGCCGTTCGGATGGCCCTCGAGAACAACCTCGGGATCCAGTCCGAGCGTCTGGGTCCGCAAATCGGCACGCTCGCGGTCGCCCAGGCGCGCGGCGTCTATGCTCCGTTCTTGATCTCGACGACGACCACTCGAAAGAGTACGGAGCCGCCGGGAAACTTTCTCACCGGCACCGGGGACGTCATCTCGGACGACACGTTCCGAACCAACGCCGGACTGCGCCAGTTCGTGCCCTGGGGAGGCGGCAGCTATCAGTTCACGCTGGACGCGTCGCGGCAGACGACCAACGCGTTCACGAACTACAATCCGCAGCTCGGCTCGAACTTCGCCGGGTCCTATACGCAGCCGCTGCTCCGCGGCTTCAAGATCGACACCTTCCGGCAGCAGGTGCTCACCAGCCGCAACAACCAGGTCATCGCCGATATTCAGCTGCGCGAGCAGATCACGTTGACGAGCTATGCGGTGCGCTTCTCGTATTACGACCTCGTGGGAGCGATTGAAGGTCTGAAGGTCGCGCAGTTGTCGCTCGACCTCGCGCGGCAGTCGCTGAAGGACAACCAGACCCGCGTCGAAGTCGGCACGATGGCGCCAATCGACATCATCGAAGCGCAGGCGGAGGTCGCCAGCAACGAAGAGGCGGTGATCCAGGCGGAGGCGCGCATCAGCACGGTCCAGGACCGCCTTCGCGCGCTCGTCCTGAATCCGACGCAAGAGGATTTCTGGAGCGTGCGGCTGGAGCCTGGCGATGCCCCGACAGTCACGCCGGTGAACATCGACATCGAGACCGCTGTCCAGAATGCGCTGGCCAACCGAACCGACATCGCTCGACAGCGGAAGCTGAACGACAACGTCGAAGTAAACCTGCAGTTCAATCAGAACCAGCGCATGCCCGCGCTCGACCTGGTCGCCAGCTACAACTTGATCGGTCTGGCCGGTACTCAGTTCGTGTTCGATCCGGACTCGCAGACCTTCCCGCCGTCGATTCTCAGCCAGTCGCAGCGGAGTTTCACGGATGCGCTCTCCGATGTGTTCGGCAACGACTTTCGGACCTGGAGCGTCCAGTTTCAATTCAGCTATCCAATCGGTCGCAGCGTGTCCGATGCCGCCCTCGCATCCAATCGTCTGCAGCGCCAGCAAGGTTCGAGCGATCTGCGCAATCTCGAGCTGCAGGTCGTGACCGCCGTCCGCGACTCCGGGCGGCAGGTGGCCACCAACCTCAAGCGAGTGGAAGCCACGGGCAAGGCGCGTCAGTTTGCCGAGCGCCGTCTCGAGGCCGAACAGAAGCGCATGACCGTCGGCCTCTCCAGCACGTTCGCCTTGTTCCAGGCACAGCGTGATCTGGCCCGACAGCGGCAAAACGAACTGAACGCGATCATCGACTACAACCGATCGATCGCCACCTTCGAAGCGATCCAGACATCGCCCGTCGGCGGCGGCTTGGCCGCAGGACGGTAAGAAAGGAAGAAGGAAGAAGGAAGAAGGAAGAGCTTCCTCCTTCTTCCCGAGCTCCCGAGCTCCCGAGCTCCCGAGCCCCCGAGCCCCGATCTCTGTACACTCCCGGGCGTGAAGCTGACCGTCACGGTCATCACGCGCAACGAATCCTCCAACATCGCCGCCTGCCTGGAGTCGGTCGCCTGGGCCGACGAGATCATCGTTGTCGATTCCCACAGCACCGACGACACCGTTGCCATCGCGCGGCGGATGGCGACGCGCGTCGAGGTACGCGACTGGCCTGGCTATGGCGAGCAGAAGAACTATGCGGCGGCCATCGCCTCGAACGACTGGATCCTCTCCATCGATGCCGACGAGCGTGTGACTACGGAACTGGCCGGTGAGATACGCGGAGCCATCGACAGCGAATCCGGGCCGGCCGGCTATCGAATCCCGCGCGTGTCGTACTATCTTGGCCGCTGGCTGCGCAGCACCGACTGGTATCCCGACTTCCAGCTGCGGCTCTACGACCGGCGCAAGGGATCATGGAACGCCCAGCGAGTGCACGAATCGGTGGTGCTCAGCGGCGCACCAGGATTGCTGCGGCGTGAGCTGCAGCACTATCCGTATAGAAACATCACCCATCACGTCCAGACCATCGATCGGTACACGACCCTGGCCGCGGAAGAATGGCTCGCCGCCGGCCGGCGCGCGACGGCGCTCCAGGCTTTCCTGCACACCGCGTTCGCATTCCTGCGCAACTATCTTCTGAAGGGAGGGTTTCGCGACGGCAGCGCCGGGCTGATAGTGTCCGTTCTCAACTGGTACTACGTCTTCCTCAAATTCGCGAAGCTCTGGGAGCGTCAGTCGCGTTAGATGTTCTCCCTCCACGTCGACACGGCGCGCACCTGGCGAGGTGGGCAAAACCAGGTCCTCGTCACCCTGATGGGCCTGCGTGCGCTCGGCCACCGCACCATGCTGGTCGCGAACTCGCAGGGGGAGCTGCGCCAGCGCGCGGCCGAGGGCCTGGATCTCATGCCCCTGGCGCCACGGACGGAAATGGATCTCAGCGCGGCGTGGCGGCTCTCGCGGCTTCTGAAGCAGCTGAAGCCCGACATCGTCCACGCCCACGATCCGCATGGTGTCGCGATGGCGGCGTTGGCGCTGTCGATGAGCACCGCCGCCGTCAAGCCGCCGCTCGTCGCCGCTCGACGCGTAGATTTCCATCTGCGGAACAGCGCGCTGTCACGGTGGAAGTACCGTCAGGTGGACTGCTTCATCTGCGCGTCCGAGGCGATCCGCCACATACTGATCTCGGACGGCATTCCGGCGGGACGAGCGGTCACGGTACACGAAGGTGTGGACCTGGACCGTGTCGCGGCGGCTCCACCCGCACGGTTGCACGAGGAATTCTGGCTGCCGCACGACGCGCCGATCGTCGGAAACGTCGCCGCGCTCGTGGCGCACAAGGGTCAGCGATACTTGATCGAGGCAGCGGCGCTGGTCGTCCGACAAGTACCGGACGCGCGTTTCATCATCGCGGGAGAAGGCGAGCTGCGACCCAACCTGGAACGTCAGATCAAGGACCACCGGCTCGACAAGCACGTCCTGCTCGCCGGCTTCCGTCCCGACGTGCTATCGCTGCACAAGAGTTTCGATATCTTCGTCCTGAGCTCGACCACCGAAGGGCTGGGTACCTCGCTGCTCGACGCGATGGCCTCTTCGAAGCCGATCGTTGCGACCAAGGCCGGCGGTATTCCCGAAGTGGTCGATGACGGCGTGACTGGGCTGCTGGTGCCGCCGAAGGATCACCAAGCGCTGGCCCACGCCATCGTGACGTTGCTGAAGGACGCTCGGCTCCGTCAGGAGTACGGCGCCGCCGGGTTCGCGACGCGTGCGCGATCGTTACAGCGCGGAGCGCATGGTTCAGGACACGCTCAAGGTGTATGAGCGGGTCGCTTCCAGCCGCCGGCCGCCAGCTTCCAGCTCGTCAGCGGGATCGTAACGCGCCGCTGAAAGCGCGCTACGGGCGTCGGCTCATCTAATCCCCACGATTCCGCTTCTGCAGCCGGCGTGGTCGCGCGGGCAATCGTCGAACGTGACCGCCGCCCCGTTGTCGGAGAAGGTCACGCCGCGTGCGATGCGCCCTGCTGACGCGTCCCCTTCGGCAAACAGGTTGACCTTCCCCGCCGGCTTGCGCGCCTCGGCGTCGTAGATCCTCAACTGGCGGCCGTTGATGAGAAACGCGACGCGCTTTCCGTCCTTGGTCCAGGCGATCTCGTCACAACTCTCCTGACCATCGGCCAGACCTTCTAGTGCCGCGGCCGTTTCGACGGTTGCACCCACATACAGCGACTCGCACGGAGCCTTTTCGCAGAGCCGGTCCCGCGAAAATGCCACACGCGACCGATTCTCCGACCACTCGAGCGCGGGGTAGCGCTCGATCCGGCGGCTGGTGCAGGCCGTCGCCGTCATGAGCGCGCAGGCAATCGCAAGCGTCCGCGCGGCCGGCAGAGTCCCTTGAGCGGGCATTGAGCATCCCCTCGCCGGCGGCCGAAGCCGCAGGCATTTCGCATGCCCAGATGGCACAGCGAGAAATCGAAGCGTACTGGATCCTCGGCATCCAGCCGGCGGAGCGAGGCGGTGATGTCGGCGGCCATTCGCCAACCGGGCGATGTGTACCGGGTCAGCCGAAGGCACTGTCCGAGTCGAATGACGTGCGTGTCCAAGGGCACCACCAGCTTGGAGGCGGGTACCGCACTCCACCCGCCTGGGTCGATGGCGTCCTGGCGAACCATCCACCGCAGAAACAGGTTCAGCCGCTTGCAGGCGCTGCCGCCGGAGGGCCGCGGGAAAAAGTAGCAGACACCCGGTCGGCGCGGCAGGCGGCCGTATGCGCGGCGGATATCCAAGGCCATGGCGCGGGTCGAGAACGAATCGAGCGCACTTCCGACGTCGGGATCGTCCGGCTTCAACCCTTCGGCGAAGAAGGCCTCGAGCGACCCGGACCGCTCGAGCATCTGCCGTATCACCCACAGGAGCGCTGCCAGATCCTCGCCGCGAGTCCAGCGATGGACCATTGCGCGCAGCTCGGGATGCGGCTGACGCGGATCGAAGCCGCGCACGAAGGCTGCCGGACGCGGACCCATGATTCGCAGCAGAGTGCCGATCGACTGCAGGACGCTCGCGACGCGACCGAAGGCGAGAGCCCCGGCACAAAACGCCGCGACCTCCCGATCGCTCCGATCCGTGAACGGGCGAACGAGGTTGACGGGATCGCTCGCCGAATCCTCGCGGTTGTACTCCTGATAGAGGAGGTCGAGCGGCCGCGCGAGACGTGCAGGGTCTCGAGTCAGAACGTCGTGATCGGCTCGCCCGCCCGGCACATCGGGCAGTCGGCGGCGGCGTAGTTCTCGGGTGCGGGATAGTCGACGAGCGCGAAATTCGGAACGCCTGCGTCGACGACCGTTTCCATGCGATCGCAGATCTGCAGTGTCGCGATCGGCACGCCGCCCGCCTGGCGCACGAGCTGGGCACACCGCTGCAGCGTACCGCCGGTGTTGCGGACGTCATCGGCGATCAGCACTTTTCGGCCTTTCATGTGCCTGGCGTAGAAGCCGCGAAGCGTGAAGCCGTCGCCCGCCGGCGTGAACGGGGCAAAGCTGCAGGTCGGATGCGTCAGCGCGCGCCGCCCGTCGAGGAGGCCGGCGATGGTATGCGCGAGCAGGGCTCCGCCGGTCGCCGGTCCGGCGACGACCTCCGTCCGCTCCAGAAGCTCGGACGGCAGGATGTCGATCAGATCCTGGGCGATGCGCCAGATCGTCGACGGATATCTGAACAACTCGTGCGGGTTCAGGTAGACGCGGCCGTGGTAACCGTTCCCGTAATCGAAGTGGCCGTCGCGCATGAGCACCCCGGACTCTTGCAGCGTCCTGAGTGCTTGCCGGCGCAGCTCCTCCTGCCGGTTCGGGGTTTGCGTCGTCATCGGTTCACCGCCGCCAGCGCCGGATTCTCGTGCACGATTCGTCCTCCGACCATCGTCATCATCACGCCACCTCGCAACGTCCAGCCATGGAAGGGTGTGTTCTTCGAACGGGATCGCAGCGCGGCAGCATCGACCGTCACCGTGCGATCCGGATCGATGATCGTCACGTCAGCCGGGAGCCCTTCGGCCAGGGTGCCTCCGGGTATCTTCATCACCCGAGCGGCGTTCGTCGACAGCAATTCGATGGCTCGTCGCACCGACAGGCGGCCAGCGTGCACCAATCGATCGAACACCAGCGAGACCGCGGTCTCGAGTCCGACGATGCCGAAGGGGGCACGATCGAACTCGACCATCTTTTCGTCGGCGTGATGCGGCGCGTGATCCGTCGCGATCACGTCAACGGTGCCATCGGCGAGACCCTCGAGCATTGCCTCGCAATCCGCGCGCTCGCGCAGCGGTGGATTCATCTTCAAGTTGGTATCGTATTTTACCGGACCATCGAGCATTTCGTCGGTCAGCGTGAAGTGGTGCGGCGCCACCTCGCACGTGACTCGAACGCCGCGCTCCTTGCCGGCCCTGACCGCCCGCAGCGACTCGCGTGCGCTCATGTGGGCGATGTGCACGTGCGATCCCGTCAGCTCGGCCAGCGACACGTCCCGTTCGACCATCAGCGATTCGGCCACGCCCGGAATGCCGCGCAGACCAAGCGCTGACGCAAAATATCCCTCGTGCGCGACGCCGTCCCCGCGCAGAGACGGATCTTCGCAGTGGTCGATTATCGGCGCGCCGATCATTCCGGCGTATTCCAGCGCGCGCCGCATCAACAAAGCCGTAGCGACCGGGCGGCCGTCGTCCGAGAACGCGATGCACCCCGCAGCCTTCTGCTCGCCAAGCTCGGCCAGCTGCTCCCCCTTCGACCCGAGGGACACCGCGCCGATCGGATACACGCGAGCGAGCCCTGCCTCTGCCGCTTTCTTCAGGATGAACTGCGTGATTCCAGCGTGGTCGTTGACCGGCTCGGTATTCGGCATGCAGGCGACCGCGGTGAATCCACCCGCGACCGCCGACGCGGTTCCGCTGGCGATCGTTTCCTTGTGTTCCTGCCCCGGTTCGCGCAAGTGCACGTGGATGTCGATGAGTCCGGGGGCAACGATCCAGCTGGCCGGAATTGCGATGACACGCGCGCCGTTGGCCGGGAGATCGCGTCCCACGCGGACGATTCGGTCGCCATCAATCTGCAGATCGAACGCTCCGTCGCGACCGCTCGCCGGATCCACGACACGACCACCTTTGACGATCACACTCATGCCTCGTGCACCTCGGCGCTTTCGCGTCCTGCCAGGAGATACAACACCGCCATCCTCACCGCCACGCCGTTGGCGACCTGCTCGAGGATGACCGAATACGGACCATCAGCAACAGCCGAATCAATCTCCACGCCGCGATTCATCGGCCCGGGGTGCATGACGATGACATCGTCCTTCGCCCGCCGCAGCCGCTCCGGCGTCATGCCGAAGAGCGTGAAGTACTCGCGAATGGATGGAAAGTAGTGACCGTGCATGCGCTCCTGCTGGATGCGCAGCAACATCACCACGTCCGCTCCGTCCACGGCCTCGTCTATCAACGTCGTTGCCCGCACGCCAAACCTCTCGACGCCGGCCGGCATCAGCGTCGCCGGTCCGCACAACCAGACCTCGGCGCCCATCGTGTTCAACAGCAGAACGTTCGAACGCAGGACGCGACTGTGCAGCAGGTCACCGATAATCGTCACCTTCAAGCCGCGCAGCCGGCGCTTGTGCTCGCGAATCGTAAAGGCGTCGAGCAGGGCCTGCGTCGGATGTTCGTGCATGCCGTCGCCGGCGTTGATGATCGCCGACCGGCAGATCCTCGAGAGCAGGTGCGGCGCACCCGACGAGGCGTGACGCATCACGATCATGTCGGGGGACATGGCTTCGAGGTTGCGGACGGTGTCGGCCAGCGTCTCACCTTTGCTCACGCTCGACGTCGCCGTGGCAATGCTGAGCGTGTCTGCGCTGAGCCGCTTCTCGGCGATCTCGAATGAGGTTCTCGTGCGAGTGCTCGGCTCGAAGAACAGGTTGACGACGGTGCGGCCGCGGAGCGTCGGCACTTTCTTGATGGTCCTGGCGCCAACTTCCTTCATCGCTTCCGCGGTGTCGAGAATCAGCGTAATTTCGCCGGCATCCAGCCCGGCGATGCCGAGCAGATCCTTGCTCTTCAACCGTTCCGTCGTGCCGGCGGTTGTCGGCTCAGCCGTCGGAAGCTGTGCGTGCGGGGTCATGCTTCCTCCAGTGCGACTTCGTCCACGCCATCGATCTCCTGCAGGCGGACCTGCACGCTCTGTTTCAGCGACGTCGGCAGATTCTTCCCGACGTAGTCGGCTTTGATCGGCAGCTCGCGGTGGCCGCGGTCGACGAGCACAACGAGCTGGATGGCGCGCGGGCGCCCGAAGTCGATGAGCGCGTCGAGCGCCGCCCGAATCGTCCGGCCCGTGTAGAGCACGTCGTCCACGAGCAGAATCTTGCGATCGTCGATGGAGAACGGAATCTCGGTACGGCGCACGACCGGCTGTGGTCCCACGGGATTCCGCATCAGGTCGTCACGATAGAGCGTGATATCCAGGGCGCCGGTCGGGATGTCGTCGCCGTTGATCTCGCGCAGCGCGCGGGCCAGACGCCGGGCGATCGGCACGCCTCGCGTGCGTATGCCCACGAGCGCCAGCTCGTCGAGACCGCGATTGCGCTCGAGGATTTCGTGCGCCATGCGCGTGAGCGCGCGCGACATGCGGTCGGCGTCCATTACCTGAGGCAGATGGACCTCCGAATCGAGGCGCCGAAAAAGTCAGGGAGTTGAGGTTGCGGCGGAAGCCGTTTGAATGCGTCGCGGAGATTCACAACCACCTCTTGGCGGACTCACGGGACCGCGCTTAAAGAGTTGAAGCGATCTTAGCACAACGATGGGCGCGCTCCGTCAACTCCCGGCGTTCTTAGTTCGCGAGGTACGCGCTCAATCAGCGAGCTCGAGGCTCAATGACGCATTCGAAACCCAACAGGAGAATGGGAGATCCGGAGAGGTCGGGACAAGACAATGAGCAACGGCATAGTCACGCGACAGCCACTGGAAAAAGCTGCAAACGCCTGCTGCTTTTGACAAGCGAACACCGTCGATCAAGCGCCCCCGACATTCGCTCGAAAATCACCGGTTGTGCGTGGGAATGAACGCAATGGGGCGCTCGGATGTGAAGACCCGACGGAACAGATCCGATCGCGCGTAGCCGTCCATGTCACGGCCGACCGGCAGACCGAGGTAGTACAGCACTGTCGGGGTGACATCGACCACCGAACCCCGCTGACGGCGTCCGGGTTCGACCGCTGTGCCATACGCGAGCAGGAAACCATCGGGGGCGCGTTCGTGTGTGCCGGTAATGCCGCTGTCGCCGATGATCTGCGCGAGTACTCGCTTGGTCGGATGCAGACGCTGCATGCCGAAGCCGCCGACCACGAGCAGCAGATCGTCGGCGGCGATCGACTGCATGGCGGTGCCGACTTCGGCGTCCACGGCCAGGTAGGCACGTTCCAGCGCCTGAGCGGACCGTCGCCGCTCTTCTTCGGACGCGTCGGTGCGCGAGCGCGGCTGCTCGGCGCTCCAGTGCCGGTGGCCTACGTGATCGAGCCCCTGGTAGCGCAAGGCGGTCACCTGGGGATGCCACTCGTCTCGGAGAATCTGCATCACACGGCTGTAAAAACGGTCGCGGAGGAACGCGGATTCCTCAGGTGACTCCTGCGACGCTCCGTAAACGGACAACGATGTCGACGCGTCGCCGGCCAACGACTGTCGCGCGAGCCGGACCACTGCCGACGGATACGAACCGCCGTCGTCGAATTCGAACATCGATGCCGGCCGCGTCGTGGAAGCGATCGGCCACCAGAAATCCCAGCACCGGCTGAGCGGGATACGTCAGCGGCCAGCGGACGATGCCCACGGAGACACCGGCATCGGCCAGGATGGTCCAGAGCGGGCGCGAGCGCCATGCCGTTGACGTTTTCGGCACGTCGCGAATGATGCCGAGGCTCACCAGCAAATGCGCGAAACAATGATCGGGGAGGAGATCGACGGGCCGATTGTCACCCCAGGCGTAGTAGGCCGCCGCGGATCGCGCGCCGTTCTTGGACGGATACATGCCCGTCGCCACGGCCGCCCATACTGGATCCGGCTGCGTAGGGCGGATGGTGGCGAGATCGATCGCGGCGCCGGATTCGATGAGACGAGCAAAGTTCGGCAGTCGCCCCTCGGCGGCGCGGGTCCAGATGTATTCGAGCGACGCGCCGTCGAAGAGCAGGAGGTGGACGCGCGGCGTCGGCGCACGGGCCGACCTCTGGCCGACCTGGAGAGCGGCAGCTGGTGGCACGGGGATCGCCGGACCACGCGCGGCAACCGGCAGGGCGATGGATCCGACGACCGCGATGCTGAACAGCGCCGCGCCGACGCGACCGCCGCGGCGCCCCGAGGAATAGTGCGCGATGGCAATGCCGAACAGCACGACGGCGCACGTCGCGGTCGCCAGCGCACCAGCCGTCATGCGCCGCGCGGCAACCTCGTCCAGGGCCACGCCGAACCCGGTCACGTTCAGCCACATCAACAGCGCGGCGGCAGCCGACACGCCCGACGACAGCCAGGCGAGCACGCGAACGCTGATCCAGCCCGGCGACAACATGTCGAGGCTGAAGAACTCGCGCGCCACCAACAGAACGTAGAAGAGCACGGCGAGGTGGATGCCGTAGAGCGCACCGAGCGCGGCAAACCACCGCAACACGGTGGTCGACACGAGCGGAACATGCGGATTCAGCTGCAGCACGAGCACCGTCAGATACGCGGCGCCGAGCGCGCCAGCGATGACGGCATTCGTGAGCATCCGGAGGAACCGCATGCCCAAGTGTATACTTCGCCCATGCCCGTCGATCTCGACGCGGCGGTCATCGCGAACACGCGACTGTCGGCCGATTACAACGTCGTTTCGCTTGCCGCTCCCGCCATCGCGGCGCTCGCCAGCCCCGGCCAATTCGTCATGGTGAAGCCAGCGCGGGGCAGCGATCCGCTGTTGCGCCGGCCGTTCTCGATTTTCGAGATCCTGCGTGACGCGTCCGGCGAGAGCACCGGCATCTCGATCCTCAACAAACGAATCGGCGTCGGCACCGGGCGGCTATACGAAGTCGAACCGGAGGCACACGTCGCTGTGCTCGGCCCCCTGGGGCGACCCTTCGAACCGATCGCGCCCCCGGCGGAAGCGTGGATGATCGCCGGCGGCGTCGGACTGGCGCCGTTCCTCACCTTGTCGGAGGCGCTACGCGAGGTGGGCGCGCCGTCGACGCTCTTCTACGGCGCCAGACGTCGGTCGGAGCTGTATTACGTGGAGGCGTTCGAGCGGCTCGGCGTCCGCGTGGTGCTGGCAACCGAGGACGGCAGCCGGGGAGTGCGCGGCTACATCACGCAACCGCTCGGCGATGCACTGAGTGGCTTCCAGCCGCACGGCGGCGCCGCTAGTCCGGCGGCACTCAAGCTGTACGCGTGCGGGCCTACCCGCATGATGGAGGCGGTTGCGAACCTGGCCGCTGCCCACCGGCGTCCCTGCGATGTCTCGCTCGAACAGACCATGGGCTGCGGGTTGGGCGGGTGTTACAGCTGCGTCGTGCCGGTGCGCAACGGACACCAGACACCTCACTTCGTACGATCGTGCATCGACGGTCCGGTCCTCGATGCCACGCGGATCGTTTGGGAGGCCCTGACGCACTGATGGACCTGACCGTTTCGCTCGGTGCCCTCACGCTCGCCAATCCACTCATCGCGGCCAGCGGCTGTTTCGGCTACGGCGTCGAATACGCTGATGTTGTCGACCTGTCGAGTCTCGGCGGCGTCGCGGTCAAGGGACTCTTTCTCAACGAGCGCGAGGGCCACGTGCCGCCACGCATCGTCGAGACGCCGTCAGGGATGCTCAACGCCATCGGCCTGCAAGGCATCGGCGTCCACCGGTTTGTCCGGGAAAAGCTGCCCGAGCTGCGCGATCGCCGCGCCGTCGTTTTCGTGAACATCTGCGGCACGACGATCGACGAGTACGTGGAGCTGGCCCGGATTCTGTCGGACGCCGAAGGCGTTGCTGCGCTCGAACTGAACATTTCGTGCCCCAACATCAAAGAGGGTGGGATCACTTTCGGCTGCAGCCTGACCGGCACCCACGCGGTGGTCAGCGCCGTCCGCAAGGTCACGGCTCTGCCGGTAATACCCAAGCTGACGCCGAATGTCACCGACGTCGCTTCGTTCGCGCGGTCGGCTGAAGAAGCTGGCGCGGATGCCATCTCGCTCGTCAATACGTTCCTCGCCATGGCCATCGACGTCGAGACCCGGCGCCCGAAGCTGTCGAATATCGTCGGCGGATTGAGTGGCCCGGCCATCCGTCCGATCGCTGTCCGCATGGTCTACGAATGCCGCCAGGCGGTGCGCATTCCGATCATCGGCATGGGAGGAATCTGCACGGCGGAAGACGTCCTCGAGTTCATGATCGCCGGCGCGACCGCCGTGCAGGTCGGCACGGCCAACTTCGTCGATCCCTTCCTGTGGGGACGTCTGCTCGACGGACTGCGATCCTACATGGAGCGGCACTCCATCGCTCGCCTGGGTGACGTAACGGGAACACTCGACACCAGGCAAAAGGAAAAAGCATGGATCAGCTCCTGATTGCACTCGATGTCGAGGATGGCCGGCGCGCGCTCAGCCTTGCAGACAGCCTGCGGGATGTCGCCGGCGGCTTCAAAATCGGCAATCGGCTGTTCACCGCCGAAGGACCCGCCGTGGTCCGGGCTTTGAGCGACCGAGGCGACCGGGTATTCCTCGACCTGAAATATCACGACATCCCGAACACCGTGGCGACCGCGGTGGAAGCCGCATCGGCTCTGGGCGTGTGGATGGTCAACGTGCATGCGGCAGGCGGCAGCCGGATGATGCGCGCGGCTGCGGACGCCGCGAAGGCCGCCGCGGCCAGGCGAGGCGGCATGCCGACGCTCGTCATTGGCGTGACGGTTCTGACCAGCATGCACGGCGCTGCGCTCAGGGAAACAGGGGTGGCGGCGGCCGTGCACGATCAGGTGCTGGCACTTGCCGAGCTCGCTCGAGCGTCGGGACTCGATGGCGTGGTCGCGTCTCCACAGGAAACAGCCATGATCCGCGAGCGCCTGGGCCCGTCATTCGCTATCGTGACCCCGGGCATCCGCGGCGGCGGGGCCACGGTCACGGCACGGGATGACCAGGAGCGGACGATGGGACCGCGAGAGGCGATTGAGGCGGGGGCCGACTATCTCGTGGTCGGGCGGCCGATCATCGGCGCGCCCGATCCACGCGCGGCGGCAGAACGCATTGCCGCCGAGATCCTTTCCGTCAAGACCAGCGGCGTCCGGCCCTAAGAGAGCCGGACACCCCGGGGATCGCGCTACTTCGCGGTGAAGACGAACTTCCCGCGCCGGTTCCGCTGCCAGCAGGACTCGGCTTCCTCGGAGCAGGACGGCTGCTCTTCCCCTTTGCTGACGATCGTCACGCGATCGTTGGGAATGCCGAGGCTCACGAGGTAGTCACGCGTCACGTCGGCGCGCTTTTCGCCGAGGGCCAGGTTGTACTCGTTGGTTCCGCGCGAGTCCGCATGCCCCTCGACCATCACCTTGGTCGAGGCCCAGCGCTTCAAGTAGTCGGCGTTCTTCTGAACGGTGCCGCGACCTTCGGCGGTCAACTCAGTCGAGTCGTAACCGAAGAGAACGTCGCCGAGCAGGCCCTTGTCATTCAGCTCGCCGAGGGTCATCTTCGCGAAAATCTCCTCCTCGGTCGGTGCCTTCGGCGGAATCCGGGGGAGGTGGTGGCGGAGGCGGGGGCGGTTTGGGCGTGGTGTCGGGCGGCGCCGGCGCGACCGGCGGTGTCGGAGCAACGTTGGGCTTCTTGTTCCCGCACGCTCCTGCCATAAACGCGATCGAGAGAATGGTTACCGCACCCAGACTGAGACTACGCTTCATCAAGTTCTCCTCTAAGATGGATTCGCCCCGGTGGGGCGGATTGTACATGGATCGACTTCTCGAAATGACGGCGCGCGCCGAGCGCGAGCACTTTTGGTTTCATGGTTTCCGTCGTTTCGTGCGGCCCCTGCTCGAAGAAGCCGCGCGCACGATCGATGGACGCGACGCGCGGATTCTCGATTGCGGCTGCGGCACGGGGAACAACCTCCGCATGCTGCGGCGCTTCGGCAAAGCGACCGGCATCGACCTGACTTACAGCGGTCTCGCCTACGCTCAACGCGAAGGCGAACGATCGATCGCCCAGGCGTCCGCGACCGCACTGCCCTTCCCCGACCGCGAGTTCGACATCGTGACGTCCTTCGACGTCATCTACGCGCTCGACGACCGCGGCGCCGCGACAGCGCTCAATGAGATGTATCGGGTGATGCGGCCCGGAGGTTACCTCTTGCTCAATGTCGCGGCACTTCCGGGGCTCCGAGGCAACCATTCGGTGCTCGGCGGAGAGGTTCAGCGGTATACGAGGCGCTCGTTGCGGGCTCACATCGAGCGGGCGGGCTTCAGCGTCAAGAGATTGACATACACGAACGCTTCGATTCTGCCGATCGTGGCGGGCGTGCGATTCGCGCAGCGACTGGTCGGTCACCGCGAGTCGACGCGCGAGATTACCGTCCCCTCCCCTCCGGTCAATCGAGCGCTGGCCGCGGTTCTGGCGATCGAAGCGGCCGCCCTGCGCGTGGTCGACATGCCAATCGGGAGCTCACTCCTGACGCTGGCGTCGCGACCGAGGGAGCTTTGAGAGCGTGCAAACGGTTCACCGTCTATTCAACCTTCACCTGATACAGACGCAGGGCGAGATGACGCTTGTCGGCTGAGCCTCCGCGCTCAGCGGGGACGAACCATTTGTCGGCTTCGACCGCGACCCGGCCATCGTGAGCCGCCAACAGTGCGGCGGGAAGACGCACGCGCTCCGTGAAGTCGCCGGCCGGGGAAAAGCGCGCGATCTCCTGTCCGCCGGTGCTTACGCGGACCACAGGTGCGGCGTCGAAGTAGCGAAGCGGAGACTCGCCGGTGAGGGTCAGGTGGACGTCGCGGCCGGTCGGGCGAACCCAGAGCACTGCTCGCTCGCTCATCCAGCGCCAGGAGCGTGACGTCGTGGGATTGTATTCGGGCTCCTGCCACCCTTCCGCAAACGCCATCATTGCCACCCCGTCCGCCTGCAGGTCGAACTGCTCCAGTGACACGCGAACGCGATTGCCCTCGCTCGACGCGCGCATCGCGACGGCGACATACCCCTGGCCGTCGATCGCGCCGGCCGGAAGCGGAATGAGGCGGAAGAAGAAACCGGGCGCTATCGTCCAGGAATCGATGACTTGATTGCCATTCGACAGCGACAACTGCGTCGACGCGGACCCATCGAGGTTGCGGCCCCCCAGCATCATCAGCGCCGCCTCCCGCCGTCCCCGCACCCAGGCCACGCTGGGTTGCAGGTGCGGTCCCGCCAGGTCGCGCGCGGCAACCCCTCCAATCTCGGCGGACAATGCCCAACCGCGATCGAGCATCCACCCGGGAGGATGCATCACGTACCAATCGGCGTTGCCGGGACGGACACCGCCGACAAACGGCAGCTCGGGAAAACTCCACCGGTGCGATCCCTTGAGCTCGCGGGCTCGCGGGTCGAAGAGGGCCAGGTCGGTGCGCCTGGGATCCGAGACGAAGGCGAGGGACCCGATCGGGTGGGCGCGCCACTGCTCGACGAGCGCGAGCCACTCGCGGCCGTGAGGCGCGCGAAGGACGGTTGCAGAGGGCGGTGACCATTCGGCCGTCCGCCGAAACACCGCGTGCATGCCGACGCGGTCGGTCACCGGCCGATTCACGCACCTCACGGATCGCCCTGAACGGCGGAGCCTCCGTGGACCCGTACGCACGCGCCGCCCCAACGGCCGTCAACAGGAGCAGGGCGACGAGCGCGCCGCTCAGAATTTGCCCGGGACGAGGCCCCGCCCAGTCGAACGCGGTGGCGACGAGGAACGCGACGGGCACGACGAGCGGCAGCGCGTAGCGAACGGTCACCGTTTCGTGGAACAGCAGGTGGAAGATCGCATAGGGCCCGAAGGCCAGGGCGATCCACACCAAGGCCATGGGCTCGTCGCGCACGATCCGGAGGGCGCCAATCGCAGCGACGGCCACGACGATGCTGCCGACGACCATTCCGCCCCACGGCCACAGAAACGTGTACATCAGCGCGTTGGCGGCAACACGGGGCGTCCTCGTGGTCCAGAGCATGACCACGCCGGTAAAGTCCTCACCCGCCTGCGAGCCGAGCGCGGCCGCATATCCCTCCGGCCCGCCGCTGACTATCAAGAGTGGAAGCGCCCAGACCAGAACGCCTCCGATTCCGGAGACGACCGCGGTCAGCCTGGTGCGCGGCGTGAGACCGGGACGCGGAAGAACGAGCGCGGCAATCAAGAGCGGCGCCGTCAGCAGAACGGTCTGCACCCGGACGCCAGCGGCCAGGCCGGCGACGAAGGCTCCGGCGACCAGCATCGTGTCCAACCGCCGTTCCGCGCGTCCGGTGACCGCGAAGAGCAGAAGGGCTTGCGCGCCCGTCGCGAATGCGAGTCCGGTCATGTCGCTCAAAGGCCGCAGCGCGGTGAACCAGAACAAGGGCGAGGCGACGGCGATCGCCATCCCCCACCAGGCGCGGCGGTCCGTCCGATCCAGCGCACGCCACAAGGCAAAGAGCAGGACCACCAGCGCTGCGCCGGCGAGCACGCTCCATATGGCCAACGCCGCGGGAGCCACGTGGGCCGTGCCGCCACTGATCGCTGCCGACAGTTTCGCCAAGGCCATGTACACCGGATATCCGGGCGGATGCGGCTGATGCCGGGCTACGTCGAAATCCTGCACGCCGAGCGCGAAGTTCACCGAATCGATGTCTTCGAAGGTGGGCGGCAGAAAAGGAACGTGCGCGAGCAGGAAGAGGCAGGCAAGCGCGGCGAGCGCAGGTCTCACTGGGGCGGAAATCAGACAGGACGCAGACGCAGTGCGTCGTTCAAGCTCCCGAGACGATATCCACGTGGGTCGATGATGACGTCCTCATAGCCGAGGGCCCGGAGTTCCCGGTCGATGGTTGCGGCCAGCTCGGGCTCGGACGCGCGCGGCAGCTCGTCGATCCCGAGCTCGATGCGCGCCGACAATTCATGGTGACGGACCCGGCAGACGCGGAAGCCGAGATCGCGCAGCACGTTTTCCGCGCGCTCGATCATCTGCAATTTCTGCTCGGTGACCTCGCTGAAGTAGGGGATGCGCGACGACAGACAAGCAGAGGCCGGTTCATCCCAGGTTGGAAGCCCCGCCCGTCGCGACAGCTCGCGAATCTCGCTCTTCGTGAGCTCGGCGGCATCGAGCGGACTCATCACGCCGAACTCCCGCGCCGCCTGGCGTCCGGGACGATAGTCGCCGCGATCGTCGGCGTTGCTGCCATCGGCGATGGCGGCAATGCCCCGCTCCCGCGCGATGGCCGTGAGGTGCGTGTAGAGCTCGTGCTTGCAGTAGTAGCAGCGATTCGCCGGATTCGACCGGTACTCGGGACGCGCCAGTTCGTCGGTGCGGATGATCTCGTGATTGAGGCCGCACGTCTCGGCGATCCTCATAGCGAGACGGCGGTGGCGGTCCGGATAACTTGCGCTGTCGGCGGTTACGCAGAGGGCGCGACTGCCGAGCTCCTGCGTGGCGACGAGCGCCAGATAGGCACTGTCCACGCCACCACTGTACACAACGATCAGGGAAGGTAGGTCGCGGAGTACGCTGCGGAGGGCGGCGTCTTTCGTTTCTGCCGTCGAAGAGCTCTCCAGTGGCTGGAGATCGTTCACTCTTCCCAGTCCTCTTTCTCAGTGTCCTCGTCCAGGTCGTCGACGTCGTCGTCTTCGTCCAGTTCGTCTTCTTCCTCTGCTTCTTCGGCCTCGTCGTCGTCGTCGTCGTCCTCGTCGTCGGCCGCGTCGAGTTCAACCGGGGACGTGCTGGTCACTTCGAGATTGGCACCGCAGTCGGGGCAGCTGATCAAGTCGCCCTTGTCGACGTCGAACTCGTCGACCTCAATCTCGGCGTCACATTCCGGGCAGGTGGCCATACATGCTCCTGGCGGCTGCGGACGCGTCTCATGCTCCTCACTCGCGTACCTCGCAATCGCAATAGACTCCGGATTATAACGAGAACCTGATAAATTCTGCAACGCGCCCTAAGGGCGCACATTGTGAGAGCCGATACTATCCTGTGTTGGCTGCGCCCATCGTGACCACGACCAAGACCGTCATCGTCGCTGACGACACCGCGTTCGTGCGCGATCGGTTTGCGACGGCGCTGCTCGGGGCCGGCCACACTGCTCACGGCGTGAAGAGCGCCGCGGAACTGCTCGCTCGTGTCCGCTCGGACCTCGAGCGTCTCGACCTCATTGTCCTCGATCTGCGCCTGCCCCATGCCGGCGGAGTGGAACTCGTGCGTTCGATCCGCAAGCTCGATCGAGGCCGCGTGCCCATCCTCATCTTCAGCGGCACCATCGCCACTGCCGACGAGGTGAGGGAACTGGCGGCGCTGGGGGTCGCCGGATACGTCAACGAATACAGCGCGATGCAACATATCCTGCCCTCGCTCGCGCCGCACCTGTTCCCCGATAACTTCAACCGCCGCGGCAGTCCGCGTGTCGTCCTCGGCATCCCGGTGGCCTACAGGTTCGGCAACACCATTGCCGCTGCCCTGACCCTCAACTTGAGTAAAGGCGGTATCGCGATCCGGACCATGAGTCCGCTGCCGGCGGGCTCGAAAGTTCGCGTGCGCTTCCGCCTGCCAGGTTCCAAGCGAGACATCGAAGGCGAGTCGCGCATCTCGTGGAGCGATCGGCGCGTCGGGATGGGCCTGCAGTTCGAAAGAGTGGAATCAGCCGATCAGGCCGCCATCGACGAGTTCGTCGATCAGCATTTCTTCACGAATCGCAAGGCGTAGACTTCAGCTGCCAGCTTCCAGCCGCCAGCTTCCAGCTTCAGCTACTCGCGCAACAAGCGCAGCGCATTCGCGATCACGATCAGCGAGGCCCCGGTGTCTGCGACCACTGCAGCCCACAGGCTGGCGGTTCCGGCGAGAGCCATCGCCAGGAACGCCGCCTTGAGCGTCAGCGAAAAAGCGATGTTGACGCGGATGTTTCGAGCCGTTGCCCGGCTGAGGCGAATCGCGAAGGGAATCTTGATCAGTTCGTCCGACATGAGCGCGACGTCCGCGGTTTCGAGCGCGGCGTCGGTTCCCGCCGCACCCATCGCGATCCCGACATCCGCCGCTGCCAGTGCCGGGGCGTCGTTCACGCCGTCGCCAACCATCGCCAGCGTGCCAAATCGCGAGCGCAGTTCATTCACGGCGGCGACCTTGTCCTCGGGCAAGAGTGAGGCGCGGTAGGTATCCAGGGCAAGCGTCCGGGCCAGGGCTCCAGCAGGCGCCTCGTAGTCACCGGTCAGGAGCGCGATGTGCTCGATTCCCTGCGCGCGCAACATCTCCACCACGCCGCGTGCCGTTTCCCGAGGTTCGTCTGCAACGCCGATGACTCCAACCGGACGTCCGGCAGCTGCCACCATGACGGTGCTGGAACCTTGCTTTTCCAGCTCGCCGAGTATCTGTTCTGCCCGCGGGTTGCACATGCCGCGTTCCTCGAACAGGCGATGACTGCCGACGACGACGTGACTCTCGTCGACCCATCCTTCGGCTCCGCGGCCGGGGATGGCCTGAAACCCGGTGGGAGCCATTGGTTCGAGACCCCACTCTTCGGCCTGTCGAAGGATGGCGCGTCCAATCGGATGTTCGGAGTGACTCTCGAGCGACGCGGCCAGGCGGATGACTTCCGATGGTGGTATGCCGTCGAGGGGTACGACGCTCTCGACCCGCACGTGACCTTTCGTCAGCGTCCCCGTCTTGTCGAACGCTACGCATTTCACGGCTGCGAGCCGCTCGAGCCGCGCGCCGCCCTTGATCAGCACGCCTTTGCGCGCCGCGGCCGCAAGCGCAGAGACGATCGAAACCGGCGTCGAGATGACCAGTGCGCACGGACAGGAGATCACGAGCAGCACCAGCGCGCGGTAGGTCCAGTCCGACCACGCCGATCCAAAGGCGAGCGGCGGAACAAAGGCGACGAACAGCGCCAGCGTCAGAACAATCGGTGTGTAGATGCGCGCGAACCGGTCGACGAAACTCTGCGTCGGTGCGCGCTGAGCCTGCGCCCGCTCGACGAGATGAATGATCCGCGCCAGCGTCGAATCGCGCCGCAGCCGGGTCACGCGCACGTCGAGCGCCCCGCGACCATTGATCGTCCCCGCGAACACATCGTCTCCGGCTTGTTTTTCGATGGGCAGCGATTCGCCGGTCACGGGCGCCTGATTGACGTGGCTCTGACCGCCGGCAACCTGTCCGTCGAGCGGAATCTTCTCGCCAGGCCTGACGACGACGATGTCGCCGATGAGGACCGTGTCGACGGGAATGGTTGCGGTGACCCCGTTGCGGCGGACGACGGCCTCAGCCGGGGCGAGCTCCATCAGGCCGCGAATGGCGCCGCGAGCCCGATCCATCGCGCGCGCTTCCAGGAGCTGCGCGAGCGCGAAGAGAAAGACGACGGAGGCGGCTTCGCCCCACTCGCCGAGAATGGCCGCACCAGCGACCGCCACCAGCATGAGGACATTGATGTCGAGAGCGGCGGCGCGGAGCGACGTGGCAGCCCGCTGGGCGATGGGCCCGACACCCAGAGCGATGGAGAGGACAAACGGCAACCAGGACGGCGTCAGCCGCACGGCTGTGAGCTGCTGCAGGAATCCAAGGCCGAGCAGAACGGCGGAGAGCTGAGTCAATCGCAGGCGGGTCGCCGCACCGGTTGCGGCCGGCTGAGGCTCCTCGTGCTCGAGCCAGGCTCGCATGCCGGTACGCGCCACGGCTTCCGAAATGACCGAAGTCGTCAGCTTGGCGGCATCGTACGAGACGCGCAGCCGCTGCCCCATCACGTCGGCATCGAGCGCCTCGAGGCCGGAGAGGCGCTTCAGGCTGCGCTCGAGGATCGCGACCTCCTCGTGGCAGTCCATGCCCTCGATCTTGAAAATCGACTCCGCGTGCAACTCGCAGACGCGACAGGTGGTCATATGGTTAGAGAGAACTCGATTCCTGCACGTGTGTCCCAGCCAGCCTGAGCAGTTCGAGAATGTGATGATCGTCGACCGAGTAGAAAGCCTGACGGCCAGCGCGTCGAGCCCGCACCAGTCTCATGTGGCGGAGCAGCCGCAGCTGATGAGAGACGGCCGACTCGCTCATCCGCACGAGCGACGCGATGTCGCACACGCAGAGCTCGCCGTCGGCGAGCGCGTCGAGGATGCGGACGCGCGTGGGATCGCCGAGCACACGGAAGGTCTCGGCAAGTATCTCGACGGTGGCCGGCGCCAGCAGTGCTCGCCGCCGCTTGTCGGTGCCAACCGCGTCGAGATGCGGCGCCTCACACGCTTTGTCAAACGGATGGTCGATGATCTGCGGGCGCGTCATTTGAATATATGAGCACTCGCTCATATGTTTGTCAAGCCGGCGATCTTGACACGTTTTTCCGCATCTGACTACTATGCGGGTTCGGCCCTAATCGGTTTTTTATCTATACGTTAGGCTGTTGCCGCCAGCAATTGTGGCGAAGCGCCGCAGGCGACGTCCGAGCAACGCCCTTCAAGACCTCGACGGGAGAGCCTTGTGATCGAAGTGCAGCACATAACCAAACGTTACGGCCGCGTGACCGCCGTGGACGATGTCAGCTTTCGCGCGGAACGAGGCGAGATTCTGGGATTTCTGGGACCGAACGGAGCGGGAAAGACAACCACCATGCGGATCCTCACGGGGTATATGCCGCCGACGGAAGGCAAGGCGATGGTGGCTGGACTCGATGTCTTCACCCAACCCACCGAGGCGAAGCGTCGCACCGGGTATCTCCCCGAAACACCGCCGCTCTATCCGGACATGACGGTGCGTGAATACCTGGACTTCGTCGCGAAAATCAAAGGCGTCTGCACCGAAAGAGCGCCGCAATCGCGTCGCGAGCACGATGGAGCGGACGCGTGTCGCCGACATGGCGTCCCGGCACTGCAGCAAGCTTTCAAAGGGCTATCGGCAACGTGTCGGCCTGGCCCAGGCGCTCATTCACAACCCCGAAGTCCTGATCCTCGACGAACCGACCGCCGGACTCGATCCCAAACAGATCATCGAGACGCGGGACTTGATCAGGAGCCTTGGCGGCGACCACACCATCGTGTTGAGCACCCACATCCTTCCCGAAGTCGCCCAAACGTGCCATCGCGTCGTCATCATCAACAAGGGGCGGGTCGTCGCCGTCGACACACCGGAGAATCTGACCGCCCGGTTGAAGGGCGCGGAAACGATGTACGTGCAGATCGATTCCGACGGCGTCGACGCCCTGGCCGTTCTGCAGGCGATCCCGGGCGTGACGCGCGTCGCGGCCTCGGACGGCAAGGGGCCGACCGGAGGCTTCGAGGTGGAGAGCGAGCGCGGCACCGACGTACGGCGCGAGATTGCGCGGACGGTGGTCAATCGAGGATGGGGACTGCTCGAGCTCAGGCCGATGCGGATGAGCCTCGAGGAAATATTCTTGCAAGTCACGACGGACGAAATGCCGGAGGAGGCGCGCAGTGAACAGCGTGCGTAACGTAATGGCGATCACGGAGAAGGAGCTGCGCTCCTACTTCGCCTCGCCGATTGCCTACATCATCATCGGATTGTTTTCGCTGCTCTTTGGATGGTTCTTCTACGTGTATCTGACGATCTTCGTGCGTCAGAGCGAGCAGATGATGCAGATGGGCGGGGGCGGCAACGCGAACATCAATCAGCAGATGATTCGATACGTGCTCCTCAACGTCGCGGTGATCCTGCTGTTCCTGATGCCGGTCATCACGATGCGTACATATTCGGAAGAGAAGCGATCGGGAACGATCGAGCTGCTCCTCACCTCGCCGGTCACCGACGTCCAGATCATCCTGGGCAAGTTCTTCGGCGCGATGGGCCTCTACGCCGGCATGCTGCTCGTGACCATGCTCTACATGGCGATCCTCTTCTGGTTCGGCAACCCCGAGTGGCGGCCGGTCGCGGCCGGATATCTGGGCTTGCTGCTGATGGGCGGCTGCTTCATCTCGGTGGGTCTCTTGATTTCCAGTCTCACCAAGAATCAGATCGTGGCCGGCGCGCTGACATTCGCGGTGTTCCTGATGCTGTGGGTCGTCAACTGGATGGCCGACCAGTCAGGACCGATCACGCGGGAGATTCTGACCACGCTGTCGATCACCGATCACTTCGACGATTTCGCCAGAGGGGTCATCGATACGAAACACCTGATCTACTACCTGAGCTTCATCACTTTCGGCTTGTTCCTGACCGCGAAGTCGGTCGACAGCGAGCGGTGGAGAGGGTAGCCACGTGCTACGTGCTACGTGCCGAGTGCGAACGTGCTAAGTGCGGGACTAACGACTAACGACTAACGACTTCTTTACCGACTTATGTTGAAACGCATTCTAGGTCTCCTTGGCTGGCTGGGTGTTGCGCTGGTCTTTTCGGCGGTGGCGATTCGGTTCCTGAAGCCGGAGTGGGTCTGGTACAGCCGGCTGGCGATGGCTGGACTGGTCTGCACGCTGCTCTACATCCTCAGCCAATGGCGAGAGATGGCCCGGGCGATGCAGGGGCGCGAAGCGCGCTACGGGTCGCTGGCGGTTGCCAGCGTCCTCGTCGTTCTTGCCATCCTCGTCGCGATCAACTACCTGTCGGCACGCCACAACAAGCGGTGGGATCTGACGGCGGCGAAGCAATTCACGTTGTCCGAGCAGACACGGAAAGTCCTGCAGAGCCTGCAGAAGCCGGTTGCGCTCAAAGTCTTCGCGACGTCTGAAGAATTCGGCCGTTTTCGCGAGCGGCTCGACGAGTTCACGTACGCGTCTCCACAGGTGACCGTCGAGTACATCGACGCCGTCAAGCGCCCATCCCTCGCCAATCAGTACAAGGTCGAAGCGCTGGGCACGGTCGTCATCGAGTACGAAGGGCGCGTCGAGCGGGTCGCGTCGGACAGCGAGCAGGAGCTGATCAACGGCCTCAACAAAGCCATCGCCGGTCGGCAGCACAAAGTGTATTTCGTGCAGGGGCACGGCGAGCGTGATCCGGACCTATCGGATCGCCCGGGCTACAGCACGATCAAAACGGCCCTGGGCTCGGACAATTACACGGTCGACAAGCTGATACTGGCGCAGCAGAAGGAAGTCCCGGCCGATGCGTCGGTGTTGATCGTGGCGGGACCGAAAACCGATTTCTTCCCGCCCGAGATCGAGATGTTGAAGGCCTACCTGAAACGCGGAGGCAAGCTCTTCTTCATGCTGGATCCGCCGGACCGCGCGGAATCGCCGGAGCTGACGTCCATCGCCGCGCTGCTGAAGGACTGGGGAATCGAGCTCGGGGCGAACGTGGTTGTCGACGTCAGCGGCATGGGTCAGTTGTTCGGCACCGGCGCCGAGGTGCCGGTTGCGGCGAAATACAATCCGCACGCGATTACCGAAAACTTCAGGCTGATCACCGCGTACCCGCTCGCCCGGTCCGTCGGAGCCATCGCCGGCAATCCGAACGGCAAGTTCCCCCAGACCCTGGTCGAGACCAGCCCGAGCAGCTGGGCCGAGACAGACATCAAGAAGCTGACCAGCTCCGGCCAGGTCGCACGCGAGATCGACAAGGGAGACAAGGAAGGACCGGTCTCGCTCGCCGCAGCCGTCTCCGCGCCGGCCGAAACCGGCACGCCCCCACCCGCACCGGGAGCAAAGCCGGATGACACGCCCAAGCCGGAGGCACGAATTGCGGTGTTCGGTGATTCGGATTTCGTGGCGAACCAGTGGCTCGGCATCCCCGGCAACCGCGATCTGTTCCTGAACACGGTGAACTGGCTGGCGCAGCAGGAGAACATGATTGCGATCAGGCCGCGCGATCCCGAGGACCGGCGCATTACGCTGACGCGAGACCAGCAAAGCCGAATCTTCTGGCTGACGGTCTTGATCATTCCAGGGCTCATTCTGCTCACGGGCGTCCAGACCTGGTGGCGGAGGCGCTAAATGCGTGGACTGCGCACGTTCCTGGGGCTCGTCGTCATTCTCGTCGCGCTCGGCGGATATCTCTACTTCGTCGAATCGAAGCGCACGCCCGGTGACAGCGGGCCGAAGAAGGAAAAGGTCTTCACCGTGGAATCCGACAAGATCGAGGAGATCTCGATAAAGGCGGAAGCCGGAGAGCAGACCACGCTGAAGAAGTCAGGCACGACCTGGCAAATCGTCGCCCCGGTGACCGCCAAACCCGACGACGCAGAAGTTTCGGGCTTGACGACGAACCTTTCAGGTCTCGAAATCCAGAGCGTCGTCGACGAGAACGCGGCGGACCTGAAGGAATACGGGCTCGCTGAGCCCCGCGTTCGTGTCACGTTCAAGGCCGGCGGGCAGAGCCAGACGCTCGAGATCGGAAACAAGACGCCTCCAGGAAGCGACTTGTACGCGAAGCGTGCGACCGACAAGAAGGTGTTTCTGATCGCGTCGTATCTGGATTCGACGTTCAACCGGAAAACGTTCGATCTGCGTGACAAGACGGCCATCCGGGTCGACCGCGACAAACTCGACGCGCTCGAAGTCGCTACGCCCGAACGCACAGTCCGCTTCGCCAAAGCCAACAACGAGTGGCAGCTGACGGCTCCCACTCCGGGACGAGCGGATTTCAGCGCGGTCGAGGGTCTCACAGGCCGCATCGCCGGACTGCAGATGAAGGCCATTGCCGAAGCGGAACCGGCCGACCTCAAGAAGTACGGCCTCGACAAGCCGGCGGCGACCGTGAAGATTGGTTCGGGATCGTCCCAGGCTACGCTGCTCATCGGCTCCAAGGCAGCGGACGGCCTGTATGCGCGCGATGCCTCGCGTCCCGCGGTCTTCAGCATCGACGCCTCGCTGATGGACGACCTGAAAAAGGATCCGTTCGAGTACCGGCAGAAGGATCTCTTCGACGCCCGGTCGTTCAACTCGACGCGAGTTGAAGTGGTGCGCGCCGGCCAGTCGCATGCGTTCGAGAAGATCAAGAGCAAGGACAAGGATGGGAAGGAAGAGGAGAAGTGGCGCCAGGTCTCCCCGCAAGCTCGAGACATAGACCAGGCCAAGGTCGAAGCGTTGCTGTCGGCAATCACCGGGGCGCAGGCAACGGCGCTGGCTCCACCAACGGCGAAGGCAACTCTCGACAAACCCGAGCTGACGGCGGCCATCAAGTACGACGAAGGGCGTAAAGAGGATCGCGTGACCTTTGCGCGGAGCGGCACGACCGCTTTCGCAGTGCGCGGGGCGGACAATGTGCCGGTGGCCGTTGCCACAACGACCATCGACGCGATCATCAAGGCGCTCGAGGAAATAAAATAGCTTCTCCCTCCCGCGCGTCAGTCCTGCGCCTCACGACGGCCGCGTACGCGCTGAGCCTGAGCCTGGCAACGGGATGTGCCACACACGCGGCGCCCCGTACGGCGCAAACCATAGATGAAGATGTCGAACAGCTCCGCCGCGAGCTCACAGCCATCTTCAGTGCGCCAATCATGGCGCACGCCCAGTGGGCGGTAGACGTCCGATCCATCGACAGGAACCAGAAGCTGTTCTCGCTGAACGCCGACAAGTTGATGATGCCGGCGTCGAACATGAAAATCCTCACGCTGGCAACAGCGGCGGAAGTTCTGGGTTGGGATGCCCGGATGACCACCACGCTCGAGGCATCCGGACCGGTGGAGGACGGCGTACTGCGCGGTGATCTCTTCGTTCGCGGCGGAGGCGATCCCACCATCAACACCCGGGAGGGCGTTGGCGCGGCGGTATTCTCGAGCTGGATAGCCGCCCTCCGCGAGGCCGGCATCAAGGCGATAGAGGGCCGTATCATCGGCGACGATCAGGCGTTCGACGACGAGAACCTGGGCGGCGGCTGGGCATGGGACTACCTGCAGTACGGCTATGCCGCTCCAGTAGGAGCACTGCAATATAACGAGGACGTTGCCGAGCTCGTCGTGACGCCAGCCGGCGCGGGCGAACCGGCAAACGTTCGGCTTGCCGCCGGTAGTGGATTCACGCTGCTCAACAGGGCGGTGACCAGCGCTCCAGGATCGGCGGAGACGATCGATTACAAGCGCCACCTCGATCGGCCCGAGCTCGAGATCACGGGTACGATCCCTGCTGACGGTAAGCTCGTGACGCGCGGGGTGGCGGTCGTGAACCCGACCGTATTCTTCGCTCAGGCCCTGAAGGATGCGCTCATCGCGCAGGGCATCCCGGTGTCGGGAGACGCCACCGATCTGGATGTGGTGTCCGCGGAGCTCGACGTCCGAGCCGAGAGGCGCACCGTTGCGTCGACGACATCGCCTCCTCTTCGTACGATGGCGGCCGTTCTGATGAAGGTCAGCCAGAACTTGTACGCCGAAACCTTTCTGAAAGCCGCCGGCCGTGCGCAGGGTGGCCTGGGCACGACCGCAGCGGGACGTGAGGCGGCACGCGGCACTCTCACCTCATGGGGAATTCCCGAAGCCTCGTACGTGCTGGCGGATGGCTCGGGCCTCTCGCGCCACAACTACGTGACGGCCGCAACCATCAGCTCGGTACTCGAGCATATGTACAAGGACCTCAAGCACCGGGATGCGCTGGTCGCCACGCTGCCGGTGGCCGGGAAAGACGGCACCATCTCGACGCGCATGCGCCGCACTCGCGCCGAGGGAAATGCCGTCGCGAAAACCGGGTCGATTGCGAACGTTCGATCATTGTCCGGATTCGTGTGGACGCGAGACGGTGAGGTGGTCGTCTTTTCGATCCTCGCGAACGACTTCGTGATCCCCGCCGCCACAGTCAACTGGATCGCGGACCTGGGCGTGGAAGTGCTGGCAAACTTCACGAGGAGGCACTGATGCGGCGCTTCGTCGTGTTCCTGGCCGTACTGCTCGTCGCGGCTGGTGCGTGGTATTACACGCGCGTGCTGAACGAGGCACCTCCGGCGGAGACGGCTGTGGAACAGCCCGAGGAGTGGCTGGACGATCTCTACAGCCAGAATCCGCGTGAGGTCGAATCCGCGTCGGAAGAGGTGGCTTCGCTCGGTGCGCGTGCGCTGCCGACGATCCAGGCGACGCTGCGCAATCCCGACGCCGAAGCCGAGCGACTCAAGGCGGCGTTGAAAGCGTGCGGCATCATCGGACAGGCATCAGCGCCCGCTATTCCTGAAGTTGCCGCGCTGCTCGCGGAGCCGGGAGTCACGTCCGAAGCAGCCATCGCCTTGAGCTACATGGGCCGGGAGGCGCTGCCGCCGCTGCGCGAGGCGCTGACGAATTCCGATCCGGTCGTCCGACGCGAAGCCCTGCGGTCGATCGGCAAGCTCAAGGATCGCGCACCACTGGAGCTCGAGGTCGTGTTCCCTCTCCTCGTCAACGGCATGTCGGATGTCGACGCCGGCGTTCGCGCCGTCGGCGCGACGTATCTCGGCATCATTCACGGCGCCGATGAACAGGCCGTGCCGGCGCTGGCGAAGGGGCTCGAGGATCCCGATGCGGAAGTGCGGCGCGCTTCTGCCGCGGCACTCGGCGCATTCGGCACCGGAGCCGAACCGGCGCTGCCGGCACTGCGAAAAGCGTCGACCGACCGCAACGAGGACGTCGCCCGCGAAGCTGGGCGCACGATCGTCAAGCTGCAGACGCCCCGGGAACGCTGATCCTTGGATCGAGATCAGGAGAGATTATTTACAGGAGGCCAGGAGACCAGGAGATTTTGTTTTTCTCCCCAACCAATAATTCCTATCTCCTGATCTTCTGAACTCCTGTCTAAGTGTCTCCTGCACTCTGTACTAGCGTCCGCGCAAACGCCACGACGTCCGCGCCCGCGGCCGTCAGGCCGCCACCTTGGGCGAGCTCGGAACGTCCGCCGCCTTTCCCGCCAAACTTTCCCGTGAGCGCTTTCACGATAGCGGCGGCATCGATCGACCGATCGGGAGCGCGCGCAGCGACGATGGAAATGGGCACGCTCGTAGTTGCCAGAATGGCGGCGTAACCGGCGCGCTCGACGATCGCGCTGGCAACAGCCTTCAGGCCGTTCGCATCCCAGCCGTCCAGAGCTTCGATGACGGTGGAGGCCTGTCGGTTTTCAGGACGCTCGGCCAGCACGCTCGCCTCGTGGCCGGCCAGCTTTTCCTGCAGGTGTTTGATTCGACGGCGGCCTTCGTTGTTCTCGGCTTGCAGCCTCTCCGTCGCCGCGGGGAGGTCCTCCAGCCCGGTGGACAGCAACCGCGCCGCGGAAGACACGGTCTCGCGCAATAGACGGTACGACTCCAACGCACGAATTCCGCACCTGAACTCGACGCGCATTCCGCCGCGAAACCGCTCGAACGAGGCGATGCTGATGTTGCCGATGGCGCCCGTCCGCGACACGTGGGTGCCGCCGCAGGCGGACAGATCGAATCCATCCACCTCCACGATTCTCAGTCTCCCACTGCGCCTTGGTTCCTTCCGCAGCGGCAGGTTTGCCGCCTCGCTCTCGTCGACGAACCGCACCGACACCGGCCGATCTTCCCAGACCACACGATTGGCGACGAGCTCCGCTGCCGCGATCTGAGCTGGCGACACTTCCTGCGCAAGATCGATGGTCGCCGATGATGTGCCGAGGTGAAAGCTCGACGTCCGCGCCTGGCATGTTCGCTCGAACGCCGCCGACAGCACGTGCTGTCCCGTGTGCTGCTGCATGTGCTCGAAGCGGCGACCCCAGTCGATCCGCCCGTGCGTCGGGCCCGCCAGCACCTCGCCTTCGACGATGTGCAACACCACTCCGTCATCACGATCGACGACGTCCACCACGCGCGAGTCACCGAGGGCGCCGGTATCGAAGGGCTGACCACCCGACGTCGGATAGAAGGCCGTGCGGTCGAGAATGGCGGCTGCGCGACCCTCCGCGTCACTGACCACGTCGAGGACCGTGGCGTCGAATTCCTTCAGGTAGGCGTTGGTGTAGTAGAGGCGATCGGTCATCGAATCACGGGGTCTGCGACGCCCGCCGCGGCGAAGCCGGCGGCGCGCAGGCGGCAGCTGTCGCATCGCCCACAGACCGTGCCGTCAGGCGCCGGATCGTAACAGCTGTGCGTGAGACTGTAGTCGACGCCGAGAGCCAGACCACGCCTGATGATGTCGGCTTTTGACATCTTCGCGAGCGGCGCAAAGATGCGCAGCCGACCACCTTCGACGCCGGCGCGCGTGGCGAGCGAAGCCAGGTGCTCGAAGGCGGAAAGGTACATCGGGTCGGCAGTCGGGATACCCCGAGTAATCGATCGCATTCACCCCGATGACAATGGCGCTCGCACCCACGACTTCAGCCCAACCCAGCGCCAGCGACAGGAAGATCGTATTCCGCGCGGGGACATACGTCACCGGAATATCGGCGGCGTCGAGCCTGCGATCCTTGGGGATGACGCCGTCGCCCGTGAGCGCCGAGCCGCCGAACTTCGCGAGGTCGACATCGAGCTCGACGTGGGCGGCGATGCGAAGGCTTCGTGCGACGGTGCGCGCCGCTTCGATTTCGCGCGCATGAATCTGGCCGTAGCGGATCGTCAGAGCGTAGAGCTCGTAGCCCTCCGCACGCGCCACCGCCGCAGCAGTAGCGGAGTCGAGGCCACCGCTCAGGAGAACGACCGCTTTTCCGGCAGAGCCTACTTGCGGCGGTAGATCAGGTACCACTTCGCCTCGGAAACGCGGGATCTCTTCCGACCGGACGAAGCCCACATTCGCCATCCACCCGTCCAGTTCGTCCTTGGTCACCTGCAGCTTCGGGTTGTCCGCGTGCGGACCTTTCTTCGCGTCGGGCTCGACGATGGCGATGCGGCCGGAAGGAGCCATGTACCGGACCACCTGCGTCAAATAGCCGGGCTTGTCCTCGATGTGATGCAGCACATCGTGCAGGAACGCCATGTCCACGTTCGTTGACGGCAACTTCGGATCGCCGAACTGCCCGAGCACCGTTTGCACGTTGCCGATGCCCTGCTGTTTGACCTTTTCGTTGATGTGGTCGAGCAGTTTCGAATCGATGTCGACCGCGTACACGGTGCCTTTGTCGCCGACGGCTTGCGCCAGCGGCGCGGCAAACAGGCCCGAGCCGGCGCCGAGATCCGCCACGACGCTGCCGGGCTTCAAGTGCAGGGCGGCCACGATCTCGTCGATCTTCAGGCCAGCCACGCGCTCGGGCGAGTCGAGCAGCTTGATCCATTCTTCGGCGGGGCGCGCGGCGAGCTGGCCGGCGGCCGGACTGGCAATCCCGCCCACCATCGCCACGACGATCAGGATCGGCCGAATGGTTCGCAACGTCAGTGTCCTTTCCTGCATGACTGACGCCTCACACACCGCGGACGTGGGCGCCCCAGATGTACTTGTGCGATTGCAATTGAAGCCGAACTGTCAGCCGGTCCTCGAGAATCCACCCGGCGAGATCCGCAGGTGCGAGCGTGTCGTGCACCGGCGAGAACAAGACAGCCGCGGCACGCGAGGTGAGTTCGTGACGGGAGACCACCTCGCGAGCGTATTCGTAGTCAGCCCGATCGCGAATCACGAATTTGATCTCATCCCGCGGACGCAAGGCCTCGAGATTCGGCCAATGGTTCTTCGCCGCCTCACCGCTGCCCGGACATTTCACGTCGATGATCCGCACGACCGGTTCGGGCACGTCGGCGACGCTCAAGTGTCCGCCGGTCTCAATCATGACCTCGTGGCCGCGCTCGAGCAGCGCATGCATCAGCGGGTAGACCTCCCGCTGCAGCAAGGGCTCACCGCCGGTGATCTCGACCAGATTGCAACCGTAGGAGGCGACCTGGGCCAGGACGTCCTCGACTGTGACTTTCCGCCCTTCGTGGAAGGCGTAGGGGGTGTCGCACCATGAACAACGCAGATCGCAGGCCGTCAGGCGTACGAACACGCAGGGCCGGCCGGTGTAGGTCGACTCCCCCTGGATCGAGTGGAAGATTTCGTTGATGGTCAGCAAACTGTTTATTTTAGCTGGCAGCTACCAGCTCCCGAGCCCCCGAGCCCCCGAGCTCCCGAGCCCCGAGCTCCCGAGCGCACCCCGAGAGCGTAACCGACTCACACATCTGTAATTGGATAAGACGCTGAATTCGGGAAAGCTGGAAGCTGCCCGCGGGTGCGGCGGGTAGCTGGTCCGGGCCCTGGTTTTGCTGCTGAGTCAGCACACCCCATGGGCTTTCCGCGCTTCGAGCGAGAGCAATTTCAGCTCAGCCTTTTGTTTGTCGCAATCGCGGCCGCCGCGTGTCTCATGCCTGCGCAAACCGACACATGGTGGCAACTCCGAACCGGAGAAGAGATGTGGCACTCCGGTCGCGTCATGCTCCACGACCAGTTCACGCACACGGTTGCCGGCAAACGCTGGCCGAACCACGAATGGCTGTCGCAGGTCGTCTTCTATGCGACCTATGTACTGGGCGGGCTGCCACTGCTGACCGCCCTCTGCGCCGGGACGGTCACGCTCGCCTGGCTGATCGTGTCGTCGCTCACGGCGACTCCGGGAGCGCCGATCTTCCGCGTGGCGCTGGTTGGTCTTGGCGCGATGCTCTCGAGTCCCGCGTGGTCCCTCCGTCCACAGGTGCTCACCCTCGGCTTCTTGTCGCTGACCTTGTGGATCGTCGTCCGCCGCCGCTACATCTGGCTGCTGCCGCCGTTGTTTGTGATCTGGGCCAACCTGCATGGAGCCGTCGCGCTCGGCGGTCTGGTCGTCGTCGCGGCAACCATCGCCGCAGCCGTCCGACGCGAGAATCTCGTGACGTGGTGCGCGATTGCGGCGCTGTGCTTCCTGGCAACGGCGGCAACGCCGCTCGGTCCGTCGCTCTGGCTCGAGATTCCGGGCTCGCTGCAGCGCCTGCAGGCTTACGGCGTGCTGGAATGGCAGGCGCCGCAGTTCGGTCGGCTCAGCGACCTGCCGTTCTGGCTGGTCGTTGCCGCGCTCGTGACAATCGCCATCCGCTATCGACGAATCCTGGACTCGTCGGCCACGCTGACGTTAACGCTCTCCACCGGACTGCTGTTGCTGCTGGCGCTGCGCAGCTCGCGCCACATCCCGACTTTCCTGCTCTCCGCGATACCGACCATCGCCATGCTGCTGCCGCGCAGTGACGCACCCCGGCCGCTGCCGGTTCGCGCCATGAACCGGCGCCGGACTCTCGACCTGGCGATTCTGTCCACGTGCGCCGCTGGTTCAGTGCTCTTCGTCGCCACGGCATGGCTGCAGCCGTTGCCGCGACTGGCCTGGACACCGATGTCACCGGCCGTCATTGCCGCCGTCAATGGCTGTCCCGGACGCTTGTACAACCGCTATGACGAGGGGGGCTACCTGATCTGGTTCATGAAGCACCGCCCGGTCTTCATGGACAGCCGGCAGGATCCATTTCCCGCTGAGATGATCATGGCGCACATCGGCGTCGAACGTTCCGGTGACTACAAAGAGCTCTTCACCACCTACGACATCGGCTGTTCGTTGTCGCTGAAGAGCTCACCGCTGGCGCAGTCGCTGCTGCGCGACGGATGGCGCGAGGCGGACGCCGGAGGTGTGTGGATGGTCTATCACCGCCCCGCCCCCGGTACACCACATGCCTTGAGTGCGGTGCGCAAAGCCGATTACTGATCGCTGAAGATCAAGAGCGCTCAACAGGAGATCAGAAGATCAGGAGAAAATATCGGTTGCTCCTGATCTCGTGATCTCCTGTGAACCCTCCTGGGCTCGATCCGACCGACGGCAGGAGTACAATGATTCTCGTGCCGCGCGTCACTTTTTACTGGAAACCGACCTGAACGACCTGCCGCAACGCCAGAAGTTTTCTGGAAAAGCATCACGTCGACGCCACCGAGCTCGACATCAACACCAATCCTCCCAGTCGTGAGTTTCTCGAGCGACACATCGACGAACAGCGCTTCCTCGATTTCGTGAGCACCAGGAGTCCCGTGTTCAAGCAACGGCCGCTGCCGAAGTCCAAGAAGGAAGCCATCGACCTGATGATGCAGCAGCCGAACCTGATCAAGCGGCCGGTCCTGGTCCGCGGCAACAAGGTGACCTTCGGCTTCGACCGCGAGGCATATGAAAAGCTCACGGACTGACTCGCCGGCTCGAGGGCGGGCAGCCGCGATCAGAATCGGCACCTCGGGCTGGAGCTATCCATCCGGCAAAGGCACCTGGAACGGCATTTTCTATCCGGCCGCCGACCGCCGCTCGCGCGGCGCACCGAAGTTCGACGAGCTGTCGTTTTACGCGGACCACTTCGACACGGTCGAGATCAATTCGAGCTTCTATCGAATTCCTGCGCCAGCGACAGCCGAGAAATGGGCCTCGCGCACGCCGGCGAACTTCGAATTCTCGCTGAAGCTCTATCAGAAGTTCACGCACCCCGAGATGTTCACCAAGGCCACTGGGGGCGATGCGATGGACCTCGGCCAGCGTGACGTCGACGAGTTTCGCGCGGCAATCGATCCGCTTGCGCGCGCCGGCAAGCTGGGCGCCCTTCTCGCCCAATTTCCTGCCTCCTTCAAGAACGAATCCGGTTCGCGTGATTACCTCGAGTGGCTCCTGAACAGCTTTCGCGACTATCTGGTCGCCGTCGAGCTGCGTCATCGCAGTTGGAGCGACGACCACGCCGCCATACTCGAGATGCTGCGCACGTTCAACGCCGCCTGGGCGCAGATCGACGAGCCGAAATTTCGCGATTCCATACGACAGAAGCTCTATACCGACGCCGGTGCCTTCTACTATCTGCGGCTGCACGGGCGAAACGCCGCGCAATGGTGGAAGCACGAAAAATCCGAGGACCGTTACAACTATTTGTACTCTGCGGAGGAGCTCGAACCGTTTGCGGAAGCGGCCGAGGCCGCGTCACACAAGGTGAGGAAGGCCTACCTCTATGCGAACAACCATTTTTCGGCAAAGTCGGTGGCGAACGCGGCAATCCTGCGGCACAAGCTCGGACAGGGCGTGCCGGGGGAATACCCCCCAGAGTTTGTCGAAGAGTTCCCCGAGGTCAAGGGCCTCGTGAAGCTGCTGCCCGAGCAGCCCGCTCTCATTCCTTCACGGAAACCTTCTTGAGGACGTCCCCCCGTTTGATCTTGTCCGCCACGTCCATACCGGAGATGACGCGACCGAAAACGGTGTATTTGCCGTCGAGGCCCGGCCTGGGCTGCAACAGGATGTAGAACTGGCTGTCGGCCAGCGCGGGATTGCCGGTATGAGCCATGGCGACCGCGCCGCGCATGTGACGCCGCTTCTTGCTGATCTCCGATGCGCCGATCGGTTTGCCGCTGCCCGCCCGGCCCCACCAGCTCTCCTTCGACACGTCGCGCGAGGTCGGGTCGCCGACCTGGACGAGAAAGTTCGGCTCGGCGCGATGGAAGCGATGGCCGTTGTAGAAGCCTTTTTTGGCCAGCTCCAGAATGCGGGCGACGGTCTTCGGCGCTTCGTCAGGATACGTTTCGAACTCGATTGTTCCTTTGGCGGTCTCGAGCACGATGACCGGACCGGCGCCGGGAGATTTCGCTTGAGGGATCGCCGCAAAAACTGCGGGAAGCAGCGTCAGGATGAGTGGAATCAGCATACAGGTGTCCGTGGCTTCCGCCTTCAGGCGGAAGAAGAATTCAGTCGAATGACCTTCCGGCTGAAGCCGGAAGCCACGCATTTAGTTCGTCGCGCCACGCATTCAGTTTCGTCGCGCCCCGATCTGAACCACCCCAATTCTCGGGCACAGATCGGCGATCACACAACTGCCGCAGAGCGGGTATACCGGGCGGCAGACATTCTGACCCCAAGTCACGAGATAGAGGTTGATGATCGGCCACCACCGCCGGTGAACCACTCTGTATAACGCGTGTTCCGTCTCCTCCGGCGTACGCGTCGCTACCCAGCCGAGCCTGTTCGAGATGCGGTGCACGTGGGTGTCGACGCAGATGTTGTGCTCGCTGCCGTGCGCCAGAATCAGCACCAGATTGGCCGTCTTGCGACCGACGCCCGGCAACGTCAGCAAATCCTCCATCGTCGACGGCACTCGCCCACCGTAGCGGGACAGGATCTGCTCGCAGGTCTGCTTCACGTGAACCGCCTTATGGCGATAGAAGCTCACGGGATAGATCAGACGGCGAATCTGCGGCACGGTCAGGCGAGCCATCGTTTTCGGCGTGCGGGCCACGTTGAAGAGCCGCGTCGACGCCGCGTGCGTCATCGCATCGCGGGTCTGTGCCGACAGCATGGTGGCGATGAGAACCTGAAAGGGATCTTCGGACTGGTCTTCGGCGATTTTCTCGACCGCTGGTTCTTCGAACCGGCCGATAGCGCGGCCGAGCCGTCGCATGATTGCGGCAATCATGCTTTTCCGCACCGCAGGCGTCTCCTTCGGCAACGTCATACCGGCGTCAGCGGCGGCCGCCCGGCGAGCACGGCGAGCACGTTGCTGACGGCAAGGTCGATCATCGCGGTCCGCGTCTCGCGAGTCGCGCTGCCAAGGTGCGGCACGAGCACGACGTTTTCGAGCGTCAACAGCGCTTCGTGGACGATCGGCTCGCGCTCGTAGACGTCGAGACCGGCGCCGGCGATCAATCGCTCGTTCAATGCCCAGGCGAGCGCTTCCTCGTCGACGATCGGTCCGCGGGCCGCGTTCACGAGAATTGCGGTGCGCTTCATACGCGCGAGCGTCCGCCGGTCGATCATGTGCCGCGTCTCCGGCGTCATCGGCGTGTGAATCGAGATGACGTCCGAGCTGATGAGCAGCTCGTCGAGCGACATGTCGTGCTTGGCGAAGACGGCATGCATGCCGAAAGCGGGCGCCTTGGCGGCAACCGCGCGTCCGATGCGGCCGCGCCCGATGATGCCCAGCTGCTTACCGCGCAGCTCGGTGCCCAGCATGAAGTCGAGCGTCCATCCCTTCCAGCCGCCGCGACGGATCAGGCGGTCGCCCTCGGCGATTCGACGCGCCACCGCCAGGATCAGGCTCCACGTCAGTTCCGCCGTCGCCTCTGTGAGTACGTCAGGCGTGTTCGTCACGACCACACCACGTTCCCTGGCTGCCGGGACATCGATGTTCTCGTAGCCGACGGCGATGTTCGACACGACTTTCAACCGATCCGCCTCGCCGAGCAGTTCGCGGGTGACCTTGTCGGTCAGCACCGACACGAGTCCATCCTTGTCGCGGACCCGCACGCGGAGCTCGTCGGCGGTCATCGCGCCGGTACCTTCATAGAGGTCGACGTCGACGTCGGCCTCCAGGCGTTCAAGAATCGATCGGGGAATGCGACGGGTGAGCAGAACGCGAGGACGATCAGGCATCCGGACGACCTAACGACGCTTTTTTCAATGACCGTGAGATTGACAGTATCCGCAATGATTGCACTGAACGGTCGGTTCGATCAGGCATGCCTCACCGGAGCCGGGCAGCGCGTATCGAAAATGACTGACGTGGGATGCAAGAGCCAGCGGCGTTGACGGCGAGCCCTGGTGATCCTCGCTCGCGTGGTGCGGCAGCTGCTTCGCGATCGCCTCGCGAATCATGGCTCGAAGCGTTTCTTCGTTCATAGTCGTTAGTTCGTTAATCGTTAGTCAGTCACTGACGTCTACGCTGTCGACGATGCCAATGATGGCGGCGTCGACGGCCGCGCCTTTTCGTCCCAGCGCGTCTCCCGCCGCCTTACCCTCGATGACTACCAGCACGCGCTCGCCGACGCCGGCGCCCACGGCATCGATCGCCAGCAGCGCGACGCCTCTCGGCTCACCCTCGAGCGTCAACGGCTGCACGAGCAGCAGCTTTGCCCCTTCGAGCTTCCGGTTCTTCTGAGTCGACACCACGGTGCCGATTACTCGAGCGATCTGCACGTTTCGCTACTCGACGTCCCAGTGATCGACAATGCCGACGATCGCCGCATCGGTGGGCGGCTCGGCGGGATAGAACGGAAAAGCGGCTTCCCGGCCACGCACGAAAAACACCGCCTCGCCGACACCGGCGCCGACCGAATCGAGGGCAACCAGAGTACGTCCGATCGATTCGCCGGAGGGAGCCAGGGGCTGCAGGATCAGCAGCTTCATCCCGACCAGATTTGCGTCCTTCATGGTCGACACGACTTCGCCAATCACGCGGGCGAGCTGCATGGGCCCTAAGCGTCTGTGACTTCTTGCACTTCGATGTTATCGACGATACCGACGATCGCCGCGTCGACTGGACAGTCTTTCATCCCCGACGCCATGCGCGCCGAGCTGCCGCTGACGATGAGGACCGTTTCGCCGACGCCGGCATCGACGGTATCGACGGCGACGAGATAGCTGCCCTCAGCTTTGCCGCGGGGGTCCATCGGGCGCGCGACGAGCAGCTTGTTGCTGACCAGCCGATCGTCCTTGCGCGTCGCCACGACAGTGCCCACGATCTTCGCGAGGATCATTTCGCGTTGACGGTCGTCTTTCCGATCGGCAGTGCGTCTTCGAGGTTGGCATGTGGGCGGGGAATCACGTGGACTGACACCAGCTCGCCCACCCGCCGGGCCGCCGCCGCGCCGGCGTCGGTCGCCGCCTTCACCGCGGCGACATCGCCGCGCACGATAGCCGTCACGTAGCCGGCGCCGATCTTCTCCCAGCCGACCAGCGTGACCTTGGCAGCCTTCACCATCGCGTCCGCCGCCTCTATCATGGCCACGAGCCCCTTGGTCTCGACCATGCCGAGCGCCTCACCCATGAAATGCCTCCATCTCAGCTTCCAGCCGCCAGCCGCCAGCTTCCAGCAGCTAACAGCTAGACTAGCTGGAAGCTGGGGGCTGGAAGCTGAAAGCTCCTATTTCAAGTTTTTTACCGCGTCCTCAATCAACGAGGTGAGTTCGCCGTATGTTAGCCGAATTTTCCCGTCCGCGTCGGCCACGAGTCGCTTTCCGGGGACCGATGGCGCCTGCACGACCTGGCAGTCGACCGGATCTGTGGAGCCCGGGTCCGGGCAAATCGGCGCGGGAGACGAGATTCCATAGCTGCCGCGCAATCCCTGAAGACGGAACACTTCCTCGCGCGAGAGCAATCGTTCGCCTCCGAGCAGACGCGCCACGAGGCTGATGTTGGCGAAATGCTCGATCGTCTCCATCTTGTAGTAGGCGGCGAAGACGTCAGCGCCGAGCGTCAGCGCACCATGATTGGCGAGCAGCATGCCGTCGTGCGCCTTGACGTACTTGCGGACCGCCTCCGGCAGCTCGCGCGTCGACGGCGTGGCGTAGTCGGCAATCGGTACGCTTCCGAGCGTCGTGACGACTTCCGCCAGCACCGCGCGATCGAGCGGGATGCCAGCGACCGCGAAGCCCGTGGCGGTGGGCGGATGCGCGTGCACCACGGCACGGACGTCCGGCCGCTGCCGGTAGACCTCCAGGTGCATCTGCATCTCCGATGACGGATCGCGCTCGCCGGCGAGCTTGACGCCATCGAGGTCGGTGATGCACAGCATTTCCGGCGTCATGAAGCCCTTGCACACGCTCTTCGGCGTCATCAGCAGACGTCGATCGTCGAGCCGAGCGCTGATGTTGCCGTCGTTCGACGCCGTGTACCCGCGCGCGTACATACGTCTGCCGACTTCGACGATGTCCGCGCGGAGTTGGGATTCAGTCATGCCTCACACTCGGGGCTCGAGCATTGTTCGTCGCACGTGATTCAGCCTCTCCACGCCGTCCTGCATTTCTCGGAACAGAAATACCTCGTTTCGGATCCCTTGCGCGCCGTCAGCGCCTGCGAAGGCACCACGAAGACACCGCAGACCGGATCGCGTACGAGCCCGACGCTCGGATGCGCCGGCACCTTGTAATAACCGGCGCCTTCCAGCACGCCGCGCACGAAGCGCCAGACCAGGCGAACGACAACCAGGAAGAGAATGAGCTTGAGCAGCAGGCCGGCCATGACTATTGCCTGTCGGGCGGGCGCGCTTGCGCGCCGCCGGTATCGGGGTGCCCGCTCCTCAAGCTGGCAAGTGCCTGGCGTGCGGTGCCAGCCTCGGGGGATGACGGCGCCAGCTCGATGACCCGCTCCCACGCCTTGGCTGCGCCGTCGAGATCCTGCTTGCCGAACGCGCGGACGATGCCGACGTTCAACAGCGTCTTGGTATGCCCCGGCTCGATCGCCAGCGATCGCTCGAACTGCTTCAGCGCGGCGTCGTGCCGGTTCATGTAGTAATACGCGATGCCCAGGTCCGTACTGACGTTGACGCTGCGCGGCTCGAGCTTCAGCGCCTCCTCGTACCAGTGTGCGGCATCGACGAAGCGTTCGTGGTCGAAATACAAGTTGGCGAGCTCCACGCGCGGCGCGGCATTGCCGGGACTCTTTTCCAGCGCGGCTTTCAATTGCGCGACGCGCGACTCATCGAGAGGTGGCGGCGTTCGTGTCTGCTGTGACTGCGTCTGTGGTGCGTCAGCGGGAACGGCTGGGATCTGACGGGCGGGACCGGCCTGCTGGCTGCCGATAATCCAGCCGACCAGGACGCCGAAGAACACGCCGGCAATCCCGAAAATGACCGATTCTCTGGGCACGAACGACGATCATAACAACGTTCGGCGAAACCAGTCCACCAGCGCCCTGGCGAGGTTTTCGTCGTTCGAGAGCATGTTCGTGCCGTGACCGGCACGTTCGAGAATGAGAAGCTCGCGTGGCCCGCTGCCCGCCTTGTGCAGCTCCCTCGCCGACCGTGCCGCATACGAGTCGTCACTCCCGGCCACGAGAATCACGGGTCGGCTGCCGATTGACTTCATGGTCGGTTCGATGCGCAGCCCTCTGTAGTCGAGCGACGGAGAAAGAAGCGCGACGCTGACGAGCGATCCATCGGCCGCCGCAGCCAGCGCCGCCACATTGGCGCCGAGCGACGCGCCGGCGATTCCGACACGCGACTGCTGCACGTCGGCGCGCGACGCGAGATATCGCCTCGCGGCTTTCACATCGTGGACCATCGAGGCGTAACCAGCGTCGGTGGCGGACGGACTGACGGAGCGCTGCGACTCACCGTGGCCGCGCAGATCGATCGCCAGTGCGCCAATGCCTTCACCCGCCAGCCGGTGCGCGAACGCCTCCCAATCGCGGCGCGATCGGTTGAGCATGTGAACAAGGATGACCGCCGGAGCGGGTTGCGAGGAGGGCTCATACCACTGGGCTGACAGCGTCAGCCCGTCATCGGTGCGAAGGGTGACCCGCTGAGTGGGCGCGCCATCGAACGTGGCGCCGGCCAGCACGGCGCACAGCCACGCGAAGGCGACCGCAAGCGCGCTTGCTTTGGCCGTCATCGGGCAAATTGAACCGTCACCGCCGCAGCAACGCGACCATGTCGCGGACTGCCCGGTCCATGCCGACGAGCGACGCGCGCGCGACGATGCTGTGCCCGATATTCAGTTCGACGATTTCCGGGATGGCGACGATCGGAATGACGTTCACGTAATTCAACCCGTGGCCGGCAAGAACCTCGAGCCCTTCACTGGCGCCCAGAGTGGCCGCGCGCGTGATGCGCGCGAGCTCGGCTGGCGAAGCGGCCGGTCGAGCGTCCGCGTACACGCCGGTATTGATCTCGATGGCTTCCGCCCCGCTTGCTTTCGCCGCCTTCACCTGCGCCTCGTCAGGGTTGAGAAAGATGCTGACGCGAATGCCGGCGTCGCGCATCTGCTGCACGAAACCGGCGACTCCCGCCGGGTCGGCGAGAACGTCGAGCCCTCCCTCGGTTGTCAGCTCACGCGGCCGTTCGGGAACGAGTGTCACCTGATCCGGCCGAATGCGCGAGGCAATCGCCGCCATCTCCTGCGTGGCCGCCATCTCGATGTTCAGTTTGGTGGCCACGATCTGCCGCAGCAGCTCGACGTCGCGATCTTGAATGTGCCGGCGATCGCCTCGCAGGTGGACGGTGATGCCCAGCGCACCCGCCTGTTCCGCGATCATCGCGGCAGCGACCGGCTCCGGTTCGTGTGCCTTACGTGCCTGCCGAATCGTGGCGATGTGGTCGATGTTGACGGCAAGTCGCATAGCGCCGAACGCCTAGCCGAGGTGTTCCTTCACGGTATTCACGATTTCGGAGGCCCAGCCCTGGATCTCCTGCTGGTCTTTGCCCTCGAGCATGACCCGCAGAAGCGGTTCGGTGCCCGAGTAGCGGACGAGCAGACGTCCGTTACCCGCCAACTGGCGCTCGACGCGTTCCATGGCCTGGGCAACGGCCGGCACTCCCCGCAGATCTTTCTTTTCCTTCACCCGCACGTTCAGCAGAACCTGCGGATAGGTCACGAGCTGCGACGCCAGGTCCGCGAGCTCTCGGCCCGTCTCGGCCATGATCCGCAGAACGCTCAGCGCGGTGACGATCCCGTCGCCGGTAAACAGGTGATCCGAGAAGATGACGTGCCCGGATTGCTCACCGCCGAGAGAAATGTCACGCTTCAGCATCTCTTCCATCACGTACTTGTCACCAACCGGACAGCGAACGAGATCGATGCCGCTCTCGCGCAGGGCGATCTCCAAACCGATGTTGCTCATTACGGTTGCGACGACCGCGTTGTTGCGAAGCGCCCCGGTCGTCTGCATGTGCCGGCCGCACATCAACAACACCGCATCGCCGTCGACAATCCGCCCATCTCCGTCGACGAGGATCGCGCGGTCGCCGTCGCCGTCGAAGGCGATGCCGACACGGCACTTGCGTTCGACCACCGTGCGTGCCAGACGCTGCGGATGGGTCGACCCGCAATCGAGGTTGATGTTCCGGCCATCAGGTGCGGCGCCCACGAGCTCGATATCGAAGCCCAGCTCGCGGAACAGGCGTGGAGCGACCGTCGTCGTGGCCCCGTTGGCCGTGTCGACCGCGATGCGCATCCGGCCGAGCCGCTCGGCGTTGGGCAGCGCCAGTCGCGCGTGGGCAATGTACGCGTCCATGACATCGGCGCGCTCGACTGGAATGTCAGCGGAGCCGCCGACGGTCCAGGATGGATCGGCAATGATCGCTTCGACTTCCCGCTCGAGCCTTTCGGTGAACTTCTCGCCGCGCCCGGAAAACACTTTGATGCCGTTGTCTTGAAATGGATTGTGCGACGCCGAAATGACCAGCCCGGCGTCGAACCCCATCGAACGGGTCACGTACGCCACGGCCGGCGTTGGCAGGATTCCGGCCGTCGTCAGGACCGCCGATTCGGATCGTACGCCGCGAGCCAGCTCGCGCTCGATCCACTCGCCGGACTCGCGCGTGTCGCGGCCGACCAGAAATCGAAGCGGGCGATCGGAGCGCATGGCTCGTACCAGGGCGGCGCCAAGCCGGGCGACAGTCTCGTGATCCAGGGGGAATTCGCCGGCCGTCCCGCGGACACCGTCAGTGCCAAAAAGTCTCTGTGACATTGTGGATGGGGTCGCGTTCCTATGACCTTCCAATTATCGGATGGTAACGTCGACGACTTGCGGCGTCACAGCACTGACGCCGAAATCCTGTGAAGGGTCGGTCTGGACACGAAGATTGTACCGGCCGGGTCCCAGACCGGCAAGGTCGACGAAAGCGTCGATCGTATCCGCGCGCAGCGCTGCTAGTGCCTCCTTTTGCCCTCGAACCGCCACCCGCGCACGCTGCGGCACCACTTCCGCGCGGAACCCGGCACCCAGATTGCGGTAGCGCACCAGGACATCGGCGAGCTCGCGCTCGACCGGAGCCGGCAGCACGTCGACGACGACAATCGCGCTCTGAGGGCGCGTGAGTCGAATCGCCGAGTCAGCGACGCCGACGGTCACGACGTCACGGACACGCTCGCGGCTGGCGGTCACCGTCACTGGTTCGGTAATGGCTTCGGCGAGCCGGCGGACGCGGCTTTCCGGCCCGGTGATCTCGACGGTCGCTGGCTCGCTCGTGATCCGCCCGATCACGAACCCAGGAGCCGGTTCGCCTTCGAGGGGGGGAACGATCGGCACAATGCGCGAGGCCGACTTCTCCAACTCGATCGCCAGCGTCCCCGGAACGACCTGTGCCACTTCGACGCCATACGGCGCCCGAACCTCATCGTTGCGGATGTGAAAGAGCCGCGAGCCGGGCCGCGCGGTGGCCAGATCAATCACGGCGACAACATCGGTTCCCTCGAGCCGGCTCAAGAGACCTGACGAACCGCGCAGCCGCACGTCCACCGTGGCCGGCGGATCGCCGACGACCTCGAGCTCGGATGGAATGTTTCGAAACTCCAACGGTACGCGCATGATGCGCTCGACGATGTGCTCGCCGGCGACCGACAGCCAGAGCAGCGTCGCCAGCGCGAGAGCGACCGTCTTCAAGCCGAGGTGGCGGAAGGGGTGGTAGGACATCAGTTCACATGCGAAGTGCTGACGTGCGACGTGCGACGTGCTGCTTGTCACGTGCGATGTGCTCACCTGCGATGTGCACGTAGCACGTGGCCCGTTCTCGCACGTAGCACCTAGCACGTCGCACGTCGCACGTCGCAGTCCGTCGCACGTGAGTTACACGTCATAGGCAGCCGAAGTCGAGCGCGAACGACCGCGTCGCTGGACCACGAGCGTACGCAGACGAGCGCGGAGCTCGTCGGGCGTCAACTCGCGATCAATCCGTCCGTTCATCGCCAGCGATATCTTCCCCGTTTCCTCAGACACGATGATCGCTACGGCGTCTCCTTCCTCCGTGAGACCGATGGCCGCGCGGTGGCGAGTGCCGAGCTCGCGGCTCAGGCGCGGGTTCACGGTCAGCGGCAGGAAGCACGCCGCCGCCGCGACCCGGCCCTCCTGCACGATGACCGCACCGTCGTGAAGCGGCGAGCCGGGCTGAAAGATCGTGACGAGCAGGTCGTATGTCATCGTCGCGTCGAGCGGGATACCGCTCTCGATGTAGTTGCGCAGGCCGATCTCTCGCTCGATGGCGATGATGGCTCCAATCTTCTGTGCGGCCAGCATCGTTGACGCCACGACCAACTCCTCGATCGTCTCGTCGTCAGCCTGTTGACGATTCAGGTAGCGGAAGAACGGCGCCTGGCCGAAATGCGCCAGCGCGCGGCGGATGTCGGATTGAAATATGACGATGGCGGCAAACGCCACGTACACCAGCATGTTCCGGATGAGCCAGTTGACAGTCTGCAACGGCGCCAGCCGGGAGATGTAGAAGAGACCGACGATGATGAGCGAACCGGCCGCCATCTGAACGGCGCGCGTTCCCCTGATCAACTTCAGGAACTCATAGATCAGGAGTGCAACGATGGCGATGTCCAGGACATCCCACCAGCCAACCGGAGGCCGGCGGAGCAATCCCGTCAGGTACTCAGGCATGAGCTACGCTAGCTTATCGCACGGCGCTGGCGATGCGGTCGGCGACGCGCACGACATCCACCATCTCCCGAACGCCGTGGACGCGGACGATGTGAGCGCCGAGCAGCACGCTTGCCGTGACCGCCGCCGCCGTGCCCCACTCGCGCTCTTCGGGGGGACGGGTTCCGAGCGCGTGCGTCAGGAAAGACTTCCGGGAAGGGCCGCTAAGCAGCGGACGGTCGAGCAACCGGAGTCGACCGAGATCGGCGATGGCTTCATACGTATGCTCCGCACGTTTGGCGAAGCCGAGTCCGGGATCCACGATGATCGCCTCGCGCGACACCCCTGCGCTCACAGCCCGGTCGATCACCGATTGCAGCTCGACGATGATTTCAGCCGCCAGGTCGCGATATGCCGCCTGGCCGTACATGTCGCGTGAACGCCCGCGATTGTGCATCACGACCAGCGCCGCTCCGGTATCCGCGACGGCGCCGGCGAGTCCCGCATCGAAGTGCAGCGCACTGACGTCGTTGACCATCGCCGCGCCTCGGGCAACTGCCTCGCGGGCAACGCTGCTCTTGTAGGTGTCGATTGACACGGGCACCCGCGCCTGTCGCGAGAGTTGCTCCACAACGGGCAGCACGCGCCGCAACTCCTCGATCTCGGGCAGAGGTTCAGCCCCGGGGCGTGTGGATTCACCGCCAACGTCGAGGATGTCTGCGCCATCCTCGACCATCTGCAGGCCATCGGCCACCGCGCGTTCGGGATCGAAGCGCAGCCCTCCATCGGCGAACGAGTCGGGCGTGACGTTGAGGATGCCCATGATCAGCGTGCGCTCGCCGAGTTGGAGTGTCCTTCCGCCAGGAAGGGGAACAGCGTAGCGGGCTCGGCGGACAATCATGGCGTCAACACGCGCATACAGACACGCGTACAGACGTAGGCCCGAGCTTTAGCTCGGGCGTCCACGAATCAGCCCGGATGGTGATTCGATCACGCCCGACCTGAAGGTCGGGCCTACGATTATTCCTGCGCCAGTGGCTTGTTCAGCGGCGGCAGCGGCGACACGATCGACGGCCGTTCCTTCGCCGCACGCCTCGAGGCGTCATCGGGCGTCGCGCTCGGTGAGGCAGCCGCCGGCCGGTGCTCTTCCAGCTTTTCGCCAGCGACAATACGGCGGACCTGCTCCGCGTCGAGCACCTCGCGCGCGAGCAGCTCTTCGGCGATCCGACCGAGCGCCGGGCGGTGCTTCTCGAGCAGCGTGCGCGCACGGTCGTAATTGGTCGTGATGAACCGCTTGAGCTCCTGGTCGATCCGGATGGCGGTGTCTTCGCTGTAGTCCTGGTGCTGAGCGATCTCGCGGCCGAGGAAGATCTGCTCCTCCTTCTTGCCGAAGGTCAGCGGACCCATCGCATCGCTCATGCCCCACTCGCAGACCATCTTGCGCGCCAGTTCCGTGGACCGCTCGAGATCGTTACCGGCGCCGGTCGTCATCCCGTTCATTGTGATCTCTTCGGCGATGCGCCCGCCGAGGAGAATCGCGATCTGATCGTTCAGGTAGTCGCGCGTGTAATTGTGCTTGTCGTCGACGGGAAGCTGCATCGTCACGCCGAGCGCCATGCCTCGCGGAATGATCGTCACCTTGTGCACCGGATCGGCGTGCGGCAGCACGACCGCCAGCAGCGCGTGCCCGGCTTCGTGCACCGCGGTGACCTTCTTCTCTTCCTCGTTGATGATCATCGAGCGCCGCTCCGAGCCCATCAGGACCTTGTCCTTGGCGAACTCGAAGTCGAGCATCCGGACGACCTTCTGGTTGTAGCGCGCCGCGTTCAGCGCTGCCTCGTTCACCAGGTTGGCCAGATCGGCGCCGGAGAATCCGGACGTTCCGCGCGCGAGGACATGAATGTTCACGTCGTCCGAGAGCGGGATCTTCTTCGTGTGAACGGCGAGGATGCCCTCGCGTCCTTTGACGTCCGGGCGATTCACGACGATGCGACGGTCGAAGCGGCCGGGACGCAGCAGCGCGGGGTCGAGGACATCCGGTCGGTTGGTCGCCGCAACGAGGATGACGCCCTCGTTCGATTCGAACCCGTCCATCTCGACGAGGAGCTGGTTCAGCGTCTGCTCGCGCTCGTCGTGGCCGCCGCCGAGGCCGGCACCACGATGGCGGCCGACCGCATCGATCTCATCGATGAACACGATGCACGGGGCATTCTTCTTCCCTTGCTCGAACAGGTCGCGTACGCGAGACGCGCCGACGCCGACGAACATCTCGACGAAATCGGAGCCGCTGATGGAAAAGAATGGAACGTTCGCCTCGCCGGCAACGGCCCGCGCCAACAGCGTTTTCCCCGTTCCCGGAGGGCCCATGAGAAGGACGCCCTTCGGAATGCGGCCACCGAGCTTCTGAAACTTCTGCGGTTCCTTCAGGAACTCGATGATTTCCTGCAGCTCTTCCTTCGCTTCGTCAACGCCGGAAACGTCCTTGAACGTGACCTTCTTCTGTGAGCTCGAGGACAGCTTCGCGCGGCTCTTGCCGAACGACAGGGCCTTGTTCCCGCCGCTCTGCATCTGCCGCATGATGAAGATCCAGAAGCCAATCATCAGCAGGATGGGCGCCCACGAGTACAGCAATGTGGCCCAGGGACTGGTCGTCTCCGGCTTCGCCGTGATGACGATGTTCTTTTCCGCGAGTTTGTTGGCCAGTCCTTCGTAGTGCGTGCCGGGGACGTAGGTCCGGAACTGCTCCTTGCCGTTGCCCGTGTCGCTCGAAAGCTCACCAGTGATCTCGTTACCCGTGATGGTGACGGCGATGACTTGGTTCTTCTCTACGTGACCCAGGAAAGTCGTGAAGGCAATCGGAGACGGCCCACGCTGGAAGGTGGTGGAGAAGTTCCAGATGAGAACCCCAATGACGACAAGGACCATCCAGAACAACAGGCTCTTGAGGGTCGAGTTCAACCTTCGCCTCCTAACCGCTTTGCTTTCAAGAGTATCACGCCTTGCGAGGTGTCGGTCACTCGAAAATCCTCGGCTACCGATTGCCCCACAACCCACACAATTCTGTCGTCCGAATCGACCACGAGCGGTAGGGTGTCACGCTCACTTCGTGACACCTTACGGTCTACCAGGAAATCCTGCAGCTTTCGGCCCTGGCCGCCCATGCCCAGGGGGCGGAAGCGGTCGCCGGGTTTCCGGCTGCGCACGACCAGCGGCAGTTTCATGACCGCCGCCACGGATACCGCCGCGGCGCTGAAGCTCCGGTCGCCCTTCTCACTCTCGGCCTGTGCGGAAACAGTCCACCCCGGCAATGCGACCTCACCAGGTATAGACAGCGGAAACTGGAAAGAGTTCGAAAAAGGCTCCAGACGGGAGCCTCCAAAGACCAGTCGGCCGCCTTCCCGACGCACAGACAAGCCCGGCAGACTGAGCGCGGCACCCGCGCCGTTCACCGGCGCGTCCATCAGCGTCAGTGTTGACCTGATGTGGTCGCGGCCGAAGAACTGTCCTGGTGCCGCACGGTCCAGCGCCTCTCGAACAACCCGGGAGGCCAGCGCCGGGTGCAACAGCCGGACGCTATCAATCTCCACCTCGATGCCGTGCTTAGTATCTAAGACGATGGATGACGCCAGATCGATTGCAGTCTGGCACAGAAAGTCTTCATCCTCGCGCGCGATGTCGGCCTCACGTGCGAGCACATCCGCAACCGACGGGGAAAACGCCTGTAGAAGCGGCAGTAAGCGGTGACGCACGGCATTTCGCGCAATGCTCAGGTCGGCGTTGCTCTCGTCCTCGCGAAACGCGAGCTGCCGTTCCTGCACGTAATGGCGCAGCTCCTGGCGTGAAATCTCGATGAGCGGCCGGACGACGCGTCCGGTCCGCGGCCTGATTCCGGCGAGGCCGCGAGGACCGGCGCCGCGGAGCAGCCTCAGCAGAAACGTTTCGGCTTGATCCTCCACGCTGTGCCCTACGGCAATCGCCTCGGCTTCCAGACGATCGGCGGCCGCCTCGAGAAACGCGTAGCGCGCGGTGCGTGCAGCATCCTCGAGGGACCGGCCTTCGGCAGCAGCCAGGCCTCGCACGTCGGTGCTGTCAGCCTCGATCGGCAAGTCGAGCGACGCGGCCACGTCGCGGCAGAAGCGTTCGTCGGCGTCCGCCGCCGCGCCCCGCAGCCTGTGGTTGAAGTGCGCCACGCCGGCAATCGTCAGCACACCCGTCGTCTCGAGCTCGCGCAGCAGGTGCAGCATCGCGATCGAGTCCGCACCGCCCGACAGCGCCACGAGCACACGACCGCCATGCGAAACCATCCGATGCATCCGGACGGTGCGCAGCACACGGGACAAAAGATCCATGTCTAAGGATGACGAAGGAAGGAGGAAGGACGGGTCTTTACTCAACCTTCTTCCTTCTTCCTTCTTATTTCTTCCTTCTTTGAGATTGGTGCCGGTGCAGGGACTTGAACCCCGGACAACGCGGATATGAGCCGCGTGCTCTAACCAACTGAGCTACACCGGCAGGAAACGGTCATTTTAACATGGCGGACCCGAGGGTCCCTTGTCCACCAGAGCCGCTGCCAGCAGCGGAATCAGGATTTCGTGGTGGCCGACGAGCGAATAACCCTTGCCGATGCCGGCGACCGGACGCTGCACGACGTTGGTTTGCGGACGATAGAGCCGGACGAAATCCATGTTGACCGTCGTGAGCCCGTCGAGCGTGACCCCCTTGTTGCGGGCAAGGGCGACAGCCTTGAGGAACACTTCCGGCAGGACGACGGCCGATCCGCAGTTCAGGTAGATGCCACCGCCGAGCCGAGCCACGTTCGAGACGAGGTAGCGGAAGTCACGCAGGCTGCCTTCGCCGAGTGCGGCACCGGACGCATCGGGATGCATGTGGATGACATCCGTGCCGATGCCGATGTGCACGGTAACGGGGACGCCCATCCTGTGCGCGGAGGCAAGCAGACTCAAACGCTCGAAGGCCGGGGCGACGTTGCGCAGCCACGCGCCAACAGCCTGTCCGATGCCCAGGCCGCGCGCCACGCCTTCGTTGATGGCGGCATTGAGCTGGCGCCCGGTTTCCTCCGCCATGCCAAAGCGGCCCGGCCCGAGCGCTTCATCGACCTCCTCGGAGGTCGCCCCACACAGGGCGAGCTCGAAGTCGTGGATGACGCCGGCGCCGTTGGTGGCAACCGCCGAAACGTAGCCGCGTGTCATCAGGTCGATGATGACGGGCGAGAGACCGGTCTTGATGACGTGGGCGCCGATACCCCAGAGCAAACCCCGGTCGTCACGGCGCGCGCGGAGTATCGCCTCCAGCACCGCCTTGAAGTCGGCGGCCGCCAGGATGTCTGGCAGGCTGTCGACCCACGCCGACATCCCCGAACCTTGCGCGTACGGTCGGGCGAAATCCGTGGCGTTCGACTTGCTCTTCCGGGTGGCCAGCGGGTAGGTCCGGACTCCCTCGACGTCGAATTCTTCGTACGGAAAGCTCACGGCGGGAGTGTAACGCAGCAGGTCGAAAATTTACCGCTTCGGTGCGCCGCGCTCGTCATAGCGGTTGAAGTCGAAGACGTACTTCCACCAGTTGTGCTCACGGCCGTCGCTGCCGGTTCCTGCGGCGCGCGACAGGTGGGCGAACCACCAGCGGAAGTAGTTACGCGCGTAGTCGGGGCCGCCCCAGGTCTCGCGATTCACCGGCTCCCGGCGGCCAGCCAGCTGCGGATACGAAAGCCAATCGTCCGCCGTGCTCGCGACCGTCCGCGCGTTGGCGACGTCGTATTCGGCTGTCGCATTCGGCGGCCAGTGGCACGTGCCCACGGCCGCGGTTCCGGATTGAGACTGGTTGGCGGCAAATTGCGCCCAGGAGTGGTTGAGCACGTCCGCGCGCCATCCGCCATAAATACGGGTCAGCGTCGCTTCGACGCGGTGACAGAGGTCTTCGAGCATCTCGGCCACGCCACGCTCGTAGTTGAAGCCCATGATCGCGAAAGCCCTGGTCGCGGGCACATCGTCGAAGACTCCGCCGTTGATGTCGAACGCACCCGGCCCGGCCATCGCCGACTCGTAGTACCCGAAATACGGTCCACCCAAGAACCAGACTTCGTCGATCTCGTGGCGCGCGAGTCGGGGCAGGATGTCGTGCTCGAGAATGGTCTGCCGGTAGTCGGCGATATCCGGCTGGTGCCAGCCGGAGCCCGAGCGATAGTTTCTCAGGTACTCCGCGGCCGTATAGAGAAATCCGTCGGCCTTGCGATGAAACGCGTCGATATCACGCCAGTCGACGATCTCGTAGCGCACGAACGCATGGCTCGCCGCGGCGACGTCCGTGATGTAGTCATCGGCCAGACGGCGCGGGTCGTGCCACTCGAGGACGTCGTGCAACCGACGGTTGCCGGCCTCGGCGATCACCGGGTCGAAATTCAGAACGGTACTTTCACCGTGAGCGTTTCGCTCGGAACGGCTGGCTGCAGAGAGGCCGAGCGCTGCCGGATGTGCGTGGCCCACGCGATCATGATTGCGGTGAACGCCAGGACGAAAATGACCTTCGACCGCATCTGAACGTTGGGGTCAGATCGAGATCAGGAGAGTTTCAACAGGAGGAGATGAGGAGAAACATTTTTTGTCTCCTGATCTCTTGATCTCCTGTTCGATCCTTCTGACCTCGAAGTCTGACGCCCACGCAGATTACACGATCAGCATCGCATCGCCGTAGCTGTAGAAGCGATATTCGTGCGCGACCGCCTCGCGGTAGGCCTCCAGCACGGACGCGGTGCCGGCAAATGCGGAGACCAGCATCAGCAACGACGACCGGGGCAGATGAAAGTTGGTGATGAGCGCATCGACAATCTGAAAACGAAACCCCGGAAAGATGAACGTGTCCGCGTCGGCCGTGCCGGTGGCGATCGTTCCACCACCACGCAGCGCCGCGTGCTCGAGCGCTCGCGTCGTCGTCGTGCCGACGGCAACCACGCGGCGCCGCTCGGCGCGTGCGCGGTTGATGGCCTCCGCGGCGGAGGCGGCGATCTCGTATCGCTCGGAATCGACCTGATGCTCCTCAACGGTCTCCGAGCGCACTGGCTTGAACGTGCCGTAGCCGACGTGAAGCGTGATCTCGGAACGCTCAACGCCACGGCCGGCGAGCGCGTCCAACAACTGATCCGTGAAGTGCAGTCCGGCTGTGGGTGCGGCGACCGACCCTTTCACCGACGCGTAAACGGTCTGATAGCGCTCGCGGTCCACGGCAGTATCCGGGCGTTTGATGTACGGCGGCAGCGGAACGTGACCGAGCGCGTCGACGAGCGCGTCGACGCTGGCGCCAGCCGGCTCGGCCCAGAGTCGGATCAGGCGTCTCCCGAAAAACTTCCGCTCGATGACCTCGGCGACGAGCGCACCAGCGTGTCCTTCGAACCGCACGCGAGCACCTTCGCGCAGCTTCTGACCGGGGTGCATGAGAGCGTGCCACAGCTGATCCTGTTCAGCTCGTCCGAGCAGGAGACATTCGACCATCCCGCCGGAATCCACTCTGCGCCCGAGAAGCCGCGCCGCAAATACTCTGGTGTTGTTGGCCACGAGCAGATCGCCGGCCCGCAGGAGGTCGGGCAGATCGCTGAAGCGGCTGTGCTCGGTCCTGGCGTCGAGACGATTCAGCACCATCAGGCGCGACGCGCCGCGCGCAGGCGGCGTCTGCGCGATGAGCTGTGCTGGCAAATCGAAGTCGAATTCGGAAACGAGCACCGCGAAGGATGCTAGCACTGCGGTACAATTCCGCCCGACGCCTGCATGGCCGACTCAGAAAAGCCTACGGTCCTTCCTTCCGCTTCCGAAGAGCCAACCGACGAGGAGCGCGCGCCCGCCGACACGCTGATCGCCGATGGACCGGAGGACTACAAGGGCCTGGCGATCGTGGTCCTCGCCGTGATCGGCACCATCCTGATGCTGCAATTCGCGCAGACGGTTCTCATTCCCGTCGTCGTTGCCGTGCTCATCAGTTACGTGCTCGGACCCGCCGTCACGTCGATGCACAAACACGGTCTGCCACGGTTTCTGGGATCGATTCTCGTCATCACGCTGCTGTGCGGTGGACTCGGCCTCGCGGTCTATACGCTCACCGACGAAGCGATGGCCATCGTCGAGAACGTCCCCCGCGCCGCGCGTCGGCTCGCCGAGCGTATGGAGCCCAAGGGAGCACCCGAGGGCGCCTTCGAGAAGGTGCAGGCGGCGGCAAAGGAAGTCGAGCGAGCGGCGGAGCAGGCGTCCGATCCACGACCCGTGGCGAAGGGAGTGACGCGGGTACAGATCGTCCAGCCGGCGTTCGCGGCCACCGATTATCTGTGGACCGGGGGAGTGGGCGTTGTGGCCTTCCTGGGGCAGGTCGCGATGGTGCTGTTCCTGGTGTTCTTCCTCCTCGTGACCGGCGACCTGTTCAAGCGAAAGCTCGTGAAGATCGCCGGACCGACGCTCACACGGAAAAAGATCACGGTCCAGATCATGGACGAGATCAACAAGCAGATCAGCGGATTCCTGCGCGTGCAGGTGATCACCAGCGCCGCGGTCGCCGTCGCCACGTCACTCGTGCTCTGGTGGTTCGGCGTCCAGCAATTCGTCGTCTGGGGCCTGCTGGCCGGCATCTTCAACTCGATTCCGTATCTCGGTCCTCTCGTCGTCACTTCCGCGCTCGGTGTCGTCGCCTTCATGCAGTTCGACGATCTCCTCAGGACCGGCTACGTGTGTGCGGCGGCGCTGGCGATCACGAGCCTCGAGGGATGGCTGCTGACGCCGACCCTGATGGGACGTGCCGCACAGATGAACCCCGTGGCGATTTTCGTGGGACTGTTGTTCTGGAGCTGGGTCTGGGGCGTCATGGGCACAATCCTGGCCGTCCCCATGCTGATGGCACTCAAGGCGGTTTGCGATCGGATCGAGGATCTGCAGCCCGTGGGTGAGTTGCTTGGGGAGTAGTTTCCCGGCCCGAGATCACGAGGATCAAACAGCAGATAAGGAGATCAGGAGATTTCTTCTTAAAGATCCTGTGTCGATACTCTTCGGGCTACACACGAGCAACTCCTGAGCACTGAACTCCTGTTGTTGGCGCATGGCCTCGGCCGAAGTCATCACTCAGATCAGCCTCCGCGATGACAGCAACCACACCAGCACCGCGAAGGGCGATAGGGCCACGAACGTCAACACAATCACGCACAGAATCACGAAGATGTAGTCGGATCGCGACGGCGGCACGTCGCGGCGGGCGTGACGCTCGAGGAGTGCCAGGTTGCGCAGATTTGCCTTGAAGCCGATATCGACCAGATCGCCGAGAATCGGCACGAAGCCGAACAGCATGTCGATGGCGGCGTTCAGCACCATCCTGGCCTGAACGACGATCGGCAGCCGCATCCGCACTCCCTGAAGCAGCAGGAGCGCCGCAAACACCGGCGTCGAGATGTCGCCGATCCCTGGGATCAGACCGATGATGGCGTCGAGACCGAAGCGGATGTTCGTGCCAGGGACCCGAAACTGGCTGTCGAGGAGCACGGCGTACCGGCGCAGGGCGTCGAGCGTCTCGGGCGTCGGCGGTAACGGGGATCTGGGCGGCAATCGACTCTATTTCACCATGGAGGATTGCAGCGCGTGTGGCAGCCGTGGTACCTAGGTCAGCTGTGGCAACGAATCAACTGCGCGTCTGGCCTGGTACTCCCTATCCCCTCGGCGCAACCTGGGACGGCGTCGGGGTCAATTTCGCGATTTTTTCCGAGCACGCGACCCGCGTGGAGCTGTGCCTCTTCGACTCGGTCGACGCCGAGGTCGAATCCCTGACCATCCCTCTGCCCGAGCAGACCGACATGGTCTGGCACGGCTACCTGCCCGACGTCCATCCCGGGCAACTCTACGGCTATCGCGTGCACGGTCCTTACGCGCCGCACGCCGGTCATCGATTCAACCCCCACAAGCTCGTCATGGATCCCTACGCGAAGGTCGTCGGCCGTTCGGTCCGCTGGGACGACTCGCTCTTCGGTTTTCGACCGGGCACGGATGACACGACCTTCGACGATCGCGACAGCGCATCGTTCGCTCCGCTCTGTGCCGTAGTCGACACAGCGTTCACCTGGGGTGACGATCGGCCGCTGCGCACCCCGTGGCACGAGACACTGATTTACGAGCTGCACGTCCGAGGCTTCACGCAACTCAACCAGGCGATACCGGAACACTTGCGGGGCACCTACCTTGGTCTCGCCTCCGAGCCGGCGCTCCGGCATCTTACGTCGCTGGGGGTAACCGCGGTCGAGCTCATGCCGGTCCATCACCACATGGATGAATGGCACCTGGTACGCAGCGGTCTGCGAAATTACTGGGGCTACAACACGCTCGCGTACCTTGCGCCCGACTTGCGTTACGCCTCGTCCAGCTCGCCGATGGACAGCGTGCGCGAGTTCAAGATGATGGTGCGCGCGCTGCACGCGGCGGGGCTCGAAGTGATCCTCGACGTCGTCTACAACCACACGGCCGAAGGTAATCATCTGGGCCCGACGCTCTCGTTGCGGGGCATCGACAACGCAACCTATTACCGGCTTCAGCCATTCGATCCGCGCTTCTACCAGGACTTCACGGGCTGCGGCAACACGCTGAACATGCGCAGTCCGCGCGTGCTGCAGCTGATCATGGACAGCCTGCGCTACTGGGTGCTCGAGATGCACGTCGACGGGTTCCGGTTCGATTTGGCGAGCGCTCTGGCTCGTGAGTTGCATGCCGTCGACAAGCTCGGCGCGTTCTTTGACATCATTCATCAGGATCCCGTCCTCTCGCAGGTCAAGTTGATCGCGGAACCTTGGGATCTTGGTGAGGGCGGTTATCAGGTCGGTAACTTTCCGACGAAGTGGACCGAATGGAACGGCAAGTATCGTGACGTCGTCCGCCGCTTCTGGCGCGGCGACGGCGGCGTGGTGTCAGAGCTGGCGACGCGCCTGTCCGGGAGCAGCGACCTCTACGAGCAGAGCGGACGACGGCCGTACGCGAGCGTCAATTTCATTACCGCGCACGACGGCTTCTCCCTCGCCGATCTCGTCAGCTACAACGACAAGCACAACGAAGCCAACGGCGAAAACAACGGCGACGGCGAGCCCAACAATCTGAGCTGGAACTGCGGCGTTGAAGGCCCGACGACCGATCGAGACATCCTGGAGCTGCGCGAACGGCAGCGACGCAATCTCATGGCGACCTTGATGCTCTCGGTCGGCGTGCCGATGCTCAGCGGCGGCGACGAGGTAGGACGCAGCCAGCATGGCAACAACAACGCCTACTGTCAGGACAACGACATCAGCTGGACGCCGTGGATCCTGCCGCGCGCCGACCGCGACTTCCTGGAATTCAGCCGGCGCGTGATTCGCATCTGGAAAGATCACCCCGTGCTGCGAAGGCGCAAGTTCTTTCAGGGAAGGCGCATTCGCGGCGCCGAAGTCTTCGACATCACCTGGCTGGATCCGTCGGGCCGTGAAATGACCGATGCGACCTGGAGCTCGCCCGACGTCCATTGTCTCGGCGTACGGCTGAATGGCGACGCCATCGGCGAAGTGGACGAGCGTGGCGAACGAATCACCGGCGACTCGCTGGCCCTGCTGTTCAACGCCGGCGAGACTCCCGTTTCCTTCGTCCTGCCGGTCGCGAACGCGGAAGAACGGTGGGAGACGCTCATCGACACCGCAGACCCCTGGCGACCGCCACGGCGATTTGCGGCGCAGGACCGCTATCAGCTGCGCTCACGCTCGATGGCGGTGCTGAGGTTGAGCTGCCGCAAGACCGATCAGCGTCGCAGCGCCGATTGGGGACCGATGGGGGTCTACTGAAGCGACGGACGATGGCAAAGCGACCGGCAGAATCAGACGTGATACCGAGCGCACCGCCCAGCGCGCTCGATCCGCAGCTGCAGCGGCGCGTCGTCATCGAGTCCGTCCATCCGGAGATCGATTGCGGCCGGTTTCCCATCAAACGTACGGTCGGCGAGGATGTCGTCGTCTCGGCGGACGTGCACGCCGATGGACACGATGTCGTTGTCGCCGCGTTGTTGACCCGTCGGGCGGGCGAGGAGCACTGGTCCGAAGTCGCAATGGAAGATGTCGGCAACGATCGCTGGCGCGCACACTTCACGGTGGCCGAGCTCGGCGAGTACGAATACACCATAGAAGCCTGGGTGGACCGATTCGCGACCTGGCGGCACGAGCTGTCGAAAAAGTTCGGCGCCGGCCAGGAGGTCTCGAGCGAGCTGCTCGAGGGCGCCGCGATTGTTCGACGGACCGTCGAGACCAATGGCGGCCTGCTCGAGGAGGCGGCCGCGTCGCTGGAGGATGCGACCGAGCCGGTCGAGACGCGTGTGGCGCGGGCACTGTCGGAGCCGCTGCGCAGCGCCATGGTGCGGCGGCCGGATCGGAGCCTGGCTACCCGCTACCACCGCTCGTTGAAAGTCACGGTCGAACGGGTGCGCGCCCGCTTCGGCGCCTGGTACGAGATGTTTCCGCGGTCGGCTGGAACCGATCCCAGGCGCAGCGCGACGTTCGGCGAGGCGGCCAGGCTCCTGCCCTACATCTCCTCGCTCGGCTTCGACGTGCTTTATCTGCCGCCGGTTCACCCGATCGGACGCAGCTTCCGCAAAGGTCGGAACAATGCGCTCGAGGCGGGTCCGAACGATCCCGGCAGTCCCTGGGCGATCGGATCGGAAGAGGGGGGACACGACGCAATCGAACCTGGACTCGGCACGATCGATGACTTCGATCGCTTCGTCGAAGCCGCCCGATCGCACGACCTCGAGATTGCTCTCGATCTCGCCTACCAGGCTTCCCCGGATCATCCATACGTGCGCGAGCATCCGGAGTGGTTTCGACAGCGTCCGGACGGCACGATCAAGTACGCGGAAAACCCGCCAAAGAAATATCAGGACATCTATCCGATCAATTTCGAATCGGAGGCGTGGCCATCGCTCTGGGTCGAGCTGAAGCGAATCATCGAGTTCTGGGTTGGACACGGCGTCAAGATATTCCGCGTCGACAACCCGCACACCAAGCCATACCGCTTCTGGGAATGGGCGCTGACCGACATCCGAACCCGGCATCCGGAGACGATCTTTCTGTCCGAAGCCTTCACGCGGCCGAAGGTGATGCGTTACCTGGCAAAGTGCGGCTTCTCACAGTCGTACACGTATTTCACGTGGAGGAATACGAAAGAGGAGATCACCGAATACTTCGAGGAGCTCACCCAGACGGACGTTCGCGAATACCTCCGCCCCAATCTGTTCGCGAATACGCCGGATATCCTGCATGAGTACCTGCAGCACGGCGGTCGTCCAGCGTTTCAGGTGCGTTTGATTCTGGCCGCCACGCTCGGCGCGAGCTACGGCATCTACAGCGGATTCGAGCTCGCGGAGAACGTGCCGGTCAAACCAGGGAGCGAAGAGTATCTCGACTCGGAGAAGTATCAGATCAAACCGCGCGATTTCGATGGCGGCCACAGTCTGGCCGAACTGATCCGCCGGGTGAACGAGATCCGGCATGAGCATGCGGCGCTGCAGTTCGATCGCAGCCTGCGATTCCACCAGACCGACAATCGACAACTGATTGGCTACAGCAAGCAGTCACCCGATGGCAGCGACCTGATCCTGACGATCGTCAACCTCGATCCCCACAACATGCAGCACGGCTTCATCCGGCTGCCGCTGATTGACTGGGGACTCTCGCCGGAGAGCCAAGTCGAGGTCCGGGATCTGCTATCGAACGAGCGTTACTTCTGGCGTGGCGAGTGGAACTATGTGCGCCTCGACCCGGAAGCACGCGCCGGCCATATCCTTCACGTGCAGATCCCTGGAAAAGGGGACAGTCACCTTTCCGCGAAAAGGTGACTGTCCCCTTTTCCGGCAGATAACCTCGAAAAGACGATGACCACGACCAATCCCGAAGACCCGCTCTGGTACAAGGACGCCGTTATCTATCAGGCGCACGTGCGCGCGTTTTTCGACAGCACGAACGACGGCGTCGGCGATTTCACGGGCCTCTCACAGAAGCTCGAGTACCTGCAGGGACTTGGAATCAATGCCCTCTGGCTCCTCCCCTTCTATCCGTCACCGCTCCGCGACGACGGATACGACATCGCCGATTACGAGAACATCCACCCCAGCTACGGTACGCTGGACGACTTCGACCGGCTGGTGGCGGAAGCGCATCGCCGCGGCATCCGCGTCATCACCGAGCTCGTCATCAACCACACCTCCGACCAGCATCCGTGGTTCCAGGCGGCGCGGCGGGCGCCGGCGGGATCACCGGAACGCGACTTCTACGTGTGGAGCGATACGAACCGGAAATACGAGGGCGTGCGGATCATCTTCACCGATAGCGAAACCTCCAACTGGAGTTGGGACGATCTCGCCAAAGCGTATTACTGGCACCGGTTCTTCCATCATCAACCGGATCTCAATTTCGACAATCCCCGTGTGCTGGCGGCGGTAGTCAGGGTCATGCAGTTCTGGCTCGACCGCGGCGTGGACGGACTGCGCCTCGACGCCGTGCCGTACTTGATCGAGCGTGAAGGCACGATCTGCGAGAACCTGCCGGAAACACACGAGGTTCTGAAGAAAATCCGACGCGCCCTCGACATTCGCTACAAGGGACGCATGTTGCTCGCGGAAGCGAACCAGTGGCCGGCCGACGTACGTCCGTACTACGGGGACGGTGACGAATGCCACATGGCGTTCCACTTCCCTCTGATGCCGCGGATGTTCATGGCCGTGCGGCAGGAAGATCGGCACCCGATCGTCGAAATCCTGCGCCAGACGCCCGACATCCCCGACAACTGCCAGTGGGCGATGTTCCTGCGCAACCACGACGAGCTCACGCTCGAGATGGTGACGGACGAAGAGCGCGACTACATGTATCAGTCGTATGCCGCCGACCCGCAGATGCGGATCAACGTCGGCATCCGCCGCCGGCTCGCGCCGCTCCTCGAGAACAGCCGGCGCCGCATCGAGCTCCTCAACGGCCTGCTGTTCTCGATGCCGGGCACGCCGGTGCTCTATTACGGCGACGAGATCGGCATGGGCGACAACATCTATCTCGGCGATCGCAACGGCGTGCGCACGCCGATGCAGTGGACCGGCGACCGCAACGGCGGCTTCTCGCGCGCGGACCCAGCGCAGCTCTATGCGCCACCGATCATGGATCCGGTCTACGGCTATCAGGCCATCAACGTCGAAGCCCAGGAGCGCGCACCCTTCTCGCTGCTGAACTGGATGAAGCGCATGATCGGCCTGCGCAAGCAATTCACGGTCTTCGGCCGCGGCTCGCTCGAGTTCCTGCCCGCCACGAACCGTAAGGTCCTCGCCTTCGTGCGCGCGCTCGGCGACGAGGTCGTGATGTGCGTGGCGAACCTGGCGCGGACCGTGCAGCCGGTCGAGCTCGATCTGTCGCGCTTCAAGGGAATGACGCCGGTCGAAATGCTCGGTCTCACGGAATTTCCTCGCATCGGCGACTTGCCGTACTTCCTGACGCTGCCCGGCTATTCGTTCTACTGGTTTCGACTCCAGCAGGCGCCTTCGCCGATCGCGGCGCGTGTGGTCCAGGAAAGCGTCCCCGGCCTCGCCGAGATGCCGGCGCTGTTCGTGGGTGCCGCCTGGGACACGGTGCTCGAGGGCAACGTGCGGACGCTCATCGAGCGCGATCTGCTGACGCCGTTCCTGCAGCGCCAGCGATGGTTCGGCGGCAAGGCGCGCGAGCCGCGCGCGTCGCGTTTCGTCGATTGGGGCCTGCTCCGCCGCGGTCCGCAGCCGCTCTTCCTGACCGTGGTGGAGGTGGACTTCAAGAAGGGTGACCGCGAGCACTATTTCCTGCCGCTGGCCATCTCCGCGGCGTCTGATGGAAGCGACGTCGAAGCGCGGTCGCCACAAACCGTCCTGGCGCGGGTCACAGGCGCGAAGAAAGGCGTCCTCTTCGATGCCAGCCTCGACACCCGGTTCGCGGAAACCATCCTCGAAGCCATGGATCGGCAGGAAGAGACGACGATGAAACGCGGCCGGATGCGGGCGCAGCAGACGTCGCTCTTCAGCAGTTATCGAGGCCAGGGCACGCTGCGCATCACTCACGGATCGGCCGAACAGAGCAACACGTCGATCATCTACGGCGACCGGCTGATCGTGAAGCTGTTCCGGCGGCTCGAACCGGGAGTCAATCCCGACTACGAGATCGGACGCTACCTCACCGAGCAGCGGCGCTTTTCGAGAGTGCCCGGCGTCGCCGGCGACATCCACTTTCACTTCCCGGCCGAAGAACCGACGACCGTCGCGATGATGCAGCAGCTCGTCGAGAGCCAGGCGGACGGCTGGCGCCATGCAACCGAGGAACTGAGCCGGTTCTACGATCGGATCGAGGGACGGCACACGCCGCGCGAGTCGCTGCCGAAAACGTTCGCGGACATGATTGCCGCCAAGCCGCCGCTGGCCGTCGTCGAGCTGATGACTGGCTACCTCGAAACTGCGCTCACGCTCGGCCGCCGCACCGGCGAGTTGCATCTGGCACTTGCAAGCGATGCGCGCGATGCGGCTTTTGCTCCGGAACCGTTCACGAAGGAGGACCTCGTGGCGGTGAGCGCGGAGGCCACCGCCCAGGTGCAACAGGCGATGGAGGCGCTGCAGGCCACCGTCGATCGATCCGCCCGCGGTAAGAAGGCGGGTCGACTGTCGGTGAGCGAGGAGATTGCTGCCGAAGCGAAAGAGCTCCTGCGCGCCCGCGGTCCATTGCTGGACGCCATCCGCCGCGCTCCGACCCTCGAATTCACGGCTTCGAAGATCCGCATCCACGGTGACTATCACCTCGGGCAGGTGCTCTGGTCCGAGGGTGATTTTTACATCCTCGACTTCGAAGGCGAGCCGGCACGGCCGCTCGCCGCCCGCCGCCAGAAGCAATCGCCGATGAAGGATGTGGCCGGCATGCTGCGCTCGTTCAGCTATGCCGCGTATGCCGGTTTGTTCGCGCACACCGCATCCCGGCCGTCGGAATACGCTCGCCTCGAGGCGTGGGCACGACTCTGGCAGACGTGGGCGGGAGCCTCGTTTCTGCGGGGTTACTTCGACACAGCGGCCCAGGCGTTGTTCGTACCGACGGAGCCGACTCAGCGGGACGCACTGCTGAGGTTATTCGTCATCGATAAAGCGCTTTACGAGCTGACTTACGAGCTGAACAATCGCCCGGACTGGGTCCGAATCCCCTTAAGAGGACTACTCGAGCTTAAACAGTCGGAATGACGTCTGCGTTTTTCGGTGCTCTCCCAGAGAGAGAGGGCGTACGGTTCCGCGTCATGGTCGCGGCCACCGCGGTTCGACCGCAGCGAAGGGTTGAGCTTGTCCTTCAGTCGGGTGCGCGAGCCGGCTCCTATCTCTTGCAGCCGGCAGGTGAGGGGGCTTACGAGACCTACATCGCCGGTGCGCGAGCCGGCGATCGTTACGCCTACAGACTCGACGGCGGAGATCTGCGTCCCGATCCAGCGTCGCGTCATCAGCCGGATGGTGTGCACGGCCCATCGCAAGTCATCGCGCCAGATTCATACCGGTGGCGTGACGGAAACTGGCGGGGCCGTCACGCCCGAGAGCAGGTTCTCTACGAACTCCACGTCGGGACGTTCACAGCGGAAGGCACCTTCGACGCGGCACGCCGCCGTCTCCCCTACCTCGCCGATCTCGGTGTGACCACGGTCGAACTGATGCCGGTCGCAGACTTCGCCGGCTCGCGCAACTGGGGCTACGACGGTGTCTGCCTGTTCGCGCCTGCGCACGCCTATGGTCACCCGGACGACTTGCGCGCACTGGTCGACGATTCCCACGCCCTGGGGCTGAGCGTGATGCTCGACGTGGTCTACAACCATCTCGGACCGGAGGGCGCGTACATCACGCAGTTCAATCCGAATTACGTCACCACGCGACACGCCACGGCCTGGGGCAGCGCGATCAACCTCGATGATTGCGGGTCGGGCCTTGTCCGTCGATTCATTCTCGACAACGCGAAGCATTGGATTCGCGAGTACCACGTCGACGGACTGCGGCTCGATGCGACGCACGCGCTGGTCGATGACGGCCCAGTGACGTTGGTCGCGGAGCTTGCCGCTGACGTCCGTCGGGAAGCGGCATGGCCAATCACACTGCACGCCGAAGATCATCGCAACCTCGCAGCGATGCTGCATGCGCCTCAGGAAGGTGGCTGGGGACTCGATGGCGTCTGGGCCGATGATTTCCATCACATCATCCGCCGGCTCGTAGCCGGGGATTCCCGCGGCTACTACCAGGACTACGAGGGCACGGCAGCGGAGCTGGCGGACACGATCCGTCAGGGATGGCTGTATACCGGCCAGTCATCACGTCGCACCAATCTGCCGCGCGGCAGTGACGCGTCGCGCGTGCTGATGCAGCAATCGGTCGTCTGCATCCAGAACCACGACCAGATAGGAAATCGCGCCAGAGGCGAACGCCTGCACCATCAGGTGGACCTGGCAACCTGGCGGGCGGCGAGTGTCCTCCTGCTCACGGTCCCGATGACGCCGCTGCTGTTCATGGGTCAGGAGTGGGCCGCCAGCAGTCCATTTCAATATTTCACCGATCTCGAACCGGGGCTCGGCGTCGCAGTCACCGAAGGCCGGCGGTACGAGTTCAAGGATTTCCCGGAGTTCAGCGATCCAGCCGCCCGCGAGCGTATTCCAGACCCACAAGCCATCCGGACATTCGAGTCGAGCAAGCTGCCGTGGGATGAGCTCGCTCGTCAGCCGCACGCGTCGACGCTCGCGCTGCACAAGCGCCTCCTCGCGTTGCGTGACGCACATCCCGCCCTGCAGGCCAGCGACCGGTGCGAAGGAGAAGCCTGGGCAATCGGGCCCGATACGGTGTTGATGCGCCGTCGGCTCGCGTCGGAATGCTTCCTCATCGTCGCGCGGCTGCGCGGCCACGGCGCTGTGCCTCTCGATTCCGCGCTCGGGCGCGCCTCGACACTGGAGACCGTCCTCACGACCGAAGATTCAGAGTTCGCGCCGGATCCCGATCCGCCGGAGGTCACGATGTCGAGCATGGACTTCCGGAGGCCAGGCGCCGTCGTGCTGCGAGCTCACGCGTGAACATGCCGCGCCGCATTCCGACCAGCACGTATCGCCTGCAGGTGCATCGGGATTTTCCGCTGACCGCTGCCCGCGACGTCGTGCCCTATCTCGCCCGGCTCGGCGTGGACGACGTGTACACGTCGCCGTATTTCACAGCCGAACCGGGAAGCACGCACGGTTACGACATCTGCAACCACAACGAGATCAATCCCGAGGTTGGCGGCGCCGAGGCGCACGACGCATTCACCTCGGCAATCGCCGCCCACGGGCTCGGTCATATCGTGGACTTCGTGCCCAACCACATGGGCATCGGCACGTGCGTGAATCCATGGTGGCGCGATCTTCTCGAGAACGGGCCGAGCGCTGCAGCGGCTGGATTCTTCGACGTCGATTGGACGCCGGTCAAACCGGAGCTCCGCGCCAAGCTGCTGCTGCCAATCCTGGGGGATCAGTATGGAAGGGTGCTCGAACACGGAGAGCTGCACCTCATTTTTCGTGATGGCGCGCTGTTCGTTCGCTACTTCGAGCAGGAGCTGCCCATCTATGCCCGTGAGGCACCGCAGGTGTACCGTTCCGCCGTCGAGCCTCTCGCCGCGGATCTAGGTACTGACCATCCGCAGCTCAACGAGTTCCTGAGCATCATCACGTCCCTCGAGAACATCGCCCCCTACACCGAAGCCGATCGCGGGCGCGCAGCGGAAAGTCATCGCGAGAAGGAAGTGGCGCGCGGCCGTCTCGCCCGGCTGGCGGCGGAGTCGGAGGCGGTCCGGCGGCGCATCGACGAAGCCGTCCAGCGCTTCAACGGCGAACCCGGGCGTGCCGAGAGCTTCGACAACCTGCACAGCCTTCTCGAAATGCAGCCGTATCGCCTCGCGTATTGGCGGGCCGCGCTGCACGAGATCAACTACAGACGATTCTTCGACGTGAACACCCTGGCCGGCATCCGCGTCGAGGTTCGCGAAGTATTCGAGACGACGCACCGGCTGCTTGGCGAATTGATCCACCAGGGGAAAGTGACCGGCGTGCGCATCGATCACCCGGACGGGCTCTTCGACCCGGCCCGATACTTCCAGGATCTCCAGGGCCTGGCGGCGCGGACGAACGGCGGCGGTCACTCAGGCAGCGAGGCCGATCAGCCTGCGATTTACGTCGTCGCCGAGAAGATTCTCTCCACCGGCGAGCGCCTCCCATCGTGCTGGGCCGTCGACGGGACGACCGGCTACAACTACCTCAACGACCTGAATGGCATCTTCGTCTCGTCGGTGAAAGCCAAGCGCATGCGGCGCATTTACAGCCGGCTGACCGGCTGCGAAGACTCGTTCGACGATGTGCTCTACGCGAGCAAACGGCTGATCATGGCCACGGCCATGGCCAGCGAGCTGAACGTCCTGGCGCACATCCTGGACCGGATCGGCGAAAGCAATCGGAAGTCCAGGGATTTCACGCTGGAGAGCATGCGCGAGGTCATCACCGAAGTCGTGGCCTGTTTTCCGGTGTACCGAACCTACGAGGACGAGCGCGGCTGGTCACCCGAAGACCGGGCCGTCGTCGAACGAGCGATCGCGCGTGCGCGCCGCCGCAATCCGGCGATGGAGGCATTGCTCTTCGACTTTTTCCGCGAGGTGCTGCTGCCTCGCGATCTCGAGGCGGATCCGCGGCCGGACGACCGTCGTGACGGCTATCCAGCCGCCACAGCGGAAGAGGCGCACGAACGGCTGCGGTTTACGATGAAATTTCAACAGTACACCGGGCCGGTGCAGGCAAAAGGGCTCGAGGACACGGCGTTCTATCGCTACAACGTCGTGCTGTCACTCAACGAAGTCGGAGGCGATCCATCGCGGTTCGGCCGATCCGTCGCGGAGTTCCACAACGCGAACGACAAGCGACAGAAGCAGTGGCCATTCGAAATGCTGTCGACCTCGACGCACGACACCAAGCTTGGTGAAGACGTCCGCGCGCGATTGAACGTCCTTTCGGAACTGCCGCACGAATGGGCTCGCGAAGCCGCCATGTGGATGCGCATCACGAAGACCTACCGGACCAATGTCGACGGCGAAGCCGCGCCGGATCGCAACGACGAGTACCGCTTCTATCAGGCGGTGATTGGCGCATGGCCGGCGGAGGTGGCGGCCGACGCGACCGAGGCGCCCGCCGACTTCATCGAACGCATGCAGCGCTACATGCTGAAATCCGTGAGGGAATCCAAAACTCATACGAGCTGGCTGAATCCGCACGAGCCCTACGAGAACGCGCTCAACTTGTTCGTCCAGCATGTGCTGAGCGGTCGGGGGGCGGGGCGATTCCTTCCGGTAATGCTGCCGTTTCAGCGCCGGATTGCCGTGGTCGGGATGGTGAACTCGCTGGCCCAGACGGTACTCAAGCTTGGATCACCGGGCGTTCCTGATTTCTATCAGGGCACCGAGCTGTGGGACCTCAGCCTGGTGGATCCCGACAATCGACGTCCGGTCGACTTCACCCAACGGCAACGCCTGCTCGACGAGGTGGATGCCTTGCTGCAGAAGGAGCCGCAGGAACGGGCGCGAGAGCTGGGCGAGTGGCTGCGCTCGTGGGAAGACGGGCGCATCAAGCTGCTGACCGTCGCTGCCGGCCTGCGCCTGCGGCGTAACGATCCGTCGCTCTTTCTCGAGGGTCGATACATGCCGCTCGAGACTGACATCACGATATCGGCTGGGGCCGTGGCATTTGCGCGCGTTCGCGGTAATGACGCCGTCATTTTCGCCGCGCCGCGCCTTTGCGCGACGCTCAGTGCCGATCCGGAATTCCTGCCCGTGGGGAATAGTTGTTGGAAGACGTCACGAATCCTGCTGCCGCCAGAGCTCGCCGGACGCACGTTTCAACACGTGCTGACCGGCGCCGGGATCCAATCGACCGTCGCGGATGCAGAGTCGTGGATTCCGGTCGGCGAGCTGTTCGAAACCGTTCCCGTCGCCATACTCGCCGCTCGCTGAGTCGGACAGGAACTTGAGATTAGGAGTATTGAGACAGGAGATCAGAGGATTAAGAGATTATTTTGGTCTCTTGGTCTTCTGATCTCCTGTTGGCTCGCCCCTTGACCTCTGTTTCGGTGACTCCCCAGGAGTGGCAAGCGAGCGGAGAAGCTTCTCGAGGTTGACGCGGCCGCGCACCTGCAGCAGGGGTTTCCACAGGTCTCCGACTTTCGCAAAGCGCTGTCGAACATTGTCGAGGCGGAAATCTTCGATGCGCACTCCCTTTTCCACCTCACGCCACGTCACAGGTGTCGAAACCGGCGCAAGGGGCCGTGGACGCACGGAATAGATGGAGGCCAGCGTCCGCCCCCAAGCGTTCTGGTTGTAATCCACCAGGACCCGCCCTTTCGGGCGCTTGGCCACTTTGTATTCGGCGGTCATGAGTGAGGGATTGCGCGCAGCCAGTTCAACCGCCAGCGCCTTGGCAAACGTCCAGACATCTTTTTGATCAGGACCGCGGATGATTGGGACGTAGACGTGCAGTCCGCGTGAGCCGGTCGTCTTCACGAACGCTGGCATCGCCAGCGATTCAAGAGCGTCCCGAACGATGAGCCCGCTCTCGAGCACTGCGCTCCACTCCGCACCGGGACCGGGATCGAGATCGAAGTGCACATAGTCGGGCCGATCGACGTCGTCGCATTTCGCGTACCACTGATTGAGATCGATGCAGCCCAGGTTGATGACCCACAGCAACGACGGCAGATCGTCGATCACGGGGAAATCGATGACGTTCCCGGAATCGTGAGAAATGGTGCACGTACGGATCCAGGCCGGCCGCGGTAGCGGCGCGCGTTTCATGAAGAAGAACTCCCCCGCCGCCCCGTGCGGGTAACGCTTCATCACCATCGCGCGATCGCGGATGTGGGGGAGGAGGAACGGTGAGACGTCTGCGTAGTACTGGATCAGCTGACCCTTGGTGATTTTTTCCTGCGACCAGAACACCTTGTCGAGGTTCGTCAGGCGGACTTCTTTGCCGTCAACGCTGAGGGTCGCGGAGCCGGAGGGCGGGATCGAGACGGTCGGTGGCACGAGGCATTGTCGGCCCGCCTAAAGAGCGGGCCGACGGTAGGGCACTCGGGTTTTGGGATCCAATTTGGCCGGCCGCTGTCCGTGGCGGATGGCGCCGGCGACCGGGACGTAGGCCAGCTGCTCGCCTGACGCCGCCGAGCGCAGCATCAGCCCACCGCGACTCATGTCGCCTCGGCCGACGAAGTCGAGAGGAAACAGCAGCCTGCCGTCGAAAATCTTGAGCAGGACGTCGACATACTTTGGCGAGGCGATGCTTCCCAGCAACACGACGTCACAGTCCGGTCCGATATCGGCGGCAAGTGCTCTCGCGCTCTGTTCGAGCGGCCGGCGATATCGCGCGTCCGCCGGATCGACGTTGACGCGGGCGAAGCGCTGCAACGCTTCCCGCGTGACGATCGTATCGACCGAACGCAGCCCGGCGGTCGGCGTGATGGCGAAGACGCCCGACTCGCAGAGGGCCGAGCGCGGTTCCGGTGGCGCGGCAAAGGCGCGAGCGTATGCGAGCTTGCCGCGGAAGTACAGGCCGCTGAGAAAGCTGAAGACCTCGCCGAGCGGAGCGCCACCCTCGCTTCGCAGCCGCACGGCAAGGCTGAACGTCGCGCGTTCGGACATCACGATGCGCGCGCGGTTTCCACCGCAATGGGCGGGCGAAAGAAGGAAGATTCTGGCCATTAGCTCATCTATCGCATCAGGCACGATCCTCGCACACATCCTTGTGGGCCGCCGGACCGGCGCGCCCGGGGAGGATGAAATCATGCGAGCTCTGCCTGCTCGGCACCGGGCTAAACCGCTGATGGGCGCCCTGTTCGTCTGCCTGCTCGCAGCCAGCGCGAGCGCCGGCCAGCAGCGCGGCGTTGTCACCGCGGCCACAATTTCGCCGGCGTCCGCTCAAGTGGGCACCCCGGTCACGGTCAGCGTCACCGGCAAGAACCCCTGCGGAGCGGTGCACATCGACTGGGGCGACGGCACCGCGCTCACCTACGCCATCGAAGATCTGACGACAACGCAGAAGCACACCTACGAGACGCCGGGTAACTATGCGATCGTCGCACGAGGCATGGGCAATTGCGATGGCGGAACGACACTGAAGATCAAAATCGATCCCGCGCCCGGCCAGCCGGATCGTCCCCAGCTCAGCTCGTTCACGGTATCGATCCCGGGAGCGGTCGGATCGTCGATCGGAGTGACCGCTCATGGCCGGGGGACGTGCCGCATGACCGTCGACTTCGGCGATGGCAAATCCCAGGAGCTCAACGTACCGCTGCCACATACGGTGCGCCACGTCTATTCCGCGCCCGGAACCTATAACCTCGTCGCGAACGCGACCGCCCCGTGCGAAGGTCGGCACTCGGTGAAGATGGACGTCGGCGACGTGGAGCCGAAGGCTCGTCTCCTCGGCATGAAGATCACGCCGAATCCGGCGCCGTCACAGAGCCGTGTGGCGTTCACGGTCGATGGGCGCGGCACCTGTCCGATCACCGTCGACTTCGGCGACGGCACAGATCAACAGATCAGGACACTCCTGCCCGCGCAGATCAGCCACACCTATGCACGTCCGGGGAGGTATGAGATCTTCGCGTGGGCGGAAGCTCCGTGCGGCGGTGAAGCGACCGGATCGGTTCGCGTGTCGCCTCGTCGGCGATAGACCCTCATTCCGGGGCTCGGGGGCTCGGGGCTCAGAGCCCGCCCGCCCTAAAGGGCGGGCCTACGAGCAGGCCTACGCGTCACAGGCTCCAGCGGAGGAGCACTGAGCCGGCCGTAAAGCCGGCCCCGACTGACGCCAGCAGGACAAGGTCGCCCCGCTTGAGGCGCTTGTCGGCGACCGCGTCGGCCAGCGCCAACGGGATCGTCGCGGCGGTCGTATTGCCGAATCGTTCGAGGTTGATCACGACTTTCGATTCCGGCATGCCGAGACGCTCGGCGGCGGCGTTGATGATGCGGCGATTGGCCTGGTGCGAGACGAACAGATCGATCTCGGACCCGTCGAGGCCGTTGCGTTCGAGCACCCGCCGGGAAATCTCTTCGGTCTTCTTGACGGCGAACTTGAATACCGCCTGTCCGTCCTGTTTCACATAGTGCAGACGCTGATCGACGGTCTCGTGCGAAGCGGGCAGCCGGCTGCCGCCGGCCGGCATGCACAGCGCCGGACCGCCGCCACCGTCCACTTCGTGCGCGAAATCGATGATCCCCGGCTCGTCCTCACCCGCCGGCGCCAGCACCACGGCGCCGGCGCCGTCGCCAAAGAGCACGCAGGTCGTCCGGTCCTTGTAGTCGATGATGCTCGACATCGTGTCGGCGCCGACGATCAGCGCGTAGTCGTGAGCGCCGGTCGCGATCATCTGATGACCGGTGGTCAGGGCATAGGTGAAGCCCGAGCACGCCGCGCCGAGGTCGTATCCCCAGGCGCCGGTCGCGCCGATCTTGTGTTGCAGCAAACAGGCGGTACTGGGAAAGATTGTGTCCGGGGTCGTGGTGCCGACGACGATGAACTCCACATCCCGCGGCGTGATCCCCGCCTGCTCGATGGCGCCGAGCGACGCTTCCTTGGCCATGTCCGACGTCGCCATCCCGTCGCTCACGATGTGCCGCTCGCGGATGCCGGTGCGCTGCAGAATCCACTCGTCGCTGGTCTCGACGAGTTTTTCGAGATCCGCGTTGCTCAGCACACGCGGCGGCACGTAGGTCGACAACCCCGCGATTTTCACGCGGCGGAGTGCTACCACAACCGATCCTTTCGAGGCCCTTGCAGGCCGAAGAAGTCGTAAGCGCGGGCCGTCGCCACGCGCCCGCGCGGGGTTCGCTCGAGAAACCCTGCTTGAATGAGAAACGGCTCGTAAATATCTTCGATCGCGTCGCGCTCTTCGCTGAGCGCAGCCGCGAGACTGCCGACACCCACCGGCCCGCCACTGAACTTCTCAATGATGGTGAGCAGCAGCCGGCGATCGATCTCGTCGAATCCGTGCGCGTCGACCTCGAGCATCTGCAGCGCCCGCGCCGTGACCTCTGGCGTGATCCGTCCGTCCGCTTTCACCTGGGCATAGTCGCGCACGCGCCGCAGCAGCCGGTTGGCGACGCGCGGCGTACCGCGCGCTCGGGTGGAAATCTCGACAGCGGCCGCCCGATCGATCTCGACCCCGAGTATCCGCGCCGATCGCTCCACGATCACGCGAATATCGGTCTCCGCATAGTAGTCGAGGCGATGCACGATGCCGAAACGGGCGCGCAGCGGCGAGGTCAACAAGCCGGTCCGTGTCGTGGCGCCAATGAGCGTGAACCGCTGGATCGGAAGCTTGACCGACCGCGCGCCAGGCCCCTGGCCGATGACGATGTCGAGCTCGTAGTCCTCCATCGCCGGATAGAGGATCTCTTCGATGGCCGGACTCATGCGGTGCACTTCGTCGATGAAGAGCACCTCGCGCGGCTCGAGCGCCGTCAGCATCGCCGCCAGATCGCCGGGTTTTTCGATGACCGGCCCGGCCGTGGATCGCGCCGTGACGCCAAGCTCGTTGGCGATCACGTAGGCAAGCGTTGTCTTGCCGAGACCGGGTGGACCATACAGGAGCACATGATCGAGGGCCTCACCGCGCTGTTTGGCCGCGGTAATCGACACGTGCAGATTTTCGCGAACGCGATCCTGGCCGATGTACTCGTCGAGCGTTCGCGGCCGCAGCCCGGCCTCGTACTGAACGTCCTCGGTCACGCGGGCGGCGGTGACGATCCGATCGGACACTCGTTCAGCCTCTCATCAGCAGCCGCAGAATCTCTTTCAAAGCCTGCTCGAACCGCACGTCGGGAGCGTTGCGCGTCACCCTGTCGATCGCCTTCTCGACCGCCTGGCGCTGATATCCGAGGTTCAGCAGCGCCGACAGCAGATCCGTACGCAACTGATCCTCAGCCGAAGTCGCCGCAGCGGGCTGGCCGCTGGTGGTCGACGGCGTCGGCAGCCGATCCTTCAGCTCCAGGCAGATCCGCTCTGCGGTTTTCTTCCCGATGCCCGGGATCTGCGTGAGCCTGGCGATGTCCTGAACGCGAACGGCTTTGATCAACTCCGCCGGCTCGATGCCGGACAGCACGGCCAGCGCCAGCTTCGGCCCGACACCGCTTATGGCAATCAGCCGCTCGAACACGTCGTGCTCCAGCGGCGTGGCAAACCCGTATAACGCAATCACGTCCTCTCGAACGTGGGTATGGATCCGCAGCACGACGATGACGCCCGGCTCGCCGGCAACGTAGAACGTCGAGAGCGGCACCTGCACGTCGTATCCCACACCGCCCACATCGACAATCAGACGGCTGGGCGCCTTCTCGAGAAGCGTTCCGCGCAGCTGAGCGATCACGGACGATAATTCGCGTTGACTCGCGGCACGCCCGCCCTGAAGGGCGGGCCTACGGCGATCGCTGTGCGGTTATCACGGCCGGTAATCACGCCAACTCCGGATTTGCGTCGACGGCTTCTCCTCCAGCATCCGCCGCGCCATCGTACCCGTCCCGCGATGCAGGTGGCAGATGGCCACGGCCAGCGCGTCAGCGGCATCGTGCGGCGACGGCGGTGCATCGAGCCCGAGCAGCAGCTGCACCATCCGCTGCATCTGCGACTTCTCCGCGCGGCCGTAACCGACCACCGCACGTTTGATCTCGGCCGGCGCGTATTCGATCACCGGCAGGCCGGCCTCGGCGGCGGCGAGGATCGCCACGCCGCGGGCGTGGCCCAACTTGAGCGCGCTGCGTACGTTGCGCGCGTAGAAAATATTCTCGACAGCCACGCAGTCGGGACGGTGCCGCGCGAGAAGCGCGGCCAGCCCGGTGTGAATGACCGTCAATCTTTCTGGGAACGTGGCACGGGCGGGGGCGGCAAGCGCACCGCAAATGATCAATCGATGGCGGCTACCTGAAGATTCGATGCAGCCGAAGCCGGTGCGCTCCGAACCGGGATCGATCCCGAAGATCTTCACGCCAACGAGGCCTCGATCTCCTTCTCCTCGATGTCGGCATTCGACCACACTTTCTTCGTGTCTTCGTGCTCCTCGACGGCCTCCATCAGCCTGACCATCTGCTGCGCCGGCTTGCCTTCCAGCTTGACGTAGTTCTGCGGCAGCATCGCCACTTCCGCCGCGCCCGGCTCGATGTTCAGCGCCTTGACGGCTTCGAGGATCTTCGGGAAGACCTCGGGCGGTGAGACGATTTCCCAGTTGTCGCCGTCATCGCGCATATCGTCGGCGCCGGCATCGATCGCGGCCGCCATCAGCGCCTCTTCGTCGGCCTTCGACTTGTCGACGACGATGTAGCCTTTCTTGTGGAACATCCAGGCGACGCTGTTCTCGGCGGCGAGGTTGCCGCCGTACTTGGCCAGCAGATGGCGCATCTCGCCGACGGTGCGGTTCTTGTTGTCGGTCAGAGTCTCGATGATCAGGGCAGCCCCGCCGGGACCGTAGCCCTCGTAGGTGATCTCCTCGTACGACACGCCGGGCAACTCGCCCGTCCCGCGCTGAATGGCACGCTTGATGTTGTCCGCCGGCATGTTGACGGACTTCGCCTCGGCGATGATCGTGCGCAGCCGGGGATTACTGTCGGGATCGCCGCCGCTGGCACGGGCCGCGACGGTCAGTTCCTTGATGATGCGCGTGAAAACCTTGCCGCGCTTAGCGTCAGCGGCTCCCTTTTTGTGCTTGATGGTGTGCCATTTGGAATGGCCTGACATGGCAAAAACCCCCGAATTGACGCGAAAAAATGACGGGTGATGTTACCACGATCCACGGTCGCGCAAGACGCCGCATAATGGCCTGTCCGCACCCGAGGACCTATGGCGCCCATCTCGCTCGCGAACACTTTCATTCCGAGTAAGGACGCGGTCTTTCGCGACCTCGACGGCGAGGCGGTCATCCTCCATCTCGATTCCGGCACGTATTTCGGGTTGAACGCGGTCGGTACGCGCATCTGGCAGCTCATGGAACGAGCCGGCCGCCTGACGGCCGTCCTCGACGACTTGCGCACCGAATACGACGCGCCACCGGACGTGCTCGAACGGGACTTGCTCGACCTCGTCGCACGTCTCGTCGATGCGCGGCTCGGGGAGGTGAAGTAGTCCTCGGTGAACCCGGAACAGCTGATCGTCCCCGCGCTGCGGCACGAGGCGGTGCCGTGGCCCGACGCTCCTGTGGATGGACTCGATGCGGCGCTCGTCGGCGCCGCCGCCAGCCACGGCGTGACGGCGCTGCTCGCCACGATGCCGGCGATCGAGCGCTGGCCCGATGGCGTTCGCGCCACGCTCGTCCGCGCGCGCCGTGGTGAGGCCGCCGCGGAAGCCATCCGGCAACAGGATTTGATCCACCTGCTCGCGGAACTTCGTCGAGCCGGCATCCAGGCGCTGCTCATGAAGGGCGCGCTGATGGCGTACACCCACTATCCGAGCCCCTGGCTCCGGCCGCGACTGGACACCGATCTGCTCGTCTCGCCGGTGGATCGCTCGCGCGCCGACGAAGTGTTGCGCGCACTTGGCTACCGGCCTGGAACACACTTCGACGGCGACTTCGTCACTCACCAGTTTCGCTACGAGCGGCCCAGTGCGTTCGAGTTCAACGACGTCGTCGATCTGCACTGGAAGATCGCCAACCCGCATGTCTTTGCCGACGCCTTCACGTTCGAGGAGCTCGCCAACGACGCCATCTCCGTACCGGCGCTCAGTCCGGAAGCGCGCGGGCTCTCGGCCCCGCACGCATTCGTGCTCGCATGCGTGCACCGCGTCGCCCATCACGACAGCAGTGAGCGCTTGATCTGGCTCTACGACATTCACCTGCTCGCCAGCGCGATGGATCCGGCGGCGGGGGAAAAAGTGGAGCATCTCGCCCAGGTCAAGCAGCTCCGTTCGGTCTGTGCGCACGGCCTGGCACAAGCACGGGCCCGCTTCGTGACCTCCGGTCACGGCGAGTGGATCGACCGGCTGCAGAATACCGCCGCTCCTGACGAGCCTACGGCGGCGTTCCTCCGCACCGACCTGAAGAAAGTGGACATTCTGGTCTCGGATTTACGCACGCTGAGCAGCTGGCGGCAGCGGCTGGCGCTGATTCGCGAGCATCTTTTTCCACCCGTCGCCTACATGCGGACAAACCTACGGCGTATCGAATCCGGTGCTGCTTCCCTTCACCTATGTCATTCGCGCCGTCACCGGCGCCAGGAAATGGTTTCGCCCGAACGGCCGATAAGGGGGGGCATGAGTGGCTTCGCCGGAATCGTCCAGTTCGATGGCTCTGCCGTCGACGGGCGATTGCTCCGCCGGATGACCGACTCTCTGGCCGTTCGAGGGCCCGACGGTCGGCAAATCTGGATGAAAGGGTCGGTCGGTCTCGCTCACGCGCTGCTTCGTACCACCGATGACCTCGACGCCGCAGGCCAGCCCACAAGCCTCGACGGACAGGTGTGGATTACTGCCGACGCACGCATCGACGGTCGGGCCGACCTCGTCCGGGAGCTGAACGCGCGGGGATGCCATCCCGTCCTCCACGCGAGCGATCCGCAACTCATTCTCCATGCCTACAGTACGTGGGGGGAGCAGTGCGTCGACCACCTGCTGGGAGATTTTGCGTTTGCGATCTGGGACGCGGAAGCGCGCCGACTCTTCTGCGCCCGCGACCACTTCGGCATCAAGCCCTTCTACTACGCCCAGGTACTCGGCGGCATCGTCTTCAGCAACACACTCGATTGCATCCGCCTCCACCCGGCGGTCAGCGACGGATTGAACGAAGCCGCCATCGGTGATTTTCTGCTGTTTGGTTGGAACCAGGATCCGTCGACGACGACTTTTGCCGACATCCGCCGTCTGGCGGCGGCACAGACTCTGACGTGCGAGCAGGGCACGAGTCGCGCTCGCCGCTACTGGACGGTCCCATGCGACGGGCGGATACGGTATCGCCACGCTGACGAGTACGTCGATCACTTCAAGCAGCTGTTCCGCGTCGCGGTGGGCGATCGACTTCGCACGACGAGCGTGAGCGTCTGCATGAGCGGAGGACTCGACTCGACCTCTATCGCGGCGACCGCGCGTCAGCTGATGTCGGAACGTGGCAGTGGTTCCCAGCTGCGCGCCCAGACCATCGTCTACGACCGTTTGATTCCGGATGAAGAGCGACATTACGCCGGGCTCGCGGCCGAAGCACTCGGTGTCCCAACCAGCTTTTTCCCGGCGGATGATTACCGGCCCTTCGACGGTTGGGACGATTCGGGCCTACACACCCCTGAGCCGACGAGCGACCCTTTTCTCCTCATGCGCCTGCAGCTGCTGAGGCGAGTGGCGGCGGAGAGTCGTGTGTTGCTGTGCGGCGAGGGAGGAGACGAGGTCTTCTGGTCCTCGTACGTGGTAGATCTCATCGGCAAGATGAAGGTGACCGAGCTCGGAGGCGATCTTGCCCGCTGCCTCGCACTCTACCGCAAGCGTCCAGGTGCCGGCGTCCGTGCGAGCCTGGAGAGAAGAATGCTCCGCTGGCACTCCCAGCCCGCATGTCCGTCATGGCTCAACAGCGCTTTCGTCGAACGGATGGATCTGCGGGATCGGTATGAACAATTGACTGCTTCGCCGCCCATCGATGCGCACCCGTTTCGGCCGGGAGCTTACCGCCGGCTCACCGGCCCGCTGTGGGCATGGTGCTTGGGATGGTGGGATCCCGGTGTGACCCGCGTGCCGCTGGAAGCCAGGTATCCGTTTCTCGACGTGCGGCTCGTGAGCTACCTTCTGGCGATACCTCCACTGCCCTGGTTTGTCGACAAGCTCCTGCTGCGCGAAGCGATGCGCGGCGTGCTCCCCCAGCGCGTGGTCTCGCGGGCGAAATCTCCCCTGCGCGACGACCCGCTACGCGCCCATCTGCGTGCCGGATCGCACGTCGTTCCTGATTCGGGCGCGTGGAGGCCGGAACTCGCGGGCTGTGTCGATTTGGCAGCGGTTCCACGGCTGGACGGCTTCGGCGACCAGGACCCTTGGATCCACGTGCGGCCGCTGTGCCTCAACTACTGGTTGAATCGCGTGCATTCCTGCGCCCCGTGCCACTAGGGTGACTGCCATGCCAGCGAAAACGCCGGACGCCGGCGAAAGCCCACCCCGGAAGAAGCCGTACGAGACGCCTCGTCTGGAGGTCTATGGGGACGTACGGGAAATTGCGAAGGGCCTCAACACTCGTGGAATGTTTGACAACGCGCTCCATGTTACGAGGACACAGTAACCTGTCGGAGTTGTTCGTCTCCAGGGCGTTTGGCCTGACGTTGACCGCGAACCGCCCAGTTCCGGGACTGACGTTTCAATCGCACACGGCACCCGCCGACACGCGGATCTGGCTCGACGCTGAGAAAATACTGCAGCCGATCGACGACCTGCCCGCGCAACTCTGGTACACGAGCGACACAGGCGAAGAGGGTACTCTCGGGCTCCGCGTCTGGAAGATCGCCGACGGCGAGTATTACAGGCTGCTGTACGAGGACGGAACCGAATTTCTCGTCAACGGGACAGGGAGCGACGTCTGGGCCACATGGTCCGAATCGTCGACGCTCGAGGACACCGCGACCTATCTCCTCGGTCCGGTCCTCGCTTTCGTGCTGCGGCTACGCGGCGTCACCTGCCTTCATGGCAGTGTGGTGGCCATCGCGGATCGCGCGGCCGTCCTCGCGGGTCCTCCCGGCGCGGGCAAATCCACGCTAGCCGCGGCGTTCGCGCGCTTCGGTCATGCGGTTCTATCCGACGACGTCGCCGTTCTCGAGCAGGTGGAAGGCGCGCTACATGTCCAGCCCGCCTATCCCCAGCTCCGCCTGTGGTCAGATTCGGTCGCGCTCCTCTTCGACTCCGCCGAGGCCCTGCCGTGTCTGACTCCCAACTGGGACAAACGCGGCCTGGATCTGATCGGAAATGGCTACTCGTTCGAGGAGCGGTCCTTACCGCTCGCGGCGGTTTACGTCCTGGACGACCGGTCCGATCGACGAGAGCCACACATCGAGAGCCTCAAGGGACGTGAGCTGCTGCGCACCTTGCTGGCAAACACGCACGTCGGCTATCTCCTCGATGCCGCGATGCGGAAACAGGAGTTTGCGATGCTCGGTCGACTCGCCGCTAGTGTGCCCGTGCGGCGGCTCTTTCCCTCGGATGATCCGCTGCAGCTTTGCCTCAGCATCATCAAGGATTGCGAGGCGCTCGGATGTACAGCATCCCCGACTATGGCGCGATGATCGCCGACCGGGTGCGCACGGGCGCCTTCGTTCGAGCGTTGCGCGCCGCAGTCAAGCCCGATTCGACCGTGGTGGACATCGGAACGGGCACGGGGATTTTTGCGCTGCTCGCGTGCGCTTTCGGAGCGCGACGTGTTTACGCCATCGAGCCGGATGACGCGATCCAGCTGGCGCGCGAAATGGCGCTGGCAAATGGCTGGGCCGATCGCATCCATTTTCATCAGGCGCTATCGACCGATGTCACCTTGCCGGAGCGAGTGGACGTAATCGTGTCCGACATCGGCGGCACGCTGCCGTGGTTCCGCAATCACATCCGCTCGATCGCCGACGCGCGGCAGCGCTTTCTCGACCCTGGTGGAATCCTCATTCCGCAACAGGACACGGCGTGGGCGGCAGTCATCGAATCGCCCGACTGGTACGCAGAGCACACGGGCCCGTGGCAAGACAACGGCTTTGGACTGGACATGGATGTGGCGCGCCGTCTCGTCACGAACATGTTCGGCACTGGCAGGGTAACGCCCGACCAGCTCCTGACTGAGCCCCGGCGCTGGGCCACCGTCGATTATGGGCGCGTCGAAGCGCCCGATGTGCACAGCGCCATCAAGTGGAGCGTCACACGCGCGGGGGTAGGGCACGGTCTCGCGACCGGCTTCGACCGCATCGTGATTCCCGGCGTCCACCTCTCGAATGCCCCGGACGCGCCCGAATCGACGAGGCCGGAGCACATTTACGGACACATGCTGTTCCCGTGGTCGACGCCGGTCTCGCTGGCGGCCGGGGATCAAGTCACCGTCGACATCGAGGCGAGACTGATCGGAGAAGACTACGTTTGGTCCTGGAACACGCGGGTGCTAGAGGGTGGATCCGCCGACGCTGAAAAGGCCCATTTCCGGCAGTCGACGTTCTTCGGCTCACCGCTCACGGCGGCCAAGCTGCACAAGCGCGGCGCGAGCTACAGGCCCACGCTCACCGAGGACGGCCGCATGGCTCGCTTCGTACTCGAGTCGATGAATTTACGGTTGCCGCTCGGTGAAATCGCGCGGCTGCTCTCGGCTGAGTTCGCCGGGCGCTTCCAGCATCCGAAGGACACGCTCAGCTACGTCGCGGATCTGGCGCAAAAGTACGGCTAGGATTGTGGAACGTGGCGATGCACCTCGTGCAGGACTGGCGCGCCTTCCGGTCGCTGACCGCTGACCGTCGTTTGTTGATCGCCGAGGCCATGGCGCTCACGGGCCTGATCTGGCTCGGCCTGCGTATCGTCTCGTTCGCGAACCTGCGACGCACGCTCGATGCGTGCTCGAAACGAGTGCTGCCCGGATCGCAGACACCAGCGACAGCGATCGGCTGGGCGGTGCATGCGGCCACACGGCGATTTCCCGTCAAGCGCACTTGTCTGGTCGAGGCCTTGGCTGCTGACGTCATGCTGCGCCGGCGGCAGCACGACTCGGCGCTTCGTCTCGGGGTGCGAAAAACCGACGACCGCCGGCGACCGCTCGATGGCCACGCCTGGGTTGAATGTGACGGCATCATCGTCGTCGGCGACCTGGAAAATCTGGAGGAATACTCTGAAGGGGCGTGGAGTTCGGCAGCGCATGCCTCGACGCTGACTGGCAAAACATGAGTAAAGGCCGGTTGGAAGCATTCAGTGACGGCGTCAATCGCCATCATCATCACGATCATGGTCCTCGACTGGTGGCAGTCCCCTTATCGTTCGTGAACCGGTGGGTGGCGTTGGGCCTCTATGTTGCCATCGCGTTGGTGTGGTTCGTGCCAGACCGGCGAATCGAACGGGTTATCGCGGCCCCTGGGGATAAAGGCGGAGCGATCCATCCGAGCTAGGCCTACGCCAGCCTCGTGGCTTCGCTAGGCTCGTGGCTTTTGCTCACGTGGCTTCCGCCTTTAGGCGGAAGTATCCCCGCGACTGATCTTCCGGCTGAAGCCGGAAGCCACACAAATAAAATTTGTCGCGAGATCAAATCTTCCGCGCGAGGATCACCCAGACGTCGGCGCGATCGTCCCACGCCCGTCCCTGATAGTCGCCCAGCGTAGCGCGTACTGAGAAGCCAGCCGCCTCCAGCCGTGCGGTCATCTGCGGCACGGAGAGCGTGCGGAACGTCAGCGCGAATCGGTGCACCCGCCGATTGCGGCCGCGGCGCTCGATGTACTCCTGATCGAAGATCGTGAGCCGCCGCCGGCGATCCTGACGCACCGACTCGACGAGCGTCAGCGTCGTCGTCGCGTTTCTACGGCCATGCAGGCTGACCTTCTTCGCATATTCCTGCCACCGCGGGAGGTCCGGCACCAGATCGATCCCGAACAGCCCACCGCGTCGAAGCACTCGTGCGACCGACGCGAGCGCCGTCTGCAGGTCGCGTTCCCGCGTCAGCGACTGGAGAACTCCGTACGGCGCCATCACCAGGTTGAATGCACGCGGACGAAACGGCAAGGCACGGATGTCTGCGCGGACGAATTTCGCGCGGCGTCCGATCGAGGCGCGGCGCGCGCGAGCCCGTGCCCGCGCCAGCATGGCATCCGATCGATCGACGCCGACAAGTGCGCCGCCCGCTTTGAGTATGGGAAGAGCGATGCGGCCGGTGCCGCACCCGAGCTCCAGGATCCGGCCGGATTGTTCCGCTGCGAGTCGTCGCCAGAACGCGACGTCGCGGCGGCCGACCGTGCGGGCATTCTCCCAGTCGTAGAAAGGGGCGTATTGATCCCACCCCTGCCAACCTTCGGTCATGCCCCGGCGAGATGCGGAATCACCGTTATGTTTCCGCCCGCTGACCGGCGGTAGCGACGAGCAGCGTGTTCTGGATCTCGACGAACGTGGATCCAGCCGCGCGCGCTTCGGCCGCATACCGATCGACGGATTTCAGGTAATCGCTGCCAAGGCGTCGCAGCGACTCGTTCGGGGCGTCTGCCACGGCCTCGAGCACCGCTTTGCGGCGGATCTCCCACAATTCGTCTTCCGGAACGCCGACGTGCGCAACCGAGACCGGGAAAAGCTGCACTGAGAGCGGTTCGATGCCGTGCGCCGCAAAAAGGCCGGGTACCTGGGGACCCACCGCCGTAGCGGCGGGCTCGTCTCGCGCGGCGCCGCGCTCCGCGAAGAAACGGCGTCCGAGATCGAACGCTTCCACGCCGCTCGGCAGCGAACTGAACCAGTAGACCTCGGCGTTGTCCGGCTCGACGACAAGGATCCGTCCGTTCGGCTTGGTCACGCGCGCCATCTCGCCGAGCGCTTGACCAAAATCGCGGATGTGCTGCAGGACGGCCACGCAGTAGCTCGAGTCGAAGACCCCGGCTCGAAACGGCAGCCGGCAGGCGTCCGATTGGGCATAGCTGGCGCGGGCGTTGGCCCCGCGCGTCGCCTCCCTCGCCTGGCGCAGTCGTTGCACCAGCAGGTCGACACCGAACAGCTGGATTTGGGACAGTCGAAGCCGCGAGAGACTGACCTCCCCGGTTCCGTCGCCGCACCCGACGTGCAGGATTCGCTTGCCCGGACGTGGCCGCAATGACTCTTCGAGAAACGATGTGAAGGAGTCGTTCCACCATCGCTCGCGGAGGTGTCTGAGGGTCGACGACGTCAGGGCATCGATTTCAGGAGGCATGTTAATCGAGGAAACGGCGACAACGGCAGGAGACCATGAGGGCGGCGGGCGCGGATTGTAGCACGACCCCCTCGAGACCGCCCTCCACTCCCATCACTGACCGAATTGTAATGCGGTGTCCCATCCTCGCACCGCACATCCGTCACTGGAAGAGCCACGGAGAACATCCGATAACAATGAGCGTGATTTCCGACAAACCAGAGCGGCGGGCTTCGCCCGGGCCCAGGGTGTGCGCATGAAGGCCAGCCTTCTCCTTGCCGGAACCTGTCTGACCTCCATCGCCGTCTGCGGCGTCTTGCTGGGGCGTCCAGCACAGGCTCAGGTCATTACCAGCGCCAAGTTGACCGCCGTGGCCAGCGCCATCGCTGGCACGGTCGTCAACGGCAACGACCAGCCTGTGCCGGCGGCAAGGCTGAGGCTGCGTGAGCTCGAGACCGGTCGCATCCTCATGACCACCCGCGGCGACGAAGAAGGTCGATTCGTGTTCTCCGGCGTACCGGCCGGGTCGTATGTCGTCGAGCTCGTGGACGATGGAAGCCGTGTGCAGGGCGTCACGCAGAGCTTCAGCATGGCGCCCGGGGAGACGGCACATGTCGTCCTCCGCCTCGCGTCCAGGGAGCCGTGGTACAGCGGGTTCTTCACCAACGCCGCGATCGCCGCTGTGTCGTCAGCTGCCTCCCTCGGCATCACCAGCGTCGGACCTGGTCTGCAGCCGGACAGCGGACGTTTCTGAACTCCCCGGCATGCTGAATTCCCGCCAGCTCAGTCCCGCCACTGCACCCGATCTGTCGGCGACGACGGGAGCCGCGCTGCTCGAGCACATTCCCGACGTCCACGTCCTCGATCGCCTGGCGGTTGCCTTCAAGCATCGGCGTTTGATCGCAGGCGTGTTCGCGGTCGTCGTCGCCATCGGCATGCTCGAGTCCTATTCGTCGACGCCGATGTATCGCACCCAGGCGCGCATCGTCATCCAGGATGAGCGCTCGACGGCCGTCGCCAACCTGAATGCGACCGATCCGGTCTACTGGCAGGATCCCGAGCCGTACTTCAACACGCAATACCGGATTCTCCAGAGCCGCGGTCTCGCGCGACGCGTCGTCCGCAAGCTGCCGCCGCCGCCGGTTCCCGCGCCCAGCACTCTGAGCCGCGCGCTCTCGCTTCCACGGCAGATGGTCAATCGGTGGCGGACGCCACCCCCGGCCGCGCCCGAACTTCCGGCGGCGGACGAAACCGTCAACGAGCTGGCGGCCATCGGGGCGTTCCTCGGCGGCGTCGAAATCATTCCGGTGAAGGGCACTCGCCTCGTCGAGATTGCCTATACGTCATCGGACGCGCAGTACGCCGCGCTCGCTGCCAACACGCTGGCCCGCGAGTACGTGCAGCAGAACCTCGATCTCAAGCTCGCGAACACGACGGCGACGATCAACTGGCTCGGCGAAGAGCTCGGCAAGCAGCGTGACAAGGTGGAAGCCGCCGAACGGGCGATGGCCGAATATCAGGAGGGGCAGAACGCCATGTCCCTCGACGATCGCCAGAACATCGTCATCGCCCGTCTGAATTCGCTGAACGATGCGGTGACGAAGGCCAAGACGGCGCGGCTGCACAAGGAAGCGGCCTACCGCCAGCTCGGAAATCTCCGAGGCGACAGTGCGGACGCGGACAGCTATCCGATGATCGCGCAGAACTCGACCATCCAGGAGATCAAGCAGCAGCTCGCCCATCTGAATGGCGAGAAGGCGAAGATGTCGCTGCGCTACGGTCCGCAACATCCGGAGATGGAGCGGATCACGAACCAGATCGGGAGCAGCACGGCGCGGCTGCGGGCGGAAACGGCGAAGCTGCTCGAGTCGATTGGAAACGACTACCGGGCGGCGATGGCGGAAGAGCAGAACCTGAGCGGGTCGCTCGAAGAGCAGAAGCGGCACGCCATCGATCTGAATCGCAAGAACATCACCTTCAGCATCCTGCAACGCGAGGCGGAGAGCGAGCGGCAGGTTTACAACGCGCTCCTCCAGCAGGAGAAAGAGCTGCGCGTCGTCAGCAACAGCCGCGCGAACAACGTGCAGCTGATGGACGACGCCGAGCTGCCGGGGCGCCCCTTCACCCCAAACCACAGCCGCGATTGGCTGCTGGCCCTGGTGCTCGGGCTGGCTCTCGGTGTGGCGGTCGCGTATGCGGTGGAATACCTCGATGACACCGTGAAGCTTCCCGACGGAGTGACACGACGGTTGAAGCTGCCGCTGCTCGGGCTCATTCCGGCCGTGGCCGGAAGCAAGCCGCCGGTGCTGACGGGTGCCGTCCCGCACGACTTCGGCGAGGCTTTCCGCTCGCTCCGGACGTCCCTGGTCTTCACCAACGGGTCACCGGGCAAGCGAATCATTGCCGTGACGAGCACACAGCCGCTCGAGGGCAAGACGACAACGGCGTGCAATCTCGCCGTGGCCATCGCGCTCGGCGGATCGCGAGTGATGCTCATCGACGCCGACATGCGGCGGCCCGGCCTGCACCGGACCATGGGTATGCGCAACGAAATCGGCCTGTCGCACATCCTCTCGGGACAGGCGCGCCTGCGCGAGGCCGTGCAGCGAACGAGCGAGAACAACCTGTTCGTGATCACGGCCGGCCGAGTTCCGCCGAATCCGTCGGAGCTCTTGTCATCGGAACGCATGTTCCAGCTCATTGCCAACCTGGCGTCGGGACCCTTCGACTGGGTGATCATCGATACGCCGCCGGTTCTCGCCGTCACCGACGCCGTCATCCTGGCGCCGAACATGTCCGGGCTCGTCTTCGTGATCGGCGCGGAAATGACGCGGCGGGCGCATGCCGAGCGGGCGGTGCAGACGCTTCAGAGCGCCAAGACGAACATCATCGGTGCCGTCCTGAACCGGGTCGATCTCAATCGCAACAAGTATTACTACTCGCGCTACTACGGCTACCACTATCAGAGCTACTACAGCGAAAGCTCGACGCCTGCTGCCTGACCGCGGAGCTGCTGCTGCGCTTGCCCTCGTAATTCTGGCCGCCGCGCTCATGTTCGGCGGTGTCTACCTGTGGTGCGCCATCGTGCTCACGGTCTGCGTGGTCGTGATGGTGGTGGCGACGCACGCCCGGCGCGGATTCCCCGCACCCGGCGGGTGGCCGCGACTGATGGACGTCGCGCTCGTCGCCTCGCTCGGCGGCGTGCTGGTGCAGCTCATCCCGCTTCCCGTCATCCTCGTTCGCATCCTGTCGCCGGCGCGGGAGAAATTCCTGCTTGCCACGTCTCTGCAAACTGGGCCGCCGCCGGCGTTTCTGCCACTGACGATCGACGCTTCAGCCACCGTACATGCGTGGCTTTCGTTGTTTTCGATTCTGGCCACGTTCTGGGTTGCCCGCGCGCTCTTCTCTCGCGGCGGAGTTCGGACGTTCAGTACGATCATCGCCTGGGGCGCGATCGCCTTGGTGCTCCTGGCCTTTGCGCAACACGCGTCGGGCACGACGCTCGTGTACGGCTTCTGGCGTCCTCGCGACGCGGGGGCACGGCCGCTGGGACCCTTCATCAATCGCAACCACCTCGGAACCTGGAGCCTGCTGGCGATCTGCCTGTGCGTCGGCTATCTACAGTGGAGAACCGCGCACGTGACGCCGCCGCCAACGTGGCGCGCCCGTCTGGCCGGCTGGATGGACGGGCGGCGGCTGGTGCTGCAACTCGCAATCGTGATGCTCGCGGCGGTGCTGGCGCTCGGTGCGTCACGCTCATCACTGGTTGCACTCGTGTGCGCGGCCGGGTATGTTGCTGTCGCTGGACTTGCGCGCGTACCTGCGCCCGCCCGGTCGGGGCAAAGGCCGGCAAGCGCGTCGCGCGTGTCCCTGAGCAGCCTGGCAGCCCTGGCGATCGTCGCGATGCTCGGCTATGGCGACAGTTCACGCCTGCTGCTGCGCGTGGATGAAACAAGGGCGAACGGATTGGCAAACCGAGTGGCGATCTGGCGTGACACCGTGCCGATGATGAGCGATTTTCCTCTGACCGGTGTCGGCGCCGGCGCGTTCGGTAGCGCGATGCGCACTTATCAGACGTCGCCGCGAACCTACTTTCACAACGAGGCACACAATCAGTACCTGCAGATCGCTGCCGAGGGCGGAGTCCTGTTGAGCATTCCTGCCGCCGGCGCACTGTTCGCCTTCATCGCGACGGCGTGCACACAGCTCCGCCGCCGTGATGACCCAATGCGCTGGATGCGTGTGGCTGGTGTGGCCGCCCTGCTTGGCGTCGCGGTTCAGTCCATCTGGGAGACGGGCCTGACGCTTCCCGCAAACGGCATGCTCGCCGCAGCGCTCGCCGCCCTGGTCGTCCACAAGGAGCGACGGTAGGAATGCTTCGCCTCGGAATGGATGTCGACGGCGTCCTCGCCGATTTCCGTTCCTCGTTCCGGGCCCTGGCCACGAGCGAGCTGGGACTGCGCGGCACGAGCGGTGACGAATCAGATCTGTCGAAGGGAGATGTCGAGCGCCTGTGGAAGGCAGTCGCGCGGATGGCGAACTGGTGGATGAACCTGGAGGCGTACGAGCCCGAGCAGATCACCCGGCTCTACGAGTTATCGCGCAAGGGGCGGTGGGAAGTCTTCTTCATGACGAGCCGGCCGCCGAGCGGCGGCGACACCGTGCAGATGCAGACGCAGGTGTGGCTGGAGCGGCACGGCTTCTATCTGCCGACGGTGCTGACGGCGCCGGCCGGCGCTCGCGGCGAGCTGTCGCGTTCGCTCCGTCTCGATCTCATCGTCGACGACCATCTCATCAACTGCATGGATATCGTCGGCGCCAGCAACACCAAGGTGCTGCACATGGCGCGGGGCACCATCGACGAGGCACGGCGCAAGCAGGCCGAAACTCGCGGCATCGGAGTGGTCACGACGCTCGCCGAAGCCTTGGATGGAGTCGAGCGACTGAACGAAGTGCTGGTGTCGCGGCAGGGCCGCCTGGTTCGGTTGAGCGACTGGTTCTTTTCGAAGCGGCAGCCTACGGCGCCGGTGCTGCCTCACGATCCCAGGCAGAGGCGATAGGCGATGCGACAACTCCCAACTCCAAGCGTGTGGTTCGACGCAACTGGGCATAACCGCCGCGGATATCCGAGCTCCTGCGCCTTCAACCCCGCTGGTACGAACCATCCGGATTTGGGAGTTGGGAGTTGGAGGTTGGGACTTGATTTAGCTCCACAGACTGTTGAGCACAATCCGCCTGAAGCCCGGATTGCGCAGCAGTGCGAGCGCCGTTTCACGGTGCCAGTTGAAGTTCGCGGTGCGGCGGAGCAACGGGACGATGCCATCCACCGCGGCCAGCTCGAGAAGCGCGTCGACGGCGCGGTTGTCGAATCGGGCGGCGAGCGTGCGGAACGCCAGGCCCGCCCGCATCTCGGGTCCAAGTCTCGCCCGCCATCGCGTCTCATATGAGCGCAGGCTGTCGGCGTCGAGCCGATCGTCGCGAAGGCGCTCGCTGAGCACATCCGCCGCAATCGTTCCGCTCAACAAGCTGTAGTAGATACCGCCGCCCGTCGTCGGCTTGGCCAGTCCCGCCGCATCGCCGACGGCGAGCACGCGGTTGGCGTAGGTTCGACGGACGGGTCCGAGCGGCAGCACCTTCAGACGCGGACACGGCATCGACTGCGCGGCCGGCGGCAGCGCGAAGCGCGACGACAGCGCTTTCGCAAACTGGCCGAAGCGCCTCGACGCGCTGCTCGAGGCCATCAGGCCGACTCGAGCTGCGGGGATGCCGTCGACGGCGAACGGCACGACCCACGCGAAGCCCGCCGGCGCGATCGCGCGATCCAGATCGATTTCCACCGAGTCCAGATGGGCAAACGGCGTTTCGATCTGCGCGCTCTGGAGGTACGCGCGGGGAATGCCGAGTCCAAGCTGACGGTTGAATCGATATTGCGCGCCGCAGGCAAGAATGCACGCACGCGCCCGGAGTGTGTGCGACTCGCCGTCAGCGGTCTCGGCGGTGACCGTCACCTCCCCCGATGCGATCGAAATGCTCTGGACGCGGTGGCCGCACCGGATCTCGGCCCCGGCCGCGTCTGCCTGTCTGGCCAGCGCGAGATCGAACGCGGCCCGGTCGACGACGGCGGCAGCCACGCTGTGCGAGTCCACCGCAACCGTGCGCCCGGCTGCCCCACGGAAGCGCGCGGATCGCAGAACCGTCCTGATCGTCTCGCGGGGCAGATCGAGCTCATCGAAGGCTTCGACGCCAAGGAGTCCCGTGCAATGCACGGGCTCGCCAACGACGGCGTGTTCTTCCAGCACGAGGGCCGATCGGCCAGCCGTTGCGAGCGCCCGCGCGGCAGCAAGTCCGCCCGGTCCTCCGCCGACGACGATGACATCGGATGCATGACAACGGGACCGGGTCAAAACTTGCGCTCCCGGTGCTCCCACGTCCCGCGCAGGCTGATCCAGAACGACAGCATGATGAGTCTGAGATCCAGCAAGAAAGAACGGCGTTTGATGTAGACGCGATCGTAGCGAAACTTCTGTCGCCGGGCGACGTCGCGCGGTGCGTAAATCTGCGCTACACCGGTGAGCCCCGGCGGCACGACGGTCCGGGCGTGGTAACCCTCGATTGCCTCGAGGGCGACGACTTCCCCGGCGCCATTGGCGTCGATCTCGCCGGGGCGCAGCGCCCGCGGGCCGACGAAGCTCATGTCGCCTCGCAGGATGTTCACGAGCTGCGGCAGTTCGTCCATCGCGGTGGCACGGAGCAGCTTACCCGCGCGTGTGACCCGCGGATCGTCAGCGACGGCCTGCAGGGGACCACTATTACGTTCGGCGTCCGGCACCATCGAGCGGAACTTCAGCACGCTGAAGGTCTGGCCACCAGCGCCCACGCGCTCCTGGCGGTAGAACACCGGGCCGCCATCTTCGAGCTTGATGAGGAGCGCGGCAACCGCCCAGACCGGTGCCGACAACAGTAACCCGGCGCCAGACAGCACAACGTCGAACGCCCGCTTGATGAATGCGGTCGGCGGCATCGCCGGTTCAGCGGCTACTTCCTCGTACAGCCCGGCGGTCCGGTCGACCATCGCCGCGTGGGTAAACCACTCGCGAAAACGGCGCCGGCCCGCGTCACCCATCCGATCGCGAAGGTCAGGGTCCTGCTGAAGGCGGCCGAGCGCGGATCGCAGTGCGTCGGGGTCCCCGGGAGGAACGGTGAAGCCGGTCACGCCGTCCTGGTTCACCCACGGCACACCGGACGCGACGCGTGTGCTGACGACCGGCTTGCCTCGCGCCATGGCTTCGACCTGCACGAGACCGAATGCCTCGGCGGCGGTCGTCGATGGCAGCGCCAGCACGTCGCAGGCGGCGTACAACTCCGCCAGCGCATCCTCGGGCAGCGTCCCTCGGAAGGACACCCGATCGCCGACGCCGAGCGCATCGGCCTGCCGCTCCAACGCCTCGCGCAGGGGCCCATCACCAACGATCACTGCCGACGCATCGAGACCGCGCATGGCCTGGAGGAGAACATCGACACCCTTGTAGGGCACCAGGCGTCCGACGAACAGCACGACGAAGCCAGGACGGCCGCCGTTCAAGGACTTCGCCGAACCAGCGGCTGTCGGCTGTCCAACTGGCTCAGGGAGCCCGAACGGTACGACGACTGCACGGGCACGATATGGCGCCAGCGCACCGGCATGCTCGAGCAGAGCCGGCGACGAAACGACGATGCGTGCGGCTCGGCCGAGCGCGAACGAAACGAATGGATGGTAGAAGGCGAGGTAGCGCCATCGCGGGCGGATGACTTCGCTGTGATACCAGACGATGAGCCGATGGCGGGGACGGGCGATCGCATACGCCAGCAGGGCCATCGGATTCGGCTCGTGCAGGACGAGCAGGTCGCTGTCATCGCCGCGAAGCAAGGGGATCAATGCCGCGGACACCGATACCGATCCGACCCGCACGAGCAGACCGGCGCGCGTGACCGGCACGCCCTCGACTTCCTCGCGCACCGTCGCCCGCTCGGTGGCCACGACGAGGGCCCTGCTGTCGACGCCGCGCGATCGTTCGCCCTGACAGAGCGACTGCAGGACCCGCTCCATGCCGCCGCGCACCGGCGGGTAGAACTTGCCAAGATGCGTCACGCGCACTCGGGGACTCTCCGACCGGCGTCGAGCACTTCGTCGTAGATGGGCAGCAACCCGCGGACGTGCTCGTCCCACGTCAGCGAGGCGGCGTGCGCCCTTCGCGCGTACTCGCCGACCGCGACGTCCTCGGGCTGCAGGGTGTGTTCGATCGCCTCGACCCAGCCGCGAATGTCGTCTGGCGAGACCCATCGCGCCATCCCGCCGGAAACCTCTCTGAGCGCAGGGATGTCGCTGATCACGGCGGGACGACCGGCGGCGAACGCCTCGATCACCGGGAGCCCGAATCCCTCGCGGTCCGACGGCATCAACAGCACGGCGCACCGTGCGTACACCGCCCGCAGCACGTCGCGATCGACGAACGGCAGCTCGACGATCGGAATGTTCAGCTGCTTGGCGAGCCGCTTGTGCGCCGGCGTCAGAGGACTTCCGACGCGAATGAGTCGAACACCCGGACGGCTCTCGCGCACCGCCGCCACGATCTTGAGCAAGCGGTCGAGACGCTTCCTCGGAATGTCGTTGCCGACGTGCAGCAAGTCGGTCACACCATCTTCGGGGGCGAGGTGCGACGCTGCCCACTCGAAGGCAACTGCAGACGGTTCGGGCAGGAAGCCGGGGTCGATTCCGTTCAGGACGACGCGAAGCCGCTCGTCGGGCACCAGGCCGAGCCGCACGAGATCATCGCGCGCCGCCGCGCTGCCACACACGACGAGTGCCGCGCGCTGCAGTCCGCCGAGGATCCGCTGGGTGATGGCCCGGAAGGCCGCGCTCCGCTGTTCTTCTGGCGGCGTCGTAATGCTCCGGAACGTATCCACGTCATGGCAGGTCACAATCGTCGACGTCGCCGGGAGGTCGTGGACGAGTTGCGCATAGCTGTGATCGACAACGTGATACAGGGTGTATCGGCCGGAAACCTCGCCGCGGATACGCCGCGGGTACAGGACCATGCGATTGAAAAGCCGGTCGGCGAACAACCGGCGCCGTTCCGGTCCCAGTGGGACGCGGGAGGCGACGCGGACGAGAGGATGCCGGATAGCCGTGGTTCGAATGTTCCCCGAGTGCAGGGGAACCCGGGAGGTGATGAGCGCACCCATCTGATCCATGCTCGACCAGCCTTCTTCCGGCATGTCGTGGATCACCGCCAGCGAGATGGGTCGCCGATTCGGCATCACTGAAGCCTCGCCGACCGGCGGGCGTTGTGCACGGGTTGTGCGAGCAGATCCGCGAGCTGATCGAAGACCCGCCCGCTGTCGAAACGAGCTTTCACCATGGCCGCCCCCGCCGCCGTTCGCCGCCGCGCGACGTCCGGATGATCGATTACTTGCCGCATCGCGTCGGCAAGTGCTGCCGCGTCACCGGGCGGCGCCGTCCAACCGGTGATGCCGTCCTGCACGGTCTCTTTCAGTCCGCCGACGGCGGTCGCGACGACCGGTGTGCCGCAGGCGAGCGCCTCCAACACGGAGAATCCGAGTCCTTCTTCGCGGCTGGCCTGGACGCAGACGTCTGCCGCGATGTAGTCGAGTGGCAGCTCGCGGCGCGGGTCGACGGCATCAGCGGCAATGACCCGTCCCGCCACTCCCACGGCTTCCGCCGCCTGCAGGAACTCGCGATGGCCGCCGCTGCGGTGCAGCAGGTAGACGTCGCGACCCTCACTAACCAGCCGGCTGAAAGCGTCGATGAGTGTCCGGGTGTCTTTTTCAGGCGCCACGCGGCTGCTGTTGAAGACGATCGCACCGGTGACGGGCAGACCGCGAGTCCGGCGCAGCGCCGTCCGATCCACCACGCTCGGTGCGAACACGTGCGGATCCACGCCGTATACGGGGATGACACGCACCTGCTGACCGTCGGCGTAACGCGACACCACGGCGCGGAGGTAGTCGCTCAGCACGACATATCCGCGGCCGACACGCGCGTTGATCCATGCCAGAGCATGGATGGCGGCAAGCGTCGCGCTCGAGAAGCCACGCCGCGTGCCACGCCGGGTCGCGTAGTATTCAGCGGCCGGACTGCAGACCAGCATCCAGCAGGGACGCCGCTTGAGACGACAGGCCAGATTGGCGGCGAGCGCGGCGATGCCATAGCCCTGCACCAGCGCAGCGTCGCACCGCTCGCTCATCAACCAGCGGAACGCCCAGCACGCGAACGCCAGCCGGTTCGCCGATCCCATGCGCACGGTGACGCCGGTCGGCTGGCTGACGGCGCGCCCGCCCGGCACTTCACGCGCCAGGACCGTCAGGCTGACGCGCGATCCGAGTCCTTCGACCATCCGCGCGTCGGTGCCGCTCTCGACGACGAAACAGACTGACGTCATCTTCAGGCCGAAGCGCCGCCCCGGAACCCGTTTGCTTTGAGCGCGACAGTCAGCGAGTGCAGACCGAACGTCGACAGCCCCCGGACGCGGGTGCCAACCAGGATCGGCGCGCGGCGGGGCCACGGCAGGTAGTGTCCGGTCCCATCGCAGCTGACGATTTGCAGGCCGGCACGCCGCACCCAGCGCCGAAGCCACGGGGCGAGGAGAAACCTGTTGATCGGCTGCCCTTCTTCGGAAAATCGCCGGCCCGTGAGCCGCAGGTAGCCTCGATACGCACCCATCGGGCCCAGGTAGTTGGGCGTCGTCAGGAACAGGTGTCCACCTGGTCTGAGCACGCGCGCCAACTCGGCGAGCGCCGCACGCGGCTGGTGAAGGTGCTCGAGGGTTTCACAGCAGATAACGGTGTCGAACGACCCCGACGCGACGCCGATGGCTTGCGCATCTCCTTCGAAGAAGGCGACGCGGCTGCGCGCCTTCACGACGCCGCGCGCGAGACGGACAGCCACACCTGAGAAGTCGGCGGCGACGAGGAGGGCTGGCGGCGACGGCAGGCCGGCACACCACGTGGCAAAGTCTCCACGTCCGCACGCGATCTCGAGCACCCGTTTCCCGGCAAGGTCGCGGCCGACGTTGATCCATTCCTGAACCATTCGATGCCAGGGCGTGTCGAGAGCAGCTGACCCGCTCACCGCCGTGTGCCAGGCGTCGTAGGTCAGGCGCTCGTCAGACATGAGCGGCCCGCGCCGCGCGGTACGCTGATTCGAAGGCGTCAGCCGTTCGGCTCCACGTGAAATGCGTAGCGGCTGTCTTGTGGGCCGCAGTGCCCAATGCCCGGCACAATCCGGGATCGCTTGTCAGCATCTCGAGACTCCGCACGAGCGACTCGACGTCGCCTGGCGCGGTCAGCAGGCCGTTGTCCTCGTCGCGCACGACATCCCGCATCCCGGCTGTTGCCGTGGTCACGATGGGCAGGGCACTCCACATCGCTTCGATGAGCGTCAAGGGAGTACCTTCGAAAAGACTGGGCAGTACAAAGATATCGGCCGCCGCCATGACCGCGGCCGTTTCGCGATCGGTCCTCGTGGTGACGACTCGTACACGGTCGCGGACGGCCGCGCTGAAGTCTCCGAGTACGCATTCCTCGGGGACGCCGGCACCGAGAACGTCGATCTGCAGGGTTGAGCCTGCCGAGCACAAACGATCGAATGCGGCGGCGAGGATGTGGGTACCCTTGCGCGGAATCCACGTACCAGCGAACAACAGCCGCTTCGGAGGACCATATCTCCGCGCTGCTGCCGTCTCGCCGAAGACCGTATCGGCGCCGGGGGTTACACGCGTGATGCGCGCTGAGTCGACGCCGAATCTTTCCGCGAGGAATTGGCGATCCTGCGTATTCAGACAGATCACGTGGTCCGCACAGCGCAGGGCCAGGCGCGATTGCCAGAGGCTGCTCGCCGGGTACACGCATCGCGTCTTCCACGACGGCCGCGTCTCGGAATGGGCGAGGGACATCTCCCAGCCGCGCTGCTCCACTCCGTGGGTCATGGCCACCACGGCGGTACCGTCCTGTCCGCCGCGCAGCATGGCGACTGCCGCTCCGTGAGGCTCGTGGACGTTCACCACATCGTATGGCCGGCGTTGCCGCACGGCTTCGACAACCTTCTTGCGCACCGCCCACGGAAACAGGAAGCGGCCGGCGGCGCCCCGCGTCGTCGCCCCGACATCGTCTGCCGACAGATAGTCCACCTCGTGACCGGTGCGTTCGAGCTCGTCGTGCGCGCGTCCCATCAGGCGACTCATGCCCCCCGACCGCTCCAAACCGACGAGATGAGCGACGAGAATTCTCATCGTGCGAACGCGACGACAGTCGATCTGGATTTGTCGCCGGCGACGTCCCGCAGGACGTCGAGAACGGCCGCCATGTGCAGGTCGTCCGGACGCGAGTGCCCGGTGGTTACCGCCGCCCGGCGCATCGCGCGGTGGCGCGGACGATCGGAGAGACAGCGCACGAGCGCATCGGCGAGGCCCTCGATGGTTGGTGGATCACCTGGCGCCAGGCAGCCGTTGACTTCATCGGTGAGCCACTCGGGAATCCCGCCCGTTGCGTAAGCCACGACCGGCACGCCCTGCCGATTCGCCTCCTGACCGATCAGCCCGAACGGTTCGGGCCACAGGCTGGGCATCACGAGAATGTCGGCCGTCGCGAGCAGCCTGGCGACGCCCACGGGACCCAACCAGCCAGTGAAGTGAATGCTCAGCCCATCGTTGCGGGCGCCAACTTCCCACGCCACCTGCTCCCAGCGGCCGCGCTCCGTTCCATCGCCGGCCAGGGTCAAGCGCAGCGGCGAGCTCAAGCGCGCGTGCGCAACCGCTGACGCACGAAGCAATTCCTCGCCGCCCTTGAGCGGATCCATCCGTCCGGCGAAGACCAGATGAGGGATCCGCACTCGGTCGGTTGGCATGGGCATCGGATGAAACGGCGGCGCATTGACCGAGGTGGTCTTGATCGAGCAATTGACCACCCGCCCGCCCGCCGCACCATGCCGCAGATACTCGCGGCGCATGTGCTCCGAGTGGGTCAGCACGGCCGCATAGCGCCAAAGCAATTTCAGACGTCGTCTCTGCAGCAAGTAATCGGCCGCAAAGGTGGAGGGCTTCAAGCCGCCGCAGCGTCGCGGATAGTAGAGCGCCAGGCACGCGGGCCCGAATCGCCGCGTGCAGGGCTGAATGACTGGCAACCGGTGTGTCTTGTCACCGCTGATGCAGGTGCCGTAGTACGCATGCGCGAACAACACGGCCGGCGCGATAGATTGCAACTGTTCTTCAAAGGCGGGATCGCTCAGACCATGGACGTAGATGACATCCGGCTGCCACTCACGTAGTCGTTCGAGGGCGGCGGCAGGCCCGATCTCGGACACGCAGAGGGTTGTCAGCGTCGGTGGAATCACGAGGCGCGGCCGATCGTCCGGGTCATCGCTCTCATAACAGAGCAACACCTCGTGTCCCTCGGCGACAAAGGCGGCAATCGTGCGCGCGATATAGGTCTCGGCACCGCCCACCTGGCGTGATGTCCACGTCGCCATGGCGATGCGCATCATCGAGTCGCTCCGAGCGCCGCAAAAAACGGCTTCAACGTCTGCGTCGGATCGAACCGCTCGCGGTAGAGCGCGGCAGCGCCCGCCCTGGCGGCGGCGTTACGCGCCGGCTCGAGCAATCGCAGTATGGCTGCAGGGAGGGCATCGGTCGCGGCGGCCGGCACGGTCTCGACGGCTTGCGTGTCGCTCCAGTACGGCTCGGAGAGCGCGCCGATCGTCGTCGCCACCGGAATGCCGTGTTCCAACGCAGAAACGGTCGTGGTTCTCCGACCGCTCACCCCGTCCGGATACGGTTGTAAGAGCGCGTCGCACGCCTGCAGATGCAGCGACACCTGATCCAGGGACAGCGCGCCGGTTCCGACCAGGGGCAGCCGTGAATCGTCTGCGGATGGTCGCACCTGCTGCGCGAGCGTGTCGCTGCCCCGGCCAATGCAGACGAACGCCGCATCCGACCGGCGGTCGGCAAGCTCGGCGATCGCCGTCCTGAGAACATCGAGCGAATAAGCGCCGCCAGATCCGAAGTAGCCGATCAGCCGTGAACGTCCCTGCAGGAGAATCCGCCGCACGGCGGCGACAGCGGACGCATTCTGAACGGGCGGGATCGTTCCCGGCACCGGCAGCATCTGCGGCGCCGCCTGCGTCTTCTGACGGGCACCGTTGATGCGCGGCTCCCATCCTGGAATGGTCAGCCAGACGCGTTCGGCACAGCGCACGACGGTTCGCGTCATGAGCCGCTGCACAACGGCAGCCGGGGGCTGCAACCAGGAGCCGCCGAAAAAGTCCATGTAAGGTTCGTGGACGATGAGGTCGATGCGATCACCGGCGAGCGCTCGCCGGCGGACCCAGCGGCTGAAAGCAACGTTGAGGCCCTTGCGTCCGTACCCATGTGGCACCCACTGCACGACGAGATGTCGGGGCGGAGCCCATTCGTCGAGTGCCGCATCGACGTTCTGCAGCGAGGCTGATGAAAAATCGCCGAGTGCCGGTCTGTACGAAAACGTTGGGCGACTCGGTCCCGTGTGCAGCAGTCCAGACATGCACTTCGTAACCCTCGGCAGCGGCAGCGTGCGCGACGATGCGCGAGTGCTCGCTGACACCGCCCATGATCGGCGGATACTCGGAGGTGATGATGTGCAGCGAAGACATCATGAGCCGCCGCAACGCGCGCGATCGCGGCGTACCAGGATCGGCAGGAGCTGCCCGTCACGAGGCCGCATACGCCTCCAGGCAGCGGTCGACGACCTGTTCCCATCGGAAACGCTCGAGAACACGCTGGCGGCCGGCGCGACCCATCGTCTCGGCCGCAGCCCGGTCGGCGCGCACAACGTCGATGGCTTGTGCGAGCGCCCGCGGATTACCTGGTGGAACCACGAAGCCGTTCTGCAGGTGAACCACCACCTCGGGCATGCTCGCCACCTCGGTACAGATGACGGGACGGCCACACGCCATCGCTTCGAGCAGGGTCTGCCCGAGCAGCTCGGGGATCTGCGTCGTCCGGCCGTCGGGTGTCTTGTAAACGCTTGGCAGGACCACGCAGGCGGCGCGGCGGTATTCCGCGACGAGCGCCGCGTCATCCGCATCGTGAACGAAGGTCACCTGCTTGCCGCGCGCGAGGTCCTTGAGCGACTCCAGGTATGCCGGATCCATCGGCTGACCGACGATGCGGAGTGGGACGGCAGGATCGACGGCGCTGATCAGATCGTGGATCCCCTTGTGAGGCAGAATGCGGCCGACGAAGAGGACGGAGTCCTCAGCGGCACCACCCGGACTGAATCTTTCCGTATCAACGCCGCCGAATATCACTCGCGCCGACGAGGACCCAGCGTGACCCGCGATGCGCCGGGAGTATTCGCTGATGTGCAGATGGCCGTGATACCAGCCGTCGGTGGACACGAACGAGGAAACGTCCAGGCCGCCGCCGCCGAGATCCGTGACGAAGACGCGGCGCCGCGTGAGCCGCGCCAGGACCGCGGCGAAGCTGCTCGCCATGACGTGCTGCTGATGACAGTGCACGACCGCTGCGCCGCGCAGCGCCTTCGGAAGCGCAGCCGCGATCGGATTGGTCCGCTGGCCGCGCACGTGGTAGCCCTCGAGCACGATGACTTCCAGCTGTCCGATTTGCTCACGACGAGGTTCGGCGCCAAATGTCACCAGTCGCGTGTTCACACGCTGCGACATGTGGCGAGCGAGCTCGAACGAATATCGTTCTGCTCCACCGAGGATGCCGTCGCGCGAATCGAACGGCGCCGGCACGACGTGCGCGATCGTCAACTCAACCACCGCGGTCTCAGCCAGGCCGGCGCGAGACGGCGGCCCACGCTGGTCAGGATCGGTTGAACGTAGATTCCGGCCGGAGAGCGCAGGATGGGACCCGCCACCGCGGCAACGTACAACGCTGCGGCACCACCGGCTGTAAATGCGATTGCCGGGAACGTCGCCGTCGGCAAAAGCGCTCCGGCAACAGCGGACACAATTGAGACCAGGCCAAAGCGAAGGGCCCAGGGACCGAGTGCGGCCATCAGCGACGAGCCGGTGACACCCGTTTCGCCCGACAGCCCCTTGAGGTTCAGCGGAACGCTCACCGCCAGCACGCCAACGAGTGCGGCGAGCGGCCCGCCGGCGATCCCGAACCACGCAATGAACGCAATCCCCGCAGCGATCGTCACGAGGCCGTCGCCCAGCGTCGTCAGAGCCAGCCTTCGTTCGTGACCGAAGCAGAACAAGGCGTAGACGTTCGTCGTGTTGAAATGGCGGACGAGCATCGCCGCGACCATCAGCACCGTCAGCCCGACACCGGCGAACTGATCGGGTCCGACCCACCAGGAAACGAAGGCCTGATTTGCCGCGAGAACGAGGCATGCCACCAGCCCACTGACCGCGAGTGTGGCCTGCGCCAGCGCCCCAGTCACCTGGACGATGCGTGCACGATCACCGAGCGGACGGAGTTCGGCCAGTGCCGGGGCGGCGCTCTGCAGGATCGCTTGAGGCTGATTGGCCAGCACGGCGATCAACTTGCCGGTGCAGGCATACGGAACGACCGCCGCCGGTCCGAACAGCGCACCAATGATCAGGACATCCGTCCCGTTCAACAGAACCTGCGCCGTCTGACTGACGGCAACCCACAGCGATCGCGCCAGGTAGCCCTTCGTCGAGTCGCCGCCGAACGATAATCGGCGCGGCATCGCGGCGGGAAATCGGCGAGCCAGTCTCACACCGCACGACACCACTGCAAACAACTGAGTGACGCACCAGCCGGCGGCGAGGGCTGGCAGTCCGAACCCGGCGACCACCAGGCCGACGGTCAGCGCTGTTCCCGAGGCCCAGGCACCCAATTGGGCGCGGGCGACGAATGCCAGATCCTGCAGGCCAATGAGCGCCGCCTGGAAAGCTCGCAGCGGAAACGTCGCGACGAAGACGGCGAGCACCACGCCAAGCGGTACTCGCAGCAGCTGCCACGAGCCTGGCAGCCACCACAGCGCTACGACTGCCGCCGTGAGGACGATGGGAACCTGGGCGAACGCCAGCGTCATCGTCCGTTCAACAAGGTTGCGCAGCTCGGGAGCATCACTGCGGCCTGTGCGTCCCGTCACGTACGCCGTTTCGCGTGGCAGAAGTGCGACGATGCCGAGGTCCATCAGCAGCAGGTAGGCGATGACCTGCGTGCCGACGAGCCACAAGCCATACGTGGTTGCACCGAGCCGTGCGAGCAGAAAGGGTGTGAGCCACAGACCCACCGCCGTGGCGACCGCCATGTGCATGTAGCCGACCGTGAATCCGCCGAGAAAGCGCTTGGTGCGAGTCATCGATCAGAGGGCTCGCGACGCGCCATCCGCGGCGTGGGCGTCGGCGGTTTGCAGGGCCGCGGCGACAACGTCACGCGCCATATCGTCCCAGGAACGAGCCCGAAGTCTGACGGCTGTGGACCGAGCGCGTGTCCGCCATCCTTCCACGTCCGCCGACCAGTCCCGCAGTCGGGCCTGAAGCAATTCGGCTGTTACGCGCGATGGCAACAGCGACGGTTCGAGGTCCTGGTCGAACCGCTCGACCACGCCGGCCGTACTCGTAACCATCACAGCAGCGCCACGGCAAAGCGCTTCGTGCACGTTCAACCCGTAGGCCTCGTACCGCACAGGGCTCACCAGCAGATCGGCGGCCGCGAGCAGATCGCGCACGCGCGACGTCTGACCGAGAAATTTCACCCGCTCCTCGACGCCGGCGCGCTCCGCGGCGCGCCGCCAGAACGGCAGCCGACCACCGTCGCCGGCAGCCAGCAGCGTCGCGTTCCAGGTGCCCGACTGGGCCAGCCGCTCCCAAGCGCTCCAGAGGACATCGAACCCCTTGTTCAGATCGAAGCCCAGCGTCCCCACGTATGCGACGACAGGTTGATGTGCCGGGATCTGGTAGAGCGCCCGTGCCGACGCGCGTTCTCGTGCGTCGGGGCTTCCCCAGGTGGGATCCGAACCGAGGTAGACGACGTGGACACGCGATGGCGTGTCGACCAGCCCGGCCTCGAGCAGGGCTTGTCGAGTCGCGTGCGAGTTGGTGATGATCGTTCGCGCTGCTCCGAGCGCGGTGCGCTCCTGACGTCGCGCCAGCGCCTTCACAGCCCGGTGTTTCACCTTGACCCAGGCCGGCGCACCATCGTCGACGACCGTCCACCCGGCGTGCACCGCATGCACCCAGTTGATGTCGGGCCATGGGCAGTTGCCGCCGTTGACGACAACGCGTGCATCAGGGCAGACAGCGGTCACCTCGCTGGCAACGGCGATTCCGCGACGCGACAGCAAAGACTCCGCAAGCGGCGCTGCGGCGCGCGGCCGTGGAACCACGTGGCAGTCGGCGTTCGGGTGCTGCGTGAAGCGATCGTCGATGTCGTGTCCGACGAGATGGACGCGGGCACCGCGCTCGAGCAGATGCCTCGCCAGCGCCGCATTCGCGCGGTCCATCGCCCCGGTATCGTGGAATCCACCGGCCACGATCACCCAGTCCCGCGGGAAGCGATCGTTGGTCACGCCGGTTCCCCCGAAGCCGGCAGGCCCAGCTTGTCGCCGGCGCTCGGCGCAGAGACCAACCCGAGCGCCCTGGTGTCGGCCGGCATGACGGGCGCAAATCGCACCTCCCGCACGACGAACCAGCCGGTCAGCAGGAACATCAGCGTGGTTGCGGGAACCGAGGTGAACAGACCGACACCTATGAGGCCGAGCGCGAACGAACACGCGCACGCCACGTAGGCGAGCCGGCGACCGAAGTAGAACATGTCGCTGCCGCGGATGTGCCGACGGGTAAAGATCCAGATCAGGAACGTCGCCCACATCACGAGACCGGGCACGCCAAGCTCCAGGAGGATGCGGGCGTACTCGTTCTCCATCGTGACCACGTTGCGGATTCGACTCTGAAGAAAGTAGGGCACGCTCGTCCCGCCGCCGCCCAGGCCGTTACCCAACGGGTACTGCCGGGCCAGCTCGAGAAACGAAAGATTCACGCTTCCGACGAGACGCTCGGCCAGGAACTCCGGGTCTTGAAGCGTGGTAAATCGCTGCAGCCGCTGCTCGCCGGCGACGACGTATCCAACGGCGGCCAGGACTATCAGGTAGCGAAAACGGTAGGCGACCGGAATCCTTCCGGTGAGCACGGTCGTCAGAATGAGGACCATGAGGATCAATGCGTTCAGCCGCGTTGCCGACATGAACACGCCGAGCATCGACACGAGCAGGGCCAGACTCATCAGCTTGCCCTGCCACTTGCCGTAGTGTGGCTGCACCCATGCGCCAGCGATGATGACAATCGTCATCACCATCGTGCCGGCGTACGCGTGCGCGCTGCTGAACGACGAGGGAATACGATGCGCGGTGTAATCCGCGAGGTCCTTGCTGCGATAGATGATGTCGGTCACCGCGTTGTGCGGGAAGAACGGCTCGACACCGATGACGAACTGAACACCGGCCAGCGCACCGGCCGCCAGATTGCACAGCGACAACCACAATGCCAGCTTGTAGACATCGTCACCGGTGAGGCGCGCACCGAGAACGATGAACGGAATCAGGAAGATGTTGCCGCGCAGACCGACGATCTGGATCAGGAAGTCCTGGCGCATCGTCAGGAACAGCAGGATCGGCCACACCATCAGGAAAAAGATCCAGTGGCGCAATTCCTCCGATCGCATGCCCTGCCAGACCGGCTGACGCTTGAAGAGTTGTGCGCTATAGAGCCCGATAACTCCGGAATCGAAGAAGAGATGCGACACGCCGTCCGGGATGTTGGCGCGGACGATGCCGTAAGCGTAACCAACGCCGAGGACCATGCAGATCCCGCCAACGAGCGAGCGACGCGCCGCGACGTAGCAGAGCCCGAAGATCGCGATGCACAGTGCAATCGAGATCATTCGGCGTACACCTGCCGGAACTCGTCGGCCATGCGACTGGCCGAGAATCGCCGCTCTGCAGTCCTGCGAGCGGCAGCACCGAGGGCATCGCGCAATGCGGCGTCCTCGACCAGACGGGCAAGCTGGCGCGCAAGATCAGCGGCATCCGCCATCTCGTGACCGAGAGCGTCGACACCATCCTCGAAGAGCTCGCTCGAACCACCGCTGCGCACGGCAACCACTGCCCGTCCTGCCGCCATCGCTTCGGCAATCACCATTCCGAATGGTTCGGGACTCGTGCTCGCGTGCACGACGATGTGCAGGGCGCGCATTGCGGCCGGGACGTCGGTGAGGTGACCGGTGAAACCGACCGCGTCGCCAAGTCCCAGTCCCGCCGCGGAGGCTTTGAGCTCCTCCAAGGAGCATTGGCTGCCCACGGTCTGATAAACAGGGCCGCCGATGATATAACCGCGAACCGGATGCTGGCGGGCGAGGCGCGCCATGGCCTCGAGGAAGACTTCATGCCCCTTCCAGCGAGCGAACGTAGCGACCAGGCCGATGCGCACCAGGCCGCGATCGGGTGCGAGTCCGCACGCGGCCGCGAGATCCAGCGCCGGTCCATCCGGACGGAACACCGATGTGTCCACGGCGTTGTGCACGCGGCGCAACGAGCGCGCTTCACCAAGCACCGACCGCACGTCGTCGGCAACCGAACCAGAATTCACGACGATGACCGAAGGGCGCCCCGCCAGACCGCGAAGCAATCGCGCCGTCGCCGGCCGGGAACGGAGGTAATCGTGGAGGTGCCACACAAGCCGCACTCCGCGCGGGACGGTGAGACTGGCGGCGACGTGAGCCTTGATGCCGTTGGTGTGGACGATGGTGGCCCTCAGGCGTCGTAGCTCGCCGCGCAGGCGACGGAGATACGGCCAGAGCACCGCTGCGGTGGATACGAGCTGAAACGCCGCGCGCAGGCGGGCCTGGCGCGGCGCACCAGCGTTCGCCGGCTCGCCGATCGCCGCCATCGCTGCCGGAAACGGAAGCATCACGGCGCCGATCCCGGCGGCTCGGCAGCGCTCGAGCAGCGGACCCTCCGCCGGCGCGACCACCGTCATTTGCCAGGCGGGCTCGATCGCGCGGAGGGCGCCCAGCAGCGTCAACAGGCTCGTCTCGGCCCCGCCGAGCGCACCAGACGTCGTGACACAGACCAGGCGTTGCGGATGTCGCATCACCGGACTTGAGCGGTTTGCACCGACAACGCCGCCGCAACTTCCGTCAGTCGAGCCTCCGGGTCGGTCATCCGCGAGGCACGCGCTGCCGCCGCCCGCCCCATTCTGCTGCGCAGCACGGGATCGGCGGCGAGCTTCGCGATGGCCACGGCGACGTCGATGGGATCGCGTGGCGAGGTGAGCACGGCAGACTCGGCGTCGACGAGCTCCGCGCTCCCACCGGTATTGGAGACGACACATGGCAGGCCGCTGCGCATGGCCTCGGCGATCGCGATGCCGAAAGGCTCAGGGGTGGAATTTGGTTGACAGTAAATGTCCGCCAGCGCCATCAAGCTCCGGACGTCTTCACGCTCGCCGAGAAGAGAGATGGACGATTGCAGGCCGGCCTCGGTGATCTGCTGCTCGAGCTCGTGATAGTAGGAACGCTCGGCGTTCTGCTGCACGCCTCCGGCGATCCAGACCTTCAGGCGGGCATCCCCGAGCAGATGGATCGCCTCGATCAAGACCTTGTGACCCTTCCACGCTTCCAATCTGGCTGCCATCAGCACCACCACATCGTCGCAGCAGGCCCCAAGCGCCGCCCGCCCGGCCTTGCGCTCCTCCGAGGAGAGGCGGCAGATCTCGGCCACCGGACAGTTGATGACGTGCATTGGCGCGCCGATGAACGCGGGAGCCGTCGCTGTGAACAGGCTGTTGGCAATCACGACGTCGGGCGGCACCCTCGCGGCCCAGCGATCGGGCCACCGCGGCTCGATGATCGGCGCGTGCTGCCAGAATGCGACGACGACGTCGCGCTCGCGGGCGACCGTCGCGAAGATGGCGTGGGTCCAGGACCCGTGGAAGATGGCGGCGTCTACGCCAGTGTCGGACAGGAGTCGCGCGAATGCGCGCCGCGCCGCCAGCACCGAGAACGGCCGCGATGCCCGCGCCGCCGGCAGCGGCGCCGGTGTCAGGCCCATTCCGCGGAGCTCGCGCCACAAGCGATTTGCCGGCGAGACGGCGAACTCCTGCGCGAGCGAATGACTTGGAGTGGCGGCGAATGTTGCCAGCATCCGCTCGATGCCACCGTAGATGTTCCCACCCGCGACGTGAAGCGCTCGCACGATCGTCCTAGAAGTAGCGCTGCGGGACTTGGATGGTATCGCCGGGCTGGACGAGGTCGCTCAACTTGATGTTCTTCACTTCTTCCACCGAGTCGCCGACGCGCCGGAAGATTTTCACTCTGCCGGTTGCTCCACGCTCCGTTGGTCCGCCGGCCATGGCAATGGCCTGCATGACGGTGAGCGAGCTCTCGATCACGTAGGGACCAGGCGCCTTCACGTGTCCGGTCACGTAGACGCTCTCGGCCCGCGGGACGTTGATGCTGTCGCCGTCCCGCAGCAGGAACCCTTCCGGAATCTGGCCGCTCTGCAGCGCCTTCATGCTGACGCGAAGCGAACTGCCGCCGCCAGGATTCGCCATCCGGGAGCTGCGGCGCCACGCCCGCGGGCCTGGTGATGACGACATGCCCCGCTGCTGCCGGCGTGGGTGATCCGGCCGCCGCCAGGACCTGGAGGACCGTCATGCTGCCGGTCAGGGCGTATTGGCCTGGCACACGCACTTCACCGAGGACGTACACGTTCTGGCTGCGGTATTTCGCGACCTCCACCGTTACCTGTGGCGACACGAAGTAGCCGCCATCAATCAGCTTCTTTTCGATGAGCGCTTCGATCGTCCGCAAGGTCAAACCCGCGGCCTTCACTCGACCCACGTACGGGAAGTCGAACGTTCCATCCGCATCCACGGCAATCGTTCTGGCCAGTTCGGCTTCGCCGAGCATGCTGATGCTGAGGACGTCCTGGAAACCGACGACGTAGTCCGGCTGTGCCTGACCGCTACGGGCAGCGGTATTCCGTGGCTGTTCGGTTGGTGGGGTCTGTGCCACCAATGTCATGACGAGTAGAGCAACGGCCAGCATGATTCAGAATCCGTACGTAAGAGAGCCGTAGATGCGACGGCGTGAATAGCGGCGCTGCTCGATCGGCGAGGAGCGCTCTGTGTGCTCGACGTTGAGGCCGAGGCGCGAGTTTTCAGCGAGCTGGTAACCGACGCCTCCGCCAAGCGTGCGCAGCCTGTCGCTGTGTTCTGCGTTCGGAGCATCCGCCCGCGGTTCGTAGGCCAGCCGCTCGGCGCCAGCGACGGCCTGGACGTCAAACGGACCGACGATCCGCTGCGTGATCGTCGCGCGCGCCGCGGTGGATAAGTAATATGGCGTCAGGTCGGCAAATGAATATCGGATGTCGTGGTCGAGGTTGACGACGACGCGAGTGTGGTCGCGGAACGACGAAGTAAGCGCCACGGCCACCGCCATGCCGCTCATGTCCGGGATCTCCGCGCTCTGCGGGTTGAACTGCCGGTAGGCAATCTGAGCGCGGCCCGAGATCAGAGCCGCCGGCTCGAACGTGAGAGTCACGCCGTAGCGGCGCGTGTCCGCGTCACGATCGGGCGATCGGCGGAAGTGATCCTCGGTTCGGCCGACGTTCAGCGCCAGCGACGTCAAGGGGGTCAGCTCGAACTCGAGCGATCCCTCGAGCGTTTCGCTTTCCGCGTTGAGCGCGTCCGCCAGCAGCACTCCACTGACGTACTCGTCATCGGCGTACGTCGAGATGGATCGACGGTAGCTGCCATTCAGCGTCGTATGGGTAAAGAGAAGGAGTCCCGCGCCTGCCCCATATCCTGTTTCGCGGCGATGGGCGCGAGCATCGATCTCTGCATTCGGCCGCTCGTGTGAGTCGACCAGCGAACCGGTGAGGAACGGACGCAGACGCCCGAGCAGGAAGTCCACTCGTCCATTCGATCCGCGGTTGGAGCCGCGCTCGGACTTGAACTTCTGGAAGTACATGTATTCGTAGCTGCTCGAATATGTGGCCAGAATTCTGTTCAGCCGCACGCCGACATCCACCCTCGCACCGCCGGTGAAGCTGAAATCCTCTTGCGGGATACCGGACGCATTGAAGACGTTCGAATCGATACCCACGTCGCGGATGATGAGGGTCGGACGCACGGAAAACGGGCCCATCCGGACGCGTGCGTTCTCCGCGGGATCGGGAGGCTCGGGATAGGTTTGCGCGGAGAGCGCAATCGGCAGCGCCAGAATCAGTCCGGCGGCGACGAAGCCTGTGAAACGTCGCAGCCGGAAGCCGACGAAAGAAAGTCGCGTCATCGCGTGACCCTCGCGGCCGCCACGGCGCCCCGTCGCAGGGGGATTCCCAGTTGCCTGGCCTTCCGGTACAGATTGGCGCGCTCGATGCCGAGCGCGCGCGCCGCGTCGCGCATCTGCCATCCGTGATCGCGGAGCACCGACGCAATGTGATCGCGTTCGAACTGACGACGCGCTTCGCGCAGGTTGCTACCCGGGCGCAGCGGCGGCCGATCGAGCTGCACTTCGGCCAGCACCTCTTCTTGCCGGATGGTCGGTGTCTGCGCGAGCGTCGCGAGCCGATCGATGAGCGCGCGCAGCTCCGCGATGTTCCGCCGCCACGGAAGCGCCGCCAGCACGGTCAGCGCGGCAGGCGTGAACTGCCGTCCCGGTGCGCGTTCGGCGAGAATCCGGCCGGCAATCTCGCCGACATCTTCACGTCGCTGACGCAGCGGCGGCACGTCGATGACGAGCGGCAGCCGCCGCCCGAAGTCATCGAGCAGCCGGCCGTCGTCTACAGCGCTGATCACACTGCTCGAGGCGGCGCCGATGACGCGGACATCGAGTGTCTGTCGTGCGGACGCACGCGGGAGACGGACTTCACCGTCGCGCAGGACGCGGGCGAGCCGTCGCTGCGGGCCGGCTGGCAGCTCCGCCACGTCGTCGAGGAAGAGCACCCCGCCGCGCGCGCGGGCCAGGGCGCTGGTTGGTGACAGCGTCTCGAGCTCGTCGATCCGGCGCCGCACCGGGACGCCAAAGAGCGCGCGTTCCACGTCCGCCGCGCCACCCGCGCACGTGAGGACGACGAACGGCGCGGTGCGGCGCGCGCTGTGGGCGTGGAGCGAGCGAGCCACGGTCTCGCCGTCGAGTCCCTGCTCCGCGACAATGAGCACGCCGCGGTCCTCAGACGCCGCCTGCTGGAACTGCGCCAGGCAGTCGCGAATTCTGTTCGACTCGCCGACGAGCTCCGGGGGAAATCCGTTGACTGAATGAGACATGGGAATGCAGCTCCGCCCCGTCGGTCACACCTCGAGGCAGACCGGGGGCGCGGCAGGGAACTACGGCTGAGTGTTGCGGGGGAAGGGCTATTGTGCGCGGAGAACCGGTGTGTGTCAATAGGGATACACAATATTTCTCAAAAAAGATACAGCGCCGAATTCTCCAATCCTGAGCGCGCTTTCGGGCCGTATTTACCCGTGGCGACGGCCTGGTGTGTCAGCCAGGCCGTCGGTGCGTGTGCCATACTCTGCGCCGGATGTCCCACTCGTCGCCGCAGCTCGCGGCGGTGCTGAACCTGGGGTGCGGCCGAAAGCGGCGGGAGGGCGCAGTCAACGTCGACTGCACCACCCGGACCAGCCCAGACGTCGTTCACGACCTCAACGTCAGGCCCTGGCCCTTTCCGAACGATGCGTTTGCGGAGGTCTTCGCCTTCGACGTCCTCGAGCATCTCGAGGACGTCGTTGCAGCGCTGGAGGAAGTGCACAGAGTCTGCCGCAACGGCGCCAGGGTCGAAATCACCGTGCCCCACTTCTCATCGGCGAACGCCTTCACCGATCCCACCCACCGGCACTTCTTCAGTCGCTTCAGCTTCGATTACTTCGACGACGCACACGACTTCGGCTTCTATTCAGCCGCCAGCTTCCAGGTCGTTCGCGCTCGCGTGATTTTCGCCAAGGGCCTGGTGAATCGGATCGTCGCCCGTCTGGCCAATCGATACCCGCGCACTTACGAGCACCGGTGGGCGTGGATGTTTCCCGCGTGGTTCATTTCGGTGGAACTGAGGGTCGTCAAGTAGCGTGGCTTCCGGTGCTACGTGGCGTGTCCGCCTTCAGGCGTGCAAGTGCACGACGTCGCACGGACGTCGCATCGTCCCGGCTAAAGCCGGAAGCCACGAAGTCCAATACCGCGCTAATACCGAACGAGTGCACGGGCGGCGCGCTCGATCTCCCCTTCCGACGGTAAGTAGAACGCTTCGAGTGGCGGCGAGTACGGCACCGGGGTATCGAGCGCGCCGATGATGCGCACGGGCGCGTCGAGCCATTCGAACGCCTCTTCCTGGATAATCGCAGCCAGGCTCTCGCCGATACCGCCGGTTCGAGCATCCTCGTGCACGATGAGGACGCGGTGGCATTGCCGGGCCATCGCCAGTACCGCCGCACGATCGAGCGGAGCCAGCGTTCGCAAGTCGAGAACGCTGCTTTCGATGCCGTCCGCGCTCAGGCGTTCGGCGACCCGCATCGCGACGTGGACATACGCCCCGTACGAGATGAGCGCCAGATCGTTACCGGCACGCCGCAGCGCGGCCTTGCCGATCGGGATCGGCGACGGCGGATCGTCTCCGAGCTGCTGTCTGATTCGCGGATCGCGGTAGAGCGCAATGTGCTCGTAGTAGAGCACGGGATCCGGATCGGCCACGGCGGCGGCCATCAACGCCCGCGCATCCGCCGGCGTGGAAGGTACGACGATCTTCAGACCCGGGGTGCGATAAAACCACGGCTCGGTGTTCTGGCTGTGATACGGCCCGGCGTGACGGAGTCCTCCCCACGGCATCCGCAAGACCATGGGTACCGACCCATCCCAGCGATAGCGAATTTTCGCGGCGTTGTTCACCAGCTGGTTGAAGCCGGTGGCCACGAAGTCGTTGAACTGCATCTCGCCGATCGGCCGGTCGCCGGCCAGGGCCGCGCCGATACAGACGCCGAGCACGGCGCCCTCCGCGAGCGGCGAGTTGAGAATCCGATCGCCGAACTCTTCGAGGAGCGGGCGCAACAGCAGGAACGCATTGCCGTACTTGCCGCCGACGTCTTCCCCGTAGATGAAGACGCGCGGATCCGTCCGCAGCGCGTCGCGAATGCCGAGCATCACCGCTTCGATGAACGTGCCGCCGGCCTTGTCGAACGGCGGGCCGGCCTCGAGTTCCAGAGACGGTTTCGGCGCGACATCGTCTACCCGGAGCGGATCGACCCGGTAGCGCGGCGTCTCCGACGCGAATACGCCGCTCCCCGCCGCCTCGGCGGGTGGCCACGGAGCATCAATCACGAGCTTTGCCTGCGCCTCGACCAGCGCCTCCGCTTCACGCTTCAAGCTGTCGAGCTCTCCGGGCTGGACAATTTCTTCGTCCAGCAGTCGGAACGCGTAGCGTGCGATGGGATCGCGCGTCGACCAGTAGTCGTACAGAATCCGGTTGACGTATCCCTGGCCCGAGATCACCGGATACTCCCACGACGGCGGGAAATCCTTACCGAGATAGAGCATGTCGTCGTGGTGCGCGTGGCCGCACATGCGCATCGACACGAGCTCGATGAGCGCGGGGCCCTCGCCGTAGCGCGCGCGCTCGACGGCCCACGCGAAGGCCGCGGCGATGTCGTCCGGATCGGTCCCATCGACGGTGACGCCGGGAATTCCGTAGCCGACCGCCTTGTCCGCAAACACACGCACGGCGGACTGATCCGAAACCGGGGTCGAGAGCGCGGTCTGATTGTTCTGGACGCAGAACACCGCCGGCAGCCGACGCGACGCGCACAGGTTGATCGCTTCGTGCCATTCGCCGAGCGAGGTCCCACCCTCGCCGATGAACGACAGCGCCACGCGTCCCTTCCCTTCCCGCCAGAACGCCATGGCCATCCCGGCGATCGTGAGCGACCCAATCGCCAGCGGCGCGGCCGGGGGAAGAATGCCGCGGGAGAGGTCGCCCAGGTGGAAGTCCTTGCCGTTCATCGGCGGCCCGGCCTTCCCGGCCTGCGCCGACAGAGCGACGCGAACCGTCTCCGGAGACGGATGCATGGCGAGCACCACGCCGAGATCGCGAATCATCGGCGCGATGACGTCACCCCGCCACGTCGTGCCGTCACGATATGGTTCCCCACGTCGGAGCCGGACACCCGCCGCGTAGATCGCCTCCTGGCCGAGCGATCGGAAGCCCTTGCCCTGGAACGCCGCGTCGCCGTAGCGCACTTCGCCGGCGGTGAACAAGGTCTTGAGTCGATTGTCGGTCGCGCGGGTGATGATCATGCCGCGCAGGATTTCGCGGCGTTCGTCAGCCGTCAGCGATTCTCGCTGCGCGGCGCGGCGCAGGAACGCATCCGAGGCCGCCACCAGCTCGTCGACCGCCGTCTGATAACGCGAAACGGCACTGACGCCAGGCGTCGTCTCGGTGGCAACCGGCGGCAGCGCCTCGCGCAACCGCTTCCGCAGCTCGGGCTCGAGCAGGCGGCGAAGCTGGGCGATCAGGTTGCTGGGATCCGACACACCGCGCGCGGCGACTGCGAACGCGTCGCTCGCCACCGCGACGGCCATCGGATAACGCTCGGTAAGGAAGGCCTCGAACTTGAGTTGCAGATCGACGGCCCGGGTGCCTGTCTGTCGGATCATGCCTGAGGCTGTGCCTGGACGGTGTTGGCGATGAACGTTTCGATGTCAGCCGCGGGCCGAGCACCCGCGGTGCGCGCCACTTCCCGGCCGCCAGCAAACACCGCCATCGTCGGAATGGAGCGGATCGTGTAGCGGTCGGCGAGCTCGCTGAGCGCGTCCGTGTTGACCTTCAGGACGAGATACTTTCCGGCGTTCGCGGCGGCGACCTTCTGCAGCTCGGGCGCAACCATCTTGCACGGGCCGCACCACGGCGCCCAGAAGTCCACGACAACGGGAAGGTGGGATTGGGAAATCGCCGCATCGAAGGCTGCGACGGTCGGCATCTCCACGGGTTCGCCGATTGCGGGCAGCGGTGTCTTGCAGACGGCGCATCGCGCTTCGCGGGCGTTGAACGGGACGCGGTTCTTCTTGCCGCAGTTCGAACACGCGACGATCAGGCCGCGATTGTCTGCACTGATGGTGCCCATAGCCGTAACCCCCTGAACCCCTGACGCTCCTACCTAATTGTCTCGGTTTGGAAGCCCCTGGGAGTTAGATATCGCGTGGCGAAGCGGTAGAACGGCTCAGTCAGAGACCGCGAGCTCACCCGGCACGATCGGCCGGGTCCTGGGCAGGAGGCCGCGACGGGCGAGATTGCCCACCCAGACGAGAATTGTCAGAAATACGGCGAGCTTGATCGTGTCACCGGTGCGCCCGAATGGCACAGTCTTCCAGAGCAGCCACAAAATTGGTTGCGCGACGCACACGGCCCAGACCGAGCCGTAAAAATAGCGCCGCTCGTGACCCTCGCCCTGTGTCGATCGCTTGACACGCGGCAGCAGGCCGAACGCACCGAGGAGCCAGATCGTGACGACGATGGGAAAGTAGGCCCAATCGTAGAGCTGTCGCAGCTTCCAGCCGCCCGAGACGATGGCATAGGCGAGGCCGGCGGCGTTCAACACCGCGAAGGCAATGACCTCGCTCCAGGCGACCGTATAGCAGATCCGCCGGTAGAGCGGATTCGGCCGGTCCTCCGTGAAGCGAATGATGTAAGGACGCGGCTCGACTCCCGGCAGCTTCCCGCGCCAGGCGGCGATTCCGGTGCCCGCGAGCACAACCCCGAGCCACGCGGCCATCCGCACATCGAAGCCCTGCGCGAACAGATTGAACGTCAGAGGACCAGGGGCGATGAAGAACACCCAGATCCAGATGGGCCAGTGTGCCAGCCGGTACGAAGCTTTGTTGCGCTCGCGGATTCGGCGATCGGCGGCAAGCTCGATCCGCCGGGCATGTCCGATGTTGCGCTCGTAAGAAGGTGGTAATAACGGCCAGGTCAACGGATTGGAGGCTCCTCACGGAACTTTAGCACGCACATTCGGTCTAATTCGCAGATCACCTGAACACTCGGGAACTGCCCTCACAGCCGGAGTCACTTCATGTTGCAGGACCTGCGCTTCGCCGTGCGGATGCTGGTCAAGGATCGATGGTTCACGCTGGTCGCGATCGTCGCGCTCGGACTCGGCATCGGCGTCAATGCGACCGTCTTCACCTTTGTGAACGCCGTGCTGATCCGGGGCCTGCCTTACGACGAATCCGACCGGATCGTGATCGTGACCACGCGCAACACGACGCAGCCGAATCCAGGTGTGGCCTCCTATCAGGATCTCGAGGATTGGCGCGCCCAGGCGAAGTCTTTCTCCGGACTGACGTGCTTCCAGCAGACGTCCTTCAACGTCACCGACAGCGGACATCCACCGGAACGCACGCAAGCCGCGAAGGTGTGCGCCAATGCGTTCAGCCTGCTCGGACAGCCGATGCACCTCGGCAGAGACTTCCTCCCGCACGAAGACAAGAAGGGGGCGGAGCCGGTCGTCATCGTCGGCTATGGATTGTGGAAATCGCGCTACGGCGGCGACCCGGGGGTGCTCGGCCGGTCGGTCAGCATCAACGGCACGCCGGCGACGATTGTTGGCGTCATGCCCGAGGGTGTGAAGTTCCCGAACAATGCCGACATCTGGCAGCCGCTCGTGCCGGACCAGAATTCGCTGCGGCGGGATGCCCGGAACATGACCGTCTTCTCCCGTCTGGCGCCGGGCGTGACCCCCGCGCAGGCGCAGGCGGAAATGAGCGGCATCGCGAAACAACTCGCGCAGCAGTTTCCCGACACGAACAAGAACATCGACGCGGTGGTGATGACGTTCAACCAGCGCTTCAACGGCGGACCGATCAAGATAATCTTCCTCGCCCTCATGGGCGCCGTAGGCTTCGTCCTGCTGATTGCCTGCGCCAACGTCGCCAACCTGCAGCTCGCGCGATCGGCGCAGCGTGCGCGCGAGGTCGCGGTACGAATGGCGCTCGGCGCCAGCCGCGCTCGTGTCGTCCGCCAGCTGCTCGTCGAAAGCACGTTGCTGGCGTGCATCGGTGGTGTGTTGGGGCTGGGACTGGCCAGCATCGGCACGCGATTATTCGATGCGGCGGTCGAGGGATCAGGAAAACCCTATTGGATCCAGTTCACCTTCGATCCGGTGGTCTTCGCCTATCTGGCGCTCATCTGCCTCACAACCGGCGTGGTGTTCGGCCTCGCTCCAGCGCTGCAGGTGTCGAAGACCAACGTCAACGAGATCCTCAAGGAGGGCGGCCGCGGCAACGCTGGCGGACGGCGGGCGCGGTGGTTCTCGTCGACGATGGTCGTGGTGGAGCTGGCCCTGACGATCGTGCTGCTGGTTGGCGCGGGGCTGATGATTCGCAGTTTCCTCAAGCTCTACTCCTTCGATCTCGGCGCCGAGACGGGCAGCGTGCTCACGATGCGAACCGGCCTGCCGGATCAGAAGTACCCGAAACCCGAGCAGCGACAGCTTTTCTACGAATCGCTGCTCGCCAGAGTGCAGGCCATTCCGGGGATGCAGGTGGCGGCGCTCGCGTCGGCCGTACCGTTCGGCGGGAGCGAGGGACGGCGCCTCGAGATCGACGGACGTCCGGCACCGGCGGACGGGCAACTGCCTCGAATCGCTTACATCACCATCAGCTCGCGCTACTTCGACGTCGTCGGCGCGACCATGCGGCGCGGTCGGGCGCTCAGCGACACCGACGGCGCTCCCGGCGCCGAGGTGGCGGTCGTCAACGATCGTTTCGTCGCGCAGTACTTTCCCAACGAAGATCCGCTTGGCCGCCGCATCAAGCTGTTGACGGGTGACGACCGCCAGCCGCCGCCACCTCCGCCGGCTGGAGCACCGGCGCCGCCGGTGCCGAAGTGGCTGACCATTGTCGGTGTGAGTCCGACCATTCGTCAGGGAAGTCCGCAGTCACTCGAACCGGACGCCGTCGTCTACGTGCCGCATCGGCTCGAGGCACCTGGGTTCATGAACATCATGTCCCGGAGCCGAGTCGAGGTGTCCACGCTCACGATGCAGGTGCGCCAGGCGGTGCAGGCGATCGATCCGGAGCTGCCGGTGTTCGGTGTCCAGACCATGAACCAGTTTCTCGCCCAGCAACGCTGGCCGTACCGCGTCTTCGGCAGCATGTTCGCGATCTTCGCGGGCATCGCACTCGTCTTGTCCTCGGTCGGCATCTACGCGATGACTGCCTATGCCGTCACCCAACGCACGCAGGAGATCGGTGTTCGCATGGCGCTCGGTGCGCAGCGGGGACAAGTATCGTGGCTCATTCTGCGACAGGGCCTGATTCAACTGGTCATCGGGCTCACGCTAGGTCTCGCGGGTGCCTTGCCGCTCAGCAGCGTGCTCCAGTCCATGGTCGTCCAGATCCCCACCAAGGACCCAATGACGTTTGTAGCCATTGCGACCATTCTCGCAGCTGTGACGATCGCCGCCTGCCTGGTCCCGGCGCGGCGCGCAACCAGGCTCGATCCGCTGACGGCGTTGCGGGTCGAATAAATCGAGCGCCCGGCGGCGAGACGGTCCTCTTGCGGCCTCTCGGCGGGGCTAGTGATCAGGGATTGTCGTGTAGTAATGTCGCTGTCTCATGTTTGCGACGGCAGCCGCACGGCTGCTCATCGTTGTGGCGATCGCCTCGCCTGCGCTCGCACAAGACACGCGCGCGGCACAGCTCGAACGTCAACGCGCTGAAAAGGCCACGCGCCTCGAGCCTGTACAAGCCGACAAAACTTGAAGGCCTGTTGATGCAGGAGGGACGTCTGCGGCGCCTCCTCTTCCCGCACAACGGGTTCTTCGTCGAATTCGGATATAGCTACAAGCCTGTCGGCGCGGGTGTCGGTTTCGGCGGTGGCTGGCGGCATGACCTGTTCGGACGACAGGCACGTGTGGTCCTCGAAGCGGGAGGCACTTTCCGGCAATATCAGATGGTGCGCGCCGACTTCTCGTTGCCGCGACTCGCCGGTGAACGTCTGGAACTGGGAGTGGAAGGGATCTATCGGAAGCACCCACAGGAAGACTTCTTCGGTTTGGGACTCGACACGACTGAGGACATGCGTGTCACGTATCTCTTCAAAGGGAATGAGGTCCAGGGACGGGCGATCTACAGACCGCTGGCCCAAATGCAGCTCGGCACGCGATTCGGGACTTTGCACACGAGCGTCGGGCCGGGCACCGATGACCGATTCCCCTCAATCGAAGAGCTGTTTGACGACGACGCGGCTCCCGGCCTGCTGGTACAGCCGGACTACCTGTACGGTGAAGCGTTCGCGGAATTCGATAACCGCGACGAACCCGGGAACGCCAGGGCGGGCGGTTATTACACGATGGTGTGGCGGAAGTACAACGACAGCGATCTGGATCGTTACAGCTTCAGCCGCTTCGACGCGCACGCGAGGCACTTCTTTCCGATCTTCGACAAGAAGCGCGTGTTCGCGGTGCAGGCCGAACTCGTGTCGACCGCAGCCGACGACGGACATGACGTGCCGTTCTTCATGCAGCCGACGTTGGGCGGCGGCCACTCGCTGCGAAGCGTCAACGACTACCGGTTCCGCGACAAGAGCCTGTTCGGATTCAACATCGAGTATCGATGGGAAGCATTTGCGGCGCTCGACATGGCGCTCTTTACCGATTTCGGGACAGTGGCTCCCCGCGTGTCTGACCTCGACTTCGGGGAACTGAAGCCCGCCTACGGGATCGGTTTCCGCTTCAACACCGCCAAGTCAGTCCTCTATCGCATCGACATCGGGACCGGCGCCGGCGAAGGCGCTAAGTACTTCTTCAAATTCAGCAATGTCTTCTAAGAACCGCACACGAGCGGTGACTGCCGCGCTGTCGCTCGCGGCTGGATTGTGGCTGGCTGCTTCGTCCGGGCGCGCCGCGGCCCCCAAGTTTTTTTCGGACGACCCGATCTGGCGCGATCCCGAGAGTCAGGACGCGTCCGGCGTTCAGGACCTCGACGTCAGCGCTCAATATGACCTCCTCGAGAATTCGTTGCTCAAGGCCGGGGACAAGACGCTGAAACGTGCGGAGAACGTCAATACGATCGGCGAGGTTCCGGACTCGAGCTGGTTCACGAATCGGATCGGACGCCAGTCGATGACCGTTGCGGATCTCGTCAAGGGCCCCGACACCGGATCGGGCCCTGCTGACGGTACGTGGACGATCCTGGCCAGGAAATCGGAAGGGGTGACGCCTGGCTTCACGATTCGAGACAGCACCGGGGAGATCTTCTGGATCAAGTTCGATCCGAAAGCCAATTCCGAGATGGCCAGCGGCGCCGAAGTCATCTCCACGAAGTTCTTCCATGCCTTCGGCTACCACGTTCCGGAAAACTACCTCGCCACGTTCAAACCGTCGCAGCTCGTGATCCTCGAGGGAGCCACGGTGAAAGACGAGGACGGCAAGCCGCGGCGGCTCGTCGCGAAGGACATCGACAATATCCTGGAGCACGCGGCGCGCCGCGACGACGGTTCCTATCGCGTGCTCGCGAGCCGCAACCTGCGCGGGCGGCCGGTCGGTCCCTTCCGCTACTACGGGACGCGGCCCGATGATCCCAACGACATCTTCCCGCACGAACACCGGCGCGAGTTGCGCGCGCTCTCCGTATTTTCGGCATGGCTGAATCACGACGAGGTTCGCAGCACCAACTCTCTCGACACCCTCGTCGACACGGGCGGACGCCAGACCGTCCGTCATCATCTCCTGGATTTCGGTTCGACTCTTGGCAGCGGCAGCGTCGCAGCGCAGAGCCGGCGTGCCGGCAACGAGTTCGTCTGGGAATCGCGGCCGACGTTCATCACCATGCTGACGCTTGGCTTCTATGTGCGACCGTGGCTCAAGATTCCTTATCCGCGGATGCCGGCGGTCGGCCGCATCGAGTCCACGTACTTCCGGCCCGAAGACTGGAAGGCGGACTACCCCAACCCGGCGTTCAAGAATCTCGTCGAGGAGGATCGCTTCTGGGGTGCCTGCATCGTGGCTCGCTTCACGGACGAAGCGGTGCGCGCGATCGTGGAGACGGCTCGATTTTCCAATCCGGCGGCCACCGACTATCTCACCAAAATCATCGTGGAGCGTCGGGCAAAAGTACTGAATACTTGGTTGAACGGGACCAATCCCCTCGTCAACCTCGCGCTCAGCGCCAAGGGCGAACTGACCTTCGAAAACGAAGCGGAAAAGGCCGGTGTCGGCAAATCAGCAGAGCGCTACACTGTACAGTGGTCCCGTTTCGACAACGCCACCGGGCAGGCGGAAACGTTCGGTGGCGAGGAGACTGCGACATCGCTTCCTATCCAGGCGCCGGCTGACCTTCTCGCAGTGCAACCGGATTACATCGCCGTGCGGCTCCGGGCGTTCCACGCCGAGCATCCCGGCTGGGCGCAGCCGCTGCTGGCGTACTTCCGGCGATCCGCCGACGCGTGGACGCTCGTCGGACTCGAACGGAATCCGTGAAACGGGCCGCGCTCATCGGCGCGGTGCTGGTGCTACTCGGTGCGGTGTTCGCGCTGAAGGCCGCGCGGAAGATGCCCGACTTCGAGGTCTACTGGCGCGCCGGCCAGCGCGCCGCGCACGCCGAGCCGCTCTACAGGCTCGAAGATGGCCACTACCAGCACAAATACCTCCCGGCGTTTGCCGTCCTCGCCGCACCGCTGTCCGCCCTGCCGCTTCCCGTGGCAAAGGGCGTCTGGTTTGTGTTGTCCGTCGTGGTGCTGGCGGCGTTCGTCGCGATGAGCATCGCCCTCCTGCCCGATCGGCGCAAGAAGATCTGGGTGCTGGTGACCTGCACCGTGCTGGCGATGGCCAAGTTCTACGGGCACGAGCTGGTGCTCGGACAGGTGAACGTCTGGCTCGGTGCCTTTTTCACCGCCGGCATTCTCCTCCTGCGCGCCGGCCGCGACACGCCTGCAGGCGTCCTCCTCGCGATGGCCGTGGTCGTCAAGCCGTACGCCGTGATCTTCCTGCCATGGCTCGCGGCGATTCGGTCCGGGCAGGCACTGGTTGCGGGCCTCATCGCGATCGCGGCCGCCATCCTGCTGCCGGTTCCTCTGTACGGGATGTCGGGAACGATGGCGCTGCACGCGGACTGGTGGCGGACCGTTTCGTCGTCGACGTTTCCAAACCTGCTGAACGCTGACAACGTGTCGCTGGCGGGAATGTATGCGAAATGGCTCGGGCCGGGTCGAACCGCTATTGTGCTGGCCGTGTTGACGGGCGCTGCCGTCTTTGCGGTCGTGGCTAGCGCGATCCGGCGCCGCAGCGCTGTACGGGATCCGCTCGGTCTCGAGGCCGCGCTGCTGCTGACGATCATGCCGCTCGTGTCGCCGCAGGGCTGGGACTACGTCTTCCTGCTGGCGACGCCGGCGATCGCGCTGCTCGTGAACTACGAAGACCGATTGCCGGCAGGATGGAGGCTGGCGGCAGGAATGGCCGTGGCGATCGCGGCGTTCACCCTGTTCGATATCATGGGCCGCCGCGCCTACGCCGCGTTCATGTCCACGTCGATCCTCACCATCTGCTTCCTGGTGGTCGTCGGCGCATTGCACACGCTGCGCGCGGAGCGCGTGGCCTGAGCGGTGGTGGGAAGCGACGCCGGCGGATGGTCCGCAAGCGCCGCGCCCTCCGCGTATTACCGCGCCGGCGCGGTCTTCTTGCGGGCGCTGCGACGGCGCACGTAGAAGATGCCGATGACGCCGACCAGCACTGCAGAAATCGCGAACATGCTATTTTCCTCCCGGAAGCCACCAGAGGGGCAAGCACGATGCCGAAGCCTCCTCTGCCGCCCGCGGCGTTCCTGTAAGGCGCTGAAAGGACCGGCGTTACAAGTCGCCATTCACGTTGTTGCACACGTGGCTGACGGTACAATGTCGCGCCGGCGCCGCCACGTTTTCGTGCGCAGCCTTGCACTATCGTCATGATTCGCGTCCTCGTCACCGGCGGCACATTCGACAAGAAATACGACGAGTTGTCCGGGCGGCTGTTCTTCCGTGAGACACATGTTCCGGAGATGCTACGACTGGGACGCAGCCGCCTCGATGTCACCGTCGAGACGGCGATGATGATCGACAGCCTGGATCTCGACGACGCGGGACGCGCGGCGATCGTGGCGAGGTGCGCCGCCGCTCCGGAGCGCGCGATTCTCGTCACCCACGGCACGGACACCATGGTCGAGACAGCGCGCGCGCTAGCCGAGGCCAGCCTGCCGGAAAAGACCATCGTGTTGACGGGAGCGATGGTGCCCTACGCGTTTGGCAGTTCGGACGGCCTCTTCAATCTGGGCAGCGCCCTCTCGTTCGTCCAGGTGCTGCCCACAGGTGTGTACATCGCGATGAATGGACAACATTTCCGCTGGAACGAGGTTCGGAAGAACCGTGCGACCGGCATGTTCGAAGCGACGGCCTGATGTCACTGCCTTCCAGACTGCCGGACGTCGGCACGACAATCTTCACCGTCATGTCCAAGCTGGCCGCCGACCTTGGTGCGATCAACCTGTCGCAGGGATTTCCCGATTTCGACTGCGATCCTGCTCTGGTCGATGCGGTGACACGGCACATGCGCGAAGGACGCAACCAGTACGCGCCGATGCAGGGAGTGCTGCCGCTGCGCCAGGCGATCGCCGGCAAGTACGAAGCGTTGTATGGACGGCGCTACGATCCCGAGACGGAAATCACCGTCACCTCCGGCGGCACCGAGGCCATCTTCTGCGCCGTCGCCGCTGTCGTTCACCCTGGCGACGAAGTCATCGTCCTCGAGCCGTGTTACGACTCGTATGTTCCAGCCACGGTTCTCAATGGGGGTGTGGCCAAGTTCGTGCCACTGATGCCGGGATCGTATGCGATCGATTGGGATGCGATTCGTCGCGTGGTCACCAGTCGTACGCGTCTGCTGATGATCAATTCTCCGCACAACCCGGCCGGCTCGGTGATCACTCCCGCCGATATTCAGTCGCTGCAGTCACTCGTCCACGACACCGGCATCTACGTCGTCAGCGACGAGGTGTACGAGCACATCATCTTTGATGGCATCGCGCACCAGAGCCTGTCGCGGTACGAGGATCTGGCGGCGCGCAGCTTCGTCATCGGATCGTTCGGGAAGACGTTTCACACGACTGGGTGGAAGGTCGGCTACGCCGTCGCGCCCGCGGCGCTGACGACGGAGTTTCGCAAGGTTCATCAGTTCGTCACGTTTTCGACCAACCCGCCAACGCAGTACGCGATCGCGGACTTCCTGGCGGACAAGAGCCGTCTGGCGGAGCTCTCGCCGTTCTATCAGCGAAAGCGGGACTTGTTTCTCGAACTGATGAAGGAATCGAGGTTCGTGCCGCTGGCCTGTCGCGGCAGCTATTTCCAATTGATGGACTACTCGGCGATTACCAGTGAGCCCGATGCCGAGCTCGCGATCCGGCTCACGAAGGAATACGGCGTCGCCTCCATCCCGACGTCACCGTTCCTGTATCACCAGCCCGCGCCGCGTGTGCTCCGATTCTGCTTCGCGAAAAAGGACGAGACGCTCGAGCGCGCCGCCGAACGTCTACGGACGGTGTAACGGCAGGGCAGCGGTTGGCTCTCCCGCGGTCGCGAATCGCGGCGAGATGTCCGGGCACTGGAATCGCGAAATGTGCGGAATCCGTTTCGAAGGCTGCAAGACCGGGGCCCCGTTCAAGGCGTAGAATCTCGGCGTCCCGCTCCGACTCGTCGCCGTCGGCAGTGCGAGTTGGTTCAGGGCCTGCTGACCGGCAAAGCGGGCGCGAAACGGCTCCTCCTCCCATTCGTCCAGCAATAGATACACAGGCCGCCCAAGTCGCCCGAGCGTGGCAATTGCCCGATCGAGCCACGCCGGGTCCAGCGAGTCGTAGCGGAGCGTCAGTCGTCCGGAGTAATAGCGGATGCTGCCGCTGTGCTGCATCGAGAGCACGACGGCCTCTGGCGGCGTCGCCCGGTCGATGAAGACACCGGCATCGACGTACTTCTGCTCGCCGTCGCCAGACTGCAGGATGGACATCTGCCGGCTGAAGTTCACGGCGTGTGCCGCCGACGCGATGGTGAAGGCCGACAGGGCGGCGAACCTGGCCGCCCGCAGGAAGCGCGAGGTCGCCGATTCGATCACGTCCGCACAGAACAGGAAGGCGAGCGGCATGGCCGGGATCAGGAAACGCAGGAACCACCACACGTCGAATGGAATGTAGAAGAGATACGCGAGGAAGACCGAGACGCCGAAAGCCATCAGCACGACGGCTTCCCGTTTGTGCGAGGTAGGTCGCCTGATCGCCGCCAGCACGAAGATGAAGGCCAGCACGCCCTGACTCTGCAGCCACCAGAGCGGATAGTTCGCAAGATTGCGGGCGCCGTTCTCGATAGCAAACCCAGGCGCCAGCGGACCGTAGCCTGACTCGAAAGGCGAACCGTAGAGGTGATTGTTCACCCAGGCGACGAGCGCCACGAACGGGAGCACGCCGGCGCCGAACAGCAACGTCAGCGGCACCATCGGACGAACGGCTCTGCAGCGAATCACGCAGAGCAGCCAGGGGAACACGGCAAGCGCCACGAGATTCGGCCGGATCGCCACTGCGATACCGGTCAGCACGCCCGCCGCCAGCGCACGTGTGACCGGCGACGGAGCGGCAACGACCAGGGCACCGAGCCAGAATGTCGCCGAAGGCAGATCCGCCATCGGCGTCAGCGCCATGTAGAGAACCGTCGGGGACGTTGCCGTCATCACAGCAGCGACGAGACCCGCGGCGCCGCTGAAATACTTGCGGCCGAGCAGGTACGTGAACACAACCAGGAGCGCGCCACAGACTACGGACACGAGATACGGCCCGCACGCTGAAAACAGCCGGGTCGCGGCCATCAGCAGCGGCAGTCCGGGCGCATAGGTGGGAACCAGCACGTCTCCGTTGCGAGTTCTGTATCCGAGCGGTGCAAACGATCCCGGCGCGTCTGGCCAGGGCATCTGCTGGCTGAATCGGTGATCGATTCGCAGATGGCCTTGCAGCCACAACGACGACTGGCTCACGTATCCCTGCGGATCCGATCCTCCGGCAGCGCGTACGCCGTAGACCATGCCGACAGCCAGCACCGCAGCCGCAAGGATTCCAACGGCGGCGGGCTGGAGCGCGCCACCCATCGCCTCCAATCGACGCGCCAGAATCTCGAGCCACACCCGCAACCCAAAACGCCACGCGAGCGCGGCCAGGGCAATGGCGAGGAGTGCAGGCCGAACCGGATTGCGCGACGAGATGCGGACCGGCCCGAGCTCGAAGCGGATCCCGCCCGTGATCGCGATCGACAGCGACCAGACTGCGAGCACGGCTGCGGCAATCGCAACCACGTAAGTCCATCGCGGCGGGCGGTAAGGAGAGGATTGGTGTGGGTCGGCCATCCGCAATCAGGCAGCTATAATGCCGCCATTTTGGAAAACTTCGGAGAGACGATTGATGAAACGATCCCAAGTGTCGCGCTCGGCACTCGTCATCGCCACCGCGGTCGCGTCGGCGACGGCCCTGATTGGACAGACCGGCTCTAGCGACGATTGGCTTCGCAAGTTCGAATTCAGGAGCGTTGGTCCCAGTCTGACCTCCGGGCGACTCTCGGATGTGGCGATCGACCCGAAGAACCCGAATGTGTGGTACGTGGCGGCGAGCGCGGGCAACCTCTGGAAAACCGAGAACCGCGGCAACACCTGGACGCCGATCTTCGATGAGTATGGATCGTATTCGCTCGGGACGGTCGTCGTCGACCCGCGGGATTCGAACGTCGTCTGGCTGGGCACGGGCGAAAACAACAATCAGCGCAGCGTCAGCTTCGGTGACGGCGTCTACAAATCGACCGACGCCGGCAAGAGCTGGCAGCGGATGGGCCTCGAGCATTCCGAGCACGTCCAGAACATCGTCATCGACCCGCGCAATTCGAACGTCGTTTATGTGACGGCGATAGGCCCGCTGTGGGCCTCCGGCGGAGACCGCGGCCTGTTCAAGACGACAGACGGAGGCAAGACGTGGGCCTCGGTGCTGACCATCAGCGCCGATACCGGCGTCACGGATGTCGTCCTGGATCCGCACAATCCTGACGTCATGTATGCCGCTGCGTATCAGCGCCGGCGGGCTGTCGGACAGCTGATTGGCGGCGGACCAGAGAGCGGACTCTACAAGTCGACAAACGCGGGAAGGACCTGGACGCGCCTGACGAAAGGTCTGCCGGCCGTTGACGTCGGCCGCATCGGCCTGGGCATCAACTGGCGCAATTCCCGAACGGTCTACGCGCTGGTCACGGCTCAGCGTGGAGAAGGCGGCTTCTTCCGGTCGGACGACGCGGGTGCGAGCTGGACACGCATCGGCCGGAGATCGCCGTCCAGTGCTGGTGGCGGCCGCGGCGCGCCGCCCGACGAGCGGTACCGCGGCGGCGACCCCGGCTACTACAACGAAATCTTCGTCGATGCGCACGATCCCGAAACGATCTGGTCGCTGCAAACCAACGTCGATCGCAGCGTCGACGGCGGCAAGACGTGGGAACAAGTGGCGCTTCCCGGGGTCCACATCGATCACCACGAAATCGTGTTCGACCCCGCCGACAAGAACCACATCATCCTGGGCAACGACGGCGGGCTCTACGAAACCTACGACGGAATGAAGACCTGGCGGCACTTCACCAACATGCCGCTGTCTCAGTTCTACCGGGTGAACGTGGACGATGCGCGGCCGTTCTACACCGTCTGCGGTGGAACACAGGACAACGGCACCATCTGTGGACCGTCTCGCACGGTCAATCGCGTCGGTATCCGCACCAGCGACTGGTATTCGGTCGGTGGCGGCGACGGCTTCCAGTCCCGCATCGACCCGCACGACGCCAACATCGTCTACGTGCAGACGCAGGAAGGTAATCTCAGCCGGCTCGATCTCCGTACCGGCCAGCGGACGTCCGTGCGCCCGAACGCGCAGAATGCGAAAGGCGGGCCGGCTGTCGTTGCCGGAACTCGCTTCGGCCGCTGGCACTGGGATTCGCCTCTCATTACCAGCGCTCACGTCGCACGCCGCATCTACTACGCCGGCGATCGTGTTTACCGCAGCGACGATCGTGGCGATTCATGGGTCGCAATCAGCGGAGACCTGACGCGCCAGCTGGACCCGGCCACGATTCCTATCATGGGAAAGATTTGGCCCAATGATGCCGTCGCCTACAACCAGGCGACGACGACCTTGAGCACGATCACGGCCCTCGATGAATCGCCGCTGCTCGAGGGGCTCATCTACGTCGGGACAGACGACGGCCTCGTTCAGACTACAGAGGACGGCGGCGCGACCTGGCATAAAGTCGAGAAGTTCCCGGGTGTCGCCGAGTATGCGTATGTCACGGACGTGGTCGCGTCGCCGCGCGATGCGAACACCGTTTTTGCGACCTTCAACAACTATCAGCGAGGCGACTTCGCTCCATACGTCATGAAGAGTACCGACAGGGGGCGGTCATGGGTGTCGATCGCCGGTAACCTCCCCCAGCGATCGGGCGTCTGGAGTCTCGTGCAGGACCACGCGAACGGCGACCTGCTGTTCGCCGGGCTGGAGTTCGGTGTCTGGGTCACTGGTGACGGTGGAAAGATCTGGACGCAGCTGTCCGGTGGAATCCCAACGACGCAGGCGCGTGATCTCCAGATTCAGCGTCGCGAGAACGACTTGATCGTTGGCACATTCGGACGCGGCGTGTTCATTCTCGACGATTATTCTGCGCTGCGATCCGTGAGCGTGCAGCACCTGACCGACGACGTGCGCCTCTATCCGCTCCGGGACGCCTACACGTTCGACATCCTCACGCAGCAGCAGGCGGCGTGGGGCAACGACACCAACCCCAATCCGCCGCACGGCGCGTTGTTCACCTACAGCCTTGGCCGTCCCCCGTCGGACGGGACGAAGGCCGTCCTGACTATCACCGATCAATCGGGCCGCGAGGTCAGGCGCCTCGAGCTTCCGTCGGGGATCGGTGTGAGCCGGGTCGCTTGGGATCTGCGGCCACAGTCGTCCGTGAAGAAAGACACAACCCAGCAATCTGGCGGAACGGGACAAGGCGGGCGTGGCGCCGGCGGCGAGGCGCAAGAGGCCGTGCCGAGCTCGGGCGGTCGGGGCGGACCACCACCGCCGCCACCGGTTCCAATTGGCCGTTATCGTGCCGCGATTGGGTGGTTGGACGGCGACAAGTTCACGCCTGTCGGTGAGACCCAGTCATTCCAGGTGCTCCCCCTCCCCCAATAGGATCTTTGCCGATCGCCTTCATTGCGAGCGTGATCATGGATGCGACGTCAGCGACGTTCGCGGGGAGGACGAGGGTGTTGCTCTTCTTCGCCAGCTCGCCGAACTGCGTGATGTATTGCTCGGCGACCCGGAGCTGCACGGCCTCGTAGCCGCCCGGCAGCTTGATGGCCTCGGCCACGCGCCTGATGCCTTCGGCGGTTGCCGTCGCCACGGCCATGATCGCCGTGGCCTGACCTTCCGCCTCGTTGATCTGCTGCTGCTTCCGGGCTTCCGAAGCCTTGATGACTTCCTGCTTCACGCCGTCGGCGGTGTTGATCGCAGCGTCGCGGCTACCTTCGGAGGTCAGAATCACCGCGCGCTTCTCACGCTCGGCGCGCATCTGCTTCTCCATGGCCGCCAGCACGTCGTGTGGCGGGGTGATGTTCTTGATCTCGTAGCGCAGCACCTTGACGCCCCACGCTTCCGACGCCTTGTCCAGTTCGCTCACCACCTGGGTATTGATGTTCGTTCGCTCTTCGAACGTCTTGTCCAGATCGATCTTGCCGACCTCGCTGCGCAGCGTGGTCTGCGCCAGCTGGCTGATGGCAAACATATAGTCCTGGATACCGTACGAGGCGCGCTCCGGATTCAGCACCTTGAGATACAGGACACCGTCGACGCCGACCTGGACGTTGTCACGAGTGATGCAGACTTGTGCCGGAATGTCGACGGCAATCTCCTTCAGTGAGTGTCGGTACCTGATCGTATCGACGAACGGCAGCAGCACGTGGAAGCCTGCACCGAGCGTGCCGTGATACCTGCCGAGCCGCTCCACGACGTACGCGCTCTGCTGCGGGACGACGATGGCTGTCTTGGCGACAATGACCAGGACGAGCACGATGAGGATGAAGAGAACGACTAGGACGGGGTCCATGAACGAACTCCTTCAGGCTCGAGGAAGATCATCAGACGATCGACGCGAACCACGCGACATCGTTCGCCCGGCTTGAGCGCGGACGCGCTGGTGTTGCGCGCCGACCAGACACTGCCGCGCAGCTCGGCACGGCCGACCGCGTCCGGCGCGATTTCTTCGAGCGGAACAGCCGTTTCACCCACCAGCGAATCGACGTCCTCCGAGCCGCCGTCCAGTTGCAACACCCGGATTATGGGGTTGCGGAACAGCAGGAGAGAACCAACCGACAGGATGGAAAAGAGGAGGAATTGCAGCCACAAGGGGCCGGCCAGGCCGAACAGGTGGAGCGAGCCGATCGCGATCGCCGCAACGCCGAAGAAGATGACGTAGAAGCCGCCCGAGGCCGCCATCTCGAGGGCCACGAGAATGAGGCCGACTGCCAGCCAATGCCACCATTCCATGCGGTGATGGGGATTGTATAGCGAGTCAGTGCACTTCCACACCCACCGGGCAGCTCACGCCCGTGCCCCCAATGCCGCAGTAGCCGTCGGGATTCTTCGCCAGGTACTGCTGGTGGTAGTCCTCTGCGTAGTAGAACTCAGGAGCCGGGATGATTTCGGTGGTGATGCGGCCGTAGCCGCCCGCGCGCAGGCGCTCGCCATACGCCTCGCGCGAACGTTCGGCCGCAGCGCGCTGCGCGTCATCGAAGTAGTAAATCCCCGACCGGTACTGCGTGCCCACGTCATTCCCCTGCCGCATGCCCTGCGTCGGATCGTGGTTCTCCCAGAACGTCTTGAGCAGGGTGTCGTACGAAACCTTCCGCGGATCGAACACGACGAGCACGACCTCGTTGTGCCCGGTCATCCCGCTGCACACTTCACGGTAGGTCGGGTTCGGCGTGAAGCCGGCTGCGTAACCAACGACTGTGGAATACACACCGGGTAGTTGCCAGAACTTCTTCTCGGCGCCCCAGAAACACCCCATCCCGAAAAGCGCCTGCTCCAGGCCGTCGGGAAACGGCGCCACCAGACGCGCTCCGTTGACGAAGTGCGCCTCCGGCACCGGCATCTTTTCCGCCCGCCCCGGGAGGGCATCCTCTGGAACAGGCAACCGTCGTTTGTCAAACATCACTACACCTCACGCACGTCGCACGTCGCACGTCGCACGTGGTCAGTTCTCCCCCATTACCGTCAGCACGATGATCGCGGCAATGATCGCGAGCAGAACGAGCAGCGCGACCTTCCATGGACTCTTAGGATAGTCGCCGGCAATCTGCCCTGTATATCCATTGACTACGACCTGCCAGACCCGGTTCCCGTACGTGTAGCTGAGCAGCCAGACCGGGACGAGGATGTGTTTGAACGTCCGCACACTGAACGACGGCTGGATGCGAAGATTCCGGTGCGTGTCGCCCGGCACCTCGGCCGCGCACATCTCGTAGACCTGCCGCGTCATAGCGGCTTCCGAGCGCTCAGAGGCCTCCTGCAGCACCAGCTGGTAGTGTTCGACGACGAAACCCGACAGAAACGCCGTGTCGTATGGAACAAGCTCGCGCGTGGGAAACGGTTGCACCCTTCTGAGCAGCGCGGGCGAGACACCCCGCGTCCCCGGCACCGGCTCGTCGTCGAAGAAATGCCGGACTTCGCCGGAAGCCGGCTCCCAGCGGACGTGTTGCACGCGCCGCGTCTGGTTACCCTGCCTCTCGGTTGTGTAGTAGTAGTGGCCAGCCTCCGCCTGCCACGGACAAACGACGTGCGCGTCGAACGTCCAGTACGGGATGTACACCCCATGCACGCGATCGACCATCGCCGTCCGTTTCAGCCTATTGGGCGCCAGCCATTTGCTCGCGTACCAGCCGCGAATCTGCTCGCGGACGTGACCTTCGGTGATCTTGAACGGCAGGAGGCTTTGCGGGCGTATCGGCGCCTTGATCTCCTGATAGTCGACGAGCGCCGGCGATCCGCAGAAGTCGCAGTTCTGCCCGACACGCGCCGGATCGAACACGGAGATCGCCTGGCAACTCTGGCACTTCACCGTCCGCTTCTCGGTCAACCAGCCGCGTTCGGTTTCTGGTGTCTCTCGAAGTGCTTTGGCCAGATCGTGCTCGACGATGGTGCCGTCGGCCGCAATTTTGAAGGGTGCCGAAGTTCCGCAGAAAGGGCAGACGAGCAGCTGCCGCGCCGGATTCCACTCGGCCTGCGCGCCACACGCGGAGCAGGGATATTTTTCGAGGGCGGCGACGTCGGTCATCGATACTGGCCGGCCGGCGGCACTGCTGCCGTCCGCTCCACTGCAGTTGGGGCGAGGATCACACCGAAGGTGAGCGCGATCATCACCACGCTGCGCTCTGGTGAGACGCCGCGCAGCAATGCCGCCGAATAGTAGAGCACCCCGCAAACGAGCGCGGCTGCCGGCAGCACGTCCCACGCCGCCCGCGCATACGCAATGAAGATCGTCGTCGTCGGAAACGCGAGCGACAGCAGAAACGCCGCGCGTGTGTCGTAGTAGAGCGCGAAGAGCCGGTACAACCAGTAACAACCAAGCGTCGCACCGAGGGCCCCGGTCAGCGAAACGACCACGCGGCTGAGTGCCGGCGGATTCTGCATGTCCTGCGACGGAGATGCCGGCGATAACCGCGAACCAATCCAGGCAGCCGGAAACATCAGCGCAACGTTGCCGATATCGTGGGCCTGGTACAGCCGGCCGTTCGGTGCGCGGACCCACGCGTCGTTCGCCGGTCCGCCTGAACGTCCGTCGTCACCGAGGTGGCCGGTGACCGCGAGCATCACCGATGCCTGCAACTGATGCCCGGCATCGGAACTGGCGATGCGCCCGCTCGACAACAGCACGAAGAAACACAAGAAGAACAGCAGGACGTACGCGCCAGGATCGCGCGCCTGCCTCATTTCGCCAGGTACTCGTCGAGCGCCGAACGTTTCACACGATACGCCGCGCCAATCCTCTTCGCGCTGAGCTCGCCGGATTCGATGACGGCCAGCACGTCCTGCTCGGTGACGCCCAGGACTTTTGCCACATCGGCCGGCGCGAGCAGGTCCGGAATCGCGGCGGCCGCGCCGGTCGACGCGGACGCGGGTGCTCCGGGGAAACCCTGCTGCTGCATCATCTGCTGGGCAATCGACAGCCCCACGGCCAATTCCGTTGCCGTTCCGCCCGCCGACCCGCCCTTCTCCATCCCCTGCGCCATCTGGAACTTCACGTAGTCGTTGAGATTGCCGACCGCGGCCATGCTCGACCGCTTGTCGACGGCCTGTTCGACCTCCGGCGGCACCGACACGTTCTCGACGATGAAACTGGCGATCTCGATGCCGTACTTCGCCGCGACCACCGGGTTGATGAGCGGCAGCAGCGCCTCCCCGACTTCCGTATACCGGCTCGCCACGTCGAACACCGGGATCGTTGCGGAGGCCAGGGCATCGGCAAACACGCTGACGATGCGTGAGCGCATCGTGTCGGAGAACTCATCGAGCCGAAAGTTGTGATCCGAGCCGGCGACCTCGCGGAGGAACAGCTTCGGGTCCATGATTTTGAAGTCGTACGTACCGAACGCCCGCACCCGCACGATGCCCAGATCGTGGTCGCGCATCATGATCGGATTGGCCGTTCCCCACTTGTTGCCGGTGAACAACCTGGTATTCAGGTAGTAGACATCCGCCTTGAAGGGAGAGTTGAAACCGTACTTCCACGACTTCAGCTTCGTCAGAACCGGAATGTTGTCGGTTGTCAGCGTGTGCTTGCCCGGGCTGAAGGTATCGCCGAACTCGCCAAGGTAAACGAACTGGACACGCTGCGATTCCCTCACGATTAGCTGCGCGCCGTTCTTTATCGCCTTGTCATCGTCGGGAAAGCGGAACGACAACGTGTCGCGGGAGTCATCGGTCCATTCGATGACGTCGATGAGCTCGCCTTTGATGAAGTCCATGATGCCCATTCGAAGCTGCCTTTCTTGTTAACCTCAACATCCAACATCCAACTCCCAGCCATCACGTGTGCAAGTTGGGACCGAGGCGTCGGAATTGACGGCTCCTTTTCAGTTGCGGCTATTCTAATGTCCAACGATGACAGACGCAGGAGGATTGCACTGCCCCAACTGTGGCGCAGCCGTCGACCCTGATGCGCGCGGCTGCCCTTATTGTCGGGCGCGGCTGGCTACCGTTTCATGTCCTTCCTGCTTTTCACTGATGTTCGAAGAAGCGACGTTCTGCGCCAAGTGTGGAGCGGCGCGCGACCGTGGCGAGGCGCCCTCGGAGGATGCTTGCTGCCCGGCGTGCGACGGGCCATTTCAGCGCGTCGATGTGGGAAAAACCATGGTCCTCGAATGCGCCGCGTGCGATGGTGCGTGGATCGATGCCACCACATTCGAGGCCCTGTGCGCCGACAGTGAGGCCCAGGCTGCCGTGTTGCACAGATACGCCGGCCGGAGCGATGTGGCGCAGGGGCCCGTCAAGTACCGACGTTGCCTGCGTTGCGGCAAGATGATGAACCGCGTCAACTTTGGCCGGCTGTCAGGTGCCGTGGTGGACGTTTGCCGCGGCCACGGTACGTATCTCGACGCTGGAGAGCTGCATCAGATTGTGAGTTTCATCCGCGGTGGCGGCATCGAACGCGCCCGTCAACGGCAGCTCGAAGAGATGCGGCAGGAGAAGCGGGACCTCGAGGCGCTCGAAAGCCGCGTCCGCGCACGCGAAGCGACGACCGCGCGGGGCTCGGGGTGGAACGACAACAACTTCTTCGAGTTCGTCACGCTGCTCAAACAGTGAAGCGTCGCGACCGAACGCTGAGATCAGGAGACGATCTTCACAGGCAGATCAGGAGTGTTTGGATCCTGGGCCTCTACGTAGTCGACGGCTCGAACTTCAGCGCCACGCCGTTGATGCAGTAACGCTCACCAGTCGGTGGTGGACCGTCGGGAAACACGTGCCCGAGGTGGCCGCCGCAGCGGCTGCAGTGCACCTCCGTACGCCTCATGAAGAAGCTGTCATCGGTGGAGGTGCCAATCGATCCTGGCAACGGCGCGAAAAAACTCGGCCAGCCGGTCCCGCTTTCGAACTTGCGGTCGGAAACGAACAACGGCTGATCGCAGGCCACGCACTTGAATGTCCCCGGTCGGTGCTCCACCAGCAGCGCGCAGGTGCCGGCGCGCTCGGTTCCGTGCTCGCGCAGAACGTGATACTGCTCCGGCGTCAGGATCCGGCGCCACTCCTCATCCGTTTTCTGGACGTCGTAGGTTGTGTTGGTCATTTCGATTGATTCTACCGAAACCGGCCGCCGAGTGATTGCAGGTAATCGACGAGGAGTTGCCGGGCGACGAACCGGCGATAGCGGGCCGTCGACCGGATGTCGTCGATCGGTGAAATCTCCGCCGCGAGGGAGTCCACTGCAGCTGTCGCCGACTGCGACGTCAACTGTTGTCCGCGCATGAGCGCCTCAGTGGCCGTCGCACGCACGACGGTTGGAGCCACGCTGCCGAATGCCAGCCGCATATCCTGGATGACGTTGCCATCGAGCCGCGCGGCCGCGGCGAAGCAGACCTTCGCAATCGCCTGCGCGCGCCGGGTTCCCACTTTTCGATAGGCGGCGGTCCAGCCTCGCCGATCTCTGGGCAGATGGATCCGCGCGATGATCTCGTCAGGCGCGAGCTCCATCGTCTTGTAGCCGGTGTGGAAGCGCGCATACGTTACTCGTCGAACACCGCGCACCGAGCGCAGTTCCAGCTCCGCGTCGTAGACGAGCAGCGCCGGCGGCGTATCCGCCGCCGGCGAAGCATTGGCGATGTTCCCTCCCAACGTCCCGCGGTTCTGCGTGGCCACGCCTCCCGTCTGCGCCGCCGCTTCGCAGAGGAGAGGGAATTCGTCACGGACGAGCGGGTCATTCAACAGATCGGTGTAGGTCGTGAGCGCGCCAATAGCCAGCGTCGTGTCGGTGGCTTCCACGCCGCGCAGCTCCGCCAGTCCCCATAGATTGATGAACCGCTCATGTTTCAGCGCACCAGCCTCGAGCAGCACCATCAGATCCGTGCCGCCGGCGAACGGCTTCCAGATTCCGGGTTCGTCGGCGAGCATCGCGAGCGCTCGGTCCAGCGTTCGTGGCTGCACCAGATCGTAAGCAGGGAGAAAACTACGCATCACCCGCCGCCGCGCGAACTGCTTCGAAGATGCGCATGTACCCCGTGCAACGACAGAGATTACCGGCCAGGCCGGCGCGGATCTGATCGTCGGTGGGATGCGGATGCTGCTCGAGCAGGCTGATGCTGGCGAGGATCATGCCAGGGGTGCAGATGCCGCATTGGGCTCCACCGTGGGCAATGAACGCTTCCTGCACGCGATCGAGCGTCCCCGACTGCGCCACACCTTCAATCGTCCGGATGTGCGTTCCTTCGGCCTGAATGAGGGGCACCAGGCAACTGTTTACCAGTTGCCCGTCGATGAGCACCGAACACGCTCCGCATTCCCCCTCCCCACAGCCCTCCTTCGTGCCGGTCAGCCGGAGCTCGTTGCGCAGCGCGTCCAACAGCCTCGTCATCGGGTGACCCTCGATGGTCACGGCCGTCCCATTGACGACGCATGAGACGGTGATGCGAGTATCAGACACGGCTCGCGCCCTCGGTCAAATCAAGGAAGACTTCCGGCGTCAAAGGAATGCGCTGCGCGCTGATGCCGGTCGCATGATGAACGGCATTGAGGATGGCCGGCGCCGCACCATCCATCGGCAGTTCGCCGATGCCTTTGGCACCGCCTGGCCCGTACGGGTAGGGCCGTTCTTCGAAGAAGACGCGAATCGGCGGCAGATCCATCGAGGTGGGCATGATGTAGTTGGTCATTTGTCCGTTGGCCATGCGCCCTTCACGCCAGACGATCTGTTCGTGCAGCGTCCAGCCGATCGCCTGTGCGACTCCGCCTTCGATCTGCCCCGTCGCCAGTACGGGATTGATGACACGGCCGACCTCCTGCACGGCGACGAAATCCTCGACCCGTACTTCGCAGGTGACTGGATCGACGGCGACTTCGGCCACGTATGCTGCCCACGCGTAAGTCCCATACGCGTCCCCCTGGTACAACTGATCGTCCCAGTGAAGATTCGGCGGCGGCTCGTATTCCGCTGTCGCTCGCAAGGCCCCGTGTTCGGCCACGTAGGCCGCCGCAGCCGCGATGAACTGCGCGGAGTCGAATGACTCGCCGAGCAGCTGCGCCCCGGCGAGCGTCAGCCGGACGCTGCGTGCTGCCGTTTCGACCAGCTTCCCCACGACCATGCACGTCCGCGACGCGACGGTCGGACCGCTGTCCGGTACGACGGACGTATCCGGCTGTGCGACTTCCACGTGCTCCAGGTCGATCCCGAGCGCGTCCGCTGCAATCTGCGCGAATACGGTATTGGTGCCCTGACCGATCTCGGTGCTGGCAGAGAGCACTCGGATCCGGCCATCACGCGCCGCCTCCACCGTCACCACCGACGCGAGGTGAACTTCTCCCGATCCCGTAAAGCCGGCGCCGTGCATGAAGGTGGCGAACCCGATACCGCGCTTGACGGGTGACGAGCGATTCGCTTCGTCGAACCGGCGACGCTTCTCGTGAAAACCGGAAAGCTCGAGGGCCCGAGTCAGCAAACCGCCCATGTCGACCGGCTCGCGGATAGTTTGACCCACGGCGTTCGTCTGCCCGGGCTTGATGAAATTGCGACGGCGGAACTCGTCCGGCGACAGACCGGCGGCGGCGGCCGCGAGATCCATCTGGCGCTCGAGCGCGAAGATGCTCTGCGGCGCACCGAAGCCCCTGAACGCGCCGTGTGGCGGCGCGTTGGTCGCAACGGCACGACCGCGTATCCGGATGTTCGGGCAGAAATATGGCCCGGCCGCATGGATCGTTCCGCGAGACAGGACCACCGGCGACAGGGTGCAGTAGGCGCCGCCATCGATGACGAACTCGATGTCCATCGCGAGCAAGCGTCCGTCGCGATCGATGGCCGTTCGATGGCGGGTTCGCGACGGATGCCGTTTCGTCGTGGCCGCCATGTCTTCCGCACGGTCGTAGAGGAGCTTCACCGGGCGGCCGGACTTCCAGGCGAGCAGCGCGGCATGCCCGGCAATGACCGACGGATACTCCTCCTTGCCGCCGAATCCTCCGCCGGTTTCCATCTGCACCACACGGACTTTTTCCGGAGCGATGTTGAACAAACCAACCAGCGCCTTGTGGATGTAGTAGGGGCACTGCATCGAACCCCAGACGGTGACGCCAGATTCGGCATCGGCAATCGCGAGCATGCCGTTCGGCTCGATGTAGAGCTGCTCCTGCGCACCAGTCTCGTACTCGCCTTCCACCATCGTCGGCGCGTGGCGAAATGCCTCATCCACATCACCGCGCGAGACCAGATACGCCTTGAACAGGTTGTCCTCACCCCAAATCACCGTGCGCGCCGCCAGCGCCTCCTCGATCTCGAACACGGCCGGCAGAGGTTCGACGTCGATAGCGACGTGACGTCGACCAAGCTCCACCATTTGACGATCGGGATGTGCCAGCAGGACGACCGGTTCTTCGGGATGATTTATGCGATCGCTCGCAAGGTAGGGCTGATCGTCGACGATCAGAGCGACGCGATTCGATCCTGGAACATCGGCGGCGGTGACCACCGTGAACTCGTCCCACGGCACGCCGGGCTTGTAACTGATGTCCCGGATGATTCCCCGCGGCACCGAACTGCGGACAGTCGCGCCGAACACCATCCCCGGCAGCGTCACGTCGTCCACATACCGTGCGCTGCCGGTGACCTTTGCCTTTCCCTCTTTTCTGGGGATCGACCGCCCGAGCGATTGAGGCATCCAGGGCAGGGTAGCACGCCTAACGAAGTCGTTCGTCGCTAGTCGTTAGTCGTCGCTAGTCAGCAGCTTACGACTAACGACTGAAAGTATCGCAGCTGTTCGGATCGCCTGATTCGAGACCGCGGCGGAGCCACTGGGCTCGCTGCTCGGACGTGCCGTGGGTGAATCGTTCGGGGGCGACTCGGCCGCCCTGCATCCGCTGCAGGCGATCGTCTCCGATCGCGGCGGCGGCGCGGAGCCCTTCGTCCACATCGCCTGGATCGAGATCCACGCCGCCGGGCGCCTTGTTGGCGTGGGAGCCCCAGACCCCGCGAAGCAATCAGCCTGCAGCTCCATCCGCACTGAGAGTTCGTTGCGCGCCGAGGCATCGGCGGCCTGCTGGCGGCGGACCTGCGATTCGACGCCCAGGATCGTCTGCACGTGGTGACCCAACTCGTGCGCCAGGACGTAGGCCTGTGCGAAATCGCCGGGTGCGCCGAGCTTCCGGTGCAGTTCGCTGAAGAATCCCAAGTCCAAGTAGACCTTGCGATCGGCCGGGCAATAGAACGGGCCGGTCGCCGCCTGCGCGAAGCCGCACGCCGACTGAATGGCGTCACGGAAGAGGACGGCGGTGGTTCGCTGATATCGGCCGCCCAGGATCTGGGCCCAGGTTTCCTGCGCATCGTCCATCACCGCATCGACCATGTCGACCATGCGCTCTTCCTCGGGTGTGGTGGCGATCTTGCCGGTGCCAGTGGTGCCGACGGATTCCGTCGGCGCTGGGCCACCCACTCCGCTAAAGAGGGAAATCAAGTCCACACCTGTGAACCAGCTCAGCAAAAGTAGTACGAGCAGCCCGCCGATGCCCAGGCCGCCCACGCCCACTCCAGACATGCCGCGACGGTCTTCAATGTTGCTGCGATCGCCTGGTGTCCATCTCATGTGCGTTCTCCTGCCCCGGCGCGCTGCAAGGCGGGATCCAAGCCCCCAGCCCCGCCTCCGCAAAGCTACGGCCGCGGCCCGAGCCCCCGAGCCCCCGAGCCCCCGAGCGATTACTCTATTCGACTCGGATCTGTTTCCACTTCCCCTGTTTGAACCGGGCAACCGTCAGCATACATCGCGTGAAGTGCCCGACCACGATGGCGCTCCAGACGCCGGCCGGCGTCAGATTGCCCGACGCCTGCAGGCCGAAACAGACGCCGAGTGGGAGCGCTACTTGAGATATGAGCGTGATCACCAGAGGACTGCGCGTGTCACCCGTTCCCTGGAGTCCACCGTTGTAGGTCAGGGCGACGGTGATGAAAAACCCGGACACACTCAGGAAACGCAGCAGCTCGGACCCGATAGCCACAACGGCCGGATCGTGCAGCCCGAAGATCGCCAGCAGCGGGCCGGGGATGAGCACGAAAAAACTGCCAACGAATGCCGCGACGCCGAGGCCGATTCTCGCCGCAATCGAAACCGCCCGCTCGCTTCGTTCCGGATGACCGGCACCCAGATTCTGACCGGCCACTGCGGCCGCCGCGCCCATCAATCCGACAGATGTCCACGTGATGAGTGAAAAGAGCTCGGCATAGCACACGGCGTACGCCGCTTGCGCCTCCGCACTGCGTTCGAGAGATCCGATGAAGCGCAGGAGCATGACGCCGGCCACGTTCATCGCCACTCCCTGCAATCCGGCTGGAAGTCCGAACTTGAACAGCTGTCGAATGATCGTCCAGTCCGGAGCCCATGACATGTTGCGCGGAAAGTGGATGACCATCCGACCCGATCGGACCATCCAAATCGCCGCCGCAGAAACGACGGTGCTGGCGATGACCGTGCCGAGCGCCGATCCGAACGTCCCGAGCGGCGGGATCGGACCCCAGCCGCGAATCAGGATCACGTTCAGCCCGATGTTCAGCCCGGTCAGCCATAAGCCAAGGCGAAGCGGCGTACGGGCATCACCCGCCGCGCGCAGGGCCCCACCGAGCATGAAGAACAGCAGCATGCCCAGGCTGAACAGGAACATCGTCCGAAGATAGGGCAGTGCCTGCGCGCTCACCTCCGGCGTCGCGTTGACGAGCCTGAGGAGCGCCGGCGATGCGAAGTAACCGACCGGCGCCATGATGCCGAGCGCAAGGATTACGGCGACAAGGAAGGCCTGATAGACGGTGCGATCGACACGCGCGGGATCGTTGGCTCCGGCAAATCGCGCAACGAGCACGCCCATGCCTGTGAACAGCGACGCAATGAAGACAATGACGACGAGGAAGATTTGCCAGCTGACGCCGATCGCGGCATTCGCGGTGAAGCCGACGAAGTGACCCACCAGCGCATGGTCGATGATGCCCTGCAGGCCGCCGATCGCGTTCTGGAGAACCGTGGGCCAGGCGAGCTTCCACACCGCGCGAGCGATCGGACCCTCGACGATCGAACGGTCGAACGACCTGGCCGGAGGCGCACTTCCGCGCGCAATGGCAGGACCCGCCGCTGCGCCAGGGTTCAGGGCCGCAGAGGAACCATTGACGGCTTCAGCAGCCGAAGACGCGGTGCGCGGAGGCTCCAAACTTCAGATGATACAACCGAGCCCTCATTGCTCAGTGCGCTTGGGGCCCTCCGCCTCCGCGCGCCGACAATCCATGCGCGCTACGGCGAGACCTCGCCGTAGCTGGTCGCCTGCCTGTTCCGCGACCAGCTGAGGCGGGCACCCCCGCTCGCTCTCGCTCGGCGACTTCGCGCCTCGCTCGGGCCGCAGGCGCTGTCCCGAGCCCCCGAGCCCCCGAGCCCCGAGCCTAGCTCATGGTGAAAGCCCTACTTGAAGCGTAGCGAGTGCTCGTCGGTCCATGTCCCACTCTCTTGGGAACCTAACTGGTGCGGTGGGGTCAAACGCTTCCAGTGAACAACGTTGTCAGAAACCACACCACAGGTTGGAGGATTAGGAGACAACCCCATGAGCATCAACGGCTGGCAACGGCTTTGGCTAGTAGCTTCGATTCTTTGGGCGGTTGTAATCCTATTACTTGCAGGGATTCTTCAGTCCGACGGCGATCAGACCGTCCCGAGCGCCAATGGGGCCCTGTTCGTGGTGCGGCTGTGGATAGTGCCAGTCGCGGCGGTTTATGTGCTCGGCCTTGGCCTCGTTTGGGTCCGCCGCGGATTTCAACTGGAGTCAAAGTAGCCCACTACCCGACCTCGCCTGCGGCTCAGCGCCACCGTCGCTGCCGCGGCCGCGCTGCTGGCGTGCGACGACCGCACCCCACTGACGCTTGTCGCCACCGACCGAACTACGATGCCGAACCCGTAGCAGGCCGTGGTTACCGGGGATCGACACGATCGATCCCGACGTACACTGTCGCCGATGGCGATGGGCAAACGAAAGCGGCACGCGAAGCAAGCGTCGATGTGGGTGGCGACCCAAGACCTGCCGCGCAGTGTTGCACATCCGTTCTACACGCGACTGAATCAGATCCTCGAGCAGCACGACTTCGATGGCTACGTCGAAGGCCTGTGCCAGCGATTCTACGCGGACGACGGCCGGCCAGGGCTGCCACCGGGACGTTATTTCCGGCTGCTGCTGATCGGCTATTTCGAAGGATTGGATGCGGAGCGCGCGATCGCGTGGCGGGCGGCCGATTCGTTTACCCTGCGCAAGTTTCTCGGATTGGCGTTGCCGGAGGCGCCGCCGGATCATTCGACGATTTCGCGGACGCGTCGCCTGATCGATGTTGAGACGCACGAGGCGGTCTTCACCTGGATGCTGAAGCGCCTGGCGGATGCGGGCCTGGTGAAGGGCAAGACGGTCGGCATCGACGCGACGACGCTGGAGGCGAATGCGGCGCTGCGGAGCATCGTGCGCCGCGACACGGGCGAGAGCTACCAGGACTTCCTGACGAAGCTGGCGCAGGCCTCGGGCATCGAGACGCCGACGCGCGCCGACCTGGCGCGGATCGATCGGAAGCGCAAGAAGAAGGGCTCGAACGACGACTGGACACATCCGCACGATCCCGACGCGAAGATCACGAAGATGAAGGACGGCCGGACGCATCTGGCGCACAAGGCCGAGCATGCGGTCGATCTCGAGACGGGGGCGATCGTGGGCGTGACGGTGCAAGACGCCGACGACGGAGACACGACGACGAGCATCGAGACGCTGATTGAAGCGGCCGAGCAGGTCGAGGCCGTGCGGCCCGACGGCGAGGGCATCGAAGAGGTCGTCGGCGACAAGGGCTATCACAGCAATCAATCGCTCGTCGATCTCGAGGCAGTAGGTATGCGCAGCTATATCTCCGAACCCGATCGAGGACGGCGGAACTGGAAGAAGAACCCGACCGCGCGCAAGCGGTGTACCGCAATCGACGACGCATCCGCGGTCCGCGTGGCCTGCGCCTGCTGCGCCTGCGCGGCGAGCGCTTGGAACGCCCCTTTGCCCATCTCTATGAGACGGGCGGGATGCGTCGGGTGCACCTCCGTGGCCACACCAACATTCGCAAGCGCCTGCTGATTCATGCCGGTGGCTTCAATCTCGGGCTGGTCATGCGACGGCTGATCGGCGTCGGTACGCCGCGAGGGCTGCAAGGACGGCTCGTCGCCGCCGTGGGCGCCCTTGTGGTGCTGATTCGCGTCCTCTTGGAGCTCACGAGGCGTCCAGAGCCGCCTCGCACGACTCGCTTCACCGCGCGAGCGTTGCTCGACCGCGAGTCGACTTGATCGTACACGGCGGCGTGAGCGAACTGGCTTTCACCACGGGCTGCTAGAGCGACGAGCCCCCGAGCCCCGAATCTGTTATTTCATCTCTTTGAGAATGCGCCTCACGTCCGCGTGGGCGAGCACGACCGAGGGTTGCCTCTGTAGCGCCTCGAAATAGCGGCGCGCGAATGTCTCACCGTGCTCGGCTGGTGCAAGGAGACGCTCGACCTGTTCCACGAGCGCCAGGCCATCGCCCTCGGTCGCCGGCGAGTCGGGCTCGATCGTCTCGTCGATGCGGACGACGAGCTCGGACAAGGGATGAAGCCACGCAAACCAGGGGTCGTTGATGACGAGCTGCAGCAGCGTGGCATTGGATCCAATACGCCCTCTATCCATTTCATAAGCCGCGCGAGCATCGTCGAGCAGTACTTTGTGAAGGCTCAGCAGGCGGGCGCGAAGGTCTCGCAGCTGCCCGCGCACGCGCTGGCTCAATGTCGAGGCGGCTCCCACATCCGTCGAGACCGAACTGACGTCTCCGGCAACCGTTCGCAGCGAGCGTAGATCGAGAGGCGCGGTCACCATCCGAATCGTGCCGTCGTCGGCGCGCGGCCAGCTCTCCTTCGGGCGGTCCCAGGTACAACTCGACGCCGTTGCCATCGGGATCGCGGAGGTAGAGCGCTTCGCTCACGCCGTGGTCGCTCGCGCCATCGAGCGTCACGCCAGCCTCGGCGAGACGGCGCAGCGCGTCGCCGAGCGCGGCGCGCGTGGGGTAGCGAATAGCCAGGTGATAGAGACCCGTCGTGCCAGGGCTCGGTGCCGTGCCGCCGGAACTTTCCCAGGTATTCAGTCCGATGTGGTGATGGTAGCCGCCCGCGCTCAGAAAAGCGGCGCCGGGCAGGCGCTGCGTGACGTCGAAACCAAGCACGCCGTTATAGAACGCGATTGCACGATCCAGATCGGCGACTTTCAGGTGGACGTGTCCGATATCGACCTGAGGATGGATTGGCCTGGCCATGACCAATGATCGCGCAGGTCGACCACGTCCGCGCAACCAAAAGCTCAGCCGATCGTGGTTGTGGTGGTGATCTTGCACCTCTTCTTTCGACGGAAGGTCAGGAGGTTGTGATGGCCGAAGTGCTCGTCGAGTTTAACGAACCGGTCACCGATTCGGAGGGTAACACCTACACAGCTCGCGCCTGTGGCTCCGAAATGGTCGACGGCCGCTGGCAGGGATGGATCGAGTTCCGTCCACTGGATGGAGGCGACCCGATCCGCTCCGGACGCGAAACGACGCAACCGAATCGGGCTGACACGCTCTATTGGGCAACAGGACTGACGCCGGTCTACCTTGAGGGCGCGCTCGAACGCGCGTTGAAACCGCTCGTGCGACCGGTGGCGCGGCCGATTGCTCCGCCCGCCTTCGACGAACCGGCTCGCGACATTCTTGCCCGCCCAGGCGCCGAAAGTATCCTCAACCCCTTCTCCGTGTATAGGAAGGGAGAAGCCCTGCTCCGCCGGCAGTTGAGCGCGTTCTCGGTGTGGCATCTCGTCAACATCGTTCGCGCGAACGATCTCAGCGATCTCAGGACCGCGGAGCTCGACCAGATGAGTTCAGCCGAGCTCATCGAGCTCATCGTGGTGAAGGTCCGCATGCGTACGGAGGAACCGATTTCCGGATAGGCAACTCCCGACTCGCGATTCGATGGTGCCTGGGGCGCGAGGCTTCGAAGTCTTGTCGTAGGATAGCGGCGCCATGACTCTACGCATGTCGATCCTGGCCGTGGTGACTTGCGTCCTGTCTCTGGGGCGTCAGGCACCTTCGCTAGACAGCCTCGCCTCCACCAGTCTTGCCGTGATCGACGGAACCACGACGATTTCGGGCCTGCGCTCGGACGTACGCGTCGTTCGTGACAGCTGGGGCGTGCCGCACATCTACGCGCAATCCGCCGACGATCTGTTTTTCGCGCAAGGCTACGTCATGGCGCAGGACCGGCTGTGGCAAATGGAAGTGTGGCGCCGCACGGGTGAAGGGCGGCTGTCTGAAATCCTCGGACTTTCGGCGCTGCCACGCGATCGCGTCGCCCGGCTCTTGAAGTATCGCGGTGCCATCGACGATCGCGAGCTGACTCCTTACCACCCTGAGGCGAAGCGGTTGATGACGGCCTACTCGCGCACCTCCCCGATGGAAACATCGCGTGGCAGGCATCGGCCTTGACTCCGTCGCGGAAAGGGTGGTCCGGCCGACTGCCGGTGCCGGGAACCGGGCGCTATGAATGGGACGGTTTTCGCAAGGATCTGCCGCGCGAGCTCAATCCTGACCGAGGCTTCATTGCCACCGCGAATCACAACATTCAGCCGAAAGGCTATGCGCCTCCGCTCATGTTCAAGACGGCGGACACGCGCTTCGAGCGGATCACGCGACTGCTGCAGCTGATAGGCCCCGGCCGAAAGTACTCACTCGACGACCACCAGCGGATGCAGAACGATGCGTACTCGCTGCGGGCGGCGGCGGACATCCGTGAGCTGGCCGGGTGGGCGTCGAACGATGCGCACGTGGAGCGCGCGCGCAAGATGCTGTCGCAATGGGATGCGGTGTACACAAAAGACAGCGCGCCAGCCGCTCTTTATGAAACGTGGCGGGGCTCGCGGGGATCGGGTCAATCGTCAGACCCGAAGACCTCTGACCGTGCCGCGCTCGAAGCCGGGTTGCGCAAGGCGATTGACGCCCTCACCAAGGCACAAGGCGCCGACTGGCGCGAATGGCGCTGGGGGCGTATGCACACGAGAGCGTTTACGCATCCGTTCGTCACACGTTTCGACCTCAGCACCGTCGAGCGGCCGGGGGGCGCAGGCACGGTAGCGGCCGACGGTGCTTCCTACCGGGAAATCCTCGATGTCGCCGACTGGGATCGATCGCTCGTGACGAATGTGCCGGGACAGTCGGGCCAGCCCGGCAGCCCGTATTACGGCAATCTCTTGCCACTCTGGGCGGAAAATCGGTATTTTTTACTCGTTTTTACCCGAAAAGCGGTCGAAGGCCACGCCGCACACACACTGATCCTCCGGCCGCGGTAATCCGTCCAATACCGCAGTGCAAAGGCGCGGTAGCCACTGATAGCGCGAGACGCACCTTGCGTTCGCTGCTCGGGAACGGCAGAATCACGCCACACACTGGAGGGTTCAATATGGTGAAGTCGCGCGTTCGTTTCCCGGGTTTGATTGCCGTCTGGGTTGCGCTCGCCGTTGGCGTCGCATACGACGCGTCTTCACTTCGCGCTCAGTCGGCACCGGCCACGCAGGCCGCCGCTCCCTCGTCGACGTTCAGCGACGCGGAGATCGAGGAATTCCTGCTCAAGGCTGATGTCGTCAAGACGAAGGGGACGTCGAAGGGGGTGACCGGATCGCTGCAGGCGACGCTCAACGACGGGAAGATGACCCACGATGCACACATTCAGTTCATCGACGAGTCGAAGCGTGAGTTTCAGACAGGCAAGGGCACGGAATTCAATTTCCGCGATTCGTGGACGTTCAACGTCGCCGGCTACAAGCTGGATCGGCTGATTGGCATGAACATGGTTCCGGTCAGCGTCTCGCGCCGTTACCAATCCAAGCCATCGGCATTCACGTGGTGGGTGGACGACGTGGCGATGGACGAGGGAGACCGGTTGAAGAAAAAGATTGCACCGCCCGAGCCCACGTCCTGGAACCACCAGATGCAGATGGTTCGGCTGTTCGATCAGTTGATTTACAACATGGATCGAAACATGGGCAATCTCGTGATCACGAAGAGCTGGCGCGTCTGGGCGATCGATCACACGAGAGCCTTCCGCACGCACGAAACGCTCAAGTCGCCCGAGAGCGTGAGCCGCTGCGACCGCCAGGTGTTCGAGAAGCTCAAGGCGCTCGATAAGGACTCCTTGAAACGGGAGATGGGCTCGGTGCTGGACGAATGGCAGATGCGTTCGTTGCTCGCCCGCCGCGATCTCATCGTGAAGCGGATTGAGTCACTGGGACCGGCCGCTTTGTTCGATCGCCAGCACCAGGAAACGAATTGATGTTCAGTTCACGCCGACTTCGCTCCACTGCTCTCATCGTTCTTGCCATCGCGTCCTGCGCCGCGCTTTCGGCGCAGGACCGCGATCGCGGCAAGATCTCCGATCGCTTCAAATGGAATCTGGCAGAGATTTTTCCGTCCGACGATGGCTGGCGCACGGCGAAGGAAAAGCTGGTCAGCGAGATTCCGAAGATTCGTGAGTTCCAGGGCAAGCTCGCCTCCTCCACGGCGACGCTCGCGGACGCCCTCGACCTGGTGACCCGCCTGAACAAGGAATTCTCGCGAATCTATGTCTACGCCAGCATGATGGCCGACCAGGACACGCGAGTCAGCTCGTATCAGGCGATGCAGCAGGAAATGATCCAAATCGGATCGCAGCTTGGCGCCGAGGCCGCGTTCATCGAACCGGAAATTCTGAAGATCGACCGTGCCACCATCGATCGATTCGTGGCGCAGGAGAAGCGGCTGAGTGTCTACCGGCTCTATCTCGACGACATCCAGCGGCGGCGCGAGCACACGCTCAGCGACGCTGAAGAGAAAATCCTCGCCGGAGCCAGCATCATGGCCAGCGCGCCGGCGACCGTCTATGGCATTTTCGCCGACGCCGACTTTCCTTATCCCTCGGTGACGCTCAGCGATGGCAAGAGCGTCAAAGTCGACAACGCCGGGTTCAACGTCTATCGTGCGCTGCCGAACCGCGACGATCGGCAGAAGGTCATGGCCGCGTTCTTCGGCGCTCTCGGCACGTATCGCAACACGTTCGGGACGACGCTGAACGCGCAGATGCAGGCCGACGTCTTCAACGCGCGGACGCGTAAGTATCCGACTGCACTCGAGGCCGCGCTCGACGGACCGAACATTCCGACCAGCGTGTATGTGCGGCTGGTCGACGGGGTCAACAAGCACCTGCCGACGTTCCATCGCTATCTGTCGCTCCGCAAGAAGATGATGGGCGTGTCGGAGCTGCACTACTACGATCTCTATGCACCGCTCGTCGCCTCCGTCGATTTGACCTACCCGATCGAGCAAGGTCAGGAGCTGGTCCTCACGGCGCTGAAGCCGCTCGGCTCGGACTACCTCAACGTCCTCAAGCGCTCGTTCAACGAACGATGGATTGACGTCTACCCCACCGAGGGCAAGCGCTCGGGCGCCTACTCGAACGGCGGTGCCTACGACGTGCATCCGTACATGCTGCTGAACTACAACAACAAGTACACCGATGTGAGCACGCTGGCGCACGAGCTTGGTCACGCGATGCACAGCTACTATTCGAACAAGACGCAGCCGTATGCCACGGCGTCGTATCCGATCTTCCTGGCGGAAGTGGCCTCGACTTTCAACGAGGCGCTGTTGATCGACTCGATGCTGAAGACCATCACCGATCGCGACGCGAAACTCTCGCTGCTCGGCAACTATCTGGAGGGCATCAAAGGCACCGTGTTCCGTCAAACGCAGTTCGCAGAATTGAGCTGCGGGCGCACGAGATGGTCGAAAAGGGTCAACCGCTCACCGGCGAGGCGCTGGACAAGTTGTACGGCGAGATCACGCGGAAGTACTACGGGCACGACAAGGGCGTGAGCAAGGTCGACGATTACATCGCGCACGAATGGGCATTCATCCCGCACTTCTACCGCACGTACTACGTCTTCCAGTACGCGACCTCCTTTACCGCGTCGGCGGCATTATCGGAAAAAGTCCTGGCCGGGGATCCCGCGGCGACGAAGCGCTACTTGACCCTGCTGTCGGCCGGAGGCTCGAAATACCCGATCGAGCTCCTGAAGGATGCGGGAGTCGACATGACCTCGGATGAACCGCTGGAGCTCACCATCAAGAAGATGAACCGGGTGATGGACGAAATCGAGAAGCTGCTGGGACGATAAGTCGCGCGTTCGACTCGGGTTGCCCGGCCCCGGCGGATCGCCTGGCACCGCCCGGGGGGGCGACATTACCCGCCCCTGGCTGCGACTTGGCGGGGCCCCTCCCTGCTGAGTTACACTAAGCTTTCCACGTCATGCGATCCCGATGGGCAGCCGTTGCCGGCGTCTGCGGATATCTCGCCACGTTTACGGCGACCGGTGGACTGCTGCAAGCGGATCAGCATCCCAGACCCGCGCTGCTGGCATCTCCGCCGCTGGAACACTACCTCGAGGCCCTGCGTCAGCGGGCCGGCATCCCCGGACTTTCGGCCGCCGTCGTCCAGGATGGCGAGCTCGTGTGGGAACGTGGGTTCGGTTTCCAGGATGTGGAAGCGCGAATCCGCGCAACGCCAGACACGCCGTATTACGTGGGCGGACTCAGTCAGAGCCTCGCCGCCGTCCTGATCCTCCAATGCGTGGAGCAGCGGCATCTGAACCTCGATGTGCCGGTGCGCCAATACGGGCTGACGTTGCCCGAAGAAGGCGCCACGCTTAGACAAGTGTTGAACCACTCGTCGGCGGGTACTCCGGGTTCCGCCTATCGCTTTGCCGCGGATCGTTTCGCCCAGCTGGGGACGGTCATGGAGTTCTGCGCGCCGCAGCCATATCGAAAGAGCGTGGCGCACCGGCTGCTGGAACCGATGGCCATGCAGGATTCCGTACCGGGTGCCGACCTGCGCAGCACCGAGGTCGTCCCAGAAGGTTTCTTCGATTCGTCGACATTCGAACGTTACGCTCGCGTGCTCGATCGTGTCGCGGTGCCGTACCGCATGGAGGCGCGCAACAGGGCCGTGCGCGCCGAACCGCCACCGGCGGAAGCGATGAACGCCGCCAGCGGCCTGATCACCACGGTGCGCGATCTGGCCGAGTTCGAGAAGGGGCTCGATTCTTCGCTATTGCTGCTGAAGGAAACCCGCAACGCTGCGTGGTCTGCAGCGGCGGGTGCCAACGGCACGACGCTGCCGACCGGGCTGGGATGGTTCGTGCAGCGATATCGGGAAGAACCAGTCGTCTGGCAATACGGGTTGGTCCCGAACGCGTATTCAGCGATGATCATCCGGCTGCCGAATCGCCGCGTCACGCTCATCCTGCTCGCGAACAGCGACGGCTTGGCGGCGCCTTTCGACTTCGAGTCCGGTGATTTATCACGCTCGCTCTTTGCGACTCTCTTCTTCCGACTCTTCATCTGATCGCGTGATTCGCGCAGTACGCGTCCTGGCGTTCTGCGGTCTGCTGATCGCCGTCCGTCCGGCCTCGGCCAACGCCGAATGGCAGTTCGCGCCGTTTGTCGGATTCACCTTCGGCGGGGATACGAATCTGATCTTTACCCAGGTTGTCGACCGCCACTGGAATTTCGGCGGAACGGTCAGGCTTGTCGGCGCGGGACCGATTGGGCTGGAATCGGTGTTTGTCTACGTGCCCGGCATCTTCGAAACGCCGGATCCGGATCCGCTCAGCGACATACCGCCGAGCAATGCCATCACCAAGAGCCATTCGTATGCTTTGATGGGAAACGTCGTATTGACGACGCCACGCGCGTGGAATCAGTACGGTCTGCGACCGTACGTCTCCGGCGGACTAGGCATATGCGCGTGTCGCATAACGAGCCACTTCCCGGCCCGCGCCAATCTTCCCGCGTACAACGTTGGGGGTGGCGCCGTCGGATTTCTGACCAACAAGGTGGGACTTCGCTTCGATCTTCGCTATTTCAGAACGCTGCCACCCGGAGAAGAGTCTGGCGATACAGACCGGACGGAGTACCTCGACCGCGTGCACGTGCACTACTGGACTGTGACTGTGGGCGTGGTGTTCAGAGTCACTGACAGAGGGGTCAGATCTTCTTTTTTGCACGGGTGTCCTCTTTCGGAGGCGTACCGATCTCAGACGTGCAAAAAACAAGATCTGACCCCCTTGCGCGCGCGCGCTTAGGACGCGATCTTCAGGCGGGCTTTCCGATCGCCGGTGGTATTGACGCTGCCGTGCAGGACGGCTCCCTCGACGATGACCACCGTCGCAGCTGACAGTTCACCCTTGACATCCGCGGTGCCCTGCAGCGAGATGCGCTCCTTCGCGGCTAGTGAGCCACCGACGCGCCCGGCGACGACTATCTCCCGCGCCAGGGCGTCCGCCTCGACGTGCGCACCCGGTTTGATCGTGACGAGCTGTCCTTCGCTGTGAATGGTTCCCTCGACGCGGCCGCTGATGAGGATGTCTTCCTTCGCTGTCAGCTCGCCGCGCACGATGATCGAAGCACCGATTTCCGTAGGCCGATCCATGATCCCTCCGCTCAGTTCTGATACCAAGACCGCCGCTACGGGGCAAAGCCCGTTCCGGAGGATGAATCGCTGGGAATCCGCGTGAATGATGCGATTGGCGGCCGAGCTGCCCGTTTGCGCCCTAACGATTCGCGCCGTCGAATTACATTCCTGCGATAACGATCGGCCCCGCAGTCGCCGCGCTTCGCCGTGGCGCGGTCTTGACCAGCGGGCGTTCGAAGACGATCTGGCCGCCAACCATCGTCAGCACCGCTTCGGTCCGCAGGATGTCCTCGACGGGGATCGTCATGATGTCGCGTGAGAGGACGGCGAGATCCGCGAGCTTACCCGGCCCGATCATGCCCATCCGGACTTCCTGAAACGCCGCGAACGCCGGATCGGTGGTGTAGCTGCGCAGTGCTTCCTCGCGAGTCAGCTTTTGCGCTGGATACCAACCATCTCTGGGAGTGCCTTTCGCATCCTGACGCGTGACTGCGGCGTGAATCGCCATGAACGGGCTGAACGTTTTGGCGCCCTCGTCTGAACCGCCGACCACTCGCGCCCCCGTCGACATGACCGTTCGCCACGCATACGCCGTCGGCATTCGTTGCGATCCAACCCGCTTCTCCGCCCACGGCATGTCGAGCGGGCATGGATCCACTGCCACGACACGAGAACGCCCAGGTCGGCGAAGCGAGGAACGTCGGCTGGCTGCAGCACCTCCGCGTGCTCGATTCTGATGCGGTGGTCCTTGACCGGTACTTGCCTGAGCGCATTCTCGACCGCGTCGAGGGCTAGCTGATTCGCACGATCGCCGATCGCATGAATCGCCGCGGTGAATCCGGTTTTCAGCGACTTCTCGAGGATTAGATCGAGCTCCTCGGGCGGCACCCGCACGGCTCCGACCGTCGATGGATCGTCGGAGTAGGGCGCCAGGAGTGCAGCTTGGCGTGCGCCAAGCGGCCCATCCAGCGACACACTTATGCCGCGCACCTGCAGGCGCATGTTGGCATCCTGATAGCGGCCGGCGGCGAGAATCCGCTCGAGCGTCGCGCCCGAATTGACCACCCGTGGGTAAGCGTTGACTCGAAAGGGAAACTTGCCGGCCGCGATGAGGGACTTGTAGGCGTCGATCGCTTCCAGGCTCGTTCCCACGTCGTGAGCGCCGGTCACGCCGTACGAGAGCGCGAGCTGCACGCTTCTCTCGATGCGATCGGTCAACGGCGTCGTCGTTGGTCCCGCCGGTTCCGTTTCGCTCTCACGCAGATCGATCGGCCCCGTCTCCGCCAGCCGTTCGAGGTGCAGGTGACCATCGACAAAGCCCGGCACGACGGTCATCTCCTGAAGGTTGACAACCCTGGTCGCGGGCCCCTTCAGCGCACTGACGTGGGCCGTCGAGCCGACGAACAGAATGCGTCCGTCGCGAACCGCAACCGCTTCCGCACGCGGACGATCGGGATCGAGCGTGTAGACGCGGCCGCTGACCAGGATGACATCGGCCGGACGATCGGGCTGCTGCCCCCATGTGCCATCGACCAGCGTCGGGGCGATCGCACACGCCAGGAGCGCGGGCCACAGGCGTCGGATCGTTCGAGATCTCATCGGCACCACTCTACTGGATCTGCCAATTGAGCCGCGTCACGCTTCCCCTACTTCTTCCTTTCTTCGTACGGTCTGAGGTGCCATTCGAAGAACGTCCACGTGCGGTTCCAGGAATCGCGCTGTTCCGGTGAGTCGTCCCGCTCGAGCGTTTTCATGTTCGTCCGGCGATTGAACGTATGGCCGCCGCTCGCCGGACCGGGAGTCGGATCGACGTAGATCTTCGTTTCAGCCAGATCGGGCTTGCGGGAACGCAGCGCGTCGATGATTTGCTGGTCCTCCACGAAGTCCACGTCCGTATCGTTGGTGGCTACGTGGACCAGCAGCGGGGTGTTCAGCTTGTCCACGTGATAGAGAGGCGAGCGCTGGATGTAGATGTCCCGCTTCTCGAAGGGCAGTCCGCGAATGCGCGATTGCGTGGTAAACGCGCGCTGGTAACCGGGTCCCTTGTACGACAGTCGGAATACCAGGTTGGTGACCGGGACCATCGCGGCCGCGGCCTTGAAGGGGTCGCGTCGCGAAACACCGACAGCAGCGTGATGTAGCCGCCGTGGCTCCACCCCATGATTCCCAGCCGCTCGTCGTCGACATGACTCAACGTCTTCAGGTACGGAACCGCGCTGATCACGTCGTCGATCTCGTATCCACCGTAGTCGATCGCGTTGTGGTGTTTCTCCCCGAAACCCGTGCTGCCGCGATATTCGGGACAGATGATGACGTAGCCGCGTTCGACGGCGTCTCGCACGAACGGAAACATGCCGAGGGACCAGTTGCCGTGAACGCCACCGTGCACCCAGACCATCGCCGCATGGCCCTTGGCGCCGCGCTTCACGAGCGGCTGGAACAAATAGGCGGGAATATCCATGTCGCCGATGCTGCTGCGGTAGCTGATTTTCTGGAAGTCCATCACACCTTTGCTGGCTTCCGCGTAGCGCCGGTCCGTTTCGGCCTTGGCCTTGACGTCGCGCTCGAAGTCGTAGCCAGGTGCGTGATCGTCCGGATCCGTGCTGACGTAGAGCTCACGCGCGCGCGCCTCGTCGATTTGAATGCCACGACCGGGCGGACGGTTGCCCTGTTGCGGCGCCTGCTGAGCGGCGGCGAACGCCCACACCATGAAGATGCACAGGAGCATTGCGTGGACCTCCTTCGGAGCTCCGAGTATATAAGCGGGGGCTCGGGGGCTTCCCCAGCTCTCTTTACTCAGTGCGCTTGGGCCCTACCCCCAAGCGCTCTCGCTCGGCGACTTCGCGCCTCGCTCGGGCCGCAGGCGCTTCCCCAGCTCCCCAGTTCTTAGAATTCTCTAAAGGTGAGATTGAGCCGTCCCTCGAATGGCAGGCCGGCGGGCGCCGTGCCTGGCTCGATGCGCGACACGCCGTGATAGCGCAAGCGCGCCGGGCCTCCGAACACGAAGACGTCACCCGATTCGAGACGCAACTTCTCCACCGGATCTCGCCGCCGCAGGCCGCCAAAGAGAAACCGCGCCGCGTCGCCGATCGAAAAGGACACAACCGGAGCACCCCGCGCGATCGATTCGCGACTCTCATCCTTGTCCTGGTGCATACCCATCTTGCTCGTCGTGATGTACCAGTTGACGATGCACATGTCGGGTGAGAAGGCGAACCCGGCGTCTCCGCCTGCCCGGCGCGCGATGTCCGTCAGCTCCGGTGGCAATGCCGGCGCAGGACGACCGTCGACATCCAGCCGGTGATCCTGGTAGGAATAGGTCCGGGCGTTCCAGTGTCTGCCCAGGCAGAGCATCCGCACGCTCATTGGATGTCCGCCGCGGACGATGGGCGTGTAGAAGCCAGCTTCGCCGGCGCCGATTTCGAGGCACCGCGCGGCAATGGCTTGCTGTTCCGCGTCCGACAGATAGCACTTCAGATGAACCGCACCGGGGGCCACCTCGAGCGATGACGCGGGCATGAAGTATTATCGCGCCGCATGCTGAGAAGCCGAATGAGAATGATCCGATTCGCCGCTGCTCTGGTACTCGTGCTGGCGGCGCCGGCGCTTCACGCGCAGGCACCTGGCACAGCGGCGAAGGCATCGCCCCTCGCGGCCGAGATCGACCGACTTGCCGCTGGCGTCGAGCAGGACCTCCTGTCCTGGCGTCGACATTTGCACCAGAATCCGGAGCTGTCAAACCGGGAGACGGCGACTTCCAAATACATAGTCGAACGGCTGAAGAGTTTCGGCCTCGAAGCTGAGACCGGTATCGCGCGCAATGGTGTGGTGGCCATCCTCAAAGGCGGGCGCCCCGGTCCCGTCGTGGGTTTGCGCGCGGATATGGACGGACTTCCGGTGCGCGAGGAAACAGACCTGCCGTTCGCCAGCAAAGCCACGGCGCAACACGAGGGGCAGGACGTCGGCGTGATGCACGCCTGCGGGCACGACACGCACATGGCGATCCTCCTCGCGACGGCAGGGATACTGACGCAACTGCGCGATCGCCTGCCGGGAACCGTCAAGTTCATCTTTCAGCCTGCGGAAGAAGGCGTGCCACGCGCCGATCAGCCTGCGGGAGCGGAGCTGATGGTCAAGAACGGCGTCCTGCAGAATCCGAAAGTCGACGCTATTTTCGGTCTGCACTCCTTCGCAAACGTACTGTCCGGTCAGTTGACGTACCGCAGCGGGCCGTTCATGGCTGCGGCCGACTCGTTCGAGATTCTCATCAAAGGGCGTCAAACCCACGGGTCGACACCGTGGCGCGGCGTGGATCCGGTCGTCGTTGGCGCGCAGATCGTCAATGCCCTGCAGACGATCGTCAGCCGCAGCGTCGACCTCACGAAGTTGCCGGCGATCGTCACCGTCGGGCAATTCCAGTCTGGCGTTCGGCACAACATCATTCCCGACACCGCCCGGCTCGTCGGCACGATCCGCACCTTTGACGGCGAGGTGCAGGCGGATATCCACGCACGGGTGAAAAAGATTGCCGAGTCGGTCGCGATGGGTGCTGGAGCGACCGTGGAGGTGCGGATCGACAAAGGGCCGCCCGTCACCGCCAACGATCCGACACTCACCGCTCGGATGCTGCCAACGCTCGAGCGCGTCGCGCCTGGTCGGGTAAAAGAGTCGGAGCTCATTACCGGCGCCGAAGACTTCACGTTCTTCCAGCGCGAAGTGCCAGGGCTCTTCTTCTTCCTCGGCATCACACCCAAGGCAGAGATGGGGAAGGCGGCGCAGAATCACTCGCCGCGGTTCTTCGTCGACGAAACGGCGCTCATCACAGGTGTTCGCGCACTGACCAACCTCGCCGTCGACTACATGCAATCGTCAGGGTACTCGCTGATTCACGAGGGCGGCATGAAGTCTCAACGCGAGAGGAAGAAGCGCTCGCCTGGATCGTTGGCCGTGTCGAAGTCGTATCGGCAGTTCGTCCTCGACCAGTTCGAGGAACTCGGGGAGGTAACGCCGCGCGCTATGTTTGGCGGCGTCGGTCTCTACTGGCGTGACGTGTTCTTCGGCATCATTGCCCGTGATGCGCTGTATTTGAAGGTCAACGATTCCAACCGTCGTGAATACGTCCGCCACGGCATGAAGCCTTTCAAACCGTACCCGAATCGCAGCGGAACCATGCAGGTACCTACGAGGTTCCGCTGTCGGTGATCGAGAGCCCGACTGAGCTCGCGAGTTGGGCGAGAAGGGCAATTCAATTGGGGAGGTGAGGAGCTCCCGAGCCGCATTTCTCAGCGCTCGCGGGGCCCACACCCCCGCTCGCTCTCGCTCGGCGACTTCGCGCCTCGCTCGGGCCGCAGGCGCTGCCCGGAGCCTATTGCATATGTGACCGCAGCTGATGATTCAGGTGGTGGATGTTCCGCCGGACATCTTTGAGCTGCGCATGTTCGCCCGCCTGAAGTGCTGCATCGCGTTGCCGTTTCAACTCGCGGATTTTCGCTTTGATGCCTGCCTTGTCGATACCGACGACCGAGTGCTGCTCGCGGGTGTCGACGCCCAACGCCTGACATAGAGCCGGCAGCAGGTGTTCCTTGTTCATCTGCGAATAACCCTGCACCGCCTCGTGCTGCAGGCTCGAGGCTATCTCCCGTAATTCAGCGACTGTCTTTTCCTGGAGCTGATGGAAGGTGTAAGTCATTGCTGACCTCCGTCGTGCATGGCGGTATTGGTTCGATGATACACCCGGCGCTTGGCGGTCGGCGGTCGGCCTCGCAGCGCGGGCCTTCCGCCAGCTCCCGCAGCTCCCCAGTTCCCCAGTTCCTCAGTTTCATATCCTAGCCATGTGCACCACTTCGCGAATTGCCGCAACGACCGTCTCCGGCTCATCGAGTGGAATCCAATGGCCGCTCTGCTTTGCAACGATGTGACGCCCGCGCGCCGATCGCCGGGCCAGCGCATCCTGACGCCCACGCCGCTCATCGCTCACCATCGTCGCTGAAATCGTGACGAGCGGCAGGCTGTCGTAATCCGGATCCAGCGGCACTTCTGCGGCGCTGGTGCATATGGATTCGATCTGGCTGCCCAACGCCTGGAAGAAGCGTGGCTGTGTCCACATCCATTTGAGCGCTGCGCGAGCGTCCCTGGGAAGCTTCGTCACGGGAGCGAGCACCTCCTCGTCCGAGGGCTGCAGGCCACCGCGGCCCGCCAAAGTGGCAATGCGGCGCGCCGCGCTCAGCGCACCCGCCGAGACGAGGGAGGAGACGATGGAAGCGATTCCCAGACGGGCAGCGACCGTCCCGTGGCGGCACAACTGCGCCCCTCTCGCAATTCGCGCTCGTTCTGATTCATTTGGATTGACCCAATTTTCCGGGTGAGCCGGATCGATGAACACGAGACCGGCAATCGAGCTGGGATGTCGCGCGGCGAATACACGCATGGTCAGGGCGCCGAACGAATGACCCACGAGAACATAGGGAGGGCGCACGGCGGCGCGCGTCAGCAGCGAGTCGAGCTCGTCAGCGATGCGCGACACGGTGCGCGGCTCTGGACCTGCCTCGCTCCAACCGAACCCGGCGCGATCGTACGAACAGGCGGTCGTGAAGTCCGCAACCGCAGGCTGCACGACCGTCCAGCTCAATGAAGAACCGCCCAGCGCCGCGTCGAAGACGACCGGAGGTTCCCCGCTGCCGGAACGGTGAATGTGCAGACGATGACTGCCGATGTCGATGAGGCGTCCGGGAGCGATCGGGGCGCGCGGCATCTGAGGTCGCCAGCCAGCCATCAGATTACTGGAAGCCGGGAGCTGCCCGCCGTCGCTTTGTCGCGGAGTATCACGAGCGACAAGCTTTGGCGAGGCCTCGCCGAAGCGCTTCGCGGAGGCGGGGAAAGCTGATTGGTCTGTATAATCTCGGGCCTAACCACTTTCCATGCTGCTTTCCCCCGGCCGCCGCCTCGGACCGTATGAGATCGTCTCAACGATCGGCAGCGGTGGAATGGGAGAGGTCTACGAGGCGCGAGACACGCGGCTCGACCGTCGCGTCGCGCTGAAGATTCTTCGTCCCGAGCTGCTGGCGGATCCCCAGTCTCGACGCCGCTTCGAACGCGAGGCCCGCGCGCTCTCCGCGCTCAGCCATCCCAGCATCTGCACTGTCTTCGACGTCGGCCAGGAGGACGGCATCGACTTCATCGTCATGGAATACATCGAGGGACAGACGCTGGCCGGCCTCCTCGATCGGCAGGGCCTCGCGGAGCCGGCGATCGTGCGTTATGCGGAGCAGATTGCCGAGGCGCTGGCCGAAGCGCACGAGCACGGCGTCCTGCACCGCGACATCAAGCCGCAGAACGTGATGGTGACGCCGCGCGGACATGTGAAGGTCCTCGACTTCGGGCTGTCGAGGGCCATCGGCGTCGAACCGGCCGGGCAGGCCGCGACGATGACGGCCCTCAGCGACGCCGCCGTCGTGCTCGGAACGGCGCCTTACATGTCACCGGAACAGGTGCGCGGCGAGGTCGTCGACGCGCGCAGCGATGCGTTCAGCCTTGGGTGCATGCTCTACGAGGCGGCCGCGGGGCGCACGCCGTTCCACGCGCGGACCACCGCCGAGATGATGTCGGCGATTTTGACGATGGACCCCGTGCCGCTGAACCGGGCCGCACCCGGGACGAGCGTCGAGCTGCAGCGAATCGTTCGCAAGTGTAAGGGGAGGGGGGGGGGGGGGGGAGGGGGGGGGGGGGGGGGGGGGGGGGGGGGGGGGTCGGCATAGCAGATGCGGTCATTTCGCGTCTGAGCGGAACACCAAACCTCCTCGTTCGTCCGACGAGTGCCGTACGGCGGTATGCCAGCGAAGGATCGGACGCGCTTCAGGCCGGCGGAGAGCTGAAGGTGGACGCCGTGCTCGACGGCACCTGGCAGCGCGAGGGCGATCGTCTGCGGCTCAGCGTGAACCTGTTGCGGACCGCCGATGGCGCTTCGCTGTGGACCGATCGGTTCGATCTCCCGGCAACCGACGTGTTCGCCCTGCAGGACCGCCTCTCGGAACAACTGGCGGCGCGCCTGCGCATCGAAGTGGACCCGCGCAGCTCTCCAGCGCCTCGGCGTGGCGGGACGCGTGACCCGCAGGCGTACGAAGCCTATCTGAGGGCGCGCTTTCACCTTGGGGCGCGCGGGTACAACGCGGCGGCGAGGCAGAATACCGACACGGCCATCGAGCTGCTCGAGCGCGCGACCGCGCTGGATCCCGGCTACGCCGACGCGCACGCGGCGCTCGGGTTCGCGCTCGCTCATACCGCCACGTTCATCGAGGACAATCAGGCGCTGATCGATCGTGCGAAGCAGGCGACGAATACCGCCGATACTCTCAGCGGCGGTCTGGCTCAGGTGCATCTGACTCGCGCGATGATCCTGTGGAGCTGGTACGAGGGCTGGCGGATCGCGGATTCCATTCAGGAGTATCGCAAGGCGGAACAGCTCGATCCCGCGCTCAACGACACCGAAGTCACGGCAGGGTACGCACACCTGGGATTTTTCGACGAGTGGCGGCGCGCGGGAGAACGGATCATCGAGCGCGATCCGACCTACCGTCACGGGCGCGTGAACTTCGTGAACGAACACTTTCTCCTGAACCTGCCCGAGGAAGGAATCGCGGCGCAGAAGCGGCTGCTGAACGAGGAGCCGGATCACCGTTACTTTCTGCTGACGCGGCGCGTTGGCGAAGCCGCTCCGCTCGTCGAACAGCGGGCGGCGCGCAATCCGGACGATTTCGGCACGCAGGCGGACCTCGCGCTCCTGCGCGCGCTTCAGGGCCGTCATGCGGAGGCGCGCGACATTCGCCGGATGGTCACCCGGCTCGCGCGCCGAACCCGGTACTACCGCCACGTGACGTACACGCTCGCCCGGACCGCCGCGCTCGCGCGCGATGCCGACGAGACGGCGCGATGGCTCGAGGAAACGATCGCCTGGGGTTTTCCCTGCTATCCGGTGTTCTCGACGGACAAGTTTCTGGATGGCGTCCGCGAATCACCGAGCGTGCAGAAGGTGCTCGCCGGGCTGAAGGTCGACTGGGATCGATACCGCGCTGCGCTCCAGTGAATCTACATCTCCTACGGTGAGGCCTGGCGTCTGGTTCGCCAAGCACGAGCAATGGGGGTGAATCGACAGGCGAAGGGATCGTTCGGCACCTCGCGCTCGACGCGGACCCAACGTCGCTGTGGCCAGCGGCGTGACGCGTTAGCGGCGCTGCTCGTCGCGATCCAACGCGAAACGTCGCCGTGTGGGGCTCTATTACGCGAAGCCGAACCTTCCCGGCATCGAGTCTGGCAGGTGCTCCATAAATGGCGGCGTGAGGAAGAAGAGCTGGTCGTCGGGCGTCACGCCACGCTTTCCAGCAGGTCAAAGGCTCCCATTCCTGAATCCACCTGCCGGGCGGCCGTGGTTCGTGAGCGCCGCCACCCAGAGACTCCAGGACGATTCGACGCGCGCTGCGATCACGCGTTGTCCATCGGGCGACAGCCCGGCTACGAGATAGTCGCTAGAGTCATTCGTGAGGGGACGCTGTTCGCCCGTGTCGACCGACATTTGCTAGACCCGGAGTGGCTTCGACGGCGACAGCAACGTATTCGGTGGCCGGGTGGATTCCACGTTCCTGTTCCTCGATTCTATTTCGACCCTAGTACGCGGGATAGGACGACCTGCTCGTCGTGGATGAACAGAGCAATCCGTTTTGTGGTGGGGGCTGCGGCTATCGGACGGGCAGCGTTGGTGGACTCACGATTCTCGACCGGTGGCGGACGCGGCAGGGATTTCAGGAATACGCTCGAATACCAGCGACACGGCGGAAAAATTACTCAGTAAGAGCGCCGTGAGCGACGCGCTGATGCGGTATGGATGATGCGATCCGGTGGCTGGCTGGCATGGGCGACTCGGCGTTCTTCCTATGGATGTATCTCTACGATCCGCACCGCCGTACCAAGCACCCGAACCCTTCGCGTCGCGGTACGACCGTACATCGCCGAACTCGTCTATGCCGACTCACAGATCGCGATGCCGACGATCTCCAGCAACGCGACCTGCTGGAGCGTGTGATCGTCGTCGTACTGTCGACCACGGTGAATCGCGGGGAGAACACCGCGAGATGGATCACGATCTTTCTCTACGAGAGCGTGTTTCGCGTGCCGCTGATCGTTCGTGCGCCGGAGCCACACCGGGGCGCGTCGCCGACCTCGTCCGGCTCACCGACGTGATGCCCACGATTCTGGATCTGCTGCGCCTTCAGCTGGCGGCACGCGACGACAGCAGACTCGTCGACATGATGCGCGGTCACGACGGAACCAAGCTCGAGGCCTACGCCGAATCGCTCTATTCAGAGAGGCACGGCTGGGCGCCGTTGTTCTCGCTGCGCAGCGGCCGCTTCAAATTCATCGACGCACCGCGGCCAGAGCTGAACGATCTTCAGCTCGATCCGTTCGAGGAGCGGATATCGTCGGGCAGCGCCAGAACCTCGTCGCGGCGTTGCAGGCGCGCCCGCGCACGCAGGCGCAGTGTGAACCGTCAACCGCTGCGAAGGACCGGGTTGACGACGAATTGCGCGCGCGCCTGGCGGCGTTGGGGTACGTCGCTGGCCGCGCGCCGGAGACGCGGACCGGCGTCTTCCTGCCAGATCCGAAAGACTGCGCCGGCATGTTCGAATCGGGCCGCTGCAAGTAGAACTCCCACGTCTGACCTCTGGACACACCCGGGGGACATCCGTATACACTGCATGACTGTACGGGCGGAAGGGGCGGGGCCGGGGGTGAGGTTCCCTGCATCGCGTCGATGCTAAAGCAACGTCCATATGCCGCGGGGCCACACGTTCAAGACCGTAGAAGCCATCGGCCGCACCTTGCCAGACGTTGAGGTGACGACCACTTGGGGACAACCCAGTCTGAAAGTGCTGGGAAAGATGTTCGTGTGCATCGCCTCGCACAAGTCCGCCGAGCCGAACTCGCTCGTCGTGATGATGGACTTTGCAGATCGGGACGCCCTCATCGAAGACGACCCTGACACCTATTACTTGAAAGAACACTACTTGAACTATCCGTGCGTCCTCGTCCGCCTCTCACGCGTCAGCGCCGACGCGTTGCGAGACCTCGTCGCCGGCGCGCACCGCTTCGTGAGCGCCAGAACGCGAAAGAAATCGGTTACCGGCAACCGTCGGCAACCGCTGCGGCGGGGCTGATCGTCACATCGCTCGTGACGAGCCGGAAGCCAACATCTGAAAGCTGGAAGCTGGCGGCTGGTAGCTGGAGGCTGGTAGCTGCTAAGGAGGTCGTCGTGAAACGTGCCTGTGTTTCGGGAATAGTCTTCGCCGTCATGCTCGTGGGATCCGCGGCGCTGATGTCCCCGGCGGCGCAACAGCTGCCGGCTTCCGGCCAGCCTCCACCACCGTGGACCCTTGGCGACGACGAGATCCGCGAGATCGTCAACAGGGTTCGCGCCGGCCGCGATCTCACGCCGAAGGTATGGCCCGACGGCGCGCACGTGGCGGTCGGGCTCTCGTTCGATCTCGACAACGAAACCGGTTCGCTGCGGGACAACCTGCACAGTCCGGCGCTGCTCTCGCAGGGAGAGTACGGCTCGCGCGCCGGGCTGCCGCGCGTGTTACAGCTGCTCGACCGGCACCGGATTGCTGCGTCATTCTTCGTTCCGGCTGTCAGCGCCATGATTCATCAGGATTCGATGAAAGCGATCACCGCCGCGAAGCGGCACGAGGTGGGGCTGCACGGGTGGATTCACGAACGGAACTCGCAGCTCGATCGCGTCACGGAGCTCGACCTGTTGAGCCGCGCCGCCGCCGCCCTCGAGTCGATCACTGGCTCGCGGCCGGTCGGCATGCGGACGCCGTCATGGGACTACAGTCCGCACACGATCGAGATCGCGCGCACGCTCGGGCTCATCTACGACAGCAGCCTCATGGCCGACGATCGCCCGTACGAAGTACAAACCGCCGGGCGACCGACTGGCATCGTCGAGCTCCCGGTCGAGTGGATCCTCGATGACTACCCGTATTTCTGGATGGATCGGTCATCCACGGTGCGGCCGACGATGACGCCGGACGAGGTGTTCTCGATCTGGAAGGCGGAATTCGACGGCGCGTATGCGGAGCGCGGCCTGTTCATCCTGACGATGCACCCGCACGTGATCGGGCATCGGGCGCGTATGGCGATGCTGGAGAGGCTGGTGACTTACATGAAATCGAAGCCCGGCGTCTGGTTCGCGACGCACGAGCAGATCGCGCGATACGTCAAACAGCAGGCTCGGTGACGCGCTAGAATGGCCGCCGTTTCCTTGGAACCACGGCAGAGGAGATCGCCATGAGGCTGAGGACTGCCGTACTGTCGTGCGCCATCATGGTTCTCGGCGGACCGAACCTGATCCTGGCGCAATTGCCGAATCTCAGCACGGCCGGTGCGACCGACATCGCGGCAGGGAAGCGTGTGTTTGACGCGCAGTGCGCCTGGTGCCACGGTGCCGGCGGCACGGGCGGAAGCGGCTCGACCCTGCGCGGCGTAAAACTGCGAAACGCAGCCACGGACGCGGCGCTCCTCGACATTCTCAAGAGCGGCATTGCCGGCACCGAGATGACTGGGTTTGCCTGGTCGCTGACGGATCGAACGGCGTGGCAAACGGCGGCCTACGTGCGATCGCTCGGATTGCAACCCCGTCAGGCGGTTCCCGGCAGCCCCGAGCGCGGCGCGGCGATCTACGACGCCAAGAGTTGTGCTGTCTGCCACATCGTCAATGGGCGCGGCGTCGGACTCGGTCCTGAGCTCACGACGATCGGCGCGTTACGAGGACCGGCGTCGCTCCGCGAATCGGTGGTCACGCCGGAGACCACTCAATCGCCGGGTTACCTCGTCGTCCGGGCATTGAGTCGTGGAGGGGTCGAGACTCGTGGCATTCGCGTCGCTGAAGACGTCTTCTGGGTTCACATTCGCGACGCGGCGGGCACCCTCCACTCGCTCGAGAAAAAAGATCTCACCTCGCTCGAGCGAGAGCTCGGGGCGACGCTGATGCCGTCCTACAAGTCGCTCCTGTCCGCAGCCGAATTGGACGATCTCGTGGCGTATCTTGCGAGTCTAAGAGGCGTGCGATGAAGACACGATGGATGGTTCTCGCGCTTGCCGCTGCGGTGGGTGTGCCACTTCTTGCGCAACAGACGCCGGTCCCGGCGGCAGACGACGGCCGCGCGGCTGGCCAATGGCTCACGTATTCGGGAACGCACCAGGCTCACCGCTTTTCGCCACTCGCGCAGATTACCGTCAACAATGTTGCGCGTCTCCGTCCGGCGTGGGTCTACCAGCCGCCGGGCACCGGCCCGCTGGAGGGCACGCCGATCGTGGCCGACGGGACGATGTACGTCACGTCTGGTCCGGCGACGGTCGTCGCGCTGAGCGTCCGCAGCGGACGGCCCCTCTGGCAGTGGAGCCGGCCGATTGCACCAAGCGTGCTGAATCTGGGCTTCCCCCGCGTCAACCGCGGTGTCGCCATCGTCGACCGCACCGTCTACGTCGGGACGCTCGACGGCTATCTGGTCGCCCTGGACGCGACCTCTGGCAGCGAACGTTGGAGCGTTTCCGTAGCCGAGAATCGGACGGGGCACGCGATCACGGCGGCGCCACTCGCCGTCGACGGGAAGATCATCGTCGGCATCAGCGGGGGCGAAGCCGGCATTCGCGGCTTCCTCGACGCGTACGATGCGAAGACCGGACAGCGAGTCTGGCGATTCTGGACGATTCCCGCAACCGGTGAGCCGGGCAGCCACACCTGGCCCGGCGACTCTTGGAAACATGGCGGCGGAGCGACCTGGCTGACGGGCGCCTACGATCCGGAGCTGAGGTTGCTCTACTGGGGCACTGGTAACCCTGGTCCGGATTGGAACGGTGATTTGCGCAAGGGCGACAACCTGTACACGTGCTCGCTCGTGGCGCTCGACGTCGATACGGGCCGGCTGCGATGGCACTTCCAGTTCACGCCGCACGATGTCCACGATTGGGATGCGAATCAGATCCCCGTTCTCGTGGATGCAGATCTCGGTGGAAGCTCGCGATCGCTGGTTGTATCCGCGAATCGCAACGGGTTCTTCTACGTGCTCGATCGGAAGAGCGGCGAGTTTCTGCTCGGCGCGGAATACGCAAAGCAAACCTGGGCGGAAGGACTGGACAAACAGGGACGGCCGATCCTTCTTCCCGGGAAGGAACCATCTGAAGCGGGCACGCTCGTGTATCCAAGCCTGCAGGGCTCTACGAACTGGTCGAGCCCCGCCTACAGCCCCGCGACGAACATGCTCTATGTGCCGGTGCGCGAGATGGGATCGATCTACTTCAAGAGCGACGTCGAGTATCGACCCGGCACGTTCTACACGGGCGGCAGCGAGAAGGCCCTCACCGACGAGGCGTGGGGAGCCGTCCGCGCACTCGATGTGAAAACGGGTCGGCGCGCGTGGGATTTCCGCCTGCCGTCACCACCGTGGGCGGGAGTAATGGCCACGGCGGGTGGGCTGGTCTTCGGCGGTTCCAACGAAGGGAACTTCTTCGCGTTGGATGCGACGACTGGAAAGCCGCTCTGGCAGTTTCAGACCGGCGGCGCGATTCGCTCTGGTCCGATGTCGTTCCTCGTGGACGGCAAGCAGCATGTGGCCGTTGCCGCCGGGCGCGGTTTCTTCGTCTTCGCACTCGAGGCGGGGGAACGGTTCTGACCGCTCAGACTTTTTCACCGTTCCCTCACCGCATGGCATCCAACGCGCCTCTATGCTGGATCCATGCGGTTGCCGGTATTTCGCCGGTCTCTCCCGGTGCTGGCGTCGACAGTTCTGGTGAGCACGTTGGCGGGCGGGAGTGGGCTGCTTCACCAACGGTGACCCGCGGTTGTCGGCGGCCGTGGGTGAACAGGCCGCGGACGCGAGTCAACGCCGCGAAAGGGCGGATATCGCGAAAGTGGCAGCCATCACCCGCGCTGACCACTCCACAATATTCTTCCGCATCACCGGGATTCAGACTTCGGGCTATGTCCGCGACGGCGTCGTCCACATGCTCGCGCTTGAGCGGACTCGCTCCTCGCGCTTCCGATGCGTTGGCGAAGCGGTGTCGCGCGACGGCACCCGTCTCGCTTATGTTAACGCGACGGAAGATGGTCTGCATTGTCGAGTCGTGGTTCTCGACATTGCCACACATCGAGAGAGAGTTCTCACCGAGATAGACCCTGTCCATGCGCGCCACTCGGTCCTGCGCTGGTCCTGGGACGACACCGAGATCGTGTCCCAGGAGCTGCGCGGCATCTTTGCGATATCAACGCAGGACGGCCGCAAGCGGCAGCTGGCGTCTTTACCAGCTCCGACATGATTCAGGAACATGGCAGGATCTCGTCGTTCACTCCCTCGACTGGCGGCATGGGCGCCCGGAGCTGGTGGCTGACGCGAGCGCCTGCGTACGTGTTCGGGAGCGCCCGACTGCCAGGTCCAAGCATCACGTCATGCTGATCTCGGGTGAACGCGGTCAACCTCTCGCGATTGGCCGAGGGGCGGCCGTGTCACCCGGAGGCGATCGGCATCGCGTTCGTCACCAAGAGCAGCATCGAGATCATCGATGCCGATGGATCGAATCGTCAGCGGGTCGCCAGAGTACCGCGCGTCCCGCTCTTCCCGTGGGTGCGCGAAGACACAGAACTCACATCGGTCATCTGGTCGCCCGATGGCGAGCAGGTCTGGTTCGATACCGCTGGTGCAGGGTTGAACTCCTCGACCCTCTATCTGGTGAACCTCAAACACGGCACACGTCGTCGGGTCGTCGGAGATGGATACGTGGAAATCGTCGCCTGGCGGTAGCTCGGGTCAAGGGGCTCGGGGCTAAGGCTACATCCCCAGTTCCCAGTTCTCCAGTTCCCAGTTAAAAAAAAAGCCCGCTCCATCGTTCGATGAAGCGGGCTTCGAAAAATACTCCCGGCAGTGACCTACTCTCCCACGCAGTTTCCCACGCAGTACCATCGGCGGTAGAGAGCTTAACTTCCGTGTTCGGAATGGGAACGGGTGTGACCCCTCTCCTATGACCACCGGGAAAGTTTTTGAACTGGGGAGCTGGGAACTCGGGAGCTGGGGAAGTATGACTACCTCCTCAGTGCCCCCAGTTTCCTCAGTTCACCAGTTCGATATGGTTGCCTGGGGTTCTCCGCCGGACGCGCGCATACCGCGAGGCGACGTAGATCGTCCCAGACTATTTCAAAGAGCTCGCCGTAGCTCCCGAAGGGAGCGAAGGCGGCTGAATATCCTGCAAACGGTAGTTTTTTCGTTCCAAACTTGTCCCGCCATAGCTCCCGTGAGGGAGCGACGGGGGACCGGCACACACGCAGTCCGTGGCGGTGCGAGGGCTTTTGCGGACCCTCGACCTCACGCTGCGCAAATATAGATTATGGTCAAGCCTCACGGCTGATTAGTATCGGTTAGCTCCACACATCGCTGTGCTTCCACACCCGACCTATTACCTGGTCATCTTCCAGGAGCCTTCAGAGGCCTTGCGGCCTGGGAGATCTCATCTTGTGGAGGGTTTCACGCTTAGATGCATTCAGCGTTTCTCCCTTCCGCACGTAGCTACCGAGCGCTGCCACTGGCGTGACAACTCGTACACTAGAGGTGCGTCCATCCCGGTCCTCTCGTACTAAGGACAGCCCCACTCAAATCTCCTCCGCCCATGACAGATAGGGACCGAACTGTCTCGCGACGTTCTAAACCCAGCTCACGTACCGCTTTAACCGGCGAACAGCCGGACCCTTGGAACCTGCTACAGCTCCAGGATGCGATGAGCCGACATCGAGGTGCCAAACCTGAGCGTCGATGTGAACTCTTGGCTCAGATCAGCCTGTTATCCCCGGCGTACCTTTTATCCGTTGAGCGATGGCCCTTCCACGCGGAACCACCGGATCACTAAAGCCTGGTTTCCCACCTGCTCGTCTTGTAGGACTCGCAGTCAAGCTCGCTTCTGCTTTTGCACTCTACGGCTGATTTCCAAACAGCCTGAGCGAACCTTCGCGCGCCTCCGTTACAATTTAGGAGGCGACCGCCCCAGTCAAACTACCCACCTAGCAGTGTCCCTGACCTGGATGACAGATCGAGGTTAGAACGCCGGAGTGTCAAGGGTGGTATCTCACCGTTGGCTCCCCCGAGTCCGAGAACCCGGGTTCAAAGCCTCCCACCTATCCTGCGCATGACACGCCAGCATTCACTACTAAGATGTAGTAAAGGTGCACGGGGTCTTTCCGTCTAGTCACGGGCAACCGGCGTCTTCACCGGTACCACAAATTCGCAGTGCCCCTCGTTGAGACAGCGCCCAGATCATTACGCCATTCGTGCAGGTCGGAACTTACCCGACAAGGAATTTCGCTACCTTAGGACCGTTATAGTTACGGCCGCCGTTTACCGGGGCTTCAGCTCGAAGCGTCGCCTTGCGGCTAACCTCTCCCTTTAACCTTCCGGCACCGGGCAGGCGTCAGGCCATATACGTCGTGTTCGACTTAGCATAGCCCTGTGTTTTTAGTAAACAGTTGCCTGGGCCTCTTTATTGCAACTCGTTCCCGCACGCGACCGCAAGGATCACGCACGGTAATCGAGCACCCCTTATTCCGAAGTTACGGGGCTAGTTTGCCGAGTTCCTAAACGAGGGTTCTCACTCGCGCCTGAGGATTTTCTCCTCGCCTACCTGTGTCGGTTTGCGGTACGGGTACCCACTTCTCTCCTTAGAGGCTTTTCTCGGCAGCATGGCGTCACCGGCTTTGCGGGTCCGAAAACCCTCGACATGGCACCTCAGGGAATGTGACCCTCCGGATTTACCTGGAAGATCCCCCTACATGCCTGAACCCACACGTCCAATCGTGGGCCCGGTTAGCCTCCTGCGTCCCCTCATCGTGATAACGAAAAGTAGGTAGTTCCGGAATGTTGACCGGATATCCATCCGCTACGCCTTTCGGCCTCGCGTTAGGACCCGACTGACCCTGAGCGGACGAACCTTCCTCAGGAAACCTTAGGCTTACGGCGGGGAAGATTCTCACTTCCCTTATCGCTACTTATGCCGGCAGGGTCACTTCTCGCCGCTCCACCAGTCCTCACGGTCTGACTTCGCTGCGACGAGAACGCTCCTCTACCAATATGCAATCCCGCAGGACTGCGTCTATTCTACGGCTTCGGTCCTGTACTTGAGCCCCGTTATATTGTCGGCCCAGAGCCGCTTGACCAGTGAGCTATTACGCTTTCTTTAAAGGATGGCTGCTTCTAAGCCAACCTCCTGGTTGTCTAAGCGTCTCCAGATCCTTTACCACTTAGTACAGAGTTAGGGACCTTAGCCGGTAGTCTGGGCTGTTTCCCTCTCGACAATGAAGCTTAGCCCCCACTGTCTGACTCCCGAGATACGTGTCGTTGGCATTCGCAGTTTGATTGGATTCAGTAAGCTGGTAAGCCCCCTAGTCCATTCAGTTCTCTACCACCAACGCCGACCTCTCGAGGCTATCCCTAAAGATATTTCGAGGAGAACGGGCAATCACGAGGTTTGATTAGCCTTTCACCCCTACCCTCAGCTCATCCAAGCTGTTTTCAACCAACACTGGTTCGGGCCTCCATACGGTGTTACCCGTACTTCACCCTGGCCAAGGGTAGATCACCTCGCTTCGCGTCTATTCCCAGCGACTTGTCGCCCATTTCGGACTCGCTTTCGCTGCGGCTCGCTTTCGCTTAACCTCGCCACTGAGAATAACTAGCCGGCTCATTATGCAAAAGGCACGCGGTCAGGCATTCCTCCATCCCGAAGGATCGAGGCATAGCCCTCCCACTGCTTGTAGGCATACGGTTTCAGGTACTTTTTCACTCCCCTCGCAGGGGTTCTTTTCACCTTTCCCTCACGGTACTGGTTCACTATCGGTCGCCAGGGAGTATTTAGCCTTACGAGATGGTCCTCGTAGTTTCCCACGGGATTTCACGTGTCCCGCGGTACTCAGGAACCTGTCGCGAGTCAGCAGACTGTCGTCTACGGGGCTGTCACCCTCTATGGCCGATCGTTCCAGACCGTTCGACTAGTTTGCTGATTGGTAACTCGCCGGTTCTACACCGGACAGGCCCTACAACCCCATCGTGCAAGCACGATGGTTTGGGCTCTTCCGCGTTCGCTCGCCGCTACTAGCGGAATCACTTTTGTTTTCTTTTCCTCCAGGTACTGAGATGGTTCACTTCCCTGGGTTGTCTCCGCCGACCTATGGATTCAGTCGGAGGTCCTCAAGTATTAGCTTGAGTGGGTTCCCCCATTCGGACATCCTCGGGTCAAAGCCTGTTTGCGGCTCACCGAAGCTTTTCGCAGCTTACCACGTCCTTCATCGACTCCTGGCGCCAAGGCATTCACCGTACGCCCTTAGTAGCTTGACCATAAATTAGAAACTCGAGACTAACGCTTGCCGTTGCTTGCTTCTCGTTACTCGTTGCTCGGTTTACCGAGCCGCGAACAACGAACCACAAGCCACGATACGCGATAGTCCCTTGCACACTGCATGTGTGTTTATTTTGTGGTCGGAAAAAACTACCGTTTGCAGGATATTCAGTTGTCAAAGAACCGACGAATCTTTCACTCGTAGCGCGGGACTTTAGTCCCGCGTCACCGACGCGCGGCTGAAGCCGCGCGCTACGTTGGTGGAGAATACCGGGCTCGAACCGGTGACCTCCTGGTTGCAAACCAGGCGCTCTCCCAGCTGAGCTAATTCCCCGAAAATCTTGTTGCGTGAGCTTTGTTGTGCGTGAGTGACGAAGAGGTGTAAACCGTGGCAGGTCGCTACGACTTCAACTCACGCTAGGCACTACGCAATAGGCACTCCCTTTTTTGCTACCGACTCTGCCGTCCACCTTCGTGCTGCACGCAACGGTGGACAACCTTCGTTGGTCGCCTGCGCTCGCTTGCCAACCGAAGCTCGCTCGCCCGTGTGCTCGCGAGCGAAGGTTGGTGGGCCTGAGTAGATTTGAACTACTGACCCCACGCTTATCAAGCGTGTGCTCTAACCAGCTGAGCTACAGGCCCAAACCTACTGAGAGCTCACCGTGTCAAAGAGCCGGCTTCGCCGGTTCTCTCAAAACTAGATAGAACGTGCGCGCGTCCCGTGAATACCAGATCGATCTTTTCAAGCGCCTCCACCCGACTCCGCGCTGACGCGCTTCGTCGAGGCTTCGGCAGCTCTAGAAAGGAGGTGATCCAGCCACAGGTTCTCCTACAGCTACCTTGTTACGACTTCACCCCAATCACCGACCATACCTTAGGCGCTTACCTCCCTTGCGGGTTAGCGCGGCGACTTCTAGTACAGCCGGCTTTCGTGATGTGACGGGCGGTGTGTACAAGGCCCGGGAACGTATTCACCGCGGCGTGCTGATCCGCGATTACTAGCGATTCCAACTTCATGCAGGCGAGTTGCAGCCTGCAATCCGAACTGAGACCGACTTTCTCCGATTAGCTCCACCTTGCGGCATCGCGACGGTTTGTATCGGCCATTGTAGCACGTGTGTAGCCCCAGACATAAAGGCCATGCTGACTTGACGTCATCCCCACCTTCCTCCGGTTTATCACCGGCAGTCTCCTCAGAGTGCCCACCATAACGTGATGGCAACAGAGGACAAGGGTTGCGCTCGTTGCGGGACTTAACCCAACATCTCACGACACGAGCTGACGACAGCCATGCAGCACCTCGACAACTACCCTTGCGGGAGCCGGCTTTCGCCGGATGTCAGTTGCCGTTCGAGCCTGGGTAAGGTTCTTCGCGTTGCGTCGAATTGAACCACATGCTCCACCGCTTGTGCGGGCCCCCGTCAATTCCTTTGAGTTTCAGCCTTGCGACCGTACTCCCCAGGCGGAATGTTTAATGCGTTAGCTTCGGCACGACAGGGATCGATACCCGTCACACCAAACATTCATCGTTTAGGGCCAGGACTACCGGGGTATCTAATCCCGTTTGCTCCCCTGGCTTTCGCTCCTCAGCGTCAATGCCGGTCCAGGATGCCGCCTTCGCCACCGGTATTCCTCCAGATATCTACGCATTTCACCGCTACACCTGGAATTCTGCATCCCTCTCCCGGATTCAAGCCATCCAGTATCAGACGCAGTTCCTAGGTTGAGCCTAGGGATTTCACGTCTGACTTAGTTGGCCGCCTACGAGCCCTTTACGCCCAGTAATTCCGAACAACGCTTGCCCCCCCCGTATTACCGCGGCTGCTGGCACGGAGTTAGCCGGGGCTTCCTTTAGCGGTACCGTCAATTCCGCGGATTATTCGTCCGCGAAGCGTTCGTCCCGCTCGACAGGAGTTTACGACCCGAAGATCTTCGTCCTCCACGCGGCGTTGCGTCGTCAGGCTTGCGCCCATTGCGAACAATTCCCCACTGCTGCCTCCCGTAGGAGTCTGGGCCGTGTCTCAGTCCCAGTGTGTCCGTCCGCCCTCTCAGGCCGGATACTGATCGTCGCCTTGGTGAGCCGTTACCTCACCAACTAGCTAATCAGGCGCGGGCCCCTCTTCAAGCGCTAGGTCTTGCGATCCCCAGCTTTGATCTCCGCTTTTTCAAAAGCAGGATGTCATGCGGTATTAGCGTCCCTTTCGGGACGTTATCCCCCACTCGAAGGCAGGTCACCCACGTGTTACTCACCCGTTTGCCACTCTACTTACCCCTTGCGGGGCTTTCGCGTTCGACTTGCATGTGTTAGGCACGCCGCCAGCGTTGATTCTGAGCCAGGATCAAACTCTCAAGTTAAAGTGGTCACTCCCGCAATCCTCCGCCCGAAGGCGGAAGCCACGGAAGCAATCTCTTAACGTTGATAGCCTGCTTGACTTGGCTCTCTAACGTTGTTCAGTTCGTCAAGTGTTATGAGTGGTTCGCTGCCCGTCGCTCCTGGTGAACTACACCCTGAACGAACGGTCGTCTTTCGACTGCAACGCCACCCGCTGATACTCGACGGGTCCGACTACGCGCCTCCGGCGCTTCGTCGAGACAGGCTCGAGTCGGCGCCGACGCCACGCGTCGGAAGTGCTTGCACGTTCTATCCAGTTTTCAAAGAACCGGTCTTGCGTGCCGCGCCACCGCGCCGTCAAGGCGCAAAAGGCGAGGACTTTTTCGGGCACTCCCCCTCCGGCTATTCCGTCGTCAGGGGAACCTTTCAATATTACTAACGGGCCCCTCAGCTGTCAACCCCCTTCGACGACTGACGAGCAACATCGGTCACGATATTGATCCGCGCAGAGGCGTGTGTGGAGTCGAGCTGGAGGCGGTTACGGCGGCCACAGGCCACCGGCAGGTCACGCTCGGTTCAACAAATATAGGAGCCGGTGCGGGAGGTGTCAACCTCGACGGCGAAAACGGCGTAAAAAGTCACCGTGGGCGCTCCTTCGGATCGTACAAACGCACGGTCACGTGATCGCGAATCTCAGCCGTAGGAGCCCAGTCGAGCCGGCCGAGGACCTCACCGGCGAATCGCTCGCGAAATCCCGCTTCCTCCCAGTCCTCCAGCAGCAAATACGGTTTGAGACCGGCCTCTTCGAACCGCGCGACCGCTTCATCGAGCGCGTCGGGCGCCAGTGCATCCCAGAGAGCTGCCGGCCGCCGGCCGTAGTGCCGGACCGCGCCGCTCTCCTGAATCGTGATGATCACCGCGTTGGCGGGCAGCGCGCTGCCCACATAGTGTCCCGTCCGAACGAAACGGCGCTCGAAATCGCGAAGCGCAAACGCGGAGTGCGTCCGCGCGTACCCCACGTAGCCGCACGCCAACGCGACCATGGTCACCATCGCAATGGCGCCTCGCGCTGGCGTCCTCGAAACGAGAGCGATCCACGCTGCGGATGCGAATGCGAGTACGACGGGCAGCGCCGGCAGGAGAAACCGCGTATACCACCACGCGTCGAACACACTGTAAGGGAGATAGCAGAGGATCACCATCGCGACGAACGACAGCCCCAGCCAGGCAAAGGCCGATCGTTCGCGCTCACCGCCGGCGACGACGAAAGGAACGGCGAGGGCGAGCAGCACGAACGGTGTCTGCGCACTGATCGTCCAGTCCCAATAGCGCGCCGCGTTCGGCATCACGTGCGACAGGGAAAAGAGCGTATCGACATCGCCGTAACCCGTTCGGAACGGCGAACCGTACCGGATCTCGTTGAGCCAGGCGAGCAGCGCGCAGCCGGGAATCAACCCACCGCCGAAATAGAGCAGCGCACGCGTCCGCGCAGGGCGCGGGCGATCTCCGGCCACCGACCACGGCTGCAACATGATGAACACGAGAATAGGCAAGACCACTGGCGCCAGGTTCGGACGCGTGAGGAGCGCCAACGAGGTCAGGAACCCACCCGCCGCATAGCTGCGCAACGCTCTCCCGCCAATCACGGCGAGCGCGCTCGTCCAGAATGCCGCGGCGGGAACGTCGCTCATCGGCTGTACGATCTGGTAGAGGAAAATCGGACTGGCGGCGAGGAGCACCGCGGCCAGGGCACCCGCGGTCGGACCGTGTATCCGAAGGCCGAGTAGGTAGGCGCCCCAGACGCAGAGAGCTCCAAGCAGAGGAACGACGAGATGGAGCCCGACGCCGCCACCAAGCTTCCACGCCGGTGCCATGACGAGTGACAAGCCTGGTGCGCACATCGGCACCGCACCGCCGCCTGCGGCGGGAACGAACCCGACTGGCGCAAATACCAGGTCGGGCCGCACCAGAGGAATGATGCGAGCGAGTGGCTCCCTGAGCACGGCGCGGCCCGCCGCGAACTCCTCGGCCTGACCGATATAGCAATACGAATCCGATCCGCCCGCGGCCCACGTCCCCCACACGATCCCAACCGTCAGCGCCGCCGCGGCCGCGCCAATCGCCAGCCAGGGCGCCGCCCGCTCCAGTCCGCGATCGATCGCTGCCAAATCACGGCGAACGCCATCACGAAACCTCCACCACAAAAACACAGCACCGGCGATGCCGATGAACAGCGGGCGTAGGAACGAATGGTTCGAGATGCGGATCGCACCGATGACGAGCTCCACGCCACCAACGGTGAGCTGCAGAGCAGCAGCAACGGCAGCCAGCAGGACAACGGCGAGAAGGAGACGTCGCGTCGGCGTCACCTCGAGGCGTCCGCCTCGGAGGATGCCCGGCGTTCGAACACCACAATGTCAGGATTGATCTTGCCGAGATTCGTATATCGATCGTGCGCACCGTTGTACAGCCGCGGCTCGTAGCTCAACGCCAGCCAACGGGGACGCGCCTTCTTCCGGTAGACGATTCGGTACGGCGAGTGCTCTGAGGAAAACCACTGCCACCATTCCGCCTCTGGCCGCTGGGCCTCGTATCGCCCAATGAATTCCGGGTTGACGACGACAAACTGCGGGCTCGTCGACAACGTTTCCGCGATCGTCGCCGCCATCGGACGGATGCCCAGCTGATCGACTCTGGGCAGATAGCTGACCGCACCCACATAGACTGCCGTCGACCCGGCTGGAATGTGCTCGCGCAGCCAGCGCTCGGCATCGTACCGGGAGTCGATGAGCATCAGCGCATCGACCGAGCTCCCTCTCCACACGAGGATCACCAGCGCCGCGACGGCAACCAGCCGCCCGAATGGCTGACGCGCTTTCGACGTGAAGAGCCATTCCAGAGCCACACCCCCCATGAGCGCTAGCGTGAGCGCCACCGGCAGCCAGAACCGATCGTAGTGGAAACCAATCACCGCGATGAACGTCAGGTAGTACGAGATCGCCGGCAGCAGCACCCAGAGGTGCCGCCGGGATGGCCCGAGCTTCCACGTGCGCCAGAAACCGAGCGCAACGAGCGCCAGTCCCGTCCACCCGAACATCCAGCGGAATTGCGGCAGCGCGTCGGCCAGCAGCTGGAGCTGGCCGTCGAAGTCTGAGCTGAACATCCGGAAGTTCCCCGACTGCCCGCCGGTCAGAATCTGCACGTGGCCGATGAAGCCGTTGAAATTGAAGGCGAAGTTGTGGACGACGGCGAAGACGGCAATGGCCGCGAGTGCAGGCCCAGAGACGCGGCGCAGGATGGCAGCCGGACGCGAGGAATCGCCGGCGCCGGCGAACCGCCACGCGAGCCGTGCGATGTGCAACGTCGGCAGCAGGTACAAACCATATGCCTGATCTTTGGTACAAATCGCCAGCGTCGCGGCGACGGCGTACCCGTAGAGATCACCAGGCCGGTTGCGTCTGACAACGTTCGCGTAGAAATAGAAAGAGAGCGCGAACCAGAAAAGATACGGCACGTCGAGGTTCGCCACCTTCGAGTAGAAACCGAAGGGAATCGTGAATGCGGTAATGAACGCCGCAAAGGCGCCGGCACGGGGTCCATACACTTCCTGCCCGGCGAGATACACCACGACCAGCGTCATCGCCGCCATCAAAACCGTCGCCAGACGCGCGAGAACGAACAGCCCCATGTAGGTCGCCGTGTGAGGAATCGCCGGCTCCATGAGCCCGAGTTTCACGGCGCTCAGGACAGGAGCGAACAGCCAGGTCAGGAGGTAGTAGTGACCCGCTGGATATGGCGTCTGCCAGCCGTGCCCGAATCGCTGGCTGATTCCTTCGATGACCTGGCCGGGGGTCACTTCGTCCGGCGCCCAGGCGAGCCATCCCCATGCCGGAAGTCCCCACCAGCTGCCAATGGCGTTCGCGAAAAGCGTGACGCCGACCACGCCGGCGAGCACATAGCGCGAGCGGTCGTCTCCCTGAATCTGTTTTGTCAGCCACAGGATGGCCGGCAGGAAGAGGACGGCGACCGTCAAGGCCGACCAAATCGCCGCCAGGACCGGCACGCTGTGCACGACGACCGGGCGCAGCTTCCGCACGAGGATGAAGGACGGTGAGCGCGGAGAGAGATCGTAGGGCGACAACGGACGGATGACGCTCTCGCGCTCGCCGTCCCAGCGAAGCTGCAGGCGCGCCGCGCCAAGAATCTGTTGATACTCGATGCGGATGCGATGATGGCCCGCGCTCAGCGCGTGAACGGCACTCGTCGTGCGAGCGGCGTGCTGGCCCCAGTTGTCAATGACCAGCGTACCACCGAGATACAATCTCGCACCGTCGTCGGACTCGAGCTCGAATCGATATGGACGGGACGTGGGTGTCAGCAGAAATCCATCCCAGACGGCGGTGAATTCCTCCGCTGGCACGGCGTCGTGCCGCTTGAACGCGGCGGTGTCGGGGCTGGCGTCCAGCGCGGTCAGAATCGGATTCGTGAGCGTGACGGGATAGACGGACGAAGCTTGGGTTCCGCGGTAGTAGTGGGCATCCAGTCCGATCGGCTGCCGATGGAGGAACCAGTCCACATAGGCGGTCATGGCGCCCAGCACCACGAGACCTGACGTCGCGAGCCGAAGACGTCGCCACGTCATTCAGTGATGGCATCCCCGGCTGGTGCGCGAAGCAGCATGCCGGCTCAATGTTATGCAACGGCCTCGAGGCGATTGCAACCGGTGTTCAGTCTCCAACTCCCGGTCGTGTGAATCGTAGGGTATATTGACGCCGCGCATGCGCCTCTCGGTGATCATTCCCGTCTATAACGAAGAGCAGACAATCGACGAAGTGATCGCGCGGGTGTCCGCGGTGGAACTGCCGGGCGTCGAGAAGGAATTCGTGATTGCCAACGATGGCTCCACGGACTCCACACGCGGAATCATCGACCAGCGGGAGTGGCCTTCCGGCGCGCCGGTGCACGTGTATCACAGTCCGATCAACCTCGGGAAAGGCGCCGCGGTGCGCATCGGGCTGGCGTTCGCCACGGGCGACGTGCTGCTCGTTCAGGACGCGGACCTGGAGCTCGATCCCTCGGAGTACGGGCGTCTGCTGGAACCGCTGATATCCAACAGGGCGGACGTGGTGTACGGGTCGCGCTTCCTCGGCGAGAACCGTCGGATTCCCGGACGCACGCGCGCGGCGAACCGCTTTCTGACGGCTCTGACCAACGTCCTCTTCGGTTCGCGGTTGACCGACATGGAGACGGCGTACAAGGTGATGAAGCGCGATGCGCTCGTCGGGATACGCCTCCGCACCGTCGGTTTCGACATCGAGCCGGAGTTGACCGCCAAGCTGCTCCTCGCCGGGCGGCGGATCGTCGAAGTCCCGATCTCGTACACGCCGCGGACAACCGAGCAGGGGAAGAAGATGCGGTGGATCGACGGAGTCGATGCGGTGTATACGCTGCTGAAGTGTCGATTGACGAGTTGACCCTCTTCGGCGATCGGCGCTCGCGACAGCGTTCTATCGAATCAAGCGCACTCGCACGGCAGAGCGTTTCCCTACTTGCAACGTAAACTCCTCCGCTTCAAGCTGCCCGAAATCCTCGGCCAGATTGCTTGAACTGAGTTTTTGACCGTTGATCCTTACACCACCCTGAAGGTACTTCCGGCGTGCGTCGCTCATCGAGTCCGCCAACCCGCACCTGACCAGCATGCGTTCGATGGGAACTCGCCATTCCGATTCCGGTATTCCGATAACCGGCAGATCGTCGGGCAATTCCCCTTTGGCAAAACGCCGATCGAAGTCCTCCGCCGCCCGAGCAGCTTCCTCCGAGCCATGGAAATCCTTGACGATCCGCTTCGCCAGATCGACCTTGGCCTGCTTCGGATGGAGGTCACCGTCCGACACGCGGCTTCGCAGCTGCGCGACTTCTGAAGGTCCAAGATCGGTCAGCAGCGTGTAGTACTTCCACATCAAATCGTCGGAAATGGACATCAGCTTGCCGAACATCTCCGACGGCGAATCGGTCACGCCAACGTAATTGCCGAGACTCTTCGACATCTTCTCGACGCCGTCGAGCCCTTCGAGGAGCGGCGTGGTCATCACCACTTGAGGTTCGAGATCGAAGGCCGGCATGATGTCCCGTCCAACGTTCAGATTGAACAACTGGTCGGTCCCGCCGAGCTCCACGTCAGCGTTCAGGAACACGGAATCGTACGCCTGAGCCAGCGGGTACAGAAATTCGTGGATGGCGATCGGCTTGCCAGCCTCGTAGCGCGTCCTGAAGTCGCGGCGCTCGAGCATCTGGGCCACGTTGTACTTGGCCGCGAGCTTCACCCAGCCAAAACTGCCCAGGGGTTCGAGCCACTCGCTGTTGAACCGAACCTCGGTCCGGTTCGGATCGAGGATCTTGAAGATTTGCGTCTTGTAGGTCTCGGCATTGGCGTCGATTTCTTCACGGGTCAGCGGCGGCCGCGTCTTCGATCGCCCGGTCGGATCGCCAATCAACGCCGTGAAGGCGCCCACGACGTAAACGACCGTGTGGCCCAAATCCTGGAAGTGCTTCATCTTCCGGATGAGCACCGTGTGTCCGACGTGCAGATCGGGGGCAGTCGGATCGAACCCGACTTTGACGGTCAAGGGGCGACCCGTAGCGGCGAAGCGTTCGAGCTTGCTTTTGAGCTCGCCCGCCCGCACTACGTCAACGCATCCTTTGGTGAGATAGGCCAGCTGTTCGTCGACGGTCATCGTGTGTCATTTCTTAATGCTCGCGGGGTCCCACCCCCGCTCGCGCTGCGCTCGGCGACTCTGCGCCTCGCGCGAGCCGCAGGCGCTTCACTATACAAAACTGGGGCTCGTGAACGACGCGCTACCATATCGGGAGCATGAGCGGAAGAACCGCTTCGTCCCGCCTGACCCGCCGCACTCTCCTGCGCGGCCTCGGAGCCGCCGGACTCGGTGCGCTGACGGGCGCGATGGCCCACGGATACATGTACGAGCGCCACCACATTCAGGTCACGCGCGAAGACCTCGCGGTAGCGGGCTGGCCCGAAGCGCTCGACGGCTTGCGGGTGGGGTTTCTGAGCGATCTGCATCGAAGCGGCACCGTGTCCCACCAGACGATTGCCGCGGCCGTCGCCGCGGTCATGGCGGACGCCCCCGAGTTGATCATCCTCGGCGGCGATTATGTGACGAACCGGGATCGCCGGTACGTGCAGCCTGCCGCCGATGCGCTCGCCGGCCTGTCAGCCAGCGCCGGCGTCTTTGCCGTACTCGGCAATCATGACGACGAACGTGACGTCACCGGTGCGCTGACCACGGCAGGGTTTACTGTCCTGCGCGACGCCCGAACGCAAATCGTCATCCGCGGTGAAACGCTCGATCTCGCCGGTTTGCGCTTCTGGACACGACGCATGTCTGATATCACCCGTGTCCTCCGCGGGGCATCGCCCCATCTGATCCTGCTCGCTCACACGCCAGCCCGGCTCATAGAAGCGTCAGCGCTCTCGGTGCCGCTGATGCTGAGTGGCCACACCCACGGCGGCCAGATCGTGCTGCCGGGTGTCGGCGCGTTCGCGGCGCGCGAGTTTCCAGTGGTCAAGGGAAGTGCACGGCGCGACAACACGACGGTGTTCGTGACCCGCGGCGTGGGTACCATTTACGTTCCGGTGCGCATCAACTGCCCGCCAGAGGTCGCCATCCTCACCATTCGCCCGTCAGCCTGATCGGGCCGATTTGACATCAGCCGGACTCAGGCGTAATATTTTTGAGTACTCAAAAATATGTTTTTGACCTGGAGGAAGTGATGGCTCGGCGGTTTGCACGGTGGGGCATGGCGGTCACGTTAGTCGGAGGAATCGTTCTGCTGGTGTCCGGGCAATGGGCCGACCCCTGGCTGTGGGCCTACATCGCCTGCTGGGCAGGCGTTTCCATGTACGCACTCTTGTCGATCGACGACGATCTGGCCAAAGAGCGATTCTCGCCGCCCGAGGCCGGCGCCGACCGACTCTCGCTGCGCGCCGTCCGCCTGATCGCACTCGCCCACCTGGTTGTGGGAGCGCTCGACGCGGGCCGCCTGCACTGGTCGAGCGTCGCCGCACCGATTCGAATCGTTGGATTCGCGGGAATGGCTGTCGCCTGCTTGGTGACCTTTCACGCCATGCTCACGAATCGCTTCTTCTCGCCCGTTGTCAGAATCCAGAAGGATCGCGGCCACCACGTGATCGACAGCGGCCCCTACGGCATCATCCGCCATCCGGGCTATGCCGGCATGATCCTGATGGCGCCGTTTAGTGGGCTGGCCCTCGGATCGTGGATCAGCGTGGCGATCGCCCTTGTGTACTCGGGTTTGATCTTGCGTCGCGTAATGTTCGAGGACGCTTTCCTGCGGGGCAATCTCGACGGCTACGACGCCTACGCGTCCCGCGTCCGTTATCGACTGATCCCCGGCGTGTTCTGAGCGACGAAGCGGCGGCCGTCCAATCGCCAGCGTCCGTCGAGGATGATCTGGGCGGCCTGCGGATACGCGCGGTGCTCCTCGACCAGGACACGCGCCGACAGCGTCTCCACCGTGTCATCGTCGTGCACCACCACCGGTCGCTGGAGCACGATGGGACCGCCGTCGAGCTCACTCGTGACGAGGTGAACGGTTGCACCGGTGATCTTGACGCCGCGTTCGAGCGCCTGACGTTGAGCGTCGACACCTGGAAACGACGGCAGCAAGGATGGGTGCACGTTGAGTATGGCGTTGGGAAACGCTTCGAGCAACGGTGCACCAACGAGGCGCATGAATCCCGCCAGGCAGACCAGTTTGACGTGCCGGGCCCGCAGCTCTTGCGCGACCTGCCGATCGTAAGCATCGCGCGACGGCGCGGCCCGGTGATCGAGCACCAGCGTTTCGATGCCGGCATCGGCGGCGCGCGCAAGCCCCGCAGCACCCGCCTTGTTGGAGATTACGACCGCAATGCGCGCCCGAAGACGCCCGTCACCCACGGCGTCGATGAGCGCTTGAAGGTTGCTGCCACGCCCTGAGATCAGTACGCCGATCCCAGGGCGTGCGCTCTCGTCAGGCGACGTAGTGCACCCCCGACCCTCCCGACCGAACATCGCCGATCGCCTTTGGTTTTTCACCAGCCGCGGTGAGGGCAGACAGCACCGCTGCTTCGTCCGCCGGCGAACAGACCAGAATCAGTCCGATTCCCATGTTGAAAGTACGAAACATGTCCTCCACCGGCACTCCCCCCAGCTGCTGGAGCCACGAGAAGACCGGCGGCACTTCCCAGACCCTTCTGTCGACGACGGGATGCAGACCGTCGGGAATGATGCGAGGCAGGTTGTCGGTGATGCCGCCACCAGTGATGTGCGCCATGCCCTTCACGGCACCGACGTGCGAGTCCAGCAGCGACCCGATCGGTCGCAGATACGAACGATGGGGAATCAGCAGTGCCTCTCCGACCGACGATCCCAATTCGGGGACGTGCGTCTCCAGTTTCATTGCCGCCATGTCGAAGACGATGCGCCGGGCGAGTGAATAGCCGTTCGTGTGCAATCCCGATGACGACAGGCCGATGAGGCGGTCGCCGGCTCGAATCGACCGGCCATCGATCAGGCGTGTGCGTGCGACGGCGCCGACGATGAATCCAGCGACGTCGTATTCGCCATCGGCGTAGAACCCCGGCATCTCCGCCGTTTCGCCGCCGAGAAGCGCGCAGCCGTTCTCCCGGCACGCGCGCGCCAGGCCGTCCACGATCTGGACGGCGACGTCAGGCTCGAGCCGTCCGGTTGCCAGGTAGTCGAGGAAGAAAAGCGGGCGAGCCGCCTGAACCAGGATGTCGTTGACGCAGTGGTTGACGAGATCGACACCTATCGTGTTGTGGATCCCGGCCATGAATGCGAGGCGCAGCTTGGTACCGACACCATCCGCACTCGCGACGAGAATGGGGTCGGCGATGCCGACCTTGTCGAGAGCGAACAAGCCGCTGAACGAGCCGATGTCCGAGAGCACGGCCGGGTTGTACGTCCGTTGCGCCAGCGTCCGGATCCGCCGAACGACTTCGTTGCCTGCATCGACGTCGACGCCGGACTGCTTGTAATCCATCCTCAGAACTCGAGCCGGCGGATGAGGGACTCGGCAACGCGACGGGTTGGCGAGTCTTTCGCCGACTGCCAATAGGTGCGGCGGACCAGGGCGAAGAAACGCTCCTCTTCGAAGTCCTCCTCCAGCATGTCGAAGGATTCGCGCAGGAGCTCGACCGGGCCGTCAGGCTCAGCCTGCGCTTCGAGCACGTTCAGCAGCAGCGACGTGTTGCGCAGGGCGACCATGCCCAGCGCGAGCGCCATGGCGGCGCGCTCCGGGTCGCGCGACGGCACGCCCCGCTCGATCAGCAGCTGCGCCGATTCCTTGTTGCCGGCGACCGCCAGCGCCGCCAGGCCTCCGGCCGCGGAGCGCAGCAGCGGTTGAAACCCGGCATGGGAGGTCGCAAATTTGAGCGTTTCCGCAATGTAGTTCTGGTGAGAGGAGCAGTTGCTGCCGAGCAGGCAGATGGCCGCCGCGATCGACGGCTGAAGCGTCCTCGGCGCGGTGCGCTGCAGCGCCGCCAGTGTCTCGATGCCCCGCTTGTCACCGAGCTTCCCGATTGCCAGGACGGCGTCATCCTGAAGAGGTCCCTCGAGCTTGGCGACGTCGGTAATTGGCTTCAACGCGTAAGAACACTTGTAGTCGCCGAGCGCCTCGATGACGGCCGCGCGGAAGATGTCCTGCCCCTTCATGACCAGCCCGCTCATGACGTCGCGGGCCTTGGGATCCGTGGTGTAGACGGCCAGTGCTCGCGTCAACGCCGGTCGCACGAACTCGGATTCCTCGCGGTCGAGCGCCTGCAGCAGGCGCGGCACCATCGCCGGCTCCGGGTTGTGTTCGAGCCACGAGTAGGCGACCGCGCGCAGCCGGTCGTTGCGATCGCCGATCGACTTCAGGACGATGTCGCGAGTGCGGGGATCATTGAAACCCGACAGGATGACCAGCGCGCGAAACCGAACGTACTGGTCGCTGTGTGACGACACCGCTCGCACAAGCGCCGGCACGGCGGTTGCGGCAGGCGCACGGCGCACGGTGCGAGCGGCCGCCGTTCGAACAGGAAACTCGAGCGAACCGAGCGTATCTATGGCGGTACGGACCTGATCCGCCGTGACCACGTCGGCCGCTACCTGCGCGATGGCGTGGTTGCTCGAGGACAGGGACGGCAGGGCGATCAGGACCGCCACGCAAGCCAGCGACGTCGCAACCCGGACGGGCATGAGGCTATTCGACCGCCTTCAACGCGAGCTGGAGATAGGCATGCTCGTCGCGCGGGAAGGCCACGGGATAAACACCCGTATAACACGATGTGCAGTAGTCCTGCTGTTGCGAGCCGACGGCGCTGCGGAGACCTTCCAGGCTCAGGTAGGAGAGGCTGTCCGCCTCCACATACTTGCGAATCTCCTCGTGCGTGTGGGTGGCGGCGATCAGCTCCGACTTACTCGGCGTGTCCACGCCGTAGAAACAGGGCGAAATCGTTGGCGGGCAGCTGATCCGCAGGTGAACCTCGCGTGCTCCCGCCGCCTTGACCATACGCACGATCTTGCGGCTGGTCGTCCCGCGCACGATAGAGTCATCGAGCAACACGACGCGTCGCCCTTCGAGGATGCTGCGAACCGGATTCAGCTTGACCCTCACGCTGAAATGCCGGATCGATTGCTGCGGCTGAATGAATGTACGGCCGACATAGTGATTCCTGATGAGCCCCATCCGCAACGGCAAATCGGCCTCTTCCGCGAAGCCGACCGCGGCGCAGACACCCGAGTCAGGAATAGGCACCACGACGTCGGCAGAGACGGAAGATTCGCGCGCGAGGATGCGCCCGAGCTCGGTTCGTACCTCGTTGACGCTGCGCCCGAACACGTAGCTGTCCGGCCGCGCGAAGTACACGTGCTCGAAGATGCACTGCGAGAGTGACGACTTGGGAAACAGACGGAGCGAGCGGAGACCACCATCGCTGATGATGAGAAGCTCACCCGGTTCGATGTCGCGGACGTAAGTGGCCCCGATCAGATCGAGCGCGCAGGTCTCGGAGCACACGATCCAGGCGTCACCCAGCTGGCCGAGGGCAAGCGGCCGGAAGCCGTGCGGATCGCGCGCCGCGATGAGCCGGTTCTTCGTCAGGAGGGCGAGGGAAAATGCGCCGCTCAGTTGCGCGATCGATTCGACGAGCGCCTCCTCGACCGACGGCGCCCTGGATCGGGCGTAAAGATGCAGGACTACTTCGGTGTCGCTGCTGGTCTGAAAAATCGAGCCCGCTCGCACGAGCGCGTCGCGCAGCTCGCCGGCGTTGACCAGGTTACCGTTGTGGGCGACGGCGATTTGACCGTGAGCGCAGTCGATGAGAAACGGTTGCGCGTTCTCAATCTTGCTCTCGCCGGCGGTCGAGTAGCGGGTGTGCCCGATCGCCAGATGTCCGGGCAGCTTCTCGAGGGCCTGTTCGTCGAAAGCGTCCGCCACCTGCCCCATCGCCCGCGACACGCGCATCCGCGCGCCGTCTGCCGCGACGATGCCCGCGCTCTCCTGGCCTCGGTGCTGAAGGGCGTATAGACCGAGATACGTGAGGTTGGCGGCCTCGGGATGCCCGAAGATTCCGAAAACACCGCACTCGTCTTTGAATTTGTCCATAGGGTCGCTCGCGCTTTCGGCGCTCGCTGGTTACATCCGCTCTTGCCCATCTTGCGGGGAGCGATTGACGACTAGAGACTGCGCCAACGCCTGTGTCCAGATCCGCTCCGCTTCGGCAAGGGTACAATCGATGGCCGTCACCCCCGCTACCGCAATCCTGATGCGATCGGCGCACGTGCGTCCGACGAGCGCGGCCGGCACGCCGCAGTCGGCGGCGAGCCGAAGGACAGCCTCACGATCGTCGGGACGCACTGACACCACAACGCGACTCGCCGATTCGCCAAACAGCGTCCCGACGATCTGCAGAACGTTTCCGCCAGGTGCCTCGTCGGCTGTGAGATCGACGTCCAGCCCGATACCGGGCGTATCGAAGCTGCATTCCGCGAGCGTGATCGCAATGCCGCCGTCGGAGCAATCGTGCGCGGATTGCAGCAGACCGGTTGCCGCCGCGCGCGAGAGGAGGTCGAGCAGCGCCCGTTCGGCCGAGAGATCCAGCCGCGGCGGTTCGCCAGCGACCAGGCCGTGAAGGCGTTTCAAATACTCACTGGCACCAAGCTCCACGCTTCCGCGGCCGAGCAGGAGGATGTCGGAGCCTTGGCTCCGGAACGTGCGCGACAGAGTCCGTGAGGAATCCTCGATGAGCCCAACGACGCCGATAATCGGCGTCGGATAGATCGCGTTCCCGTCGGTCTCGTTGTAAAGACTGACGTTGCCACCGGTGATCGGAATGTCCAGGGCGCGGCAGGACTCCGAGATCCCTTCGATCGCTTCGGCGAACTGCCACATGATCTCCGGACGCTCGGGGTTTCCGAAATTGAGGCAGTTCGTCGCGCCTATTGGCACGGCGCCCGCGCAGGCGACGTTGCGCGCGGCCTCGGCAACCGCCAGCATCGCGCCGCGGCGTGGGTCCGCATAGCAATAGCGGCCGTTGCCGTCGGTCGACACGGCGAGCGCTTTCCTGGTCCCCTTTACGCGAATGACGCCTGCACCCATGCCGGCCAGCACCAGCGTGTTGGTTCTGACCATGTGGTCGTATTGCCGATAGACCCATCGCTTGCTGGCAATCGTCGGCGAAGACAGGAGATCGAAAAACGCGCTCTGCGGCGTCGTCGGGACGAGCCTCGTCAGATCGAGCTTCCGTAGCTCGTCGAGGTAGGCGGGACGCGACGTCGGCCTGTCGTAAACGGGTGCCTGGTCGACCAGCGCGGTATTCGGTATCTCGGCAACAGTTTGTCCGTGCGACTTGACGCGCAGGATTCCATCGCCGGTCACTTCGCCGATTCGAGCCGCGTGCAGGTCCCACTTGTCGAAGATCTGTTCGACTTCCTCCTCGCGGCCGCGCTTGACGACCAGGAGCATGCGCTCCTGCGATTCCGACAGCATGATTTCGTAAGGCGTCATGCCCGACTCGCGCTGTGGGACGTGCCTGACGTCTATCTCGATGCCGGCGCCGCCGCGAGCTCCCATCTCGGACGTGGAGCACGTGAGCCCGGCGGCCCCCATGTCCTGCACGCCGATGAGCGCGTCGGTTTTCATCAGCTCGAGGCAGGCCTCGAGCAGCAGCTTCTCCATGAACGGATCGCCGACCTGCACGGCCGGACGCTTTTCGGCCGAACGATCGTCGAATTCCGCCGACGCCATGGTCGCGCCATGGATGCCGTCCCGCCCGGTGCGCGCCCCGACGTAGTACACCGGGTTGCCCTCGCCGGCGGCCGTGCCCTTGACGAGCGCATCGGCCTTGGCGATGCCGAGGCACAGCACGTTCACCAGCGGATTGCCCGAATACGGTTCCTCGAACGCGATCTCGCCGCCAATCGTAGGAATGCCGATGCTGTTCCCGTAGCCGGCGATCCCGGCGACAACTCCCTGAACGATGCGCCGGGTGCGCGGACCGGTCGGACCGTCGAGCGGGCCGAAGCGCAGCGAATTCAGGAGCGCAACGGGACGAGCTCCCATTGTGAAAATGTCGCGGATGATGCCGCCGACTCCGGTTGCGGCGCCCTGGTACGGTTCGATGAACGACGGGTGGTTGTGCGACTCGATCTTGAACACCGCGGCGAGCCCATCGCCGATGTCGACCGCGCCGGCGTTCTCGCCGGGACCCTGCAGCACGCGCGGCCCCCGAGTCGGCAGCTTCCGGAGGTGCACCCGCGAGCTCTTGTAACTGCAGTGCTCCGACCACATCACGGAGAAGATGCCTAGCTCCGTCTCCGACGGCTCGCGTCCCAGCGCGTTGACGATGCGCTCGTATTCGTCCGGCTTGAGGCCGTGGCGATCGAGTGTGGCGGCGGCGATTGGACTCATGAAAAAGAGCTAAGCGGTCCGCAAAGAACCGTGTTCTGCCAGCGCCGTCACGACCGACTCGAACATGATCAGACCATCCGCGCTGCCGAGCACGGACTCGCAGGCCCGCTCCGGATGCGGCATCAACCCGACCACGTTCCGCGTGTCGTTGCAGATGCCGGCAATGTTGCGTGCGGCGCCATTGGGATTCGCATCATCGGTGACCGAGCCCCGGACATCGCAGTATCGGAAGACCACTCGACCGGATGCTTCAAGGTCGTTGAGGATCTCCGGCTCGGCGAAGTAGTTGCCCTCGCCGTGAGCGATCGGGATGCGAAGCACCTGACCCTTCGTCGCGCGCAACGTAAACGGCGTGTCCGTCTGCTCGACACGAACGTGCACATGCTCGCAATGGAATTTCAGATCTCGGTTTCTGAGCATGGCACCGGGCAGCATCCCGGCTTCGAGAAGAATCTGGAAACCGTTACAGATGCCGAGGACCGGCCCACCCTTGCGCGCAAAGTCCACGACAGCGTTCATCACTGGAGAAAATCGCGCGATGGCGCCGGTGCGCAGGTAGTCGCCGTGGGAGAAGCCGCCCGGTAGGATGGCGACGTCGGCCCCCTTGAGGCTCGTCTCTTTGTGCCAGACGAATTCCGCATCCTGCTTCAGGACGTGTTTGGCCGCGTGATACGCATCGTGATCGCAGTTCGAACCAGGAAAGACGACGATGGCGAATTTCATATCAGGATCCAGCTACCAGCCGCGAGCTTCCAGCACGCCCACCCTAAACGGCGGGCCTACACGATCTCTATCCGATAACTCTCAATCACCGGATTCGCCAGCAACTTATCAGCGACCTCCGCCGCAAGCGTCTTCGCCTGCTCGGCCGACCGCGAATCCAGTTCCAGCTCGAAATACTTCCCCTGCCGGACATCGCCAATACCGGTGTACCCCATCGAATGGAGCGCGTCGGCGATCGTGTGCCCCTGCGGGTCGAAAACCGAGGGTTTCAACGTGACGAAGACTCTGGCTTTCATCGGCCTCACGATCTTCCGCCTGAAGGCGGAAGCCACGGATCCGGTTCGTGGCTTCCGGCTTTAGCCGGAAGAAAATCAAACGCTCACAGCCACCGACCGGAACACGCGATCGAAGATCGCGTCGACGTTTCGCAGCTGCTCGGTCAAATCGAAGGCCCGATGCACATCGTCGGCAGACAGCACCCGCATCAGGTCGACGTCGGCCAGCAGCAGGCTCTTGAAATCACGCTGCTCCTGAAAAGCGCGCATGGCGTTGCGCTGCACCCACTCGTAGGCCTGCTCTCGGGATACTCCACGCCGTGCGAGCTCGAGGAGGACCGTGCCGGAGAACACGACGCCGCGCGAACGTTCGAGGTTCTCGAGCATACGCTCGGGATAGACGACCATGCCACGCACGATCCGCGTGAAACGGCGAAGCATGTGGTCGAGCGTGATGAAACTGTCGGGAATGATGACGCGCTCGACCGAGGAGTGTGAGATGTCACGCTCGTGCCAGAGGGCGATGTTCTCGAGCGCGGCATGGGCATTGCCGCGGAGCAAGCGGGCAAGGCCGGTGATCTGTTCGCAGCCGATCGGATTCCGCTTGTGCGGCATCGCCGACGAGCCTTTCTGCCCCTTGCCGAACGGCTCTTCGACCTCGCCGATTTCTGTCTTTTGAAGCCCACGGATTTCGAGCGCGAATTTTTCCAGGGATGCGCCGGTAATCGCGACCGCCGACAGCAACTCGGCGTGGCGGTCGCGTTGAATGACCTGAGACGCAACCGGGGCCGGCTGCAGCCCGAGGCGAGCGCAGACACGGGCTTCGATGGCGGGATCGAGGTGCGCGAACGTCCCGACCGCCCCGGAAAGCTTGCCGACGCAGATGACATCACGTGCCCGAAGTATCCGATCGAGATCGCGCTGCAGCTCCGCGTACCACACGGCGAGCTTCACACCGAAGGTCATGGGCTCGGCGTGCACGCCGTGCGTGCGTCCGATCATCGGCGTGTGGCGGTGCTCGTCGGCGCGCGCGCGAACCGCGTCCATCAGACCGGCGATGTCCTTGACGATCAGATCGCAGGCGTCCCGCATCTGGATCGCCTGTGCCGTGTCGATCACATCGGAGGACGTCAATCCAAAATGAAGCCACCGCGCCGAGGCACCGACGCGCTCGGCGACGGCCGTCGTGAATGCAATGACGTCGTGCTGCGTGGTCTGCTCGATCTCTTCGATACGGGCGATGTCGAAGGACGCGCGGGCGCGCAGGTCACGCGCCGCTTCGGAGGGAATGATGTCATCCTCGGCCATCGCCTCCGCCGCTGCGAGCTCAACCTGCAGCCAGGTCTCGTACCGGCGCTGATCGGTCCAGATCGCGCCCATTTCCGGTGAGGTGTAACGTTTGATCATTCCAGGGTCAGTCGTTCTCGCGTCAGATCGGGAACCGACGGGCCAAGCACCGTGGCCGCGAGCGAACCATCCGAAAACAGGTCGGACGCCACGCGCTGGACATCAGCCGCCGACACGCGCTCAACGCCGAGCAGCGTTTCATCAAGACCGAAATGCCGGTCGAAGTAAATCTCCTGACGGGCGAGATGCGACATGCGGCTGGCGGTATTCTCCAGGCTCAGCATCAAACTGCCCTTGAGGTGATCCTTGGCGCGGCGCAGTTCGGTTTCCGGGACGGGAGCGCGTTTCATGGCGCGCAGCTCCTGCACGCACAGATCGATCACCTCGTCGACCGCCTCGTTCGCGCAGCCAGCATAGATGGTGATGTTGCCGGCATCACGGTAGGCGCTCAAACCGCTGAACACCGAGTACGCCAGACCGCGTTTCTCCCGCACGTTCTGGAAGAGTCGTGAGCTCATCGAGCCGCCCAACACCGTATTCAGGATGTAGCTGACATACCGATCATCGTGGCTTTGCGGATAACTGTTCGTGCCAAGACAGATATGGCTCTGTTCGAGCTCCTTGGTCCGCGTGACCACTTGCGGCACGACTCGCGGCGGCTCGTCGCGAAACGGCTGCCCGTTCCGGGTCAGGACTCCGAAGGCCGCCGAAACCAAATCGCGAACCCGCGAATGCTCGAGGCTGCCGGCAGCGGACACGATCATGTTGGGCGCAACGTAAGCGCCGCGGAAATATTCGGAGAGCGTGTTTGCCGTGAGCGCTTCGACCGTCTCTTTCGTGCCGAGTATCGGGCGCCCGAGCGGGTGCCCTTCCCAGAAGTGCTGCGTGAACAACTCGTGCACCAGGTCGTCGGGCGTATCCTCGACCATCTTGATTTCTTCGAGGATGACCTTCTTCTCGCGCTCGATCTCCTCGGCGGCAAACGCCGGGCGCAGCACGATGTCCGCCAGCAGATCGACGGCAAGCGGCAGATGATCGTCGAGCACCTTGATGTAGTAGCTCGCGTACTCTTTGGCCGTGAACGCGTCGAGCTGGCCGCCTATTGAATCGATCGATTGGGCGATGTCTTCAGCCGAGCGGGTGTCCGTTCCCTTGAACAGCATGTGCTCGACGAAATGGGCGATGCCGCTGCGCTCGTCCGTCTCGTGCCGGGACCCACGCATCAGCCAGACACCGATCGTGACCGACCGGACATGAGGCATTGTCTCGGTGATCAGGCGCAGCCCGGTGTCCAGAACCTCACGAGTGACCATGCGTTGGGAGTCAAGCGTCGTCAGCAGCGGTACGCCTCCCTGCGGCTGCCCGAGCGGTAGACCGCAAGTGCTTGTTATAGAGGGGATTGCGAGACAATCTCGAAACCGGAATGTTACCACGCGCCAATGCGCCAGTTCAAGGTTCCCGGCATAGTACAATAAAGGTTCGCTCCCATTCGTCGCTTCGCGACCGACGCCATGCTCACCAATATTCCCCTCGACGTCGCGGAAGCCGAACTGCCTGAGCTGGAACAGGCCCTGGCGGACCTCGGCCGTCCTCGTTTCCACGCGCGACAAATCTTTCAATGGATTTATCGACGCGGTGTTACTGATTTTGGTGAAATGACCGATCTTGGAATCGAGCTCCGCTCCTTGCTGACTCAGCAGATGCGGATCGCGACACCCGAGGTTGCGCGCCGTGAACGTTCCGTCGATGGCACCACCAAGTTCCTGTTACGACTGGCGGACGGGAAATTCATCGAATCGGTCTGTATCCCTGATTCTCCCGGCGACACGCTCTGTCTCTCGACGCAGGTTGGCTGCGCGATGCGCTGCGCGTTCTGTCTCACCGGAAAGATGGGGATCGACAGGAATCTCACGGCCGGCGAGATTGTCGGCCAGGTCGGCGTACTGACAAGGGAGCTCGGACTGCTCGAGCGTCGCTTCAACATCGTGCTGATGGGCATGGGTGAACCCCTCCACAATTACGATGCGACGATGAAGGCGCTGCGCATCCTGGCAGATGAGCACGGACTGCGAGTGTCTCCGCGGCGCGTCACCCTCTCGACCGTCGGCGTGCTTCCCGCACTCGAACGCCTCGCCACCGAACCGTTCATGCCGAATCTCGCCATCTCGCTGCACTCGACGACCGAGGAACAGCGCGATCTGCTCGTGCCGATCAACAGGAAGTACGGGATCACGGAATTGCTCGATGCCTGCCGCCGCTTCCCCATCAAGCGTCGAGAGCGGATCACGTTCGAATACGTGATGTTGCAGGGCATCAACGACTCGCCGGAGGATGCGCGGCGACTCGCGCGTCTGCTGAACGGTATCCGATCGAAGGTCAACTTGCTCCCGCTCAACGAAGCGGCCGGGATTCCGTTTACCCGCCCGTCCGATGATGCGGTCAACCGGTTCGCGAAAGTTCTGGCGGACCGCGGCGTCACCGTCTCGGTACGAAAGTCGCGTGGCCGCGATATTCGCGCCGCCTGCGGGCAACTGATCACGGAGTCGTCGAAGACGGAAGCACCCGGTCGGCGGCTCGCGATGATGATGTAGATCAGTCCTCTAGAACAACCGCCAGCGAATCCTCAACAGGAACAGGAATCTTCACTCGCTCGTTCCTGGGGCGGCCCGGCGCAATCCGCAACTTCAGATAGTTATCCGTCAGCACCACCGTGCCGTCGTTGATCGTAAGGCCAGCTCGAACGGCGCCGATCTGCGACTGGCGAAAACGGCGGGACAACTCCGCAGCAATTTGTCGCAGCGTTGCGCCGCGGGAGCGGATGTCGGCGCCCCCGACTTTGTCGACCATCACGCTCGCCGCCGTCCCCGGGCGGTCGGAGTACGGGAACACGTGGAGATGCGAGAGCGGCGAAGCCGGCAGATACCTGAGATTGCACTCGAAGTCCTCATCCGTCTCGCCCGGGAACCCCACGATCATGTCCGAACCGATCGAGGCGTGAGGAAGACGTTCGACGATGCGATCGACGAGCCGTCGATAGTACTCGAGTGTATACGGACGCTGCATCAGGGCCAGCATTCGATCGCTGGCATGCTGCAGCGGCAAATGGAAATGCGGCGCAAAGCGGCCCCCGCTCGACGCCACCAGATCGACGATCTCAGGCGAGCAGTCCATCGGCTCGAGCGAGCTGATGCGAAACGTGACGTCGGCCGCCAACTGACTCAGCACGGACAACAGATCGACGAGCGAGGTGGAAGGGGACAGATCACGTCCGAAGGATCCGAGGTGCACGCCGGTCAGCGCGATCTCTTTGAATCCCGCGGCAGCGACACGTCCGACATCCCGAACGATGTCAGCGATGGCCAGGCTTCGCTGCCGGCCGCGCGTCGACGGGATGATGCAGTAGCTGCACCGCTCTTCGCAGCCAGTCTGTATCCGTAGCGTAAAGGCCGTGCGTCCGGCGATCCCCGGCTCGATGGGCGCGCCACAAGCACCCTCTCCATCGCCAAACCGAACGGCGGTGGTGATCTCGTCGACGAGGCGGTCTTTGTCCTCGTTGTGCACGACACGAATGACGTTGGGAAGCGTAGCGACCTCATCAGGCCGACGCGAGGCATAGCACCCGGTGACGACGATGCGGGCTCGTGGATTCTCGCGCGCGATGCGCCGGATCGTCTGCCGTGCGCCTTGATCGGCTGTCGCGGTCACCGAACAGGTGTTGACAACCACGAGATCGGCGTGTGCGGAGGGCGCGTCGATGCCGCCGGCGCGGCGCAAGGTCTCTTCAATGCGAAGCGAATCCGCCTGGTTGACACGGCAGCCGAACGTGACAATGGAGTATTTCAATGCCGGGCCTACGCGTCGCTGGACGCTCGAAGCTTCTCGGCAGCCTGTTCCACTTTCTGCGCCAACCTGACCTTGTATTGATTCAATCGTGCGGCCAGCGCCGGATCCCCGAGCGCGAGAATCTGCGCGGCGAGCACGCCGGCATTCGTCGCTCCCGGCCTTCCGATCGAAACCGTGGCCACCGGCACGCCTGGCGGCATCTGCACCGTCGAGAGCAGCGCATCGAGACCCTTCAGCGCCGACGAGTCGATCGGTACACCGATCACCGGGAGCGTCGTGTGGGCCGCAACCACGCCCGCCAGGTGTGCCGCGGCGCCGGCGCCCACCACGAACACTTTCACACCCTGCCCTGGCGCCTCGCGAACCAGCCGCATCACCCGCTCCGGCGAGCGGTGAGCCGAGGCGACCGTCATCGTGCACGGGATTTGAAGCTCGCGGAGCACATCAACGGCGCCTTGCATGACCGGGGCATCCGAATCGGATCCCATGAGAATCAGGACGGTGATCTCAGACATGGATGGCTTTACGACCGATATCCTTGCGGGTACTGCATGCCTTCGAAGCGAATCATCGACACACCCTCATACGCTCGGTCTATGGCTTCCTCATAGCTACTGCCTCCGCCCACGACCGTCAGCACGCGCCCACCGGCCGTGGCGATGGCGGTCGATGGCGTGTGCGAGTCCCGCTCAGTCACACGTGTGCCCGAGTGGAAGACGAGGACGCGCTCGGCGCGCGACGCCTGCTCAACACCGGAGATTGGCAGCCCGACTCGGCCGGAGCCCGGATATCCCTCCGACGCGATCACTACGCCAACCTTTTTCTCCGACCTGAGCGGGACGGGCGCCGGCTCGAGATCGCCGGCAGCAGCTGCTGCGAGGCGTGGCGCCAAATCGCCGTCGATGAGGGGAATGATCACCTGCGCTTCAGGATCGCCGAATCGGACGTTGAACTCGATGACTCGCGGACCGTCGCACGTCAGCATGAGCCCGACATAAAGGAAACCGCGGTACGGCGTCCCTTCGTGCGCCATACCCGCCAGTACCGGGTTGACGACCTCGCGCATGATGCGGTCCTGCATCGGCGCGTCGACGAGAGGACTCGGTGCAAATGCACCCATGCCACCCGTGTTTGGGCCGCGATCGTCGTCGAAGATCCGCTTGTGATCCTGCGCAGAACCGAGCGGCTGAGCATGAAGGCCATCACAAAGCGCGAAAAATGAAACCTCGGGCCCGCTGAGGCATTCCTCCAGCACGACGCGTGCCCCTGCGTCCCCGAATCGATGCTCCTCCATCGCGGCGGCTACGGCTGAATCCGCTGCGGCCTGATCGGCGGCGATGACAACCCCCTTACCTGCGGCGAGACCATCGGCCTTCACCACGAGAGGAAAGCCGAGCTCGGCACTCGCGATCACGCGGTACGCGGTCGCCGCATCGGTGCACACGCGGTAACGCGCGGTGGGAATGCCGTGACGGGCCATGAAATCTTTTGCGAAGGACTTGCTCGATTCGAGCCGAGCTGCAGCTCTGGTCGGACCGAGAATCGGAAGGCCGCGCTGATCGAAAACGTCGACGATGCCGAGGCTCAGGGGGAGTTCAGGTCCGACGATGGTGAGATCGACGCCTTCACGTTCGGCAGTCGTGGCGACCATTTCCACATCGAGCGGATCGACCGCAATCGTGCGCGCAGTTTGTGCGATGCCCGGATTGCCCGGAATGGCGACGACGGGATGCTGTTGCGACAGTTTCCACGCCAGCGCGTGCTCACGGCCACCGCCGCCAATGACAAGAATCCTCACGACGACCAGGTAAGTTTAATGCTCTGAGTGGGTTACAGCGAATGTATCCGGCGGTTACGGGAGTTGACTGTGGCTGAGCTTTCTGCCTTAGAATGCGCTTTTACCTGTGATAGCCTAGCACATTCCACCGGACTCAACGGGCTCACAGGGAGGACATGCGGCGCGGACGTAGGCCGGTCGGGTGCGTACCAACCACGTGTGGAGAAATGTTGAGCGGTGGCCGCGAAGGGGGTGTCAACAAGGTTGGCTGAAGTCAAAGTTCAGGAAGGCGAATCGATCGAAAGTGCGCTTCGCCGCTTCAAGCGGAAGGTACAGCAGGAAGATATCATCAAGGATATCAAGAAGCATTCGTTCTACTTGAAGCCAGGCGATCGCCGGCGCGCCAAGCAAGCACTGGCGCGCAAGCGGACACGGAAGAAGCAGCGCCGCGAATCGGACTAGCTGCAGTTCGGACAAGGGCCGGTAGCGCACACGCGTGCCGGTCCTTTTAACGCTGCGCACACCACGTGCGGCGGGAGCCCTTTGCGGGGGCGGGCGATCGAGTTGGTGAGAGGTAGGTAGGGCCGATGGAGTTCCAGGACAAGACGCTCAACTGCGTGGACTGCGGCACGGAGTTCATCTGGACGGCGGGCGAGCAGCTCTTTTTCGCCGACAAGAACTTCAAGAACGAACCGAAGCGATGCAAGAGCTGCAAGGCGAAGCGCGCGGCGAGGCCATCACCGGGCGCGTCAATGGGACGCGAACGGGTGGAGACGACGACCAACTGCTCGGCGTGCGGAAAGGAAACCACCGTACCGTTCCGTCCTACGCAGGGACGTCCGGTCTTCTGCCGCGAATGTTTCCAGTCGCGGAAGTTTGCAGGCGCCGGCGGCGTCTGAAGTCGGTTCGCCCCGGCGGATAGGCAAAAGGCCACGGAAACCACGTGGCCTTTTTCATTGTTCGAACGCGCCAAACAAGCCGCGGACGCCGCCTGGGATTGTGCGTCATAGTAGGTACTCTCAGGTGTGAGCAAATCCATGGCAGGCATCCCTGTTCCTTCATACATCCCGTTGGCATTGGCACTGGCGACGGCCGCAGTCGCCTGCGGCGGCAATGCGCCGTCGGCGCAGGGCCAGGGCGCGCCGCCACCTGTCGGAGTGAAGCTGCTGGCGGTTGCGGAAAAGCCAATTGAACAGACGTCGGACTTCATCTCAACCGTACGGTCGCTCAAATCCACAACAGTCCAGCCGGAAGTCGAGGGTATCGTCAACCGCATCTTCGTGAAATCAGGCGATCGCGTGCGGGTGGGTTCGCCGCTCGTTCAGATCAACGCCGACAAGCAACAGGCGGCGGTGCGCAGCACCGAGGCGAATCGTACCGGAATGGAAACCGACGTCGCGTACTGGCGCCAGCAGGTCAAGCGGCTCGAATCGCTCGTCGACGCGGGGGCAATCAGCCGCCAGGAATTCGATCAGGCGCAGAACTCGCTGCGTACCGCGGAGGCCCGTCTGGCTGCCCTCGATGCGCAAGTGCGCGAGGGACGCGTCGAGCTGCAGTACTACCGCGTCGATGCACCGCAGGCCGGGGTAGTCGGCGACATTCCCGTTCGCGTCGGCGATCGCGTCACGAATTCCACGGTCATTACGACCATCGATGAAAACGCGTCGCTCGAAGCCTATATCCAGGTGCCGCTCGATCGCTCACCGGATCTCCGTCTGGGACTTCCCGTTCAGCTGCTCGATGCGGAAGGAAAGATCGTCGCCACCAATTCCATTACGTTCGTCGCGCCGCGAGTAGACGATGCCACTCAGACGGTGCTGGTGAAGAGTCTACTGCGCGAGATTCCGCCGGCGCTTCGCGTACAGCAATTCGTCCGCGCCCGAATCATCTGGCGCACGACGCCCGGCATCAGCATACCCATCACCGCCGTCTCTCGCGTCAGCGGCCAGTATTTCTGCTTCGTCGCCGAAGATGCGGCCACCGGCGGGCTCGTGGCTCGTCAACGCCCAGTACAGGTCGGCGAGCTCCTCGGCAATGACTACGTCGTTCGGAGCGGCCTGAAGCCGGGCGAGCGCGTCATCGTCGCCGGCGTACAGAAGGTCGGCGACGGCGCGCCGATCAAGGCCGAGTAGCCGCCCTCATGGTCGACACGTTCATCCGCCGTCCGATCCTCGCCTCGGTCTGTTCGCTCGTGCTGATCCTGGCCGGGCTGGTCGCCATCCCGACGATGCCCGTCTCACAGTACCCGTCGCTGGCGCCGCCGCAGGTCAACGTCTCGACGTTCTACACGGGTGCCAACGCCCAGGAGGTTGAGACGGCGGTCACGACGCCGCTCGAGCAGGCGATCAATGGTGTCGAGGGCATGCTCTACATGACCTCGTCGAGCACCAACAGCGGCGTTTCCACGATTACCGCCACGTTCGACGTCACGCGCGATCAGGACCTGGCGCAGGTCGACGTTCAGAACCGCGTGAACCAGGCGCTTGGACGTCTGCCCGTCGAAGTGCGGACCAACGGCATCACCGTTCAGAAACAGGCGACCGGCTTCGTGATGGCGGTCGGCGTCTTCGCCCCGAAGGGGGAATACGACTCGCTCTTCATCAGCAACTACATCGACGTGTACGTGAAAGACGCCCTCAAACGGGTGCCCGGCGTCAGCGACGTCACGATTTTCGGCGAACGCAAATATTCGATGCGCCTGTGGCTCGATCCCGATCGCCTGGCGGCGCGCGAGCTGACCGCCGGCGACGTGGTGAACGCGCTGCGCGAGCAGAACGTGCAAGTGGCCGCAGGCAGCCTGGGTCAGGCGCCCGCTCCTTCCGGTCAGATGTATCAACTCAGCGTGCGGGCGGTCGGGCGCCTGCGCGAGGCCTCGGAATTCGACAACATCATCTTGAAGGCCGGCAAGGACGGGTCGCTCGTGCGACTGAAAGACATCGGACGAGCGGAACTCGGGGCCGAGACGTACGCGTCGCAGCTACGGTTCCAGGCGGTCGAAGCGGTGGGCTTCGGTGTCATCCAGCTGCCCACGGCCAACGCTCTCGACGTCGAGCAGGCCGTGGTCGCCGAACTGGACCGGTTGTCCAATCAGTTTCCGCCGGGCATGCGCTACCAGGTCGCCTTCAACACAACCGATGTCGTCGAGGAATCGATCAGGGAGGTGTTGAAAACACTTGCCGAGGCGATCGCGCTCGTCGTGCTCGTCATCTTCATCTTCCTGCAGACGTGGCGCAGCACCATCATCCCGGCGATTACGATTCCGGTCTCGCTCATCGGCGCATTCGCATTCGTGAAGCTGATGGGCTTTTCGATCAACACGCTGACCCTGTTCGGCATCATTCTCGCCACCGGTATCGTGGTCGACGACGCGATCGTGGTGATTGAAAATATCGAGCGTCACATTCAGCAATACAAGAAGAGCGCACGGCAAGCGGCCTCCGACGCGATGCGCGAGGTCTTTGGCGCGGTGCTCGCCACCGGTCTCGTGCTCGTCGCCGTGTTCGTCCCGGTCGCCTTCTTCCCCGGCACGACCGGCCGTCTGTACGCGCAGTTTTCGATGACCATCGCCTTCGCGGTCGCGCTGTCCGTTTTCAATGCGGTGACGCTGTCGCCGGCGCTCGCGGCACTGCTGCTGGAGCGCGAGAGCCATCACAAGGGGCGCTTCTTCTCGTTCATCGAGCGCGGCATCTCGGCCGGCACGACAGCCTATGTGTCAGCCTTGCGCTACGGCATGCGCGCGCGATTCGCCATTGTCGCGGTCTTCATCGCGGCTCTCGGACTGACGTGGTGGGTCTATCAAGCAGTGCCGCAGGCCTTTGTGCCAGAAGAAGATCTCGGTTACTTCCTGGTGCAGGTGCAGGCACCCGCCGGCGCGTCGCTCGAGTACACCGGCAACATCGCGCGTCAGGCTGAACAGATCATCATGAAAGACCCTGACGTGCTGGCGCTGTTTTCGGTCATGGGATTCAGTTTCAGCGGCGCCGCCTCGAACCAGGGGCTGATGTTCGCGCGTTTGAAGCCGTTCGCAGACCGACCGGGAGCCGAGCATTCGGTGCAGGCCGTCCTCGGGCGTGTCGGCGGTGCGCTCTTCGGGATTCCGGGAGCCATCATCGTCGGATTTCCACCGCCGTCGATTCCCGGATTGAGCCGCTTTGGCGGTTTCGAATTCCAGGTGCTCGATCAGACGGGCACGGACATATCGAATCTTTCAAACGGTACGGGCGCCATCGTCCGCGCCGGGATGCAGTCGTCGAAAGTGCGTGGTCTCTTCAGCCCGTTCACGGCCAATGACCCGCAGCTGCAAGTGACGATCGACCGACAACGGGCCCTGGCGATGGGATTGCCGCTCAACGAAATCACGAGCGCGATGCAAATCTTCCTGGGATCGCAATACGTCAACGATTTCGAGTTCAACAACCGTGCCTATCGCGTCTACGTGCAGGCGGATCAGCGATTCCGATCGAATCCTCAGGGCCTGCGTCAGCTCTACGCGCGCACGAAGGGCGGCGACATGGTGCCGCTCGAGCAGGTGGTGTCGGTCAAAGAAATCACGGCGCCGCAGGTCATCAACCACTTCAATCTGTTCCGGTCGGCGACGATCAACGGGTCGGCCGCCCGCGGCACGAGCTCGGGCGAGGCGCTTCAGGAGATGGAGCGGCTGGCTGAAACGAACCTCCCTGAAGGAATGGGCTACGCCTGGTCGGGCATTTCGCTCGAGGAAACCAAGGCCGGCCGTCAGTCGTTCCTGATATTCGGTCTCGCGCTCCTGTTGGTCTACCTGACGCTGGCCGCCCAGTACGAAAGCCTGGTGCTGCCGTTCATCGTTCTGCTGGGAGTCCCGCTCGCCGTGCTGGGCGCGCTCAGTGCCCAGTGGGTGCGCGGTCTTGCCAATGACGTGTACTGCCAGGTCGGGCTGGTGATGTTGATAGGGCTTGCGGCCAAGAATGCCATCCTGATCGTCGAGTTTTCCGAACAGCTGCGCGGACGCGGTATGTCGGTCATCGAAGCCGCCATCGAAGCGTCGCGGCTGCGACTTCGTCCAATCCTGATGACGTCGCTGGCGTTCATCCTCGGCGTGCTACCTCTGGTATTTGCCACCGGCGCCGGCAAGGAGGCACGAAACTCGGTCGGAACGGCGGTGGCCGGCGGGATGCTGCTGTCGACCTTCCTCAACATCGTGTTCATCCCAGTGCTCTACGTCGTGGTGCAGTCGATTCGCGGCCGGCTGACCGGGCAGCGGCGAGAGGAGGGGCTCCCGGCGTGAGGCGGGCGGAAACTGGCCTAATTCTTGACACTATTTCAACTTGCGTAGTACGCTGACCGGTCCTTTTTGCAGAGTAATACCTGGCGGAGTCATTGCGCGGTGAGCGAGGAGAGCGGTGATGCAGATCGAGGAACGGGTCGTTGACGGTGTGACGATCCTGGATCTCAAGGGCAAGATGACGCTCGGCGAGGGCGACGAGCTTCTGAAAGACAAAATCAACTCGCTCATTCAGCAGGAACGCAAGAAGCTGCTCCTGAACCTCGAGGGTGTGCCATACATCGACAGCGCCGGGCTCGGCGAAATCGTCCGCACCTACACGACGGTAAGCCGGCAAGGAGGCAAGCTCAAGCTGCTCAACCTGACGAAGCGGATTCAGGACCTGCTCGCCATCACCAAGTTGTTGACGGTGTTCGAGACCTACGAATCCGAACCGGAAGCCGTAAAGAGCTTCGCGTAACGGCGCAGGAACGCGCAGCCAGGCTGCGCGCTACGATGGCGCGCCAAGTCATTCCGAATATCACCGAGCAGGCCGATGCGCGCCCCGGCCCCCGAGGGGTGTCGGAGCGATCACTCGCGGTCAATCTGCTACTGTCGCTGCGGCCATCGCAGTGGACGAAGAATCTCATCATCTTCGCCGCGTTGATGTTCGGCCAGAAGCTGCTGGAGCCACGGGCGATCGCGTATGCCGTGGCGGCCTTCGCGATCTTCTGCATTCTTTCCGGCGTCGTGTATCTGATCAACGACGTCGCAGACCGCGAAGCCGACCGACGCCATCCGGTGAAAATGCATCGGCCGATTGCCTCGGGTGCCCTTCCGGTCGGTGTGGCGCTGACCAGCGCGTTCGTTCTCGGCACCACGTCTATTGTGGCGGCGCTGTGGCTTCGGGTGCCGTTCGGCGGATTGGCCGCAGCCTATCTCGCGCTGCTGGCGCTGTACTCCGGACCGCTGAAGCACGTCGTCATCATCGACGTGCTGACGATTGCCATCGGATTCGTGCTGCGGGCGGCCGCGGGAGCCGTGGTGATCGAAGTCGCCATCAGCCCATGGCTTTACATGTTGACAATACTCCTGGCGCTCTTCCTGGCGCTCAGCAAGCGGCGTCACGAACTGGTCCTGCTGGCTGACCGGGCGACGGGTCACCGCAGGATCCTCGAGGAATACAGCCCGTACTTGCTCGATCAGATGATTTCCGTCGTAACGGCATCAACATTGGTGGCTTATGCGATCTATACGGTCAGTCCGGACACAGTCCAGAAGTTCCACACAAACCTGCTCGCGTTGACGCTGCCGTTCCCGTTGTACGGAATCTTTCGTTACCTTTATCTGGTGCATCAGAAGGAGGGGGGCGGCAGTCCGGCTGAGATGCTGCTGACCGATCGGCCTCTACTCTTGTGCGTTGCGCTCTGGGCCGCGGCCGTCGCTGTCATCATCTACGGCCCTCGACCGTTCGGCCAGTTGTTCCGCTGAACAGGACACTCATGCCAAAGGCCAAAGTCGGTATTCTCCGGACATCGCCAGCCACCGTCTGCCGCGACTATCACAGCGTGATGAACCTTGCCGGATATCAGGAGGTTCTCGACAAGACCGCGGACACGGCGCTCAAAATCAATATCTCGTGGCATTTCTTCTTTCCCGGCAGCTCCACCACTCCGTGGCAGCTCGACGGCGTGATTCGCGCCTTGAAGCAGGATGGATTCGATCCATCCCTCATCCATGCCTGTCACAACCGGACGGTCGTCATCGACGCGCATCTCGGCGAGCGGGAGAACAAGCAGGTCAATGTCGTCGACGCACACAAGCTGCGGAATATTCACATCTACGAAACGGAAGAGTGGATCAACATCCGTGATGCCGTGGGCGATCTGACCAAGAAGTTCACCTGCCTGAACGAGGTGTACCCGTCGGGCTTCATGATCCCCAAGCGCTTCATCGGCGAGAACATCATCCATCTGCCGACGATCAAGACCCACGTTTTCACGACGACGACGGGGGCGATGAAGAATGCGTTCGGCGGCCTGCTCAACGAGCGGCGGCACTGGACCCATCCGGTCATCCACGAAACGCTCGTCGACCTGCTGATGATCCAGAAAAAAGTGCATCGCGGGATCTTTGCGGTCATGGACGGCACGTTCGCCGGCGATGGCCCTGGCCCGCGCTGCATGATCCCGCACGTGAAAAACGTCATCCTGGCGAGCGCCGACCAGGTCGCGATCGACGCGGTGGCGGCAAAGCTCATGGGATTCGATCCGCTGTCGATCAAATTCATCCGGATGGCGCACGACCTCGGCCTGGGATGCGGCGATCCGCGAGAGATCGAGATCGTCGGCGATACGGCGGCGGCGGCCGAGAACTGGCAGTTCACCGGACCATTCAAGAAAATGACCTTTGCCTCCCGGATGCAGCATCAGATTTACTGGGGACCGATGAAGAAGCCGATCGAATGGTCGTTGAAGACGGTGCTGGCGCCCTGGGCCTACATCGCGAGCGTCATCTATCACGACAGCTACTGGTATCCGGTCAAGGGACGGCAGATGATGGAGGACGTCCTCGACAGTCCGTGGGGACGCTTGTTTCGAAACTGGGAACGGCTGACGCCGTCGACCGACGGCTTTCCGGACGTGGGCAGCGGCGCGGCTCAGATCGAGCTGACCGGTATGCGCGCGCTCCGCGAGTCGGTCGGCATCCTCGGCACGTGCATCAAAGAGGCGCCGGAATTTGCGGGCCGCCGCCGGCATCAGAGCCGCACGTAGCGCCAGAGGCTTGAATGTCCGAGATCAACATTCGCTCCGACTCAGTGGACGTGGAGCAGATCATGCGCCAGATTCGGGCGCGGATCCGCGAGAAGCGTGGCGTCGACTACACGGAAGAAGAAATTCGCGAGCTGGCTGCGGTCAAGCTGGAGAAGTTTCTCGACCCGCGAGGCGTCCGTTCGGACTTGCTCGAGCAGTTTCGCAAGAGTCGGGCGGCGCTGCCTCCCGCGCCGAACTATGCGTTCGAGGATTCGACGCTCTTCGAGTCACATCGAGCCGGCATTAGCTGGCTCCGCAAACTGCTGAATCCGATTCTCAAGCTGTTCTTCAACCCGAACCCGTTGATACAGGCGTTGCACATTCAATCGGAGCTGAACACGAGAAACGCGCGGCGCGAGGAGCTCGACACGCTGCACTACGAAATGCTGCACAACCTCGTTCTGGAGCTCACGCGTCTCGGCATCGAGGTGAAGAACCTGAAGATGCGGGTCGAGTCGATGTCCAGCCGGCTCGATTTCGACGAGCGGCGGGCGCGAGCACTCGAGGGCGTCGTGATGTACAGACCGGGGGCGGCGCCGCCGCTGCAGCCTCCGTCGGGTGGCGAGCAACGCCCGGCCACCACCGCCACCGGTCCGAGCGATCCATCAGAGCGGCGCACCCGCCGGCGGCGCCGCCGCGGCCGGCGTCGGCCCGGCGATCGCGAGGGTCGGCCCGAGTCACAGAACGCCACCCCGCCGGCGGCGAACGGCAGCGTTCAGCAGCCCGAGGCCGATGATGCCGAACCGCCGGCACCGAGCACATCGACTTCCTCCGCGACTCCTGAACGCGACTCGGCACCCCGCAACGAGAATCAGGGTGACGGAGGAGCCTCGGACGAGTCGTGAGACTCGCGGTTGTCGTACAGCGCTACGGCGCTGACATCAACGGCGGCGCCGAGCTGCACGCGAGATACATCGCCGAGCGTCTGTCGCGCCACGCGGACGTGGAAGTCGTCACGACGTGTGCCCGCGATTACGTCACCTGGCGCAACGAGCTCCCGGCCGGCACCGAGACCGTGAACGGCGTCAAGGTACGGCGGTTTGCCGTGCACCGCGAGCGCGATCCACGGGACTTCGGCCGGCGTTCGCAGCGGGTCTTCGAGTACCCGCACTCGACGGCCGATGAGCTCGCCTGGCTCGACAGCGAAGGGCCGGCGAGCCGCGCGCTCGTCGACCATGTTGCGCGCAGCCCGTTCGATTTCGTCCTGTTCTTCAGCTACCGCTATTACCACGCGTTTCACGGTGCGCGGCGCGTCCCGGCGCGGGCGATTCTCGTTCCCACCGCCGAGCGCGATCCGGCGATTACGCTCGGGATCTTTGCGCCCATATTTCGCGGCGTCCGTGCCGTCATGTACAACTCGCACGAAGAACGCGCGATGATCCATGCGGCAACGGCCAATCAGGAGGTGCCGGGCGTCGTGGTTGGCGTCGGGTCGGAGGTGCCAACCCACACGGAGCCGGCCAGATTTCGCAGCCGGTTCGACCAGCACCGGCCGTTTGCGATCTACATCGGCCGGATCGACGAGAACAAAGGGTGCGGCGAGATGTTTGCGCATTTCCAACGATATGCGACGACGTTCCCGCGCGGGCTGGATCTCGTGCTGGTTGGCAGCGCCATGATGCCGATACCGTCGCACCCCCGCATCCGCCACCTGGGATTCCTGAGCGACGAAGACAAGTTCGACGCGCTCGCCGCGGCCGATCTGCTCATCATGCCCTCGTACTTCGAAAGTCTGTCGATGGTGGCCCTTGAGGCGTGGGCACTGGGTCGGCCCGTCCTCGCCAACGGTCGCTGCGACGTTCTGAAGGGGCAGTGCCTTCGCAGCAACGCCGGACTCTTCTATGAAAGCTATGAAGAGTTCGCGGAAACGCTGTACGCCCTCGAATCCAATGGCCCATTGCATGCGAGGCTCGGACACAACGGCCGCGACTACTTCACCAGGCACTACGCCTGGCCGGTCATCGAACGCAAGTATCTGGAGATGCTCGAACGTCTGAGCCGCGGATCTCAGGCCTCAACCGGGATTGAGCCGCTGCCTGGGTGGTGGGCGCGACGCCAGAAGAATCGCGAGGCGGCTTCGAAGCTGCTGCGCGCCATTCCTGCCGGCGCCATCGATGCGCGCGAGGTGCCATCCATGCCGCGAGCTCGGGACGCCGGACGGCAACCGGCATGAGCGACGCACAGCGCCGGGACCCACGCGTGCACCAGGTATTGGCCACGCTGGGTTACGGGGATGCCATCGGCCACGAGGTGCTGGGTATTCAGCGCGTGCTGCGCGGCGCCGGCATCGCGTCGGAGATCTACGTGGAAACTGCCGATCCCCGTCTCGAGCATCTGACGATCGATTACCGCGAGATGGTGGGCGCGATCGAGCTGCACGATATCCTGATCCATCACTTTTCGATCGGGTCGCGGGCCTCGCGCACGGCGTACGCGCTGCCGGGGCGGATGGCCCTCGTCTACCACAACATCACGCCACCGGAATACTTCGTCGGCGTGCACAAGGATCTCGTGAAATTGTGCTTCCACGGCCGACGCGAGCTCACGGCCTACGTGAGCCGCTGCGATCTGGCTCTGGGAGACTCGGAGTACAACCGGCAGGAGCTCGAGGTGTTGGGATTTTCACCGACCGGCGTGCTCCCGGTCGTGCCGGACTTCTCGCATCTCTCGGCACCCTCCGATCACGCCGACCGCACGTTAGGCGCGCGATTCGACGATGGGATCACGAACGTGATGTTCGTAGGACGGGTGATTCCCAACAAGAAGTTCGAAGATGTGATACGCGCCTTTCACGTCTATCGCACTCGATTCAATCCGCGGTCGAGGCTCCTCCTCGTCGGCTCGTATGGTGGCTTCGAGCGCTATCTCGCCATGCTGCACGCGCTCGTCGCCCGACTGTCCACGCCGGATGTACATTTCCTCGGCCACGTCTCGAACGAGGAGCTGTCGGAGCTCTACGATGTGGCGGACGTCTTCCTCTGCGCCAGCGAACACGAAGGGTTCTGCGTGCCGCTGATGGAGGCATTTCACAAGCGAGTGCCGGTACTGGCCTTCGCGGCAACCGCGGTCCCGGCCACGATGGATGGCGGCGGCGTCTTGTACGACACCAAGGATCCTCACGAGATTGCCCGGCTCATCGACGCCATCGTCGACGATCCTCGCATCGAGGAGGCCGTGCTCGCCTCACAGGACGCGGCGCTGGATCGATTGCACGGCCGTGACTTCGGCGCAACGTTGCTGCGCTTCGTCGACGAGATGCAGCGGCGTCCGCCGCGGCCGGCGCCGGAAATCGCCTGGGATTTCTGGGTGCAGTTCGATCAGTTCGAACGGCTCGAGGAGCTGCGCCAGTTCCGGCCCGCCTTGTATCGAGCGCTGCCCCAGGAAGCGCGGCGCTCGGGACTCGGCGCTCGACGCTCGAGGCATCGGATGAAGAGATGCGACAGCCTGCTTCGAGGGGCGCGACTCCACAGTCGACTCCCGAGCACCCGAGCCCCCGAGCCCCGATCGATGATCGTGAACCAATGGGTCCCGGCCGCCCACCGCGGAGATGCGATCGGTGACAGCGCGCGGCGAGTGCGACAGATGCTGCGCCGCGCCGGGCATGAATCCGACATCTACGCGCTCACGATCGACGACTCGCTCAGCGGCGACATCAGGCCCTTCTCCGATTCCGCCGCGGCGCGGGGCGACGTGACCATCTTTCACTTCGCGTTGCCGTCGCCGATGACGTCGGCTTTCGCCTCTCTGTCAGGCGCACGCGTCCTGCAGTATCACAACATCACGCCGGCGTCGTTCTTCGCACCCTACGACGCGCAGCTATTCAGACTCGCTGCGCTCGGACGGCAGGAGCTCAGTTCCCTGGTCGGATGCGTCGACCTGGCGCTGGGCGACTCCGAGTTCAACCGGCAGGAGCTCGCGGCACTGGGATTCTCCCGCACCGGTGTGCTGCCAATCGCCGTCGATACCGAACGGCTGACCGAGGCGCCGCGCACGCCCTCGTTGGAGAACATTCTCGGTGACGGCCTGATCAACATCCTCTTCGTCGGACGCATCGTTCCGAACAAACGCATCGAGGATCACATCAGGCTGGCGGAGCTCTACAAGCGGTATGTCGACAGCTACTACCGTTTCATTTTCGTTGGACGCTACGATGGAGTTCCGCGCTACTACGACGCCATCCGAGCGCTGATTCTCCAGTACCGCATGCTACCGGAACGTTTCATCTTCACTGGCCCGGTCGGCGACAGCGACCTGGCCGCGTACTATCGGTGGGCGGATGTGTACGTGTCGTTGAGCGAGCACGAGGGCTTCTGCGTGCCGTTGGTCGAAGCCATGGCCACCGACGTGCCGATACTCGCTTACGGTGCCGGCGCCGTGCCGGAGACGCTGGGCGGAGCCGGCGTGCTTTTCGCCCCCAAGGACTTGGAGTTCGCTGCCGAGATGATGGGCACCCTCGTATACGATCGCGCCACACGGACCGAGGTCGTGCGTGGACAACGGCGCCGTCTGGCTGACTTCGCGCCGGCGGTCATCGAATCACGCCTGCAACACCTGCTTAGGGAGTTCGCTTGAGGAACCAGCGTTGAAAATCGGTTTCGTCATCCAGCGCTACGGCACCGAGATTCTCGGCGGCTCGGAGTATCACTGCCGTCTCATCGCCGAACGCCTTGCGGTCCGTCACCAGGTCGAGGTCCTGACCACCTGCGCGGCGGACTACATCACGTGGAAGAACGAATACCCCGAGGGTTCGGACCGCGTGCGCGGCGTCACCGTGCGCAGGTTTGCCAACGCTCGCACGCGCGACATCCACGCTTTCAATCGCTACTCTGAATGGATCTTCAACAATCCGCACAAACCGGAAGATGAAATCGAATGGCTCCGGCAACAGGGCCCCTGGTGCCCTACGCTCCTCGAATTCCTCCAGCGCGGCCACCAGCAATATGACGTGCTGGTGTTTTTTACCTATCTCTACGCGCCAACGGTCATCGGCATGAAGATCGCGCCCCACAAGAGCATCCTCGTGCCGACGGCGCACGACGAGCCGGCGATCCGCCTGGACATCTACAAGGAGCTCTTCAGTCTTCCCGCCGGCGTTGCCTACAACACCGAAAGCGAGCGGCGCTTCCTGACGACGCACTTTTCGTTCCGCGCCGTTGAGGAGGAAACGGTTGGCTGCGGCGTCGACCTGCCGCAGGCGCAGGCCTATTCCGCCGATCGCCCGTCCGGCGAAGGCAACGGCCCCGGCAACGAGGAAACCGCGGCCGATGAATCCTCACCCAGCTTTCGCCCGCACCTCGCGCAGCGTGGCACCATCTTTCGCCGCCGCCATCGGTTGCACGGCCCGATCGCGCTTTACGGCGGTCGAATCGACCCTGGGAAGGGATGCGAAGAGCTGATCGAATACTTCAGCACCTACGTGCAGGAGGGTGGCGACGCTTCGCTCGTACTGATGGGCGTCAAGCTGATGCCGCTGCCCGAGGAACCCTTCATTCGCTTTGCCGGGCGGCTCTCGGATCAGGAACGATTGCAGGCTCTCGAGGCCGCTACCGTCGTCGTTGTGCCGTCTCCTTATGAGAGCCTCTCCCTGCTGGCACTCGAGTCGTTCGCGGTCGGCACACCCATCCTGGCGAATGCGCGGAGCGAAGTACTCGTCGATCACTGTCATAACAGCAACGCCGGCCTGTACTACGCAGACCGCGACGAGTTCACGGAAGCGCTGAAGTTCCTCATCGCCGATCATCGCCTGCGCGCGGCGATGGGACGCAACGGCCGGCAGTACGTCCGGCAGAACTATCGCTGGGATGTGATTATCGCAAAGTACGAAAAGATGTTCGCGAAGCTCAGAGGCGCGAAGCCCGCAGGAACGGGAGTTAGAAGCTAGCTACTTCTCCACTCCCGTTCGAAACTCCTCCAGTTCGTCATCGGCGCCGTTGTCGTCGTCCACGGCGTCGGTGGGAGAAGGACGGACTTGACCCGACGCGTTGCCGCGCTTGCGCCGCGGCCGAATGTCGTGCCGCTTGATCATCTCATTCAGGGTCGTCGGCTTGATGTGCAGAAGCTCCGCCGCACGCTTCTGAACGCCGCCCGCGGCCTCGAGCGTGGACTCGATGAGTCGCTTCTCGAAGTCGGTGATCACCTCGCGGAACGAGATGCCTTCCGGAGGCACGATGAATTGCGGCATCTGGAAGCGCCGGCTGCTGCGGACGTGATCCGGCACCAGATCGACATCGATGCGCGATGACGGAGAGAGCACGACTGCACGCTCGATGACATTCTCGAGCTCGCGGACGTTCCCTGGCCAGTCGTATTCGAACAGCAGATCGAGCGCTTCCGGCGTCAGGTCCAGCGCATTCTTCTGGTTCTCGGCGGCGTACTTCTCGAGGAAGTGCTGCACGAGGAGCGGGATGTCGTCCTTGCGCTCGCGCAGCGCCGGTAACTGCACCGTGATGACGTGCAGCCGGTAGTAGAGATCTTCCCGGAACCTGCCTTCTTCCATCATGCGGCGCAGATCCACGTTGGTCGCCGCGATGATTCGGACATCGACCTTGATCGTCTCCACACCGCCCAGCCGCATGAACTCACGTTCCTGAATCACGCGCAGGAGCTTGGCCTGCGTCTCGAGCGGGATGTTGCCAATCTCGTCGAAGAAGATTGTGCCTTTGTCGGCGAGCTCGAACAGCCCCTTCTTGGGATACACGGCGCCGGTGAACGCACCCTTCACGTGCCCGAACAGGTTCGACTCGAGAAGATCCGGCGGCAGGTTGCCCGAGTTCACGGTAATGAACGCCCGATCGGACCGTGCCGAGTTCTGGTGCAGCGCACGCGCCACCAACTCCTTGCCGGTGCCGCTCTCGCCGTTGATGAGGATCGTCGTTCGGGAAGGCGCCGCTTGAATGATGAGGTCGAATACCTGGCGCATGCGCGAGCTGCGTCCGATGATCTCGCCGAACCGGTTGGCGTGCGCCTGCAGATTCTGACGGAGCGCCCGGTTCTCGACGACGAGACGGCGCTGCGCGAGCGCGTTGCGCAGGACGACGAGAACCTCGTCGTTCTTGAACGGTTTGGTTATGTAGTCGAAGGCGCCGCGCTTCATCGCGACGATCGCGTTTTCCACCGACGCGAACGCCGTAATCATCAGGACCGGCAGGTCGTCGTCTATCTTGCGGATCTCGTCGAGCGCAGAAATCCCATCCATGCCAGGCATCATGACGTCCACAATTGCGGCGTCGAGTGGCATGCTGCGGATCAGCTCGAGCCCGGCGGCCGCGTTCGCCGCCAGCCGGACCTCATAGCCCTCACGCGTCAGCAACGTCTCGAGGATCTCGCGCATGATCTCCTCGTCGTCGATGACTAGAATTGTGCCTTTGCGACTCATCGTAAATGCGTTTTACGTCTTGCGTAAACCCGCCCGCCGAAGTCCCTTACCAGGATGTGATTACGACGCAAACACGTCGGGAATTTCACGAAGTATGCCGCTCCCTGGCTGAGACCGCGGCTAGGGGAAGGCTGAGGGCGAAACGGGTCCCCTGCCCTACGATGCTATCGCAAGTAATGGTCCCGCCGTGCTCCTGGACGATGCCGTAGGTTATGGAGAGGCCGAGCCCGGTGCCCTTTCCGAGCTCTTTTGTGGTGAAGAAAGGATCGTAGATCCGCGACATTTGCTCGGCGGGGATCCCGGATCCGGTATCGCTAATCTCGACCCTGGCGGCGTCTCCGTCGATACGGGTGGCAATCGTCAGCCAGCCGCCGCGCGGCATGGCGTCCCGCGCGTTCAGGAACAGGTTCAGGAAGACCTGCTGCAGCTTGTATTCGATGCCCTGAACGACCGGCACTGCCGTCGACAGCTCCTTGCGGACCTGAATGCGGCCCGTGCGGAACTGGTGCTCGAGCAGCGAAAGCACATCATTGATGACCGCGTGCACCTCGACCGGACCGGCATCCGTTTGCGTCGGCCGCGCCAGATTGAGCAAGCCGTTGACAATCTTGGCGGCACGGAAGGTCTGACGCTCGATCTTCTCGAGCACCTTCGTCTTCGGATCTTCCGGCTGTGCTCCCTGAAGCAGCATCTGCGTAAAGCTCGAGATGCCCGTCAGCGGCGTGTTCACCTCGTGCGCAACGCCGGCCGCGAGCAGCCCGATGGAGGCCATCTTCTCCGAGATCTGGAGCTGCTCTTCGAGCTGGACGCGAGAAGAAATGTCTTCCAGGATCACGATCGATCCCGACACGCTGCCGTCCGATTCGCGCAGCGGCGTTGTCGCCACGTTGACGAGTAAACGCCGCGCCGGCTCATGACGGGTCGTCAGCGGCACGCGGTAGAACGCTCCGCCTTCGAGCGATTCGCGGCGCGCCGAGCGCAGCACTTCGAAGAAGCTCGAACTGAACACCGCATCCAGCCGGCGACCGACGGCTTCTTCGTGGCGAACGCCGTACAGCTCCTCCAGCCGGCGGTTCCACCGAATGATCCGATCGTCCGGGTTGACGACCACGAGACCGTCGTTGAGCGATTCCAGGATGTTCTCGCTGAACTCCCGCATCCGCTCCAGCTCGTCGGCCTTCATGCGCAGCTGCCGATACAGTCGGCCGTTCTCGAGCGCGGTGGCCGCCTGGGCGGCGACCGCCGCGAGCAGCGCCATGTCTTCGCTGCTGAGCGGTTCGGTACTGGCTTTGCGCCCCAGCGCCATGACAGCGATCGTCCCTTCTTTCGAGACGCAGGGAACGAAGTAGTGGATCCCGGCCTCTCGCCAGAACTCCACTTCGCGCGGGTTGACGCGGCGCGGCAGCAGCGGATCATCGAGCGTGAGCGTATGGCCGGAGATGAGCCGCGTCGCCGCTTCGGACGCGCGCGGCAGGGCGGGCGGATCGCCGGCGAACCCGGCGTGCGCAATCGTGATGAAGTCTCCGTCCCTGCCGGCCGCGGCCGGTGCGAGCATGAGCGCCATGCGATCGACGACGAGCGTCTCCATGACGCGGTGCACGAGTCGCTCGCTCAGTCTGAAGAGATCGAGATCACTATTCAGGTCGCGTGCGAAGCCCACGAGCGCCCGGCGATAGTCATACCGATCGCGGTAATACACGCGGTCGAGTGCCGACTGGATGACGCTCTTGAGCGGACGCAGCAGCAGCGCGACTACGATCGTCGCCAGCAGCGCGATGACCGGATTGCGGACCGGGTCGCCGCCGAAGACAAGCTCGCTCGCCAGCTTCAGCAGCACGCCGTAGATTGCCGCCATGCCGGCCAGCGCGGCGGCGTAGACCAGCGCGCGCTTGATGATGACTTCGACGTCCATCAGCCGGTATCGAATAATCGCGGAGGCGAACGCCAGCGGTACCAGAGCGAGCAGGATGGCAGTGAGCTCGGCACCCGGCACCGGCTCGAAACCGAATGCGAACGGCATCGCGTAGCCAAAGACAAACGGCAGCGCGCCGAGTGCCGTCCCCCAGACGATCCAGCGCAGCTGGCGGCGCGAGGTGACCGACCGCACGCGCCGCAGCGCGCGCGTCATGATGACGAGACCGACGACGAGGCTGACCGCGAGGTACAGCAGCTCGCCGCGGTCGACCAGCGTGAGCAGGGTCGTCATGGCCTCGCCGTAGCCGCCGCGAGCCACCGCCGCGACGTGCGCACCGCCGAGAACGAGGGTCGGCAGATAGATGATCGACATCATGCTGCGGCCGGCATCGGTCCGCGCCCACGCGTCGGGACGATCCGGGAACATGAGCGCGAAGTGCAGGAAGAGCGGAGGCAGCAGGAGTCCGGCTATCGCGTCTCCCCAATAGAAAACCTTGTCCAGCGTGTCGAGGCGACCGGAATAGGACAGGGAGAGGACGCCAAAAAACGCCACGCACAGCCAGAAGAAATGAAGCGTCGCCTGGTTGTCAGGTTTGCGGAGACGTACCGACGCTCCGACGAGGAGCGAGAAGATGCCAACCGAGGCAAGCGCGAGATAAAGCGGCAGGCTTCCCGAAGGAATCGCGCTCACGGTCACCGTGCGCGTTTCCTGCGACTGCAACCGCAGCACGTCGTAGGTCAATGACGCACCGCGGCGAACCCCGTGCAGGATGTCGGTCACCTGCTGCACCGACTCGATCGGACGGCCATTGATCTGCAGCAGGATGTCGCCCGTCTGCAGGGACGCGCGTTCCGCCGGCGATCGCTCGGCGACTTCGCGCGCCACCACCTGATCGCCTTCCGAGACCCAGAGGACGCCGTCCTCCATCTCCGTCCACGTGCGACGGACCGTGATGTTGGCGACGGCAAGACACAGCAACAGCACCACGACGGCTGACTGAGCAGCAAGCCGCGTCCACATCGCCACTAAGGGCGCTTGGTGGATTTCCGTGCGCGCGTGTGCGCCGCTACTAGACACGTAGGAGTCCAGCCGAGCGATAGCAAATGGCGTTCCCCGAACGGCCATCCCAGTCGTGGGATAAATGGTTATTTTTCAATGATTTCGGCGAGGGATCGATATCCACGCTCCAACAAACCGGAGTCAGGATTCAAAATCCCGTACGCCTGTAGGAATCGGTCTTAGAACTTGACCAGCACGCCGCCGACGACTCGAGTGGGTGGCCGCACAACCAGCAGCTCGTCGTAGACCGAGCCAGCTTCGCCTGGGTCGCGGAATAGGTTGCGCAAGCCGACCAGGAGTTCCCACTTCGTCCCGGCAACCGACAGCGGCAAGGCCTGATTCACCTGGACGTCGAAGCGGCTATCGATGCCGGGGCCGAGCGCGTCGAAGCCACGCGTGTAGCCGGTGTTCACCTTGCAGACGACGAACACGCGGGTGGACGTTTCCGGAATATCCGTCTCGATCGACGTGGTGACGTCGTGGAGCTCATCGTTCTTCTTGCGAACGGTGGACGGAGCCCACGTGTTGATGGCCGCGGCATCACCGGGCGTGCTCCAGTGCGCGCTGGTCCGGCTGTATTCGAGCGATCCGCGAACCCGGCCGGTCGACAACGTACTGACACGCACGGCCCAGCCATCAGCGTCAAACGCCCCGGCACTTGCTACGTAATAGTGCCCGACGGACCGCGGCCCCTGCGGTATCTCCAGACCAAACAACGTGACGAGCTGATCGTCGACGCTCTGATAGAAACGGCGAACGCCGAAGATGTACGAGCCCTCGAACTCCCGCTCGATCCCCACGTCGAACGATCGCGCGCGCTCGACACGAAAGAGATCGTCTGTATTCGGCCCGCTGAGCGGTGAGAACGTTCGTTCCGGCGGCAGCCAGGGACCAGTGTCCCGCGGCGAGAGGAACTCTTCGGCGCCGGGTGCCAGACTGCGCTGCGCCACGCTGGCGCGGACGCGAAAGTCGCGCACCGGTTCGATCGTGACGCTCATCCTCGGACTGAGGAACGCACGCGTGTCGAGATAGTCGTAGTGCGCGTAGCGCGCGCCGTACTCGACATCGACTCGCGGGGCAATCGCCCACCGACCGAGAGCGTACAGCTCGCCGACGTTGCGGCTGCCGTTGGTCACCGCCGCCAGCGCGGTCGGATTCCGTCCTTGATATTCCTGCGTGCTGTACGACACGCCGAAGTCGTAGCTATGCACGCCGGGATGTGACGAGAACGCCCCTGCCACGATCCACGACGACAGCTCTCCTTCGCTCATCGCCGCCCGCATCGTCCATTCACCGCCCGGGGTGGGTGAGCCCAACGCAAGATACGCGATGCCGCGCGGCAGTCCGACCGCCGAGAAGAGGTCGCCCTGCCCGACCGCGCCGGTCGTGAGCAGATTCACTTCACCCGAGAACGGCAGCCCGCTGAACACGGAGCCGCCAAACGCGCCGACCGAGTTGTAGGCCCGGCTGAACACCGAGGCGTCCGGCAGCGGCGGTTCGGTGTCGGCGAGGACGACGGCGTTGTTGCGGTCTTTCAGGATGCTGCGTTTGATGTGACGGAGCCGCCACGCTGTTTCGCCGTGCGGATGATCAGCGGCCTCGTCACTCCTGTCCGCGCTGTCCGCGCTATCCGATTGCGGACCCGCGGGTAGTCCAAATCCTGCGGCAACGATCGGGCGCGCCTCAACCGGCCCGGCACCGCTCGTGCCGACGGTTGAATCGAGGCGGCGCAACTGCAGGCGATAAACCGTCGGCGACACACCCACGCGGACCAACTGTCGGGGCGACGCCGCAAACCCGCTCATGTGCGCGCGCAGGACGTACTCCCCGGACGGCAACGCATCGAGCGTGAAGTGGCCGGCTTCGTCGGCAACCGTGGTCGCCATCGTGACGCCGAGCATCGATACCATCGCGCCCGGCAGCGGCCCGCCGCGATCGTCGCTCACGATGCCGCTGATGCGGCCGCGGGTGAGGTGCGAGGCATGACGCTCGACGACGGACGCGGAGACGGGACGCGCGGTCTGTGCCTGCACCGGTGACGGGACGGCGCTCGGCCAGAAAACAGCGATGAACGCCGCCGCCATGATTCCACGGGGGCGAGCCCTTGCCATGTCTCCTCCGCTGCTACGCATCTTCATTGTCGCGGCGACCCATCCCGATCTATGACACGACCATGAACACGACATCACGCTGTATCGACTTCCCCGTCACGATATCCGTCACCGTTATCGCCAGACGATACTCGCCTCCCGGAAAAGAAGCGAGTGGTACGCCCTGACCTGCCATCAACGGATGCCCTGCCGCCGGATCGAACTGTGGTCCCAGGATCGCCGGTGTGAATCGCTGCGGCTTCGTCTGATTGAAGTACCGCTCGCCGTCCCGCACCGGGGGTCGCGCGACACCGGGGGGCGATGGGCCACCCTGCTCCTCGCCTTTCGGCACCTTCGCATAGAAATGGTACTCCACCTCGATGTCGAATTTCCCCTCTGATGTCACAAAGGGGTTGTAGACCAGGAACACGACCAGGAGCTCGTCGGCCCGGCTGAGGACGGCGTCGGCGGCTGGCTGTATCTCACTCAAACCAATGAGGTAAGGGCGTTCCTCCGGCTGCACCCCGGGCGGGGGTTTCTCGAAGACGTGGAGCCGGTCGGCCAGGATGATCGAACTGGTATTGAGGGCGTCGGGAGGAAAATCGGGCAGCGTCAGCGGCCGGGCGAGGACCCCGGCCCTTCTCGGATCGTCCGGTCTCCGGGCGTCGATCCGCTCGCGGACCACGACCACCAGATCGTAGTCGCCCGCCCGCGCCGAGAAACCTCGCGTCACCCGTTCCGGTTGTCCCGGAGCACCCGTCAATTCGATGGGATAGACCTCCTCGACGGCCAGAGCGGGAATCGACTCTTCGTTACGCGACGGCGAACGCCGCGCGCCCGAGCGTGAGCCGTGCGGATCGATCGCCGTCTCTGCGGTCGCCCGTCCGCGCGCCGCGAGCCTCACGTACAGCAGCAGCGAGCGGACTCTGAGCGCCGTCGTGTCGATGGTGACGACGAAGGGCACGAACGTGCCCTGCTGCGCTTTGAAGAAGTCGTTGCGCCAGGCGATGCCAATGTCGGCGGGCACGCGATCGCCGCTCGTCGCGGCGTCGGCAATCGCGACAATCGCCTGGGCTTCGGCGCGGCGGCTCTGCTCGGTCTGTTCGGCTCGTGAGTCCGGTTTCTGCCCTGCGCGGCCCGGCACGGTGGCCGCCAATAGTGCAACAGCGCACGCCAAGAGCTGTGCTCGTGCGAGCATCGCTGGAGAATCCGCCCGATGATAGGCGAGGGCCGGGTGGCCGTCAAAACGCGGCGCGGCGAGCCAGTTGCGCCGGTTGCGGGTGATATCATCACCGCTTTATGGCGCGCGTGCCCCGCCTGCAGGATGTGAGCGTGCCCCTGTCCACGCGCATTCCCGCGTATCCCGGCAACCCAGCGTTCGAACTCCAGCCAACCAAGCGGGTCGCCGAAGGCGGGAGCTCGAACGTGTGCGGCGAGCGGCGCATCGCGCGCTGCGGTCGCAGGGAGTCATCATCATCGAAGGACTCAACCTTGCGGCGGCGGAGTCCGGAGTGTACGAGATGTATTGTCTGCCGCTCCGTCTGGTCGGCGCTGACGGCGCCCCGGCGCGAGTGGTCTTGAGGCGGTAAGGAGGTACGGTGCTCGACGACATCCTCGTCATGGTGCTGGCCGGGGGCGCAGGGGAGCGGCTCTACCCTCTGACGCGCGAGCGTGCCAAGCCCGCCGTCTATTTCGGCGGTCCCTACCGGATCATCGACTTCACGCTGAGCAACTGCATCAACTCCGGCCTGCGCAAGATCTTCATCGCGCTGCAATACAAGTCGCTCTCGCTCAGCCGGCATCTGCGCATGGGATGGAGCGTCGTAGCCGACGAGCTCGGCGAGTTCATCGAGATTCTCAGCCCGCAGAAACGCGTCGGCGAGCATTGGTATCTCGGGACCGCCGACGCGGTGTATCAGAACCTGTATTCCATCCTGCGTGAGAACCCCAAACAGCTCATCGTGCTGTCGGGCGATCACGTCTACAAAATGGATTACTCGAAGATGCTGCGCTTTCACATGGAGCGCGGCGCCGGGGCGACGCTGGCGGCGATCGAGATCCCATCCGAAGAAGCCAGCCGCTTCGGCGTGCTGCAGGTGGACGAACGCGGGCAGCTCACCGGGTTTCTCGAGAAGCCCAAGAATCTCCCGCCCGGCGATCCGGTGCTCGCGTCGATGGGGATCTATATCTTCGACATGAGCGTGCTCGTACCGGCGCTCGAGGAGGACGCGCGGCGGGCCACGAACCACGACTTCGGCAAAGACATCATGCCGGCACTCATTTCGCGCGTTCCGGTCTACGCGTATCGATTTACCGACGAGAACAAGAAGAGCTCGAAGTACTGGCGCGATATCGGCACGCTCGACGCCTACTACGAAGCCAACATGGATCTCTGCCACGTCAACCCGGAATTCAACCTCTACGATCCCGAGTGGCCGCTGCGAACGTACCAGGTGCAGGCGCCGCCGGCGAAGTTCGTGTTCGCCGATGAGGGCCGGCGCTGCGGCCAGGCCCTCGACTCGATCATCGCCGCCGGCTGCATCATCTCGGGCAGCCGCATTGCCGGCAGCGTGCTCTGTCCGAACGTCCGCGTCCACAGCTTCTGCGATATCGATCAGAGCATCCTGATGCCGGGCGTCCGCGTGGGCCGCCACGCCCGCATGCGCCGGGCCATCATCGACCGCGACGTCTTCATTCCGCGCGCGGCACAGATTGGCTACAACGCCGAAGAGGATCGTCGCCGCCACACCGTCACCGACTCCGGCGTCGTCGTTGTCACCAAGGATGACGAGCCGTTCATCGGCACCGTGCCCGATGAGGCGCTCAAGAACGAAGAGGAATTCGATCGCCGCGGGGCAAGGTAAGCGCGCTGCGGCCCGAGGAGGTTCCGCCTTTAGGCGGCAGAAAATGGCGATACGTCATCTTCCGGCTGAAGCCGGAAGCCACGAAAATAGAGGCCCAAGCGCACTGAGTAAGGAGCCAACGTGAAAATTCAGGCAGTGCACGGCCGCGAGATTCTCGACTCGCGGGGGAATCCGACAGTTGAAGTTGACCTCGTGCTCGATGGCGGTGCGCTCGGGCGGGCCGCGGTGCCGTCGGGCGCGTCGACCGGACAGCGCGAGGCGCTCGAACTACGCGACGGCGACAAGCGAAGGTATCTGGGCAAGGGTGTGGCGAAGGCGGTCGGCAACGTGAACGGCGAGATTGCCGCGGCGCTGAAAGGGCGCGAGGCGGATCAGCGCGCCGTCGACCGATTCCTCATCGACCTCGACGGCACGCCGAACAAAGGCCGTCTGGGCGCGAACGCGATCCTCGGCGTATCGATGGCTCTGGCACGGGCCTCAGCCACCGCCGCCCGAGTGCCGCTGCACGCGCACCTGCAACAGATCTACCCCGGCAACGCCGCCCCGGTCCTGCCGGTGCCGATGATGAACATCCTCAACGGGGGCGCACACGCCGATAGCAGCGTCGACTTTCAGGAGTTCATGGTCATGCCGGCAGGCATCGACTCGTTCGCGGAGGCCGTCCGCGCCGGCGCCGAAATCTTCCATACCCTGCGCGGCATTTTGAAGAAGAAGGGCTACTCCACCGGTGTCGGCGACGAAGGCGGCTTCGCGCCGAGTCTCTCGTCCAACCGCGAAGCGCTCGATCTCGTCCTCGAAGCGGTGGTGCAGGCTGGTTACAAACCCGGCGACAATGTCTACATCGCGCTCGACGTGGCCTCGAGCGAGCTCTGGAACGAAGCGACTCACCAGTACGAGTTCAAGAAGTCCGGCGAACCCACTCGCGATGCCGACGGAATGGTCGCGCTGTACGAGGACTGGGTGCGGCAGTTCCCCATCATCTCCATCGAGGATGGTCTCGCCGAAGGCGACTGGACCGGATGGAAAACGCTGACGAAAGCGCTCGGCTCGCGCGTGCAGCTGGTCGGCGATGACGTGTTCGTCACCAATCCGGCAATTTTCGAGCGCGGGATTGCCGAGGGAATCGGCAACTCCATCCTGATCAAGCTCAATCAGGTCGGGACCGTGACGGAAACGCTCGACGCCGTCGCCATGGCCGCGTCGGCTGGCTACACCAGCGTCATCTCGCACCGATCGGGCGAAACGGAAGATACGACCATTGCCGACCTCGCCGTCGGCACCGGCGCCGGGCAAATCAAAACCGGTTCGCTCAGCCGCACCGATCGCGTGGCGAAATACAACCAGCTGCTCAGGATCGATGAGGAGCTGGCGGCTCCGGCGCGATACGCCGGTATTGCCGCCATTCGCCAGCTCCGCGATCGGGCGATCGCTCGATGACGCAAGGGGCGCACGCCCGATCCGCACCTGTCGTTCTCATCGTGCTCGACGGGTGGGGTATCAGGCATGAGAAGGCGAACAACGCCATCGCCCTCGCGCGCACGGCGGTCTACGACGAGCTGCTGTCGCGGTACCCGCATGCCTCACTGGTGGCGTCGGGTGAGGCGGTCGGATTGCCGGAAGGACAGATGGGCAACTCGGAAGTCGGCCACACCAACATGGGCGCGGGCCGGGTTGTCTACCAGGACCTGACCAGAATCGACAAGAGCATCCGCGACGGCGATTTCTTCCGGAATCCGGTTCTCGCGGAAGCCATGGACCGTTGTGCGGGAGGCGCGCATGCCCTCCACGTCGTCGGACTGGTCTCCGACGGTGGCGTGCACAGCCACCAGCGTCACCTGCACGCCATCGTGGAAATGGCCGCGACGCGAAAGCTGCCGCGGGTCTTCGTGCACGCGATTACGGACGGCCGCGATACCTCTCCGACCGGCGGCGTCAGGTACCTCGGTGGGCTCGAAGCGGTCATCGCGCGTTTGCAGACCGGCCGTATCGCGACGGTTTCGGGACGGTACTTCGCCATGGACCGCGACAAACGGTGGGAGCGCACGAAACTCGCGTATGACGCGATCGTCCGCGGCATCGCCGACTCCACCGCGTCATCGGCGATCGACGCCATTCGCGCGTCGTACGAGGCCGGCATCACAGATGAATTCGTCAAACCGATCGTGATCGTCGATGCCGATCGGCGCGCGGTGGGACCGATCCGGGACGGTGACTCGGTCGTGTGCTTCAACTTCCGCGCGGATCGCATGCGCCAGTTGACGCGAGCGCTGGCGCTCCCGGACTTCGATGGCTTCGAGCGCGTCGTCCATCCGGAGGTCCACTGCACCACCATGACGGTATACGACCGGACTTTTCCGTTCCCGGTCGTATTCGAGCCCCAGAGCTTGAGCGGCAATCTCGCCGACGTCGTCGAAGCGCACGCGCGCGCCAATCTGCGACTGGCCGAGACCGAGAAGTACGCTCACGTCACGTACTTTTTCAACTGCGGTCGAGAGGAGCCCTACCGTGGCGAGGACCGCATCCTGGTGCCCTCGCAGAAAGTTGCAACCTACGATTTGATGCCTGAGATGAGCGCCGAGGGCATCACTGACGCGCTCGTTGCCGACCTGGACGCGGGTAGGCACCAGGTCGTCATCTGCAACTTCGCGAACGCCGACATGGTCGGCCACACGGGCAACCTGCCAGCGGCGATCGCTGCTGTGGAAACACTCGATCGTTGCCTCGGCAGAATCCTGACGACATTACGCAAAGTCGACGGCATCGCCGTAGTGACCGCCGATCACGGCAACGCGGAACAGATGTGGGACGATGAGCTCGAGGCTCCGCATACGGCGCACACATCCAATCCGGTGCCGGTGATTCTGTGCAGTGATGCGTACGCTGGTCGCCGTCTACGCGAGGGCTCGCTCCGCGACATCGCGCCGACGTTGTTGGATTTGCTGCAGCTGCCGCGCGCGCCGGAGATGACGGGTTCTACGCTGATTGAATAGTCGGGAGTGAAGACTGGGGAACTGGGGAACTGGGGAACTGGGGAAACTGGGGAGCTGGAGAAGGTCACTCGGTTCCCCAGTTCCCCAGTTCCCCAGTTTCCCCAGCTCCCCCGTTCTTATTCGACTTCTTTTTCCTGCGTCTCGTCCGCGGCAATGCGGAGCGAGCGGAGAAAACGTTTGTCGTTCGCGCTGATCTCGAAGTTGCGGCGATCGGCGGAACGAGCGGCTTTCGGAGTCGGGCCGATCTTGGCGAGCGCACCGGCCGACGAGCGGTTTACGAAACCGATGATTGCTTCGAGAGATAATCTCATTTCGAATCCTGCCGCGCGCGCACGCTCGCGGCACGCTTCGACCCGCGGATCTTCGGCAACGGCGGCAGCGATGGCGTCAGACAGCTCTCGAGCCATCCTATTCACAACGTCATCCATTCTGGAACCTCCTCACCGCCGCCGGACTGGGATACCGGAAGCGTCTCCCGATCCGCGACCTTCGCCCAAGCTCAAGTAGAGGACCTGAGCGCGTCGGGCGATCCATGCTGCCTCCGCGGGAGCGGCTGGCAGGGAACGGGCGCCAAATATGTTCATACTGAAGGATTTGCAGCGCGGGAACGCACGACCATTGTAAACTCGGCTGCAAACGCGTGTCAATGCTCGGTGCCGCAATATCTTGTAGTTGAAACTGCACTTTTTGCGTCAACGATACAATGACTGGCACTACGGTCGTCAAAAGATCCCCGTTCGTCACATACTGACACGATGAGCGAGCGTCCGTTCGCTTCACCCGATCAATCCCCATCCACAGTCAGCCGCAGTATCGGCTTCCCCGGCGTCTACCCATACACCCGCGGCATCCAACCCACTATGTATCGTGGTCGGCTGTGGACCATGAGGCAATATGCGGGGTACGGGACGGCGGCTGAATCGAATCGACGGTATCGCTACCTGCTCGAGCAAGGAGTGAGCGGCCTCAGCGTCGCGTTCGATCTGCCCACACAGATGGGTTACGACTCCGATCACAGCCTGGCCGAAGGAGAAGTCGGGCGTGTGGGGGTGGCTATCGATTCAGTCGAAGACATGGCTGAGCTGTTCGAGGGCATCCCCCTCGACAAGGTGTCGACGTCGATGACGATCAACGCGACGGCGATGATCCTCCTCGCACTTTACGTAGCCGTTGCCCGCCGTCAGGGTGTAAGCCCATCCGTCTTATCGGGAACGACGCAGAACGACATACTGAAAGAGTACGTGGCGCGAGGGACGTACATCTTTCCACCGCGTCCATCGTTGCGCATCGTGACGGACGTCTTCGCCTACTGCGAACGTGAACTGCCGAACTGGAACACGATCTCGATCAGCGGGTACCACATTCGTGAAGCTGGGTCGACGGCGGTCCAGGAGGTGGCTTTCACGTTCGCAAACGCCATAGCCTACGTCCAGGCGGCTATCGATGCCGGACTCGACGTCAATCAATTTGGCCAGCGTGTCTCGTTCTTCTTCAACGCGCACAACGACTTCCTGGAAGAGGTGGCAAAGTTTCGCGCGGCGCGGCGGATGTGGGGACGGATCATGCGCGAACGATTCGGCGCGACCAACCCGCGCGCCCTTCAGCTTCGCTTCCATACCCAGACGGCAGGCAGCACTCTCACCGCGCAACAGCCCGACAACAACATCGTCCGCGTCGCGCTTCAAGCACTGGCGGCCGTCCTCGGTGGCACACAGTCATTGCACTGCAACGGCCGCGACGAGGCGCTCGGTCTCCCTACGGAAGAGTCGGCTCGGACAGCCTTGAGGACGCAACAGATCATTGCTGCCGAAACCGGCGTCACCAATACCGTTGACCCAGTCGGTGGCGCGTGGGCGATTGAAGAGGCGACGAATCGCATCGAGGCCGAGGCCGAACGCACGCTCGACCGCATCGCGGCGGCCGGCGGAACCCTTGCCGCCATCGAGCATGGAATGATCCAGCGGGAAATCCAGGATGCCGCCTATCGGGCCCAGCAACAGGTAGATTCCGGAGCGGCCGTGGTGGTCGGGGTCAATCGCTACGCCGCGGACGGCGACGAAGGGATCGACGTCCTGAGAATCGATGCCGAGATCGAGCAACGTCAGAAGGTACGTCTGCAGTCGGTGCGCGCATCACGCGACGCGACCGCTTGGCGCGGGGCCCTCGATGCGGTCACCGTTGCCGCGCGCGACGGATCGAACCTGATGCCGCCGCTCATCCGGGCCGTCGAATCACGAGCGACCGTCGGTGAAATTTCCGATGCGCTGCGGTCCGTCTTCGGCGAGCACAAGGAAATTGATGGGTGAATCGGACCGGGACTCGGGGGCTCGGGGCTCGGGGGCTCGACCCGCAGAGTCCCCGCTTCTGTCGGTTGAGCACCTCACCTCGGGATTCGACCTGAACCGGCGGTTCCTTCCCGCAGTCATCGACGTCAGCTTCGACCTCAATAAGGGCGAGACGCTCTGCCTCGTCGGCGAATCCGGCAGTGGCAAATCGATCACGGCGCTCTCGATCATGCGGCTCGTTCAGCCGCCGGGACGCATCGCGAGTGGGCGCATCGTCTTTCGCGGGCGCGATCTGCTTGGACTCTCCGAGCGCGAGATGCAGCAGATCCGAGGCGCCGAGATCGGACTGGTGTTCCAGGAGCCGATGACCGCGCTCAATCCGGTGTTCACGATCGGCAGCCAGATCGAAGAAACGCTGCGGATCCATGGGCGCGCCACCAGGCGCACGGCCCGGGACAAGGCGATCGAGCTCCTCGACGCCGTCAGCGTTCCTGAACCGGCACGGCGCGTGCGCGAGTACCCGCACCAACTCTCGGGCGGGTTGCGTCAGCGGGCGCTCATCGCGATGGCGCTTGCCTGTGAGCCCGCACTGCTCATCGCCGACGAGCCCACGACGGCGCTCGACGTCACCATCCAGGCACAGATTCTGGAGCTGCTGCAGGACCTGCGCAGCAGGCTCGGGCTTGCGCTGCTGCTGATTACGCACGACCTCGGTGTCGTCGCGCAGATGGCGGATCGTGTTGGCGTCATGTACGCCGGTCGCATCGTCGAGGAAGCGCCGGTGAAGGCGTTGTTCGACGATCCGAAGCATCCCTACACGCAAGGGCTGATGTCCTCGATTCCCAGCGGCACGCGCGGCAGGCCGCTGACTGCGATTCCTGGATCGGTGCCGCCGCTCGGCGCCTTGCCGCCAGGATGTTCGTTCGCGCCTCGGTGCCCGCGTCGGTTCGAACCTTGTGCGGCGGCTCATCCCGGAACCACGAGCCTCGGCAGCCGGCGTGGCGTGAAGTGCTATCTGTACGGACCGACGGTCGAGCACAGCGCCGAAGCGGACGCCGCAGCTCGCGTATGACGCCACTCCTCGACATCAGAGATCTGGTCAAGGAGTTCGTGCGCCCGCCAGGTTTCTTCGGCTTTCGACGGCCCGGGCAATCCGTTCGCGCCGTCGACGGCGTCAGCTTCGCGATCGACGCAGGTGAAACGTTCGGTCTGGTCGGGGAATCCGGCAGCGGCAAGACGACGACCGGCCGCTGCGTACTGCGCTTGATCGAGCCCACGTCAGGAGAGATCCGATTTCAGGGCGAAGACGTGCTGCGCTTCTCGCGCGAACGCCTGCGGCTGGCGCGCCGCCAGATGCAGATTGTCTTTCAGGATCCGTACTCGTCGCTCAACCCACGCATGCGCGTACGCGACATCGTCGAAGAGCCGCTGGTGATCCACGGAATGGGGCGCAAAGCGGAGCGACGACAGCGCGTCGAGGAGCTCTTCACCCTCGTCGGACTCGATCCGTCCCAGCTCGCGCTGTACCCACATCAGTTCAGCGGCGGCCAGCGCCAGCGGATTGGTCTGGCGAGAGCATTGGCGCTCAATCCGTCGCTCATCATCGCCGACGAACCTGTCTCGGCGCTTGACGTATCGGTTCAGGCACAGGTCGTCAATCTGCTGATGGAGCTGCAGCAACGGCTGCAGCTGACTTATCTGTTCATCGCTCACGATCTGCGGCTCGTCCGTCACATCTGCAGCCGTGTCGCCGTGATGTATCGCGGCCGGATCGTCGAGATGGGAGACACGGACACGTTGTTCAAGTCGCCGGCGCATCCTTACACGCGCGCGCTGCTTTCGGCGATTCCCGTCCTCGATCCGAGCGCGCCGCGCGCGCGCGTCATCCTCGATCCCAAGTCCTTCGATCGCGCCGCGCCGCTGCGGGAGGTCTCTTCCGGGCACTTCGCCGCGGTGTAGATCGGTTACATTCGCGCCGCGACTATTCACGCGCGACGCACTATAATCCCCCCTCCAACCATGGCGACTCCGCACGCGCTGAGCGTCGGTGATGTCACGGAGCGGCGCCTCACCGCCGAGCATCTCGTGGCACGCGCGCTGGTCGAAGCGGCGACCTTCGCCGAGGCGGTGCCACGAATTCTCGAAGCGATCTGCGAAGCGCTCGGGTGGCACCACGGCGCGCTGTGGACCATCGATCGCGATGCCAGCGTCTTGCGCTGTGCGGAAGTCTGGCAGTCCCCATCGGTACGCCTGCCAGAATTCCTTGCAATCAGCCGTTCCACTTCATTCCCGCGCGGCGTCGGACTTCCGGGGCGGGTCTGGGCCACGGGTCAGCCCAACTGGATCCCCGATGTCGTAGAGGACCCCAATTTCCCTCGAGCGCCAATCGCCGCTCGTGAAGGGCTGCACAGCGCCTTCGGCTTCCCGATTCTCCTTCGCGGCGAAGTTCTGAGCGTGATGGAGTTTTTCAGCGGCGAAATCCGCGCGCCCGATGAAGGCCTGCTCTCGATGCTCACGAGTGTGGGCAACCAGATTGGGCTGTTCATCGATCGCAGGCACGCGCAGGAAGAGCTCGATCGGTTCTTCACATTGTCGCTCGACATGTTGTGCATCGCCGGATTCGACGGCTATTTCAAACGCGTCAATCCGGCGTGGCACCGCATCCTGGGCTACAGCGAAGCGGAGTTGCTGGCGCAGCCGTACATGAACTTCGTGCATCCCGACGATCGCGAGTCCACGGTTGCCGAAGCCGAGAAGCTGGACACCGGACAGGAGGTGCTCTACTTCGAAAACCGCTATCTCCACAAAGACGGCACGATACGTTGGCTGCTCTGGACATCCACGCCGTACCCGGAGAAGCAGATGCTCTACGCGGCCGCTCGCGACATCACCGAGCGCAAGGCCGCGGAAGAGACGATGGCCTCCTACGCGCGCGAGCTCGAGACGACGCAGCGAGAGCTCGAGGACCAGGCGTCACGACTCGCGCAGCTCGTCAAGGAGCTCGAGCTGGCGAAGCGGCGTGCGGAAGAAGCGACCGAAGCGAAGAGTGCCTTCCTCGCCAACATGAGTCATGAGATCCGGACGCCGTTGAACGCGATCCTCGGCATGACGGCACTGGCCCTGCAGACCAAGCTGACGAGCGAACAGCGTGACTACCTGACGACGGTGAAGTCCTCGGCCGATGCGCTGCTCGAACTGATCAACGACATTCTCGATTTCTCGAAAATTGAGGCGCGCCGGCTCGATCTCGAGCGGACCGAGTTCGAACTGCGGGAGACCGTGGGCGACACCGCCAAGCTGCTGGCGCTGCGCGGAAGCGAAAAAGGACTCGAGCTGGCGTGCCACATCGCCGCCGATGTCCCCGACGTGCTGCTCGGCGATCCGGGCAGGCTGGGGCAAGTGCTCTTGAACGTCATGGGGAACGCCGTCAAGTTCACTGACGAGGGAGAGGTCGTGCTGCGGGTCACAGTCGAGAACACGTCCGCGGCCAACGCGACGCTGCACTTCGCGGTGACCGACACCGGTATCGGCATCGCAGCCGACAAGCAGCGTCAGATTTTTCAAGCGTTTACTCAGGCCGACAGCTCCACGACGCGCCGCTACGGCGGCACCGGCCTCGGGCTGGCGATCGCACTCCGCCTGGTCGAACTGATGGGCGGCCGCATGTGGGTCGAGAGCGAGGTCGGACGTGGCAGTACGTTCCACTTCACGGCTGTTTTCGATACCCCCACCGTGCCGACCATTCGCTCGTCGCGAGAGCGACCGACCGGCCTCGAAGGTCTCCGCGTCCTCGTCGTCGACGACAACGCCACGAATCGCCGCATTCTCGAAGAGATGCTGGCCAGCTGGCACATGAAGCCGACGACGGTCAGCGCCGCGGCGGAGGCTATCGACGCCTTGCACGAAGCGTCGGCCGGCGGCGAGCGCTTCGACGTGATGATCTCCGACTGCCAGATGCCAGACGTTGACGGCTTCATGCTGGCGAAGCGAATCAAGCACGATCATCGAATCGCTCAGACACCCATCGTGATGCTCACGTCGATCGGACAGCCCGACGATTCGGCGCGCTGTCGCAAGGTAGGCGTGGACGCGTATCTGAGCAAGCCGGTCAAGCATTCGGATCTGCTCGATGCTCTCGCCACGCTGTTCGGTGTCTCCACCCGGCGCACGCACGAGGGGGACGCCGCCCCACCCGACGTTGCGTCTCGCCGTCGAGCGCTCAGAGTTCTGGTGGCCGAAGACAACATGGTCAACCGGAAGCTGGTGACGACGCTGCTCCACAAGCGCGGGCACAAAGTGAAGGCGGTAGAGAACGGCCGGGCGGCGGTCGACGCAATCAGCGCAGCGCGCGGCGGCAAGTTCGACGTGGTGCTGATGGATCTGCAGATGCCGGAGATGAGCGGCTTCGAAGCAACTCAAGCGATCCGTCAAAAGGAGTCGCCCGATGGGCGGCACCTCCCAATCATCGCGTTGACGGCTCACGCCATGCAGGGAGACCGCGAACGTTGCCTCGCGGCTGGCATGGACGGCTACTTGTCGAAGCCCATCGACGTCGAGCTGCTGCTCGCGACAGTCGAGAAATTCGGAGCCGGCGCGGGGAACGCCCTGCCAACGAAACCCGCTCAACCCGAGTCCGGTGCGATCTTCGACGAGCAGGCTGTGTCTCGCCTACACCGGGCAGGATCGCCAGCTCCTCAGGCAGGTCGTTTCGATGTTCCGCTCGGATTACCCGTCGTCGTTGCGCCGCATCGAACACGCATTGCGGCGGAAGGACGGCGAGGCGCTCCGCATGGCCGCGCATGCTCTCAAGGGTGCGATTGCGACCGTCGGTTCGCCGGCGGGTCGGGAATCCGCCGCCGAGCTCGAGCGAATCGGACGCTCAGGCAATCTGGCCGATGCCAAGCGCGCGTACAAAGACTTGCGACAGAACCTGGAGCGTCTGGAGAAAGCCTTCATGGCCGCCGGTCTCGTGGGAAAACGACGTAATCGAAAAGGCTCGGGACGCGGGCGGAAGCGAACGTCACAGAGAAAGCGGGGTCGATCGTGAGCAGGATACTCGTCGTCGATGACGATCGAACCACGCGCCATGTTCTGAGCAAGGTGTTGACCGGAGCGGGCTTCACGACCTCGGTGGCCAAAGATGGCGTCGAAGCGCTGAAGGCGCTGAAGGCTGGACGATTCGATGTGCTGCTCCTCGACGTCTGGATGCCGCGGATGAATGGGCTCGACCTCCTCAGCCGGCTCCGCAACGACAAGACGCGGCCACGCATCGTCGTGATGACCTCGGATGACGCACCAGAAACGCTGCTCAAGGCCGTGCGCGAGCAGGCATTCAGGTACGTGCACAAGCCAGTCGAATCCGCCGTGCTGCTCCAGACCGTGCGTGATGTGCTCGAGGCGCCAGAACCGCCAGAGATCGAGGTGACATCGGCGCGCCCGGATTGGGTCGAGATCGTTGTGCCCTGCACTCGTCAGGCGGCTGAGCACATCCAGACCGTGATGTCACACCTCGACACCGATCTGCCGGCCGACCTGCGCGAATCGATCGGCTACGCCTTCCGCGAGCTGCTATTGAATGCCGTCGAATGGGGAGGCCGGCTGGATCCGACGCGGAAGGTGCGCATTGCCTACCTCCGCGCGAAGCGCATGATCATGTATCGGATCGCCGACCCGGGCCAGGGTTTCAACGTCGATGAGCTTCCGCACGCGGCCGTCGGGCAGCCGCCGGACGATCCCATCGCGCACATGCTGGTTCGCGAAGAGAAGGGACTGAGACCGGGAGGATTCGGGTTGCTCAGCGTTCGCGCGAGCGTGGATGAATTGCTGTACAACGAAAAGCGGAACGAAGTCGTGTTCGTGAAGTATCTGGAATCTTCGAGCTGACGCTGGAGAAGCTACGCCGCCCGGCGAACGTCTTTCTCAACCTGCCCGTCGCGGATCGAGATGACCCGGTGCGCATAGGCGGCAATGTCCGCCTCGTGTGTGACCAGCACGATGGTGTTCCCACCTGAATGCAGCCGTTCGAAGACGCCCATGATCTCGTTGCCGGTCTTTGAATCCAGATTGCCGGTCGGCTCGTCAGCGAGCAGGATGGAAGGATTGTTGACGAGCGCGCGCGCGATGGCGACGCGCTGCCGCTGGCCGCCGGACAGCTCGTTCGGCCGATGCGTCGCCCGCGACATCAGCTCGACTTTCTCCAACGCCTGCTTCGCGCGATCCTGTCGTTCCTTCGCCGGCATGCCGGCGTAGATCAGCGGGAGCTCCACGTTGTGCAAGGCGGTGGCGCGTGGCAGCAGATTGAACGTCTGAAACACGAAGCCGATTTCCTCGTTCCTGATACGGGCGAGCTCGTCATCGTTCATCGATGCGACCTCCTTCCCGTTGAGCAGGTAGCTCCCCTTCGAGGGGGTGTCGAGGCAGCCCACGAGGTTCATCAGCGTGGACTTGCCGGAACCGGAAGGGCCCATGATGGCCACGTATTCGCCACGCTCGATCTGCACCGAAACCCCGCGCAGGGCGTGAATCTCTTCCTGCCCCATGACGTAGGTCTTCCACAGGTCGCGCGTTTCAATCAGGCCCATAAGCTGAATAATACGTTACGTTCAGGGCGGGTGTTTCATCAGGCCAGGAGGCGGAAGCGTCCCGCAAGGGCCACACCAAGAAGGAGCGCAAAGGTCGCCGCCGCCCGGCCAAACCACCGACCCCGGCGAGGGGTATCGACGGGCGGCAAGAACGTCACGGCGGTGGCCAGACGCAGCGCGGGCGCGTAGTCCACGGCCCGGTCGGCCATTGCGGACGGCGTGACATCGAGGTCGTCCAGCGAATCCAGTGTCTCGGTCTCGAGGTTGAGCTCCTCGGCCAGCGGTTTCGCCAGCAGGCGCAGGTCGGGAAGATCTCCGCACATGACCACGCCGTCGACCTTCACGCCAAGCTGGCGGCCCACGACCCTGATGCCCTCCTGGATCTCCGGCGCCAGGTGCGAGACGAACAGGTATCGCTGCAGCAGTTGCTGATTCGGACGCGTGACGATCTTGTACCGCCACTCGACCCGACGCGAGTACAAGACTTCACCACGACGGACGATCGCAAACACGGCGCCTCGGCGCGACAGCGCCGCCCAGGCCGTGGCGTCAGAAGGACCATGCTCGCGCTCGGCAGCCAGGATTGCCAGCGCGCGCTCGGGGCTGATGATCGTTTCGATCGTGAAGCCGGCATCGGTTAAGGCTTTGAGCGTCGCCTCATCCGGACTCCAGGAGACGACACGCGCCTGTGGCGAGAAGCGCTTCCGCCGCCGAAGGGACTCCAGGCTGGAGGGCGGCCAGAACGGCGGTTCGATCACCACGACGGCGGACAACCGCGGCAGAATCATCCCGCGGCGCACCTCCACGAGCACGCAGCCGTCTTCCGACAGTTCGATTCCAGTCATCCTTCCTTCTCTTCGTACTCCGACTTCAACCGGGCCACGACGTTCGGATCTGCGAGCGTAGTCGTGTCACCAAGCGCCTTCCCTTCGGCGATATCGCGCAGCAGGCGGCGCATGATCTTCCCCGACCGTGTTTTCGGAAGATCCGCGGCGAACAGAATCTGATCGGGACGTGCGATTGCCCCGATTTTCTTGACGACGTGATCTTTCAGTTCGTCGATCAGTGCGGCGGAAGGCTTGACGCCTTCCTTGACGGTGACGAACGCCGCGACCGCCTGTCCCTTGATCTCGTGAGGGCGTCCCACCACCGCCGCCTCGGCGACGTTCGGATGATCGACGAGCGCGCTCTCCACTTCCATCGTGCCCAGCCGATGTCCGGCAACATTCAACACGTCGTCTACTCGACCGAGCAGCCAGTAGAAACCGTCCTCATCGCGGCGTGCGCCGTCACCCGTGAAATAGACGCCGTCGTTCCAGCGGCTGAAGTACGTCTGCACGAAACGCTCGGGATCGCCGTAGATCCCCCGCAGCATGGACGGCCACGGGCGTGTGAGCGCGAGGAGTCCGCCGCCGGTGTCGACTCGTTTTCCCTGCGCGTCGCGGATCTCCGCCGAGATTCCCGGAAACGGCTGCGTCGCCGAGCCGGGCTTCGTGCTGGTGATGCCCGGCAGCGGCGTGATCAGGATTCCGCCAGTTTCGGTCTGCCACCACGTATCGACGATCGGGCAGCGTTCACGGCCGATGTTGACGTGGTACCAAATCCAGGCTTCCGGATTGATTGGCTCGCCAACCGAGCCGAGCAGTCGCAGGCTGCCCAAATCGCGCCGCGCCGGCCACTCCGTACCCCATCGCATGAAGGCGCGGATCGCCGTCGGCGCGGTATAAAGAATCGTCACGCCATAGCGTTCGATGAGCTCCCAGAAGCGATCCTTCTGCGGCCAGTCCGGTGCACCTTCGTACATCAGTACCGTTGCGCCGTTGGCGAGCGGCCCGTAGACCACATAGCTGTGTCCGGTGACCCAGCCGATGTCAGCCGTACACCAATACACGTCGGTGTCCTTGAGGTCGAACACCCATTTCGTCGTGGCGTAGGTACCTACGAGGTATCCACCTGTCGTGTGCACGATGCCCTTCGGCTTCCCGGTCGTGCCGGACGTGTAGAGGATGTAGAGCATGTCCTCGGAGTCCATGGCTTCGGGCTCGCAGTGCGGATCGGCATGCTGAACCAGACGGTGGTACCAGTGGTCGCGGCCTTCCTTGATGTCCACCGGAATCGGCGCGCCTGCCTGTCGCTGCACCACGACGACGTTCTTGATCGACGGCGTCTCGCGGAGCGCCTCATCGGCCATCTGCTTGAGCGGGACCACCTGGCCTCGACGGTAGCCTCCGTCCGCAGTAACCAACAGGACGGCTTGCGCGTCGTTGATCCGGTCGCGCAGCGACTCGGCGCTGAATCCGCCGAAGACCACGCTGTGGACAGCGCCGATCCGCGCGCAGGCCAGCATGGCGATGGCCAACTCCGGAATCATCGGCAGATAGAGGGCGACACGGTCTCCCTTCTTCACGCCCAACGACTTGAGCACGTTGGCGAATGTGCCGACCTGCCTCAACAGGTCCCAGTAAGTGAGCGTCCGACGATCGCCCGGTTCCCCTTCCCAGATGATCGCCGCGGTGTTCCGCCGGGCCGTGCGCACGTGGCGATCGATGCAATTCACACTAACGTTGAGCTTGCCGCCGACGAACCACTCGGCATGAGGCGACTTCCAGCGCGACACCTCGTCCCAGGGGCGCATCCACTCCAGCTGGCGGGCGAATTCGGCCCAAAACGCTTCGGGATCGGACGCAGCTCGACTGTAAACCTCTGGATCCGACACGTTGGCGGTCGTTCGCCAGGCCGGAGGCGGGGGGAAGCGACGTTCTTCCTTCAGCAGGGCATCGATTTCAGACATGCGACTATCGTAGCGTGTCACGCCCCGGCAGGTTTGGACCTTGCTATTTTCGGGCGGACTGAGCGGAAACGTTAGGGTTCAGGCCTCCGGCGGCAGCACATCCACAGTCCCGAACGGCGGAGGCGGCGGCGGGGGCGGCGGTGCGTTTTTCTTGAAGATGGCCACTCCCAGCAGACCGCCGAGCATGCCGAAAATCAGACCGACGACGATGTAGTAGACGAGGCTGAAGACGAAACCGATGGCGTGGAAACCCGCATCGCCGGACGCACGCTCGATGGCGTCGCGGATTTCAGACGGCATGTCCGGATTGTTTGACAGCACCCAATCCAGCATGCGCTGCTGCATCGGTCCGGTGACGGCCTGCATGGGAATCGAAAGAATGACGGTGATGATTCCGCCAATCAAACCGGCCATCAGCCCAACGAGGGCGCCTTCCGAGGCAGGGATGCCGTAGGGCGACTGCTGCTGGCGCAGATATGCGGCCAGCACACCACCGGCGACGACCCACAGGCAGCAGCAGCAATTGCCGGCCTGCACGAGTGGCAGCGCCGACAACACGCCGATGAAAAGCCCACCCCAGAATGCCGGCTGCAGCCTGTCTGACATCAGTCGTCGTACTCCAGACCGAGGTGCGTGATGAGATCCTCGCCGCGAAGATATCGCAGAGTGTTCTTCAACTTCATCAACTGAATGAACAGGTCGTGTTCCGGATACAACCCGGGTGCGTGCATCGGACTCTTGAAGTAGAAGGACAGCCATTCCTGGATGCCGGCCATCCCGGAGCGCTTCGCCAGATCGAGAAAGAGCGCCGTGTCAAGAACGATCGGAGCCGCAAGGATGCTGTCGCGGCACAGGAAGTTGATCTTCAACTGCATGGCGGTATCCGAGCCAGCCGAAGATGTCAACGTTGTCCCATCCCTCTTTGTTGTCGCCGCGGGGCGGGTAGTAGTTGATGCGGACCACATGACACAACTTCTTATACAGGTCGGGGTAGAGATCGGGCTGGAAAATATAGTCCAAGACCGATTTCTTGCTCTCTTCCTTCGTCTTGAACGATTCGGGATCGTCGAGGACTTCGCCGTCGCGGTTGCCCAGGATGTTTGTTGAGTACCACCCTTCGACACCCAGCAGTCGCGCTTTGAGTCCCGGCGCGATCATCGTCTTCATCAGCGTCTGTCCGGTCTTCAGGTCTTTGCCCGCGACGGGAGTGCCAGTCTCCTGGGCGAGTTGCAACAGGGCTGGAATGTCGGCGCTCAAATTCGGGGCGGCGTTGGCGTAGGGGATGCCCTCCTTTATCGCCGCGTAGGCATACACCATGCTCGACGGGATGGAGTCGTCGTTGGCCTCGAGGGCCTTTTCGAACGACGCGAGACTGGCGTGGGCCGCCGTCTCCGTCAGGTAGATCTCCGTGCTGCCGCACCAGATCAGAACCAGACGATCCAGCGCGTGCTGGCTCTTGAACCTGCGGATATCCTCGCGCAGCTGGTCGGCCAGCTCGCGCTTGTTGGCGCCCTTCTTCACGTTCGGGCCGTCGAGCCTCTTCACGTAGCGGCGGTCGAACACGGCGGGCCAGGGGCGGATTTGCTCGAGCTCGGGCTTGATCTGATCGAGGAGCGAGGTCTCGAGCACCCCGGCCGTTTTGGCGGCTTCGTAGGCGTTGTCTTCGAAGATGTCCCACGTACCGAACACCAGATCGTCGAGTTTGGCCAGCGAAACGAAGTCGGCAATCCGCGGGGATCTTGCTTCCGTCCGTTTGCCGAGCCTTACGGTCCCCATCTGGGTGAGCGAACCGTAGGGCTTCGCCAGTCCCTTCCGTATCGCGAGCACACCGCCAATGGTGGTCGTGCTCACCGCCCCCATTCCTACGAGGAGGATGCCCAAGTTTGCCGCGAGCATCTGCGATTTTCGGCGCGTTTTTCACGATCGGCGACTATATCATTGCGATTTGACGACCTCGATCCCCCTCGCCGGGATCGTTTTCTTCACGGATTCATGCATGCGCTGGCTTCGAAAATCGCAGCTCGATCCCCTGGCGGTGACCATGTCGGGCGTGAAGCTCGCCGATCGGCTGCTGGTGCTGGGCGGAAGCGATACCGCCCTCATCGGCGCCCTGGCCGGCAAGGCCGGGTTGACCGGTCGAACGGTTGTCGTGGATGCGAGCCCGGCGGTGACGTCGGCTTCGGCAACCGCCGTCGAGCGAGACGGTCATCTCATCGAGTCGTTCACAGCACCCTGGTCCATGCTGCCATTCGATCCCCACGCGTTCGATGTCGTCGTGGTCCGTGACGTGCTGAACGCGCTGTCTCCCGAGGAGCGTCTCCGCTGCGCGCAGGAAGTGCATCGAGTCCTGCGACCCGGCGGCCGCGCTGTCGTGATCGAGGGCAAGACACAGAGCCTGCTCGGAGGTCTGCTCGGAGCTACTCCTCCGGTGGATCCTCAGGTACGGCCGGAGCGGAGGCGCCAGCCACGTTCTCGACGCGGCAGGTTTCCGCGCCGCCCGCCCGCTCGCCGAGCGCGGAGGCCAGCAGTTCGTCGAGGGCATCAAGGCGAACGAATAACGGCAGAGTTAGACGGTCAGGTGCCGCGTGCTGCGTGCCCGCACGTGCTCGGGCAACGTGCTCTGTCCCATTCCCGCGTCTGGCTGTCCATTCCAGAGCACAGGGAAAGTGTTGCGCCGCCAACAGTTCAATCGATTGTCGGCCGAAATTGTGAGATGGCGTAGTCCGTCGCTCGGCAAGTGTTTTGCCCGTTCGAGTCCCGTACCGGCATGTCCCAAGCTTCACTGCCTGTTGAGGTCGGCGAGGTTTACAGCGTTCGCGAGGTTGCCCGCGCCGCTTCGGTACCCGTCCGTGATGTCCTCGGGCTCATTGCCTCCGCGCAGGTATCGACGGTCGGCAGGCGGTTCTTGACGGAAAGCGAAGCGGTTCGTGCGACGCGTTTGTTGACCGGCCGATCCAGCGAACCAGTCAGACAGCCGGCTTTGTTTCAGGTGCCGGAACGAACCGAGCGCTTTTCGCCTGCTCCCTACGCCGCGTCAAGTGCCCTTCATGCCGCCTTCGTGGCCGGCATCGTCCTGCTCACGGCTTTCGGACTGCGAACGGCGGCGGCTGAAAACCCGGTCAGGCCTAGCCACATGCGATTGGTGTTCGTGGCGATCCCAGGACCTGGTGGGGGTGGCGGAGGTGGTGGGCTGCGCCAACCAACACCACCCGCGCGCGCCGAGCTGAAAGGAAAGAGCGCGCTGAGGAGCCCGGTTCGCACCGAACCCAAACGTGCCAAGACGGAAACACCTCCGAAACCCGTGCGGCCGCCGGAGCCGCGTCCGGTCGAGAAACCACCGGATGTGCCCGTGATCGCGCAAACATCACCCGTGCCACCAGTGGTGGCACCCGTCGCTCCGGCGCCGCAAGATCCACGCGATCTGCCCGGCGTCGTGGAAAAACCTCCAGCCATGCCCCCGAGTCAGGGACCTGGTGCCGGTGGCGGATCGGGCACCGGCAAGGGAAGCGGAATGGGTGAAGGCAAAGGTCCTGGGATCGGCGAGGGTGAAGGCGGCGGCACGGGAGGTGGACCGTACCGGCCCGGCAGCGGCATTGCGGCCCCGTCCCTGGTGCGCGAGGTCAAGCCGCAATACACCGAGGAGGCCCGACGGCTCGGTGTCGAGGGAGATGTCGTTCTCGAAATCGTCGTCCGGTCCGATGGCAGCGTCGGCCAGGTGTCGATCGTCCAAAGGCTCGGTTCGGGACTGGATCAACGTGCTGTCGACGCGGTTCGCCAGTGGCGGTTTTCTCCCGCACGCCGGCACGGAACACCCGTCGACGTTCTCGTCGAAGTCGCAGTAGAGTTCAAGCTACGGTAGGACCCCCATGAACACCATCCTCCTGCTCACAACGATTTGCGCCGTGGCGGTGGCGGTAGCGGCGGGCATTGCCCTGATGCTGGCGTATCGTCAGGAGCAACGCCGCTCCGAAGCGCGCGTGATGGCGCTGCAACAACTGGCGGCGGATGGGAGCGATCCGATCGCGCCGGCGCCGATCGCGTTCGACGACTTCGACACCTACGAGGATGCCGACGCGCCATCCCGACCGATGTTCACCGGTGATCGCGAGCCAGCTCCGTGGGGCCGACGGGCCATTGCTGCGGCCGCGATGGCTTCCGTCGTGCTCATCGCCGGCTACCTGCTGTTGCCGCGCGGTGGAGAGGTAACAGCCGCGCCCGCGGCGGCATCGACAACCCCCGCGCCGCTCGAGCTACTGTCATTGCGACACACGTCGGAAACAGGGCGTCTGGTGATCACCGGTCTCGTGCAGAACCCACGCGGCGGCGCACCTCTGGCGCGCATCGTGGCCACGGCTTTTCTCTTCGCCGCGGACGGAACGTTTCTGGCCAGCGGAAGAGCGCCACTGGATTTCTCGACGCTCGCCGCCGGCGACGAGTCGCCGTTCGTCGTGGCGGTACCGGTGACGTCGGCGGTTGCCAGGTACCGCATCGGCTTCCGCAGCGAAGACGGTCAAGTTATCGCGCATGTCGATCGGCGGGCAGCGGGCACGCTCGCCAGAACGGGTGAATGAGTCGCGCCGGTTGGGGTACCCCATGAAAGTCAAAACCATCGCCGTCATCCCTCTCGTCGTGGCCACGGCATTCTCGACGCTCGTGGCGCAGCAGCCGAGGGAGGCGCAGCAAGGTCCGCAGTCGTTCCGGTTTCGCACCGGCGTCGAGCTGATCAACGTCAACGCGACCGTCATCGACAGCACCGGCCGCTTCGTGTCCGGACTGAACAAGGAAGACTTCCGTCTCTTCGAGGACGAACAGCTGCAGGAGATCACCCACTTCAACAGCGAGCGCGTTCCCGTCAGCCTGGGCATCGTGCTCGATACGAGCGGCAGCATGGACGGTGAAAAAATGCTCGCCGCGCGCGAGGCGCTCGATCGCTTCCTGTTCCAATTGCTCGGACCCGAGGACGAGGTGTTCCTCTATCGCTTCGATTCGAACGCCGAGCTCGTTCAGGGGTGGACGAAAGACCGCGCGCGGGTGCGCTCGGAGCTGGGCCGGCTGTTCCCTCGCGGCGGGACCGCGATGTACGACGCCGTGTCCGAGGCGATCCCGCTGGCACAGAGCGGCCGCCACAAGAAGAAGGCGCTGCTCGTCATCTCGGACGGCAACGACACGAGCAGCGAAGTGAGCATTCGAGATCTGAAGCAACAGATTCGCGAGAGCGAAGTGCTCGTCTATGCCGTCGGCATCGACAGCAACGCCCCGACTACGCAGTACGGCGGGCGGCAGCCAGGCGGCATCAACGTGCCGCCTCGTCAGCCACCCCGACTGCCGATTCCCATGCCTTTTCCGATGCCCGGACGACGCCGGCCGCCAGGTGGCAGTCCGCTCTATCCGAGTCCGCCGCAGCAGCCACGCACCCGCGGCTACGCACGCGGCGTGGACGATCGCGTCAATGTCGCCGCGCTGCGCGACATGACGGACGACAGCGGCGGCCGCACCGAGATCGTCCGTTACGCACGCGATCTCGATCCGGCGACGCGCGGCATTGCCGACGAGCTGAGCAAGCAGTACTACATCGGCTACCCGGCGGCCGCGCAGAAAGATGGGCGCTGGCACACCATCCGTCTCGAAGTCACCAACGGCACATATCGAGTGCGCGCTCGCCGTGGCTACATGGCGTCGACGGCGTCATAAGAAAGGAAGAAGGACGAAGAAAGACGAAGGAAGAAGCGCGCTAAGAGAAGATCGCAAGCAGAAGTATGATCTTCGGCGGTGTATACATACGCAGCCGCCGTGGGGCTCAGCGTGCTCGGGAGCCTCGGCGGTCTCCTGACCGCTTCCACGTTTCTCCTCATCGGCGACGCTCTCCGCATCCGACTCGTCCCCTGGTTCATTAGTTACGCCGTCGGCACGCTACTCGGGGTGGCGCTGCTCGCCTTGCTGCCCGAGGCGCTGTCTTCGCTGCCGCCGACGAATGCTCTGGGCGCCCTGCTCTGCGGCGTGCTGGTGTTTTTTCTGCTCGAAAAGCTCGTGCTCTGGCGTCATTGCCACGACTCGCAGGAATGCGAGGTCCACACGAGCAGCGCGGCGTCGCTGGTGATCATCGGCGACGCGTTTCATACGTTTGTCGACGGGGCCCTGATCGCCGCGGCCGTGTTGACGTCCGTGCCGCTCGGCGTGACGACCGCGCTCGCGGTTGCCGCGCACGAGATTCCTCAAGAGGTGGGAGATTTCGCCATCCTACTTCGCGCCGGGTACTCGCGGACGAAGGCCTTCACCTTGAACATCGTCTCCGCCGCCGGCGGGGTATTGGGGGCGATCGTGATGCTGGCGACCTCACAATCGCTGCCGGGCGTCCTGCCCTACGTCCTGTCGTTTGCGGCGGGCAGCTTTCTCTACGTGGCCATGTCCGACCTCATCCCCGATCTGCATCGTGGTGGCGTCGAGGGCGGGCCGTTCCGCCAGCTCGTGCTTATCGGCGCGGGAATCCTGACGATCACCATGCTCTGAGGGGGTCAGATCTTGTTTCTTGCAAAAATTGGGGACAAAGTGTCCTCAATTTTCGCAAGAAACAAGATCTGACCCCCGCCATTTTCGCGGGAAATCACTGGCACCCTCTTTGCCCCTGGAAGGGGCAGTGACCCGAAAGCGCCTGCTGAGGGGCCGCGCAATGCGCGGTCGGAGGTTGGTCAGATGAAAGCCCGGATGAAGTTCGTTGCCGCCGCCGCGATGCTTTTCAGCACGCTCGCCGTCGGCGCTGTTGCTCAGGACCGTCGCGACCTGCGTGTGGCAGACGAAGTGGGACGCGCGGTTCGGCAGTACGCGCAATACACCATCTTCGACGACGTGAGCGGTCGCGTGGACGGCGGGATCGTGACGCTCGACGGCAAGGTCACGATGCCCTACAAGAAAACCGATCTCGAGCGTCTCGTCGGCCGCATCGACGGCGTGCGCGAGCTGAAAAGCACCATCGCGGTGCTGCCCGTGTCGATCTACGACGATGAGCTGCGGTCGCGCGTTTCCCGCGCCATCTACGGCAATCCGTCGTTCTGGACGTACGCAGCCATGGCGAATCCGCCCATCCACATCATCGTGGAGGGGGGTCGCGTGACGCTCACCGGCGTCGTCAACAGTGACGTGGACCGGATGCTCGCGCGCTCCCTGGCGACGGGGCGTGGCGAGCTGTCGGTGAAGAACGAATTGCGAACGGATGCAGAGGTCAGGACCTACTGACCTCTCGCTCCCTTTTTCATCGTCCACCAGACGAGACCAGCGAGGAGTAGAACTGCGGCGCCGAAGGCACTCGCGAACAGCGCCAGCGTGCGGTAGAGGATCGACTGGCTGCTGATGCGCACGACGATCTGAACCGGCTTGCCCTCGAGACGATCGGCCAGATGCTGTTCCCAGGCGACGATGTTGCCGCGTTGCACCGAATTGGTCTCGTCCGTGTCGGGGTCGCGGGAGTTGTGCTCGAGTATGCGGCTCGGCAAGTGCAATCGAAAGGCGACGAGCTCCGATCCCGTCCATCCGACGTTCGTCAGGCTCCCCGGCTTCAGCGCCGAAGGTCCCACCATCTGCTTGAAAGTGTGAGCGCCACCATCCGCAACGAACTGGTAGTTTGACCAGGCGAACGGAGCGGCCTCGCTGAGCCGGCGGATGTCAGCCGTCTTGACCCGGATCTGTACGAAGCGCCGGCCGCTGCGGCGCCAGGGTCGACTCACCCGCATGACCTCGGTCACCGGAGATTGATAGGCCGCGCGTATCTTGTCGCGGTCGACGCGGCTGTTGGCGGGGTCGAGATCCAGTCCGCGCAAAGCGACCAGCGCCGGGATGGACGTGTTGATCGTGAGAGTTGCCGAGCCGTCGAGGTCGATCGTCACGTCCTCTTCGTACTCGTAGCGCTTGCCGAAAAAGCCACCGGCACATGCCGAACCGATGAGAACCGCGAGCACAAGCGCGGCAATCGGTCCACGCGCGCGGCGCAACATTCTTCGAATGATATACTCATTTTCTCACGCGTCTCGGCTCTCCTTCACCATTTGATGTCCGGTTCCGCACGCATCTTTCTCATCGACGGCAGCTCGCAGATGTACCGCGCATACCATGCGATGCGCGGCTCGGGGTTGACCGGTCCGAGCGGCAAGTCCACGCACGCCGTCTACATCTTCGTCACCATGCTGCGGAAGTTGATCGAAGATCACCGGCCCGAATATCTGGCCGCCTCGTTCGACCTGCCGGGACCGACCTTCCGCTCGGAGATGGCCACCGACTACAAGGCGAATCGATCGCCGATGCCGCCCGACCTGGCGGAACAGATTCCGTGGGTGCACGAAGCTTGCGAGGCCATGGGCGTCCCCATCCTGACGTCACGGAGCTTCGAGGCCGACGACGTGATCGGGACGCTGGCGACGAAGGCGGCTCAGGCTGGCTTCGACGTGGCGATCGTGACCGGGGACAAAGACTTCTTCCAGCTCGTTCACGACGGCATCAAGGTCTACAACCCAAAAGAAGACGGCACGTGGTACGACGCGGCCGGCGTCAAAGAGCGGTTCGGTGTCGAGCCCTCGCAGGTTGTCGACGTCATGGCGCTGATGGGGGACTCGATCGACAACATCAAAGGTGTCCCCGGCGTCGGTGAAAAAGGCGCGAAGGACCTGATCGCCACCTATGGCGACCTCGAGGCGCTGCTCGCGCACGCGAGTGAAGTCTCGAACAAGCGGTATCGCGAGGGATTGTTGAACCATGCGGAAGACGCGCGCCAGAGCCGCGATCTGGCTCGAATCCGCACCGATGTTCCGGTCGATTTCGCGGCAGACTCCCTGCGTTACCGCGGAGTCTCGCGCGAGCGCTGCTTCGAGCTGTTCACGCGGCTCGGTTTCCGCACGCTCGTCATGGACTATGCGCCGACCGCGCAAACGATCGGCAAGGACTACGCCGTTGTCGGCAGTCTGGAGGAAGTCGAGGCGATAGCTCGGGAGCTGAGGGATGCGGGGCGGTTTGCCCTGCGGGTGATTCCTGATGCCCCGGCAGCGATGCGCGCCGCGATCGTCGGTCTGGTGGTGTCCTCGGCGCCGCGGCGGGCGCGCTACATACCGATGGCCTCGAGCAGCGGCCTGAGTCTCTTCGACGATCGCCAGGACGGCTCGACCAGCTCGCTGGAACTGGCGGCAACCCTGCAGCACCTGCGTCCGGTTCTCGAAGATCCGGCCATCGCGAAAATCGGACACGATTTGAAATTCGACGCCATCGTGCTGGCCAGGCATGGCGTCGAGTTGCGCGGGCTCGACATGGACACGATGCTGGCGAGCTACCTGCTCGACGCCACGCGTTCATCGCATCCTCTCGAGGAGCTCGCGCTCGAGCATGCCGGCTACAAAGCGCTCACGGAAGAAGACATCTGCGGGCGCGGAGCGAAAGCCATTCCCTTCCGAGAGGTGCCGACGAGCGCCATGCTCGACTATGCGGGCGAGCGTGCAGATCTGCCGCTACAGCTCGCGACCCCGCTTCGTGAACTGCTCGCGCGCGAATCGCTGCAGGCACTCTACGCGGACCTCGAGCTGCCGCTCATCCCCGTGCTCGTGGATGTGGAGCGAGCCGGGATTCGCATCGATGGCCCGGCATTGACGGCACAGTCGTCTCGCGTCGAGCAGGAATTGACGACGCGCAGCGCGCAGATTTTCGAGATGGCCGGCGAGGAGTTCAACATCAACTCGCCGCAGCAGCTGTCGAAGATCCTGTTCGACAAGCTGCATCTGCCAGCGCTGAAGCGCAACGTGAAAACGAAGACGGCATCCACGGCAGTCGAAGTGCTCGAGGAGCTCGCTCTCGCGCACGAGATGCCGCGCCTCATCCTCGAATGGCGCGCGTTGCAGAAACTCAAGGGAACCTACATCGACGCGCTGCCGCAGCTGGTCAACCCCGACACCGGCCGCGTGCACACGTGCTTCAATCAGGCCGTTGCCGCCACCGGCCGGCTGAGCAGCAGCGATCCGAATCTGCAGAACATTCCGATCAGGACCGAGCTTGGACGGGAGATCCGGCGCGCGTTCATCGCCGATCCGCGACACGTGCTGATCTCGGCAGACTATTCGCAGATCGAACTGCGGGTGCTGGCGCACCTGTCAGGAGATGAAGCGCTCGTCGACGCATTCAGCCGCGGCGAGGACATCCACGATCGAACCGCCCTCAAGGTTTTCGGTCCGTCGAGCGGGCTGAGCGAGCACGAGCTCCGCCGCCGCGCCAAGATCATCAATTACGCGCTGCTCTACGGAAAAACCGCATTCACGCTGGCCAAGGACATCGGCGTCACCCAGCAGGCGGCGCAGGAATTCATCGACGCCTACTTCGCCGGCTTCCCATCGGTTCGAGCCTTCATCGACGCCCTGCTTGCCCGCGCGCGCGAAACGAGCGTCGTGACGACAATGTTCGGCCGCCGGCGCCTGGTGCCGGACGTCAACAGCCGCAACTATCAGTTACGCGGCGAGGCGGAACGGCGCGCGGTGAACTTCCCGATCCAAGGCTCCGCTGCCGACATCCTCAAGCGAGCCATGATCGATGTGCACGCGAAGCTTCGAGAGCAGGATCTCGGCGCCCGAATGATCCTGACGGTTCACGACGAGCTGCTCTACGAAGCGCCAAAGGAAGCCGCAGACCGCGTCGCGTCGCTGGTGCGCGAGGTCATGGAAGCGGCGGTGAAACTGAACGTGCCGCTGACGGTGGATGTCGGGATTGGCGAGAACTGGAAAGAAGCGAAGAGCTAGGACCGAGACCAGGAGGCTTTTACAGGCAGATCAGAAGATCAGGAGAAAATTAATGTTGGTTATCGACTCCAGTTGGCCTTGAACTTCTCCCACTCGGCCAGCATGCCGGAGGCGGCCTGATTGGGATCGCGAACCTGCAGGCGCGCGGCGCGCTCGGGGATGATGGCCTGGGTCATGAGGCGATCGAGATCGGCGCGCAGTGAAGCGCCGCGATCGCGCGAGAGGAGAGCGCCAACCCAGGCACTGGCGGCGGCATCCCAGGCCCGCTCCAGATCGCCCATGCCTCGCGCCGCGGCTGTGAGCCAGTAGGCGGCAGGGGCCAGGCCCGGATCGAGCGCCAGCTCCTGCTCCATGCGGCGTACGATCCGACGGTACGTCTCCTCGCGGGCCTCGCGCGGCTGCCCCTGCGCAAGCCGATCGAGGGCGGTGGCCCACCAATCGAGCAGCCGCTCGTGTGCGACCGGTCCGAGCGCAACCGAGCGATCGAGTGACCTGCTGAAAAAGCTCCGCGGCCGGGCCGAAGCGATCGGCCAGGTAGAGCGACTCGCCCAGGCCGATGGTCAGCTCGAGCCGATCGCGTTGATCGATGGCACGCGCGTCGACCGCACGCAGCGCTTCGCGTGCCGCGGCCAGTTCCGCGGGATCGGCAGTCTGACGGAATCGTTCGAGGTGCACCCGGCCGAGGACGAGTCGTGCGCCTTCGGCGAGCCCGGGCTGCTTCATCGCCACCAGCGCCGCCTGTTCAGCCGCGTCGTATTGCCCGGCGTTATACAGTCGGCGAGCCTCGGCCAGCGGGTCGGCGTCAGCAATGGGTGCGGCCGTCAGCGTCGTGACCAACGCCCAGGCAACCAGCTGGAGCATGCCGGATGGTAGCACAGCCATGTCGCTGCCCTAACTCTCTACTTTTCAATAAGTTACTGGTCCATTTGCGCAGAGTGATGCTATAATCGCCGCCGATGGTAGAGCCGACCATCGTCCCGCGCACCGCGCATCAGATTTCTCGACGCAACATCGATCCCGACGCCCTCAAGGTTCTCTATCGGCTCCACGAAAACGGTTACATCGCATATCTCGTCGGCGGCTCGGTTCGCGATCTGCTGCTCGATCGACGCCCCAAGGACTTCGATATCGGCACGTCGGCGCACCCGCATCAAGTCAAGAAACTGTTCAGAAACTGCTGGATCATCGGCCGTCGCTTCCGGCTCGCGCACGTGAAATTCGGCGCCAAGACCATCGAGGTCGCAACCTTCCGGCAGCAGTTGCCGGCCGCGGAGGTGGATGCCGAAGCCGCCGAAGCGAGCGAGTCGCTGGTCGTGACCGACGACAATCGCGGCAATCTCACCGCCGCGCCACGGCCGGACCGGCTGATCTATCGCGACAACACCTACGGCACGCCGGAAGAAGATGCCTTCCGGCGCGACTTCACGGTCAACGCGCTTTTCTACGACATCGCCAACTTCTCGATCATCGACTACGTCGGCGGATTGCGCGATCTCGACGCCAAAGTGATTCGATCGATCGGTGAGCCCGACGTGCGGTTCCTCGAGGATCCCGTACGCATGTTGCGCGCCGTCGTGCTGGCCGCGCGGCTCGAGTTCACCATCGAGAAACCCATTCTGGAGTCGATCACGATCCACAAACATGAGATCGCGCGCAGCGCGCCGGCACGGCTGGTCGAGGAGTACTACAAGATCCTGCGATCGGGCCACGCGAGGGAGGCCTTCAAACAGCTGCGCTCCACCGGACTGCTGAAGGTCATCACGCCCGAGCTCGAAGCGGATCGCGAGGCTCTCACACGAGCCGTGTCCGCGCTCGACCGTTATCGCGCTCGCTTCGTGGATGCTCCCGACACGTTGACGAACGCCATCCTCGCCGGCACCATGCTCTACCCGGTCGACCTCATTGGCCGGCGTCAGCGCTTCTCTGCCGATCCGCTCGAACGGCGGGTGGAATTGGGTCTGTTGCCGATTGCACGCCGCGACGTCGAGAGGCTGCACCAAATCCTCGCGCTGCAGTCGCGTCTGGTCGACATCGACGGACCGGCGCGCGCACAGCGCGGCCTTCTGCACCGTTCTGCGTTTCCGGAAGCGGTCACGTGGCTGGAAATTCATGGCGATCGCCCGGATGCGGTGGCGCATTGGCGACAAATCCAAGAGCAGGGGTCGAACCCGCATCCCGCTGCACAAGAAGCGGCGGATCGGCCCTTCCGGCGCCGGCGCCGCAGGCGCAGACGCCGCCGTGCGCCCTTCGCGGCCGAGTGAACGGCCGGGTCAGCTTTTCGGCTCGGCCACGAATCGATAGCCGACGCCCCTGACGGTCAACAGGTGCCGCGGCCGCGCCGGCTCCCGTTCGATATAGCGGCGCAACCGCACGATGAAGTTGTCGATGGCTCTCGTGTCGGTGTCCTCGCGAACCCCCCACACCTCCTCCAGCATCGCCTTACGCGACACCGCCTTGCCTTCGTGCGCAATCAGATAGCGAAGCAGGTTCGCTTCCATCAAGGTGAGCGGAAGGGTGCGATCGTCCACGCGCAACTGCAGCGTGTCGAAGTCGATGGTCTTACCGGCAAACGCGTAGCGATCCTGCGCCGGACGCAGCCACTGCGTGCGCCGCAGCAGTCCGCCGACGCGCGCGAGCAGAATCGCCAGCTCGGTCGGCTTGGGAAGATAGTCATCGGCGCCGGCGGCGAAGCCTTTCAGCACGTCCTCCGGCCGCCCACGCGCGGTGAGCATCAGCACCGGGACGAACTCTCTGGCTTCGCGCAACTCGGCGACAACCGAGAAACCGTCCTTTCCAGGAAGCATGACGTCGAGCACGACGAGATCGTAAGGATGCCGGTCGCTGCCCACGAGCCGGGCGATGGCCGCTTCACCGGTGTCGACGATGTCGGCGCCGAAGCCTTCTGCCTCGAGGTTGAAGCGCAGGCCTTCTGCCAGATGCTGCTCGTCCTCGACGATGAGGACGCGTTGCGGCGTGCGGTTCACACCTCAGGCCTCGACTGCCAGGGGCAGCAACAGGGTGAACGTACTGCCTTGACCCGCCCCCTCGCTCTCGGCGAACGCCCGGCCGCCATGCTTGCGGGCAACCAATCGCACGATGAACAGCCCCAGGCCGCTCCCCTTGGTCCGCATCGCGACGCTTGCCGGAATTCGGTAGAAGCGGCGGAAGATTCGCTTCAACTCAGCCGGGGAAATTCCGACGCCGCGGTCGGTCACACGCACCGCCAGGCGCTGTCCTTCGGTCCGTTCGAGGATCACGCGAATCTCCACGTCGCCCGATGAATACTTGACCGCGTTGTCGATCAGGTTCCAGATCGCCGCTCTCAGCTCTTCAGGATCGCCGAGGACAATGGCCCGCTCGCTCGTCAGACGCTGGTCGTAAGCGAGCGATTGCGGATCGAGGTGGAAGCGGGTGCGCGCCAACCCGACGCACTCACGCACGATCTCGCCGAGGTCGACGCGCGTGCGCGCGCTGCGGCGAAGCCGCGATCCGCTGCTGCCCGCGCGCAGCACCTGCTCGATGGTCTGCAGCAATCGATCGCTGTCCTCGAGCATGATCCGATAGAACTCGCGCCGCTTGCCCTCGTCCAGATCGCGCGTCTGCAGCGTCTGCAGATACAGACGAATCGAAGCGACCGGTGTCTTCAGCTCGTGCGTAACCGCGTTGATGAAGGAGTCGTGCTGCTCGTTCCGGCGTATCTCGCGGATCAGGAAGATGGTGTTGAGGACCATGCCCGCGATGATCAGGAGGAAAAAGATGACGCCGAGCACGGCGAGCACGCCGCGACGCCAGTTCAGAACGACCCAGCTGACGTTGAGGGTGACCGCCAGGGCCACCAGGCAGATACCGAGGACGGTAAAAAAAATGACCGACCGGCGCCGGCCGCTGATCATGCCCTAAGGATAAGCTAGGCGGCTTCCTCCGCGGGCATGCGGCGAATCTTCGCCACCTTCACGTCGCGCACCACGCCGATTGCCGCCAGCACCTTCAGGGTGATCCATGTGATATCGAACTCGTACCAGGTCAGCCCGTGGCGGGCGGACACCGGATGCGCGTGATGGTTGTTGTGCCAGCCCTCGCCGAACGTCAGGAGCGCCACCCACCAGCTGTTGCGCGAATCGTCACGCGTCTGGAAGCGCCGGCTGCCCCACATGTGCGTCGCCGAGTTCACCAGCCACGTCCCGTGCAGCCCGACGACGACGCGCAAGGCGATGCCCCAAAGGACCATGGGCCAGCCACCAACCGCGAGCAGGATCAGTCCCACCGACGTGAGCGGCACGTAGTGATAGGTGTTCAGCCAGCGATAGAACGGATCGCCCGCGAGGTCGGGCGCGTACTTGGCCATGAGCGCCGTATTGTTGTGATGGGTGTCTCCGAACAGGATCCACCCCATATGGGCCCAGAAGCCGCCATCACGCGGCGTGTGCGGATCGCCCTCGTGATCGGAATGCTGATGGTGGATGCGATGCGTGGAAACCCAGAAGATCGGCCCGCCCTCGAGAGTCAAGGTCCCGCAGACAGCCAGAAAATATTCGAACAACCTGGATGTCTTGTATCCGCGGTGCGTGTGCAGCCGATGGTAGCCGAGGCTGATACCCAGTCCGACCGCGAACCAGTGCAGCACCAGCGCAACCAGCACATTGGTCCACGTCGTAAACCAGAACGCAGCCACTGCAGCTACATGGAAGATCACCATGGCCACAGCAGTGACCCAGTTGATCGACGAAACGGAATACTCGACGCGACCGTTCGCTGGCTGCTTTGACACGACGCTCCTCTGATGAAGGAAGCATCACGTTAGCAGCTACCCGCGCGTTCGTTTGTAAGAGTTCTGTAATCCCTTTATCTATTGCGAAAGAAGGGCTTACCAACGGCGGGCGCGAGAAGATTGCGGCCGCCGTTGCACACTTCGACTCAGGCGTGGCGGCGCTCGAATTCCTGCATGAACTGGACGAGCGCATCCACACCCGCCTCGGGGAAGGCGTTGTAGATGGAGGCGCGCAAACCGCCGACCGAGCGATGACCCTTCAGACCGTCGAGGCCGGCCGCCGTGGCCTCCTTCCCGAACTTCTTGTCGAGCTCCTCGCTTGGCAGTCGGAAGGTCACGTTCATCCGTGAACGTGAATCCTTCTGCGCGTGACCGCGATAGAACCCGGTGCGATCGATCTCCGCGTAGAGCTTGTCGGCCTTTCGCGTGTTGGCGCGTTCAACCGTGTCGAGCCCGCCCTGTGCGATCAGCCAGCGCAGGACGAGCCGCATGACGTAAATCGCAAACACCGGCGGCGTGTTGTACAGCGACTTGTTCTCCACATGCACGCCGTACTGCAACATCGTCGGCAGCGTCGCTGGCGTCCGCTTGAGCAAATCGTCGCGGATGATGACGAGAGTCACGCCCGCGGGCGCGAGGTTCTTCTGTGCGCCGGCGTAGATGAGGCCGTATTTCGCCACGTCGATGGGCCTGCTGAAAATGTCCGAGGATGCGTCGGCGACGAGCGGAACGCCGCCGGTCTCCGGCGTATAGAAACACTGTGTTCCGTAAATCGTGTTGTTGGTCGTGTAGTGAACGTACGCCGCGCCGGGATCGAGCTTCAGCTCCTGCTGTTTGGGGACGCGGTTGAAGTTGTCGGCTTCGGTGGATCCGGCGATCTTCACCGAGCCGACGCGCTTGGCTTCTTTGACTGCCTTCTGCGCCCAGACGCCGGTCACGACGTAGTCGGCCGAGCCGCCCTGCGGGAGCAGATTCATCGGGACCATCGAGAACTGAAGGCTCGCACCTCCCTGCAGGAACAGGACGTGATAGCCGTCGGGGACCCCGGCCAGCTTTCGCACATCCGCTTCGCATCCTTCGAGGATCTCTTCGAATGCCGCCGAACGATGGCTGATCTCCAGTACCGACATGCCGACGCCGGGCAGCGACAGGAGGTCGCGCTGCACCTGCTCGAGCACTTCGACGGGCAGCACGGCCGGACCGGCGGAAAAGTTATGGATACGAGCGGTGGTCGTTGTTGTCGTTGTCATATCGAGAAGCCTCTGGAGGATACAGCCCAGGAACCTACAGGGTCACCACCTGGAGGTCGAGGACGTCCACGTTCTGTGTTTTGATGCGGTCGCACAGTGCCGCCGATGGCGCGCCATCGAGGTTGATGCGCGCCACGGCCGCCTCCGCACCCTCGAACACGATGTTTTCAGTTTCCTGTACGTTCAGATTGTCGCGGCGCAGGTGATCGAAGACATGCGCCAGCACGCCCGGCCGATCCTTGTGGCGCACCACCAGCATATGCGTGGCTGGAGTACGCACGGCCAGGTTCACGACGTTCGGCACGCGGCCGGTTTCCTTGTAGCTCCTGATGATTCGCACCGTTTCAGCGGCAATCGCCTCTTGCGCCTGATCCGTGGACGCACCGATGTGATGCGTACCGTAGACGTTCGGCGATCGGACCAGCTCGTCCTCAAAGTCAGCCGTCGCTGATGCCGGTTCCTTGGCGAACACATCGAGTCCGACGCGGAGGTCCTTGTCGCGGATGGCGGCAGCGAGCGCCGCGTGATCGACGACCTCGCCGCGCGCCGTGTTGATGAAAATGGCGCCCCGTCGCAGACGGTCCAGAACAGCGGTGTTCACGAGTCCCTTTGTGGCGGCGTCGAGGGCCACGTGCACGCTCAGGATATCGGAGCGCGCCGCGACGTCAGCCGGCGATGGCTCGAGATCGATCCGGACCTGCCGGAACGCCCCTTCCACGCCAAGCTCACGTGCCTCGTCCTCGGTCATCTGGCGACGCAGACCGTCGAACCGCCGGCTCCACATCACGACGGGCATGCCGAATCCGGCGGCGCGCCGGATGACCTCGCGGCCGATGCTTCCCACGCCGAGCAGGCCAATCGTCTTGCCGAAGAGACCCTGCGCCTTCGAGTATTCCTTCTTGTTCCAGCGGCCGGCACGCAACTCCGCGACGTTCTCGGGCACTCGACGATCCAATGACAGAATCAGCGCAAATGCCAGCTCCGCTACCGCAATGGCATTCTTTCCCGGACAGTTGGACACGTAGATCCCACGCCGGGAGGCGGCCGCCACGTCGATCGTGTTGTAGCCGGCCCCGGCACGGACGACGAGCGCCAGTCGTCCGGCGTCCAGCATCGGCGCTGTGACCTTGGTGCCGCGTACGACCAGCACGTCCGCCCCGCTCGACGCGATTGCGGCTGTCAGCGCCTCGTCTTTGAGATCGGGCTCGTACAGCACGTCGCAGCCGGCAGCCTTCAACCCGTCGATGCCGCTCTGCTCGAATTTGTCGGCGATCAAAACCTTCACTTCGGCGTCCCGCTCCCTGCTGCCCGCTTCCCGCGGCGCTCAAATGACATGAATCAGCAGACCGTCGCGCAGCTTGGGCTCGAACCAGGTCGACTTGGGCGGCATGATGCCGCCGGCGTCCGAGATGGCCATGAGGTCGTCCACGGTGACGGGGTGGAGCGAGAAGGCGACCGCGGCCTTGCCGGAATCCACCGCCTTTTCCAGCGCCTTGGTCCCGCGAGCGCCGCCGATGAAGTCGATGCGCTTGTCCGTGCGGACGTCACCCACGTTGAGAAATTCCTCGAGGACGGAACGCTGCAGCCGGGCGACATCGAGGGATCCGGCGCGAGTGCCGTCGCCAGCTGTCGCCCCCTTCAGGTCGATCGCGAACCACTTGCCCGCGAGGTACATCGCGACCTCACCCTTCCCCGAGGGAGTCGCGTTTCCAGGAGCCACGGGGAACCGATCGCTCAGCATCTTGAAAAATTGCGCCGCCGGACGGCCCGCCAGATCCTTGACGGTGCGGTTGTAAGGGAGGATCTGAACCTCTTTGTCGGGAAAAGCCACCGCGATGAAGCTGCTGACGGCGGTAGTCTCGGCGGGTCGGCCGCGCATCTCGTTCCGTGCGCGGGCGGCGCTCGCGGCGCGGTGGTGTCCGTCGGCGATGTAAAGAGCTGGAATCTTCTTCGCTGCGGCAACGAGGGTCTTCGTGTCCTCATCCCCCGCTCGCCACACCGTGTGCTGCACGCCGTCCTCAGCCGTGAAATCGTAGAGCGGCTCTCCTGCGGTTGCACGTTTCACAGCCGCGTCGACCTCTTCCAGCGCACGATAGGTCAAGAACACGACACCCGTCTGCGCCCGCACCTCCACGATGTGGCGCGTACGATCGTCTTCTTTGTCGCGCCGCGTGCGCTCGTGCTTCTTGATCAGGTCTCGCTCGTATTCGTCGACAGAAAAACAGCCGGCCAGCCCGGTCTGTTCGTGGCTGCCCATGCGCAGGCGGTAAAGATAGAGCGAGGGCGTCTCGTCCATCATGAGCGCCGCTCTCTCGCGCAGTTTCTGAAAGTTCTCGCGCGCGCGCTGGTAGACGCGGGCGGCGTACGGATCCGCATCGGGTGGAAGGTCGATCTCGGAGCGGGTCACCCGCAGAAAGCTGAGCGGATTGTTGCGTGCCAGCTCACGCGCTTCCTCGGTGCTGACGACGTCGTAGGGGACGGAGGAGACAGCAGCCGCGCTCGCGGGAACCGGCCGCAAGGCACGGAACGGATGGATCGTCGCCATCCGCGTATTTTAGTTGAACTAATGCGCCGCCCTGACCGCGTCCGGCTTCGGGCGGAAATCTTCGGGTGCAGGGGTGGCGGCAATGCGGCGGAGCAGGTCGTCCCGGGCGGTCAGAAACGCGTCCATGAGTCGATCCGGAATGGGCTGGCCCGGCGGCTGCCGGCGTCGCTCTCTGACCGGATCCACGAAGACGCCGTTCTTTCTCAGGCGAAAATCCAGATGCGGCGCGGTGGCTGTCCCGGTGGCCCCGACGCGGCCAATCAGCTGGCCCTGATCGACATGCGTACCGGCACGGACGCCCTTCGCGAACGACGACAGGTGAAGGTAGAAGGTCTCGAAGCCGCCGACGTGGCGCACGTGAATCTGATTGCCGCCCGCGCCAGACCATCCGGCAGAAACCACCGTGCCCGCCGCCACTGCCACCACCGGTGAACCGTACGGCGCGCCGTAATCGACGCCGAGGTGAGCCGATTTCGTGTTGTGGACTGGATGCAGCCGGCTGCGGGAAAAGTGTGATGTGACGCGCGGTTCGAAGCGCAACGGCGACATGAGGAAGAACCGACGGAGGGATCGCCCGGCTTCGTCGTAGTACGACGCTTTGCCCGTGGTCGGATCCACCCAGCGGAAGGCGTGGTATCCTTGCCATCGGTAAAGAACGTCGCCCCGAGGATCGGGCCGTAGCCGGTGAACTCCCCGTTACGCCACGACTTTTCGAACAACACCGAGAAACCGTCTCCCGCCTGCAGTTCGCGATCGAAGTCGACCTGACCACTGAAGATGTCGGCTATCGCCATCGCGAGCTGGATGCTCTCGCCGGTGTTGTCGACTGCCGCAATCAGAGAGGGATGTTCGCTGGCGATCGACCCGCGCACCGCAACCATTTCGATCTCCTTTTCGATCGGGACGATCTCGGCGTCGAGCGCGATCGGACGGGATCGGTCGATGTTGATGATGCGAAGGAATCTGTCGGTGTCGATCTCGTAGACGAACTCGCGCAGCCAGCCGTCGAGGGAGCGAACCAGGCGATAGGGCCGATCGGCACGCAAGTGCCGCGGATTGAACACGGCGGCCGCCGACTGCACGGCGGCTTCGATGAGCTCCGGCGGAAACTGATGGTCGCGCAGCAGGCTATCGAGCGTCGCGTGGCGCGGGGTGCGGGCCTCGATGACTTGCGTTTCCGCGCGCAGAACCACGTCGGCGTGCGACGACGATCTGGAGACGACAGGCGGAAGGGTGCCGGGATCTCGGACGCAGGCAGATCCCAACGCCGCGCATACAGCTAGATATGCAGCTCCCAGCCTGAGCATGAGCGCGGGAGTGTAGCACGCGGAAGGCTGAGGAGACTACCGAGGCGCCATCACCCAGACCCCCCAGCTGCCCGTGCGGGTGCTGTAGTAGGCGACGCGGCTGCCATCGGGAGCCCACGTGTATTGGTCGGCGCTGGGATCGTCCAGGATCCTCCGCAACGAACCGTCCCGCAATTCGAGCAGCCAGGCACCATCGCCGGACACCTGGAACATGACGCGCGACCCGTCCGGGGATACCGAAGGCGTGCGCACGAGTCGGCCCTTGCGAGGGGACGTGTAAACGCGCTCGATGCCGCGCTCGGTATCGAGCACAATCAGCCGATCCTCGTAGCTGTATGCGATCCGCTTTCCGTCGGGGAACCACGAGGCGCCCCACGGCCGGCCGATCGAGTATTTCGTCAACCGCCGGAAGCTGCCGGCACTCAGATCCGTCGTCCAGAGATTCCAGACGTCCAGCTTGCCCTCCTCGGCGCGGACGAACGCGAGCGATTGCCCGTCAGGAGACCAGCTGGGGATGGCGGCGAAGCCTTCTCCCGTTACACGTCGGACGTGTTTGCCATCGGCGTCCGCGACGTAGACGGCACGTTCACCATCGCGGTCCGAATCGAAAGCGATCCGCGCCCCGTCCGGGGATGGTCGGACGTGGAAGTTCTTCGCGGTGTCGTCCACGATCCGGGTGATGCGGAGTACGGCCCCGCTGTCGCCCTCGGGCCGCGCCTCGCTGCCATCGGGCTTCGCGTTGTAGAAGGCCGCGCTGCCGACGGCTGAAGACGTTGGTGAGAAGGGCGCTTCTCCTGAAGTGGCAGCAGCAGCAGGCTCGTCGACCGACGAGACGGTCCGGGACGTTGCGGCCGGCGCCGTCTCCGGCGCGGCGGGAACCAGACGGTCCGGGACGCGCTCCGCGTGATCGTCGGGCTTCTGCGTGCCTGATGAGTCTTGGGTTTGCGCCGGCGGTTGAGGTTCGCTCGCCGTCAAGTCCGTTTGCACGTCGGTGGCCGCTACTGGCGGCTGAACCTGCTCGACTCGAGAGCGGCGGGTCGACTGATACCACGCGGCTGGGGCGATTGCGATCGCCAGCAGCGCGGGAATGGCGAGCGCCGCCAGGATCCGCGTCCCTCGCGACGGCTGAATCCGGGCGACGGCCGGCGCTTCGAACGTGATGGCCGCCAGGTCGAAGTCGTCGTCGATCGCAAGTGCGTGCGGTGGGGCGTCGGCAAATTCCGCGACCGTCGGCTCCGCTGCGGTTCGTTCTTCAATCAGCGGCCAAACAGCGCGAACGACGACTTCTTCGTCGAGACCTGCAGCCCGGGCATAACGCACGAGCTGGGTGCGTCCGCGGTGACCGACGGGCCAATTAGGTAAGTAGCCCCATTCCAGCTCTCGAAGAAGAGCAACCGGGATACGGCTCCGCTCGCTCAACTGGGCGAGGGTCAGGCCGGTGGCGCGACGAGCCCGGCGGACATCCGAAATGCTCAGGTGTGAAGAGCCAGCGGCCATAGCGAACGATTCCAGTACGCTTTCCGTCCTGACGTCGTCAGCTGGACGCTTACTGGCGATCTCGACGGAGCGGACGTCGGGTTGCTCGTTGGGAGATTGCTCCGCAGCGACGCACTCCGCCCAGTTCGCGACGAGCTCACGCACGATCGGTGCGGCTTCGGGAGCGCTGAAGCGCGCCAGCGCTTCAGAAAAAGTCTCGAGCGTGGCATACGCAGGGAGATCGAGCGTTCCGAGCGCACGTGCGACCACCAGCCGCAACGCGCCGGGCGCCCGAAATTCCGGGGCAGCATCGAAGCCCGGCAGCAAAGAATCGAGAAGTTGCGCGGCGCGAGCGACCGGACGGCCACTGGCCGCAACCGGTCCCTCGATAGAAACGGCGCCTGACGGCGAAAGCCGGATGACGTGCGCCGATGGCATGCCCGGAGCTTCGCCGGCCGCAACTTGGGCGGCGAGCTCGCGAACGATTGTGACGATTTCCAGAGGCCGGAGACGAACACCAGCCGCGGCGAGATCCGCAAACGATACAGCAGCGTCGGGTCTGGTCATGTCGGCCGGAGGGATTGCTACTTCCCTGCCATCGTCTCCGGACCCGAGAAACTGACGAAAATTGCCAGAGATCGGACGAGGAGTGCCGAATTCCGGTAATGGATGAGCGTATCGGAGGTCAGCCGGTCTACAAACTTACACAGCGGGACGGAGCTTACACGGCAGGACGGAGCCCCGTTACGGTTGTTTGACCGTCACTTGCACCATCTTTCGAAACTTCACGGGCTGTCCACCAAATGTCGCGGGCAGATACTTCCACTCGCGGGCGGCGCCAACGAGCTGCCTGTCGTACAAGGGATGCACGGACATGCGGACCATTACGGAGACGACGCGGCCCGTTTCATCGATCACCAGCTCGAGCAATCCGCGTTCTTTGGCCTGTGAGGTAAAGGCGCTGGGCACGCGCGGCACTTCCTGTTTCACGGGCACCGCAATCGTCACGCCCTGATCCTCGGCCTGATAGATGCGCCCCGGCAGCGGCGCGGCTGCTGGCGCGGCGGGCGCGGGTGCAGGCGGGGCGGGCGCTTCGGCCTTCGTCTCCGGCGGCGCTGCCGAACGCGAGCTCAGATCCAGGAATCCCGCAACGAGTGTCCGCAGGTCCATCAAGCGACCGGCCATCTGCGGATCTTCGAGCAGCGACATGACGTGCCTGAACTGCTGCTCAGCCAGCGCGAAGTCTTTTCGGTCGAAGCTGGCTTTTGCATCCGTGTATCGCGACGACACCAGCTCAGGCAGGAGGCGCTGACGCACTTCGGTGAAGGCTGCGCGAACACGCGGCGAAGCATCGGTTTCGCTCGGCTGGTACAAGGGATCGGCAGTGACCACCGCGGCGATCGCGCCTTCGGCCTCGGCGCCGCGGCCCAGGGCGAGTAGGCAGAGCGACCGATATTGCTCGACCGTGCGACGGTCGGTCGACTCGGCGGGACGCATCCCGTTGAGAACCGCCAGCGCCTCGTCGTATCGGGCCGACGCGTAGAGGTCGCGCGCGGAAGCCAGCGGGTTGGAATCAGTCTGAGCCGCGACCGGCGCAGCAAATGCCGCCACAATCAACAGCGCTGACGAGATTCGTCTCATTGCGATACCTCTTCAATCAGCTTCCAGCTTCCAGCTTCCAGCTGCCAGCTCTCCAGCTCCCAGCTTCCCCAGTTCCCCAGTTCCCCAGCTTCCCCAGCTTCCCCAGTTCCCCAGTCCCCAGCTCCCCAGTTCCCCTACTTCATGTCGACGCTGAGGCGCGCGGGGCCGGACAGCGCCACCGAGATCGCGTGGCGCTTTTCGCCGAACTGCGGATGCTTGAAGATCACTTCGTGCGGGCCGATGGGAATCCGCAGATTGCCGATCGGCGTTTCGCCGACGCGGTGACCATCGATCCAGACCTCGGCCCACGGCGACGCGTTGAGATTGATCACGCCGTTCGGGAGGTCCAGATTGATGGGAGCCACCTTACCGGGCGGCACCTGAATGCTGCGCGTCACACGGAATCCGAGGTTCTCATTCACGAGCTCGAGATCGTGGCGGCCCGTGGCCACCATGATGCGTTCAGTGTCGGTCGTGCCGAGGAGCCGGCCACCCTCGCGGATTTCGATGGTGAACGGGGCCCGCACGCTGAGCCATCCGGATACCGGGCCCTCCGCCGCTGTGGCGGCGGTCGGCGCCACGAGCGAAGCGGTGGTGCCGGCCTGAACGTTGACGACGTGACGCGCTGTGCCGGCGTCGCTCTGCAGAATCACTTCGTGGTCGCCCGGTGTGAGATCGGCGACCGTCACGGGCGCCACGCCACGGGCGGTGCCATCGACAGTCACTTTCGCGCCTGCCGGCTCGGACTGGACCTGCAAGCGTCCGGTGGTTGGCGTATCGGCGAACTCGAGATACTGCGAGACCTGCGCACCCGCCGCGACCTGTAGCGGAATCACGCGTGGGACTCCGCGCCCGCGCAGCTCCAGAATGTGAGCACCGGGTGTGACTGAGAGACGCGCCGGCGTCATCCCGCGATCGATACCGTCGACGAACACCTGCACCCCGGACGGATTCGATTGCACGATGAGCGTACCGGTTTGCGCGGCAGCAGCCGGTACTGCCGGCGTTGCACCGAAGTACTTGGAGGCGAACACGCCGCCGCCCGCGAGCGCCAGCAAGCCGGCGACGACCGCGATCATCCGCCAGTCCGGACGCCGGCGCTTGGACTTGAACACCGGGGCACGTGGCGGTGGAGGCGCTTCCTGGCGCACGGTGAATGGCGCGTCCGGGTTGAAGAGCGGCTTCGGTGCCGATGCTGACAGCACTTCGAGCTCACTGGCTGGAATGAACTCGCTCAGCTCCTTGGGAATTGCAGCGCGCCGGTGCGGGGGCGTGTGGAGCCGCCGGCCGCACCGGAGCTGCTGGTGCACTGGCCCGCGGCATCACGGGCGGCTGCACGGGCGCTGCCGGCACGACGGCGGTCGGCGGAGCGGCCGGTGCCACTAATTCGGGCGCGGGACGACGGGTCCAGGATGGCGGCGATGTAGCGCGAGAGGAACGTCTCGAGCGCGACCGGTGCGGCAACGTAGACGGAGTCGTCAGCGATGACCTCCTCGAGTCCGGCCATGGCCTCGGGGGCCGACGCGAACGCCCGGCGCGTGTCGAGCTGCAGAGCGCGAGCAAGCCACGAGCGAAGCGGCGGCGACAGCGGCTGTTCGTCGCCGAGCGGCGAACGTTCGCGCGCCTCGTTCAACAGCGCCGCAACGCCGTGCGGAAATTCATTGGCGGCGATCGGCCGGCCGAGGACGAGAGCGAGTGCGATCAGACCGACGCCGGTGACATCCGCGCGGTGATCGAACCGTGGCACGCCGGCTGTAGGCGGCATCGCGACGCGGAATTCCTGCCAAAGCCGCTCGCGACCGAACTGCAGCTGCTCCACCGCCGCCGCAAGCACGTGCTCGACGATGACCAGACGTGTATGGGGTGTGACGATGATGCGCTCGGGGGCGAGCAAGCCGTGTGCGGCATCCCGCGCGTTCTCGTGCAGCATCGCCACGGCTGGCACGAGCTGCCGAATCAGGCAGATGGCCGCGTTGATATCGAGCTGCAGCCGTTTCTCGTGGGCGACGCGAAGGATGTCGGAGAGGCGCGTGCCCTCCACGTGGTCGGAGACAATCGCCAGGCCCGCTGTCTGCTGAACGCGGTCGATGCGGCGAACGCGCGCATAGTAGGCATGGCGGAAGTTCGCCAGTCGCGCCGACCGTTCGCGGAGCGCGAACTCGAAGGAAGGCACGGCCGTCAGCGCCGGACGGATCCGAAGAATCTGCAGCAGTTCGCCGGTGGCACCGTCGGCGGCGACGACACGCTCACCGAGGCCGTCGGCGAACAAAGGGGCTTCCGGTCTGTCGCTAGACGCTGACACGATGGTCATTTGGTTGGCAGGCTCCGGCGCGCCGACTGCAACCGGCAGACCACAAGGAACTCGAACGCCCCGTGTCGCCGCAAGTCCTCTGCAGCCAACAACTCACGCATGGGCTGCGGGCCTGTGAGGGTGGGACCCTCTTTACAGGTTTGTTCGGTGAATTGCGATTTCGTAATTAGCATGGCTGCCCGCAACCGCCCGTTTTCGCACGTGGTGGGTGTGGTTTATCCTTGCGGGATTGCTCATTTGGCCAGCCGCCCCGGCCTTGCATGACATCTGGAGAAGGGAAGGATCGATGAGTTTCAGGAATACCCAGAGAGCGCTGCTCACCGGCGCTGTTCTGACGGTAGCGCTGGTGTTGGCGCCGGTCTCCGCACAGCAGGCGCAGGAGAAGGTCGACCTCGACGCCATCTATCGCATCAAGGCGGAAGGGTTTCAACGCTCGAAGGTCATGGAGATCACGAGCTGGCTCACCGACGTGTACGGCCCCAGAGTGACCAACTCTCCCGGCTTCAGGAAGGCGGGCGAGTGGGCCGTCACCGAGATGAAGTCCTGGGGCCTCGCGAACGTCAGGCTCGAACCCTTCGGACCGTTCGGTCGCGGCTGGTCGAACGAAAAGTTCTACGCAATGGCGACGACGCCGGGCGGCAGCTTCCCGCTGATCGGCATGTCGCAAGTATGGACGCCTGGTACCAACGGCTTGATCTCGGGTGACGCCATCTCGGCCATCGTCGAGTCGCCGGACGACTTCGCAAAGTACAAAGGACAACTCAAGGGCAAGATTGTCCTGACCACGGGACCGCGCGATGTGCTTCCGGTGTGGAACCCGCCCGCTTCGCGCTACACCGTTGACCAGCTCAGAGAGCTCGAAGCCGAAACGGATGCGAACCCGCGCGCGGGATCCTACGGCGGACGCAACTACAGCACCGATCGGCAACCGCCGGCCGCAGGCGGCGGAAGAGGGGCGGCGCAGAGCTTCACCGCCCGGCGCATGCAGTTCTTCACGGAAGAAGGTGCGCTGGCGCTGATTTCTCCAGGTCGTGGCGATGGCGGCACCGTGTTCGTGCAGGGAGGCGGTTCACGCGAAGCGTCGGCACCACCCGGATTGCCGACGATCAGCGTCGCCGCCGAGCACTACGGTCGCATGTATCGCACCCTCGAAAAGAAGATGCCCGTCCGGATCGAGCTCGACATCCGCAACGTCTTCCATGACGATCCGTCGTCGTTCAATGTGGTCGCCGAGATCTCAGGCACGGACAAAGCCGGCGAGGTCGTCATGCTCGGCGCGCACTTCGACTCGTGGCAGAGCGGCACGGGCGCCACCGACAACGCCGCGGGGTCGGCGGTGATGATGGAAGCGCTGCGGATCCTGAAGCAGAGCGGTCTGCCGCTGCGCCGTACGGTGCGGCTGGCGCTATGGGGCGGCGAAGAACAGGGGTTGCTCGGGTCGCGCGCGTACGTGACCGAGCACTTCGCGAGCCGGACCGACATGGTGCTCAAGCCGGAGCACGCACGGATCTCGTGCTACTTCAACGTGGACAACGGCACGGGCGCCATTCGCGGCGTCTACCTCCAAGGCAACGAGGCGGTCGCCCCGATCTTCGAGGCGTGGATGAAGCCGTTCAACAACATCGGCATGTCGACGCTGACCATCCGCGACACGGGTGGAACGGATCATCAGTCGTTCGACGCCGTCGGTCTGCCTGCTTTTCAATTCATTCAGGACCCGCTCGAATACGGCACGCGCACGCATCACTCGAACATGGACGTCTACGAACGGGTTCAGGAAGAGGACATGCGCAAGAATGCGGTCATCGTGGCTGCGTTTGTGTATCACGCGGCAAACCGGGCCGAGAAACTGCCGCGCAAGCCGCTCCCGGCGTCCCCCGGCGGAGGCCGCGGGACGACGACGACGGCAGTGCGCTAGGCCGCTCGCATCACGGTGAATCGCCGATCGGCATGGGCGCTGCTGCTGTTCTGCGCCCTCTCGGTCGTCTGGACCCGGCCGCTGGGCCTTCACCCCGCCTCCCGCATTCCCAACGATCCGGGCGATCCGGTCCTCAACACCTACCTGCTCGGCTGGAACGCGACGACGCCGCCGTTCACCGGCGGGTGGTGGAATCCACCGTTCTTCTTCCCGATGCGCGGAGCGCTGGCGCTCTCCGAACACCTCGCCGGCCTCACCATCATCAGCTCACCGGTGCAACTGCTGGGCGGAAGCCCCGTGCTCGCCTACAACATCTCCTTTCTGGCTTCGTTCGCGCTGTCGGGATGGTTCACTTATCTGCTCGTCTACCGCCTCACCGGATCGATCGCCGCCGGGATCGTCGCGGGCATTGCGTACGGTTTCGCACCGTTCCGAGCCGGCCAGCTGGCGCACCTTCAAGTACTCACCTCGCAGTGGCTGCCGCTGCAATTGCTGGCCATGCACGCCTACTTGACGGATCGCCGAAGACGCTGGCTGGTCGTCTGCGGCGGCGCGTGGCTCTTGCAGGGGCTGTCGAACGGCTACTATCTGCTGTTCGCGCCGGTACTCACCGTACTGTGGCTCGCCTGGTTTCCGCGGTGGCGGCGCGACATGACGAGGTGGGCTCGAACTGGCGGCGGCATGGGGTACGGCGTCGCTGCTCTTCGTGCCATTCCTGCTGAAGTACCGCGAGGTGCACGGCGCGCTCGGCCTCACCCGTCCCGCCGAGGAGATCGTCAAGTTCAGCGCGCAACCGGCATCGTTTCTCAATGCGCCGTCGATGCTCGCGTTCTGGTCGCCACGAAACCCGCTGGCAGCTGAAGACTTTCTTTTCCCTGGGATCACCGTCATCGTCGTCATACTCGCGGCGGCGATCGTGTGTCTCGCTCGTCGCACGCCTCTGACAGTTTTCAGTGAGCGTTCGGCGCTCTTCTTTTACACGGTCAGCGCGATCGTCCTCGCCACGCTTACTTTCGGTCCTGGCGGACCAGACAGCGGAGCGACGCGATGGTTGCGTCCTTATTACTGGCTGACGCTGTTGCCCGGCTTCGACTCCTTGCGCGTCCCGTCACGGTTCGCGATGCTCAGCGCGCTCTGTCTCGCTGTTGCCGCCGGTCTGGGGATGGCCAAGCTGCAGGCTGCGATAGCGGGAAAACGTTTCGCTCGCGCGGGCCTCATGACCGTGGTGATGGCGGGTCTCGTCGTCGACGGCTGGATGAAGCCGATTCCACTTCAGCTGCCGCCGGGACGTCAGATTCTGCAGGACGTACCGGCGAACGCGGCAGTCCTCGAAGTTCCGCCCGACGAAGTGCTGATCAACGTCTTCGCCATGTACCGGGCGCTCTTCCATCGCCGCCCGCTCATCAACGGATACAGCGGACACGTGCCACCGCATTACGACATCCTCGGCCAGTCGCTGCGTCGAGGCGATCCGTCAGCCGTGCTCGAGCTCGCCCGTGGCCGTCCGCTGGCGATCATCGTCAGCGATCGCTATGACGCCGGCGGCGAATTCCGCGCGATGGTCGAAGCACTGCCCGGCGTTACGCGAACTGGCAGCGGAAGTGCCGGCGCCGTCTATCTGCTGCCGGCCAAACCGCGCGAGCGCGTCGCCGCTTCCGGGTTGCCGATCCCGATGCGAGCGACAACCCTGCCCCGCGCGCACGTGGTTTTCGATCTCGGCGAGAGCCGAACCGTGCGCACGATCGAATTTCCACTCAGGTGGCACTATCCGGAACTCGGAGGACGTCTGGAGGTCGAGGCATCGCGCGACGGGGTCGCGTGGCAAGTCGTGTCGCAGGAATGGACCGCCGGCCGTGCGCTGGCCGGCGCGCTCGAGGATCCTCGTGTCGTACCGTTCCGCCTACCGCTGCCCGACATCACGGCCCGCTATCTCCGTATTCATCCAGCACCCGAGTGGATGATCAGGGAGCTGAGGATTCTGGGGCCGTAGCGCCTGCGGCCCGAGCGAGGCGCGAAGTCGCCGGGCGAGAGCGAGCGGGGGTGGGGCCCCGCGAGCGCTGGAGGCGGCATCCCCCCGATCAGGGTTTCTTCCCCGGCAGCCACTGCGGAACGAACTCCGAGTTGGCGAGCGACCGGATCGGCTCGAGCATCGAGCGAATCGCCGTCGTCATGTGCGCGAAGTCGATGCCGCCAATCTCGTCCGCCGGCGTGTGGTAATCGGCGTGGAGACCGTAGCTCGATACCGTGTGCGCGACGACGCCGCGACGGGCAAACTCGAAGTTGTCGGAACGCTCAAAGAATTTCTGTTCCGGATGCGGATCCTGAACGAGTCTGGCGCCGCGGCGAGCGAGCTCCGGTCCGAGCGTCGATCGCTCGTAGCCAGTGAGCCAGAGCGTTTGCGGCGGCAGCTTTCCATCCGGTCGGCCGAGCATCTCGAACTGCAGGTTCGCGAGGATGTCCGTGAGCGGTACCACCGGCTTCTCGGCAAAGAACCGCGATCCGGTGCCGCCCGTTTCCTCGCTGCCGAAGAGGGCGAACACGATCGTGTGCTTCGGACGCGAGCCGAGGGTCAACGCCTCCATCAGCTCGAGCACCGCCACGGCACCCGAGGCATCGTCGTCTGCGCCGTTGAAAATCTGGTCGCCGCTTCCGCCCGGTGGATCAGTCCGATTGCCGAGATGATCGATGTGCGCACTCAAGAGGATGACGCCCTTGCCAGGCTCTCCGCGCAAGCGCCCCACGGCGTTCCAGGTGTAGGACGGGACAGCAGGCTTCGCCTCCGCCTGGAGCGTAATCGTGTCACCTCGAGCCGCAGAAGCGGCAACCGCATACGCGTCCGGATCGAGAAACACCACCGATGGCGGACTGTGTTGGGTCTTCAAGAGTCGCGGAGCCACGCGCGCCGGACGGGCGAGAAATGTGGACCAACGCTCTTTGATGACGGACGGCCGCGGACTGAGAACGAGTGCGCCTTGCGGCGGCGTGAAATCCTCCGGTGCCGGATCCGGAAGCAACACAGCGGCACCTGGCTGAATGACCGCATCTGGTGCCCATGTCTCAAGTCGCCCCACCACGCGGGCTGCCCCGGGGTTTGCGTAGATCTCTTTGCCGTGCGTGAAGCGACGGCCACCAATCGTCAACACCGGCGCTGATGTCAGCTCGGCCCGCTCCGTCGTCACCTTCTGAACGTAACCGCCGTCGTCGCCGAGCGGTTCGAGTCCCAGCCTTCGCATCTGTGCGGCAACGTACGATGCGGCAATCCATTCGTCGCGCGTGCCACTACCACGACCATTGAGTGCATCCCCGGCGAGAAATTCCATGTGTGCGCGTACCGATCGTTCGGAAACGGGCGATCGGTCCGAGGATGGGACGGCTGGACGGTCGTGCAGGCCGCACCCGGCAGTGATGAAGGACCCGACAAGCAGAACAGTCCGGATGCGCGAATTTAGATTCGTGGGCCGGAGCGTGTAAACGGAAGCGCAAAACCCTATGTAATGATGTAGCAATGTGGAGCCTGCGGCGCTATCTCAGCGTCTAACAACTTTATGCGACTTTCGATAGTGCGTTTCACGAGCAGTCTGGCTCTGTTGCTGGGCGCGGCTGCGGCCTCGGCTCAGACACCCACTGCCACCGTTCGCGGGATCGTCATCGATCAGACCGACGCACGATTGCCCAAGGCGCAGGTCACCATTACGCGTGACGAAACGCAAGAAACACGTCGCACATCGTCGGATCCAACTGGATATTTCACATTCGCCGAACTGCCCGCGGGAGGTTACACAATCCAGGCCGAGCTGGCTGGCTTCAGCGTGTTCCGTCAGAAGGCACAGCTCGCCGTCGGATCCGACCTTTGGGTGCAAGCGCAACTGGCCGTTGCAACAACGGCAGTCGTCACGACCGGCGTGGGGGACGTTCCCGTTCCGATTCTCGAGCGTACCCCGGCGATGACGACACTCGTCGCCGAGCAGCAGGTCTTGAACCTGCCGCTCGACGGCCGGAACTTCCTGGAGCTCGCGCTCCTTGCGCCGGGAACCGCAGCTGCCCCTCAAGGTTCGGCGAGCTCGATTCGCGGCGATTTTGCGCTGAGCGTCAACGGCGCTCGCGAAGACTTCAACAACTACATTCTGGACGGCGCTTACAACGTCGACCCCAAGCTCGGCACTCCGGCGGTGAGGCCGCCGGTCGATGCGATTCAGGAGTTCGAAGTTGCAACCTCCACCTACGACGCATCGTTCGGCCGGAATGCGGGCGGTCAAATCAACGTCTTGACGCGTTCGGGGAGTAACCGGTTCTCAGGGACCGGCTACGAGTTCTTCCGAAGCGGAGGCCTTGCCGCGAAAAATCATTTCGCGCCAGACGATGCCGATCCGGATTACAGCCGGCATCAGTTTGGCGGCTCCATCGGCGGCCCGATCACTCAGAGCCGCACCTTCTTCTTTGCCGACTACGAGCGCACGCGACTTCGCGAGGGGATTACCCGTGTGACGAATGTGCCGACGGCGGCGGAGCGTGCCGGGGACTTCTCTCAGTCACTCTTCCCGGCACCCGTCGATCCGCTGTCGCGCCAACCGCTGCCTGGCGGTCGCATCCCGCCATTCTTCATTCACCCAGTGGGCACGGCAATCGCCGCGCTCTATCCGCTCCCCAATCGCAACGTCCCGGGGAGCCAATTTCGTCTCGTCTCCGACCCTGCGCGACGATGTGCACCAGTTCGACGTCAAGATCGAGCACCTCTTGAGCGGGGCCATGCGCGCGACGGGGCGATACAGCTTCAGCGACCGCGGGCTGCTCGAACCCTTTGCCGGCCCCGCGTTTTCCGCAATCTCCGGATTCGGCAACGACGTCGACCGCAGCGGGCACAACATGCTGTTCTCGCTCACCAAAACCACGTCGACGCTGGTGAATGACGTCCGTGTCGGCTACACCCGCGTCGCCATTGGCGTTTTTCCGGAAAACCCGGACATCACCAACTCGACGGTCGGACTTCCTTCTTTGGCCACCAACCCGCGGGACGCGGGTCTCAGCTTCATCACCATCGCTGGCTACTCACCTCTCGGTCACGAGTACAACAACCCGCAGGAAAGTACGTCGAACACGCTGCAGATCGCGGACACGGTGAGCTGGGCTCGAGGAGCGCATCTCATCAAGTTCGGCGGTGAGTGGACTGGGACGGGGCAGAGCGCGTTCCGAGACGTGCAAGCGCGCGGCTTCTTGAATTTCATCCAGCAGGCCTTCACCGGCAACGCGCTCGCCGATCTGTTGATCGGTCTGCCAGCCGTCACCGGTGGAGCGCGACTCGACAATCCGCAGAATCTTCGCGCGCGCAGCTGGAGCCTGTTCGCCCACGACGAATGGCGCGCATCGAATGCACTGACGGTCTCCGCCGGCGTGCGCTACGACTACATGGCGCCGCCGGTCGATGCGGACGATCGTGCGAACCTCTACGACCTGGCACAAGGAACCGTCGTTCCGGTGGGAAGCGGGGACATGCCGCGCGGGGGGTACGAGGGCGACTGGAACAACATTGCGCCGCGGGCCGGGTTTTCGTGGGCACTCGACCCCGAGTCGCGCCATGTCCTCCGCGGCGGCTACGGGATCTACTACAACCAGGGGGCACTGGCCACGTCCGAGGGGCTCTACTTCAACCCCCCGTATTTCAATTTGAGCGTCAACATTGCATCAGCGTCGTTGTCGAACCCGTTTCCTCCGAGTACGGGCTTCTTCCCGCAGTCGGCCACGGCATACCAGCTGGATCTGCAGACGCCGTGGATGGAGCACTGGAACCTCGGTCTTCAGCGCCTCCTCGGTCGCGGGCGATTGGTTGAAGTCGCTTACGTCGGCTCCCGCGGCCACGACCTGATCTCCGCGCGTGACGCCAACCAGCCAACGCCGTCGACGCGCACGCCAAACCTGCGCCCCAACCCGCTTTTCGCCGACGTCACGCTCATCGAGTCACGTGCCTCATCGCGATACAACGCGCTGCAAATGAAGTTTCAACAGCGATCGGACGCTGGACTTTCGGCGATCGTCGCCTACACCTTCGGCAAGTCGACCGACGATGCATCCGGCTTCTTCACCAGCGCCGGCGACCCGAACTTCCCGCAGAACAGCCTCGATCCCGGCGCGGAAGAGGGCCGCTCGAGCTTCGACGTTCGGCATCGGTTCACAGCGGGACTGTCGCTCATGTTGCCGTCGTTCGGCAAATCCTGGCTCCAGGACTGGCAACTGCACGCCATCGCCACGATGACGAGCGGGGCGCCGTTCACCGTGGCGATGCATCCGGATATCGATCAGAGCAACACCGGCCGATCGAACCTCGGGTTCGGCAACAACGATCGGCCCAATGTCAGCGCGGACGGCTCCCTCTCTGGCGACGAACGATCGGAAGACGAGTGGTTCGATACGGCGGCATTCTCGTTCCCCGCATTCGGTACCTTCGGCAACGCCGGGCGCAATATCCTGGATGGCCCTGGCTATCGGAACGTCAACCTCGGCGTCACGAAAATCCTGCCGGTCGGCGATGCCCGTCTGCAGCTGCGGCTCGAAGTGTTCAACCTGTTCAACCGGGCAAATTTCGACCTGCCGGACGCATTTCTCGGATCGCCGACGTTCGGGCGGATTCTGTCGGCCGGCGCGCCGCGACGGGTTCAACTAGGGGTGAAAGCGCTCTTCTGAATCGCCTCACTTCCCGATCGCGAACAGATGCTTCTCGCCGCGGATGTAGATTCGCCCATTTGAAATAGCGAGCGACGAGTACACAGGTTCGTCCACCGAATTGGTGCGCACGATCTCGTGGACCGGTCCGGCCTTGAGCATGTAGGTGTCGCCGTCTTCGCTCGTCATCGCTACCAGACCGGCAAACGCCACCGGTGAACCCATGAACCGCGCCGGCACCGGTATGCGCCCGCCTTCGTACTTCACAGCTCCAGTTTTCGGATCGAGGCAGCTGACGATGCCGTTGTCGGTGAGCAGGTAGAGATAGTCGTTGTAGAGAAGGTTCGAGAGCACGTAACCCGTGCCTTTTGCGTACTCCCACGCGACTCGCTTGTCGTCCGGAGCTGCGCCTGGGCGAATGGCGATGACCTTCTTCGCTGGATACCCTGCGGTTACGATGACGAGTCCATTTCCTACGAGCGGCGTGTGGATCGCGTTGCTTTCCACTCCTTTGGTTCGCCAGAGCTCCTTACCGGTGGCCGGATCGTAGGCGATGATGAACTCGCTGCCGGTGGTGACGAGCTCGGTCCGTCCATTGGCAGTAACGAGGACCGGCGTTCCCCAACTGATCTGCACGGGACGCTTCACCCGCCACGCTTCTTTGCCGCTCGCGGCCTCGTAGGCCACGAGGGAGGACAGCTCTCCTTCGTTCTCGTCGCGCTGAACGATCACCAGCGTGTCGAAGAGCACAGGCGACGTGCCGGTGCCGAGACCGAGCGTGCGAAATTTGTCCGTCGACTTCCAGAGAAGCTTGCCCGTGGTGTCGTATGCGAACAGGCCCTCGGGACCGAAGTATGCGAACACGCGCTTGCCGTCGGTGACTGCGGTCGGGGCGGCGAAACTGCTGCGGCGGTGACGTGCGTCGTAGACCGGTCCTTCGTACGCGGTCTGCTCCCACACGACTTTTCCGGTCTTGGCGTCCAGCGCGAGCACCTTCAGCGTGTGCTTGCGATCGGCCGCCACGCTGTCGGGGTGGATCCAGGGCTTCCCGTCGACGACATGATCGACGGCCTTCGCGCCGGGGACGACGTCACCTTCGATGGCCGCGGTAAGAAAGATACGATCCCCCCAGATGACCGGCGACGAGTGTCCACCCCCAGGCAGAAGGGTCTTCCACGCAATGTTGCGCTCGGGCTGCCAGTCGGTCGGCACGTCCGGCTCGTTCGAAATGCCCTGGCCGCCGGGGCCCCGCCACTGCGGCCAGTTCTCGCCGCCCGCCACGGCAGAGGCGCCGGTCGACACCAGAACAGCAAGCACGAGGGGACAGACGCGCGACATGAAGGCTCCTGGAACAGAGAATGAATGAAAGAAGCGATTATAGAGCGCGGTTTCCAGCGCTGCCTCGACCGGGGGACGATCGGCGTGCTGAGGCGCACGAGCGCCGTTTTCCGCGTGACGAAGGGGAGAGAAACGGTGGAAGCCCGGCAGACGTCCTAACTATCTGGGATTGAATGCCCCCGACCGTCGAACTACTCTTGAAAAAGCCATGACACGAAATTTGCGACCGCTGTTCTTCCTGTCATTTGCCTTGTGGATTCCTGCAGCCGTGCTGCTGAACGGCTCGGACTGGCCGGAATGGCGGGGTGCCGCGCGAACGGGGGTCTCGGACGCCACGGGTCTACCCGCGGCGTGGTCGCCCACCGGCGAGAACCTGGCGTGGAAGGTCCCCTATGGCGGGCGGTCCTCTCCCGTGGTATTCGGGGACCGGCTTTACCTGCAGAACACGTCCGGCACCGGCAAGCTCATGCAGGAACGGCTGATGTGCTTCAACGCCGACACCGGCAAAATGCTGTGGGAGCACAAATACAACATCTTCACGAGCGACGTGCCACCTCATCGCATTGCCTGGGCATCGCCCGCCATCGACCCGGCGACTGGCAATGTCTTCGCCTTCAGCGGCAATGGTCAGCTCATGGCCTTCTCGGCTGACGGCAAGGCGCTCTGGGAACGATCCCTGGCCGAAGAGTTCGGCATGTGGACGACGCACGGCGGGCGCGTGTCGTCGCCGGTTGTCGACGGCAATCAGCTGATCGTGAGCGGCCTCACATTCCTCTGGGGTCAGCACGCCGGCGGCGCGCATCGGTTCATCTCGTTCGACAAGGCCAACGGGCAGGTCAACTGGATGAGCGCCCCCGAAGGCAGGCCGACCGACACGATCTACGCCAATCCGTTCATCGCCGACATCGACGGCGCGCGGCTGTTCTTTTCCGGCGGCAGCGACGGCGCCATGCACGCCTTGAGAGTGGCGAACGGCGAGCCGGTATGGAACTGGATGGTGAGCAAACGCGGCCTGAACACCGCCGCGCTCCTGATCGGCAACGACGTCATCGTCAGCCACAGCGAAGAGAACATCGAGACGAGCGAGATGGGAATGCTGGCGGCGATACCAGCTCGATCCAGAGGGCTGTTGACGGACAAGAACGCGACGTGGCTGGTGCGCGGCGTCCAGGCCGGCTACGCATCGCCGGTCAGCGATGGCGAACGGATCTACCTTCTCGACAACGGCGGCGTGCTGTTCGCGTTCGACGTGAAGACCGGCAAGGGGCTCTGGCACCAGACGCTCGGCACGATTGCCAAGGCGTCACCCGTGCTCGCGGACGGAAAGCTGTACATCGGCACCGAGAACACCGGCGATGCCGGAGGCAAGTTCTATATCGTCCGGCCGCATGCGGATCGCGCCGAGATCCTCGACCAGGACTGGCTGGGAACGCCGGAAAAATCTGAACAAATTATCGCGTCGCCGATCGTTGCGCGCGGACGCATCTACGTGACGTCCATGGACGGCCTGTACGCTATTGGACCCAAGACTGCGCCCGCATCAAGCAAATCCACTGCGGCCAGCAACGGCCCGCGCGCCGCCGGCACGGCCAGCGCTGCTGCTGGACCCGCGGCGACGCTGCTCGTGATGCCCACCGAGCTGACCATCAAGCCGGGAGAGTCAATCGCGCTGACCGCCAAGGCCTTCGACGGAAACGGCAATGCCGTCGCCAACCCGGGCGCGGCCACGTGGACGCTTGAAAACTTGAAGGGCACCGTCACGGACGGTCGATTCACGCCGGACGCCGCCGCCGGCGCACAGGCCGGTTCGGTGAAGGCCACGGTGGGATCGATCAACGGTGCGGCTCGTATTCGGGTGATTCCCGATCTGCCGTGGACCTTCGACTTCGAGGGGCCGGGCGATACACCGCCGGCGCACTGGATCAACGCCACTGGAAAATTCGCGGTCAAGGCGGTCGACGGCAATCGTGTTCTGGTGAAGCTCGCGGAAAATCCTTTCGCTTTCGCCAAGCGCACGCGCCCGTTCTTCGGACCGCCGAACGTCAGCAACTACACGATCGAGGCGGACGTCCGCTCGATGGAGAAGCGCCGCCAGATGGGCGACGTCGGCATCGTCGCGCAGCGTTACGAAATGGTTTTGTTCGGCAACCATCAACGGCTCGAGCTGCAGCCCTGGCAACCCGAGGTCGATCGCACCATGAAGGTGGATTACAAGTGGAAACCGGACACCTGGTACGTGATGAAGCTCGAAGTGCAGACGCTCAGCAAAGGACAGGTGCGAGCCCGAGGCAAGGTGTGGCCGAAAGGTGAAGCAGAGCCGGCGGCCTGGACGCTCGAGCGCATCGATCCGATCGGCAGCCTCAAGGGCAGCGCCGGCATCTACGCCGACGCGATGAATTCCGCCCCGGGCGGCGGGTCGGAAATGTACTACGACAACATCAAGGTCTATCGAAACAAGAAATGATGAAAAAAAACGTATTCGCGTTGCTGATTTCGGCTTCTCTCGCCTCACTGGCACTTCGTGCCTCCGATCCCGGCAATCCCGACTGGCCGATGTGGGGAGGCACGCCGGATCGCAACATGGTGTCGAGCATGAAAGGGCTGCCGACCACCTGGGACATCAAGGCCAAGAAGAACGTCAAGTGGGTCGCCGAGCTTGGATCGCAGGCGTACGGCAATCCCGTGGTCGCGAACGGCATGGTGTTCGTCGGCACCAACAACGAAGCGGTGCGCGATCCGAACATCAAAGGCGACAAGGGGATTCTCGTCGCCTTTCGTGAAACGGACGGCCAGTTCATGTGGCAGGCCGTGCACGACAAGCTCGCGGCCGGCCGCGCCAACGACTGGCCCTATCAGGGCGTCTGCTCGAGTCCGCTCGTGCAGGATGGCGTCGTCTACTACGTCTCCAATCGCGGCGAGGTGATGGCCGTCGATGCGCAGGGCTTCCGGGACAAAGAGAACGACGGGCCCTTCAAGGAAGAAAAGCTGACCCGTGAGGTGGACGCCGACATCATCTGGCGCTACGACATGATGGAGGAGTTGGGCGTTCAGCAGCACAACATGGCGAACTCGTCACCGGTGATGTTCGAGAACATGATCTTCGTCAGCACGTCGAACGGTCAGGACGAGAGCCACGTGAACGTGCCTTCACCCAAAGCGCCGTCGATCATCGCGGTCGACAAGACGACTGGAAAGCTCGTCTGGGAGGACAATCCGGTCGGCGAAAAAGTCCTGCACGGCCAGTGGTCTTCCGCGGCCGTGGGCAAGGTAGGGGACACGATGCAGGTCGTCATCGGACAGGGTGACGGCTGGGTCCGCGGCTACGAGGTGAAAAGCGGAAAGCGCCTCTGGGAGTTCGATCTCAACCCGAAAGAGTCGGTGTGGCCGAAGACGCGCAACGAGGTCATCAGCACGCCGATCATTCTGGAGAACGTCGTCTACATTGCCAACGGACAGGACCCGGAGCATGGCGAAGGGGTCGGACACCTTTATGCCATCGATGGCACCAAGCGAGGCGACATCACCAAGACCGGAGCGCTCTGGCACTACGACAAGATCCGCCGCTCCATTTCGACCGGCGCACTCTACAACGGCATCCTGTTCTACTCGGACTTCAGCGGATTCCTGCACGCGCTCGACGCGAAAACGGGAAAGCCGTTTTGGACTCACGACATGTTCGCGGCGATCTGGGGATCGCCAATGGTCATCGACGGCAAGGTCTATCTCGGCGACGAGGACGGCGACGTCACCATCATCGCGGCGGACAAGGCGCTGAAGGTCGTCGCGGAGAACAACATGGGCAGCTCCGTCTATTCGACTCCGGTTCCCGCCAACGGAACGCTCTACGTGGTCAACCGCAATCAGCTGTGGGCGTTGGCTGAAGCCAAATAGATGCAAATAACAGTGTCCAGATTCACAGCCCTTGCGCCCTTTCTAACGTTCTGCTGTCTTTCTTTTGTAAGTCTCGTCGCCCAATCCCCACTGGTTGCCCCCGCTGATCGCTGGCCGCAATTTCGCGGCACCTCCGCGCTGCTCGGTACGGCGGATGCCAAGTTGCCGGCATCGCTCAAGCTGCTGTGGACGTACGAGGCCGGCGACGCGATCGAATCCTCGGCGGCCATTGCCGACGGCACGGTGTTCGTCGGTTCTCAAACCGGCGAGCTGCATGCCGTCAACCTGGCCGACGGTGCGAGCAAGTGGAAATACAAAGCGTCCGTCGATGGGATCGGCGAATCGTCTCCGGCGGTCGCCGGCGGGCTGGTCTACATCGGTGATCTGTCAGGGACGCTTCACGCCGTCGATGCGGCGAGCGGCAAAGCGGCGTGGACCTTCAAGACCGGCACCGAGATAAAGTCCTCGCCGGTTGTAACCGGGGACAAGGTCCTGATCGGCTCCTACGACGCTTACCTTTACGCTCTGGGCGCCAAGGATGGCAAGGTCCTCTGGAAAGTCCGTACGAACGGCTACGTGCACGGCACCCCCGCCGTCGTCGACGGCGTGGCCTACATCGCCGGCTGCGACGAAATCCTGCGAGCGATCCGCGTCAACGACGGCAAGGAGCTCTTCAACATCTCGTCGGGCGCCTATACCGGTGCGTCGCCGGCGGTGCTCGATGGCCGCGCGTATTACGGAACCTATGAGAACGAAGTCCTCGCCGTCGATCTCAAGGCGCACCGCATCGTCTGGCGCTACAAGAATCCCGAGCGGAACTTTCCCTTCTATTCGTCGGCGGCAATTGCCAACGGAAAGGTCATCCTCGGCGGAAGAGACAAGATCGTGCACGGGATCGACCTGAAGACGGGAAAGCGGCAATGGACGTTCACCACGCAAGCGCGCGTGGATTCGTCGCCTGTCATATCCGGCGGTCGCGTCTACATCGGCGGCAACGATGGGAAGCTCTACGTGCTCGATGCCTCGTCTGGGAAAAAGGTGTTCGAGTTCGAAGCCGGCGGTCCACTGTCCGCCTCCCCCGCCCTGGCGTCAGGGAAGCTGGTGATTGGATCTCAGGACGGTAAGCTGTTCTGTCTGGGGTAGGTCAGGCTCGAGATGAAGAGGCTTTCAACAGGAGATCAGGACGTCAGGAGTAGCGAGTTTCAAAAAAAAGTTCTCCTGAACTTCTGAACTCCTGTTTGAAGATCTCCTGACCTCGCTCAAGCGGCGGTGACTATTCCGCGAGATCTTCACTCTTCGGCTCGGGCAGCCAGAAGCTCGCAATCAAGCCGACGAGGTAAACGGACGTGCCGACCACTGCCGCCACCATGGCCACTTTAGTGGGTGCGTAGGCGCGGTCGTTGGTGACTGCCAGCGTCGCCGTCACCCAGGCGAACGACGTCCCAATCAGACGCCCGCCGATGTTCGCCGCGAAGCTCTCGCCCGTGCCGCGCAGATGCAGAGGATAGACACGCGGCAGATAGTTACCCCAGAAGCTCAACTGACCCACGGTCGCCATGGCGGCGAGAAAGATGCAGATGTGTAAGGCCTGTAGGCTCGTGACGCCAGCCCAGGCAAACGTGATCGACATGAGGATCAATCCGGGAACCTGGAAGATCCGAACGAGCGTACGGCGGCTGACGATGACGACGGCAAGGACGGCGAGGATGACACGGCCGACGAGCCCGCCGATTTCCTGACTCTTCGTCGCATCCGACGCGACGCGCTGTTCGATCGCGCGCGCCTCGGGTGCCGGCCGGCCCTGGGTCATCGATCGCACTTCCGGCAGGCCGGGCACGATCTGAGGCACCTGCTGAATCGCGCCGAAGGCCGCGCCGTAAGCCATCGCGAACATCACGGTGGTGACGATCGTCGTCCGTCGCAGCTCCGGCGAGAACAGCGCAGCGATGCTCGGCCGCTTCAGCGTGCCCGCCTGTTTCTTCTGGTGCCAGATCGGCGACTCGGGAAGGAACGGGCGGATCAGGATCAGGGGGATCGCGGGAATGACGCCGGACATCAGCGTGTATCGCCACGGCGCATGTGGATTCTGCACAACGGCGCCAAACCCGGCGACTGCCGGCAAGGATGTCGCGTAGCTCACGGCCAGACCATTGGCGGTTGCGACCAGCAGTCCGCCGAACGAGGAAAACGCCTGCGTGTAGCCGAGTACTTTCTCGCGGCGCTTCGGATCGGGAAAGAGCTCGGCGAGCCATGCCACTGCCGCCACGAACTCGACGCAGACGCCGACGAAGACGAAACAGCGCAGCACGAGCAGCATCTCGATGGACGTCGCAAAGCCGGACATGAATGCCGCGAGCGCGTAAATGAGGATGCTGTAGGTCAGGACGCGGCGGCGTCCGAAGCGATCGGTGAGGTAGCCGCCAATCAACCCGAAGATGCCACCGGCAAAGGCGGGGATATAGAACAGGCGTCCCACCCACATCTGAAACTCAGGGGAACCTGGCGCGGCGCCGGTCAATTCGAGCAGCGCCGGACGTACGATCAGCGGCAACATCAAAATTTCGTAGATGTCGAAGGCGAAGCCAATCGCGGCGATCGCGCAGATCAGCCACTGAATCGGCGTCAGCCGCCGCGAGAGCTCTATCGGTCCGTGCTGCATGGCGTGGATACGCGAATGCGGGTGATAAAGTTTACTTCACGATGGTGCCGTTCGAGTTCAACTCTCGGACGCGCGTAATCTTCGGTCCCGGATGTGTCGATCGGGTGGGGGCGGCGGCACGGGAGCTGGGGTTTCAGCGCGCGCTGCTCGTCGCGGATGCCGGGCTCGTCGGCGCGGGACATGTCGCGACCGTTCGCCGCTCGCTCGAGGCGGCGTCCGTCTCGGTGGTTCCCTTTCACGAATTCGGCGAAAACCCGGACAGCGCGATGATCGAAGCGGGGCGCGCGTTCGCCGCGCCGCACGCGATCGACGGCATCGTGGCGCTCGGCGGCGGCAGCTCGCTCGATGCCGGCAAGGGGATCAACTTCCTGCTCACCAACGGCGGCGCTATTGGCGACTATCGCGGCTACGGCAAGGCGCGGCGGCCGCTGCTGCCGGCGATCGGTATCCCGACAACGGCGGGCACCGGGAGCGAAGCACAGAGCTATGCCGTCATCTCGGATGCGGCGACGCACACGAAAATGGCCTGCGGCGATCCGACCGCAGCGTTCAGGATCGCGCTGCTCGATCCCAGCCTGACGGCGACCGCTCCCCGCCACGTGACCGCGATGGCCGGGTTCGATGCGATTGCCCATGCCGTCGAAACGGCGGTGACCGCAAAGCGGACGCCAATGTCCGATCTCTATTCGCACGAGGCCTGGCGCCTGCTCGCCGGTGCCTTCGAGCGGGTCCTGCTGCATCCGGCCGAGATCGAAGCGCGCGCCGCCATGCAGATCGGCTCCTACTTCGCGGGCGTCGCCATCGAACAGTCAATGCTCGGCGCGGCGCACGCGTGCGCGAATCCCGTGACCGCTCGATATGGCGTCGCGCACGGCCTCGCCCTCGCCATCCTCCTGCCAACCGTCGTCCGATGGAATGCGAGCGTGGCGCGCGATCGATACAACGCGCTGCTCGGCTCGCCAGGGCCGCGCGCGCGCGACAAAGATGCCGCGGAATTGCTGGCGCGGCGTCTGGAAGATCTGACCGCCGCCGGCGGACTGGCGTTGACGTTGAAGCAGGCGGGCGTCGAAGCGGTGGCACTCCCCGAGCTCGCGGCACAGGCCGCCGAACAGTGGACCGGAACGTTCAACCCCCGTCCATTCGACGTCACCGGCGCGCTCGAGATCTACAGCGCTGCGTTCTCGTGATCCGCCCTGCCACAATCGAGGACCTGCCCGCCGCCTACCACGTCTGCCTGAAGACGGGAGATCACGGCGGCGACGGCGAGCCGTTCTATCGCGACGATCCCGATGCGCTGGGCCGCATCTACGTCGGACCGTATCTGGCGTACGAGCCGGAGCTGAGCCTGGCCCTCGCGGACGATCAGGGCATCTGCGGATACGCGCTCGGAGCGTTCGACTCGCACAGCTTCTACGCCCGCTATGAAGCCGACTGGAGACCCGACCTGTGCGCGCGCTTTCCCGAACCGCAAGGCGATCCTGCCGGTTGGACGCGCGTCGAACACGTCTACCACGCCTACCATCACCCGGACTATTTCTGTCCCGAGCCGTACGACGCCTATCCGTCGCACTTGCACATCGATCTCCTGCCGCGCGCGCAGGGACGCGGCTACGGACGACGGATGCTGCAACAGGTCATGGACCGTCTGCGCCAGCGCGGCTCCGCTCGGTGCGCACCTTGGCGTGAGCGCGCGCAACTCACGCGCACGTGGGTTCTACGAGCGCCTCGGGTTTCGTGAGCTGACGCGGGTGGGCTCGGAGGCCGAGGGGTGTGTGTATATGGGA
>CAWDPQ010000021.1:0-175339 GCA_963804245.1 uncultured Acidobacteriota bacterium
GTTGATCAGGCGGAGCCTCCCGTGACACTCCGCTTCAAGAACTTGACCCCCTCGACCGCAATCGACTCGGGACTCGACTCGATGTCACGCCAGATGGCAGCGGCGGCACTGAGATTCGGCAGCGCGAAGCCGAAGCTTTCGATCGTCAGCCAGCCGTCGTACTTGATGTCGCGAAGCGCCTGGAACACGCTGGCCCATTCCACGTGACCGCTGCCGGGAATCCCGCGATCGTTCTCACACGTGTGGACGTGTTTCAACTGCTTCCCCACCGTCCGGTATCCGGCACCGATGTCCTTCTCCTCGATGTTTGCGTGGAACGTGTCGAAGAGGACGCCGACGTTGGGATGGTCAATCTCGGCGGCAAGGGCCGCCGCATCTTTCGCGGTGTTGAGGAAGAATGTCTCGAAGCGGTTGAGAGGCTCGATGGCAACCGTCACGCCATGGCGGGTCAACGTGTCTCCGAGCGACTGATACCCCTCGACCGCCCACTTCCATTCATCGGCGGTACGTCGCCGGCCTGGCAAGAAGCCGACCGGCGAGTACAGGGGACCGGCCAGTACTTTCGCACCCGCCTCGGCCGCCGCCTTCACCGTGTCCTGCATGTGCGTGCGCGTCTTCGTGCGCACGGCCGCATCGCCACTGATGAGGCTGAGGCCGTCGAGGAGCACGGAACACACCGTGCACTCGAGAGCATTCTCTTCCAGACCTTTGCGAATGTCGCCGGCGGCGAACTCGGCGGGACGAAACAACGGCACTTCGACGCCGTCGAAGCCCCAGGCCTTCACCCGCGGAAGCAGCGGAAGATTGGAGCGATCGAAGCCTTCCGACCAGATGAAGGTATTGACGCCAAATTTCATAGATTCCTCGTCCTCTTCCGTAACGGTCGCGTGGAATATACCGCGGGCGTGGTTGTAATATCCTGCATTCAATCTCATGAGGTATTCCAGAACAAGCCTGAACGTCCTGGTGATGGCGATCTCGCTCATGCCGTGGCTTGCGCCTTCAGGCGGAAACGGGCTCGCAGCGAATGATCTTCCGGCTGAAGCCGGAAGCCACCGATCCATTTCGAGCCAGGAATCAATGTCGAGCTCAGCGCTCGAGCTGCGAAAGGGCGACACGATCGTGGTCGTCGGCAACACCTTCGCCGAACGAATGCAGCAGTCCAGTCATTTCGAAACGATGCTCGTGACCAAGTTTCCGGATCTGCAGCTGCGAATGCGCAATCTCGGATGGAGCGGCGATACCATCACTCTGCAACCGCGTCCCCTCAACTTCGGAGATGCGACGCGCCACCTGACCGCACAGAAAGCTGACGTCATCCTCGCGTGTTTCGGCCTCAACGAGTCGTTCGACGGCGAAGCGGGCCTGGCGAAGTTCGAACAGGATCTCGATGCGTATCTGAAGGCGCATGCCGCCGCGCGCTACAACGGCAGCACGCCGCCGCGGCTGGCGCTGATTTCACCGATCGCTCACGAACGGCTCGCCCATCTGCCGGGTGTGGACGTCGACGCGAGGAACCGTGAGCTGGAGCGTTACACCGACGCGATGCGCCGCGTCGCCGCCGCCCGGCAGGTCGTCTTCGTCGATTTGTTTGCGCCGACGAAACGGCTGATGAACGCGACCCCCGCCGCACCCGCCCTGACAATCAACGGTATTCACCTCAATGAAACCGGCGATCGCGTCGTCGCGGGTCTGCTGATGGAAGGCCTCGGCTTCGAACCGCGACAGATGAAGGAAGCGACCGGCGCCGGGCTGAAGGCACTGGAAGCATTGAGAGCAGCCATTCAAGAGAAGAATCTCCAGTTCTTCTATCGATGGCGGCCCGTGAACGCCGAGTACGTCGTGGGACGTCGCGTGGAGCCATTCGGCTCCGTGAGCTTCCCGCCGGAGATGCGACAGTTGGATGAGATTGTCAGCGAGCTGGATCAACGGGCCTGGAAACGCGGGCTCGCGGCGTCGGGTCTCCGCTACGCGCTCGCCACTCCCGCCACAGCGAAACAACACTGACGTGGGTCACATGCGAAACAAGCTCCTGTCAGCGGCCTTGATTGCGGCCACGACAATCGGCGCGTTGCAGCTCGCAACCCTCCAGCTGCGCGGCGTGCCAACCGAAGCTCGCTCGCGATTCACGGGAGCGAAGGTTGGTGAGACACCGGACGGGCAGATCCGGCCCGAGCCGAACCGCGGTGGCGCCATCGATCTTGATGCGGTCGATCCCAAAGTCGCGCTCTCGCGGCTCCACCCGGCTCCTGGCTATGAGATCTCGCTTTTTGCAACGGAAAAGGAATTTCCCGAGCTGGGCAAACCACTCGCGCTGGCGTTCGATACGAGGGGACGTCTCTGGGTTCTGACGTCACCGACCTACCCGCACTATCTGCCCGGCGTTCGGCCGAACGACAAGTTGATCATTCTCGAAGATGTGAATCGCGACGGCCGCGCGGACAAGTCGACGATCTTCGCCGACGGCTTGTATCAGCCGATGGGCTTCGAGCTGGGCGACGGCGGCGCCTACGTCTCGCAGCAGCCGAACCTGATGTTCTTGCGCGACACCAACGGCGACGGTCGAGCCGACGAGCGTCGGATCATCCTCCATGGGTTCGGCACGGAAGACAGCCACCACGCAATCCACGCCTTTCAATGGGACCCCGGTGGCGGACTGCACTTTCAGGAGGGCACGTTCCTCCATTCACAAGTCGAGACGCCATATGGCCCCGTCCGCGTCGAGAACGCCGCCGTATTCCGCTACGAGCCCCGCACCGAAAAGCTGGGCGTTTTCGTCTCGTATTCGTTCGCCAATCCCTGGGGTCACGTTATCGATCGATGGGGACAGAATTTCGTGTCGGACGCCTCCAACGGTGACAACTACTACGGCACGGCGTTCTCCGGCCACGTCGACTACCCGCGCAAACAGCGATCGATGCAGAAGTGGACCCTCACCCAAGTGAGGCCGACGGCCAACAACGAGATCGTCAGCAGCCGCCACTTCTCGGACGGCGCGCAGGGCAACTTCCTCATTACCAACGTCATCGGTTTTCAGGGCATCAAGCAGTATCGCGTGCAGGAGGAAGGATCCGGTTTCGTCGCGGTCGAGATCGAGCCGCTCCTGCAATCGGAAGATCCGAACTTCAGACCGATCGGACTGCGGTTTGGCCCCGACGGCGCGCTGTATCTCTGTGACTGGTTCAATCCCCTCATCGGCCACATGCAGTATTCGCTGCGCGATCCGCGGCGCGACAAAGCCGGTGGCCGCGTGTACCGAATCACGGCAAAAGGTCGACCGCTGCTCGATCCGCCGCGCATCGAAGGTCAACCGATCGAAGCGCAGCTCGATCTGTTGAAAGCGTACGAGGATCGCACCCGATACGAGGCGCGTCTGGCTCTGCGCTCGCAGCCGACAGAAGCCGTCGTGAAGGCGATCCCCGCTTGGATTGCCAAGCTCGACACCAACGACGCTGAATACGAGCACAACCTGCTCGAGGCGCTCTGGGTCTACCAGCATCACGACGTCGTCGAACCGGGCCTGCTCAATCGACTCCTGCAGGCTAAGGAACCGCGTGCGCGCGCCGCGGCCACCCGCGTTCTTCAGCACTGGTACGACCGGGTCGACAGTGCGATGGGCCTCGTGCAGCGACTGGTCAAGGATCCGGCGCCTCGAGTGCGCCTGGAGGCGGTGCGTCTGCTCAGTTTCGTACCGACGCGTGAATCAGCTGAGACCGCGCTCGAGGTGCTGCGCCAGCCGACTGACTACTACCTGCAGTACGTCCTCGACTCGACGATGACGACGTTGGAGAAGGTGTGGAAGCCGGTCCTCACGAGCGGAAAACCGTTCTCGGCGGACAACACGGAAGGCCTGGCGTTTCTGCTGGCGCGCCTCGAGCCCGAGGAATTGTCGGCGGCGCCGGCTGGTGTCCCCGTCTACCGGGCGATGCTCGAGCGGCCCGGCATCGAGCCCCGCATCCGCCAGCAGGCACTGGAAGGACTCTCGAAACTGAATGGGAGCCAGCCGCTGCAGGAGCTCATCGCCGCGCTCGATCGGCTCGACGGACAACCGGCCAGCGGTCAACCGACACAGGATCTCGCGAAGATGCTCGCGGCCATGGATCCCAAAACGCTATCGAGCGCGCGCGCGGATCTCGAGCGGCTTGCGCTTCGCAGTCGCAATGACGCGACGCGACAAGGTGGATTTGCCGCGCTCGTGCGTACGGATGGCGCCGCCGAGCGAGCCTGGGATCTGGCCTCCGCATCGCCACAGGGCCGCATCGATCTGATCCGCGCGGTACCGCAGACCGGTGACGCTCCGATGTTCGCCGGCCTTTACCCCAAACTCGTCGCGCAGCTGACCAGCGCGTTGAGCACGCCGTCCCCTCAGACCCTTCCTCCCGTATCCGGTCGCTATGTGCGAATCACATTCCCGGGCCGTGAACGAACGCTGCGTCTGGCGGAAGTGCAGGTCATCAGCGGAGGAGGCAACGTAGCCGCGAAGGGCGCCGCCTCCCAATCGAGTTACGTCGCTGGAGCGACAGTCGGCGGTCAGGCTGAAAAGGCCATCGATGGCAACACCGATGCAGAGCCAAAAGCTGCCTCAACGGCGTACACCAGGTTCGAACGCGATCCGTGGTGGGAGCTCGACCTTCGTGAGGTTCGCCCAATTGAGGGCGTGGCCATCTGGAATCAGGTCTCGGGCGACAGCAACCGGCCTGGCGGCTTTCATCTGAGCATCCTGGACGGCGCGCGCCAGCCGGTATTCGCCAAGGACGGCCTGTCCAGCGCCGTAGCAACAGAGCGGGTCGCTCTCGGAGGAGACGTCACACCGGTGCTGACCATCTCCGCGATTGGTGCACTACCCGCGATCCCCGGCCACGAAGCGGAATCCATGACACTGCTCACCAGGCTCGCGCAGCAGCCGAACACACGTCAGGCGGCCATCGCCGCCATTCGCCGCATCCCGAAAGAGAGCTGGACGGTCGAAAGCATGACTTCGCTCGCCGACGCCGTTGTCGGCTACGTGCGCGATTTCCCGCCGGCCGAACGGACGGGCGCGGAGTTCAAGCAGGCGGTCGAGTTCGGGCGTGAGCTCGCCGCGAGGCTGCCGGCGGCAGACAAGCAGCGGATCTCCAGCACGATCGATCGCGCGGCGGTTCGGACCATTCGGATTGAAGCCGTCCGCGCCGGGATGCGCTTCAGCCTCAGCCAGTTCACCGTGCAGGTGGGCGAAGAAGTCGAAATCGAGTTCGTCAACCCTGACGACATGCCGCACAACCTTCTCGTCACAGTACCTGGTGCGCTCGAAACCGTGGGGCTGAAAGCCGAAGAGATGATCAAGGAGCCCGACGCCTTTGCCAAGTCGTTCATCCCGCAAACGTCCGAGGTGCTCTTCTCGACGAAGTTGATCAGCACCGGCGAAACCGAGCGGCTTCGGTTTACGGCGCCGGCGAAGCCCGATTCTTATCCGTACGTCTGCACGTTCCCCGGACACTGGCGGACCATGAACGGCACCATGTCGGTCGTGCGCGCGACACCGCCGACCCAGTGAAAGGAAGAAGGAGGAAGGGAGAAGGAAGAAGAGCACCTGCGGCCCGAGCGAGCGGCCGGCTTGCCAGCCGAAGCGCCGGCTCGCCTTCGCCAAGGCTACGGTGGGCAACCTTCAGCGCGACACGGGCGCGAAGGTTGGAGGGAAGCGAGGCGAAGCCGAGCCCGCGAGCGGGAGCGCTTGGGGGTGCCCGCCTCCGCTGGTCGCGGAGTAGGCGGGCGACCAGCTACGGCGAGGTCTCGCCATAGCGCGCATGGATTGTCGGCGCGCGGAGGCGGAGGGCCCCAAGCGCATTGAGTAAAGATGACAGAGGTCACACGGGCAGAAGGACAAAGAAGAGGTTACCCGTGGAGCGACGGACGTTCTTGAGTTCCGCATTCGGCACAACACTGATGGCAGCCGCTGGCGGGTCGGCCAACGGACAAGCGCCGGGCACGAACCAGGCAGCAACCCCGGAGTTCTACGTCTGGCGTCAGTTCATCATCCGGAACGGCACGCAGCCCCGCAGGCTCGCCGACTTTCTCCAGAACGCCGCCATCCCCGCTCTGAATCGTCTCGGCCATAAACCGGTCGGCGTGTTCGAAGTGGTCGCAGGAGTTCCTGCCCCGACTGTCTTCGTCCTGACGCCTTCGGCTTCTCTGGACAAGATTGCTGCGGTCGAACCCGGGCTCGAGCGCGATGCAGAATTCATGAAGTCGGCCGCTTCGTACCTCGACGCGCCGGCGAGCGATCCCGTCTACGTGCGCCAGGAAGTCTCGCTGCTTGCCGCATTCCCGAACGTTCCGCGCATCGAAATTCCCGCCGCCACGTCGACCAACGGGCCGAGGCTCTTCGAACTGCGGACGTACGAGAGCCACAACGAGCGTGCGCATCGAATGAAAACGCGGATGTTCACCGAGATGGGTGAAGTCGATATCTTCCGCCGCGTCGGGCTGACGCCCGTGTTCTTTTCGCGCACGATCGTCGGTCCGCGCATGCCGAACCTCGTCTACATGCTGGTCCACGAAAACCTGGCGGCACGCGACAAGAGCTGGAATGCCTTCCGCAACGATCCCGAGTGGAAGAAGCTGGCGGGGACCGCAGGCTACAGCGACGCGGAGATCGTCACGAACATCACGACGGTTCTCCTACGGCCTGCCGCCTATTCACAGATCTAGGAACCGTAGAACCGTGGAACTTCATCCCACGTGTATCCGGGGCCGGCGACCGGATCGGGCTCGGCCTGACGCAGCACCTCCCGGGTGACCGGTGCCGTGTCCCCCTCGCCGAACGCCAGGAACTTCAGCAGGTAGATGATCGGGTTTCCTTCGGTCCAGCCGAAATACGCGTGCGGAATGGTCTGCGTCGCGTCGCGGCAGAACAGCAGCAGCGCGGCAATCGCATTCGGGACCGCCGGGCTGACACAGCGAAGCACGCGATGTCCGGCCACATCGATGCCTTCGACCGCCAGGACGCCGCCAAACTCTGAGACGTCTCCCGGCTGCACCTCGACGAAGAGCACGCGCTCGCCGGCGGTGAGGTGGTGTGATTCCCGCGCTTCCCGGAGCTTGTGCTCGTACTCGTCGGGGTGGCCGGTATCCGGCCTGTTGGCGATGATGCGAACGCCGGTTCCCGCCGCAGCGTCGGTAATGAAGCGCGCAGCCTCGGCATCCGGCCGCACGTCGTCGAATCGAAGCTCGGTGGAGCGCATCGTCCGCGAGACGAGCGACGTCACGACAATCGCCAGGATGAACCACGAGGCGATCTTCACGCCATCCGGCCGCTCGATCACGTTGACGACCGTCGTGTAGAGAAACACCACGGTGATGACGGTGAAGGCAAGAAACAATCCTTTCCTGCCCCCAGAGCGATAGCGTGACGGCAATCGCTGCCGATGAGATGAGAACCAGAACGCCTGTTGCGTAGGCGCCGCCCTGCGCATCGACATCGGCCTTGAACAGCACCGTGATGAGGAACGTAATCGCCGTGAACAACACGACGAGCGGCCGCGTCGCTTTCGTCCATTCGGGTGCCATGCCGTAGCGAGGCAGATAGCGCGGTACCAGGTTGAGCAAGCCAGCCATCGCCGACGCTCCCGCAAACCACAGAATCGAGATGGTGCTGATGTCGTAGATCGTCCCGAACCATTCACCGAGGTAATGGTGCGCAAGGTAGGACAGTGCACGTCCCGACGCCTCTCCCCCTTCGTGAAACGCCTCCGGCGGGATCAGCATGGTCGTCACGATCGAACTGCCGATGAGCATGACGCTCATGATGAGCGCCGCCGTGCGCAGGAGCTTTTTGGTGTTCCGGATGCGGCCCATCGGGTGAGCGGGATCGTCGTCCGGGTCGCCCTTCACGAGCGGCATCACCGCAACGCCCGTCTCGAAGCCCGATAGGCCCAGCGCCAGCTTCGGAAACAGCCAGAGCGCGACCACTACCATCATCAGCGGATTGCCGTGCTCGGCCAGGAGGCCGGCCTTCCACTGCGGGACGTGGCCAGGGTGTCGCAGCAACTCGAGGATCCCGGTTCCGATGACGACGACATTCAGCGCGAGATAAATCACGACGATGCCGACGGCGAGGCCGATGGCTTCGCGGAACCCTTTGAGAAACACCGCCCCGAGAAGCGTCAGCAGCACCAGCGTGACGCCGATTGGATGGTTCAGCGCAGCCGGGACGAACGGGTTGTGCACGATATGTTCGGTCGCGTCGGCGGCTGAAAGCGTGATGGTGATGACGAAGTCCGTTGCCGCAAACCCGAGCAGCGCGAGGACGAAGGCTTTGCCGCGCCAGCGTGGGAGCAGATCCTCGAGCATGGAAATGCTGCCCTGCCCGTGCGGGCTGTGGTCCGCCACGCGCGCATAAATGGGAAGGGCGCCAAAGAGCGTGAGCAGGACGAGAATCAGCGTGGCGATTGGCGAGAGGAAACCGGCCGCGAGGAATGCAATACCGGGCTGGTAGCCGAGCGTCGAAAAATAGTCGACACCGGTGAGACACATCACCTTCCACCAGGCGGCCTGATGAACGTGTCGTGCGTGAGGGCCTGCCGGTTCGCCGAGCCCTTCGAAGAACCAGCGGCGAAAGCGAGGATGCTCGGAAACAGCAGGCCCGAGGATGAAGTGCGGCCCCGGTATCTTTGCCTGTCAAGGTTGGCATGGTCAGTTTCCGAAGGGTACGACCTGTACCGCCGCGTCACGCACTTCTTCGAGAAAACGATTTAGCGTCGAGCCCTTCCAGACGATCTCCCAGCGCGTGCGCGCGGTCTGACCGAAGATGACATGGGTAATTCCCTCGCGCTTGGCAAACGCGATCAACCCGTCGGCCGGCCGATCGGCCTTGACGCGGACCACGGTGGCACCGAGCGTTTCGGCGAGCTTGATGTTGCCCGCCAGCGCATCGCGGTCATGCGCGGCAATACGAGCCGGTGCCTCGCGCGGTGTTTCCACATACACGGCATACCAGCGGGCCCCGAGCCGGCCTGCTATCCGGGCGCCCGCGCGGATGACCCGCGCGGCCTCGGCGCTCGAACTCATGCACACCATCACACGCTCGGGAATCAGCGCCGGTTCGAGACCCTCGCGCTGTCGAAGCGATTTCGTCTTTAGTCGTTCGAGCACCTGTTTTGCCGACGAACGCCCAGCCGTGGCCACAACCCATCCTAGCCGGGTGTTTGCCGTCGCCCGCGGTGCTTACGGACTTTTTACGGCTTCCTTACCGACTCTTTTCGGGTGGTTCGCATACCTTCGAATCATGAGCCTGGGAGGGGGCGCGAATGCTGACAGACCTGATGAGAGGAGAGTCGTACACGCTCGCAGCGCGGGTGATCGCGGGTACGCACGAGGAGAAACTCGAGCAGATCGACGACGAGATCCAGCGACTCTTGAAGATCAAGGCGCTCGAGTGCGGCGAGGCGAACACAATTTTTCTCGTCGCGCCGATACGTTCTCACTGGTTCGCAATGACCGTCACTATCGTCGCACTGCTGGTAGGGTTGGTGGTGCTACTGATGGGTCATGCCGCGCAAGCGTAGACGCCCATCAAGCTGCTCGACGTGCTGCTGGTGGCGCTGCGATAGACATGAAGGACGTCCTTCTTCCTTCATCCTTCATCCTTGAATTTGTATCCCACCCACGGCTCCGTGATGATGTAGCGGGGACGGGCGGGATCGGGCTCGATTTTCTTCCGCAGCGCACCGACGAGCACGCGCAGGTGCTCGGGCTGATCCACCGCGTGCGGTCCCCAAATCCCTTTCAGGATCGCGCGATGGGTGAGCACGCGCCCGGGATGCTGAGCGAGGAACAGCAGCAGCTCGAGCTCCTTGGGCGTCAATCGGATTTCTTCATCCCCGCGAGTGACGCGATGGCGATCGCGATCGATGGTCAGGTCGCCGCGCACCAGCGTGCCGCCGAGAGCGGGAACAGCCTCGGTGCGCCGCACCGCGACACGGATCCGCGCCAGGAGCTCCTCGGTACCGAAGGGTTTGGTGACGTAGTCATCGGCGCCGGCATCGAGCGCAGCGACTTTTTCCGCCTCCGCCCCGCGCGCCGAGACGACGATGATTGGCGTCGCGCGCCCGTCCCGGACGAGCCGGCACACTTCCACGCCGGAGAGGTCCGGAAGCCCGAGATCGAGAATCATCAGATCAGGATTGGTGCGCTCGACCGCTTCGAGCGCCGCGGCGCCGCTCATGGCGGTCGTGACCTCGTAGCCGCGCGAGCGCAACATGGGGGCCATCGTTGCCAGAATCGCCGGCTCGTCATCGACGATGAGAATGCGTACGGGCATGGTCAGAACACCTGCGCCTGCACCTCGCGCACGGCCGCCGGCACTACGATTGTGAACCGGGCACCACCCTCGGGCACGTTCTCCGCCCACACGCGGCCCCCTTCGGCGGCGAGCAGGCCACGAGTGATCGCCAGACCCATTCCTGTACCCGATGACACCTGCCGCACCGCACGGCTTCGGTAGAACGGCTCGAAGATGCGATCGAGATCGGCCGGATCCACTCCCCGCCCGAAGTCGCGCACGCTGAGATGCAATCCGTCGCTCTCCGTGCCGGCGTCAATCTCGATAGGGCTCTCCGCCGGCGCGTATGACGCCGCGTTTTCGATGAGGTGCGACAGGGCACCCGAGGTCAAGCGCGGGTCGACCCTCGCCTCGTGCGTGGCCTGGGCATTGATGCGAAGCGGACGGTTGTCCAAGAGCGGCCCGAGATGCGCAATGGCCGCGTCCACCACGTCGGCCGGCGTGACCCATTGCCGTTCGGTCGTGATTGCCGCCGCGTCGATCCGCGCCATATCGAGGATGTCGTCGAACAGGCGGCTGAGCCGATCGATCTCGACCAGCGCGAGCTGCGACTGGACGAGCCGATCCGGCTCCGACACGTCCGTGCCCTGCAGATTGGCGACGGCCATGCGGACCGTGGTCAACGGCGTACGCAGGTCGTGACTGAACGAGGCGAGAAGCGCCGAGGTCAGATCCGCGCGCTGACTGAGGGCTTCAGCGGCTTTCCGCTCCCGTAGAAAATTCGCGCGCTCGATGGCAATCGCTACGACACCCCCGAGCGCGTCGAGCGTGCCAACGGCCAGCGCCGAGGTATCGGTGGCCAGCAGCCCGACGGGCCGCGTGCCGAGCCGCAGCGGGACAAGTGTGATCGTCTCTCCTCGTTGTCCGGGCGCCCGTACGTGACCGCCATAGGCGCGCTCGCGTGCGTCGTACTCCAGCGCACCGCGCAACCGTGCCAGCGTCTGGTCGAGGAGCTCACGCGGCGGCTCGACTTCCCGTTCTCCTCCCTGATGAATGTCCCAACCATTCGTCGATGGCAGGCAGATGGCGACGGCTGCCAGCTCGAATCGGCGCGCCACGTGACGTGTGAGCGCGACCAACGCGCCTTCGCTGTCGGTCATCAGGAGGATGTCGCGGCTGAGATCGAACAGGCGATCGACTTCGAGCCGCCGGCTCTCCGCCTCATGTGCCCGATCCCTGGCCGCCGATGACAGCGTACTGGCTATGGCCGCGACGGCAAGGAACACGAGCAGCGCGACGATGATTGTGCGGTTCGGAGATGGTGAGCGTGTGAACGGGGGGCAGGAAGAAAAAGTTGAAGGCGAGCATGGCCGCGATCGACGTGGCGATGGCGATGGTCAATCGCGATCGGGTCGCGGTGGCGAGAACCACCAGCAGCAGCGTCAAGGCACCGGTTGTAGGGTTGGTGACGTCGAGCAGAACTCGGAGGACGACGACAACCGTGGCGATGCCCGCGAGGCTGAGAGCTCCTGCCGTCAGGTCGCGCCGCAGGCGTTTGCCCTCGTACACTTTCTCATCTTACGCTGCGATCGATCACCTGGCCGCTCGAGACAGCTGCCCTCGAATCCGGCTCAATTCCTTGCGCGCGCTCTCGAGCGTCTCCACGTCGGTTCCCTGGATGGCCGGCAGCCTTCGACAGCAGCCCACAACCCGGCCGAGCTGGAACGCAATCGGCGAACCTGTGCGTGGTACCTTTTCACGTGCGACGTGCGACGTGCGACGTGCGACGTGCGACGTGCGACGTGCGACGTGCGACGTGCGACGCAACATTCCGATGAAGCCTAGTCTGATCGCGTTGACCATCGTGACCGCGTGCGCCTGTGCGACTGAGACTCGCGAGAGTCCGGCGGGCCCGGCAAGTGATGTTCAGAAGCTGACCGGCGCGCACACGCGCGCGGTCTGGGTGCAGCACGACGGTAAGGATCCGTTTGCCGCCGCCGACAATCTCACGCTCGTGGGGTTCGACAGCGAGGACGGTCGTGGCGAGCGGGTGATTCAGAGTCAGCGTGCGAGCTATGTGAAGCCGTTGCTGACTCCACGCGGCGATCGCGTGGTGTTTTCGCGACGTCCGACGCGTCCCGAGGGGCCCGAGGTGTTCGTCACCAACTTCGACGGCACGGGGCTCAGATCCGTGGCCAAGGGTTTCGCATTGTCGGTGTGGGCGAGCCCGGCAGATGGGCGTGAATGGATCTATATCGGAACCGACAACAAGCGCGGCCAGGAGGGGGATTTCGCGACGGTCACCCGCGTGTTGCTCGACGATCCGAACACACGCGAGCTCGTCTGGAACAAGTCGCTCGTGAGCAGCGACAGTTTTCAGGTCTCTGCCGATGGCCGGTATGCCGGCGGATTGTTCCCGTGGCCGGCGGCAGGGGTCGCCGAGCTTCCGAACGGATCCGTCCGCACGCTCGGCGACGGCTGCTGGACGGCCATGTCCACCGTGCGCGGGCCGATCATGTGGTATTTCGACGGAGCGCATCGCAATTTGACCCTTGTCGACATCCGATCCGAGAAGCGCTGGGTGGTCAACATCAACCGCGTGCCCGGATTCGGCAACGACGAGGTCTATCACCCGAAGTGGACCAACCATCCGCGGTTTCTCGCGATGTCAGGTCCTTATAATCTCGGCGGCGCCAACCAGGTGCGCAGCGGGGGCACGCAAACAGAGGTGTACCTCGGCCGGTTTGCGCCGGACTATTCGCGGGTCGAGGCGTGGACGCGCGTCACGACCAACGCCGGCGGAGATTCGTACCCCGACGTGTGGATCGATCGGAGGCAGAGCCCGCATGCGACGGCACCGGCAAACGGCGCGCTCGGTCCCGCGGCCGGCCCACGCGCACCGGCGGGAGGGTCGACCGCGTCGCCGAGCGGTAAAGGACGCGTTGTGATCGACGCGCGTTTGACGAAGGCCGGTACGATTCCGACGCCACAGGCCATCGCACCCTACCAGCACGCGCTCGTGGTCAACACCTACGAGGTGACGAGCGTGGCCGAAGGCACATACTCGGGGAAGACAATCCTGGTGGCGCAGTGGGCGATCCGCGACCGGCAGGTCCTCCCGAATGCGCGCAGAGTCGCCGGCAGCCAGCATCGCATGACGTTGGAGCGATATGACGCACACCCGGAGCTCGAAGGCGAGCGCCTGATCAGTTCAGGCGATGCATCGGATCTGCCTCTGTACTACGACGTGAGCTCCGGCTCCGTCCGATAGATGGTTTTCAGTTCTTATCTCTTTCTCTTCTACCTCCTCCCGCTCTCGCTCGTCCTCTACTACGTAGTTCCACGACGCGCGAAGCAGCTCGTTCTGACAATCCTCAGCTATGTGTTCTACGGCTGGGCCAACCCGCTCTTCCTGTTCCTGCTCCTCGGATCGACGCTCATCGATTTCGTCGCCGCCCTCATCATCGACGGCGAACGGGCACGGGTCGCGCCGGCCAGCAGCGAAGGATGGCCCACGCGCAAGGCGCGCATCGCCCTCACTGCATCTCTGGCCACGAATCTCGCGCTGCTCGGATTTTTCAAGTATTTCAACTTCGGCCTCGACAGCTACGACGCCCTCGTCAGCTGGCTCGGACTCGGCCATCTCCGTCTCGAGACGGCGCTCAGGGTCACCCTTCCACTCGGGATCAGCTTCTACACGTTCGAGGCGATGAGCTATGCGATCGACGTCTATCGAGGGGATGCGCGAGCCATCCGCAATTTCATCGACTATTCCTGCTACGTCTCCATGTTCCCGCAGCTGGTCGCCGGCCCCATCGTCCGCTTCTCGGAGATAGCCGACCAGCTGCTCCACCGGACCCATACCGCGACCAAGTTTGCGCGCGGCATTGCCTTCTTCTCGTTGGGGCTCGCGAAGAAGGTGCTGCTCGCCAATCCATGTGGAAAAATCGCCGACCTCGCGTTCGATGCGGGATCGCTGTCGCCGCTCGATGCGTGGTACGGCGTCACGGCGTACGCCTTCCAGATCTACTTCGATTTCAGCGCGTACTCGGACATGGCCATCGGCCTCGGCCTGATGTTCGGATTCGTGTTTGCGAAGAACTTCGATTCACCGTACCTGGCACAGTCGATCACCGATTTCTGGCGCCGGTGGCACATCTCCCTGTCGACCTGGCTGCGTGACTACCTGTACTTGCCGCTCGGTGGCAACCGCAAGGGCCCCCGTCGCACCTACCTGAATTTGTTTGTCGTGATGCTGCTCGGCGGTCTCTGGCATGGCGCCGCCTGGAATTTCGTGATCTGGGGCGGCCTCCACGGCCTGCTGCTCGCGTACGAGCGCATGCGCGGCAAAGCACCGGCATACGGTCGCTTCGGGGCGCCGGTGCGCATCGCGATGACGTTCGTCCTCATTCTGGTGACCTGGGTGTTCTTCCGCGCCGCGGATCTCCCGTCGGCGATGCGGTATCTCGGCCAGATGGCCGGTATCGTCTCCGCGCACGACGGCGCCGCGCTACTCAGCGGGATCGTTTATCAACCGTACTATCTCGGAACCTTCGTCCTTGCCGCGATCGTCACCTGGGCCTGTCCACAGACCTGGGATTGGACGCGAGTCCTGACCGCCCCCAAAGCGATTGTCGTCGCCGCCCTGTTCGTGCTGTGCGCGGTGCTGCTGACCACGCAGGCCTACAACCCGTTCATCTATTTCATCTTCTGATGGTCACGAACAGGCAATCGGCGCCGACACGCGAAGGCATTGCGCTCGACGAAGTCGGCCATACGGACGTCAGCGCACACACCGTCCGGTTCCTCCTGACCTTCTTCCTGCTGGCGATTGCGGCGGTTCCTTCCTATGAGCTGGTCAAAGGTCGCGTCGCCGCGAGAAGTGGCGGCGCGGCGCCCTGGGAACACCTCACGCGATTGCCGGAGGAGATTCGCGCAGCCGTCATGTCCGTGCCGGGCGACGCCGGAGCGTGGCGCAGACTCCTCGTCGGCAATCGTGTGCTCGTGCAAGCGCTCGTGACATTCGAAGATGCGCTGGAGGACGAGTCACAGCTTGGCCACGTGCTGCGTCCACCGACGCAGTTGTTTCTGAGCCGTTGGCTCGGAGCGGGCAACGAGCGCGCATATGTTGGTCGCGACCGCTGGCTGTTCTATCGTCCGGATGTCGAATACGTGACCGGCACCGGCTTTCTCGATGCCAGGTACATGGCGCGGCGGGTGGCCTCGACCGATCAATGGACCACGCCGCCGCAGCCGGATCCACGCAAGGCGATCGTCGCCTTCAAGCACCAGCTCGATACCCGCGGCATTACGCTGGTCGTGGTGCCGACGCCCGTCAAGCCAGTCATCCACCCCGAGCAACTCGTGCGGCTGCGCGACACCGATGCGCAGATGCCCTTGCAGAACGCGTCGTCTGCATCATTTCTCGACGAGCTTCGTCGCAACGGCATCCTCGTATTCGATCCGGCTGAGCCCCTTGCGGCGGCGGTGCGGAGCGCGCAGACCACACAGTACCTGGCAACGGACACTCATTGGCGGCCCGAAGCGATGGAAGCGATCGCCGGGCAGCTCGCCGCATTCATTCGTGAGCACGTGAACCTGCCGGCGCGAGCGGCGGACTATCGCGTCGAGCCGCTCGAGCTTCGGCAGTCCGGCGACATCGCGGTCATGCTCGATCTTCCCGCCGGCCAGACGCTCTACCCGCCGGAAACCGTCACGATTCGGAGAGTGCTGTCGCCGGATGGCACGCCGTGGCAGCCCTCGCGCGATGCGGACGTTCTGCTGCTCGGCGACAGTTTCAGCAATGTGTTTTCGCTCGCATCGATGGGATGGGGCGAAAGCGCGGGTTTCGTCGAGCACGTCAGCCTCGCGCTCCAGCGTCCGGTCGATCGCATCGTCCAGAACGATCAGGGCTCGTACGCGACTCGCGAGCTGCTGCGACGGAGCGGCAGCGATCGGCTCGCCGGCAAACGCGTCGTGATCTATCAGTTCGCGACGCGCGAGCTGATGTTTGGCGACTGGAAGGTGTTCGGCGAGGGGCGCTCAGTGACCGCCGAATACGCGGAAGCCTCGCTTTCGCAGCGACTCGGCGAGCTCGCCTTCCATGCGCTGGGCGTCCGCGTATGACATCGGGTTGAGGTGTTCGTAGAGTACGGGGACCAGGCGCTCGCCGTACCGGCGCACGATGCCCGCCCCCTTGATGCCGGCTTTGTGGTTGGCCAGCCGTTCTTCAGGCGTCAACCCGGTCATGCCAACGTAGTAGCCCGCCTTGCCGTCTCCCTTGGGATTCCTCAGGTAGACGACGTAGACCGAGTGGTGGCGCCGCGGGGCGCGAGACTTCCTTCGGGCCACGCCTTTCAGCTTTCGAACGTCTCCAGACTCTCTGCAATCACGAAGTGGGCGGTGCCCCACTGATCGGTGGGAGCGCGCCGGTCGCGGAAGGGGCGCAGCCGCGGTGCGCCACGCATGCTCCGCCGGTCGACAATCACGTGAAACCCTGGGCGGCTGCGAAACGCCTGACGCAGGGCAGCATACAGGTCTTCGTGACCGCGCTGCACGACGATACAGATTGAACGCATGCTGAGGGTGGTATCGGCACATCCAGAGAAAAATATACCCGTGCCCGGCTGTCGGCCAGCTGGTGTAAGATTCGCCCGGTCTTAATGGACAAGGAGCGCTCTATGAAGAAGTTTGTCCTGTGCCTGGCGGCAGCTGTGCTGTGGGTCGCCGCCCCCTCCGCGGCGGATACCTGGAAAGGCACGCTCAGCGACTCGATGTGTGGGGCGAAACACTCTGCCGAGAAGCACGGCGGCGACGCCAAGAAGCACGAGGCGTGCGTCACGAAGTGCATCAATGGCGGCGGCGAATACGTGTTCCTCGCCAACGACAAGGTCTACAAGATCTCCAACCAGACCTTTGCCGACCTGAAGGCCCACGCCGGACACGAGGTCAACCTGACGGGCGAAATGAAGGGTGAGTCGATCACCGTGTCCAAGATCGAAATGCCCAAGAAAGAAGGGGCCAAATAGAAAGGACGAAGGAGGAAGGAGGAGTTTCTTCTTCCTTCTTCCTTCATCCTTCTTCCTTTCATTTCACCCAGCCAAGCGCCGGTAACGACGCGCAGACTCGAGGTCCCGTCTGCGCGCAGAACGCGGCGCGGCCATCGCCATCGTTCCACAACAGCTTCGGGTTTTGCCAGAACCAGCCGCTCAGAAAAATCTGCAGCGCGATGACCAGCATCAGGACGCTGCGCGGCACCGCGCGAATCGCAAAATGGATCGGCAGCACGAGTAGTGGCAGCGTCGGCATCAGAAAGCGACCGGCGGGGCACCACTGCCCCGACCATCCGTGCGGATTCGTGACCGGCAGCAGTACGAGCCCGACGTAGCACGTCACGACGGCCATGAGCGGCCAGGCGAGGTGAGGCGCTCGCCGGGTGAAGACGGGCATCCCCACCGCGGCGAGCAGATAGACAGGCGCGTAGATGAGCAAGCCGGTACTCCTGATCGACGAGGAGTGCGACCATCCTCATCGCCGCCTGTCCAACCGTCGGCCGGAACCCCTCCCAGGAGCCGGCAGCGGCGTGGGGAGTCGTGATCCACGTCCCCCACAGGTAATGGTTGATGGCGGTACGAAGCACAACCATCGCCACGAGACCGACGAAGAACCCTGACGCCTGCCGCCTGCTCTCCCCTCGCCACAGGAACGCCGCCACCAGGGTCAGCCCGATGACCAGGCCGACGTTGCGGATGTGGACCAGCAGGAGAAAACCGGTCGCGATGCCGGCGGCGAGCAGCAGGAGGCGACTGTCGCGGCGCCACATCAGCGTGACGAACGCAAAAAACGCCAGGAGGGCGGACAACAGCTCGGTGAAGAACAGGATCGAATAGGCCAGCAGGGGCGGTGCAGTGATAAGCAGCAGCGTCGTGGCAAATGCGGCACGGTGCGACGCGCCCAGCATCATCAGGCTGTCGAACATCAACACGGCGAGGACCGCCGCGCAGGCGATCATCGCCAGGCTGATGACGTGACGGTAGAGCGTGGTCGGCGTCAGCCTGGCGGCGCGCATTGTGCGCTCCGGCGCGTGCCGCGCTGTCCAGGAGGTGAGCGGCGCAGCAAGGCGAACGTAGGGAGCAGCGAGCAGTGGCAACCCGATGTCGTGGACCGGTCGGATCAGACCGTCCGCGGTTTCCCGCACGTGGGACGCGGGAACTAGATTCCCGCCGGCGATGAGTGGTTCCGCACTACCGTAATTATTACGAACGTCCAGATCACGATCGAACGCCAGCGAGTGCGCAATGGCCAGATAGTGCGGCTCGTCACCCGTACCGGCATGCGTACCGTGCGTGCCGAATCCCCACAGGATCAACGCCAGCGCGGCGACGAGGAGCCGCCGCGCGCGTTTTGTGATCGCGCGCGCATCCGAATGTCGCGTCTGCTGCACAGCCCCACATGATAAGATCCAGCTGACTTCCCCAGCATCCAACATTCGTCATGTTCTGCGGCGCTCCCACCGCGAACTGCGTCACAGGTGCCCGACTTGATGACCGCCGATCACCAGGGTGTACTGTGGAGCCTCCGCGCCAGGCGCTCGACCGCGACCTGCCTGCTGCACCCGAGATCTACGTGGACCGAGCTGGTCATCCTGCAGGACGAGGAGATTGCCTTTCGCGAATCGTTTCCCGACGAAGACGCAGCGCGCATCCGGGCAACGGCACTCCACGATCGGCTCTTGAAGAAGGGGTGGAAAGCGCCCTCCTGATCTCCTGTTAGGAATTTCCCGACCTTTGAAATCTCCTCATCTCCGCTACCGGGGTTTCCCCGTCATCGGCACGAAGCGCACGGGCAACGTATCGATCGTCTCGAGACCCGTGGCCGTGCGGCGGAGGATGCGCAATTCCTGCAGCCCGGTGCCCACGGGAATGGCCATGAGACCGTCGATCTTCAGCTGCTCGACGAGCGCCGGCGGCACGGCGTCTGGCGCCGCGGTCACCATGATGCGATCGTACGGCGCGTGCTCCGGCCAGCCGAGATAACCGTTGCCCGTGCGCACCGTTACGTTGTCGTAGCCGTTCTCGAGCAGCGTCTTCTTCGCGCTCGCTGCCAGATCCTCGATGATCTCGATGGTGTAGACCTCGCCGGCCAGCTCGCCGAGAACTGCCGCCTGATAGCCGGATCCGGTTCCGATCTCGAGGACGCGGTGGGTCGGTTCCAGCCGCAGCGCCTCCGACATGAAAGCCACGATGTACGGTTGCGAGATGGTTTGGCCGTGGCCGATCGGCAGCGGGTGATCTCCGTAGGCCTCGTCGCGCCCCGCTGCCGGAACGAAGGCGTGTCGTGGGACGCGCGTCATGGCGTCGAGGACTCGAGGGTCGCGGATCCCCCGCGCCCGCAACTGCTCGTCGACCATCTCCATACGGCTAGCCCTCCAGCGATCCGTCGGGTCATCGGTTCCGACGCGCTGACGTGAGCAGGACCCGGGCAGCAACGACAACACCGTCGCCAGAAGCGCTGCGCGCGACGCGGGACGCCGCATGACACTATTCTTGGCTGGCGCCGCGGACCTCTGCAACCGATATGGAAAGCTGATGCGTGAGACCTCGCAAAGCCGGATCACCCGCACCCACGTCGCCGTGTGCGTCGCAATCGTCGCCGCGACGATCGTCGCGCTGGCCGCCATGGGGCACCCAGCTATCTGCAAGTGCGGCTATGTGAAGCTCTGGCATGGCGTGCCGCTCAGTTCCGAGAACTCGCAGCATATCTCGGACTGGTACACGTTCTCCCACGTCATTCACGGTTTCGCGTTCTACTGGCTCACGTGGCTCGTCGCCCGACGACAGCCGTTCGGCGCCCGTCTGGCCGCCGCCATCTTCCTCGAATGCGCGTGGGAGGTGTTCGAGAACACCGACTTCGTGATCAATCGCTACCGCGAAGTCACGATCTCCCTCGATTACTACGGCGACAGCGTGCTCAACTCGACGATGGATGTGGCGGCGATGGTGTTGGGATTTGTGGCGGCCTGGCGGCTGCCGGTCGCGGCGACGATCCTGCTGATCATCGCCTTCGAGGCGTTCGTCGGCTATTCGATTCGCGACAACCTGCTGTTGAACATCATCATGCTCATCTACCCGCTCGATGCCATCAAGCGGTGGCAAGCCGGATAGTCTCGGGAGCTCGGGGGCTCGAACAGCCGTTGAGCTGGCCGTTCGAACCACCCGAAGCCATCCCTCGTAAAAATACTCAGAATGTGCGCTTTCCCTTCCAAGTGAGGCCGCGATGTTGATGAGCACGACGCACGGTGTGGATGGCAAACCCGTCAGCCGTTATCTCGGCGTGGTCACCGGAGAAGCGATCATCGGCGCGAACATCTTCCGCGACATGTTTGCCGCGGTCCGGGACATCGTTGGCGGCCGTTCTGCGACCTACGAGAAAGCCCTCAACGAAGCGCGCGAAGTGGCCTTGACGGAAATGCAACGGCGCGCCGAGCAGCTCGGCGCCAACGCCGTCATTGGCATCGACGTCGACTACGAAGTGCTCGGCCAGAACAACGGCATGCTGATGGTGGCCGTCAGCGGAACAGCCGTCGTGTGCTGACGACCGACTAGCGACTTCGACTAGCGACTTCGACTAACGACCAGCGACTAACGACTCGACTCAGGGACCAGCGTCACCACCGTGTAACGCTCCATCGGAAGGTACTTGCGGAACACGTCGTGAACGTTGGCCTGAGTCACGGCGTCGATCCGTTGCTCGCGCGTGAGAATCAGCTTGGGATCGCGGCCGAGGAGCTTCGCCGACTGCAGGCGGCCGAGCCAGAAGGCGTTCTGCTTGCGTGCCGTCTCGTGCTCGCGGTGCGCGGCCTCCTTTGCACGGTTGATGAGATCGGCTGACGGCCCTTCTTTCTGCAGCCGTTGAACTTCCTGCAGCGTGCGCTGCACCATGCTGTCGGCTTTGTCCGGCGAGCCGCCGAAGCTGACGGAAATCCGGCCGGTGCCGCGCTGCGGCAACTGCTGCTGGAGGCCAACCGAGACGCTGTAGGTTTCGCCCAGCTCTTCGCGCAGGATGTCGCGCAGCGCGATTTCCAGGACCTCGGTCGCAGCCTCGACTCGTGTCTGTTCGTTCTCTTCGAGCGGGACGTCGGCGAAGAAGCTGACCACCGTCTGCGAGCGCGGCTCGCGTCCCTTCTCGACGCGCGCGCGCTCGATCCCAGTCGGGAAACGAATCTCGACGTCGTGAAATCCCTTGGATTTGGTCTCCGCTGCCGGCAGTGACGCAACGTACTTCGCGACGAGCGGCACTACATCGTCCACTTTGAACGCACCGACCATGAAGAACGTGAAGTCCGCGGCATTGGCGAAACGTTCCTTGTAGAAGCGGATCGCCGCCGTCCGATCGAGCTTGGCAATCCGATCGAGCGTCAGCGGCCTGGCGGTGTAGTGGCCGCTGGTATTGAGGTCGGCGAGCTTTTCACCGAAAAGCAGGCCGGGATTGCGATCGCGGTTCATGTACGCCGCCTCGAGCTGCTTCTTGATGAGGGCAAACGCCTCGGAATCGTCTCCCGGCTGCACGAACTCAAGATTCAGGAGCTGCAGGGCGACTTCCAGGTTGGCCGGCGTGCTCGATCCGGAAATCCCGTGGCTCGACAACGAGACGAACGGCGAAGCCGAGGCGATCTTGCCGGCGATGATTTTCTGGAGGTCGACAGCTTTGTGACCACCCGCGCCCGACAGCTCGACATAGGTATCGGAGAGTGAGGCCTCGGTGTAGATGTCCGGCGGCGCGAGCGAGGCGCCTCCTGAGGACACGAACGAGAAGAGCACTTGGTCGTTCTTGAAATCCGTCGGCTTGAACCACGCCTCGACGCCGTTGCTGAAGCGGACAACGGTAACGCCCAGATCCGGCAGCTCCGTGCGATTGGCCACGGTGCCCGGTGTCGGCGCAGCGGTCATCAACTCGCTGGCGCCCGCCGCGTCGTTCCAGGCGGTGACGCCAACCTCTTCCGCCTTTTCGAGTCCCGTGCGCAGATCGTTCTCGGTCGGCACGGTCAGCCCGTCTTTCTGCGGTGATATCGCCAGCACGACGCGGCTGCGGTCGGCAAACATGTCGCGCGCGGCCGCGGTCACGTCAGCAGCCGAGATCCCGGGCAAGAGCTCCTGGAGCAGTTTGTACTCGTAATCGATGCCCGGGCTCGGCTCGTCTTCCAGGAAATGGTTGACGTATTCGTCGGCGTACGAGCCGCTCTCGGTCTTGTCCCGCTCGGTATATGCGCGCTCGAAGGCCGCCAGCATCCACTTCTTCGCGCGATCGAATTCCGCCGCGCCGAAGCCGTGGCGCGTCACGCGGTTGGCCTCGATGACCAGAGCTGACAATCCCGGCAGAATCTTGCCTTCCTGAACAGTGGCGCCGAGCCCGACGGTAAACGTCGATGGACTGAGACTGTTGTCGTAAGCGCCGGCGCCGAGATACTGAGCGTCCGGCTTGCGAGACAACTCGTCGAACCGCTCGTTGATCATCTGGTACGCCAATCGGTGCACCAGATCCCTTCGGTAATCGCCAACCGTTCCGTCCGCTTCACGGCGACGCTTTCTGAGAATCGAGACAGAGGACTGCTGCGCCTCCGGATCGGTGGCCACCTTGACCAGCAGCTCGGACTGCAGCGGCACATCGTAGACGCGATCCGGCGCCGGGGACGCGGGCTTCTGCAACGGACTGAACTCGGTCTTCACCAGCGACTCGATCTGCGCGGGATCCACGTCGCCGACCGCCACCAACGCCATCCGGTCCGGACGGTACCAGGTCGTGTAGAACGCCCTGAGACGGTCCGGCTTGAAGGTCTTGAGAACCTCCGGCTTGCCGATGGGCAGACGCTCGGCGTACTTCGATTTGTAGTACAGGACCGGAACCTGCTGATCGCGCAAACGCGAGCCGGCGCCCAGACCGCCCCGCCATTCCTCGACCACCACGCCGCGCTCCTTGTCGATCTCGGCGGGATCGAGCGTCATGCCGCCGGCGAAGTCGGCGAGCGCCTGAATACCCTTTTCGACGACGCCAGATTTGTCGGTGGGCAGTTGAAACATGTAGACGGTTTCGTCAAAGGAGGTGTAGGCGTTGACGTGCGGCCCCATCCGTGCCCCCGACGATTCCAGCGCGGCAATGAGCTCCCCCGCCTTGTAGCGCTTCGTACCGTTGAAGGCCATGTGCTCCAGAAAATGCGCCAGGCCCTGTTGATCGTCCGCCTCATCGACGGAACCCGCCTTGACCACGAGCCGGAGGACGACCCGCTTCTCCGGCCGGCTGTTCTTGCGGATGTAGTATCTGAGGCCATTCGGCAGCGTTCCGGTCATGACCGTGCTGTCGAACGGCAACCGATCGGAAGGGGCAAACGGTTTCGGGACCGACGCGGGGGTTTGCGCGGCAATCAAGCCGGAATACACCGCCATCAAAACGGTCAAGGTCAGTAAGGATTGGCGCAGGCGCATACGTGGCACTTTACTCCAGAGCTGGAATCCTTCGGGGGTAGACTGTCGGCCGGATATTGTCTCGCCGGAGATCTCATGATCAATAGACTCATCGTCCTATCGGTTGGTTTCGCAGGGGTTGCGGCGATTCAGACCGCTCAGCCTCGACCGCAGTATGCCAGCCGCATCATGATTTACGACGTCGAGCGGCAGAGTGCGACACTCGTCCATCAGGCCGATACGGTCTGGGAGGCGCCGAACTGGTCGCGTGACGGCCAGTTCCTGCTGGCGAACTCTGACGGGAAGCTCTACCGAATCCCGGTTGCAGGAGCGGGGGCACCGCAAGCACTCGCCCTCGACCCTTCGCTGCGCTGCAACAACGATCACGATTTCTCGCCCGATGGGAAATTGATCGCGATCTCCGCCTCGTCGCCAACGTCGCGACAATCTCAGGTCTACGTGGCCAATGCGGATGGATCCAATGTCCGGCTGATCGTTTCCGCGGCGCCGGCGTATTTTCACGGGTGGTCACCGGACGGCAAGTACCTGTCCTTCGTCGCCAATCGCGACAAAAAGCAGTACGACTTGTACCGGGTGCCGGCCGCTGGAGGCGAGGAAGAGCGTCTGACATCAGACCCCGCCAACGATGACGGCACCGATTACGCGCCGGACGGGAAATGGATCTACTTCAACTCCGAGCGCGGTGGAGGCTGGAACATCTGGCGCATCCCCGCCGACGGCGCCGGCCCCGAGGATCGCAAGGCGCAACGGCTGACCAGCGACGCGCCGGAAGACTGGTTCCCGCACCCGTCGCCCGATGGCAAGTGGGTGCTGTTCCTCTCCTTCCCGCCAGGTACGCAAGGGCACAACGACCGAGCGGCCCGCATTCAGCTCCGTATGATCCCGGCGCCTGGTGATACAGTCCGTGAGGTTGCGCCGAAGGTGATCACGGAATTCATCGGCGGACAAGGAACGATCAACGTGAATTCCTGGTCGCCCGATTCGAAGCGCTTCGCGTATGTCACCTACGAGGTGAAGCCGTCATGAACCGACGTCAGTTCCTGGCCATCTCGTCCGCCACGCTGGCCGCGGTGCCGCTGCGGACGCGGCTGGACGCTCAGGCACCGCAACCGGCGCCGCAGCCGCGCTTCGAGAACATTCGACGGAACGTCGGCTACTTCACGGCGCGCGGCGGCACGATCGGCTGGCTTTCGAACAAGGACTCGTTGGTGACCGTGGATACGCAGTATCTCGATACCGCGAAGCTGTGCGTCGACGGGTTGCGCGAGCGCGCCGGCGGTCGCGGCATCGATGTGGCGTTCAACACCCATCACCACGGCGACCACACGAGCGGCAATTCCATCTTCAAGAGTGCAGCGAAACGGCTGATTGCTCAGGCCCGAGTACCGGAGCTGCAGAAGCAGTTCGCCGCACCGCCGCCGCCCGCACAAAACCCACCGGCGCCGGTCTTCGCCGACACCACGTTCGACAAATCGTGGGCGGAAGCGTTCGGCGACGAGCGGGTCGAAGCGAAGCACTACGGCCCGGGCCACACTGGCGGCGACGCCATCGTACGCTTCGAGCGCGCGCAGGTGATTCACATGGGCGACCTCTTCTTCCACGAGCTGCACCCGCGAGTCGACAGGCCGGCGGGTGCGTCCATCCAGAACTGGATGAAGACCATCGACGCCGTGGCCAAGGAAATGCCGGCCGATACGATTTACATCGCCGGCCATGCGCGTCCGGGACTGGACGTGACGGCAGGGCGAAAGGAACTGCTCCGACAGCGTGACTACTTCGATGCCCTCCTCACCCACGTCCGTCAGGCCATGGCCAAAGGACAATCGAAAGAGAACATCATCACCCTGGCCGCTTTGCCAGGGTTCGAAAGTCACCAGAGCCTGGGCACCGTCCTGACCCTTGGCGGCGTGCTCGGCGTGGCGTACGACGAACTCACGGCGAAGTGACGATTGACTATCGACGGACGATTGACTAACGACGAGACGACTGACGAACGACAAACGACTAGCGACTGACATGTCTCTCAAATTCGTGACTCCGCCGGACGCACCGACCCCAGTCGGTCCCTACTCACCCGCTATTGTCGCGGGCAACCTCGTTTTCGTCTCGGGTCAGGCGGGTCGCGATCCCGCGACCAGGCAGATCGCCGCGGACGTCGAGACTCAGACCGAACAGACGCTGCGGAACATCGAGACGATTCTGAAGGGCGCAGGATCGAGTCTTTCACGCGTCATCCGCTGCGGCGTGTTTCTCGTCGACATCAAGGAATTCGCCAAGATGAACGCGGTGTACAGCCGTGTGTTCGACGGTCACCGCCCGGCGCGCACCACGGTGGAGGTGTCCGCGCTGCCGGAACCGGACTTGCGCGTGGAGATCGACGCCGTGGCCCTAATAGAGAAGGAAGAAAAATAGAGCCTTCGTCCTTTCTTCATGCCGCGTTTCAAACTGACCATCGAGTACGCAGGAACGCGGTATAGCGGCTGGCAGATTCAGAAGAACGCACGGACCGTGCAGGGAGAGCTCGAGCGTTCGGTTCGAGCGGTTGCCCCGCGTCAAACGTTCGAGCTCTACGGCTCGGGCCGGACCGACGCGGGGGTACACGCACTCGCGCAGGTCGCGCACCTCGAGCTCTATACACAGCTCAATCCCGAGCAGGTGCGCCGCAAGATCAACGACGAGCTTCCTTCTGACATCCACGTGCGCGCGATCGAAAAGGCGCCGCATAAGTTTCACGCGCGGCACGATGCCGTCAGCCGCAGCTATCTCTACCAGATCTCCCGACGCCGGACGGCGTTTGGCAAGACGCTCGTCTGGTGGATCCGCGAGCCCCTCGATGTCGGCCTGATGCGCGACTCCGCGGCGACGTTCGTCGGCATGCGGGACTTCCGCGGCTTCACCGACGACGATCCCATGGAAAAATCCACTATCGTCCTCGTCGACCAGCTGGAGATTGCCGAGAGCGATCCGCTGATCCTGATCCGGATCCAGGGCTCGCATTTCATCTGGAAGATGGTCCGCCGTATCGTGGGCGTGCTGGCAGCGGTCGGGCGGGGCGAAGTCGCGCCGCGGGCCGTGCACGATCCCGCGCTCGACGTCGCTGCGCTCACGGCGCCCGCAGCCGGACTGTTCCTCGAGGGCGTGTACTACCCTGGCGACCCCGGTCCCGGGCCGATGATGCCCGTCATCAACCTCGCCTGATGCGCAACGGATCGCGAGCGCTCGTGGCCGCAGCCTGCGCTGCTCCGTTCATCGTATTTTTCGGCGTGTATCTGCCGGCCGCCGGCCACGGGTTCATCTCCGACGATTTCGGGTGGCTGCTGCACAATCGCATCTCGACGCCGTCGGATCTCTGGCGCATCGTGCGCAGCGACAACGGTTTCTACCGGCCCGTCGTTGCCCTGTCGTTTGCCGCCAACTATTTGACCTCCGGACTGAATGCGCGCGCGTATGGACTCACCAACGTGGCGCTGGCAACGTTGTGCGGTGTCTCCGTGTATCTGCTTGGCCGGGCGCTCAATCTACCGCGCGGAGCCGCCACGTTCGCTTCAGCCCTGTGGCTCTTGAATCTTCACGGCGTGAACATGTCCATTCTCTGGATCAGCGGCCGGACGGCGCTCCTGGCCACGGCCGCCGCGGCTTCCTGTGTCGCGGCGCTCCTGACCGGACGTCACCTGCTGGCGACGATGCTGCTGGCGGTGGCGGTGTGCTCGCGAGAGGATGCCGCGCTGCTGCCGTTGGTAGGCGCCATGTGGCTGTACGTACTGCAGCGTCACCTCGATCGGCGCGTCTACCCATGGCGCTGGCTGATCGTCGGCGTGGCAATCGTCGCCGTTTACTTCGGCATCCGGTCCACGACGGATGCGATGACCCCAGCCACCGCGCCCTCGGTACTACCGCTTTACTCACGAGCCCGGCGTCCTGACCAGGAACGTCGGGGAGTATGCAGACCGGACGTCGACTACGGCCGTCGGCACGTTGCTGCTGCTGGCGCTGCTCCTCCGGCCCGGACTGATTGCGCTCGATCCTCGCACGCGTGCACTCGTGGCTTGCGGTGCGATCTGGGCTGTGGCATTTCTGCTGCCAGCGCTGTTATTGCCGGTCCGCTCGAGTCTGTACGCCTGCCTGCCATCGGTCGGCACCTGTGTGGCCGCGGCCGCCGTCGCGACGCGGTGGTGGTCGCTGTCAACACCCGTGCGCAGACGACACGCACTGATAGGCGCGGTGATTGCACCCTGTCTGCTTGGACCGGTCTATTACGCGCGAACCGATCGGTGGGTCCGGATGGCGGAGTTCTCCCGGCGCGCGCTCTCCGACCTCGAAACCGCGCTGAAGCCCTTCCCGGACGACTCCAAAATCGTCATCGTTGACGACCGCTCGACCCGCGCGAATGTGGCATCCGTCTTCAGCACGTTGCTGCGGGATGGGTTCCAGGTGACGACGGGCCGGTTCATGACGTTCTACGTCGATCCGCCGATCCCGAATGCCTTTGCCAACAGCGGCGGCGTCGCGTCGTGCAACGGCTGCGAAGACGTCAGGCTTGTCGTGAAGGACGGAGGGCTGGCTTCGGTATCATCACGGAGCCGCTGATGCTGCGCCAATTCCTGAGAAGAATGCGAAGCCGGTTCGGCCCGGCCCTGCAGTCCGATACCACATTCATCGAAGCGGCGTACGTGGAGATCCTTGGACGCCCTGCCGATCAGGACGGGCTCGATCACTACACGCGCCTGCTGCGTGAAGGGCTGGGACGCACGGCAGTGCTCCTGTCCTTGATGCGCTCCGAAGAATTCACTCGACGGCTGAACCGGCCGGCGGCGCCATCGATCCCGAATCTGCGGACGCTGCGCCCCACGCAGTACCGCGAGACCGTAGACCTGACCAACGGAGAGTCCATCGCCATCTTCGACGCCCGATCTCCGGCGGATTTCGACTGGCTGGAGCGCAGCATCCTCGAGCACGGCTACTACGAACAGCCCGGTGTCTGGAATCTCGGGGTCGACGTCGACAAGCGCATCATCGCGGAGATCGTCGCATCGTTTGCGCCGGTGCGCGCGCTGGAGATCGGGTGCGCTGCCGGCGCGGTGCTCGAAGTGCTCGAGGAGCACGGCATTGAAGCCGAGGGCGTCGAGATCAGCGTCAGCGCGATTGCCCGGGCGGCGGAAGGTGTCCGCCGTCGCATTCACCGGGGCGACCTGCTCTCGCTCGATCTGCCCGATGCCCACGATCTGGCATTCGGGCTCGATGTCTTCGAGCATCTGAATCCCAATCGCATCGACGCCTACGTCGCTCGCCTCACCACGATCACGCGGGAGGACGCCTTCGTCTTCTGCAACATCCCGGCGTTCGGAGAAGACCCGGTGTTCGGAACCGTTTTCCCGCTCTATGTCGAGGATTGGGAAGAGGACGCGGCGGCGGGCCGGCCGTTTTCAGCGCTGCACGTGGACGAGCTCGGCTACCCGATTCACGGCCACCTGACGTGGGCCGATGCTCGCTGGTGGGTGCAACGCTTCGAGGCGGCCGGCCTGGTGCGCGACCTCGCCGTGGAACGCGAGTTACATCGCAAGTACGACCGTTACATGGAAAAGCGATCGCCGGCGCGGCGCGCCTTCTTCGTCTTCGCAAAGGCGGCGGCAGACAGACGGCGCGCGGCGATTCTGCAGCGAATCGCCGCCGAGCCCTCACGGGCGCTGCACGGGTTCTAGGTCATCACCCCACGATGCGGACGTGCTGCGGAGGATCCGGAAAATCGAGCTGGCCCCATCCGAGCTCGATCACCTCGAAGTCGTCGGCGGTCAACGCATGGAACGCCGGATTGAGGACACCGTTGTTCCAACGCGGATCCATCGTTCCGGTCACGTACATGTCCGTGCCATTGTCGGCCACGATGAGGCCGTACTTTTTCATCGCGCGGAAAATCTTCTGCGCCTGCGCCGGAAAGCCCGAGATATCCCGGCCGGCCTTCAAGCGCAGACGCGTCCCCATCGGCGGCGCCCCGCTGGTCGAACCGGCAGTGTGAGACGCTGGCCAGACGTAGCCATTGGTCGCGCGCGTCGTGACACGTATTGCGTGCGTGATCTCGCTGGGACCGTTCACCTCGTCGTACCGGATGAGGCCGGGAAAGATTGCCAGTCCGGCCGCATCCGCCGACGTCCAGCCCTCGGGCCGGCGGTCGTTCGTATTGAGGTTGAAAATCGCGCCGGATTGCGCCTCCCAGCGCGACTGCGTGGCGTTCCACCGTGTCGCGTAGGTCTCGTACAACACCCACCGATCGCGATCGATGAGCAGCAGGTGGCGATCGCCTGATGTGCCGCCGCCGGCCACCGCTCCCTCGATGTAATTCGGCTGGGTTCGCGCTTCGTCTGGAATCGGATAGCCCGGCAGGCCGGGAATTCCCGAATCGCTCTGATTGCCATAAGCGACCCAGGTCACGGGCACGCGCGGCTGTGTCCCGTCGACGACAACATATGGAATGCCGTACGGCGGCGGACCGAAGTCAGGGTGCATGGGCTTCGTTGCCGTCGTGTTGCCGCCGGTACGTCCGCTGATCCAGTTGATCATCGCGGCCGACTGCGGCGCGACGGGCGCGGCGCTGATATCGAGATTCCACCAGTTGGTGACCGGGAACACCTGGCGGCCGTTGAGCGATTCCAGGAGCACGCTAGCCGCCTGGATCACGCCGGCGGTCAGACCAAGCGCCAGGGCGGCGATGCAGGCCGAAAGCGTTACGCGACGCATTCCAACGAGTCTTTCATGTCGCGTGCCTGGGCCTGGGGCCCTGATTTCAAGCAGTTAGCGGATAGGGGCGCGCGGTTTCGGTCCAAAAAACGCAGGTTTGTAATGCCCCGACTCGGGGCGGCGCCTGCGGCCCGAGCGACCCTTCGGCGTGGCTCAGGGTCGTCCTGAGCTTGTCGAAGGGCGAGGCGCGAAGCCGCCGAGCGAGAGCGAGCGGGGGTGGGGCCCCGCGAGCGTTGAAAAATGCGACTCGGGACTCGGGTCAGATGCGCAGGGGGCTGAGGCCAGCCAGGGCGCTTCTCACCGCGCCATCGCGCTGGATCGGTGACAGATGCGGAAGCGATCGCCGCAGGTCCTCGATCGCCGCCTCGATCTCCTGTCTCTCGCGCTTCGCCAGGCGCTCGGGCATTTCGAACATCATCAGGTGACCGAGCCAGTCCTTGCCAGACCACAGCGGGTGGACCCAGACAAAAGAGTCGTCGAACTCGACGCAGGACCAGCTCTCTTTCGCCGGAACAGCGCGCCGCGGCGATGGCTTCGCCCGACTTATCGCGTTGTCAATTTCCCACACGAGCCGACCGCACAGGAACATTCTCAGCGATTCGTTCAAGTGCGCATAGGTGTAACAGGTCATCAGCTGCGCGTTCACTGCCGATCGAGCGCGCGCGGCGACCATCGTGCGGGGAATGACCACGAGCCGCCGCAACGCGACGACCACGCGCGGCAGGGCCGGCGCGTAGGCGAGCTCCGTCAACGCCGTCAGGTAATGGTCGGGGGCCTCAGCGATGACGCTGCGCACCTGATCGTCGGCAACCGCAGTCATCAGCTCGCGCCGCAAGCGCCGTTTGGCCGCGCGCGTTCGCCCGAGCAGGCTGAACCGGATCGATTGCGCCACCGCGTCGACCACCGCTGATCCGTCCGGAGTCGTCAGCCAATCCGCCAGCGGTTTCGAGGTGATGCGCCCGCGGAAGCGCACACTTCCGCCGGAAATCTTGAACCAGGACACGATTTCACGCGCCGTTGCGAGGATCGTGCCGTGGGCCCCGAGCCGCGAATACAATGTTTCGTCGCCTGCACATGCCCCTCGATCCCGAAACTCGCCTGGGCCCATACGAAATCGTGCGTGCCATAGGCACCGGCGGTAGGGGCGAGGTTTATCGGTTACGAGATCCCCGGCTTCGACCTGACGTCGAGAGATGACCACTTCAGCCAGCCAACTGGTGGCCAACTGGCCCGCGAGCCTCGACCAATGAGCATCCCGCTGTGGAGAAGTGCATGGTGCGCGCTCTCACTGGCCATTTTCGAAGCCGTTCAGCCCATTCAAAGCACACAGCCGACACGTGCGGACGCGGAATTCGTCCTCAAGGCCTACGACACGTATCGCTCGATGCGGCAAACGTCGCCGTATCGCGGCCTGCGCTGGCAGCCGCTGGGACCAACCAACATCAGCGGCCGGGCGACGGATATCGCCGTCGCCGACCGCGGAACCTCGCGACGCGTCTACGTCGGCTATGCCACCAGCGGACTCTGGGTCACGGATGACAACGGTTCGACGTGGCTGCCGATTTTCGACGATCAGGCCTCGACCAGCATCGGGGATATTGCCGTCGCCCCCTCGAACCCGGACATCGTCTGGGTGGGAACGGGTGAGGCAAATCTCTTTCGGGCCTCGATGCCGGGAGTTGGCATCTACAAGTCCAAGGATGGTGGGCGCACCTTCACTCACAGCGGTCTCACGGACACGCACACGATCGCGCGCATCGTGATCCATCCAACGGATCCGGACACCGTCTACGTCGCCGCATCCGGACATGGCTGGACGGAAAACGACATGCGCGGTGTGTTCAAGACGACAGATGGTGGCGCGACGTGGTCGAAGGTGCTCTATCGATCGCCGGCGGCCGGAGCCATCGATCTCGGCATCGACCCGGCCGACCCCAACACGCTCTACGCGGCGACGTGGCAGCGAACGAGGCGGAAGTGGAGCGATCCGCGCGTGGAACCGGGTCAGTCCGAAACCGGTCTCTGGAAAACGACGGACGCCGGCAAGACCTGGCAGCCGATCAACGAGGGCTTGCCGGCCGCGCGCTTCCGCGGTCGCATCGGCATCGACGTGTCGCGCTCCAACCCCAATGTCCTCTACGCCTTCGTCGACAACTACGAACCGGGACGGGCGCCGCTCGAGGGAGAACACGACGCCTACGGCCGGCGGATTGCCGAGGCACGGATCAAGTCAGCCGAGATCTACCGGACCGATGACAAAGGCCTGCAGTGGCGAAAAGTCAGCCTCAGCAGCGAACAGATGTCGCGGCATTCCGGCACCTACGGCTGGGTGTTCGGGCAGATCCGGATCGATCCCACAGACGAGGACACGATCTACTCGCTTGGTATCGATTTGAGCGTGTCACGAGACGGTGGCAAATCGTTCACCCAGCTGCACGGCATGCACGCCGACCATCATGGCCTGTGGATCGATCCGCAGAAGCCGTCGACCCTGTTCAACGCCAACGACGGTGGCTTCTACTCGTCGGTGGATGGCGGCAAGACGTGGACGTTTGCGGTAGAGGCGGGCGGCGCTCAGTTCGGCAACGTGTCGCTCGACAACAGCAGACCGTCGTGGGCGTACGGCTCCATTCAGGATCACGGCAGCCGGCGCGGCCGCCTGATCGTCTCGCAGGGACGGGACAGCATTCCGGCTCAGGAATGGGTGACCGCACCGGGCGGCGAAGGATCGGTGCATGCGATCGACGTCACGGATCGCAATATCGTTTTCTCTCACGGCTTCTACGGAAATTTCACGCGAACCAACCAGGCAGCAGCCGCGACCCGCAACGCGGATCGCAGCAGTCCCGGCGAGTCCGGCGAGGCTGGTGAGGGCGGCGGAACAAAAACCGCGGGCGTCGTCGCCATCCGCCCGCGTCTTGGTCAGGGCTCGCCGGAGCTGCGGGCGCAGTGGATGGCACCGATCATTACTTCGAGGCATGACCCGGGAGTCATCTACGCGGGCTATCAGTTCGTGTTCCGTTCGTCCGACCGGGGGCGATTCGTGGACGCGAATCAGCGGCGATCTGACAGAGAACGACGAGTCCCGGATGCTGCTTCGCAGTTCCAGCTCCATTCCCTATCAGACGATTACCGCGCTCGCCGAATCTCCGAGAACGAAGGGACTCTTGTACGCCGGCACCGACGACGGCAAACTGCACGTGACATCGGACGATGGCCGGACGTGGAGTGACTTGACGAGCGCGCTCCCGACGCGGAAGTGGTATTCGCGGGTCGTCCCATCACGACATGCCGCGGACACGGTCTACGTGACGCAGCGCGGTCGCGAAGACGACGACTTCGGCGTGTATGTTTACAAGTCCACCGATCGCGGAAAGACGTTCACCAGCATCGCCGCCAACATCCCCGCCGGTTCGGTGAACGTGATCGCGGAAGACCCGCGCAATCCTGCCACGCTGTATCTGGGCACCGATTTCGGCGCGTTCGTCTCGACCGACGGCGGTCTGGAGTGGCACGTACCTCGGATCCGGCCTTCCCACTGTTCAGGTAGCAGACCTCGCCTTTCAGGCACGCGACAACGTCATCGTGATTGCTACCTACGGGAGAGGGATGTACGCCATGAACGCGATGAAGGTGCGCTGAAGTCCGAACGTCGCTATACTGTGTCTCCCGCCATGGCGTCCCAGGGTATCCAGACGAACGACCTTCCGTCCCCCGACGTCACCGAGTTCACAACGCTGTCCGGACTCCTCGAGCTCGCGCACGACGCCATCGTCATCAGAACGATTGAGGGCACGATCCTTTTCTGGAACCGCGGTGCGGAACGGTTGTACGGATGGTCGGCAGAAGAGGCTACCGGCCGCAACATCCAGGAGCTTCTCCGCGTTGAAGCGGCGACGCCGCTCGACCGAGATCCATCGCGATCTGATCCGTGACGGCCAGTGGGAAGGGCTCTTGAATCATGTCTGCAAAGACGGACGGACGCGTCAGCGTCGAGAGCCGATGGGCGCTGCAACGCACCAACGCCGTTTCCGAACCGGTACTCGAAATCAACCGAGACATCACCGCGCGGTTGGCGGCAGAACAGAACGTCCGCAGCAGCGAGCGCAATCTCCGCTTCATCACCGATAGCGCACCGATTCTGCTGGCGCACTGCGATCGGGAGGAACGCTTCAAGTTCGTGAACAACTTGTATGCGGCGCGGTTCGGCAACGTTCCGAACGAGTTGGTCGGCCGCACTATTCACGACGTGGTCGGAGAGAACGCGTACCGGGGGATCGAGCCATATATCAGGCAAGCGCTGGGTGGCGAGTCGGTCAACGTGGAGATGGAGATCGACTACGAGAAGCTGGGCCGGCAGTTCATGCGCTTCGGGTACGAGCCGGAATTCGACGAGACCGGGACGGTTGTCGGTTTCGTCGCCGCGATACAGAACGTCAGCGATCGGCGTCACGTCGAAGAACAGTTGCGCGAGCGCGACCGGCGCAAGGACGAGTTCCTGGCCACGCTGGCCCACGAGCTCCGCAATCCGCTGGCCCCGATGCGCTATGCCTTGCAACTCTTCAAAACGGGCGGCGAGCCAGTCGATCTCAAGCGCGCCCACGGCGTATTGGATCGCCAGCTCCGGCAGCTCGTGAAACTCATCGACGATCTGCTGGACGTCTCGCGCATCACGCGCGGACGCCTCGAGATCAATCCCGACATTGTCGAGCTGAAAGACGTCATCGCGGCCGCCATCGAAGCGACGCCATTCGCAACCGAGGCAGCGCGGCAAACGCTGACGGTATCGCTTCCGGACGAAGCCGTGTATGTCCGCGGGGATGCCATGCGCCTCGCCCAGGTGTTCCTGAACCTGCTGAATAACGCCGCGAAGTACACGCCCGTCGGCGGCCGCGTCGAGCTGAGCGCCTCGGTCGCCAATGGCGATGTGTCAATCGCCGTGACCGATAACGGGGTCGGTATCCCTCCGGCCATGCTGGGACGGGTCTTCGACATGTTCGTCCAGATCGACTCCGCCCGCGACCAGGTGCAAGGAGGACTCGGCATCGGTCTCACGCTCGTGCGGCAGCTCGTCGAGATGCACAACGGAACGATCGAGGCCTACAGCGACGGCGAGAACTGCGGCAGCCGATTCGTCGTCACGTTGCCGGTGACGACATCGCCGGCGCAGTCCGCTGACAGCACGCAGGCCGTTCCCGTAGCCGGAGCCGCCCGCCGGATCCTCATCGCCGACGACAACGCGGATGCCGCGGAGCTTCTCGAGATGTGGCTGAAGATGAGCGGCCACGACGTCCGCTCGGCGCAGGATGGTGAGGCGGCTCTCGTCCTGGCCGAAACCATGCAGCCCGACGTGCTGCTGCTCGACATCGGCATGCCGAAGATGAACGGCTACGATGTCGCCCGGCGAATTCGCCAGAGGCCCTGGGGCACGCGCGCGGTGCTCATCGCGCTGACCGGGTGGGGGCAGGAGGAAGATCTGCGCCGCTCACGCGAAGCGGGATTCGATCACCACCTGACCAAACCGGTCGAGCCTTCAACCATCGATGCGCTGATCGCGCGATCCGGCTAGGTTCCGCTGCGCGACGCGGCGAGGCGGAAGTCCGCTTCCTTCCAGGCCTTCTCGAAGCGCTTCTCGACGAGTGCCGCTTCGTCGTTCTTCCCTTGCGCCTTGAGCGCTTGCGTCAGCCCGAAGAGCGACCAGCCGTTTCCCGGATTCTTCCGCAGATCTTCCCAGTACACCGCCTCGGCCTCGTCGGCTCGACCCGCCTCGAGCAGCACGGCGCCGAGGTTCTGCCGCACCGGCGCCGGCCAGTCGGGTGGCTCCTGATAGACGAGGCCGTCCTCGTAGCGAATCGCGCGATCGAGATGCTTGACCGCGGTGTCCCAGTCCTTGCGCTTCGCGGCAATCTCCCCGGCCACGACTTCCGGCGCAATCCGCAAGATCGCGAGGCCGCTGTTAGTGGAAAACGTCGACTGGCCCTTGAGCGACGGATCGCTCACGAGCTTGTTCAATTCGGCGAGCTCCTGCTCGGCCTCGGAAAGCCGATTGGTGGCCGTGAGCGCCATGGCCCGCGCAAACCGCCAGACGCCTTTCGTGAACGCCGTGTCGTGCCGTGGTCCTTTGTCGTTCATGATGTCGTCCCACCGCGCGAAGCGGACCATCGCCCAGTACGGCACCACGAGGAATCCCTGAAGAATCGGCACCGTGCCGAGCGCCTCCGCCGGGATCGCATCAGCCACTTTTCGGGCGGCGTCGATCGCGACCTTGCCCTGGCCGCTGGCCGTCGCGCCCATCCAGATGAAGTGGATGTTGTGCGGGTAGTAGCCAAGCGGATACATGCCCTGCGCCCGGCACTGCGCGATGTAGTCTTCGTCCGCCTTCACCGCCATCTGGTTCGACCTGACGACGTCGGCATGTCGGCCGACGCGCATATAGATGTGCGCCGGCATGTGGACGATGTGCCCGGCGCCCGGCATGAGCGGTAACAGGCGATCCGCTTCCGCCTCGGCACGCTCCGGCGTATCCGTCGGCTCCCACAAGTGAATCCAGTAGTGCAGTGCGCCCGGGTGTTTCGGATGCTTGGCCAGTATCTGTTGGAGGGCGGCCTGAATCTCGCTCGTCTCGACATACGGCTCGCCGTCCCGCGTCCAGTAGTTCCATGGCCGCAGGTCCATGAGAGATTCCGCGAAGATCGCCTTGGCGTCGAGGTCTGCCGGGTAGGCGGCGACCAGCTTGCGCATGGCGTCGGCGAAAGCGCGGTCGGCCTTGGCGCGATCTTCCGCCTTGCCGGTGTAGCGGTTGGCGAGCGCGTCGATATACGCGCGTTCGCGCGGCGTCGCATACCGCTTGAGCGAGACGGCGCGTTGCACCAGCTCGAAGGCCTTCGGCTCGTCTTCGGGCGTCATGGCCGCGTTGATATTCGGACCGAGGACGAGAGCGTGCCCCCAGTAGGCCATCGCACATCTCGGATCGAGCCGAGCCGCCTCGGCGAAGGCGCGCGCCGCCTCGGCGTGATTGAAGCCGTAGGCGAGGTTCACACCCTGATTGACGAACAACTGCGCGCGGGCCGATCTGGTCGTGACCTTGAAGGTATGCACGCCAAGGTTCTGCAGTCGCGGCGCAACCGGCTGTCCGGGCGCGGGCGCCTGCGCTGCACCATCCGGCGTGACGTAGTGTTTGTGTACGGGCGCGACCGGCGTTTGCGCGACAAGCGGTGCGGCGGCCAACACCGCCACGCAGACCAGAACAATCTGGATTCGACGCATGGAATCTCCTAGAAGGGAACACTCTACTTTTCGCGAATCTCGAAGTTCCGCGAAAAGTCGAGAGTCCATTTTAGCGCGCCAGAGTCCAGCGCAAGCCCTCGAGGATGTGCCGACGATAACGCGCGTCCTGCCAGAGCTCGCTGCGATGTCCGAGCGCGGTGTAGAACACTCTTCCCGAAGAGAAATTCTTGGACCACGCGAGCGGCATCGTCGCGGAGACGGGAGCGCCATCCAACGGATCGCGGCCGAGCGAGAGCAAACGCCGCATACCCTGATCGGTCACGGCAAACCGGTAGAACTCGTCCGAAATGCGAAACGTGGGTGCCAGGTGCGCTACCGAGGGATGCGAGGCATCGTCTACTCGAACTTCGGCGTCGACGATCGCACCGTGCGTGACGAATTCACCTCCGAGCATGGCGAGATACGTCGGTTGGTCGTGGTAGGTGTCCGAGGCGCTGTGGATACCGAGGAAGCCTCCGCCCGCGGAGATCCAGGCCAGGAACGCGGCAAGATCCGGGATTGGAAGATTACCCGTCGTATTCGCGAAGACGACCGCCTGATATGAGGTCAACGCTTGCGGCACCAACAGCCTTCGCACGTCGTCGGCCGTCCGGCAGTAATCGGTCGTGTACAAACCTTCCGCGAGGCCGAGGTCTCGAATGGCCGTCTCAGCGGCTGGAATCGAGTCGTGCCGGAAACCTTCGGTGTGTGTGACGACGAGGATCCGTGTCGTCGGGGTCGGGGGTGGCGACGTCGGCGGAGACGGCGTGGTGGGTGTGCCGTTGTCGCTGCCACCACCGCAGGCGCAGAGCACGAACGTCCCCAGAACGATGCCGAGCCGGGCCGGGCATGCGGTGGAACGTCGCACGTATCGATTGTACGTTAGGGGTCAGATCTTGTTTCTTGCACGAAGTGCCTCAGAAAGAGGACACACGTGCAAGAAACAAGATCTGACCCCAGCCTCTCCTACGCGAAATACACCCACAGACCGACGACGCAGATAACGAGCACGATCGTGGCGATGAGGTGCAGGCGCATCAGCCGCCGCGACCGCTCCGCGCGCGGGACGTAGTTATCCAGCGTCGCAAACGTCAGCCCGCGGAGGCGCGCCATCAATTCCGGCGGTGTCGCCAGCGACACGCCAACCAGGAGGACGGTACTTACCACGAACAGCACGATGGCAAAGTGCAGGAAGTTCATCTCGACGAGCGGCTTGATGAACGGCGCCTGCGCAAGCTGACTGGTGCGGTTCAACTCCAAGCACGAATCGCGCCGCACCCAGGACCGCGCCTACCCCCAGCGCCCAGATGGCACCGTAGCGATTCGCACGCGGCCAGAAAACACCAATCAGGAAGACCGCCGCAATCGGCGGGCTGATGTACGCCTGCACGCTCTGCAGGTAGATGTAGACCTCGGAGCTCAGATATTTGATGAAGGGTACCCACAGAATCCCGAGCACCACCATCACGATCGTCGCCATCCGGCCGACCGCCACCAGCCGCGCTTCGGGTGCCGCGGGGTTCATCTTCTTGTAAACGTCGAAAGTGATCAGCGTCGAAGCGGAATTGAACGTGGCGGAAAGCGACGACATCAGCGCGGCCATCAACGCCGCGACCATGATGCCGATCATCCCGTGCGGAAGGAGTCGCACCACCAGGGTCGGATATGCATCGTCGCCGCTAATGTCCGGGTAGAGCGACCGCGCGATCAGGCCGGGAAGAACGAGGACGAAGACGGGCAGGATTTTCAGGAATCCACAGAAGAGTGCGCCGCCGCGTGCGTCCTCTTCGCTCTTGGCCCCCAGCACGCGCTGGACGATCATTTGATCGGTACACCAGTACCAAACTCCGAGCAGAGGCGCACCGATGAAGATGCCGGTCCACGGAAATGCCGGATCGGTGACCGGCTTCATCATGTGGAAGAAGTCGGCCGGCAGCGTCGCTCGCAGCCCGGCCATTCCACCCGCTTCGGAAAGACCAATAACGGTCAGGGCTATCGCTCCCGCGAGCAGGACGACCGCCTGCAGCAGCTCCGTGTAGATGACCGCGGCCAGGCCACCGAAGATCGTGTAAATCCCCGTGGCCACCACCATCACCAGCGCCGATGTGTAGAAGTCCCAGCCCACAACCTCACGCAGCACGATGCCGCCGGCATAGAGTGAGACCGAGATCTTGGTGAAGATGTAGGCGAGAATCGAGACCGACGTCAGATACCAGCGGCAGGCAGGACCGTAGCGGCGTTCCAGGAATTCCGGCATCGTGTAGACGTTGGTCCGCAGGTAGAACGGCACGAAGACCCAGGCGAGGGTCATGCACATGAACGCCGCAAGCCACTCGAAGTGGCCGACTGCGAGACCCGAGCTCGCGCCGGACCCAGCCAGTCCGATGAAGTGCTCGCTCGAGATATTCGCCGCGAACAACGAGGCGCCGACGGCGACCCACCCGACGCTCTTGTCAGCCAGGAAGTAGCTCTTGCTCGTCTTCGCTCGGGTGAAGAAATAGCCGCCGATCCCGAACACGACCGCGAAATAGGCGAGGACTATGGCGGTATCGAGTGCGTTCATCGCAGCAGGGTCTCCTGATTGAAGGAGTGACGATGGTCCAGGACCCGCTCGAGATCAGGAGGATATCGAACAGGAGATCAGAAGATCAGGAGATCTCGATCAAAAGGCTCCTGAACTCCTGTCAAACCTTCCTGATCCTTACCCGCGCGGACCCGACAAGGTACTCCAACCCGGCGTGCGGATCGCAGATGGAGTAACCTGCGCGCAGAGGATACTCGAAGGATGAAGGCTTTGGTGAAGTTCGCCGCCGGCGAGGGAAATATCGACGTCCTCGACGTGGACGAGCCTCGGTGCGGCGACGACAGGTGAAAGTCGAGATCGCCTATTGCGGCGTGTGCGGCACCGATCTCCACATCCTCCACGACAGGTTTCGCTACTACCCACCCGTGATCCTGGGCCACGAGTGCTCGGGCACCGTCGTGGAGGTCGGAAGGCTGGCGCAGCACGTGCGGGTCGGAGAACGTGTCACCGTGCTCGGCGCCACAGCCGTCACGTGCGGCAACTGCGAACATTGCCGATCCGGCTACTTCATCTTCTGTCGCAGCCGGCGAGGGATCGGTCACGGTGTTGACGGCGCCTTCACGCGCTACCTCGTCGCCCGCCCCGATCAGCTCTATCGCATTCCCGACAGCTTTTCTCTCGAAGAGGCCGCGCTCAGGGAGCCGTTCGCCGCAGCCGTGCAGGCCGTGTCCGAGATTACCGATGTGCAACCCGGAGACACCGTGCTCGTCTCCGGACCCGGACCCATCGGACTCCTGTGTCTGAAGCTGCTCGCCGCTGAAGGCGTTCGCACCATCGTCGCCGGTGCCGCCGACGACGATGAACGGCTGGCGGCGGCGGCGCGAATCGGCGCCGTTGACGTCGTGAACATCGGCACGCGCGAGCTCTCGGAAGCGGTCAGGGACTTTACTGCCGGAACGGGCGTGGACGTCGCGCTCGAATGCGCCGGACATCCGAGCTCGGTCCGCGCCTGTCTCGACTCGCTACGGCCGATGGGGCGCTACACTCAGATTGCCATCTGCGGCCGCGACATCCCGTTTCCGATCGACCAGATGCTCTACAAGCAATTGACGGTTCGCGGGTCGATCACCTACACGGCGCGGACGTGGCAGCGGATGATGGACATCTATGCCCGCGGCACCGTCCGACTGCATGATTTGGTGTCTGCGAAACTGCCGATTTCCGATTGGCGCACGGCGTTCGATCTCTGTGCCGACCGGAAGGCGCTGAAAGTTCTGATGTACCCGATTGATTGACGATTCCGCCGTGCCCCTTCCCTTCCTCTCCTCAGGCACCTCGACGAGGTAGGCGGCCGGCGTTAATCGCATCCCGGAGCGTCGTCCAGGCCGCGGCGCCGAACACGAGCACGTTGGCCACGATCACCGGTGATGCGCCGATGAGGATTCCATAGGTCGCCCACATCAGCGCGCCGATCATCTGCACGCGTTTGATCGCCTGCGCCCGGGTAAAGAAATAGGAAGCGACGAAGACAGCCGTTGCCGCCCAGCCGAGATAGTCCGTCAGCGCCATGACGTCAGGCAACTGCTTCACCCGCCATGAGAGGGCCGCGCACGATGACCCGATCGGTTCGCGCACGCTCCCATTCCTGCAGCGTCAATCCGTTCGATTCGAAGAGCGAGCGGATCTCCCCCACGCCCCAGCCGAGTACCTGATCGAGCACCGGCACCATCACGCTGAAGGCATCGTCGCTCAACACCGTTCGCTTGGCGATTCGCGCGAGCTGCTGGTTCTCCGAGACGGCGATGGTGAAACCCGCGCGGTTGTTGACGTGCAGCATCACGTGCACGTCGGAACTGCCGTCGCCCACGTAGATCGTTCGATCGGGAGCGATACCAAACCGCTGCTCCAGATCTTCGAGGGCCGCCACCTTGCCGTAGCCCGCAGGGACCTGGACGATCGAACGGACTTCGCCCGAATGGACGTCGTACTCCAGCTCGGTGCCGATGATGTGCTCGGGGGAAACGATGCCCTCGAGAGCCGACTGAATGACCTCGCGCGGCGCCGCCGAGATCACGAAGAACGAAAAGCGATAGCCCTCGAACCCCGCCTCGAGCAACTCGACGAGCGCCGGAATGTTGCTCCGGAGTCGAACCCGCCGGCCCGTCTCCTGGAGATGCTCGCGCCGCACGCCACGAAACTCCGGATCGTGGCGGATCAGGTAGGCGAGCTCTCCTCCCTGCTGCACCAGGTTGCTGCGTGCGAGCCCGTGAACTTTTTCATGAAATCCCGACGCTCCTATCAGCTCGCTCAGCACGACGCCGGAATCGTTGAAACTCAGGGTTTGATCGAAATCCGAGGCGACCAGGTAGTGCTTGGGAATGCCCGCTGCCGCTGTCATGTTGCCCCCGACGCTATTGATATATCAACGTTTCGAACAATTATAGCAGCACATGCGTGTAACATGGCCGTAACTGCATAAATGTCGCAAAGCTGATATATCATTTACGCAATGGCCAAGCGCTCGCCGCAGACCCCGAAATACAAGCAGGTCTACGCGGCCCTGTGGCGCGAAATCCAGTCCGGCCGCCTGCACGACGGCGATCGCCTGCCGAGCGAGGCGGAGCTGGAGCGCCGGTTCGCCGCGTCGCGGATCACGGTGGGACGCGCCATGCGCGATCTGCAGTCCGCCGGCCTGGTCGAGCGTCGGGCGGGCTCCGGAACCTACGTCAGAACCCCGCGTGTGGAAGGTGCGCTCTCATTCGGACTGCTCATCCCCGATCTCGGAGAAACGGAAATCTTCGAGCCAATCTGTCAGGGGATGATGGCTTCCCCGCTCGCGCGCGAACATGCGCTCGTCTGGGGCAGCTTGAATCGCGCGGACGGATCGAAAGAGGAGCGCGCGTGGCAATTGAGTCGGCAATATATCGAGCGGCGTGTGGCGGGCGTGTTCTTCGCCCCGCTCGAACTGACGTCGACAAAAGACGACGTGAACCGGCGAATTGCCGACGCCTTGGATGAAGCGGGCATTCCCATCGTGCTCCTCGACCGCACGGTGGCTGCCTACCCTCGCCGTGGCCACCACGACCTGGTGGGCATCGACAATCGGCGCGCCGGCTATGTCATCACGGAGCACCTGCTGCGGCTCGGCGCGCGGCGCATCGCGTTTGTCACGCAGCCGCATGCGGCAGCAACCGTCGATGCCCGCGAGGCGGGCTACCGCGAGGCGCTCTACGCCTGCGACGTGCCGGTCGACAGGAGCCTGGTGCACCGCATGGACGCCGAGGATCCGGATCAGGTCAAGGCTCTCATGGCTCGTTCCAAACCCGACGCCATCGTCTGCGCAAACGATAGAACAGCCGCGCGGCTCATGCGCACCCTCCTGCGCGGGGACTACCGGATACCACACGATGTGCGACTGGTCGGCATCGACGATGTGGAGTATGCGAGCCTGCTGCCGGTTCCGTTGACAACGCTGCGGCAGCCGACCAGGGAGATCGGCGACGCCGCGCTCACCGCCATGCTCGAACGTGTGGCGCGGAAAGACCTGCCGCCGCGCGACATCCTGCTTCACCCCGAACTTGTCGTCCGGGAATCGTGTGGGTCAGCCGGCCTGCAGCTCCCAGCTAGTAGGCCCGGCCTTCAGGCCGGGCGTGTGTGAATCACCAACGAGCCGGTTCCCACACGCCCGGGCTGAAGCCCGGCCTAGGCGCTCCCAGTTCCCCAGTTCCCCCGCCTTCGCGCGAAGCGCTTCGGCGAGGCCTCGCCAAAGCTTGTCGCCCGCAACGGACGCGACAAGCGGCGGCGGGCAGTTCCCCAGCTCCCCAGCTCCCCAGCTCCCCAGTTCCCCAGCTCCCCAGTTCCCCAGTTCCCCAGCTCCCCAGTTCCAGTAAACTTGTCTCGTGATTCCCCAGGTGCGACGACTCCTCACCCTGAGCATCGCGCTGTCGATGCTGGTGGTCGCGAGTGCCTCGGGGCCGGCGAGTATTGTCGTCCGCGTGACGGCTGTCGTGACGAACAGCCGGGGCGAGCCGGTTAGTGGACTTCGTGCCAGCGACTTCCAGGTCACGGTGGACGGCACGACCGCGCGCCGTGGACGCAATCGAACTTCGCACCGACAAGCCGACACCGCGCGCGTTTGGATTGCTCCTCGACGATTTTCACGTAGAAGCGTCGAGCACCGACGCGGTGCGCGCCATCCTGACGCACTTCGTGGAGTCTTCGGTGCGGCCGGGCGATGCCGTGCTGGTGTTCAAACCGCTCGACTCGCTGATGGCGCTTCAGCCCACGACGGACATGCAGTCCGTGCTCAAGACGATTGGCGGCTTCACCGGCCGCAAGGGTGACTTCACGGCGCGAACGACGTTCGAGCAGAAGTACATGGCGCAGGCCCCCAACGCGGTCGCGGCGGCGCGCGCGCAGATCGTCTCCTCGGGATTGCGGGAGGTCGCGTCGCGGCTGGGCGAACTGCCGGACGTGCGTCCCGCGGTCGTGCTCGTCAGCGATGGGTTTGCCCGCCAGCGAGTCGATCGAAACGTGCCAGCGAATTTGCTCTCGGCGGTAAGAGTGGCGAATCGCGGGGACGTGCCCGTCTACGTCTTCGCTCCGGACACGGGCGGCGCACCGCTGCCGGGCGCCACCGAACCGGACCCGGCGCAGGTCGTCCTCGAGGCGGTGGCGGCGCAGACCGGCGGCGACTTCAACCCCGGGATTGCCAGCTTCGCCGGCGGATTGACCCGCATGATTCGCGAGCTCGACACGCACTACGTGTTGACCTATCAGGCGCCGCACGGCGAAGACGGTCGCTTCCACTCGCTGCAGATTTCACTGAACCGGCCCAACGCACGCGTGCGCGCCCGCGCCGGCTACGTCGCCCCGCTTTCCGCCGACCTGCGCGCGGCCCTGTCGCCGCCGCCGGTGCCGACGCGCGTGCTGAAGCGGAGTGGACTGATTCAGGCCTGGTCCGGCGTCACCAAGGGGGGTGAGGGCAAGGCGCGCGTCACTCTTACTTGGGAACCGGCTCTCGTCCGCGCCGACCCGCGCCCCGCGCCGGCGCTGATCGTCGTCACGGCATCGACGCCAAACGGGACGGTGTTGTTCGACGGGAGCGTGACCGCCGCCAGTACCGCACCGGGAACTCCGGGGACGAACCGTGCGGAATTCGAGGCGCCGCCGGGACGTGTGCTGCTCGATCTGAAAGTGCTCGACGCGAAGGGCGTCGTGATCGATTCCGATGCTCGAGACGTCGACGTACCGAACATCGGCAGCGCTCGAGCGACGATCCTGGCGCCAGCCGTTCTGCGTACCGGATCGGCGCGGGAGTTTCGCACCGTCAGTGAGGACCCCGATGCCGCGCCGGTGCCGTCGCGTGATTTTCGCCGAACCGATCGGCTGCTCCTGCGAGTGCCGGCGTACGACGCCGGCGGTGCGCCGGCGCGTGTGAGCGCCACGCTCCTCAACCGATGGCGTCAGCCGATGCGCGCGGTGCCAGCCATGCCCGGCTCGCTGCGTGAAGGGATCACGCAGTTCGATATTCCGCTCGCACCGCTTGCGCCCGGCGAATACACGATCCGGCTCAGCGCAGGCGGCGTGACGGAACACGTCACTTTCAGAGTTCGCAGCTGAGACTTCGTCACGCTCCCATGTTTTCCGGGGCCTTCCGTGCCTGGCGACGTGTCCGCAGCCGCTGGTCGCACTGGTCCGTGACCGCCGACCGCGAGTTCCACGATCATCTCTTTGCCGCAGCCGAGCACGATCCTTTTTCACCGGCCTATCCCGGCTACATCACGATCAGGCGCTTTGCCGATCTCGCAGCGGCACACCTCGAGAACGCGCGTGTCGTGCTCGATCTCGGGTGCGGTCCTGGTGAAATCACCTGCGAGCTGGCGAAGCGGTTCCCCGCCCTGTCGTTTCACGGCGTTGACCACAGCCAGACGGCGGTCGACCTGGCATCGAGCCACGCCGGCCGGCTGCAGTTGAGCAACGTGACGTTTCAGCGCGCCGACCTGCAGACGTTCGAGCCGGTCGGACCTGCCGACCTCGTCGTCATGTTCGACGCCTTCCACCACTTGACCGAGCCCGGCGCCTTCGTCAAGCGGATGTCACGGTATTGCGATCGCTTCTTTCTCATCGAGCCGGCCGGTGACGCATTGGGACGCTGGAAGCGAACGATCGATTTCGACTGGTTGCCGAACGAGCTCGACAAGATTCGGGCACGCATCGAGTACCTGCTGCGCGAGAAAGCCTCCAGCTCTCAGCCACCAGCTTCCAGCTCCCAGCTTCCAGCCTCCAGCTCTCACGAACTTCCCCAGTTCCCCAGCTCCCCAGTTCCCCAGTTCCCCAGCTCCCCAGTTCCCCAGTTCTGATGCCCGCGCGGTGGAACATCGCTACCCGCTTGCCGACTATCAATCGTTCTTCGCCGGATTTCACCTGTCGGTCCGCGGGACGGTGGCCGGCTTCGACGTCTATCCACCGCAACCGCAATACGACAGTGCGTGGCGACGGACGATCATGGACACCGCGTACGAGATGCTCGTGCAGGTCGACGATCGGCTCGTCGATCAGAATCTCGACCTGCATGCCAAGCACTGGGCGATTCATGCGGACCGGCGTGCCGAAGCTGCTGCGCCACCTCGTGGCACGCGCATGCAACCGGCCGGCATCTGGGAGGCCGACGTCGTCCGCGGTCCGCACGACGTTCGGTTCGAAGGCGCGGACATTCCATCGTCGATTGCGAGCAACGTGGAACTGGTTGCCGACGTGGCGATCCGGAACGAGAGCTGGCGCACACTGAAAAGCGACGGCGTGGCCCACCCGGTCTTCCTCAGCTATCGCTGGCTGGATCGGCAGCGGCGGCCGATCGTCAAAGAGGGGCGGCGTTCTCCCTTGCCGAGGCCTCTCGAACCGGGAGAGTCGTGCCAAGTGGCGGTGCGAATTCAGGCGCCGGCAACAGCTGGCGACTACCTGATCGAGATCGACATCGTGGAGGAAGGTGTTGCCTGGTTCAGTGAAGTGGGAGTGCCTCCGATGCGGTTCGCCGTCCGCGTGACGCGGGGCTGAAGCGGTGTAGCGTTTCCCCGCTGCCTCGGCTACCATCCACTCTCAATCCCAGATGGGCAGCCTTTCTGCGGGCACGGCTCTCGGCCCGTACGTTGTCACCCGGGCCATAGGCGAAGGCGGCTTTGCCCCACGTCCGCTTCCGCTTTCAGGTCCGTGGCTTCCGCCTTCAGGCGGAAGAACTGTCGGGAATCTTTCGGCTAAAGCCGGAAGCCACGCTGGTTTTGCGGCTGGTGTCGGTGAACGATGAAGACGTGAGCCTGAGCCGGATCCAGGCGTACGGTACAGCCCCCGCACATCCAGCGACTTGCGCCGGCGGTGGTAGCTGACTGCGTTGAGCTCGTCGACGAAGTCGTAGGCTTCGGCGCGTGGAAGATCGCCAATCACCGGTATGTGACCGGATGCGGCGCCGGCACCGAGGTTGGCGACGATCAACGCCACCTGGTCGTCGAGGCGCCAGCGGTACGCGATCAGGTCCGCGAAGCTGTCGTCACCGGCGCTCGATATCTCGATCAGCTTCCACTCGCCGGTATGAAAGAGAGGCAAGGCGGTCGTCGCCAACAGCCGCTCGTATACGGTCGCCAGCCGCGCGTCCACCGTTTCCCCCGCCCATCGTCCGAGCTGAACCGGAAACCGCACGCGCCTCCCTTCCAACTGTCCGTCGAAATAGAAGCGCATGCCCGGCAGCGTGGCCATGAGCGCCGCGGCGGCGGGCAGACGCGAGGCGAGCGTTGCTGCGCTGCGAGGCTCATCGTGGTTCTCGAGAAACCGCGCGAGACGTTCGCCGTAAGAAGGCTCGGCGTAGAGATGGGCGCGAACATCACCTGCCGACGAACCGTGCAACCGGTCGAGCAATCGCTTGTCGTAGGTGTAGTGAAATCCCTGCTGCTGCAAGGTCCATTCGAGATCCCAGTACACCTCCGCGAGAAACAACATTTCGGCGCATGCAGGGATCACCGTCGGCCAGAACTCCTCAGTCAGGCGCGGCCAGCCGTCGCGCAAGATTCCCCGCCACGTGCGCTCGAAGACATCGTTGAGCACGAGCATGGCCATGTCGCAGCGCACGCCGTCGCAGTGCGCGGCGACGACCTGGAGCTGCTCCGCCATGGCGCGCCGTGTCTCGGCATTGAAGTAATTGAGCTGCGCGACGTCGCGCCAGGGCGGAAAGAAGGGATCGCGGCCGCAGGCGATGATGGCGTCACCGATAACGCGAAAATCACCCGGTTCCGCGCGCAGGTCGTCCTCGGTCCCCTGGACGTATCGCTCGGGATGCTCGCGCGTCCAAGGGTGATCAAAGGCCGTATGGTTCGGAACGAAGTCGAGGAACAGGGCCATGCCGCGAGCGTTCAACTCGCGGCGAGCCACCTCCAGCGCCGCCCAGCCGCCCATCCGCCGATCGGGCTCGTAGGCATCGATGGAATAGGGCGAGCCTGCCACGTCAGCCGCGTCCCATCCAGGCAGCACGCGATCGTATTCAGCGCGCAGCCCCTCGTCCGCAAGGGCCAGCTCGCGCCCGAGCGGGCTGCGGCTCCAAACGCCCATCAGGAACACCTGCGTAAAGCCGCGCGCCGCGAGGCTATCCCACTCGCGAGCTGGAACGGTGTCGAGCGTCACGAAGCGATTCTCTCGAACCGATAATCGTTCGAGCCACGGCCACGCGCTGATTTCGAACAGGTGCGGGTGGTTCATATCAGCTGCTAGCTTCCAGCTTCCAGCCTCCAGCCTGTAGCTTAGCTGGGAGCTGGAAGCTAGGAGCTGGAAGCTGGCCGCTGGTGGCTGGCAGCTGGCGTAGCTGATAACCTGGAGCTCTCGATGAACCCGATTTCGGCATTGCTGGCGGCGCTTGCGGGGCTCACCGCCATCTTCGTTGCGGCCTGGACGAGGGCGGTCCTGGCCGCCCGTCACGCGCAGACGGGCGACACGAATCCGGCCACCGATGCCCGCTTCCCGACCTCGACCCAGATCGGGATTGGCGCGGTCACCAATTTCTTCGACAGTCTCGGCATCGGCTCGTTTGCTACCACGACGGCGCTGTTCCGGCTGTGGCGGCTGGTGCCCGATCGCATCATTCCCGGCACGCTGAACGCCGGTCATACGCTGCCGACGATTGCCCAGGCTTACATCTTCACCTCGATCATCCCGGTCGACGTCCTGACGCTCGTCTCGATGATCAGCGCGTCGGTGCTCGGCTCGTGGCTTGGTGCGGGCGTCGTCTCGCATTGGCCTCGCCGGAAAGTGCAGATCGGCATGGGCCTCGCCCTGCTGGCGGCGGCGACGCTGATGTTCATGACCCAGCTGAATCTCTTTCCAGGTGGTGGCGAAGCGCTCGGCGTTCGCGGCCCGCGCCTGGCAATCGGCATTGTCGGCAACTTCATCCTCGGCGCATTGATGACGCTCGGCATCGGGCTCTATGCGCCGTGCATGATTCTCGTCAGCCTGCTGGGGATGAATCCGCGGGCGGCGTTTCCGATCATGATGGGATCCTGCGCGTTTCTGATGCCCGTCGGCAGTCTGCGGTTCATCCGAGAACAGTGCTACAGCCTGCGCGCAGCGCTTGGTCTGGCCCTCGGCGGTGTGCCCGGCGTGCTCATCGCCGTGTACATCGTCCGGCAACTTCCGCTCGGCGCCGTCAGGTGGCTCGTCATCGTGGTTGTCGTCTACACGTCCGTCACCATGCTGATGTCGGCGTCCGCAGAAGCCAAGGCAGAGACCGTCACACCGGCAAAGGCATAGGACGGGCGTTCGGGTGCCGGATATGAGGTTCTTTTTCCTCATCGCGCTCGTTGTGAGCGTGGTCGATCTCCAACAGGCCGGACTGTCGCGCATCGAGCACCAACGCGTGCGGCAGATGCTGGTGTCGATCAAGAACGAAATCAGCAAGAACTACTACGATCCGGCCTTTCGTGGCATGGACATCGAACAGCACTTCAAAGCGGCCGAAGCTCAAAGTTGAGGAAGCCACTTCGCTCGGACATGGGATGGCCATCATCGCGCAGTCGCTCCTCGACTTCGACGACTCACCTCGTTCTTCTTCTCCTCCCAACCGCACGGCCACCGTCGAACTATGGCTGGCTATGCAGATGGTCGGCAACGACTGCTACATCGTCGCGGTCAGGCCCGGGTCGGATGCGGAAAAAAAGGGCCTGTCGAAGGGCACTCGCGTTCTCGCGATCGAAGGATTCAAGCCCACCCGGCAGACTCTTTGGAAGATGGAGTATCACCTCTATTCGCTGAGCTCGCGACCCGCTCTGAAAGTGGCGGTCCAGGTGCCAGGTCAGGCGCCGCGAGAGCTGGATGTTATCGCCAAGGCGACGCAGGGCAAGCGGGTGATCGATCTCACCGATCCGGATGGGGGGGACCTCGAGCATCTGATTCGCGAGGCGGAACGTGACGCGCGTGTCGCCAGCCATCGATACCTTCGGATGGGATCCACCGTCATTTGGAAGATACGGATTCAACTACGAACCGAATGACATGGACAACACCGCCACAGAGATCCTCGGCAATGCCGAATCACTGATTCTCGACATGCGAGCCAACCCCGGGGGCTACACGAAAACGCTCAAAAGGTGGCGAACCGGCTGTTCGATCGTGAGCTGAAGATTGCCGATCTTCAGGGTCGCAAGCCGATGAAGCCTCTGGTGGCCAAGAAGCACGCCAAGCCGTTCACGGGAAAAATCGTCGCCCTCGTCGACAGTCGCAGCGCGTCGGCGGCGGAATTGCTCGCCCGCCTGCTGCAAATCGAAAAGCGGGGCGTTGTCCTGGGCGATCAGACGTCGGGCTCGGTCATGCAGTCCTACGGGTACTGGGCCAGATGGGCGCCGATAGACTGATTTTCTTTGGCGCCAGCATCACGAATGCCGACGTTGTCATGACCGACGGCAGCAGCCTCGAGAAGACCGGCGTCACGCCCGACGAGCTCATCAGGCCTACTCCCGATGATCTGACCGAGGGGCGCGACCCGGTCCTGGCGCGCGCCGCCGCAGTTCTCGAGCTGAATCTCAATCCAGCAACCGCCGGCGCAATGTTCCCGGTCGAATGGCGTTGACGCGTGTTCTGCCCGCGGTGCTGATTGCCGCCGCGCTGGCCGCACCCGCGCCGGTGCCGTCGTGGACCGTGCTGAAGAGCGGCGTGACCGCTCGCCTGCGCGGCGTCAGCGCTTCCAGCGCAAATGTTGTCTGGGCGAGCGGCACCGCGGCACGGTGATCCGAACGGAAGACGCGGGACAGAACTGGGTACGACTCAACATTCCGGAGACCGAGAAGCTCGACTTCCGGGACATCGACGCAATCGACGATCGAACGGCCTACGTGCTGAGCATCGGGCCTGGTGAAGCGTCGCGCATCTACAAGACGTCCGACGCGGGAAAAAGCTGGACGCTGCAGTTCCGGAACGCAGAGCCGAAGGCCTTCTACGATGCCATGGCGTTCCGCGATGAGCGCCGCGGCTTTGCCTTCAGTGATTCCGTGGACAACACGTTCGTCATCCTGCAGACGAGCGACGGGGGAAACAGCTGGAACCGTGTCCCGACGTCTGCGCTCCCGCCGCCACTCCCAGGCGAAGGCGCGTACGCCGCAAGCGGCACAAACGTCGTGGTGCGCCGAGATCTCGTGTCGATCGCTACAACCGCCTCGCGAGTGCTGAGATCCACCGACGGAGGCCGGTCGTGGACGATTGCCAAGACACCTCTGGCGAGCGGACCGTCGGCCGGGATTTTCTCCATCGCCTTCCGCGATGCGCAGCACGGCATCGTCGTCGGTGGCGATTTCAAGAAGGAGGCCGAGGCGATCGACAACGCCGCCATGACCGATTCCGGCGGTCGCAACTGGATTGCCGTCGGCGGCTTGTCGGGCTATCGATCTGCGGTTGCTTACGCGCCAGCCGCGGATCGCACCGTCGTCGCCGTGGCCCCATCCGGCACCGACGTGTCGTTCAACGATGGTCGGAGCTGGATCGCCGTGCCAGGCCTCGGATTTCACGCGGTCAGTTCCGCGCCACGTTCGCGTGTGGCGTGGGCTGTGGGAGAGACGGGGGCGGTGGGTCGTCTGGGGATGTGATGCGCGCGCTGAGACACGGTCGCCCGGAAAGCCGCCGCTGACCACAATCACAATGCGTCGAGGCACGCTCCTGCTATCTGCACGTACTTGTCGATCGCCTGTTCCAACTCCGCGAGCTCGACGTGCTCTTCCGCCGTGTGGGCGACGTGAAAAGAGCCCGGACCGAACAAGAGCGGCTTTCCCCAGTTGCTGAGGAATGGAATGTCGGTCGCGAACGGGAAGACCGCGATCTCGACGCCCAGATTGTCGAAAGTCTGCAGCCGCACGTCGGACACGCGCAGCACCTCTTCCACTCTCACCGTGCGGCTGAGTGGCTGCAGGCTGCGTAACACTTCATCGGCCGGACGGCTCGTTCGGAAGTTGGCTTCGGCGCTGGCGGACGGCGGGATGACGTTTGGGGCGATGCCGCCTTCGATGAGGGCAACGGTGTAGTACGTCGACCCGAGCTCGGGATCCGATGGCAGCTTGATGCTCCGCATCTCGATCAGCGCATCGATCAGTTTGTCGATCGCGGACTCTCCCAACTCCGGCGCAGACGAATGCGCGGCGCGGCCTGTGGCGTGGAACCGTACGCGGAGGACACCGCGTGTCGCGGACGCCAGGCGATTGCCGTGGGTCGCCGTTAATAGGAACTTCGAGTCGGTGCGGTAATTATTTGCCGCTTTGGCGCTGTCGCTGCCTCGTTCCTCGCCGATGACGAACAACATCCCGACACGCCGCTCACCGCTCGCCCGCAACCGCTCCGCCGCAGCCACTTGTGCAGCGAGGATTCCCTTCGCGTCGCAGGCACCGCGGCCGTAAAGGCGTCCATCGCGCACGCTGCTCGGAAAAAACGGCGGCACGCAGTCATAGTGCGTGGAAAAGACCACCTGCGGGGGATCCAGCGAGGCGACGACGTTGAACCGCCCGTCGACGACCTGTTCGATGTCCACGTCGTAGCCCAGCCGCTGGAGCGACCTGGTGAGCCACTGGCCCGCGGCCTGCTCACGACCGGTCGTCGAGTCGATGTCGATGAGCTCACGAGCGAAAGAAACAACGTTCAGCGGATCCATTGTTCCAGCGCCGTCCGGGCATCCGTTTTCTCGTCGCGATATTTCACGATGATTGGCGCGGCTACCGACAGGCCCCACTCGCGGGCGCGACCGGTGCCGATCGCGCGCGATCCGGGAACGACGACTGCGCCTTCTGGCACGATGAGCGGCTCGCCGGCTCGCGGCTCGATGATGGTTCCGTTCGGAATGTCGTAAATCGGTGTGGAACGCGTCAGGATCGTCCCGGCCGCAAGCACGGCCCGCTTCTTGACGATCGCCCCTTCGTAGACGCCGCAGTTGCCGCCAATCAGCACGTCATCTTCAACGATCACCGGCAGCGCGCCTACCGGCTCGAGGACGCCGCCAATCTGCGCGGCGGCGCTGACGTGCACGCGCCGACCGATCTGGGCGCAGGAGCCGACGAGCGCGTGCAAATCCACCAGCGATTCGTCGTCAACATACGCGCCGATGTTGATGTACATCGGCGGCATGCAGATGACGCGCTTCCCCACATACGCTCCGTCGCGCACGCTGGAGCCACCCGGCACGATGCGCACTCCCGCCGAAACGCCGAGCCGTTTGAGGGGAAGCGTATCCTTGTCGAAGAAGGGCCAGCGGCCGTGATTGACCGTGACGTCGATGGTCTCGCCGATGCGAAACCCGAGCAGGATTCCGCGCTTGACCCAGGTATTCACGCGCCACCCCGCCGGTGCATCGGCCGCCGGTTCCGCTGCGCGCACCTCGCCCGCGGACAGGGCGGACCGCAGTCTGGCAAATGTCTCGCGCGCTCGGTCGCGGTCGACCGAGTCGCCGGCGCCCACGAGCGTCTCGATCTCGTTTTCCAGCGAAGCTGTCATCGAACGCCGGCCGCCGTATCCTGCTCGAGCCGCGCCGCTGCCAGGGCGTCGGCAATGCGCCGGCGCGATTCGGCGGTCGGCGGCACCATCGGCAGACGGTAGACCTCCTCGAGCAGACCCATCTGTGCCATGGCCGCTTTCACCGGAATTGGGTTGGACTCGACGAAGTTCGCAGAGAGGAGCGGCATCAGACGAGCGTGGATGCGTCGTGCGGCCGCGAAGTCATTCGCCTCGGCGAGCTCCACCATACGCGCCATGGCTGCCGGAGCTTCGTTGGCGCTCACCGAAATGATCCCGTGCCCACCGACCGCCATGAGCGGCAGCGTCAGCGCATCGTCGCCCGAAAGCACGATGAACGATTCGGGCACCGCCCGGCAGACCTCGCACATCTGGCTCACGTTTCCAGAAGCCTCTTTCACGCCCACGATATTCGGGACGGCGGCCAGCCGCACGAGCGTCGCCACATCGACATTGCATCCCGTTGGTCCGGGAACGTTGTAGACGACGATCGGCAGGGCGACTTCACTCGCGATCGCGCTGTAGTGCTGAAAGAGACCTTCAGGAGTGGGCTTGTTGTAGTACGGCGTGACCGACAGCAGACCCGTGGCCCCCGCGCGTCCCATGCGCCGGCCGACGTGGATCACCTCGCGCGTGTCGTAGCCACCCGCACCGGCCAGCACCGGCACCCGCCCAGCCGCCTCCTCGGCCACCAGCTCCACGACGCGCACGCGCTCGTCCTCGGAGAGTGTGGGACTCTCGCCAGTCGTACCGACCGGAACGAGAAAGTGGATGCCCGCATCGATCTGACGCCTGGCCAGCCGGCGCACCGCCGCCTCGTCAACAGCCCCGTCGCGGGAGAACGGAGTTACCAGCGCGGTCCCGCAGCCCGTCCACGGTCTTCTCATGAAGTCCTCCAAACTCTACACCCCCAACACATCCTTCATGCTGAACCACCCTGGCTTGCCCCGTACCCAGCGCGCGGCCTCGAGAGCGCCGCGGGCGAACGCGGTGCGATCGCGCGCCGTGTGCGTCAACGTGATTGTCTCCGATGGCGCATCGAACCCGAGCGGTGAGTGCCAGGAATCGAGCCGGCACGGGTGGAGGTGATGTCGACGGGCCGGTCGTAGCCGCTCTGCCGCAGCATCGCTTCAATCGCCAGTGCCGTTCCCGACGGCGCATCGCGCTTCGCGGCGTGATGCATCTCGTGCAGATACGCGCCGAACGACGGGTTCGGCTCCATCAGCGCTCCCGCCCGCTCCACCATCGCCAGAAACAGGTTGACCCCTATCGCAAAATTCGGCGCCGCGACCACGCCAATCCCCCGGCGGAGCGCTTCCGCACGAAGCGTCGGCTCGGCCTCCTGCCACCCCGTCGTTCCGATTACCAGATCTGTGCCCCGTGCCGCAAGGTGACCGAGTGTAGCTGGAACGGCGTCGGCGATTGAAAAATCGATGGCGACATCGGCAGCCGGCCACGACCCGGGGTCCGCAGCATCGACGCCACGAATGACCCCAGCGACGTGCATGCCGTATTCCGACGCGAGCCCTTCGACCAGCCGTCCCATCCGGCCGTGACCGACGAGGAGCAGCGGAACACTCACCGCTGCACAGCCTCCTCTGCACGCCGTTCGTGGCCGGCCGCTCCGAAGAACATCTCGTGCAGGCGGGACATGGCGCCGGGCACATCCGCGTCGCGCAGGACGACGGTCACGTTTCGCCGTGAGGCGGCCTGCGAGACCATGCGCAACGGGAAGCCGTCGAGCGCGCCAAGCATGCGCGCGGCGATTCGGGGGTCGCGCCGCAGGCCGTCGCCCACGAGGCAGAGAATCGCCATCCCCCGCTCGGCCTGCACCTCGGCGAAATCAGCGACTCCTTCCATCACGGCAGTCAGCCGCCGGTCATCGTCGATGGTGACCGACACGCTGATCTCCGACGTAGTGACCACATCGACCGGCGTCCGGTATTTCTGAAGACCTCGAAGACGCGGCGCAGGTAACCGCAAGCCATCAACATTCGCGTCGACGTAATGTTCACCACGGTCACGTCCCGCTTGCAGGCGATGGCCGCCAGCCGCCCATCCGCATCGTCGGCACCTTGCGCGGTGATCAGCGTGCCCTCCGCCGACGCACGGCGGCTGTTGAGGATCCTCACGGGGATGTCGCGCGCCACGGCTGGAAGAATAGTGCTCGGATGAAGCACTTTGGCACCGAAATAGGCGAGCTCGGAGGCCTCGCCGAACGACAGGACCGGCACCACGCGCGGCGCCGCCACGACCCGAGGGTCGGCAGTCAGCATGCCGTCGACGTCGGTCCAAATCTGGATTTCGCGCGCGTGAATTGCCGCCCCGATGATGGCTGCGGAGTAGTCCGAGCCGCCGCGGCCGAGCGTCGTCGTCGCCCCCTCTCGCGTCGCGCCGACATAGCCGGCGGTGACCGGCACAATATTGGACGCGAGCAGCGACGCGAGCGCGCGCGGCACGCTGACGTCGATGAGATCGAGGAGCGGCGACGCCTGCGTGTAGTCGTCGTTGGTGAGCACGAGTTCTCGAGGATCGGCCCACGCGGCGTCGATACCGGCAGACACCAGGGCCTTGTGCACGATCCGGCTGCTGAGCAGCTCACCGGCGGCGGCGATCGCGTCGAGCGCACGCGGTGACGCATCCTTCAACGTCAGCACCGCGCGGACAATGGCCTGCAGCTCGTCGAACTGATCGGCAATCGCCGCAGCAAGGGTGGAGTCGTTCGCAGACACCTGTGAGGCCAGATCGAGGTGTCTCGCCCGCATGGCAGAGAGCAACGAGTCGACGTCATCGCCCGACGCTGCGCCAGCCGCCACTCGCAGCAACTCGTTGGTGACGCCGCCAAGCGCGGAAACCACGACGATCGGGCGCGCCCCGCCCTGTCTGGCGGTTCGCACGTGATCGATCAAACGGCGCAGCGCGGCAGCATCCGCTACCGAGGTGCCGCCGAACTTCATCACCAGCGGTCGATTCATGCTCAATCAATCTCCTTCAATCCAGCCATCGGCGATCATCAGCTCCGCGTTGAGGACTGCCGCTCCGGCTGCACCGCGGATCGTGTTGTGACCCAGGGCCACGAGCTTGAATCCCAGGACGGGACAGGGCCGGATGCGGCCAACCGACACAGCCATCCCGCCGTCACGGCCGACGTCGAGCCGCGGCTGCGGCCGGTTGGGCTCCTCCATGCAGACGATGGGCGCCGGCGGCGCGCTCGGTAGCTGCAACTCCTGCGGCCGGCCGCGCCACCCGGCCAGCGCCGAACGCACCTCATCGAGCGGCGGCGCGTCATCTACCTTGATAGACACCATTTCCGTGTGGCCGTCGATTACGGAAACCCTGGTGGTATGCGCGCTTATGACGACGAGGTGCGGCGACACGCTCGGACCATCCTGATCGAGCGTTCCCAGTATCTTCTGCGTCTCGCTCTGCATCTTCTCTTCTTCGCCCGAGATCGCCGGAATCACGTTTCCGAGGATGTCGAGCGACGCGACACCCGGATACCCCGCGCCGGAAACCGCCTGCAGAGTCGTCACATTGACCGCGCGCAACCCGTATTGCCGCAGCGGTGCCAGCACCATCGCCAGCACCACGGTCGAGCAATTCGGATTGGTGACGATCGCACCGGACCAGCCATGTTCGCGGCGCTGACGTGGAAGCAGGCTGAGGTGATCGGGATTTATCTCGGGGATGAGGAGGGGAACCGATGCATCCATGCGGTAGTTGCGGGCGTTGCTGATGACCAGGTGCCCCGCGCGGGCGAAGGCCGGCTCAATCTCCTTCGCGGCCGTGGCATCGAGCCCGGAGAAAACCAGACGGGGTCCGCGCCCCGGGGTGCACGCATCCACCCGCATCGATGCAATCGAAGCCGGCGGGGGCTCGGTCAGATGCCACGCGGCCGCCTCAGCGTAGCTGCGTCCCTCCGATCGCTCGCTGGCGGCCAGCCACGCGGGGCGGAACCATGGATGATGAGCAAGCTGTGCAATGAACTGCTGACCGACCATTCCGGTCGCACCGAGAACCCCGACATCCATTCTTTCCACTGAAAACTCCCGCTGAAAACAAAAACGCCGGCCTCTTGTGGAGGCCGGCGTGTGGTTGGGCTCGAATCGGACTGAAAATCGGTCATCACGATCGCATGCACACCACCGGCCGGCCGGACCGCTTGGCCCACTTTCGAGTCGCCGTGGTGGTGACGTGCATCATGACTGATGAAGTATAGCGAGCCTATTGGGACTCGTCAAACTGGATGAGGTTCACCGTCGCGCGAGCCTTCTCCGCCTGGCAGCGGCGAGCGCCCCGATGCCGCCGCCAACCAGCAGCAACGTTGCAGGCTCCGGAATCACGGCATCTTCTGACACCTGGGTCAGGAATCCTCGAATTTCCCCGCCGGGAAACATCGTCGTGTGAATGTTGAAGTACGTCATGCCGTTTGCCATTCCGGCTGCGAGCGCCAGCTCAGCGGCTAGCGGAGTGCCGCCGCTGGCGGTAATGAACGCAGGGTTGAAGCTCGACATAAGCGTCAGGTCGAACATCTGACTGTAGAACCCCGTCGTGACCCCGCTGGGAAAACCAGGAAACGTGGGTGTCGTCGTAGCGACACCGGCGTTTGTGGGGGCAGCGGCGCAGCAATGAATGTGTGCAGCTGATACCCCAGCGAGCAGGTCGTCGAACCCGGCCAGCACGCTCAACGTGTGTGCAGCTGCGTCATATCCAATCAGGGCGAAACCGAGCCCTGGCGACGCGTTCATCGGATTCTCGTTCGAACCTTGAAGAATCGCGCTGAAGAGAACCGGCTCAGCCTTTGCGGGAACTGCACTGAGGACTGCCAAGCCCACCACGAACGGCAGAACCTTTCTCATACTATCCCTCCCCCACGGCGAACCTTGGTACAAGACATCCCTATTGAAGTTGCTAAACCCGAATTTCGACTGCGTGTAGCAAGCGCAAGGCCACTTCTCAATCTCTGCTGTGAGCGTCGCAAGCAGAGCGTCACAGCTTCATCGCGACTCGAGCATTGGCGCGACGGGTTGACGGATAGTTACTTTTTGTATTCGACGAACTGGTCCGATCACTCGACATTTTTCCTTGACTCAGTCAAACCACGAGCATACTTTCCGGCCTGCCGCGTCAGCCGCACCAGCAGCGATCCACGATCCATCGCGGAGATGCATCGGCAGATCTATCAGGCAATCCGGGATCACGATCGGGCGCGCGCGCAGGAGCTCATGTTCGAGCACCTCTCGCCTGCCGAACGCGAGCAGGATCGGAACTCGCCGAGGAACAGCCGGCGGCAGACACCCCAGCCAAGGGCTGACGTTCCGCGCGCATCTCTCGAGGCATGAACAGATGAGTGCTCCGACGCGACCAACTCCAGCCGTGAAGGCTCTCGCGTGTGCGGTGATCGGTGCGGCCCTCATGCTCCCGGCGCGTGCTCAGAAAAAGGAGAGCGGCGACTGGCCATCGGTACGGGCGCGATCCTGGCGCGCAACGGTTTTCGCCGCTCACCCAGATCACCCCCGAGAACGTCCAACAGCTGCAACCCGCTTGGTCGTTCGACACCGGTGCGACGGCGATGCAGGTGACGCCGCTCGTCATCGACGGAGTGCTCTATGTGCCGGCCGGTGGCAACATCTTCGCGCTGGAGCCGGAAACGGCGAAGGTGTTGTGGAAGTTTTCGTACAAAGGCATGTCGCACCGCGGCCTGGCCTACTGGCCTGGAGACGGAAAAGTCGGAGCCCGGTTTTACACCGGGGCATCGGACGGCCGCATGATCGCGGTGGACGTGAAGACCGGGCAGCTCGCGAAGGAGTTTGGCGTCGACGGCGCCGTGGACTTGAAAGCAAGCGTGAGCGTCGATGGCGGCGTAGGCTCGTTCGGGCTACCCTCACCGCCGGGGGTCTACCGCCACGTCATCATCACCGGCGGTACCAACGGCGAAGGCGAACCAGCGACAGGCCGACTCTACGGCGACATCCGAGGATGGGACGCGCGCACTGGCAAGATGCTGTGGACGTTCCACACCGTCCCACGTCCGGGCGAACCGGGATCCGAAACGTGGCCGGCTGGCGCCTATAAGAACCGCTCGGGCACCAACGCCTGGGGATTCATGACCGTGGACGTCGAACGGGGGATCGTGTACGCGCCGATTGGCAGTCCCACCGCGGACTTCTATGGGGCTGACCGCCACGGCAACAACTTGTACGGCAACTCGCTGGTCGCGCTCGACGCGCTCACCGGGAAACTGAAGTGGTACCAGCAGCTCGTGCATCACGATCTCTGGGATTACGATCCGGCAGCTCCGCCGGCATTGATCAACGCTCGCCGCGGCGGGCGCGTGATCCCGGCCGTCGCGCAGATCACGAAGATGGGGCTCCTGTTCATCTTCGATCGCGTCAGTGGTGAACCGGTGTTCGGCATGGAAGAAATGCCGGTACCTCAGACCGACGTACCTGGAGAGTGGACGGCGAAGACGCAGCCGTTTCCGGTCAAGCCGGCGCCGCTGTCGCGCATGACCTTCGACCCGACGAAAGATTTTTACACGCTCACACCGGAACACGCCGCGTGGTGCAAGAACCTGTGGGAACAGAACCAGCTGTTCGCCGCCGGCCCCTACGCGCCGATGCCGCTCGGACGCGACGTGGTGACCTTTCCAAGCACGCTCGGCGGCGGCGGATTCGGCGGGGTGTCCTACAACCCGCAGCTCGGACTCGTGTTCGTGAACGTCTCTAACCTGGGCATGGTGGGCCGGATGGAACCGCGCACCGACCCGAAGACCGGTAAGGTCACCTACGTGAAGAACTCGGTGACCGGCGGTCCGTCCGGCCGCTTCTGGAATCCCGACAACAGGATTCCATGTTCGGCGCCTCCCTTCGGCGAGCTGGTCGCGGTCAATGTCAACACGGGCGATGTGGCCTGGCGCGTGCCGCTCGGTATCGTCGAGGAGTTGGAAGCGAAAGGCATCAAGAATACCGGCGCCCTCACGCTTGGCGGGAGCATGGCGACGGCGAGCGGTCTCGTGTTCATCGGCGCCACGGCCGACAAGCGCTTCCGTGCGTTCGACGCGAAGACCGGCAAGGAGCTCTGGGTCACCGGGATCGATGCGGATGCCAAGGCAGCTCCCATGACATATCTCGGGCGCGACGGACGGCAAGATGTCGTCATCATGGCTGGCGGCGGACATCAGTTGAGTCGAACGACACCGGTGTCGGGATCGAACCTGATCGCCTTCGCCCTGCCACGATCGGCGGACAGCTCGTCGGGTCGCGGCAAGTGATGGCTCGGGACGATCTGGATCGAGAGGGATGTGACGTATGCGGCTTTTGCGAGTTATCGCGGTCTTCGTGTCGGCGATTGTATGCGGTATCGCAGTGGCGGACGTCCGGCCTGACGCTCAGGCACCCGAGGTGGCATGGGCCACGAAGAGCCTGCGGGCCGGCATTATCGGCACCGACACCTCACACGTGCCCGCGTTCGCCAAGACGCTGCGATCGCGTCCGGAATGGAAGATCACGCTCGTCGCGGCATTCAAAGGCGGAAGCCCGGATCTGCCGACGAGCGCCAACCGCGTCGAGGGGTTTGCGAAAACGATTCGCGAAGAGTACGGCGTCGAGATCGTCGACTCGATCGAGGCCCTGCTCCCGAAAGTGGACGTCGTGCTGCTGACCAGCGTGGACGGCCGACCGCATCTGGCGCAAGTCACTCCCGTGTTGAAGGCGAAAAAGCCGGTGTTCATCGACAAGCCCCTTGCCGCCAGCCTGGAAGATGCGCGCCGCATCGTCGCTCTCGCCAAAGAGACCGGTACGCCATTCTTCAGCTCCTCGTCCTCACGCTTCAATTCCGACCTCCCTCGCCTGCGTGACAACCCCGGCGTGGGCAAGGTCACCAAGGTCCAGGCCAACTACACGCTCAACACGATCGCGTTCCACCCTGATCTGTTCTTCTACGGCATCCACGGCGTGGAAGCGCTTTACGCCGTGATGGGGACTGGCTGTACGAAGCTGACGCGCCGGATGGAAGGAGATGCCGACGTCACGACGTGCACGTGGAAAGACGGACGTGTCGGTGTCTACCACGGCATGCTCAAAGGGGCCGCGAAGCTACCGCTGATTCAGATCTGGGGCGAGAGGGACTCCGAAGCAGCCGGCACCGGTGGCTACGAAGGTCTCCTGCTCGCGGCCGCCGAATTCTTCCATACCGGTCGCCCGCCGTTCGACGTGGCCGAAACGATCGAGATCTTCGAGTTCATGACCGCGGCGCAGCTGAGCAAGGAGCGCAACGGCGCAGAAGTGTCTCTCGCGGAGCTCCGGAAATGAGGTTCGCGCCGACGATCCCGCGGCTCCTGGCGACAGCGATCGCGATCGCGATCGCGCTGGCGTGGATGACTGCCCTCGACGCGGTTCGCCAGACACCTCAAGGCGCACCGCCGGCCGGGCCTCCCTCCATCGCGCTCCCAGACGGCGACGGTAAGCGGCTCGTCGAGCGGTTGTGCAGCGAGTGTCACGATCCGAGCCTGGTGATCTTCACGCGTGAAGACGCAGACGGTTGGGCGGTAATCGTCAACGACATGGGGGCCCGCGGCGCGAAGGCCAAACCGGAAGAACTCCAGGTCATCACGTCGTACCTGGCGGCACACTTCAATCGCCAAAACGAGTTCGCGCCCTTCAAGACCGTGGGGGCCGCCGCGGCGACCGCACGCAACGAGCAGGAGCTCTTCGCAGCGGGAAAGGAAATCTACGGAACGCTCTGCGCCGTCTGTCACCAGCCGGACGGACGCGGGCGGGACAAGGTCGCACCGCCGCTCGTGGGATCGGAGCTCACGCTCGCTCCTCCGGCGATCCCCGTCCGCATCATGCTGCACGGCAAGACCGGTCCGGTGAACGTGATGCCGGCGCTGGGATCGTTCCTGAGCGACGACCAGATTGCTGCAGTGCTGACCTACGTTCGCCGCGAATGGGGCCAGAGTGCGTCGCCGATCGACGCGGCCGCGGTCAAGGGAATCAGGACGACGACGGCGGGGCGCGCCCGGCCGTGGACGACGGAGGAGCTCAAGCAGGTATCTGGGCAATCCGGGAAAGGAGCGCCATATGAGTAAGTGGACTCGTCGGACCGCGGCTCCATTACGCGAACATGCGTGACTGACGGAGCTGCGAGTTCGCTGCCGACACGTGCACGGAGCGGCTGACGAACCAGTTCTTCACCGCCGCTTCATCGAAGCGCGTCCCGGCAAGGGCGACGTGCCCGTCCGGGCGCACCAGGTAAAAAGCCGGGCCGTTTATCGATACGCGTGCCAGCTCCTTCACGTTGTCCGGATCAGACGGAATGGCGTGAACCTCGAGCTGATCGCCATACCCCAGACGCTCCCTCGACGGCGCCGCCTGCCCGATGACGAGCAGGTTGAAACGCGTGTCGTCGAGTCGCTGGAACAGATCCTCGCGCTGGCCATCCGTCTGAAACCGCAGATGCACCCACGGAAATCGATCGCCGGCACGCGGCGCATCCCTGCCTACCCCGTCGAGAGTTTGTGACAGCGGGCTCTGCCGATACGCGATGCCGGTCTGAGATAGCGCCCGGAACGCACGCTTCCGTACCCAAGCCCGCGTCATCGCCAGCGCCGCGATGTTCGCGATGATTCGGGTGCGGAAAATTCCGGCCAGCCAGTTGTCGGACACCACGAAGCGGAACGCACGATCCGTGGTGGCCAGCAGTGCGTGAGCCACCGGACTGCGTTCGGCTTCGTAGGAGTCCAGCAGCGCCGGATCTGCGTGCTTCGAAACGACCAGTGCCAGCTTCCATGCCAGGTTGTAGGCATCCTGCAGGCCGGTATTCATGCCCTGTCCACCCATTGGACTGTGAATATGCGCGGCATCCCCCAACAGGAAGCAGCGGCCGTCGCGGAAACGCTCGGTGCAACGGTGAAAGATGCGGTAGGAGGAAAACCAGTCGCACGACCTGAACGACAGCCCCGTTCCTCCCTCGTGCTGAAGCGAGGGAATGACGTCCGCGAAGGTGACATTCTGTTTTTCTCGGAGGTCTTCGGGCAAGATCCCGATCACTCGCCACCGGTCCGGTCCGCGCATTGGAAAGAACAAGGTGAATCCGTCCCGCCATAAGTAGACGTTCAGCTCGTCGGGCACCATCGAGCCGACGGCCTCGGTATCGGCGACGAAAAAGACGTGCTCGTAAGGAGCGCCAGGGAACTTGATACCGCGCATCTCGCGGACCGAGCTCCGCGCGCCGTCACAGCCGGCAACGTAGGCTGCCGTGATCTTCGTCGTACGACCGTCCGACTCTTTGACGGTGGCGGTCACCTGGCTCGCGTCCTGCTCGAGGGCAACGAGCTCCGTGTTCCAATGCACGTCGATGTTCCATCGGTGCAGATGGTCGTTCATGATGCGCTCGTTGTCGTCCTGACCCAGCATCAACACGTAGGGAAAGGCGCTCACACCCTCCCCCATTCCCCGCAACGGGATGTGCGCTTTCAAGCGCCCCTGGCTCCACATGTTGGCGCCGTTGCCCACGCGGCCCAACTCGACAGCGCGGTCGGCGATGCCGAGCTTCGAATAGATCTCCAGGGTACGCGCGTGAACAGCCATCGCTCGTGTTTGCTGGGCGGGGCCACTATGACGATCGATGATGACGGTCTTGATGCCGCGTCGGCCGAGTTGGTTGGCGAGCATCAGTCCGGTTGGACCGGCTCCCACGATGAGGACGTCGACGTCGGTAACCATTGTCAGCTCCTGAACGCGGCCGCATGAGGCAATTTCAAGGCCGCGTGGCGATCGGCCGTAATGATGACGATAAGCCGCTGCTCAGCGCGGGCGGTCGAGCTCTGCAATCCAGTTCTGGATCAGGACGTAACGTTGCATCGTGGGCTGATCCGTCCTTACGGGCGCTCGACGGGCCAGATACAGCGTGCGGCCGTCCGGTGAGACGTCGTAGCCGCCAGGGACGTCGGCAAGGGGGACGTCGAAGAGCAGCGCCGCGTTGCCGACCGTTACCGAGGGCCCATCGTTCACGGCTACCGACAAGAGCTGCGCGTGAGTCGGATTGGCGCCAGTTTTCAGAAACAGCAGTTCGTTCGTCTTCCGCGACCAGCGCAATCCCGAGATGGCGTCCTGTCCATCGGCTGTCGCGATATGCCACCGCCCTTCGCCACCGGGAAATCTCGTGAGTAGCAGTGTCGCCGTACCCGATTCGTTCACATCGACGTAGGCCAGCAACCGTCCACTCGGCGCGAGCGCGAATCGGTCGAAGCAGCACACCTTGGGTTCCGGATCGCTGGCGAATATCCTCCGCGCTGTTTCCGCCAGGCCATTGGCGCCGAGTGCGGCGTGCCGCAGGCGCAGCGTGCCGCGCTCCTCGAGCGCGAACAGCAGACGACTTCCGTCTGGCGTCATCTGGGCGCAACACCCGTCTGCCAGTTGCGACTGGGTCCCGGAACCATCAGGCGCGAGCGCGATCAACCGGTACCGCCCGACTGGCGATAGGGCCTCGGTGATGAGCACGCGATCTCCGGATGAGAACCAGGCCGGCATGCCGTAATCACCCTCCTCGGGAGTGAGCCGGATGTTGGAGGGAGGCTCTACCTGATGCACCCACACCGACAGTTTGCTCAGGCCGGTCGGCATGTTCGTGCGATCGTGGGCGCCCTGCACGAACACTAGACGACGGCCGTCCGGCGAGACGGTGGGCGAGGACATGATGGGCGCGGACGGCTTCAGCACTCGCACATCTCGTCCGGCGCGGTTCACTGCTACGAGTTCGAAGGCATTCCCTGCAGAATGAGTCGCCGCAAAGACCATCGTCGGGCCAGCAGATGCGCTGACCCAGTCGGCTTCCGCGGCGAGTTGAAGCGCACTGTCTGCATCGAGACTATCGCGGCTCAATCGCATCGCCCACAGGCCTGCGTTGTGGCCGCCTTTGACGACGAGCAGATGCCCGGTTGGTGAATACGCTAACGAGGCCACCAGTGTCGGCGGGTGGAGTACGTACCCGATTGGTACCGTCGAAGGACTCGATTACATACTCGTTGTTCTGTCGATGGGTTGCGAACACCACGCGGCCATCGGGCAGGGACACCAGGGCGTGGAAGTCGACCTCTGTTGCGGCGTTGAGGTTCAGCCAGGGCGCCATCGTTCCGCCGCGCGCGTCAACCCGGTAGAGGCCACTGCGCCAGATTGCCGCGATGATGTCGCCGCCCTGCCAGACGAGTCCGATCGCGCGACGCGTATCGGGAAGATCCGAGACAACGAGCGGCTGTCCCCGCGTTGCAGCGATCTTGCGAATCTTACCGTCGGTCGAGGCGAACGCCATCGTCGTTGCATCGGGAGACCAGGCGAGCACCTCCGTGCCGGGCGGTACCGATCCGAGGTCCTGCGGAGCGAGATCGTCCAGACGTCGGACGAACAGGTGATCCCCGGCGACATAGGCGACGCGGCTGCCGTCGGGAGAAAGCTGGACGGTGCCGAGTACGAACGCCGGTTGCCGGCAACGACAGTTCCAGTTTTCGCAGAGGTGGACTCGCATCGGGTTTCAGCAGCCAGACGGCGCCAGCCGCCAGCACGGCCACAGCCGCCGCAGAGATCGCTGCCGCTCCTGATATCGATCGTGTCCGGCGGGTTGCAGGCACGGCCGGTTCGATTCCTGCCGCGTCCAGTTCGATCCGGGCATCACCGATATCGCGTAATCGCTTGGCCGGGTCGCGTTGCAGACACCGATCGAGCAGGCGCCGCACCGCTGAAGGGGTAGTGGGCGGGAGCGTCTCCAGCGGCGGCGCATCGCGAAGAACCGCAGCCAGGATTTCGCTGACAGAGTTTCCCCCGAACGCGCGGCAGCCCGTCAACATTTCAAGAAGCACGCAACCAAATGCCCAGATGTCCGCGCGCTTGTCCACCGGCTTACCCGTGGCCTGCTCGGGGGCCATGTAGGCGGCCGTGCCGAGAATCACGCCGGCCTGGGTGCCCAGGCCCGTGAACGTCGGCGAATTCGCAAGGTCCGGTGCGTCTCCGCGTTGCAGCGCTTTCGCCAATCCGAAGTCGAGGACCTTGACCATCCCATCGGGCCGAATCTTGACGTTGGCCGGCTTCAGATCGCGGTGGACAATTCCGCGGTCGTGAGCGGCCTCGACCGCGTCCGCGATCTGGCGGGCGATGGACAGGGCTTCCTCCAGTGGAATACCCCGCCGGTCTGTACCGAGCAATCCGATCCGCAAGCGTTTCCCCTTCGACCAGCTCCATCACGAGCATCTGCCCCGTGGCGGTTTCCTCGAGGCCGTAGATCTGCGCGATGTTGGAGTGATTCAGGAGCGCGAGCGTCTGCGCTTCGCGAGTGAAGCGGGCGAGACGATCGGGGTCTGCGGAGAAGGTCGAGGGCAGGAGCTTGAGCGCCACCTCGCGATTCAGGCGAGTGTCACGGGCGCGGTACACCTCGCCCATTCCGCCGACTCCGAGCGGACCGACGAGCTCGTAGGAACCGATGGAGCTTCCGGCCTGGAGCGACATGTATTGCGCTGGATTGTGTCATAGGCCCGCCGGCGGCCGAATGGCGTGATCTGGAGTGTCGGATCCGCTTATTGTAGGGTGCACCCACGTATGCAGAAGTGGGCTCGAGGAGGAATCATGATTGCTCGGGTTGCAAGCGGCGCCGCCGTCGCTGGCTTGATGCTCGCGGCCGCCGGCTACTCGGGAACTCTCGCACAGTCGCGCGCCGCATCCGACGCGCTGCTCGGCCGATGGGATCTCGTCGTACAGCGCGGCACACAGACGTCGCCATCGTGGCTCGAGGTGGAACGGTCCGGCACGGCCACCCTGGTCGGACAATTCGTAGGATCCGGCGGCAGCACACGGCCGATCGCCAAGATCGAGTTCACCGACGGCACGTTCCGCTTCGCCATCCCGCCACAGTGGGAAAGCAATCCCCGCGACATCACGTTCGAGGGACGGCTCGAGGGCGATCGCATCACGGGTGCGATGACCATGGGTGACGGCCAGAAGGTGACATGGTCGGGCACGCGAGCACCGTCGCTGCGGCGGGCCGGACGACCGGCCTGGGGCGAACCTATCACGCTCTTCAACGGCAAATCACTCGACGGGTGGCAGCCGATCGGACGCCGCGACAACCAGTGGCGCGCCCTCGACGGCGTCCTGCAGAACGCGAATACCGGCGCCAACCTCGTGACGGTTCAGAAATTCGACGACTTCAAGCTGCACCTGGAGTTCCGCGTGCCCAAAGAGGCGAACAGCGGCGTGTATCTGCGGGGCCGCTACGAGCTTCAGATCGACGACGCCGCCGGCCTCGAGCCATCGTCACATCATCTCGGCGGACTCTACGGCTTCATTGCGCCGAGCGAGAACGTGGCCAGGGCTGCCGGCGAGTGGCAATCGATGGATGTCACGCTCGTGGGCCGCATGCTCACGTACGAGCTGAATGGCACGACCATCATCTGCAACCGGGAGATTCCGGGAATTACCGGCGGCGCGCTCGACAGCGCCGAAGCTGACCCCGGGCCGCTGCTGCTCCAGGGCGATCACGGTCCCGTGGACTACCGCAACATCGTCATCACGCCGGCGAAAAGCGCGCGATCAGCTCGGACCGGGATCCAACACCTATTCCAACCGCCGCAACCAGTGGACGAGATCGTTGACCCATCGCCACTCGAAGATGGCGTGCGAAGCAATGCCAAGTCCGATCACGATGAGGATGAGGCCGTGCCGTATCGCCACACCCCCCACCATCCGCTCGTTGTCTTCCTCAACGTCCTGCGTCACCAGAGAGTAAACGCCTCGAGCGAAGGTACCGAGTCCGAACACCAGCAAGACGATGTTGGTTGCGGTCACGGTGTGATGTTATGCACTCGAGAACGCGGCTTGCGCCAATCGAACGAGGTCATGCTGGGCAAGATACTACCCTGACCCGTCCACGCTAGAATCCGACAGGCAGGTGGCCGTGCCATGAAGACGGCGGTGGGCTCTCGGATCGGCGCCTATGAGATCGTCGAGCTGCTCGGTGCGGGCGGTATGGGTGAGGTCTACCGCGCCCGCGATACGAAGCTCGGCCGAGACGTCGCCATCAAGCTGCTGCCGGAGATTTACGCGCTGGATCGCGAGCGGCGCGCCCGCTTCGAGCGCGAGGCGCAGATGCTGGCGGCGTTGAACCATCCACACATTGCCGCTATCTACGGCTTCGAGGACTCCAGCACACCCGCACTCGTTATGGAGCTCGTCGAGGGACCGACGCTCACGGATCGGATCGCACAAGGCCCGGTGCCGGTGCGCGAGGCGATCGAGATCGCCCGTCAGCTGGCGCTCGCGCTCGACGCCGCGCACGAGCGAGGCATCATCCATCGCGATCTGAAGCCGGCCAACATCAAGGTCGCGGCTGATGGTTCGATCAAAGTGCTCGACTTCGGCCTGGCGAAGGCCGTATCGGGCGACGCCGCCTCGCCTTCGAACATCGCGAATTCGCCGACGGTATCCGTCATGGGCACGGCCGCGGGTGTCATTCTCGGTACCGCTGCTTACATGAGCCCGGAACAGGCTCGCGGGCAGTCCGTGGACAAGAGGACGGACATCTGGGCTTTCGGTTGCGTGCATCTTCGAGCTGCTCACGGGCCGGAAGCGCGTTCTCCGGCGCCACCGTGTCCGACTGTGCTCGCGGCAGTCCTGACGCAGGATCCGCGCTGGCACGAGTTGCCGTCGGATGTTCCCGAATCCATTCGCGCGCTGCTGCACCGTTGCCTCGAGAAGGATCCGAAGAAGCGGTTGCGCGACATCGGCGACGCATTCGTCGACGTACCGCCGGAAGCACCCGAGCGCCGCACCACGCGCATTCCGCCGATTGCCGCAGCCGCCGCGATCGCCGCTGTGCTCGGCGCCGCTATCGCCGCACTCTTTCTGCGCACCGGGACCGTGCCCGATGTCGGCTTGCGGCCGGATCGGACGGTTGCGACGCAGCTCACGGATTACGGAGAGTCGGAATCGTCTCCGGCGATCTCGCCCGATGGCCGCGCGTTCGTGTTCATCTCCGATCATGGTGGCACGCCGGATGTCTGGCTTCGTCAGGTTGCCGGCGGCGAACCGGTGCGACTCACGAACGATGCGGCTCCCGAGTCGGAGCTCATCTACGCCCCGGACGGCGAGTCCGTGTACTTCACGCGCAGCGACGCCGATGGTATTGGCATCTGGCAGACCGGCGTGCTCGGAGGGCGGCCGCGCCGGATCCTGGCTGGAGCGCGTGCGGCCGCCCCATCGCCGGATGGACGCTGGCTCGCGCTGCTGCTTCCGGAGGGCAACGGGTTCAATCTCGTCGTCCGCGGTCTGGCCAACGCCGAAACGCGCACCCTCGTCCGCGCACTTCCGGGCGGCGCGGTCCGAGCTGCCTGGTCGAGAGACGGGCGGCGGCTATCGTACACGCGGGGCGGTCTCTTCGCTCCGTCGAATCTGTTCGTCATCGACATGACAACCGGACGCGATCGCCAGGTCACCAGCTTCACGCGCGGCAACGAAGGCGTACTCGCGCACGAATGGCTTCCCGACAATCGCCATCAGGTAGTCAGTTATGTTCCCTTCCCGCGCCAGCTGCCCGCCGCCGACATCGGCATCCTGGACGTCGAAAGCGGGTCCATCGCACGGCTGACCACGACCGTCCAGCGTGCGCTGACCGTGCCGAGCGTTTCGGCCGATGGAACGCGACTGATCGTTGCAGCGGTCGAGAATGCCCGCGAAGTCTGGAGGATCCCGGCAAACCCGCGCGAGGCGCCGATGCGACTGGCAGGGCCGCGCGGGGACCCGATGTGGATCTTTCTGACGCGAGACGGTCGGACCCTGCTCTTCAATGGAACAGCGAGCGGCAGCCGTAACCTCTGGGTCGGCCCGATCGACAACCTGGCCGACGCGCGCCAAATCACGTTCGTGGCGGGCGACGCAATCGCGCATTCGTCGCTCTCGCCTGATGGATCCCATGTCGCATTCGTATCAACGGCGACCGGAAATTCCGACGTATGGGTCCAGAGTGTCGACGGGACCGACCTCCGACAGCTCACCAACGATACGGCCGCCGACTCGTGGCCAGTGTGGTCGCCCGACAGCCGATGGCTCGCCTATACGTCCCTCCGTAACTCTAAGCAGGAGACGTGGCGCATTCCGGCCGCGGGCGGGACGCCGGAAAAGCTCTTCGACGGCTTCTTGCGCGGTGACTGGCGGCCGCAGCTCGCTGGCGGCGGAACATGGATCGTGACGTCGACCGGTCAGGACGGCGTGCGGCTTCTCGACGTGGAGCGCCGTACCGTGATCTGGGACGTGCGAATCCCGAGCTCCGCACTGAGTTTGCCGATGTTCAGCCCCGACGGACGCCGGTTCAGTTTCCCGTTCCAGGCCAGCCGCAACCGGGACACCATCGGCATCTTCGACACCGCATCGGGCGCACGCCAGAGCACCATCGACATGCCGTTCCGTGTCTTCTTCCGCGCCGGCTGGGCCGATCAGGGCTCCGCCTTCATCGTTAACCGCTTCGCCAACGTTGCACACGTCGTCCTGTTCGATAAGTTCTGGTCGAACGCACCTGACGCCGCCGCGCGATAGATCGCCTGCCCGCCCTAGCGGCACATGCGATTACGCAACCGCGTCACAGCATTGCTCGTATAGCCTTCCTGCATGGGGCGCACGAGCGTGCCGCTCCTCATCGGCGCCGTCGCAGGCATCGGACTTGGCGAGCTGGTCGTCGCCGCACGCGGGATCTTCGCCTTCCGGCTCCCGAAGGCAGTGGTCCGTGGGGATTGCCGGTGCTGGCGGCAATCATGATCGCCGCGGGCCTGTTGTCGGCTGGATGCCGGCCCGGCGCGCACTGGCCATCGCTCCCGCCGAGGCGTTTCGGGCAGAGTAGTTTTTGCCGCGACAGCCGCTTGTCAAACCCCACAGGAGAAAAGAGAAAGGGAGACTATTTGATGGCTCCCCTTCTCACGTTCTCCTGTGATTGTTTGGGCAAGGAATGCAGCGTGACGTTCGGCCGTCGCCCGGCGAACTCGGGAGTTGAGAACTTCCCCAGTTCCCCAGTTCCCCAGTTCCCCAGTTCCCCAGTTCCCCAGTTCCCCAGCTCAGTCAATGCGTCATCGCGTACATGATGACGTTGATTCCCACCGCGTATCCGTTGGGTGAGAACAGGTAGAAGTAGCGAGGATCCTCTCCTTCACGCTCCCAGGCATCCGAAATGTCGGTGTTGTGGGTCATCAGCACCATCAGGCGGCCGCGCGCATCGCTGATGCCACGAATGTGCGTCTCGGCGCTCTCGTAACCACGCTCCGACGTTTCACCGCCGCTTCGACTCCAGGCATTGATCGAAGGAATCTGCGGCAGCTCCTTGATCTGAAACATCGCGCGCCAGAACGGATGGTCCTGCGGCAGATCGCGGATCGGAAACTCGACCGGAGAGAGCACCCGGCTGATCTCGTCCACCCATTGTTCCCAGGCCGCGTCGCCCCAGAAATCGTCGACCCAGAGAAAGCCGCCTTTGAGCAGATACAGGCGCAGACGGAGGATCTCCTCGTCGCTCAACGACATCGTGCCCACATCCTCCATGTGCAGATAAGGACACTGGAAGAGCGCGTCGTCGGTCAGACGCACCACGAGGTGATTCGGCTCGTCGCCGCGTGCCTTGCTGACGCGGGTCTTGGTGAGCTCGGACAGGCGGATGGAAAAATTGATGTCCGCATCGGGGTAATCGGTCCACCAACCCTGCCCACCAGGCTCGGGGCGATTGCTGGTGAACATCCCGCGGCAGAAATTGAACGAGCCGTCAAAGCTCTCAGCGTTGGGGAAACGGGGCGGCGCGCGAAATACCCGCCCCCATCTCTGCTGAGCGCCAGCGGCCACGGCTGCCAGGCACAGGGCAAGCGTTGCGGCGATGACGCGAATCTTCATGCCCTAGAACCTAAGCACGTAGCACGTGGCGCATGGCACGTCGCACGTGATTATTTCTTCTCCGGCCCTTTCGACAGCGACTTGTCGTACTCGTCGACCAGCTTGCGGAACCGCTCCGGCACCTCGTCGGATCCGGACAAGACGGGCTGACCGGCGGCGCTCTCGGAGCGCCGGCGAAGGGCGAACTCGAATCGCTTCATGTTCTCGCTGACGGCGGTCTGCAGACGGGCGAGCTCCTCGGCATCCTGGTAGACCCGATCGTCCTGGAGCGCGCGCAGTCCTTTCAGGATCTCGTCGAGCTGCCGCGTGTCGAGGCGCTGCGATTCACCCTGCAGCAGGCGGCGCAGCTGCTCGGCCTGATTCGTCCATTGCCGGGCCTCGCCGCGGAACTGACGAACGTCCTCGGGCGACAAACGACCGGGCCGGCGGTCCCCATACCCGCCACCATTTCGCCAACCGCCCATCGTGTCGCCGTCGCCGCCACGTCCATCAGCGGTTCGCTGTCCTTCGTTGCTGCCGCCCTGCCCGCCCTGCTGACCCTCTTGCGCCTGACCCTGTCCCTGGCCCTGTTGTCCGCGCGAACCCTGCTGGCCCTGCGAGCCTTGCTGTCCTTGAGAGCCCTGCTGTCCCTGCGACTCCGATCCTTGTGAACCCTGCTGCGACCCCTTCGACGCCTGCGTGCCTTTTGAGGGATCATTCCCCTGCTGGCCCTGCTGGCCCTGCCGGCCCTGCTGCGCGCGCTCGCGCATGCGCTGATCCATCGACTCCACGCCGCGCGCGAGATCGCGCGCCTTGTTCAGCGCTTCCGTCATCGCATCGGGCCGCGACCGGCCGAGCGCAGACGCCGCCTCCCGCAGTTTGTCGCGCACCGCGCCCAGCGACGATCCGATCTGGCTTTCGAGCGCCTGCATGTCAGCCGGCGACGTGTTCGGCCGACGCAGTAACGATCGTGACCAGCCGATCTTGTCGCGCACCGCGTCATCGCGCATGGTGCCGGCGGCTTCCGCCATCTTTCGTGAGGCGTCGCGCTCCTGCCTGGCAATGTCGGCCGCCGTCTTGTTCAATTGCTCTTCGAGCTGCCCGACTTGCGTATGCAGCTGCTCCTTGCGCTGCCCGAGCTGCTCGACCTTCTCCTGACGGCCTTCGCCGCTCGCCCCGAGGGCGTTGATGGAGTCGGCAATCTCCTGCTGCTCTCGAGCCAGCTCCTCGGCCTTCTCGAGGGCGTTGCGGACGTTGCGCTCGGCGCGGCCGCTCTGCGTCTGCTGCAGGCGCTTCTCCGCTTCGCGCAGCCGTTCGAGTGCGGCCGACGCCTGCGCGGCTGCGGACGGGTCGCCGGTTGCCGACGCCCGGCGCATCGCGTCCGCGGCCTCGCGCAGCTGGCGGGCCGTCTGCGACAGCTCCGGCCGGTTTTCCTCGCGAGACAACTGTTCGAGCCGGCGCGCGGCTTCCTCGGCCTGTTCCGCCAGCGCTCGTTGCTGATTCCCGCCGCCGCCCCCGCCCTGCATGCCGGCAGCCATGCGCCGCCGCTGCGCCTCCGCTTCCTGTTCCTGGCGCCGCGCCAGCTCTTTCAGCTTCTCCATGAGCTCATCGAGCTTCTGATCGGTGTTCTGATCGCTCGCGCGTTGAGTCGTTTCGTACTGGTTCGCCATACGATCGAGCTCGAGCTCGAACAGATCGGCCAGATCCTGAGCCATCGTGCTCTGACCGCCACCGCCGCCGCCACCGCGCTGCGTGCTTACCTGGAGCTCGTACTCCTCCTCCGCCTTCTGCAAAGCCTGAAGCGCTTTCTGTTCGGGCTCCAATGCACCCTGTGGATCGGGGGCGCGGAGCTTGCCCTCGGCGGCCGTCATCTGCGTCACCGCCTGCGGCAGCAGCTCGGCGATCTTTTTGAACGCGGGATCCTGCTCGACCAACCGGCTGTTCATCCGCGTCAAGAGTCCCTCGACCTGTTCGCGCAAGCGGGCCTGGGCCAAGGCGACCACGACCGAGTTCTCCTTCAGCTTGTCGGCGCTCATCGTCTTGCGATCGCGCTGGACGTTGAACGTTGCCGAGATGATTTGCCGCTGTTGCTGAGAGAGCGCACCAACTTCGCCGGCGCCGCCGCCCCCACCGCCGCCGCGCCTGTGATTCGGCGCGCCTGAACTCCTTCTTCAGCGGACGCACCTGCACGAAGTAGAGGTCGCTCGACGCGCGCTTGGGACCGGCGACGCCGTCGTTGTCGGCCGCGCGCGCGAAGTACGACACGAAGTCACCCGGCTGTACGCCGAGCTCCTCGAAATAGAAGGTGTGCCCGGCCGATACTTCCGGCAGCCGGCTCTTGCCGTCGAACAGCCGAACGGTCTTCTCGGCGCCGCCGTTCACCGAGTACACCAGCTCCAGGTCGCGCACACCGAAATCGTCTTCCGCCGACGCTTCGACGAAGACCTCTTCGATCGGCGACGCGGTCGTGTCGCGTCCCGGTTTCGAAATACTGACGACGGGTGACTGATCGGTCAGCACATCGATCGTGTACTGCGGCGAGGCCGTGACCCGCTCACCGGTCGGGGCATCGAGCTCGACGCGGTAGAAACCGTCGCGATCCGCTTTGAAGCTCGTCGTGAACGAGCCGTCGGCGGCAGCGGCCAGAGCGGCTGAGGCCTTGTCGTGCAACACCACCTGCCCACCCTTCGCCGTCATCGTCGGCACGATGCGGACGCGCACTTCCGTTCCGGACAGGACAGCAATGTCACCGCCGTCTTCGATCTTGCGCGGCGCGAGTCCGGTGTATGCCGGGAAGTGGTATTCGAGCTCGAGCTTCTGAACGTACGGCAGGTCGACGACCTTCAAGGTGTAGGTGGTTGACCGCACTCCCCCCGCCTCGACGAAGTAATCGAGTGGCGTGGCCAGATCGAAGAGCATCGCTTCGTAGCGATTCCCGGCACGAACGAGCGGCATTTTTTCGAACGGCGCATCGGCAGTCTTCCTGACCATCAGCGCCGCCTGATCGCTATCGAATCCCATGAGCGACGCGGTAATCGTCTGGTCCGCCCCGCGCGGCAGGGTCACGTTCCCCGGTGTGACTTCGATGCGATACGGCACCGCCGCTTCGACGCTCCGCGACACGACGAGCAGGGCCGAGAGGGCGTGGCGCATGAAGGCCGGGCCGAGCGTGAAAATCGCGACGGCGGCAGCGGCGATGAGCGCAAACGCGCCGGCGTAGCGGCGCAGCTGTCCTCGCTCGAGACGGCGGCCGTGCTCGAGCGCACGAACCTTTTCGACGGCCGATTCGACAAGGCGTCGCACCAGCGGCGACGCGGGCGCACCGGATCGCCGGCTCTGCGCTTCCGCTTCTACGGCACTGATGATTTCCGCCTGGAGCGACGGCTCGTGTTCTTCGAGATACAGAGCTACCTGCTCATCACTGACTCGGCGCAGCAGCGGCCGCACCAAGAGCAGCCCGATGGTCGCGGCGAAGGCGACGGACAGGAGTACGCGGAAGGTCAGGATGGAACCGGGAGAAAAGCGCCAGGATTCGAGCCCGAAAGCCGCGCCAACCAGGGCCGCCACGACGAACGCGGCCACCAGCACAACGCCTCGGAGCGCCAGCTTGAACCGCCAACGGCGCCGGATCTGCCGGATCACCTCGACGAGGTCGGAGATCTCAGGATTGGTGGACCGCCGAAGGAAGTCATACATCGGAATGCTCCGCGTCAACCGCCAAGTTGGGAGTTAACACCTGACATGTTTCAAGGTTACAGCTTCACCCGGTTCGATAACAGCGTCTCCGCCGAGAGCAAGACCAGCCCGGCAAACAGCAGATACCACCACACACGCTGGGCCGCTTCCTGAGCGGCGTCGCTCGGGACCAGCTCCGCCTGACCGACGGCCCACTGCCGGCGCGCCCCGTGGCCGCGGCAACCACGTCGGCCGTTGGAATCGCGCTCAGATCCGATTCACGCAGGTCGACGTTCGAGGCAACAATCGCCGACGGCACGGCCCCGGCTGCCAATCCGCGAATCTCGTAAAAGCCCTGTTCGGCCAGCTCCACGACGTCAGGCCCTTCGCTGTCGAGCGCCAGGCGCTGCCCGGACGGCGACACGATCGCGCGGTCGGGCGAGGGCTTAGCCGTATTTTCGGCCGTCGAGGGATCCAGCACATCGCCGACGGTCAGCCACGGTGCCGCCTCACGATACGCGCCGAGGTGACGCGCCATCTGGTGCACGAAGGGGAGGAATACGGGCTTGACGGCAAGGTCGTTCCACACCAGATCCAGCGAGGACAGCCACACCAGCACACGGCCGACGCCCATCTTCTTCTCCACCAGCGCCGGTGCCCCATCGTCGAATCGCGCGAGCACGACACCGTCCGGGGCTTTGGTTCCGGCGCGATAGCCGTAGAACCGTGCGGTCGAGAAATCTCCGCTCCGCGGGGCGCGGAAGGGGTCGAAAATCGCATGGCCGTACTCGAGTGCCACGAGCCGCGCCGGCTGCCCTCGCGACCGATCGACGGCTTCGCTGACAACCGCGGGCAGGAGGGCCGCCTGTTCCTGCGGCCACGCCCCGCGCTGACCGGCGACGAACAGCAGGCCCCCGCCCCGCTGCACGAACCTCGCCAGCCGCTCTGCCGTGGCCGCCGTGACCGCCACGTCGTTGAGGATGACGATTCCAGCGTTCTGCAGATCGTCTGACGACAGGGCGTCGGGATCGCGCGGCACGAGATCGAACCGGGGCGCGTCGCCGACCGCGAGCGCTCGACTGAGGTACAGGTTGACGTCGCGCGCACCCGGGCGTTGCGCCAGCAACACACGAATCGGACGGGCCGGTGACAGGACGAAGTGAAACGCGTTGTCACGTTCGAGGGCGTCTCGAACTATCCGGATCGACGCGCGCATGTTCGGCGTGGCGACCGTCAGCGGATCGAACGTGGTCGAGGCCGAGCCGTTGCCCTCTACTCGTACCCGCTTCGTCTGGATGGCGCGACCGTCGACTTCCAGGGCCACGTCGACGCCATCCAGCGGTTTGGCGCCGTGGTTGAGCACGCCGGCCGTGATGCTCACCCGCTCCTGGTTCGAGAACATCGATCGCTCGAGCGCAACCGGGGTCACCGACGCATTCACCGTATCGCCGCTGCCAAGGTCGACGGGGGTCAGCGTCGCGCCGTCAGGCAGCCGCAGTCCTTCGGCACCCTGCCAGCCTGCCCGCTGGAAGTCGGTGACCAGCACGGTCTCTTTTCGAGGCAGGGCCGACTCGCTGAGGATGCTGCCGGCGAGCTTGAGCGCGGGTCCGTAGTGCGTGGCTCCGGCCGAAGGCTCCACTCCCGCCAGCGCGGCCAGCAGCCGCCCCTTGTCGGCGGTCGAGCGCACAGCCACGTCGGCGCCGGCGCTGAAAAACACAATCGAGGCGCGATCGGAAGCACCGAGACCGTTGACCGCGTCCCGCGCGGCGTTCACCGCACGCTGCCATCGATCTCCATACCCCATGCTGTACGACCGATCGACGAGGATGACCACTTCGCGCGCGCCGGTGGCACCTCCCGTCGCCGCATCGGTTCGACGGATGAACGGCCGCGCAAACGCCAACACGACGAGTGCCAGCGCCGCCAGCCGCATCATCAGCAGCAGCCAGTGGCGGATTCGACGACGCTGCACCGATTCGTACGGGATCCGTCGCAGGAACATCAGCGACGGAAACTGCACGACGTTCTTCCTCTCCTTCTGAATCAGATGGATCAACACCGGAATCGCGAGTCCGGCGAGGCCGACGAGGAAGAGAGGGGTCAGGAAAGACATCGTCAGCGTGTGCGCATGAGCCGTTCACGCGTGCTCAGATAGGTGAACAACGCGTGATCGAGCGGCGTAGATGTGTTGACGAGCGAGTAGTCGACGCGGTTGGCCGAGAACCTCTCCGTAAGCGCCGAGACGTGCGCTTGAACGAGGCTGCGGTATTGATCGGCCAGCGCGGTGGGAATGATCGGAATCTGTTCTCCGCTCTCCAGGTCCTCGAACGCCGACGGGTCGGCGAACCCAAAGTTCAATTCCGCCTCGTCGAGGACGTGGAAGACGATCATGTCGTTGCCCCGGAATCGCAGTGGCCCGACGGCTTCGAGGACGGCGTCCGGTTCCTCGTACAAATCGGAAATCAAGACGAGGAGCCCACGCCGTCCGAAATGCTCCGCCATCTTGTGCAAGGGTTCGCGCAGCGACCCCGGCCGCGACGGAGACAACCGATTCAGCACGTGCAGCACAACTTCCATGTGTTTCGCGGAGGCTGGCACCTGCTCCACGATCTCGCTGTCGAACGCAACCAGACCAACGCGATCCCTCTGCCTGTGCACGAGGTAGGTGAGACATCCCGCGAGCATGCGAGCGTAGTCGAGTTTGGTCATCCCGGCGCTGCCGAATCCCATCGACTTCGAGACGTCGATCAGAACCGAGAAGTTGGAATTCGAGTCCGCTTCGTACTCCTTGATGTAGTACCTGTCCGTGCGCGCGTACAAGCGCCAGTCCACGCGACGGATGTCGTCTCCCGGCACGTAGCCCCGATGCTCGGCGAAGTCGACCGAGGCGCCGAAATACGGTGACCGATGCAGACCGTTGATGAATCCATCGACCACCGACCGAGCGACGAGCTCGAGGTTGCCGACGCGGGCCAGCACCTTCGGGTCTACGAATCGAGCGCCAGGGACCGCGGCACTCATCTGGTTAGCAACTCCATAGTCATCATCAATCAGCGCTCGGCGACTTCGCGCCTCGTCCTTCGACACGCTCAGGACGACCCTGAGCGACGTCGAAGGGTCGCTCAGGCCGCAGGCACTCCATCACATGCCCGATCGCGGCATCGGGACAGCCTCCAGCAACCGATCGATCAACGCGTCGCTGGTGATCGCCTTCGGATTGCGCGTGGAAATTCGTGAGAATCCGGTGCCGTAGTACCGGATGCGCCAGCGCGCGAATGTCCTCGAAGCTCACGTGATAGCGTCCGCTCGTCAGCGACCTCGCCTTGGCGCCGAGCACCAGGTACTGCGCGGCGCGCACGCTGGCGCCAAACGCCGCCCACTTGCGCAGCTGCTCGGGCGCGGTCGGTGATTTCGGACGGCTGGCCCGCGCCAGGTTGAGCGCGTACCTCATTACTGGCTCGGCAACCGGCACGCGTCGCACCAGCCGCTGAAACGCGACGAGATCCGGGCCGCTGACCGGGCGCTCGAACTTCGGATCCTGCAAAGCGGTCGTGGTCCTGACGACGTCGTACTCCTCGTCTTCCGGCGGGTGGTCGATCACGACGTGGAACATGAAGCGATCGAGCTGCGCTTCCGGAAGGGGGTACGTGCCTTCGAGCTCGATTGGGTTCTGCGTGGCAAACACGTAGAACGGCTCTTCGAGCTGATAGGTTCGTCCCTGAATCGTGACGCGGTGCTCCTGCATGGCCTCGAGCAGCGCCGACTGCGTCTTCGGCGGCGTCCGGTTGATCTCGTCGGCCAGGACGATGTTGGCGAAGATGGGGCCCGGCGCGAAGACCATCTGCCGCCGGCCGGTGGTCGTGTCTTCCTGAATGATGTCCGTCCCGGTGATATCGGACGGCATGAGGTCGGGGGTGAACTGGATGCGCGCGAACTTCAGCTCGAGCACCCGCGCCAGGGTATGAATGAGCAGCGTCTTCGCCAGGCCAGGGACACCGACGATCAGGCTGTTGCCGCCGACGAAGAGCGTCAGCAGCACTTCGTTGATCGTCGCCTCCTGACCGATGATGACCTTGCGCAGCTCCGTGATAATCCGGTCGCGGCCGGACTTCATCTGCTCGGCGAGGGCGATGTCGTCTTTCTCGAGGTCGATGACGTCTGTGGCTTGTCTCATGTGCTCCTAGTGCGTCAAAGCATAGATAAAGTAGTTCACGCCGAACTTATACGCCTGGTTTGAAAGATCCACCGGCGCGTAACCAGTGTCCGAAAACTCCCAGTACTCCCCGATGTCCCCGTCACGATCGGCGATGGCAATGAGACGCTTCGCCGGATCGTTCTTCTCGAAAATGCCGTAGTAGCTGGGCGGCGTGTCGCCATACGACGGGAGATAGTGCAGGTCGTCGATCTCGAAGAACGAATGAAAGATCGGATGCGTCTCGTCGAGCTGGACCCAGTGGGCATCGGGTAGCACGCGACGCATCTGCTCCTGGAGGTTGTCCCAGTCGTAGCCGCGGAAGTCGTCGAAGATGATGAATCCTCCCTTGAGCAGGTAGTTGCGCAGACCCGTGACCTCGTTCTCCTCGGGATACCAGAACCCGGGCTCGGACATGTAGGCGATCGGAAAGCTGTGCAACTCGGCGTCACCCAGACCAAAAATGTTCGAGCCATCCGTCCGCGGCCGCACGATTGTGATCTCGTTGAGGATCTTCATCATGTGAACGTCGGCGGTGGGATAGTCGTGCGCCCACCCCGGCTCGCGGCCGCGCCGGCCGAAGCCGCTCATTCCCGTCGAATACCGCAATCGGACGAACACGAGCCGTCCATCGTATGGCTGATTGCCGGTCGTCTCCGTGTACGGATCCGGAGGCTGCCGGCGGAAAAAATCCTGAGCGAAGGCTCCCGCGGCCACGACCAGAATTCCGGCAAACGTTGCCGCGAGCAGACGACTCATGGCGTCTTGCCCCCCGCTTCGCGGATCTGACGCGACTTCAGCGCCAACTCCGTTAGCGCCTTCTCGAGCTCCGCCGTGTAGCGTTGCGGCTCCATGCTCTCCTTGAGCAACCGCAGCGACTCGACACGCCGTTCGAGAACTCGGCGTTCGTCGTAGAGAGCGCGCAGCTTCGGGTCGCCGGTCGCCGTCTCGCCGCTGGCGGTCGTGCCAAGGGAGAGAATGGAAGCGACACGACCCTGCTTCCCGTCCGCCGCCGGCTGCGCCGTCCCCTCCTTGTCCCCGGCATCGTCCAGCAGCGCATGCTCGGTGAGCATGATGCCTTCGCGCTCGTACGCGGTTGCCACTTCACGCTTCGCGTAGTTGAACGCCTCGAGCACGGTCACTCGCTTGTTCTTGTCCGCGTCGGCCTCGTCCCCGACGAACGCATCGACGAAGAAGCCGCCGAACAGGGTGGCAAACCGCTCGCTGCCGTTTCTCGTCGCCGTCACGATCGTGCGGCCGGGGCCCGACAGGGCCTCGATGAACGGGCCGCTCGCGCTCGCGCTGTTCACAAGCACCAGACGGCGCGGCTCGAGCCGTTTCAGCAGCGGCTGAAAGTCGGCGGCCGTCATGTCCGGTCCGGGCAGATTGAACTTCGCGACGCGCCCGTCGAACGTGCCGTGGCCGATCAGCACGACGAACACCATGTCATCGCTCGCCGATTTCTGCGCCACAGCCTCCAACGTCTTGACGATCTCGTCGCGCGTCGACCGCCCCGTCGTGAGCGGCCCCTCCCCGTCGGGCTTTTCGGCGAGCAACGCGATGCGCTCACGCGGAATCCCGTAGCGGCTGCTGCCCGCCTCGACCAGCGACGTTGCCCACTTCTGGAACAGCTCGCCATGTTCCGGATCGCCCGCCAGACCGACGATGACGACAAGATGCACGTTCTGCGCAAACGCCGGCACGGCGCTCAGGACGAGCGCGATCAGCAAGCAGGCAGCGCGCTCGGGCCGGAGGCGCTTACGCAAGTCCCACCGCCCGTCGATAGCCCCACTCCGCGCACACCGATGCGACGAGCAGCATCATGATGATCGGCATGTGCCACAGGTCGCGCTCTTCGACCGTCGTCACGCCGCGGCCGCTGTACTTGAGATCCTCCGGCAGCGCCGACATGGTCGCCGGCGTGTAGAACCTGCCCCCGGTTTCATCGGCGATGCGTCGCAAGCGGGCTTCCTGCATGCTCGCGTCGAAGTACTCGGCGTCGCCCGGCGCGGCACGGAAGTGCACCGTGCCGGTGCCGAGCGGCTTGTCACCGCGGAGCGCCTCGACTTGCGCCGCGTAGGTCCCCTCGTCGGCAGCAACGAAAGTGCCGCGGTACTGGCCGCTCTTCTCTCCGGTCCACTGCAGCGGAATCTCCATCGCACCCTTGGGACCGGTGATGTGTGCGACGACCCGCGCGTCGTTGATCTCGACAAACGTCGGATCGACCACCGACGCCGTGACGGTAACCGTTTCCCCGGCCTCCACGCGCTCGGTGTTGGTGTGCGGCTCGACGTGCTCTGGAACACCATCGACGAGCCAGCGCAACAACTGTCGCCAGTAGTTCTCGTGCGTCATGTCCTCGAGGGACATCGAGACGTGCATCTGCCACAGCCATGAATCCTGGATGGGAAACGCCAGCGCCTTGCCGCGGCCATAACGTTGGTAGGCGAGCACCACCTGCTCGCGCCGCCGCTCGTCGGTGCCGCTGAGCAACACGGTTGCGCCCGGTTTGACGGCCGTCAGCATGTTGACACTCGTCACGCCCGGCATCGAGTTCCACTTCGCGCTGGAGTCCTGTTCCGTGGCGCCGAGCTGCGTCACCGCATGCGCCGCGCCGGCGCGGGTCGGATGGACCTTCAAGCGCGCCACCGGCGGCACGTCTGCCGCTTTGGCCTGTCGTTCCAGCAGGACGGGGAGCGCGTCGGCGACGGGTGTGCCGGCCCAGCTACCTTCCGAGAACGACCGTCCGCCACCGATCACCAGCAAGCCGCCGCCGCGGCGCTCGACGAACTCCGCAACCATGCGGAGCTGGTCGCCGGTGAAAGCCCCGGCCTCGACGCTGCCAAGGATCAGTCCGCGATAGCCGAACAACTCCTCGCGCGTTCGCGGAAACCCGGCAACGAGCTGCTCGGGGTCGTCGAGCTCCTGGCGATAGAACTTGTTGTCGGCCGTGCGCTGAAGGCCGACGATCTGCAGATTCGGATCCTCGGCAACCGCGCGGCGGATGAATTTGTATTCGAATCGCGGCTCGCCTTCGAAATACAGGATCTTTTCGCGCCGGTCGCGCACCTCGATGAGCGCGTCGCGTGCGTTGTTCTGGTTGACCAGCTCCCCCGGCCGCGGCGCAATCCGGAAACGAATTCTCCTCGAGCCGGGATCGGCAGCCGTGAAACGCACGCGCACGGCCGCCGGCTCGCCGTCAGCCGGCAGCTTCACCTCCTGCGATCCGACGATGCGGCCTTCGTCCTCGACGTCGAGGGTTACGGTCTCGCCGGCATAGCCGGTTTGCGTGATGACCGCATCGACCAGCAGCGACGTGCCCTTGAGCGCGCTCCGCGGCACGTTGATGCGGCTGACCTGGATGTCCTTCGGCAAACGATCCTGGCCGATACCGACGGTGAACACCGGCAGGGACGCCGCCTTGAGCCCGAGCAGCGCGTCGCCGAGCGACGAGTCCGTCGTGTCTGCCCCATCCGTCACCAGCACTAGCCCGGCGACCGGCAGGCCGGCGAGCTCCTGTCGTGCGCCATCGAGCGCAGTACCGAGGCGGGTCTGCGAACCGCCGAACGTCAGATCCGTGGGATTCGTGAAGCGGTTGGCCGCTGACGAGAACCGGAACGTGCGCACCACGAACCGGTCCGAGAGCGCTTTCAGGACCTGGCTTTCCTTGGTGCCGAACTCCTGCTTGATGAAGTCGCCGCGGGCCTTGCCGTTCCAGTCGGCAATCTGCATGCTTCGTGAATCGTCAACCAGGACGCCCAGGAAGTTCTGTTGCGAAACGGCAGCCTTGATCACCAGCACCGGCCGGAACAGACAAAAGAGGAGCAAGGTCAGCGTGACCACGCGCAGGGTGGCCAGGACGAACTTGTGGCGGGTTGTGCTGTGCCGCCCGCGCGCCGCCCGATACGTGAGCACGGTCACGATGACCGCGAGTACGACGAGCAGTCCGGCCGCGTAGGCCCCTGTGGTGGGCAGGAAGCGGAACTCACCCTGCTGAAAGATAGCGGGCCTGTAGCCGAACAGCAGTCGGAACGCAGAATCCAGCAATCCTGACCTCGTGTGTTGCGGGCCGAGGCGGAGGCCCTAGGGCAATGATGCGATTGTAACCGCGCCCGTTGCGGCCCCGTCCAGGGTAAAGACGATCGAAAGTCCGGTACAGCTTTACTTTTCGTGGCTCGCAATCCCGCCGCCTGCCCGTTCGTCGATGCCGGCCTGTCGATTCGCCGCCACCAAGGGATAAGGGGAGGGACGGCCACAGAAATGTCATGAAAACGGGCGTGCTGAACCAAACGTCGGGCGGCGACGTCTGCCAAGTGTCTGCGATGCAGGAATCGGCCAGTCGTTATCCCGGAGTGCTCGTGAGCCTGGAAGCCGACCTCGAGCGCGAGTTCGAAGACCGCCTTCAGGAATCGTCGGCACTGGCTGTCCGCGTCGCATACGGCGTCCTCCGGCAGCGGGAGGATGCCGAGGACGTGGCGCAGGAGGCCTTCGCCAGAGCCTACCGGCAGTTCAGCAGCCTCCGGGATCCCGCGCGGTTTCGCGGATGGCTGGTGCGGGTCACCTGGCGGCTGGCCATCGACCGCTGGCGGTCCGATCGGCGGCGCAGGGCGAGAGAAGAAGCGGCGCTCCCTTCCGCCGAGCCCGAGAGCGCCGAAGCACGTGTCGACGAGGCGGCCCGGGCGAATCGCCTGTGGACATTCATCGACGCCCTTCCCGAGAAGCTCCGAATCGTCCTGGTTCTGTCGGCGATTGAAGGCCACGGGGTGCGGGAAGTGGCAGAACTGCTGGCGATACCGGAGGGCACAGTGAAGTCGCGATTGTTTCTGGCGCGAAGAGCGCTGGCAGAGAAACTCCAATGTCTCGCGAAGAAATGAGCGTCCGCCTGAAGGCGGAAGCCACGGAACAGACTCTCTTTGCCGAGATCGAGGCACAGCTGCGGCAGGCCATGTCGGTTCAGCCCTCACCCGATTTCGCCAGAAAGGTGCGGGCCCGAATCGACGAGCGCCGGGTCGACCGCGACTGGTGGACGTGGCGATGGGCGGCCGCGGCGGCGTGCATCCTGGCCGTCGGCATCGGATGGCGCATGGCGAATCGAACAGACGACGTGGAACCGGCTCAGCTCGGTCGCGAACGGAAGGCGGTGGACGTCAGGCTCGCCGCGGCACCGACGCCGCCATCGGTACGCGAGCGGCCGACGGCGATTCCCAGGCATCCGCCAGTCACCAGGACGAGCCGGCAACCCGATATCTCGCAACCGGAGGTCATCGTGCCGGAGGACAACGCGCGGGCAGTGGCGCGGCTGCTGGCACTGGCGCGGAGCGGCAGCATCACGGAAGAACGTCTGACGCCGGTCGTGCCCGCTGCTGCGCCAGCGACCCTCGACGTCGCGCCGCTGGGCGTCCCGGCGATACCCGTGCCTGAGATGGAAATCGATAACGGCCCGCCCTTCGGCGACGGCCGTAAACAATGACAGTGAGGGCTACTGACATGCGAACTGCTTTCATCGTCCTCGCCTGTGCCGTCGCGATGGCTACGCCCGGCGGGGCGCAACAAATGCCACCGGCTGGAACGGCGCCGGAAAAGCCGGCAGAAAGAAGTTCTCCCGCCGAGGCCAAGCCGCTGATCCCGTTGAAAGTGCAGATCGTGCTGTCCCGGTTCAAGGGTGAGAAGAAGATCAGTAACCTGCCGTACGTGATCGGTGTGGCGGCAAACGATCGCTTCCAGACAAATCTGCGGATGGGCGTCGAGGTCCCTATCGCGCGCAAAGGAGAAGCGATGCCGGCCATGGGAATCCAATACCGCTCCGTCGGAACCAATATCGACTGCGAGGCGCACTCAACTGCTGACGGCGTCTACCGGCTGATTGTCAAGGTGGAGGACTCGGCAGTACTTGCCGAGCCAGGCGATGGATCCAAGGGGGCAACTGAGTCAACCTCGTTCGTCAGCGACATGCCGGCGTTCCGCTCCTTCAAATCGAATTTCACCGTCCTCCTTCGCGACGGTCAGACGACGCAGTACACGTCAGCCGTCGATCCCGTCAGCGGCGAGGTCATGAAGATCGACGTCACACTGAACGTCATGAAGTAGTTTCAGATTGGACGCGAGCGATCCTCTTTCTTCTTTCCCGGATACTATCCGCACGATGAAAGTACGATGGGGAGTGCTTGGAGCCGCGCGCATCGGGTTGACGAAGGTTATACCGGCGATGCAGGCGGGAGAATGGTCGGAGATCGTCGCCATCGCCTCGCGCGATCTGCACAAGGCCAAAGAGGCGACGCAGCGCCTGAATGTGCCGAAGGCGTACGAGTCGTACGAGGCGCTGCTCGCCGATCCTGATATCGAAGCCGTCTACAATCCCCTGCCCAACCACCTGCACGTGCCGTGGACCGTGCGCGCGGCGGAAGCAGGCAAGCACGTGCTCTGCGAGAAACCGATCGCGATGAGTGCCGCCGAGGCGGAGACGCTGCTCGAAGTACGCCAGCGAACGGGCGTTCACATCCAGGAAGCCTTCATGACCCGGGTCAACCCGCAGTGGATCAGGGCCGTGGAGGTGGTCCGCAGCGGACGAATCGGCGAATTGCGAGCCGTGACCGGCTTCTTCAGCTATTTCAACGACGACCCGACCAACGTCCGGAACCGCACGGACTACGGTGGCGGCGGGCTACTGGACATCGGTTGTTATCTGATCAACGGCGCCAGGATGGCGTTCGGCCGTGAGCCGGCGCGCGTTGCCGGCGCCATCGAACGGGATCAACGGAGCGGCGTCGATATCCTGACGTCACTACTGATGGATTTCGCTCCAGGTCAGGCGGCGGGCGTGTGCAGCACGCAGCTCGTGCCGTCACAGCGGGTCATCATGTTCGGTACGCGCGGGCGCGTGGAAATCGAGATCCCGTTCAACGCGCCGCCCGATCGTCCTTGTCGGGTTTTCGTCGACGATGGCTCGACGCTCGGCGGCCAGCCGCATGAGACGATCACGCTCGAGACGTGCAATCAGTACACGATCCAGGGCGATCTGTTCTCACGCGCCGTCCGCGGACTCGGGCCGTTGCCATACCCGCTGGAGGATTCGATCGCCAACATGCGCGTCATCGATGCGGTGTTCAGGGCGGCAGAGTCCGGGCGGTGGGAGAAACCCTGATTTCTGTCAGCGGCAGCCACCCTTACGCTGCCTTGCTTGCCCAAGATCGACAGGAGAAACAGAGAACGGGAGAAACATAATGTTCTCTGTGTCTCAGGTCCAGAGATCACGTCACGCGCAACGCCACGATCGGGTCGACCTTCATTGCGCGTCGCGCTGGGAAATAGCAGGCCGCAAGGGCAACGGCCGTCAGCAGCAGCGAGACGGCCGTAAACGTCAACGGATCGCTGGCGGTCACGCCAAACAGCAGACTCGAGCCCGCGCGCCCGAGCCACGAGGCTCCCACGAGCCCGATTGCGACACCGGTCAGGCTCAGCATCAGCCCCTCTCTGACAATCATCCGGAAGATGTCGCCGGGCTTTGCGCCGATGGCCATGCGCAAGCCGATTTCCTGCGTGCGCGTCGCGATGGAGTACCGGATGAGCCCGTAGATCCCGACAGCAGCCATCAATAGCGCCACGACGGAGAAGCCGGTCAGGAGCGAAGTCTGGAAGCGCCGCTGCGTGAGGTAGCTTCCGAGCTGTTGTTCCAGAGGCGCCACCCCATAGATCGGCGCATTCTTCTCCACGCGACTCACGGCCGCTCGAAGGGCCCCGGCCATCGTCAGCGGGTCGTCCGACGAGGTTCGTATGAAAAGACCCACATTCCGGGAGGGAGGATTCTGCGCGAGCGACACGAAGATCTGCGGGAGCGCTTCGCGCTCCTGCCCCTGGCGCCGCATGTTGCCGACCACGCCCACCACGGTGTACCACGGGCCATCGGAATCCCGCAGGACAAACTTGAACCTTCTGCCCACTGGATCGTGCCCGGACCACGAGCGCCGAGCCATCGCCTCGTTGATGATCGCGACCCGCGGAGCCTCGGGCCGATCCCCGATCGAAAAGAAACGGCCGCGGAGCAACGGCGTTCCGAGGGCTCTGAAGAAATCCGCGCTGACCTCGTCTCTCGTCAACCGCAGGCGCTCGGAAACCGTTCCGTCGTCCCGTTCGACAGTGAGGACGTGTTCCCTGGGGTTAGCACTGAACAGATCGTCGATGATGCCGGCGCTCTCCACACCCGGAACCGCCTGAATCTGTTCGAGGACGCGGTGGTACAGGTCGGCCCGTTGCTCGGGGACGCTGACGGTGGTCGGAGTGGAGACCTCCATCACAAGGACCCGCTCAGGCCTGAATCCCGGATCAATGTTGTTCACGTACCACCAGCTGCGGACGAGCAGACCGGCGCCGACGAGCAGAACGATCGCCAGCGCAAACTCCGCCACCACGAGGGCGCGGCGGATTCGACGGCTGGATGCTCCGCCCGAGACACTTCGGCCACCCTCCTCGCCGGACGGCCGCAAATCGCGGCGCATGGTCGTCATCGCTGGCGCCAGTCCCACCAGGATCCCCGCCAGAAGCGAGCTGGCCAGGGCCCAGCCGAGGACGCGGAGATCGAGGCTCACTTCATTCAGACGCGGCAAGTTGCCAGGGCCGAAGGCACGGATGAGCCGAATGCCGCCAAAGGCCAGCAGTGTGCCGATCAATCCCGAGACGGCGGCAAGCACGACGCTTTCCGTGAGCAGCTGCCGCACGATCCGACCGGCGTTCGCTCCAAGCGCAGCGCGAACGGCCATCTCGCGCGCGCGAGCGGTGCTGCGCGCCAGCGAGAGGCTGGTGACGTTGGCAGCGGCGATGAGGAACACGCAAAACACCGCGCCGCTGAGCATCCACAATGCCAATCGCGATTGCGGTCCAACCACGTAAAGACTCAATGGGACGACGCCGATGCCCTGGCTCCTTTCGGCCGCTGGCAATTGATCGTTCAGGCGGCGGGCGACTGTGCTCATCTCCGTCTGGGCCTGGTCGAACGTCACGCCCGGCCGAAGTCTCGCGATGACGAACCATACCTGTCCGCCGCGCACGCTGTGGTGGGTCGGGTGCGGCTCCCACACGTCTGCATCGAAACTCGCGACTTGGAAATCAGCAGGGAGAATGCCGATGATCTGCGAAGGAGAGCCGTTGAGCACAAGAGTCGTGCCGAGCGCATCGTGCGAGCCTGCGAATCGCGCTTGCCAGAAGCCATGACTGATGAGGACCAGCCGTTGCCGCTGCTCGGCTTCTTCCGTCGAGAAGTTGCGCCCCAGGACGGGCTGAACACCGAGGAGTGGAAGCAGGTTGGGGGAGATGCTCGCGCCGACGATCTGCTCCACCCCGTCAGCTCCGGTCAGCACCGTGCCCACGGAATCGAAGGTGGCCATGCCCGCGAAGCTCTGACTTTGACTCTGCCACTGTTCGACATCCCAGAGTGCCGATCTGCCCTCGCGAAGGTTCTGCGTCGGATCCTCGGTCCACAACATCGCCAATTGTTCGGGAGACCGATATGGAAGCGGCCGGAGCAGCACCGCATTCAGGACGCTGAACATGGCGGTGTTGGTGGCAATCGCCAGCGCTAGTGTGGCTGCCGCAGTCGTCGTAAAAGCCGGATTCTTGAGCAGGGTGCGGGCTGCGTAACGGAGATCCTGACGCGCCTCGTCGAGCCAGGTCCAGACCCACACGCGGCGCGTGTCCTCCTTGGCGAGCGCGACGTTGCCGAACGCGAGCATCGCCTGACGGCGCGCCTCGTCGGGCGCCATGCCCCTGTCGATGTTGTCCTCGGTTTCGCGCTCGAGGTGATCGCGAATGTCCCGATCGAGGTCATCCAGCGCTTGCCTGCTCCGAGCGGAGCCGAAGAGCCTTCGGCGCGTCATGGCGTTACTCCTGCATCGCGGGGCGGAGGATACGGGCGATGGCTCGAGCCAGCTTGTCCCACCTGCCGGTCTCGATCTGGAGTTGCTTGCGGCCCTTGGCCGTCAGGCAATAGAACTTCGCGCGCCGGTTGTTCTCTGACGTGCCGTCGTCGAACGTAATCCAACCGCGTTTGATCAGGCGGTGCAGCGCCGGATACAGCGAACCCTGCTCCACCTGCAGCACATGATCCGAGCCGTATTCGATCGCTTTGGCAATCGCATGACCGTGCGCCGGTCCAAGCCGGAGTGTCCGGAGAATCAGCAGGTCCAGCGTGCCCTGCAGCAACTCGATGCGGTCGCGGTCTCTTTTAGTAGGCATTCTAGGTGTAACCATATGAAGGGTCCACCTAGAATGTCAAGGCGAGGCGTCTCCAGTGCATCTCGACAAGGAGGGAAGCTGCGACTCCCGCCCGGACGTCCGCGCATTCAGGTCGCGGAACAACCACCGTCACACTGCATTTCCTGTCAAAGATCCACAGGAGAAGAGAGAAAGGAAGAAACTATCTTCCTGCCTGCGTGGAATCGAGAGACTAGCCGTTAGCAGTTTTCGTGAACCTTATAGGCAGCGCGGTGTCCACCTGTCCGAAAGCCCGGGCGGCAGCGCCAATTGCCGGCGCGACGCAGACGATTGGCGTCTCACCAGCCCCGGCTGATGGCAGATCCTTGCGATCGAGGATCACGATCTCGAGGCGCGGGACGTCCTTGAACCGCGGCACGCGGTACGTCTCCATCGTGCCGTTCGTGATCGCGCCGTCCCGGAACTGGATGGCTTCGAACAGGGCGCCGCCGAGACCCTGCACGACGGCGCCTTCCACCTGGTTGCGCAAGCCATCGGGATTCACGACCGCTCCGCATTCGAACGCGACGACGAGCTTGTCCACCGTGAATCCATCAGGCGTCTTCGAAACCTGCGCGGCGGTGGCGACGTAGCTGCCCTTCTCCGTGCCGCACGCAATGCCGAGTGACGGTGCACCGGCGGCCCGTTCGCCCGTGCCAGAACGGCCGCGACCGGCGGCGCTCCACCCGATGCCTTCTGCCGCGGCGGTCAGCACGGCACGCATGCGCTCGTCGCTCAAGTGGCGAAGCCTGAACTCAACGGCATCGACGGCGAGCGCGCGGGCGATCGCATCCATATGCATCTCGCGCGCGTAGTGGTTGGCGGTGGCCGCCAGACCGCGATACGAACCCTGACGCAATGGCGATACGGCGGGGTGGAACTGAATCCGCTGGTTCGCAATGTCGTACGGCGTGCGGATTGCCGAACCGCCGGAGTTCCAATTGTCGAACTCCCACGCAACCAGCCGGCCGCCCGCGTCGACCGCCGCCTTGATTTCGATGACTCCGGCGGGTCGCATGTAGCCCCAGGAGAACTCTTCACCGCGCGTCCACACGACCTTCACCGGCTTCCCCGCTCCTTGCGCCAGCCGTGCGGCTTCGATCGCGTGCTCGGCGGTGTGTTTACCGCCGTAGGCCGAACCGGTATCGGGGACGATGACTCGGACGCGATCTTCGGGAATCCGAAACGCGCTCGCCAGATCCGACCTGACGCCGAACGGACGCTGTGTGCCGCACCAGACGGTCAACTTGCCGCCGCTCCACTCGGCGACGGCGGCGCGCGGCTCGAGCGGCACGTGCGCGATGTACGGGATGCGGTAGAGCGCATCGAACGTCTTCGCCGCGCCTTGCCGACTGTGGATGGCGTCGCCTTTTGTGAACGGCGCCGATCCGCCGCGCCCTTCAGAGCCACCACCGCGCTTCAAGTGCTCGAAAATGGTGTCCGATGAGGGGTGATCGGATGGAACGCGCCACTCTGCTCGCACCGCCGCAATGGCCCGCTTGAGGAGCCGTTCGTTTGGCGCGACCACACCGGCGAAGTCGCCGTCACGAACGAGTTTGACGCCGGGCATCGCGGTCGCGGCTGAAGCGTCGAGCGTGGCGAGCGAGCCGACGTAACCCTCAGGCCGAACGATCCGCCCGTAGAGCATCCCCGGGCGCGCAAGGTCCGGGGTGTACTGATGCCGCCCCGTCACGAAACTGCGGCCGTCGACTTTCCTGACCGGCTTTCCACGATTCACCCACGTCTGAGCGTCGGACAGGCGCGCGGTTGCGACGGTGCCGGTCAACCGTCCCGCGAGATCCGCGTAGGTCACCGAGCTGCCGGACGGTCCTGGCACGCGACCGTCCTGGACGCGCAGCGTGGACCGGTCGACGCTCCAGCGCGTCGCCGCTTCCGTCAGCAGTAACTCCCGCGCCGTAGCCGCTGCCCGCGCCAGCTGCGGCGCCATCCGCGGCGTCGTCTGCGATCCGAAGGTCCCTGCATCGTAAGGTGTCACATCCGTGTCAGCCATCACGAACGTCACTGACGAGAGCGGAACCGACATCTCGTCGGCCACCGCCTGCGCGAGCGACGTCCGGATGTTCTGACCGATTTCCGTCTTGCCGGTAAAGGCGGTGATCGCCCCACGTTCGTCGATGTGCAGCCACGCGCTCAGATCGGCGGAGGCACGATTGGCCTGGCCGCTGCGCCCGGACTCCTGCGCCGCAGCATCGGGTCGCGACGCGACGACGAGCAGGCCGCCGCCGAGCGTCGCGAAGATGCGCATGAAGTCGCGCCGCTCCAGCTCGAAGCGATAGCGTGGCTCCTCCGCCAGCTCGTATCGTTCGACTTCGTTCATCGTTTTCATGGCGGGGACCCCTGCACCCCGCCAAGCTCGTCGCTCGCGGGGGCCCCATCGCCCCGCTCCGCTCCTCGCGCCAGCGCCACCGTCCGCGCTCTCACACGCTGCGCGGCAAGCTTGATCGCCTGCACGATCCGCGGATAGGTGCCGCACCGGCAGACGTTGCGGTCCATGAGGCGCGCGATATCCTGATCGGAGGGATCCGGGTGAGAGCGAAGCAACGCGATCGTGGCCATGACCATGCCGGGTGTGCAGTAGCCACACTGGAACGCTTCGACCTCGAGAAAGGCTTCCTGCACCGGGTGCAGCCGCTCACCCTCGGCGATGGCTTCGATGGTGGTGACTGGCTTCCCCGCAACAGCCGCCAGGCGCGCGGTGCATGAGCGGCTGACCTGGTTGTCCAGCATGACGGTGCAGGCGCCGCAGTAGCCTTCGCCACAGCCGAACTTGCTGCCCGTCAGACCGAGGTCGTAGCGCAGGACGGACAGGAGGCTGTCGCCAGCTTCGCCCTCAATCTCATGGGTGCGGCCGTTGATGCGCAGCGTGAACTTCGCCATCGGGGAGATTTTACGACTGACGCGGAAGAAAGGCGATGCCTGGAGGAAACCCTTCGTCGACGAATCTCGTCTACAGATCAGCCTGCCTGCCACCGGAGGCTCCGTGACATCTTTTCTCCCCTCTGCCACGCTGCTGCTGGCCCTCGCGGCGCTGAGCCTGCCAGCCGAAGTCACGGCGCAGCGGGCCCAGGCACCTGGCGACGCGAAACCGCGCAACGAGCTCGACGCCTTCATGGAAAAGGTGCTGGCTCAGCGCGACGTCAACCGCCAGACGCTCCGCCAGTACATCCTCGACGAAGCTGAGGAATTCGAGGTTCTGGGACCCGGCCGATGGCCGTTGTACCGGACCAAGCGCGAGTTCACCTGGTACCTGCGCGACGGTGTGCATGTCCGCAGCCCGCTGCGATTCGATGGCGTGAAAGTCACCGACGAAGAGCGCGACCGCTACGAAAAGAACTGGCTCTCCCGGGAACACAGCCGCCAGGAGGAATCCGAGAAGAAGAAAAAGGAGAAGGAAATAACCGTCGGACCACAAGGGGTCGAAGTGGTTTCACCAGGGATGCCGGCCGAACCTCGTTTCGTCTCCGAGGCGTACTTCATGGACTTCAAGTTCGAGCCGGGCAACTACTACCTGGCCGGCCGCGAAAAACTCGAAGGGAAGGACGTTCTCAAGATCGAGTACTACCCTACCGGGATGTTTGGGGACGATGACGAACGCGACCGCGGTGACAAGCAAGCCAATCGCGAGAGGGACGGCAAAGAGGCACAGGACGACAAAGCCAAGAATGGTCGAGACGACACGAAGGCCAAGGAGTTCGAACGGAACATCGAGCGCCGCATGAACAAGACGGCGCTCATTACGCTGTGGGTCGACCCCGCCGAACATCAGATTGTGAAGTACACGTTCGACAACGTGTGGCTCGACTTCCTTCCCGGCGCCTGGCTCGTGCGGGTTGACGACATGCGCGCGTCGATGACCATGGGCCAGCCATTCCCGGGCGTCTGGCTGCCGCGAGGCATGAACATCCACGCCGGTGTCACGCTCGCGAACGGATCCTTCGAAGCTGGATACGGCCGCACCTTCTCCGAATATCGAGAGGCCGACGTCAAGTCACGGATTCGGGTACCGAAGGAAAGGGTTCTTCACGATGGGTTCTTCCCGGCTGGTTCTCCACACAAGGTTCTGCACGTAGGGTTCTCGGCGATAGGTTCTTCACGACAGGTTCCCGCTGCCGTCGAGACCGTCGGTGAAATCCGCGTGCATGGCAATGCCTACCTGACCGATGACGACGTGATTCGGCTGGCGGGCGTAGCGGTGGGAAAAACGGTAGACGGTGCGGAGATCGACGCGATTCGAAAGCGCCTCGAGGACAGTGGGCGGTTCGACACCGTTGAGGTGCGCAAGCGGTACCGCTCACTCACCGACACGACGGATGTCGCGCTGGTGCTGCTGGTGCACGAACGTCCTGGTGTGCGTTCGGTCGATGACGGAGTCGGCGTACTGAACCCGATCCGACGGGTGAAGAGCCGCCTGATGTTCCTGCCGATCATCACCTACGCCGATGGCTACGGCTTTACCTACGGCGGACGCGTGAGCACGGTCGACTTGCTCGGGATCGGCGAACGCCTTTCCGTGCCGCTCACCTGGGGAGGCATGCGTCGGGCGGCGCTCGAGTTCGAGCGGCCATTCAAGCGCGGGCCGTTGACGCGAATCGAATCGAGCGTGGCCATCTGGAACCGGGAAAACCCGCGGTTCGAGATTCGCGACCAGCGCGTCGAGCTCAAAGGACGCGCCGAACGCGTATTCGCGGACATCGTCCGGCTCGGCGTCGAAGGTTCTCGCGCGACGGTCAGCTTCGCGGATCTCGACGATCGATTGACGACGTTCGGCGGGAACGTCGCTCTCGACACACGTGGCGACCCGGCGTTTCCGGGCAACGCGATCCTGCTGTCCGCGGGCTGGACGGCCATGAACTTCCGCTCCTTGCCGACGGGCGTGAATCGCTATACCACCGATGCGCGAGGCTACCTGCGACTGTACCGTCAGTCGGTGATCGCGGCGCGTGCGCAATACGTGGCGGCGGACGCCACGCTGCCGCCGTACGAGCGTCTTCTCCTCGGCGGCTCCTCGACCGTGCGCGGCTTCCGCACCGGATCCTTCGATGGGGATCGGTCGCTCGTCACGTCGTTGGAATTTCGGACGCCGATCACGTCGGTCCTCAGCGGCGCCAAGCTGGGTGTCACCGCGTTCATGGACGCCGGGAAGATCTGGGACTTCGGGCAGTCGCTCGACGACGCCACGTGGCGGCAGGGTGCGGGCGGCGGCGTGTTTCTCATCGCGCCGCTCGTGCGAATCAACCTCGATGTCGCCTACGGACTCAAGACAGGAAAAACCCGCGTCCATCTGTCGTCGGGTTTTACGTTCTGAATCAGGTCAACTCATCAAGTTCTTGACCACGAACCAGATGTTGGCTGGCCGCTCGGCGAGCCGGCGCATGTACCACGGAAACCACTGCCCACCATAGCTGATGAGGACGCGTACACGCTTTCCGAGTTTTGCCAGCCGCAGCTGTTGAGCGCGTTGGATTCCGTAAAGCATCGCGAACTCGTAGCGCGAGTCAGGCACCTTCCGCTGCTCGATCTGGACCATGATGCGATCGATCAAGGCGACATCGTGCGTGGCGATGTGGACGAGCGTTCCTGCCGGGGCGTCCTCGGCCAGCAGCTTCAAACAGAGCCGGTAAAAGTTCTCATCCACGTCCGCTTTGTTGGGATAGGCGACGTTGGGCGGCTCGAGATACGCCCCTTTGACGATGCGGATGGCGCAGCCGAGCGGGAGAAGCGAGTCGAGATCGTCGGCAGTTCGGTTGAGGTACGCCTGCAGGGCCACGCCAACGCGCGACGTCCGGGCGCGGGCGCGGCGGAAGAGATCGAGCGTGCGATCGACGTATGGCGAGCTCTCCATGTCGATCCAGATGATGTTGTCGCGTGCCTCGGCGCGCGCGATCAGCCGATCGAGGTTGCGCTCGCACAACCCGCGATCGAAGTCGAGACCGAGCTGCGTGGGCTTGATCGAGACCTGGGCGTCCAGACTGGAAGCGGCGACCATGTCGAGGACGTCGAGATAGTGTCGGGTGACATCCTCGGCCTCCTCGACGGCCGTCAGGTTCTCGCCGAGTTTCGTCAGGATCGTCGTAATGCCCTGCGGTTGCAGCTCCCGCGCTGCGGCAATCGCTTCCTCCACGGTTTCGCCCGGCATGAAGCGGCGCACCGATCGCTTCACGAAACCGTAGCGGGTCGCACGGTCGCGCACCCAGGCGTTCGTCGACAGCCCGAGCAGCGCTTTGCGGATCACACTCACCCGCAAATCTTTGATCGGTTAGGCGAAATCCAGGAAATGTGCTCGATCGCCGAACGTCGAGCGGCGAAGCTACACGACGCTCCGGATCAGACCGCCATCGACCTGCACGGTGGCGCCGGTCACGTAGGCGGCAGCATCGGAGAGGAGAAATGCTCCCACCCGGCCGAATTCTGCGATCTCACCGTATCGACCGAGAGGAATCGTCGTCAGGGCCCGCTTCTTGGCTTCTTCGGGCGTGACACCCTGCTTCTTGGCATTGACCTCGTCGAGGTGCTTCACCCGATCGGTATCGATGCGGCCGGGAATGATCTGATTGACGCGGATGCGATCGGCGGCGAGCTCGAGCGCCAGCGTCTTGGCGAGCGCCGAGACGGATGCGCGGATCACAGTGGACAACCCGAGGTTCGGAACCGGCTCTTTCACCGACGACGAGGTGGACACGAGGATCGCGCCGCCGCCGCGCTTCTGCATGGACGGCACCGCTGCACGGATCATCCGAAGCGTGCTGAACAAAAGGAGCTCGACCGAGTCCTGCCACGCACGGTCGTCGAACGACAGCGTGGCGCCGGCCGGCGGCCCACCGGAATTTGTGAATAGGAGGTCGATGCCGCCGAATTTCTTCTCGATCGCCGACGCCCATTCGCGAATGGCATCTGCCGAACGGACGTCAACCGGCAGCGCCAGCACGTTACCGCCGATACGCTGCGCTGCCGCCCTGATTGCCGCCTCGTCGCGCGAAGCGATCGATACGTGCGCCCCTTCGTCAGCCAGGGCCTTGGCCACGGCGTAGCCCAAGCCGCGGCTGGCGCCGGCAACCATTGCGACCTTACCTTTGAGTCCGAAGTCCATTCCGTACCTCTCCGTCAACTCCCAATCTCCAACTCCAGGACGGAGCAAACCCCTTCGAGGGCTGGAATTCCCACAAAGCCGATGAGCGTATCATGAGCCAACCGCCGGACGATTTTGTCCGTCGAACATCGATATGCATGACATTCGTGACGCCTTCCGCTCCCTCGTGGCAACGCCGGTCGTTTCAGCGGTCGCCATCCTGTCCCTGGCGCTGGGAATCGGCGCGAACACGGCCATCTTCTCCATCCTCGACAGCCTCATCCTGCGGACGCTGCCCGTTGAGGAACCACAGCGGCTCGTCCTGCTCGATCGGCGGCTCGTGGACGAATCCGATCTGGGAGGCGATCCGCGAACGCCAGCAGGCATTCAACGGCGCGATGGCATGGTCCACGACCAGGTTCAATCTCGCCCAGGGCGGGCAGACGGAAATGGTCGATGGGATCTGGACGAGCGGCGCCTTCTTCGATGTCCTGGGCGTTCCGGCGATCCTCGGCCGAACCTTCGCTCCGGAGGACGACCGGCGCGGCGGTGGCGCCGGACGGCCCGGTGGCGGTCATCAGCTACAACTTCTGGCAGCGCCGCTTCGGCGGTAATGCCGATGTCCTCGGCAAGCCGCTGCTGGTCGAGCGCGTGACTTACACGATCATCGGCGTGATGCCGCCCGAGTTCTTCGGCACCGAAGTCGGTCGAACGTTCGACGTGGCCATTCCGCTCGGCACCGAGCCGCTGGTGCGCGGCAAGGAAAGCTCGCTCGATGGCCGGTCGCATTGGTGGTTGAGCATCATGGTCCGCCTGAAGCCTGGCCAGAACGCCGATGCCGCAACGGCGTCGCTCCGCGGCCTGCAGCCCCAGATCCGGGAAGTCACGATGCCTCAGGACTGGCCGGAACAGTACAAGAAAACGTATCTCCAGGAGGCCTTCACCCTCGTTCCCGCAGCGACAGGCAGTTCGGGGCTGCGCCGGCGTTATCAACAGCCGCTCACAGCAATCATGGTCGTCGTGGTGCTGGTCCTGCTCATCGCCTGCGCCAACATCGCCAATCTGCTGCTCGCGCGGGCCAACGCGCGGCGGCACGAGCTCAGCGTCCGTGTCGCGCTCGGTGCATCGACACTCCGCATCGCGCGCCAGCTGCTGACCGAGAGCTTGCTGCTGTCCGGGGTGGGTGCGCTCATCGGGCTTCTGTTCGCCCGTTGGGGCAGCCAGCTGCTCGTTCGGCAGCTCTCGACGACCACGAACACGGTGTTTCTCGACCTCGGGCTCGATTGGCGGATTCTCGGGTTTACCGCGCTCGTGGCAGTGACGACAGCTGTCCTTTTCGGCGTCGCGCCGGCGCTTCGAGCGTCCGGCGTACAGCCAAACGAAGCGCTGAAAGAGCAGGGGCGCGGCGTCGTCGGCGAACGCTTCGGTCTCGGCAATCTCCTCGTCGTCGTTCAGGTCGCGCTGTCAGTGATCCTGGTCGTCGCCGCGGGTCTGTTCGTGCGAACGTTCTCATCGCTCGCGAAGGTCAATCTGGGTTTCGATCACAAGCCCGTCCTCGTGGCGAACGTCAACGCGCAGCGGCTGCAGCTCGATCCCAAGCAGCGGCCCGAGCTCTTCGAACGGCTGCGCCAGGCGGCCGCCAACGTCCCCGGCGTCGGCGAGCGCCGCGGTTTCGGCGGTCACACCGGTGAGCGGCGGTGTTGTGGAACAACGTGATCGAAATTCCCGGGGCGCCCGCGGCACCCGAGCGCGAGCGGATGACGAACATCAACCTGCTCAGCTCCTCGTGGTTCACGACGATGGGCACGCGCGTGATCGCCGGCCGCGACTTTGCCGACGGTGAGGTCGCCGCAGCGCCGCAAGTCGCCATCGTGAACGAGGCGTTCGCGCGCAAGTACTTCGGCGGCCAGAATCCGATCGGACGGCACGTCCGGCAGCCAGGATCGCCGACCCGCGCCGCCATCGACCGCGAAATCGTCGGGTATGTCGAAGATGCGGTCTACCGGGCGCTTCGCGAGCCCGTTCCGCCGACGATGTATCTGGCGCTGCAGCAGAACGCCGAGCCGCCATCGTCGATGTCGATCAGCGTCCGCGCCGCAGGTGGATCGCCCGCACTGCTGACGAAGAGCCTTGCGGCCGCGTTGACAGACGTGAACAAGGACGTCGCCATCACATTCCGCGTGCTCTCGGAGCAGGTCAACTCGTCGCTGATTCAGGAACGGATGGTCGCGATGCTGTCCGGCTTCTTTGGCGGCCTGGCCATCCTATTGGCCGCACTCGGCCTCTACGGCGTGACGTCTTACGCGGTCAGCCGTCGGCGCACCGAAATCGGGATCCGCATGGCTCTCGGCGCTGCGCCGGGCGGCGTGCAGCGCATGGTGCTGCGGCGCGTCGTGGGCCTCGTCGCCATCGGGGTGTTCGTCGGCGCGGGAATCAGCATATGGGCGTCGCGCTTCGTCTCGACGCTACTGTACGGTCTACAACCACGTGACCCCGGTACGCTCGTGTTCGCAGCGGTCGTACTCTCGGTAATCGGTGCGCTGGCGGGGTGGATTCCCGCACGGCGCGCCGCCCGGATCGATCCGGCGCGCGTCCTGCGCGAAGGTTAACCGAGTCGCCAGCTAACGACTGCGCATCAACTGTCTGAGCCGGTCGTGCGGCAGCGACTCGACGCGGTGTCCGCTGACGCCGACCATCGTTTCTCCTGCGGCAAGCGCATTCACGATCGCTTCCTCTGTCGCGTCGACGGTGGCACTGAACAGCGCGCTTATCCGTTCGTTGGACAACATCGAGACCGTCGCCACGGACTTACTGCCGGCCGCCCCGGCGTTGGCGGTCGAAAACGCGATGAAGATATCCCCCGAGCCGTTCCCCGATGTCGCACCCGTGCGCGCCAACCCCAACGAGGCGCGACGCGCGATCCGCTGAAGCTGATGCGGCAACAATGGCGCGTCGGTGGCGATGACGATGATGATCGATCCTTGTTCCGGAGCGTCGTCGCCGCCCGGGCGGTTCTGGTCGGGAATCTCGCGGCCGACTGGAACCCCGGAGATGCGCAATTCCTGACGCCGTCCGTGGTTGGCCTGGACGAAGACGCCGACGGTGTAGCCACCGGACGCATCGGCAACCTTCCGCGAAGCCGTACCGGAACCGCACTTGAATCCATAGCAGACCATCCCGGTTCCACCACCCACATTTCCTTCTGAAACGGCACCCGAACGTGCCGAGTCGAGCGCCTGGAAGACATGGTCGGCCTTCACATGAAATCCGTTGATGTCGTTCAAATAGCCGTCCCACGTCTCCGCTACGACCGGAAGCGACCAGGGCTGGAATAACTTCCCGTGCTTGACCGACCAGGCAATGGCCGCATCGCGGACGACACCGACGCTGTGGGTATTCGTGATGAAGACCGGACCCTCGAGAAACCCGGCTTCCTCGATCCAGGTGGTCCCGGTCATTTCCCCGTTGCCGTTGAGCGAAAACCACCCCGCCATCACCGGATCGCCGGACGTCTTGCCGCGCGGCAGAATCGCGGTCACGCCGGTGCGCACCGGACCCTCACCCACTTTGAGCGCGCCGTCGCCGCGAATGAGCGTTGTCATGCCGACTTCCACGCCATTGACGTCCGTGATCGCATTGAGCGCACCTGGCGTACCGTCGAATGACACGCCAAGATCCCGGGCGCGGGGCTTGCTCTGCGCGGCGGCCGACATGGCGATCGATACCAGAATGCAAAACGAAAGGAGCATTCGCATGGGGGGATTATAGTTTTGTCGTTGCATGCTCACTCGTTTCGCCCCTGCCCCGACTGGCGCTCTTCACCTCGGCCACGTGTTGAACGCGATCTATGTCTGGGACTTTGCCCGCGCCCACGGCGCGCAGGTGCTGCTCCGGATCGAGGACCACGATCGGGAGCGGTGCCGTCCGGAATACGAGGCCGGCATTCTCGACGACCTCGATTGGCTGGGGTTCGTGCCCGACATATTTCCGACCACAGATTATCGGGCCGGGCGGTGTCCAGGACGCCAGAGCGACCGCGTCGAGATCTACCGCGAGGCAGTGGCGATGCTCCGGGCGAAAGGGCTTCTCTATGCCTGCGACTGCACGCGGCGTACGCTCTCCGGCAGGTACGATGGGCGCTGCCGCACGCGAGGGCTCGCCTTGAGCGACGGTTATGGCTGGCGCGTTGTTGTCGACGCGGGAGTTGAAGCGTTCGACGACCTCGTTCTCGGCAGGCAGGCGCAGGAGCCGTCAGACCAGTGTGGCGATGTCCTGATTCGCGATCGACGAGGAAATTGGACCTATCAGTTCGCCGTCAGCGTCGACGATTGGCAGCAGAAGATCGACCTGGTGATTCGCGGCGCCGATCTGTTGGATTCCACCGGCCGTCAGATTCGTCTCGGCCGGATGCTCGGTCGAGAGCATCCAGCTCGGTACGCGCACCATCCTCTGATAATGAAATCGCCGGATCAGAAGTTGAGCAAGTCTGACGGCGATACCGGCGTGCGGGATCTACGCGGCCGCGGCTGGACGCCGGCAGACGTGCTGGCGGCGGCTCGGTCCTCTATTTCTGCAGCCGCGCCCGGCGCAGTACCGCATCGCCGTTGACCGACGTCAGGTAGTAGAGGATGCCGTCGGCAATCGTCAGCGCCGCCGCATCGGGCATCGTCGTGCCAGCGTCGAGGACGTCCATCCGAGCCATCTTGCTCCCCGTTGCGTCGAGGCGGATCCGGACGATGCGGTGCCCCTTCCCCGCCGGCTGAACGCCGACGAGCGTGTGACCGTTGGAACGGATTCGCAGCAACCCCGACGGCGCGCCGCGAACAGGCGTCGCCTTGCGCGCCGCGAGATCGACGCGCAGCAGGCCCTTGCGATGCGCGACGTAGGCGATCGATCCGCCGTTCGACGTGATGCTGGTCGCCCCCTCGACGTCCACGGTTGCCGCGCGTTTGAAGGAGCGGGCCGCCGGCAGCAACCCGAGAATCCGCCGTCCTTCGGCATCGAGCAACAGCACTTCTCCATCACCGAGAACCGCGGCGTCAACGAGCGCCGTTGGACCAAGTTCGGCGGGCACGGAAATCTCGAAGAGCACGCGGCCGGACACGAGCTGCAGCTTGTGCAACGAGGTTCCGCGATCCGCGCCGCTGTTGGTAATCCAGAGATCTCCACGCTTGGGATCGATCTCGATGGCCGTCAACGCGAAGAAGCCGGCCGACCCGGCACCCACCATGTTCGTCGCGCGCTTGAACACATCGTCGAAGATCACCAGCTTGTTTTCCCGGCGATCGCCCACGATGAAGCGGCGCGATACGGCGTCGTAGGCCAACCCGGCCGGTTCGAGTGAGGCCATCGCCTCGGGCAGAACTTCTTCTTCACCGGCTGGCGCGGCGGCCGGTGTTTCCGGTGCCTCTTTAGCTGATTCGGTCTTCTTTCCGGGTACTGGCGGCGCGCTGTCTTTGGGATCGTCGGCCCTCTTGGCTGGAGGGGGCACCGGCTTTTCGGGCGCGGCCCGGTCTGCCGGCTTGTCCCTCTCGAACGACGCGGCCAGTTCGGGCCAGGCCGGCAGGGCCCGAACACGCTGAAAGTCATCGTTCCCCACGTCAACTGAAGCGCCGAGCTGCGCCAGACGCCGGAGCATGACCAACGCGTCGCCGGGACGGCCGCTGAGGCTCTGCGCGCGCGCGAGCAGCGTCATCAGCTCGGGATCGTTGCGCGGTCCCTTCTGCACCGCCCGCCATGCCAAATCGTGAAAGAGCTCGAAATCGCTGCGTGATTGGGCGTCGAGTGCAGCCTGACGACAGGATGTCGCGTCGCCACACTCAACAGGTTGAAACGTGAGGGAAATGAGGAAGCTGAGAACGACGACCGCTGGCACGGCCACTATGGTAGATCGTTCGGCCTTTTTTCAAGCCGTTCCACGTCGGCCCAGTTTCATTCATCTGCATTCCTTCTCGCGCGAACGAACGAGCCGGCTCGCAGCGGTGAGATCCGCCAGCTTCTCGACGCGACGTCGAGCTGGAAGCGGGTCAATACGGCCACCAACGTGAAGATCGCCTTGCTTTTCAGCGTGCGAATCGCATGGCGGATGTCCTGCACATGTGCTTGGACGTCGCGATTTAGACAAGTTTCGTGCAGTTCACCGTTTTTCACGAACGTCGTGGGGTATAGTCTAGCCAGTTCGTGAGGATCCACCTCGTCAATCCGAGTCACGTCTCCTTCGGCGTAGGCGTCATTACGCCGCGGTGGCTATATGTTCTTGCCGCCGCCACCCCACAGAGCTGCGGCGACCCGATCCTGACCGACGAAACGCTCGAACCTCTCGAGATTTCGTCGATTCATCCTGGCGATATCGTGGGAATCGGTATTCATACCGGCAACGCGCTTCGCGGCTACGAAGTGGGCCTGTCCGCTCGCGCGGCCGGCGCAACCGTCGTTTTTGGTGGGATCCACGCCACGCTGTATCCGGAAGAAGCGCACGAGCTCGGCGGCGCCCATGCGGTCGTGAAGGGTGACGGCGAGGTGATCTGGTCGAAGGTCATCGCAGACTGCGTCGGCGGACATCCGCAGCGTGTGTATGACGGCGGACGCGTCGAAGCCACATCGTTCCACCGTGGACGCTGGGATCTGCTGCCGCCGGGTCGGTATATGTGGGCGTCGGTCCAGACCGTTCGCGGCTGCCCGAAACATTGCTCGTTCTGCTCGGTCTGGCGGACCGACGGCCAGCGGCCGCGCCAGCGCCCCTTCGACAGCGTGGTCGAGGAGATCGTCGATCTCCGCCGTCGCGGCTTCCGGTTCATCGCGCTTGCCGACGACAACTTCTATCCGGTGACGATGGAAGATCTGCGGATGGCTGCACGAAGGAAGGATCCGAGCCAGCTCGAGGCCCTGCGGGCGACGCGGCGCGAGCGCTTCGAGCTCATGGAGCGGCTCGCCCAGCTTCCGAGCGACACCGTCTTCTTCACACAAATCACGATGGAGGCGTCGGAAGATCCGGAATTCCTGACCGCGATGAACAAGGCCCACATCAAGGGAGCCTTGGTCGGCGTGGAATCGGTCACGGCGGAAGGCCTGAAGGACATCTACAAGCCGTTCAATGCCGTTGGCGACGAACTGGTTGACAGGCTGCGGGCCTTCCGTCAGTTCGGCATCCATGTTCTCGGATCCTTCATCTTCGGCCTGCCCAGCGACCGGCCGTCGACATTCGAAACAACGGCAGCTCTCGCCGAACGCGCCGATCTGACGTTCGCCCAGTTCGTCATGCTGACGCCATTTCCGGGGACGTTGGACTTCAACGATTGGGAAAAAACTGTCGATCCGGACTCCCGGATCGGTGGGGTCTCGCTGACCCGACACTGGTTGATTCCGCAGGCGATGCGGCCGAAGGTCTACGTCCCGCATCCGGTGATGTCGCCCGACGAGATCCGGGTCCGCACGCAGGCCGTGTGGGATCGGTTCTACAGTCTCAGCAGCATCTGGCGCCGGTCGCGGTGCGTGACGTCGGTACGAGGGCGGCTCGCATTCGGTACTGGTTTCGAAGCTTTACCGGCAGATGTATGCGAACACGGGGATCGCCACCGACAGCGCCCGCGTGAACCGATCGGCCCGTTGGGCGCGGTGGATTGCACGCCCGTGCCGCCGCCTGTTCGCAGGAGAACCAATGCCCAATCTGGGAGTGCCGAACTAGGTCAGTCCAGCATCCAGCATCCAGCTTCCAGCTTCCAGCTCCCAGCTTTTCCGGTCCCAGTTTTCACGTTGCGGTCAGTCGTCTGGAGACCCCTGATAGCTGGAGGCCCTGGCTGGCGGCTGATTCAGAACAAATCCAGCAGCACATCGAGCAAGTTGGGCGGGCCGTCTTGTGCGGCCAGCGCGCTGCGTTCAGCGGGCAGCAGCGCGTCCGACGTGGCGCGGGGTTGAATCTTGCGCACGCCTCGATCCGGACCTGGCGCATCCGCAATCTGCTTCAGCTCGCCGAAGTCCAGCCACACCAGGTTGCATTTCTCGCAGCCGTCGATGATGACGTTGCCTGGTCCGTAATACGGGTGCGTGGACATCCTGCTCGTGCACGACGGACACTTCACAACGCGTTTGAGCTCACTCGGGTCGAGTGGCAGCGGCGCTTCGGGTGGGCCAGTCGCCCAGGTCCGTCGCGCGTAGACGACGTCGGCGAAGGTGGGCCGGGGCATGAGCGCACCGCGGCACGTCGTGCAGTACTGCACCGTGTGCGAGCCGTCCAGCTGGGCGATCGCGAGCTTGCCGCTGCAGCGAATGCAGACCAGCGGCGCGGCCGGCATCTCCAGCACGCGGATGCCGTCCGTTTCGGGAGATTCGAGGAAATCGAAGGTGCCGCAATAGCGGCAGAAGTAGTACCGGCGCCGCGCGAACAGTTCCATCGCGGCGCCGCAGTTCCGACAGTTCAATCCATCGTCACTTTCTTGAGCAGGTCCAGGTCCGTCAGGATCTTTCCGGCACCAAGCACGACCGACGTGAGCGGATTCTCGGCGACGAGCACGGGCAGCCCGGTCTCCTCGCGCAGGCGCTTGTCCAGATTGCGCAGCAGCGCACCGCCACCGGTCAGGACCACGCCACGGTCGAAGATGTCGGCCGAGAGCTCCGGTGGTACGCGCTCGAGCGCGTCACGCACCGCCTGCACCATCAGCTTGAGCGGCTCGGCGAGCGCTTCACGAATCTCGGTGTCGGTGACGACCACCGTGCGCGGCACGCCTTCGAGCAGGTGCCGTCCCTTGACTTCCATCGTGAGCCGCTGCTCGATCGGCGCGGCGGATCCCACCTCGAACTTGATCGCCTCGGCCGTGCGCTCACCGATGAGCAGATTATAAGCGCGGCGCATGTAGGAACTGATCGCTTCGTCCAGCGCGTTCCCGGCGATGCGCAGTGAGCGCCCGTAGACGGTCCCGGCCAACGAGATGACGGCAATATCCGTCGTCCCACCGCCGATGTCGACGATCATGTTGCCGGCGGCCTCGGTGATGGGCAGTCCCGATCCGATCGCCGCGGCCATCGGCTCGTCGATCAGATAGACCTCGCTCGCCTTCACGCGGAAGCCGCTGTCTTTCACCGCGCGGCGCTCGACCTGGGTAATCTCGGGCGGGACGCCGATGACCAGGCGCGGCCGCATCAGCGGCCGATTGCCGGATGCCTTGCGGACGAAGTGCATGAGCATCTTCTCCGCGGCGTCGAAATCCGCAATCACTCCGTCCTTCATCGGACGAACGGGCTTGATGTTGGCGGGCGTGCGCCCGAGCATCTCGTGCGCCTCCGTCCCGACCGCCTCGATCGATCCCTTTGCCGTATTGAAAGCCACGATGGATGGCTCGTTGAGAACGATGCCCCGGCCGCGCGCGAAGACGCAGGTGTTGGCGGTACCGAGATCGATCGCGACGTCATTCGCGAACGCCGAAAACAGATTCATGTTAGCTCCGGGACAGAAACGCGGCGGCAGGTCGGGAGATCTGCCCGGCCTGCCGCCTACTTCAGAGGAGGAGTGTTGCCGTTCGATGCGCACATAGGCACAAGTCGTTCCCGGCCCAGCACAGCTATTGAACCGTGCAAATTGCTGAAGATATAAGCAGGTGTGGCGCTCGGTGGACAGCGATGAGGAGGCCCGAGGATTACGGATCCGCGTGCCGAATACAGATTCAGGCTGAGTCGGTCTGCGGGAAAGGGGGACAGTCCCCTTTTCGCGTGGGCTCACTCGTTCCGTGGCTTCCGCCTTCAGGCGGAAGAAACGTCGCTGGGCTGATTCTTCCGGCTAAAGCCGGAAGCCACGAGGTCAGTTCTGATTGACCGTGAAGGTCTGTCCGGCGATCGCAATCGTGCTCGAGCGCGGGCCGCCGCCAATCCTCGCCTGGACGGTGAACTGGACGGTGCCGTTTCCGCTGCCCGATGCGCCGGAGGTGACCACGATCCATGGCGCCTGGCTGACTGCGGTCCACGTACAACCCGCACCGGCGATGACGTTCACCGAGCCCGAGCCCCCGTTCTGCGGTATCGACACCGATGGAGCGCTCAACGCGAACGTGCACCCAGACGATTGATTGACGGTGACGGTGCGCCCGGCGACCAGGAGCGATCCCGTGCGCGGCGGTCCGGTGTTGGCGCCAATCGAGAAATTGACGCGGCCGTTGCCGCTGCCGCTGGCACCCGAGGAGATCGTGATCCACGGCGTGCTGGTTGTGGCGGTCCAGGCGCAGCCAGCTGCGGCGGTCACGTCGACACCGGTTGCTCCGCCCGCAGCCGCCAGCGTCAACGTCTCGGGATTGACGGTAAAGGTGCAGCTTGCGGCCTGGTTGACCGTGAACGTGCGCCCCGCGATCGTCGCAGTACCGCTGCGATCCGCTCCGGTGTTGGCCGCGATCGACAGCTGCACCGCTCCATTGCCGGTTCCGGAGGCGCCCGACGTTACCGTGATCCAGGGGACGTTCGATGCCGCCGTCCACGCGCATCCGTTTCCGGCGGTGACGTTGACCGTCGTTGATCCGCCCGCCGCATTGATCGCCTGCTGTTCGGGCGCGATGGTAAACGTGCAGGCAGTGCCTTGCGTGACGGTGAAGGTCTCTCCGGCAACGGTCAGCGTTCCGATGCGGCCTGGTCCGCTGTTCGGCGCCGCTGTGAAGTTGACGGTGCCGTTGCCGCTGCCGGATGCGCCGCTGCTGATAGAAAGCCAGGGCGCATTGCTCGCCGCCGTCCAGGCGCAACCACCAGGTGCAATGACGCCAACCGAACCGGTTCCTCCGGAGGTCGGCACCGACTGGTTGGTCGACGACAGCGAGAACGAACAGCCGCTGCCTTGTGTCACGGCGAACGTCTTGTCGGCGACGTTGACGTTGCCCGTGCGCGAAGTGCCTGTGTTCGGCGCTACAGTGAGCTGCACTGTACCGTTGCCGGTGCCTGACGCCCCCGAGGCAATCGTGATCCACGGCACCTGGCTCGCGGCCGTCCAGGCGCAGCCTCCTGCTGTTTGAACATCGAACGAAGTCTGGCCGCCCGGATTGGGCACCGTCGCCGACACCGGCGCCAAGGCAAAGCTGCAACCCTGTCCCTGATTCACCGTGAAGGTCTGTCCCGCCACGGTCAACGTCCCCGAACGCGCCAGGCCGGTGGTGGCTGCCGCCGTGTACTGAACTGCCCCTGCTCCACTGCCGCTGGCGCCTGATGCGATCGTCAGCCATGGTGCGTTGCTCGATGCCGTCCAGGCGCAGCCATCTGGTGCTGTTACCGTCACCCGACCGCCGCCGCCTGCCGACGGAACGGATTCCTGCGTTGGATTGATTGAGAAGGTGCAGCCTTGCGACTGCTGTACGGTCACCTTCTGCCCGGCCACCGTGAGCGTGCCGCTGCGCGCCGCGCCCGTGCTGGCCTCAACGGCAAAAGTGACCGTCCCATTGCCTGATCCGGACGACCCGGTCTGGACGGAAATCCAAGGTGCATCGCTCGAAGCGTTCCATTCGCAGCCGGCCACGCTCCGCACCGTCACGCTCTCTGATCCGCCCGATGCGTCGAGCGAATGCGTCGTCGGCTGCACCTGGAAGGAACACCCGTCCGACTGACTGACGGTGAAGAGCTGTCCGGCTATGACCGCCGTGCCCTCCCTGGATGGACCGTTGACCGCGCCGGCGGTGACGACAACCGCTCCGGGACCGGTTCCCTCGCTCGGCGACACAGAAAGCCACGGCACGTTGCTCGCGGCGGTCCATGGACATCCGGCAGTGGTTGTCACGGTGACGGTGCTGTTGCCGCCCGAGGCGAATACGTTCTGCGCAGCAGGTGCGATGGAGAAGCTGCAGCCTTCTGATTGCGTCACGCTGAATCGTTGGCCGGCGATGGTCAGAGCCCCGCTGCGCGGCGGACCTGTCGTGGCTGCGACATCGAACATCACGGCGCCACTGCCCCGGCCATCGGTGCCGGAGCGAATCTGTATCCACGAATCGCTCGATGTCGCCGTCCACGGGCACAAGGAACTGGAGGCGCGTACTTCGACTCGACCGGACCCGCCGTCAGGCGTAAAGCTGGCAGAGCTCGTGGCCAGCGTAATGTCGCAAGTGCCGGCCTCTTGCGTAATTTCTGCGCGCTGTCCGTTCACGACGAGGGCGCCACGGCGCGACGCAGGGTCGGGATTGCGCGCCGCGGCGAACTCGACCATTCCGTCGCCCTGACCGCTCTGTCCGGATCTGACCGACAACCACCCGCTCTCAGCTGAAGCCGTCCAGGTGCACTCCCGCGTCGCGGCGATCGCCACGGTGCCAGTCCCGCCGCCAGCCGGAACCATCTGATCCGTTGACGTCAGCGTCAGGCTGCAGCGAACCAAGGGCGACGGTGCAGTCGAGGTAGTCGCGGTGGAACCGCAGGACATCGACGCCAACGCGCCCACAAACAGCACGAATGCCGGAATGATTACCGGCGAATGTCGGCGAAGTGTGAAACGGCTGTGCTGAACAATCACGCAAGAGCCGGCAGTTACAAGAACGCGGCCAATTGCTCGGACAGCAAGAGGATGTGGATTCGGACTGTCGTTAGAGGACGAACACTACTCTCAGGGAAAGTTCTTTAGCGTACGAGGGGAACCACTGGTGACGGAAAAACGCGGCTGGCCCGGCTGTGTTGGGGTGACGGCCCGAAGTTTACGGGGCGCTGGGGGCGAACAGCGCCGCCATCAGATCATCATCGGAGAATCGCGGGACCGAGCGGGAATCGAAGCGCTGCCGCTCAATGCTTTCGAACCGCTCCTCCACTCGAAGCGTGTTGTCCTCAGGCGACATGACCGCGGGAGTGTCGGCCGAAACGAGGTAACGACGCTTGTTGAACAAGCGAGCCGCCTCAACCACAAAGTAGCGGAGCTTTCGAGAAACGGGATCGATCAGCACGCCACTGACCACGCCGAGCGCCTCATCGTCCTGGCTGACGATGCTGAGTCCCTCGAGCTTGCCTGTAGGGCAATCGACGGCGTTGGCTTCGAGATACCGTAAAGAGTCGGTGTTGGCTGTATTTACTTGATTACCCATCATTAACTCCCGCCTAAAAAGAGAGCAAAGCGGGTACCAGTTCGTGGAACTGCCGTAACGTGGGCATTTCCGGGTGAAAGTCAGTTTATGGTTGAGTTCTCTTATCGCCTCAGTGTTTGACTTCGGTCTGAACGATCGCCTGATTTACAAGCATCCGGAACTCCTCCTGGAGTCGTGAGCCCGCCGAAGGCAGGAGTTGCGTCATGAACACCGCAACGATCCTCTCCACCGGATCGACCCAGAACTTCGTGTAGTACGCCCCACCCCAACTGAACTCACCCGATCGAACCAGGGCGTCCGCTGCGGCCGACGTGCTCGACGATCTCGAATCCGAGTCCGAATCCGAAGCGGCCGTCCTGATAGAGGTTGCCCACGTGATTGGAGGTCATCATCTGGACCGACTTGGGTCCGAGCAGCCTGACGCCATCGAGCTCCCCGCCGTTCAGCAGCATCTGAAGGAAGCGCGCGTAGTCGCTGGCCGTCGACAGCACGCCCGCGCCGCCCGAAAACGATTTGCGCGGGCCGGTGACGTAGTCGCCCTGACCGCGGCCAGGATTCGGCGCCCGGGTAATACCTGACGGACTATATGAGTAAACGCTGGCGAATCGACCGAGCTTCGACTCAGGAAGATAGAAGGAGCTGTCAACCATCTTCAGCGGCTCGAAAATCCTCGTTCGGAAAAACTCATCGAGCGTCAACCCAGACGCCTTCTCGACAACAGCACCCAAGAAGATCGCTGCCGAAGCCGTATACCCAACGCTCCCCCGGTTGCGACGCGAGTGGCAGCGACGCCAGCCGCTCCATCGTCACGCCGATTGGCTCGTTCTTGTCGGCGAAGTACCACATGTAGACGTCGCTCGCCTTGTACTGCGCCTCGAGGGCGCCGCTTCCGTACGACAGTCCGGCTGTGTGCGTGAGCAAGTCGCGGATGGTGATTTCACGGCGGGCGGGCACCGACGTCATGTCCCCGGTCACCGTCGCGGCCGGCACCATGACGGTTGTTTTCTTGTAGGCAGGAATGAACCTCGAGCACCGGGTCGTCGATGACGATCTTGCCTTCTTCCATCAGCATCACGGCAGCGACGCTCGTGATGGCTTTCGACATCGAGGCGATGCGGAAGATGGCGTCCTTTGGCATCGGGACGTGCTTCTCGCGATCGAGCTCACCGAAACTCTGGAAATGCGCCACCTTTCCCTTGCGCATCACCAGCGTCACCAGCCCGGCGACCTGCCCTTCGTCCACGGCCTGCTTCATGGCCGTCGACAGGCGGTGCAGCCGCTCGCCGGACATGCCGATCGATTCCGGTGTGGCATTGGGCTGTCCCTGCGCCAGCGCCGAAACCGTGAGGGTCAGAAGAAGAACGACAGACAACGCAGAGCGGCGGATAAGGTCGAATCTCATGCGGGGGAGTATAAGGTAGGCCCGCCCTTCAGGGCGGGCGTGTTGGCGCATCAGGCCGATCACCTGCGATAGAGCGCCGCGTTGAACAGCACGCGAAACGTCCCGAACGGTTGGCCACGCCAGGCGGGTCTGAAGGCGATGAGGACGACATGACCAGCACCGCACGCGACGTCGAGAGCAGCGGCCTTTCCGTGCAGAAACTTCTCGCCGAGGAGATATCCGGACAACAGCGGTGATCCGGTGTCGGCGTAGCGTGCGAGCACAGAACCCTGGAAGCCTTCCAACATGTCGAAGGCCGGGCTGCCCTGCACGAAGACCGAGGCATTCGCCGGCATGCCGGCCATTACCGGATGCGTCGCGTCGGTCACGATCTGCAGCAGCGATCCACTCGTGAAGAATTCGTTTCGCCCGAGCCCGGCCAGCGCGTTCCTGACCGGCAGCTTCAGATACTCGATCGCGAACTGGCTGGAGCTGTTGACGCAAACGAGCGTGCCACCGGAGCGGACGAACTCGTCCAGGTTCCGCACACGCGCGATGTTGTCGGCGGAGGCGGACGGTCCCAGAACGCCGCGGGCCTCGTCGGTGACGATGAGCACGTCGATCGTGCTGCGCAACTGACCGGCCTCCAGATCCGCACCTGAGATGGAACGGTATTGAAAGCCGTACTGCTCGAGAACCCACCGCGTCCAGCCGGCATCCATGCTGGTGGGCGCGCTGAACAGTCCGACTCGAGGGCGCTGCAGCGATCGACCGCCGGCGTCCGTTCGTTCGGCGACGAGCGCGAGCGATTTGACCAGCCCGTCCTGATCCTCTTCGGACAATCCGGCTATCAGGTAGCGGGCGCTCGTCTCCGACAGCTGCACGTCGAGGCCGGATGACAGCGCGCGGTTGATGGCGCGGAATGTGTTGTTCTGCGCGGGGTCGAGCGCCAGCAGCAATCCGCTGCCGGTGACGCGGCCCGCCGGCGGAACGATCCTCGCCGCCGCCGGCGAACTGTCGAAGCCCAGCCCGGGAACGCTGTCAAACGTTGCCGCATCTCGAGACCGGGCGCTCGAATACGGCGTGAGGTTGGTCGAGAACACAGGTGCGACAGTCCGCGTGCCGAGTGCGGTGCGAACGTCCGGGGTCAGTGGATTCCTGGCCGCAATCACGCGGACTCCCATGGCGATGGGCAGCGTCCATCCCGCGGCATCGTACGGCTGTTCCAACGGACCGTTCGGCGCTTCGCGCAGTTCCGGATACTGTTGAACGTCGAGAACTTCACGCGCGAGCGCCGCAAACTCTTGATCCGCGGCGATGGCCCAGGTCCCCGCAGGCAGCATCTCGTCGTCGACGAGCGCCGCCGCGGTCAGCTGCGACACCCGCACGCCGCCAAATGCGAGACGCCGCAGGAGCTCCACCGCGGCAACCGGATCGCGCTGGTCCTGCGGCACGAAGTAGGCAAAAGGTGCCGACGTCCTGCCCTTTTCGATTTGCTGAATGCCCGCCTGATACCGGTTGAACAGCAGAGACGCTTTGTATTTCGACGCGAACTCGAGCACGGCCAGCGAAGCGGTCTCCATGTAGGCGACCTGATCTCGCATGCGCCACATCCCGGGCGGCCACGGGCTCGCGTAGAGGCTTTGGGGACGGAGATCGCGCATCGGCGGCGGGAACTCACTCAGTGTGGCTTCCCTCGGCCCCTGTCCTCCCGCAGTCTCCGTCCAGAATGCGGCGATGTTCTTGAACATCGGCGCGTAGTCGATATACCCGGGATACCACGCGTCGTAGCCCGTGCCCATGTGCGTGGCGCCAACCTGGCCTCGCTCCTCGAGCTCCATCGCGATGGCCATGCCGATCATGTTGACCTCGCGCGACATCAGGTAGGGCGCATGCGTGGCAATGGGCTCGGCAAAGGGCGGCAGCCAGATGCGCGTCGGGAAGGGCGCCGATTGATGGTGCACGTAAATGATTTGCGGTTCCCATTGCCGCCAGGTGTGCTCCATCACGCGCGACTCGATCATGTTGAGCATGTAGGCGTCACGATTGTTGTCGTGGCCTACGTAGTCCTGGTAAAGCACCGGAAGCGGCCGCATCGCATCCGGTGTGCTTGCGTGCTTCATGTACCACTCGGAGACCATCTGCTGACCGTCCGGATTGATCGTCGGCCACAGCATCAGCACCACGTTGTCGAGAATGGCGGAGATCTCCGGACTGTCCGCTCCTTTCAGGATCGTCTCGAGGAGGCTGGCCGTATGCTGAGGACCCGCCAGCTCGGTCGAGTGCAGGCCGCCGTCGATGTGAACAAAAGCCTTGCCCTCTGTGGCCAGGTTCCGCGCTTCGGCCTCGGTCAACGTTTCCGGATGCGCCAGACGCCAGGCGATCTCCCGATAGCGATCGATTCTCGAGAGGTTCGCCTTGGATGACACGAGCGCGTAGTAGAACGTCCTCCCCTGCGACGTCTGACCGGCGTCGAAGACCTTGACGCGATCGCTCGCCGCGTCAACCTTCTTGAAATAGTCAACGAGCTGATCGTAGGTGGCGAGTTTGTAATCGGCGCCCGGAGAGAAGCCGAACACGGAGTTGGGGGCAGGCAGGCGGCCCTGTGCCAGGATCGTCACCTGGATCAATGCGACCGCGATGGGAATCAGTCTCATTCGTAGTACCAAGGTCAGGAGGATCTACAGGAGATCAGGAGATCATGAGGTTTTTGATTTTCAAGTTAAATCACTCCTTATCTCCTTGTCTCCTGTAAATGCGTCTCCTGATCTTGTCAGGTTTACTTGACCGAATAATCCGGCGGCGTCGCGGCCGGCGCTGGGCACCGCGGCTGCGGATCTTCTATCGGCGCCGGCTGCCACGTCGTTGCAGCAGCATTTCGCGGATCGAAAAGGAACACGCGTCCACCGATCCGATGTGCTTCGTAAACGAGGAGCGGCGTCATCTCGAGTCGCGCGATCTGGCTGGTAGCGGCGAAGCGCCGAGAGAACTCCTGCACCTCCTGTTCTTCGAGCAGAATGTACGGACGTCGGCCCTGCTGCTCGAGCCATGCGAGGGCCCGATCGAGCCACGCCGGGTCCAAGACGTCGTAACGCACCGTCAATCGGCCGCCGTAGTATCGCAGCGGCCCGACGTGCGCCGTCGTGATGATGGCGGCTGATGGTTCGGTAACCCGAGCAACCAGCTCGGCGATCGTGGCATAGCGCCGCTCCCCCTCTCCTGGTGGATATACGCCAAGCTGGTTCGCGGCGCGGATGCCGTAGATGCCGAGCGCGAGGAGTGCGATCGCAGCGGTGGCGCGGATCCAAACGTCGCGCCCGTGCGCCACGCCAACGATGAGAGTAGCCGTACCGATGAAGATGGCCGGCCACATGGGCAACAAGAACCTGAGATACCACCAATCCTCGAACGGCGTGTAGGCCGCGTAGAGTGCGACGACCGTCACGGTGACCAGGGCAAGGAGCTGCGCGACGGAGCGGGAATCAGCCGTCACCCATATGCGCCGCCACGGGACGAGCAGCGCCGCGGCACCGGCAAGCACCAGCGGGGTCTGCGTCTCGGCCAGCCACCTCGCGTAGCGTCGGAGGTTGATCCCGATGTTGTCCGCGCTGAACAAGTTGTTCAAGTTGCCGTAGCCGGATGCTGCCGGCGATCCGTACAGCCAGCTGTTGATTGCGGCAGTCGCCACGCACCCGGGGATCAGGCCGACGGTAAACGCAACGAGCCGGGCCCCCCGGCCGTCCGTCGGCCTTCGGAGTTCCTGCCAAATCATCCAAGCCGCGAGGACTCCGCCGACTGGCAGCAGATTGGGCCTGATGATAATGGCGGCGGACGCGCTGAGGCCGGCAGCCAGTGCCGAAACCGGCGAGCGCCGCAGCAATGCGCCGATGGCAAGCGCCCAAAACGCCGCCGCCGGGACGTCGCTCATGATCCACTTGCTCATTGAGAGAAACGTCGGGCTCGTCGCCACGAGCCACGCAGCGCCGAGCCCAACAACCTCGGAACCCATCCGTCGTCCTATGAGGAACGTCGACCACACCAGAAGTCCGCCGGTGAGCGGGACGACCCAGAACATCGCGCAGTGCCCGCCGACCGTCCCGAACGCTGACATGAGTATCGGCAGGCCGGCAGCGGTGACGGGAACGACGGCTCGGCTATCCGCGGTTGCGCGGTAGCCAAACGGCGTGAAAGTTTCGAAGGCGTTGGGCCAGGGCGCTGCCGCGGCAATCGGCATTTCGATCCGCAGCTTCGGCGCGCGTGCAACCCACAGGTCGGCTTGCGTCACGTAGCTGAAGGCATCGGAGCCGCCGGCAGTTGATTCACGAAAGGAAAAAGCGACCCCGATAGAGGCCACCGCCAGCAGCATCGCCAGCGGCGCCGGCTTCACGCGTGCTTCGATCAGACGCACACCTTCGCCGCCGATCGCGGCGAGGCGCTGCAGCACCTGGCTCGCCCGCGTGAAATCCTGACGCAACCTCGAGCGGCCGCTGACGAGGGCGTAGCCAACGCCCGCCACCGCGCACAAGAGTAGTGGACGACTGGGATTGCGCGAGGAGATCCGAAACCCGGCGATTGAAATGGACTGACCGTAACCCGCAACCAGCGCCACCGCCCACGCAACCGACGCGAAGGCAATCACTCCCAACAGAAGGCGCAGCCTAGGCAAGAAAAACACCGAGCAGGTTTAGCACGTCGCTCGTAGCACGTCGCACGTCGCACGTCGCACGTCGCACGTAGGCACGTTTACGTGATATCGACCCAGTCGAGCGTGCGCTGGACGGCCTTCTCCCAGCCGACATACGCCTGATCCCGCTGGTCGGCACTCCATTTGGGATCCCACTGGCGATCTTTCTTCCAGTTCTGTCGCAGGTCGTCCAGATCCGTCCAGAATCCTGTGGCAAGACCCGCTGCGTATGCGGCACCGAGGGCGGTTGTTTCCGAGACAACAGGGCGAACAACGGGAACACCGAGGACGTCAGCCTGAAGCTGCATCAGCGTATTGTTCACGGTCGCACCGCCATCCACCTTCAGGACCTCGAGTCGCACGCCGGAATCCTTCACCATCGCGTCGAGAACCGCCCGCGTCTGAAAGCAGATGGCCTCGAGTGTGGCGCGCGCGATGTGCGCCTTGGTATTGAACCTCGAGAGTCCGACGATGGCACCGCGGGCGTCCGAACGCCAATACGGAGCGAACAGTCCAGAAAATGCCGGCACGAAGTAGATGCCGCCATTGTCGGGAACCGAGGCCGCCAGCCCCTCGACGTCGGCGGCCGACGTGATGATCCCGAGCTGATCGCGCAGCCACTGCACCGCCGAACCGGTCACGGCGATCGACCCTTCCAAAGCGTAAATGGCAGGAGCGTTGCCGACCCGGTAGCAGACGGTCGTCAGCAGCCCGGCCTTCGAGGGGACGATGTCCCGTCCCGTGTTGAGGAGCATGAAGTTGCCGGTCCCGTAGGTGTTCTTCGCTTCGCCAGGCGTCACGCACACCTGTCCGACGGTTGCCGCCTGTTGATCGCCGAGGTCGCCGCTCACGGGGACCTCGCCGCCGACCGGCCCGCTGCGGAGCGTCGAACCGTAGGAGGCGCTGTCGGACGAGGGACGGATCGACGGCAGCATCTGGCGTGGAATGCCGAAGATCTTCAGAAGATCGTCATCCCAGTCGAGTGTCCGCAGATCCATCAGCATGGTACGGCTCGCGTTCGTCACATCGGTGACGTGCGCGCCGCCGTCGCGGCCGCCGGTCAGGTTCCAGATGACCCAGGTATCGATGTTCCCGAACACCGCTTCGCCGCGCGCGGCTGCATCGCGCACACCGTCGACGTTGTCGAGAATCCACTGAATTTTCGCGCCGGAAAAATACGTTGCCGGAGGCAGCCCCGTGCGCGTCCTGATGAGGTCAGCCGACGCGCGGTCGAGCGCGGAGACGATGCGATCGGTGCGCGTGTCCTGCCAGACGATGGCGTTGTACCAGGGCCTGCCGGTTTTCGGGTTCCAGACGACGGTTGTTTCACGCTGGTTGGTAACACCTATCGCCACCAGATCCGCGGCCGTCAGCCGGCCAGCCTGCAACGCACCGGCAATCGACTCGTTCGTGCGCGCGGCAATCTGCAGCGGATCGTGCTCGACCCACCCCGGCCGCGGCAGAATCTGATCGTGTTCGACCTGATGCCGGGCGATCTCCTGCCCCCCTCGATCGAACACCATGAAACGGGTGCTCGTGGTGCCTTGATCGAGCGCGCCGACGTACTGTCGCATGTAGCCTCCAGCTGCCAGCCTTCAGCTGCCAGCTTCCAGCTGCCAGCTACCAGCCGGATTCCTCGGAACTCGGAAGCTGACGCCTTCAGCGTTAGAAACCAATCAGAAAGTAAAGTCCCGCGCCGACCACGCCGCCGACGAGCGGCCCGACGACGGGAATCCACGCATACTCCCAGTCCGACGTGCCTTTGCCGGGAATCGGCAGGATGGCATGCGCCAGGCGCGGTCCCAGGTCGCGCGCCGGATTGATCGCGTAGCCGGTAGGACCGCCGAGCGACAGGCCGATGCCAAGCACGAGCACGCCAACCAGCAGCGGCTGGAGCCCGCGGCTGAACACGAAGGAGAGGTCGACATCTCCCGGCTTGTTGAGGGTCTGGGCGTTGGCGGCGATGGCGAGCACGCCAAAAACCAGGACGGCTGTGCCGACCAGCTCGCAGATGAAATTTGCCGCGGTGTTGCGGATGGCCGGGCCTGTGGCGAACACGGCCAGCTTCGCGCCTGGATCCGCCGTCACCGCCCAATGTGGCAGATACGTCAGCCACACGAGAATCGCCCCGAGAAAGGCTCCCAGCATTTGCGCGGCGATGTAACCTGGCACGTCGGCCCAGCTGAAACTGCCGATCGCCGCCAGACCGACGGTGACCGCCGGGTTCAAGTGCGCGCCGCTGATCCGGCCCACGGCGTAGACCGCCATCGCCACCGCCACGCCCCACCCGAGCGTGATGACCACCCATCCGGCATTCTGCCCTTTCGTCCGGTTCAACACGACGTTGGCCACCACACCATCTCCGAGAAGAACGAGGAGCAACGTCCCGACGACTTCCGCAAGATAAGTCTGCATGGGGCGCAATGCTACAGCTTCCTGCTGCCGGCTTCCAGCTACCAGCCTACGGGCAGCGAGCCACGAGCTACGAGCTTCGGATTCCGGAGCGTCGTACTAGAAACTAGATGCTGACGCTGGAGGCTGAGAGCTGGTGGCTGGAAGCTGGAGGCTGGCGGCTGGGAGCTGGCAGCTGGAACCTTGATGAGTAGATTGTCCCAACTCGAGAACGAGACCGTCGACGTCGCGATCATCGGCGGCGGCATCATCGGCTGCGGCATTGCCCGCGATGCGGCGCTGCGCGGCCTGCGGGTCGCGCTCTTCGAACGTCGCGATTTCGGGAGCGGCACCACGTCCGCCTCCACGCGCATCATCCACGGCGGACTCCGGTATCTGGAGATGCTGGACCTGCGGCTCGTGCGGCTCGATCTGCGCGAGCGGGAGACGCTGCTGCGCATTGCTCCCCATCTCGTCAAACCGCTCGAGTTTCTCATCCCCTTCTTCGACGGCAGCCGTATCTCGCCGCTCAAGCTGCGACTGGGTCTCGCGCTGTACGACGCCCTGAGCTACGACAAGAGCCTCCCGTCGCGGCGCTGGCTGCCAGCGGAAACCGCGCGTCAGGTTGACGCCGCGTTGAACCGGCCTGACGTGCGCGGTGCGGCCGCCTATTACGACGCCAGGGTTGACTCCCCGGAGCGTCTGGCGCTCGAAAACGTGCTCGATGCCACGGCACAGCACGCACTGGCGTTCAACTATTGCGAGGTGGTGGCGGCCACGCCCCGGCTGCGGGTTCGCGACACGATCGACGGGTCGGAGGCCAACGTCGACGCGCGCGTGCTCGTCAATGCGACCGGCGCCTGGCTGGAACCCACCACGGAAACGCTCACCGGACGGCGGCCGGGCCGTATTCGTACCACCAAAGGCATCCACATCGTCGTCCCGCCGCTCACGTCGTCGGCGCTGGTGCTGTACTCGCGTGTCGATGAGCGACTGCTTTTTGCCATTCCGCGGGCGGGGTTGACCTGGATTGGGACGACGGACACGGACTACAGCGGCGATCCTGCGGATGTCCGAGCGACGCGCGCCGACGTGGATTACCTCGTCGAGTCGGTTGGCTCCGTCTTTCCCAAGCTGCGGCTGGAGGATGTCCTCTATACGACGGCCGGCGTGCGCGCGCTCGTGCGGCGATCTGGCAGGGAATCTTCCGTCTCACGGATGCACAAAGTCGTGGAGGGAGCCCCGGTCGCGCCGCCGGGGGTTATCTCTGTGCTCGGGGGGAAGATTACCGGATACCGCGCAATTGCCGAGGAGGTCACCGATGCGGTGTGCCGTCGCTTGAAGGCGGAACGGCCATCGGTAACTGCGGATGCCCCGCTGCCAGGCGCGCGACCGTTAGCGGGCCACGCCGGGGAAACGGTGCAGGCCGCGTCCTTTCTATATGATTTGTACGGAACGCGGGCGGCGGACGTGATCAGGCTGGCGCGGTCCGAGGGGCTGGATCGTCGGCTTTCGCCGAAGTACCCGGAAATCGCGGCCCAGGTAGTCTACTCGGTGCGTTTCGAGCATTGCGTCAGGCTATCCGACTTCTTGCGGCGGCGAACCCTCCTGGGGGCATCAGCGGATCAAGGTCTGGATGCCGCGGAGACAGCGGCGCAGCTCATGGCGTCGGAGCTCAAGTGGGACGGCGCACGACTGGCTACGGAGCTCGATGAGTATCGTCGCGACGTCGCTTCGACGCTCGCATTCAAGAACAACGCATGACCACACATTCTGCATGTCGCGTCGCTCTCACGGTGATTAGCATGTCCGCGGCCCTCGCCATCGTCAGCGGCCAATCTTCACGGAAGATTCTCATCGCCCACCGCGGTGCGTCGGCATATGCGCCCGAGCACACGCTCGCCGCCTACCGGCTCGGAATCGAGCAGGGAGCGGACTTCGTCGAGCAGGACCTGCAGATCTCGAAAGACGGAGTCCTGGTCTGTCTGCACGACCTGACGCTGGAGCGCACGACGAACGTCGAAGAGGTGTTTCCACAACGGAGCACCACGGGACCTGACAACCTGAAGACCTGGAACGTCTCGGATTTCACGCTGCAGGAGCTGAAGACTCTCGACGCAGGATCGTGGTTCGACGCGAAGTTCAAAGGGGAACGCATCCCGACGTTTCAGGAGGCTATAGATCTCATCAAAGGCAGGGCCGGACTCTATCCGGAGACAAAGGGACCCGAGGTCTACGGAAGCCGTGGCTTCGACATGGAGCAGCTGGTGCTGGCACAGCTCGCGAAGAACAAGCTGGATCGTCCCGCCTCCGATCCGAAGACGCCGGTGATCATCCAGTCGTTTTCAGCGGACAGCTTGCAGAAGATGCGCAAGGCGGGGGCGACGATCCCGCTGACCTTTCTGGTCAGCGATCTGGATCCAGGCAGAGGCAAATGGCTGACCGACGACGGTCTGAAACACGTCCGCCAGTTTGCGGACGGGCTTGGGCCGGCGAAAGCGCTGTTGCTCGCCGATACGACGCTCGCTCCTCGTGCGCGAGCCGCCGGCTTGACGCTTACGCCCTACACGTTCCGCTCTCCAATGTCCCAGCCGGGAAGACGGTGAAAGAAGAGATGGCCGATTTTCTCTACCGTATCGGCGTCGACGCACTCTTCACGGACAATCCCGATCAGTTTCCGAGACGTTAGCTCTCCAACTCCAACTGCCGACTTCCAATTCCCAAACGGAGTCGTTTCGTACCTTCGAGGTGAAATTCGCACGAAAGCGGTATGGCTGAACGGACTTCACCCAGATCGTGACGAACTACCCTGCTTGGAAGTTGAGAGGTGTTTTGTGGAAGTTGCGGGTTTAAGCGCTGCAATCAGACGACGGCCACTTGCAAGAGCTAACAGAGCGAGACCTGATCGCGTAACGCTGGCTCGCTGTGGCTCTTAGAAGCGAAGATCACCGATCGCAGCCGTGTCAGCCGATCGGCGCCGCCCTAGCCCTGGTGACGACGTCTCGGTGCCGTTGGCCTAGAGTTGGAGCTTAGTCGAGGCTGTGTTCAACGCAAGGACGGCCATGAACTGCCGTCATCGTTTGAACAGCCCGAAGGATCGGTTGTGGAGCATGTTCTGCCTCCCCCGCGGTCATACTTGTTTCTTGCAACGTTTTCCACGAAAGAGGACAAAACGTGCAAGAAACAAGATCTGACCCCTCCTAAAACATCAACTTGAATCCCAGCTGCAGCTGCCGTGGATCGTAGGTTGTCGTGATCGTCCCGAACGCCGCTAAGCTGCGGTTGCCGTTCGGCGCACGGAAATTCGTGCGGTTCAGCAGGTTGAACGCCTCGAATCGGAACTCGGCCTCGCCCGATCGCCAGGGCATCGGAAACCGCTTCCCGGCGACGAAATCGATCTGCCAGATGAACGGACCGCGGATGTTGTTGCGCGGCGCGTTGCCGAACGGTTGGCTCGGATCGGTCGGGATGATGACGGCGTTGCGATCGAGGTAGTTGGAAGGCGTGCGCTCGTCGGCCGGTAGAACGGGATTGCCGTTCAAGTTCGGTCGATAGTTGTTTGCTCCGCGGAAGTCCTGCTGAATCCCCGAGACCTGGAACGATGCGGCCGGCGCATAAATGAGCGTCACCGTCTCTCCGGAATAGATCGTATTGATCCCCGCGATCTGCCAGCCGCCGACGAGCGCCTCGACCAGCGGCGAAGGGTCGGTCAGGAATCGGCGACCGCGGCCGAACGGCAGCTGGAGCACGACACTCGTGGTGTTGTTGTAGGGCTGATGGTACGCGGAGAGATCCGAAGTCCGCGTCCATGTCGAAGAAGTCTTGCGGCGCCGGGAAGTTCCCGTTTGGGTTCTCGAGCGAGCCGGCGCCGTTGTCCTCCGTCTTCGACAGCGTCAGCGAGTTGAGCACCGACAATCCGCCGCGCATACGCCAGTCGAACTTCGCCTGAAGCGCGTTGTAGCGCGACTTGCCGCCGTTGAACGAGTAGGTGATGTCCGCGAAGCCGGGGATCGGACGGCGTGCCTGCAACGGAATCGTGCCCGCGCTGTTGTTCGGCGCGGCCTGGTTCAAGTTGGCGAAGAGCAGCATGTCGTCCGCCGCGTTCCCCACGTAGGCAAGGTCGAGAATCATGTTCTGGCCGAGCTCACGCTGCACGGAGGCAAACCAGCTCTGCACGCGGCTGGAATGGTAATCGCGCGGCATGTAGGTGATGTTCGCCGCAAGCGGATCGAAGCGCGAGGAATCCGTCAGTCCAGTCGGGTAGCCCTGCTCGGTGCGGCGGAAGCTCGGATCGAGCGCGTTGGTCTGCACGACGACGGCATTGATGACCTGCGGGCCGTTGATGGGCAGCACGTTGGCGCCGCCGGCACGGTGGAAGTGCACGTAGCTGATCCCGTAACCACTGCGGATGACCGTTCGCGGCGTCACCGTATAGGCGAGGCCGAGGCGCGGACCAAAGTTGTTGCGGTCCGGTTTGATCGTGGTGCGATCTTCGAGCGATCCGTCCCGTGCCTGGACCATCACCCGCCGCTCGGCGTCGAAGTTGGACAGCACGTTGTCCTTCTCCCAGTGCGGCGTCGCGAACTCGTAGCGCAGGCCGAGATTCAGCGTCAGCTTGTCGTTGAAGCGCAAATCGTCCTGCACGTACGCGAAGTGCATGTTCTGACGCAGATTGGCGACCAGGATGTTGCTGAGCGCGTAGGTGCTGCGCAGGCCGAGCATGAAGTCGGCGAGGTTGTAGAGATTGTTGGCCGCCGCACCGGCCGGTCGCGTGATCTGTCCGGCGTACTGATCGCGTCCGTACAGCGGGTTGACGTCCTGCACTTCCGTCTGAATGTGCTGGAACTCGTAGCCGGTCTTCATCGAGTGCCGGCCGCGCGTCAGGATGTAGTTGATCTTCGGATTGAAGACCATCGGGAACTGCCACTGCGGGTTCGTCGCCTGGCGGCCGAGGTTCGAGTAACCGGTGATGAGCTGCGATGGCAGACCGCCGGCGACACGCTCGTCTGTCGGCAGGCCGGTTATCCCAAACAGATCCGCGGCGCTGCCCGAGCCAAGCGCCAGAGGATTCTTGCCCGCCGTGGTATCCGACCAGGCGAAGCGGAACTCGAACAGCGAGTTGTTCGTCGGCGACCAGGTCGAACCGAACGCAACCTGCTTGTTCGTGACGTAGGTGAAACCGTTGCCGTCGCCGCCGGAGGGCAGCGGAATCGGCGGTTGATCCGTGATGTCCACGTCGCGGTAGCCGGCGCGGCCGAAGAACGACAGGCGAGGACTGACCTGGTAATCGACCTTGCCGCCCATCTTGTCCGTATCGTTCGTGAACTCCTGCAGGATGGCGTAGTTGTTCGCCGTACCGGCCGACGTGGGCTCGGGAAGTCCTTCGAGCACACTGCGCGCAAACGTCGTCATCGGGATCGGGCTGCCGGCGGGAATCGTGCTGCCGGTGAGCGGATTGGTGACGGCAACCGTGAGCACGCCCTGGCGCTGCGCCACTGTCGGAATCGTTGACGTCGTCACCAGGGCGCGCGTTTGCCGGAAGCCTTCGTAATCGGCAAAGAAAAACGCCTTGTTGCGAATGATCGGACCGCCAATGACGCCGCCGAATTGATTGCGTTCGAGCGGCGGCTTGCCGCCGGCCGGTGGCTTGAAGAATCCGGTCGCGTTGAACTTCGTGTCGCGATAGAACTCGAAGCCGCTGCCGTGAAACGCATTCGTGCCGCTGCGATAGGCGACGTTGATGACGCCGCCTGCCGCACGTCCGTACTCGGCACTCATGTTGTTGGTGACGACCTTGAACTCGGCCACCGCATCCGGCGCCGGCTGCATGACCTGGTTCGAAAAGCCCTGGTTGCTGGTGCCGTAGGCGTTGTTGTCGACGCCGTCGATGAGGAAGTTGTTGACCGTACTGCGCAGGCCGTTGATGTTGAACGAGCCCTCGCGCGGCGTAAATCCGCCGGTGCCAATCGCCGACTGCCGCACGCCGGTCGTCAGCAGTGCCAGTGCGGAGTAGTCGCGGCCGTTCAGCGGCAGCGCACGGGTCTGATCGCCGGTGATGACCTGGCCGCGCTGGCTCGTATCGGTCTCGAGCCGGGTCGCCGCCGCCAGCACCTCGACCCGCTCCGTCAGCTGTCCCACCTGCATCGTCAAGTCGACGCGCTGCCGTGCGCCGACCGTCAGCTCGATGCCGTCCGCCACCGCAACGGCGAACCCGGCCTTCTCGGCGGTGACCAGATAGGTGCCGATTCGCAGTGTCGAAAACTCGAAGATGCCGCTCGCATCGGAGATCTTCGTCTGGCTCACGCCGGTGGCCACGTTGGTCAGGGTGACCGTCGCTTCTCCGATCACCGCGCCGGAGTTATCGCGAACGGTGCCGACGATCGATGCGGTCTCGAATTGGGCCGACGCGGAAGCGGCGGAGAGGATCAGAAACACCGTCGCCCGAACGGCGCAAAGAATTCGTTTCATGGGAGTTTGACCTCGTCCTGAATCCTGAATGCGGCGCTCATTCTATCGCCGACGCGAAACCGGGCTGTAAAGATTTCGCGGCGAAAGTTAGACTCGCGACATGTCCAGGATCATTGTCGCTTTGGCCATCAGCTCGGCCACCACGGTCATCCTCGCGTCGCAGGCTCCACCCGCGGCCGCCCCGTCCTCGCGTTCGTCGCTGGCAAGTCCGGCGGCTGCCGCGTCGCGCGCGCAGTTTCTCGAGATGTTCGCCCGTGGATATTTTCCTGGCCGCAGCGGGCAGGTGATGGTCGTGCCGCGACAGGGAGACATCATCACGCGCGACGAGCCGGACATCCGCTATATGCACGGCTCTCCGTGGCCGTACGACACGTCGATCCCCTTGTTTTTCGTCGGCAAGAACATCCGCGCGGGGTCGTACACCGTTCCGGCGGCGCAACAGGACGTCGCCGTGACCGTCGCGTCGATTCTCGGTGCGGTGCTCTCGCCAGCCGCGAGCGGCCGCGTGCTTCCGATCGTGCGACCGGGCGTGCCGCCGCCGCGCGCGGTGCTGATCCTCGTACTCGACGGCATGCGGCCGGATTATTTCTCTCGATTTGCGAAGGAATTGCCAACCCTGTCAGGGCTGCGCGCACGCGGCGCGTCGTTCACCCGCGCCCGCCTCAACATGCTCCCGAGCAACACCGCCGTCGGCCATGCGACCATCGCCACCGGCGCGGATCCGCGCGTGCACGGCATCACAGGCAACAATCTGTACGAGCGGACGCGCAAAGGCCGTCACGACATGTTCGGCGGCTGGGATCCTCGCGATCTGGCGTGCCCTACGCTTGCCGACGTATGGCAGCTCCAGACCGGGGGCCGCGCAATTATCGTCGCCCAGGGCAGCAGCGTGCCGGCGAGCACGGCCCTCGGCGGGCATGGCGCGTGTCAGGTCAGCGGAACGAAGGTCACGCATGCGGGTTACGACGAGCGATCGGGGAAGTGGCTCACCAACATGGATTGCTTCACGCAGCCAGCCACGATCGCCGAGCTCGACGCGCGAACCCTCTGGCCACAGGACGGCATGTGGATGGGGCACAAGATTGACACACCCTCGGGGGTCCGCCGCTCGGCACTCTTCCCGCCGTTCGAGGCCGAAGCCTTTACCCGGCTCCTCGACAGCCAGCCAATCGGCAAGGATGCAATCACCGATCTGCTGCTCCTGAACTACAAGGGCGCGGACTACGTCGGTCACCAGCACGGCCCGGAGTCGAAAGAACTGGCGCTGACGCTCGCGGAGATGGATCGACAGCTCGGTCGCATCCTGAAGATGATCGAGGAACGCACCGGCGGTGACTTTCTCCTTGCCGTCACGGCCGACCACGGGATGCCGTCGGAACCGGCCGTCACCGGGGGCACGCGCCGCCACTACGCGCCTGATATCGTCGATGCGCTTCACAAGCGCTTCGATCCCGACACGCGCACGCTGATCACGTACTACGAGCCTGAGAACGCGCAGATCTTCGTCGATCCCGAACGGCTGGCCACGCTGAAGCTGACGCTGGACGACGTGGCGTCGTATTTACGATCGCAGCCGTTCATGTTCGCGGCGTACACGGAGGATGAGGTGCGCAGGGCGGCCATGCGAATGCGCTAGCCAGCTGCCGCGCCCGACCTGCGCAGCCCCGTGAACTGCAGCTCCGCAAGCCCAGCCACGACCACGGCCTGGAACAGCACGAATGCCAGGCCTAGTGTCGTCGGCTGGATCCATCCCGTCACCAGTACCAGGACGCTCGCGACCACCCAGGCGACGTTGAGCGCCACGACCGCCCAGGCGCGCGATGGCGTGAGCTGCGCTGGCCGGGAGAAGAAGAACACCATTGCCGCGAACGGAAGCAGCATCGCACCCGCTGAGCGCATCACCAACGCCGGTACGTTGAAGAGCGGCTCGAGAAAATCTGCTGCGGCGATCATCGCTATCCCGGTCGCGCCGCTCACCGCTGCATCCAGCGCCAGCAGAAGTCGAAGAGTAGCCGCCGAGTTCAAAGTCATCATCGAAGCCTCCTTGATGGTCTCGATGATCGACGGCGGCGAGTCCCGTGTCGATTACCTCCGAGGTAATTGGCGCGACGCCACGGGTGGATTATCGTTGCGCCATGATCGCCAACGTACGTCCGGTGGGAGATCTGCTGCGTGAATGGCGTCAGCGGCGCCGGGTGAGCCAGCTGGAGCTGGCGCTCGACGCCGAGATCTCCGCGAAGCATGTGAGCTTTGTCGAGAGCGGAAGGGCGCAACCCAGCCGCGACATGGTGCTGAAGCTTGCCGAGCACCTGCAGGTGCCTCTTCGTGAGCGGAACGCGCTCCTGCAGGCCGCCGGATTTGCCTCAGTGTATGCCGAACGGGCGCTCACCGATCCGGCGCTGGCTACCGCCCGGGCCGCCGTCGAGCTCGTGTTGAAGGGACACGAGCCGTTTCCGGCGATCGCGGTTGACCGTCACTGGTCACTGGTCGCCGCCAACGCCGCTGTCGCACCCATGCTCGAAGGGATCGATCAGTCGCTGCTCACACCGCCCGTCAACGTCCTCCGCGTAAGCCTGCATCCCAGTGGACTGGCACCGCGCATCGTGAACTTCGTCGAATGGCGCAGTCATCTGCTCGAACGGCTGCGACGGCAGGTCGAGAGTACCAACGATCAGGTCTTGGTCGATCTCCTGCACGAGCTCCGGCACTACCCGATGCAGAACGAAGCCGAGCACAGCGCGCGTCCGCCGCGCGACTACGCCGGCGTCATCGTGCCGTTCGAACTGCGCACGCCGGGCGGTATCTTGGCGTTTTTCGGCACCACAACGGTGTTCGGCACACCAATCGACATCACGCTGTCCGAGCTGGCGGTCGAAGCGTTCTTTCCGGCGGATGAAGCGACGGCGCGAGCGTTGCGAGGGCCCAATGCTTCCGCCTGTAAACGACAGGAGAACTGAGAAAGAGAGACACCCAATTTTTCTGGTTACTGACGTGGCAAGGTCTTAGGCACATCCGAACCCACGCCAAAGCTCCCTCCCTTCTCCTGTCGCTCTTCGCGCTGCAAGAATATCGAATTCGATGCGCCTCAATCCACACGAAATGCGTCCTGAAACGACGGAGAGCGTTTACTATACGCGGATGCATAAGCTCGTTCTTTCCACCCTCACGGTCCTGGTGCTCGCCGTTGCCACGTCGGCGCAACAACCCGATGCCATCAGTGCGGCGGCAGCGGCGCTCGGTGCCGACACCATCAAGTCGCTCCAGTTCACCGGTTCGGGAGCGAGCTTCAACGTCGGCCAGCCGTACGCGGCTGGCGGCGCGTGGCCACGGCTCAACGTGGAGAGCTACACGGCAATCATCGACTACGAGATGCCGCGACTGCGCCTGGAGATCGTCCGCACGGTTCCCAACCCGCTGCCGCCCGGCGTCGCACCGTTCACTGGCCAGCAGCGCCAGGTGCTGGCGCTCAGCGGCAACAACGGGTGGAACGTGCCACAGCCTGCCGCCGGCGCACCGCCGCCGGCGACACCACCGGCACCACCGCCCGTGGCCGAGGCCGTAGTCGTCGAACGGAAGTTGTTCGTGTGGTCGACGCCGCACGGCTTCGTCAAGGCCGCGAGCTGCGAACAAGGCGACGTCGCGACGCTCGGGCGGCTCGACCGAAGTCACGTTTACGCAGGATGGCAAATATCGTGTCGTCGGCAGGCTCAACGCGCAGAACCAGGTCGAACGTGTGCAGACCTGGATCGACAATCCCGTGCTGGGCGACATGCTCGTCGAAACGACCTACAGCGGATATCGCGACTTCGGCGGTGTGAGCTTTCCGGCAAGAATCCAGCAGTCACAAGGCGGACATCCGACGCTCGAGCTGACGATCTCCGCAGTTGTGAAGAATCCGTCGCTCGATCTTGCGGTGCCCGAGTCGGTCAACAAGCCTGTCGCACCGATACAGGTCGCTTCCGAGGAGGTGGCGCCCGGCGTCCACTACCTGACCGGCGGCAGCCACCACAGCGTCGCAATCGGGATGCGCGATCACGTCGTCGTTGTCGAGGGGCCGCAGTCGGAAGCGCGAAGTCTGGCCGTCATCGCGAAGACGAAAGAGCTGTTTCCCGCCAAACCGATTCGCTACGTCGTCAACACGCACGTGCACTTCGACCATTCCGGCGGTTTGCGGCCATTCGTGGACGAGGGTGCGACGGTGGTCACGCACCGCTCGAATCAGTCGTTCTTCGAAAAGGCATGGGCGGCGCCACGAACGATCAATCCGGATCGTCTGGCGCAGTCGAAGAAGCGCGCGCGGTTCCAGGCTGTCGGCGATCGCGGGCAGCTCACCGATGGTTCACGCACCATCGACTTGCACATCGTTCCCAGCCGCCACAACAGCGGGATCCTCGCGGTCTATCTCCCGGCAGAGAAGATCGTGATGCAAGCGGATCTGTTCGCGCCGCTGCCGGCCAATGCACCGCCGCCGGCAACGCCCAACCCGTTTTCGATCGAATTCGCCGACCAGGTGAAGAAGCTGCAGCTCGACGTCGCGAAAATCCTGGCCCTGCACGGACCGCGAGTGGCGACGATGGAGGACTTGAACAAGGCGATCGGACGCAGCGGCTCGAACTGAATTGCCGGACCTGACGCCCGCTCAGTGGCTCCTGGCAATCGTCGGAGCCGTCGGTCTCGGCATCGGCAAGGCTGGCCTGGCCGGGATGAGCCTGGTTCACGTGCTCATCTTCGCCTTCCTGTTCGGCGCGCGGGATTCAACCGGTGTCGTCCTGCCGATGCTGCTCATCGGCGACGTCGGTGCGGTCACGCTCTTCCACCAGCACGCGCGCTGGGACTACGTGCGCCGCATGCTGCCGCCGGCGTGCAGCGGCGTAGCTATCGGTGCCCTCCTGATGCGCGGCCTGAGCGACGCGGCCTTCAAGCCGACGATTGGCTGGATCATCCTGTCGCTGACCGTCCTGCAGGTCACGCGCAACTATCGGCCCGAGTGGTTTGGCAACATCCCGCATTCGCCCTGGTTCGCCTGGACAATCGGGTTACTCGCCGGCATGACGACGATGCTGGCGAACGCGGCGGGGCCAATCTTCGCGATCTATTGCCTGGCGGTCGGTCTGCCGAAGTTCGAGTTCGTCGGCACGTTCGCCTGGTTTTTTCTCATCATCAATGCCTTCAAGGTTCCATTCAGCCTCGCGCTCGGCCTGATTCACGGGAAGACGCTCCTGCTGAACGTACTGCTGGTTCCAGCGATCGCCGTCGGTCTGCTCGGCGGACGGTGGATCATCCGCCGCGTGCCGCAGCGGATATTCGACGCGCTGCTGCTGGCGTTCGCCGCGGTCGCGGCGCTGCGGCTCATTGGAGCGTTCTAATTCAGCGACAGCCGCGTGTCTAAAAGCAAAACGCAGAGAGCGCCGAGGACCGCTGAGACGCCTGGGATGGCTAGTTGCGTCTGTGGGCTGGCGTGCCGCGCTGCGCGGGTACGCCAGCCCGTCCAGGCGAATTACCCATGACGTCTCTGCTCCGCTGCGTTCTCCGCGTTGAAACCCACAAGCAGACGTCGTCGATGAAGAGTTGCCGTTCGCAGCTGGCTCGTCCTCTCAATCGCGCTCAGCGACGGCTCGACGGAGGGACCATGCCCTTGATCCGGAAATACGTCACCAGATTCCCGTAGTGTTCTTGCACGTGTCCGGTGTTGCCCACGAGCGCCGAGACCCTGGGCCGGTTCCCCATGCCGAACGGCATCGCGATCGACTCGGCCGCGCTCTTGTCCGTTAGAGCTTTGAAAGCCGCATCGCAATAGGCGATGGAATCGTTCACGGCCTTGGCGATCTCCGCTTTCGTCTTCGCCGTTTTCTCGAAGTGCTCTTCCGTGAATGGACTCTTCTCCGCCTTGGCCGCCGAACAGAACACGTAGTTGGCGCCGGCAACGTGCGCCAGGATCTGCCCGAACGTACGAACTTGCTCGGTCGGCTTGAATCCCAGGTCGGCCTCCGGTATCAACTCCGCCGATTGCCGCAGGTTCCCCTTTGCATCGTCCCAAGCCTGACGAATCGCCTGGCTGATGGAATCGCCCGTCTGGGCTGCCGCGGGTCCGGCAAGTAGTGTGACCAGGAGGGCCGTCAATCCCGTCAATCCGCGCATTTTGTGGCTCCTTTGTGTGACCAACGAAAAGGCTAATCGAAAACTCATGAAATCCTCAAAACTCACGAAAAATCCGCTCGTTATCATCGTCAGACAGCTCGTGGGGGCATCATGCGAATCGCTCCGCTCGTGTCAGGTCTGGCTAGCGCCATCGGTGTCTCAGCGTTCCTCGTCGCCTGCGACAGGGGACCCACGACCCCGGGCATTCCTGCTCCGCCGGCGAACAACGCCATCGGTGTCGCACTCGAGATCGTGGGTCCCCGCTCGGTGGCTCCAGGCGAGACCGTTCAGTTGTCCATGATTCTGCGGTTGTCCAACGGTTCGACTCAAGACGTCACCAACGGGCGACCCGGTTCTGACCTGGACGTGTTGGTGAGCTGGTCCGGTTGACGGACATCATGCCGACGGTTCTCAACATGCTTGGTCTGCCGGCGCAGCAGACCGACGGCATCAGTCTGGTCGATCTCATGAGCGGGCGGCGGCGTGACTCGATCTGGATGGCTATTTCGAGTCGATGTACCCGCAGCGATTCGGCTGGAGCCCTCTGCGGGCGCTGAGCGACGGTCGATTCAAGGTCATCGAGCTCCTCGCCCCGAGCTCTACGATCTCGATCGCGACCCGTTCGAAGAGCACAATTTGTACGACGAGCGGCGGGATCTCGCGGCGGCGCTGCATGGCCGGCTGCGTGCGCTCCGGTCGGAGCGGTCGACGCCGGCGCCGGCGCCGGATGACCTGCGGGAGCGGCTTGCCTCCCTGGGCTACGTCGATGCGCAGCAGCCCGTTTCGAGCGTGGTCGAGCGGAAAGCACTTCCCGACCCGAAAGACTGCATCAACGTGCGAGATCTATCGACCGGCCAGCCCCATCCCGAGTGCGGTGCCATCCGCACACATCGAGATCCCATCGAAACGCCACGCTTCCCTTAGGACTGCGCCGACGCTTCCTGCGTAACTTCATCGCGAACCGGCACCTCACCTCTTTCTGCCGGCCAAGGAGAAGGTCATGAAAACGCAGGTCTTCGCCGTTGCTCTGGCGGCAACCGCGCTCGCCGGATCGAGCGACGCCGTCCGGGCCAATTCGCGCGGAAGCGCCGAGGTCATCATCGAGTGGAATCAGACGCTGCAGGATACGATTCCTGCCACCGCTGGGCTGATGTCCCCGCGCTTCTACGCGATGCTGCACATCGCGATGTTCGATGCGGTGAACGCGATAGAACGCGAGTACACCCCTACGTCGGAAGAATCCATGGGTCGCACGGCGCCTCGGCGGAGGCTGCGGCGGCGCAGGCGGCACACGACATCCTGGTGTCATTGATCCCAGCCAGCCAGGCGACCTTCGATGCCAAGCTCCAGGACCAGCTCGAAGACATTCCACACGGACTGGCGCGACAGGGAAGAGCGATCGGGCGTCACGCGGCCGCCCGCGTGCTCGACTGGCGCGCAAACGATGGCTGGCAGGTCACCCCGCCGGCGTACGAGCCGCCAGCCATCCCGGGACTCTGGCAGCGCACGCCCCCCGGCAACCCAGCCTCGGTTCACGCACTTTCCCGGCGTGGTTCCCTTCGCGCTGCCGACAGCAGACGCTCTACCTGCCACCGCCGCCGCCGCAGCTGGACTCCGCAAATACGCCGAGGGCTTCAACGAGGTGAAACTGGTGGGCTCGGCTACGAGCATGGTCAGGTCAGACGAACAGACGCTCCGTTCCCGGTTGTTTGCCGGCGTCGTCACGCGCACGACGCTCTTCGCGATGTGGAACAACGTGACACGCGATGCCGCGCGGAAATTTGGCTTATCCGTGGTCGACACCGCACGCCTGTTCGTGCTCGTCAATGTCGCAATCAACGACGCCGTGCAAACAAGCCATACGAGCAAGTTCGTCTACCAGTTGTGGCGGCCGGTGACGGCGATTCGGCGGGCGGACGAAGATTTCAACCTCGCCACCGATGCCGACCCTGGATGGAGTCCGCTGATCACCACCCCGACATACCCCTCGTATGCGGGCAACATGGCCAGCGTCGGCGCCGGTGCGGCAACGGTCCTGCGACTGGCGCTCGGAACCGACGATGTCCCGGTAACAGTTTTGTGGCTCGGCAGCACGGGGCAGCCCGACGTCACGCGAAATTTCGCCGGATTCTGGGAGCTGGCGCAGGCTCAGGCGGATAGCCGCGTCCATGGGGGTATTCATTACAGGTTCGACAACGTCGCCGGACAGCAGTCCGCTATCAAAGTCGCGACGTTCGTCTTCAATAACTTCATGCTGTCCAGGAAGGGAGACTGACGCCACGCAGCATCAGGCCGGCCTGCTAAAATTCGCGATGTGACGTATCAGTTCGATGACTTCACCATCGACTCGCGGACCCGCAGGTTGCTGCGCGTTCCCGCCGCGTCCACGACCAGCGGCGGGGACTCGGCCCCCGGCTCCAATCACGTCACGGAAGTGCACCTGTCGCCGAAGGCCTTCGATCTGTTGATGCTGCTGGTCGAGAATCGTTCACGCGCGATGTCGAAGGCCGAATTGCACGACAAGCTTTGGCCTTCGACTTTCGTACAGGAAACGAACCTCGCCGGTCTCGTCGCTGAAATCCGGCGCGCCCTCGACGATGCCGCGGAACAGCCGCGCTACCTGAGGACGGTGCACCGATTCGGGTACTGGTTCATCGGCGATGTGCGGGAAACGGGCCCGCAAGAGGGGACGATGAAGCCCGGCGTGAAGTACTGGCTCGTGTGGGAAAAGCGGCAGATCGCCCTCAGCGAAGGAGAGAACATCCTCGGGCGCGCGCCGGACGCAAGCGTGTGGATTGACGCGCCCGGCGTGTCGCGTCACCACGCGAAGATCGTGCTCGAGCCATCCGGCGCAGCGGTCGAAGACCTGGGCAGCAAGAATGGAACATATGTCGGCGGGCGACGCATCACTTCGTCGTTGGCGCTGAATGACGGAGATCGGATTCGTCTGGGTTCGGTGGTCATTACTTTCCGAATCCCGCCGCCGGCAGGCTCGACCGAAACGCAGAATTTTCCCTGACGTCTGGCCGCCGACACTCGCGCCGCCGCCAGGGACTTGCTGGCGATCCGGTGCGGCGCAAAGTACGACGTTCCAGTGAAACGGACGTCCGAGAAGGTCCGAGTGGGAAGGACTAGCGATTTATCTGTTGACCGCCGAGGCGATCGGCGCTGGCGCGTCAGGCGCCGTCCGCGAGAAGCGCGCACCGATCGAAGCAAAGAACAACACGAATATCAGAACACCGATAGCCGCACCGACTGTCCGGGACATTTCATTTGACCCTTTGAAGGTGAGCAGACGGAATTGCGCTCACGCACCTTGGAGGGGCAAGCGACGTACCGACACCGGAACGCACACAGAAGTTCCATTTCACTAGGCTTTTTAGGCGGAATTTCAACGTTCTGCCTGTGCGGGCGCACGATGGCGATCACGATTCTCGGTCGCGCATTACATTCTCGCGCCTCGCAGCTCCCTATCGACGCGTCACGACGACGACGTAGACGGGCAATCCGACGACGAGCAGGATGAAACCCCAATAGATCGTTTCCTGGCCGGCACCGGCGATCGCCCAGAGCGAATACACAAAGGCGAATGCGGCCGCTGTACCGATGGCGCGCGACACGCGCGCATGGCGAGTGTCGTCGAAGAGGAAGACCGCCATCGACGACGAAACATATGGAATCAACGTGGTCAGCGTGGACAAGAGAATGAAGAACGTGAACAGGTCGACCAGACCGCGGGTGTAGTTCAGCGCGATGAGCGCCGTCGTGAGTACTCCGGCGATCAGCATCCCGAGCGCGGGCGTCCCGCGGCGCGAGCGGCGCGCGAAGACGCGCGGGAACAAACCATCTTCGGCGACGGCGAGCGGGAGCTGTCCGACGAGCAGCACCCAGCCGTTCAGCGCGCCGAACGCAGAAATGCTGGCACCCAAAGCCACGATCGTTGCGCCGGCATCGCCCCAGATGATGCGGGCGGCGTCGGCAAACGGTGCCTGCGATTGTCCGAGCGACCCGGGAACGAGGAGGCTCATCACACCGACGGTGCTCGCGATGTAGACGATCGCGGTCAGCAGCGTGCCGAGAAGCGTCGCCCGCGGAATCGTTCGATCCGGATCTTCGATGCTCGTCGCCGGCACGGTCGCCGATTCCAGACCCTGAAACGCCCACAACGTCAGCGTCGCCGCGCCGGACATGGCGACGATGATCGCGCGCGGCCCCGATTGCGTGACGACGAAATGTGACGCATCGAAGTGCAGCAGCCCTACCGCTCCGACCGCCAGCAGCGGGGCGGTCTTCAACACGGTCGTCACGACCTGCACCCAGGCCGCCGATCGCACGCCAGCCGTATTGACGCCAATCAACACCCACACGGCGCCGATCGCCACGAGGGCGCCGCTTTCCGGCGTGCGGGTGAGAACCGGAAGAACGGCGCCGAGGTATCCGACGAACGCCACGGCAAGGGCGCCAAGAGCAGTCCACATGGAGATCCAATATCCCCAGGCGACGAGGAAGCCGGCGAGGTCACCGAAGGCACGGCGGGTATACGCATACGGACCACCGGCCGCGGCTTGCAGTCGGGAGAGATGAGCGAATACGACGGCGAGCAGCAACGCGCCGGCTGTGGAGATGAGCCAGCCTGCCAGCCCGACGGCGCCGTAGGAGGCCAAGGAGGCGGGCAACAGGAAGATCCCCGAGCCGATCATGTTGCCCATGACCAGCGCGACGGTCATCCAGAAGCCGATGCCACGGGTCGATGGCGAGGAGACGCGCCCATCGGCCCGCGCTGGCATGCGAGCGGAACTATATCAGGGAGCTGAGTAGAGAACGGGCGGGCGCGGCGACCCGCCCCTCGTTACTGCTGAACAGCGGCTTTCGGCTGGACCGGAGCAGCTTTGCGCTCGCGCTCCTGCTGCGTGCGCAGGATGCTGCACCACTCCTTGTGCTCGGCTATCGGCATGCCGCATTCAATGCAGACCCGCACGCGCTGCTTCGGCTCCGCTTTGCGCGAGAAGAATTTCCAGAACGTCATCAGTCCTCCCCGTTCGGCCAATTGCTTCGCAGGGCCAATAGAGCGGCTTACGTAAAATAGCGCCCTGCAGTTCCCCAGTTCCCCAGTTCCCCCGTTCCCCAGTTCCCCAGTTCCCCAGTTCCCCCGTTCCCCAGTTCCCCCGTTCCCGTTCCCAGTTTCCCGTTAGACGTCACGACCCTCCAATTCGTTTGCAGCCCCGTCCCCGACCGCCAGGTGGGATATCATCGGCCGCAAAATCAGGAGGGTTTCATGGGCCAGCTCGTTCGAATCATGCTGTTGACCTCGGTTCTTGTCGTAACGGGCGCTCTCGTTGCCGTGGCTCAGCCGCCGGCGCCGTCGAAGCCGAAGGCCGCGCCGCGGCCAGCCAGCACAAGCTGGTCTTGCCAGACCAGGTGAAGTGGGGGCCGGCGCCTCCTGCTCTTCCTCCTGGCGCGCAATGGCCGTGCTGGATGGCGACCCGGCAAGCCCGGCTCGTTCACGATCCGAGTGAAATTTCGCGGACGGCTAGGTGCGTCCCGCCGCACTGGCACCCGACCGATGAGCACGTCGTCGTGCTCTCGGCAACGTTGATGATGGGAGTCGGTGACAAGGCCGAGCCGCCGACATGCATGCGATGACGACAGGCAGCTTTGCGAAAATGCCCGCGACGATGCACGACACTACGCGTCCGCGAAAGGGGAGACGACCATCCAGATCTACGGGACGGGTCCGTTCGTGCTGAACTACGTGAACCCCGCTGACGACCCGAGAAAGAAGACAGGAACCAAATAAAGTCGCGTGCAGTCGTTAGTCGTTAGTCGTCGCTAGTCACGTGTCTGACTAGCGACGACTAACGACTAGCGACTAGCGACTAAACGATCTGCGAGCTGCACCGACTGGCGAACGCGGCCGAAGGTGGCCAGGTAGGTTCGCGACTCGTCCGCTGGCGCCACGCCAATCAAGAAGAGCAGGCCGCCGTCGCGCAGCTGCACGGTCGATACGTTGACCGCCTCTGTTTCCCCTGTCACATCCGACACGTTACTCAGCGTCGTCGTGATTCCCTGACGACCGCCAATCGAGGTGCGTGAATAGCCACTCTGGCGGCGCAGGTTCGGGTTGTTCTGGGCAAAGCTTTGCAACAGCTGTTCAGTCTGCTGCTGCAGGTTGCGGCCATCGCCGCGCGCCACGCCAACCTCGATGCCGTGAGTGAAGGTCGAGGCGCCGTTTTGATCGCGGTAATACCCGCCTTCGGGTGCGTACGTCACCGTGCCTGATCCGCCGCCGATCTGCTCCCAGTTGCCGGGCACGCTCAGGCGCATGAAATCTCCCGGCTGGTAGGTCCGCCAGCTTCCCGAAGGCGGTTCGATGCGAACGTCGCGTCCGCCGGTCGCCACTGGTTGCTGACGTCTGTTCCCGGCTTGCGCCTGGCGCGAGGCCACTTCCTGCGAGGTTGGCGCCGCCGGCATCTGATTCAGACGCGATCGGACGGACTGGAAGTCGCCGCTCGAAGCCATCGAGCGGTCCACGCGAAGCGACTCGGCCTCACGATTGATCGCCTCCACGCGATTGCCAGGATTCGGGTGGTCGCTCAGCCACTCCGGTCCACGATTCCCTCCCTGCCGTTCGATCGTCTCGAACATGCGCGCCATCTGCCGCGGGTCGTATCCGGCCCGCGCCATGATCTGTGCGCCAAGGAGATCCGCCTGCCGCTCGTACTCGCGACCGTACTTCAGAAAGTAGGTGCCGAGGCCGATCTGCGACCCTTGGGCGATCACGCTGCCAGTGCGGCCGCCGACGATTGCGCCGAGGATCTGCCCGGCCACCGCGCCAATCTGAAACTTCTGCCCCTTCGACGCTTGCGCCGTGCCGTGGCGCAGGATGACGTGGCTCAACTCGTGCGCCATCACGCCGGCCACTTCACCTTCGGATCCCGCAGCCTGCAGCATGCCGCGGTTCAGGAACATCGGACCACCGGGAAGCGCGAACGCATTGATGTCGCGCAGGTTGACGACGTCGAACGAGTAGCGGAACGCCGGCTGGCGGAACTCCGCGGGAATCTGCTCGATCAGCCGCTGTCCGATGTCCTCGACGTAGTCTTCGGTGCGCTCATCGTTCAGTAACGGAAGCTGCTGACGCACTTCGCCGGCCGCCTGACGCCCCAACTCCACATCCTGCTGAGGCGAATAGCTGTTCTTCGGCGGCGTGATCTTCGTCTGCGCCGCCGCAGATCCGGCAAGCGTAATACTGGCGAGCACTGCGACCAGTAGCGTTGACGGTCGGTTTTGAGAGGTCATTCGAGTCATGCCAGGAGAGATTGCAAGCGGGACGCCAAGCAGAAACCGGCGAAATATGGCGCAATTTGCTGTGCCTGTCCTCTATAAGTTACAGGTCAGCACTGGCGTCGACTCCCAACTTCCAATCCCCAACTCCAAGGTTGAAGTTGACGCTCGCTTGGAAGTTGGGAGGTGGAAGCTGGGAGTCGACTCGCCTACCGTTGCACGGACACGGCGGCGTGGAACTGGCCGCGATTGTCGTCGAAGTGATCGTCGTTGACGGCCAGATACAGACGTCCGCTGTTGGTGGCGGTGATGGTCTGCCGATCGCCGACGAATATCGGGGGTCCGTCACCGACGCGGGCGATCAAAGCACCGGCCGGCTGATTCGGCAGCGGAGCGGACGGCGCGAGCCGGCCCGATTGCGAGCCCCCGGGATTGGCGGCGTCGGCGTTGTTGTTGCTCAACGTGACGCTTCCGTTCGCCTGGATCGAGATCGATTCGCCGTTGCGCACGTTGATTCCGGTATCGACCCAGCCGCGTGATGCGTCAACCACAATCGAGCGCCCCGTCGTTCCCACCGCACCGGCGTTTGCGGCGTTCAGCTCGGCATTCGTCAACTCAGCGCGCGTGAGCTGTCCGTCGCCGTTGCGATCCTGCTGTGCGAAACTGCGGCGCGACCACTGCCACTCACTCGGCGTGATCACCTCGTCATTGTTCCGGTCGAGGGCGCCGAACAGATCGCTCTGCTCGTCGTCCGCGCCGACCACTTCCGAGCGGCTGAGCGCGCCGTCGTTGTTCCGATCCATCCATTCAAAGGCGTCACGGCTGCCGTGCCACTCCGAACGCTCGACGCGGCCGTTGTTGTTGGCGTCGAGATTGTCGAATCGGTCTTCGCGATCCGAGTCGACGTCGTTTCCGAGGAACTCGGCCCGCGTCAGGGTGCCGTCGCCGTTGCGGTCGGCGCGGATGAACCCCTCGCGGTCGTAGAACCATTCCGATCGAGCAATCCGTTCATCGCCGTTGCGATCGAGGTTGTCGAAGCCGCGCTCGGTCCAATTTCGAAACTCCGGCCGTCGGCCCTGATCGAAGTCGTCTTCGCCCTGGTCGCGCGTCGCGCCGACCCGCACTTCGTTGCCGGAGAGAACGCCGTCGCCGTTCCAGTCGTGCACCTTGAACGACTGATCGCTGCCGCGCCATTCCGACCGCGAGATGACGCCGTCGCCGTTGCCATCCATGGCTTGAAACCGCATGTCCTGCCGGCGCTGGCCGGCTTCAGCCGAACTTGCCGGACCAAACGTCGCCGCCGGTATGGCCAGTAACGTTGCGAGTACGAATGCTTGAGGTTTCATCGATGCCCCCTCTCTGTTGAAGAGGCACGAATCGTGCCGATGCTTTATCGCCCGTAAACGACGCGACCGGCAACGATTGTCAGTACGCTCGAGGTGTGGGGAGGACATTCATAGGAACTTTGAAGACCTCCTGTGCTCTTATTTTTGTTGCGCCAGCTTCTGCAAGACGGCTCCGAGCAGCTTGATCTCTTCACCGTACAGAGCCCAGTTTCCTTCTCGCTGCGCCTGCATCGCGCGTTCGTAATGCGCACGCGCCTGGGCGGCGAGCGCGGCGACATCCGGTGCGGCACCGGTGGCCGGCTCGGTGGGGGCGGCGGCCTGTGGCGCCGTCGCCGAAGGCGGCTGCGGACGCGCCCGGCTGCCGGGGAACAATCGATCGATGGCCGCGTCGAGCGTCTCTTCCATCACGATCTGATTCTGGTACGCCACGATCACGCGCTTGAGCTCGGGGATCTGGCCGTTGGCCGCGCGGAGATAGAGCGGCCTTATATAAAGGAGGGATTCTTCAATGGGAATGACGAGCAGCGTGCCCTGAATGACCTCCGAACCCTGCTGATTCCACAGCGTGATCTGCGGTGCGATCACCTGATCCTGACTGATGCGCGCCGCGATCTGCCGCGGCCCGAAAATGACCGTCTGCTTCGGGAACTGGAAAACCATCAGCCGCCCGTAGTTCTCCCCGTCGCTGCGCGCCACCATCCACGCGGCGAGGTTGTCCTTCTGCCGCGGCGTGAACGGGAGCATCTGAATGAACTCGGGTGCCGACTCGTGCGGCAGCTTCATGATCGTGTAGTAGGGCTCCATGCGCTCGGATTGCCCGCCCACTTCGAACGCGGGGATCTCCCACTGATCCTCCCGGTTGTAGAACACGCCGGGATTCTGCATGTGGAAAGTCGCGAACATCGCCGCCTGCAGCGCGAAGATCCCGTGCGGGTAGCGCAGCCGCGTCCTCAAGTCTTCCGGCATCTTCTCCAGCGGCTCGAGCAGGCCCGGGAAGATCTTTGCGTAGGTCTGCGCGATCGGGTCCTTCGGGTCGAGAAGGTGGAAGGTCGTCGTCCCGTGATAGGCGTCAATGGTCAGCTTTACGGCGTTGCGGATGTAGTTCACGCCGTTGGCGCTGGTCGAATACGGATAGCGGTTGGACGTCAGGTAGGCGTCGAGAACCCAGACGAGGCGTCCCTGTGACACGGCCATGTACGGGTCGTCGTAGTCGAAGAACGGCGCGATTCGACGCACGCGTTCCGCGATGCGACGGTAGATCATCACGCGGCTCTCACGGGTCAGGTTGGGCGAGAAGAACGTGTCGGTCGATTTGAAGCGGATGGCAAACATCAGGCGCCGCAGAACGTTCGACAGCGGCACGCCGCCGTTGCCGGCATAGCTGGCGAATACGTTGTCGTCGCCGCGCGGGTAGTCGAACTCCTGCGTCTTCGTCTTCACGAACACGTGGTCGTTCGACAGCTCGCCATAGTAAATCGCTGGCTGAGTCACCTTCAGGTCCACGGTCGAGACCAACGGCAGGTCCCGGATGAACAGCACGGGGAGGCCTTCGCGCGTGACCTCGTTGACCGGACCCAGCGTCAGGCCATAGCCATGTGTGAACGTCAGGCGCTCGTTGATCCAGCTGCGGCTGGGCAGGCTCTGCGAGTTGAGCTCGCGAGCCGAGAGCATGGTCTGCCGGTATTGGCCGTTGATGGTGTAACGGTCGTTGTCGACGGCCACGAAATCGTAGTAGGTGCGGATCTCCTGCAGCTGCCCGAACGTGTCGAGCAACGGGCGTTCGTTCCAGAGCGGCACGTTATCGAGGGTCGTCGCATTGCGATCGATGTCGGCGCGAGTGAGGTGCGCCTCGCCCGACAACGGGCGCTCCTCGACACGGTCGAGCGCGAACGCCGCCCGCGTAGCCTGGATGTTGTGGGTGATGAACGGCGTCTCGCGCACCTGCTCGTTCGGGCCGACGACAAAGCGCTGGATGATCGCCGCATAGGCGACGCCGCCCACCGAGACGACGATGTAGAGGGCGGCCGCCAGCACACTTGGCCAGTAGCGCGACGCCCGCATCTGCCAGAGCGCGAGCGCAGCCCCTACGAACGCCGCCAACGTCAACACTCGCAGTGCCGGGATGCGCGCGTTGACGTCGGTATACGAGGCGCCGAACACCGCCCCCGACGAGGTCGTCAGGAGCTGCGGTATCTGCAGCCAGGCGCCGAACCCGAGCACGAGCAGCAGCGCCGCGGCAAGGATCGACAGGTGCCGGAGCGCGGCGCGCGACGCGAGCAGCCCGCGGATCGGGTCGAGCCCCACTTCTCCGCTCAGGACGTAGGCGGCCAGAGCGCCGGCACCGGCCACGAACACCACCACGAGGAGCAGCATTCGAAGGATCTCGAGAAGCGGCAGCGTGAAGACGTAGAAGCCCACGTCGTATCCGAGAATCGGGTCGCGAATGCCGAACGGTGTGGCATAGACGTAGGCGAGCCATGTGTCCCAGCTGCTGCCGGCGTAGACCCCGATCAACAGGCCGAGTAACCCCGCCGCCAACATCACGAGCGGCCGGAACCGGGTCGGGTCCATCGTCAGCGGCCGCGGCCCCTCGGGCGTGACGACCGTGAACTGCCAGGGGCGCAACGACCTGAAGGCAATGGCCAGGTTGCCGGCCAGGAGCGCGAACACGACGAGGCCAACGACCAGGGTGATCGTCGAGCGTGCCGTCAGCGATCGGATGAAGACCTGCTCGTAGCCGACTTCCTTGAACCAGAGCCAGTCGGTGTAGAACTCGGCGAAGGCCGGTAAGCCCAGCAGGACGAGCAGGGCAAGAAAGACAAGAGGAAGGCGTCGGGGCATGCGGGGAGCCCGATTATACGTGCTCCCTTGGAACCGACAGGTTCGGGCCCCTGAATCCGTCAGATTTCAGCGAACCGCGCGCCAGCCCGGCTAGCGACACTCAGGGTGGTTGCACCCGCACCGCAGCTCGGTGATGTTTGCGGCCTTCTTGCAGTGATCGCTGCAGTACTTCCCGAACGGACCGTTGGGAGTCACGGTACACGAGCACGAGGGATGTGCGCACGGGGCCGGTTGATTCATTGAAGCTCTCCCGGTTGAACGCTGGGCTCATTGTGTGCGTTTGCGGCCGCGTCGTCTACCTCTGCAATTTCTCGCTTGCTTGCTACAATTGCGAGCTTGTTTGTCCCCACCCTGCCCGCGGCGCTGCAGCGACGGCCGAAGCTCCTCCTCCTCACTTTCACGGTGTCCGTCCTCACCGCGGTGGCCGCACTGCAAGCCGTCAGCCTGTGGTGGCGTCGCGACATGATTCTCTCGAGCGCCGAATCACGTGCCGCGAATCTTGTCGTTCGTGCTCTCGGAGTACGTGCGCGGTTCGTTCGCGCTCGCCGACACGTCGCTCCGGCAGCTGGCCATCCACGCCAGGCGTGTGGGCGGACGCTACCGCACCCGCTGAGGCGTGGGATGCGATGCTCTCGTCAGCGAAGGCGGCGGTTCCGGGCGGCGGGTCATTGTCGGTGACCGACGCGAACGGCATCATCCGGCGTGCGACGGTCCCGATCGTCGGGCAGTCGCGCAGCGATTACTACCTCTTCAAACAGCTCGCCGCGCTCGATCGTGACGAGCTCGTTGTCGATCGTCCGTTCGTGTCTTCCCTGGCGCGCGACCGCATTCTGATTCCGATCGGCCGGCGTCTGGTCGACCAAAAGGGACGGTTCGCCGGGATCGGTCGTCGCCGCCGTGATGCCGGAAGCCTTCAGAGAGTTCTTCCGCACGGTTGACGTCGGTGAAGAGGGCATCATCTCCGTCTTTCATCCCGACGGTGTCGTCCTGCTCCGCGAACCGTCGGAGCCCGACGGGATGGGCGCGTCCGCGGCCGACAACCCGGTGCTGCAGGCGGCACAGCGCTCCGGCAAGGATGGGATCACGACGGGTCCACTACAACCGAGCGGGGCGACATTACGTGAGTGCCTACCGGATGACGGCAGGTACACCACCCCTGATCGTGGCCGTCTCCCTGAACCAACGAGAGATTCTGGCCGACTGGCAACGGCAGGTGCAGACGTCGCTCGCGGCATTCACGGCGCTCACGCTGACGCTGGCGTTGATGCTGCGCGTGCTGTTCCGGCAGATGCGCGCGCGGAGCAAGGCGGAAAAGGACCTCACGGAAGTGCAACGGCTCGAGGCTGAACGGCTGCGGCAATCCAACGAACGCCTCGAAGAGGCACTCGAGCGCGAACAGCGTGCGCGGCTCGAGACAGAAGCGGCGAGCTATCTGAAGGATGAATTCCTGATGACGGTCTCGCACGAGCTGCGCACGCCGCTGACCGCCATCTATGGGTGGGTCCGCATGCTGGCCGCCGAGGGTCTGCGCGGCGACCAGCGGCGCCGGGCGATTGCCGCGGTCGAGCGGAACGCACGGGCGCAGACGCGGCTGATCGACGATCTCCTCGACGTGTCGCGTGCGATCAGCGGCAAGCTGCGGCTCGAGGCGCGGCCGGTGAATGTCGCGGATGTCGTCCTCGCTGCGGTCGAAACCCTGGGGGCCGCGCTCGAAGCCAAATCGATTCGGCTCGAATCGAACATCGATGCAGACATCGGCCCCGTCGTCGTCGATCCCGATCGCGTGCAGCAGATCGTGTGGAACCTGTTGTCGAACGCGATCAAGTTCACGCCGGACCACGGAACAGTTCGTTTGTCGCTGCGCCGAACCGAGTCGAGTATCGAGATCTGCGTGGAAGACACGGGAGTGGGAATCGACCCCGATTTCCTGCCCTACGTCTTCGAGCGTTTTCGCCAGGCCGAGGCCGGCACGCGGCGGCGGTATGGCGGCCTGGGACTTGGATTGGCCATCGTTCGCCACCTGGTGGAACTGCACGGCGGCACCGTCGCTGCGCAGAGCGGTGGCGATGGAGCCGGCGCCAGGTTCCGGGTGCTGCTGCCGATGCGGGTGGCCCGTCCTGATTCCGAGCCGGCGACGGTCAGCGCCCCCTCGGCGCCGCTGGAGGCCCTCGAGGCGCGCCTCGACGGACTGCGGGTACTGGTCGTGGACGACGAGGCGGACGCGCGCGAGCTGTTCGCATCGATCGTCGAGCGGGCCGGCGCCTCCGTTCTCACGGCGCCGTCGGCGCAGGACGCGCTGCGAATCCTGGCCGACGGAAGCATCCAGGTCCTGCTGTCAGACATCGAGATGCCCGGGGAGGACGGTTACGAGCTGATCGCCCAGGTGCTCGCCAACCCGCAGATCCCGCGTCCAATAGCCATCGCCGTGACCGCCTATGCCAGGAGCGTCGACCGACGCCGCGCCCTCGACGCCGGCTTCGACCGGCACCTCGCCAAGCCCATCGAGCCCGCAGAACTCGTCGCCGTCATCGCCTCGCTGGCCGCGCAACAGCTGGCCCGCCGCACATAGCTCGTAGCTCGTTGCTCGTTGCTCGTGGACTCGAGTCTGCCCGCCGTAGCTTTAGCGGAGGCGGGCCGCAACGGAGCCGAGTCCGTTTCGTGCCTTCCTTATGTGCGATAATTCGCGTCGCCATGACTCTGAAGGAGCGCGAGATCGGCGACGTGACCGTGCTGGATCTGGCCGGCCGCCTGGTGTTGGACGAAGGCGACACCTTGGTGCGGATGCGCGTCAACGAGCTGATCGTCGCCAACCGGGTGAAGATCATCGCCAACCTGCACGATGTGACCTATATCGACAGCTGCGGCCTGGGCGTGCTGGTCGCCAAGCTGGTGAGCGTGCGCAACAAAGGCGGCGATCTCCGGCTGCTCCACCTGTCCCCGCGAACCGCCCGCGTCTTCGCCATCAGCAAGCTGGAGAACGTGTTCGAGACATTCGACTCCGAAGATCAGGCTGTCGCGAGTTTTGCCGCGTCGCCGGGCGTTCGATGACCATCGATTCTCCCGAGACAGAGCGTCTCGCGGCGCTGCGGCGGTACCGCATCCTCGACACCGAGCCGGAGCGCTCGTTCGACGATTTGGCGCTGCTGGCGTCGCATATCTGCGGAACGCCGATGGCGCTCATCACGCTCGTCGACGAGCGCCGCCAGTGGTTCAAGTCCCGCGTCGGCGTTTCGATTGCCGAGACCTCGCGCGCGATCTCGTTCTGCACGCACGCCATCCGGCAACGAGATCTCTTCATCGTCCGCGATGCGAAGAAAGATGCGCGCTTCCAGGACAATCCGTTCGTAACCGGAGACGCCGAGATCCGCTTCTACGCCGGCGCGCCGCTGGTGACGCCAGACGGACACGCACTGGGAACGCTGTGCGTCCTCGATCGAACACCTCGCACCTTGGTACCGGAACAGCTCGAAGCGCTCGATGCCCTGCGGCGGCAGGTGGAGTCGCAGCTCGAGCTGCGCCTGAACCTGGTGGAGCTCGAGCGCGCGCTCGAGGAGCGCGACCGGGCGGAGGAACAGCAGACGAAGCTCATCGCCGAACTGCGCGCGGCGCACGACAACGTCAGACGACTCAGCGGCATGATGCCCTTCTGCTCCACGTGTCAGTTCACGATGACCATCCCCGCCGATCCTCGCGCGATACCGACCGTGACGGATGGCGTCGTTCACGTGCTGCAGGAAAAGAACTGGCCGGAGGACGATGTCATGGCCGTCGAGCTCGCGTTGCAGGAAGCGGTGGCCAATGCCATCCGCCACGGTTGCGGCGGCGACTCCAGCAAACAACTGCAGTGTTCGGTCTCCTGTGATGAATCCGGCGAGGTCGTGATCACCGTACGGGATCCCGGTACCGGTTTCGATCACACCGCCGTTCCGAACCCGCTCGAGCCGACCAACATCCTCAAGCCGAGCGGCCGCGGAATCTTCCTGATCAGCGGCTTGATGGATCAGGTGAAATACGCGGACGGCGGCCGCGAGCTGCAGATGCGGAAGAAGAAGGCGTAGCTCATTTCAGTTCGATTTCCTTCGAATCCAGGCCGCCGCGCGTCGAGGCCACGGCGACCTTGATCGTGCCGGCCCCCTTGACCTGCCACTTCACGCTCTTCGTCTCCCCCGGCTTCAACCAATCGATCTCGATTGCCGCCCGCTGACGCGCCTCGCCGGCGACGGGCGCCAGGAGCTCCTGCCCTTTTGCCAGCGTGATGGTGCACGTGTCCGGTCGCACCATCTTCACTCGCTTCGCGATGTCCAGCGCCGTCGGCATCTTGCCGTCGTTGGTTACCGTCAGGTCGATCTGGTAAACACCCTTCGCCGTCGATCGGCCGTCGGCGGAGACGATACGGACCTGGGGCAGCTGTTGAGCGAGATAGAGATTGAACATCGCTTCGTTGCGAGCCCATGGTTCGAGCATGTCCGGCGGAGGATTCTGCGCGTAGAACTTCGGGTTGAAGCCGCCAATCTCCACGTCTCCCAGCGTCGGGTGTTTGAATGCCGACCACGGCTTGAAGTCTCCCTTGCCGGCGCGGTTCTCATCGTTCCACCGCAGCACTTCCCACTCGTCGTGACGATTGTCTGAGTCGTAGTCGACGAAGCGACCGCCGTTCCAGATTTCATTTCCGTACCAGACGGCGCCATAGAAGGAGTAGCCGAAATCGGGACCGTGCCCGAATAGGGGCGTCGGTCGGGCAGGTTCGCCGGTCAGAGGATTCGGCCCTCCGCGTGTCGCGTAAACATCGTAGGTATCCCCGGCCCACGGATAACTGGTCAGTTCCAGGCCTTTCGCATCGAACTTGCGGATCAACTCGAGGTCCGCCGCAAACATCGTCTCCTCGCTCTTGCTCGTGGAGGGACCACGCAGGATCATCGGAACAGCGGTGTCCAGGGAGTTGACGATGGCGATATTGGGGTGCGTCATGAGAAACAGGAACACCGCCCGCGTTTCGGGCTCCGAGAGCGGGTATTCGCCGGCGCCTCCCTGCGTCTGGCCGCGGCCGGTTTCCTCGCGCATCGGGCGCCAGTTCTCCGGGTAGTTCCGGTGCAGGTCGAGGCCGCCGATGCCGTCCTCGTTGTAGCGGCCGTCGCCGTCGCTGTCGACCCCTTCCGAGTAGACCTCGTAGTCTCCTTCGCCGTCGCGCACGCGGCGCATCGCCCGTCCCTGCGCATCCTTCGGATCCTTGATCCAGTTCCCCTTGCCCTTGGTGACCTTCTTGCGCATCTGACGGATGAAGGTATCGCCATCGAGATCGTCGCCGGCGTCCTCGTCCAGCAGACCGTCGCCGTCGCTGTCGTTCGGACGCACGGTGCTGCGCAGCGTCTGCGCCGTGAGGTGGTACAGCGAGGAACCGTCCGGATTGTTCATCGGCCGCGCGTAGATGGTCTTGGTGTCGATCAGACGGCGGATATCCGGATCGGCGGCGTAGTTGGTCAGGAGATGATGAATCAGATACAGCGTCGCCTCGATGCCGCTGATCTCGCCGGCATGGCGTCCGCCTTCGATGAAGAACGCCGGGCGGTCCGTGTGCTTGAGATTCTTCTTGGTGGCGATGGTAACCTGCCAGATCTCACGGCCCTCGAACGACTGTCCGACGGAATAGAGATCGACGAGGTCCGGATACTTTGTGGCCCAGGAACGCAGCAGTGCCGCCGTCTCGTCGTAGGTGTGATAGTGCGCGAAATCGATCTCCCCGGGCGCCTTCGCCTTCAACTGCGGATAGTCGACGCGACGAAAGGCAGAGGCACCGTCCCGGGCGCCGCCAACCCGGTGCATGGGCGGCAACTTCGATGGCTCCTGTGCCACGATCCAGGTGCACCACGCGCACACGACTGCGACGACGGTCAGCGTCCTTCCTGCCATGTAAGACTCCGGCTATTCTCGGGTGTTAGACTCTCGCACCACGATGCGTTCGTTCGGTAAACACTACTCGATTCGCGATTGGCTCGGGCTCCTTTACATCGCCGCGGTCCTGGCGTCGAGTGCGTGCACCGTTCAAGCGCCGCGAACGCCAGCGGCAGTCAGTTCGGCCGGCGGCACAAGCGCGAGCGGAGGCATCAATCGGCCGGAACATCGCGACAAATCACACCTCGTTCTGATCTCGTTCGACGGCTTTCGCCACGATTACCTGGAGCGCTTCAATCTCCCGAACTTCAAGCGTATGAGCGACCGCGGGGCACGGGCGGCGGCGATGATTCCAGTGTTTCCGTCCCTCACCTTTCCGAACCACTATTCGCTCGCCACCGGCCTGCACCCCGAACGCCACGGCATCGTCGAAAACACGTTCTACGATCCCGATCGCAACCAGACTTATTCGATTGGCGATCAGTCGACCGTGACGGATGGGAGCTGGTATCGAGGCGAGCCGATCTGGGTCACGGCCGAATCGCAGGGAATGGTTGCCGCCTGTTTCTTCTGGCCGGGCTCGGAAGCGGCAATCAAGGGTGTCCGTCCGACCATCTGGAACAAGTACGACGGGACCGTGGCCAACAACGCACGCGTCGACACCGTGCTGCAGTGGCTGCGCATGCCGGCGGAGCAGCGCCCGCACCTCATAACCATCTACTTCAGCGAGCTCGACTACGCCTCGCACCGGAATCCGCTCGACTCGTCTGCCATCGAAGCGGCCACCAAGTCCCTCGATCGGTCTCTGGGTGCGCTGCTCGACGGTATCGACGCGCTGCCCATCAAAGATCGCGTTTACTTGGTGGTGACGTCCGACCACGGAATGGCGGAGACGAACAGATCGCACGTGATCATGCTGAGCTCTTTGATCGATCTCGACAGCGTGAAGGTCAGCTTTGACGGACCGGTGACGGGTCTGCACGTGAAGGCGGGATCACCAGAGGCGCGGCACATTCGCGATCAAATCAACTCACGACTGCAGCGCGGCCGCGCATACTTGCGCCGAGAAGTTCCCGAGAAGCATCATTTTCGTGCCGATCCGCGTATCGGCGACGTCGTCATCATCATGGACGAGTCGTGGACGCTCGTCGGCATACCACCCGTGATCCGGCTGGTGCGCGAGCGGTGGGGCACGCACGGATGGGATCCGGCGCTGCCATCGATGCACGCAGTGTTCATGATCGCCGGTCCGGACATCCGCCCGGGTACGACGATTCCTGCGGTTGATAACGTCGACGTCTACCCCCTCATGACCGAGCTGTTGGGTCTTCGGCCGGCGTCGGGAATCGATGGACGATCTGGACACATTCGGGCGCAAGTGACGATCGCCACGGGTGTGGCGACACGATAACAATCGCGGACGGGGATCGAGAGCTCACATGGCCAAGAAAAGAAAACAGACAGCGACCAGACGATCGACCAAACGTGTGAAATCCCGTCCGGCTGCCGGTCGGCGGAAAGGAGCTGCGAAAAGGTCGGCGCGAGTCTCGACCAGGAAAGCGGCGCGGAAGGTGCCGCGCCGGGCGCCGCCGAGCCGGACTGCCCGCCGCAAGTCGGCCGTGCGGGGAGCCGCCACGCGTTCCGCGCGTCGCGAGAAGGCGCCGAAGGCCCCATCCAAGCTCAAATCGACAGCTACAGTCGTACGCGGGGCGGTTGCCGGGGCCGTCGCAGCCGTCACACAACGTCTGCCCTGGGGTGAGAAGACGACCGACGCCATCACCCTGCTCGAGACCGAGCACCGGCACATGGAAAAACTGCTGCGACAGGGAGAGGAGACGACCGAGCGTGCCGTCAAGGGTCGCACCGAGCTCCTCGCCACGTTGACCGCGGTGCTCAATGAACACGAGCTGATTGAGGAGAAGGTCCTCTACCCGGCCCTGAAGTCCCATCCCGAGGCGAGGGACATCGTGCTCGAGGGGTATCAGGAGCATCACGTGGCCGACGTGATCGTGCGCGAGCTGCATCAGGTCGCAACCAACGACGAGCAGTGGGGCGCGAAGTTCAAAGTGTTGAAGGAGAGCATCGAGCATCACATCAAAGAGGAAGAGCGACACATGTTCCCGACGGCGCGCGGTGTCCTGAGCCGCGAGGAGCTGGAGACGCTCGGCGCCAGAATGATCGAGATGAAGGAGCGTCCGGTCACGAGCCGGGAGTAGCCGAATGACGCCATGATCGAGCTCGTTGCCCTCGATGCCGACGACACGCTCTGGCACAACGAGCCGCTCTACACGAGCGTGCGCGAGCACTTCTGCGCCTTGCTGAACCGTTATCAGCCGTCGGGCATCGCCGATGCGCGGCTGCACGAGGTCGAGATGCGCAACCTCGGGCACTTCGGCTACGGCGTCAAAGGGTTTGCGCTCTCGATGATCGAGACCGCCATCGAGCTCACGGACGGACGTCTCGAAAGCGCCGACGTTCAGAGAATCATCGAGTGGGGACGAGAAATGCTGGCTTCCCCCGTCGAGCTGCTCGAGGGAGTTGCCGAGGCGGTGGCCGCGCTTGCCCAGTTGTTCCCGCTGATCCTGGTAACCAAGGGGGATCTGCTGCACCAGGAAAGCAAGCTGGCACGCTCGGGCCTTGGTCAGCACTTCACCGGCATTGAGATCGTCTCCGAGAAAGACGCGGCGGTCTATCGTCGCGTCATGAGCCGGTACCGCGTCTCCCCCGACCGCTTCGTGATGGTCGGCAACTCGCTCCGATCCGACATCCTCCCGGTGCTCGACGCCGGCGCCCAGGCCGTCTATGTGCCGTACCGAGGGGACGTGGATCCACGAGCGCATCGCCCCCGAGCTGCTGCACGGGGTCCAGTTCCACGAGATTTCGCATATCCGCGATCTGCCGGCGCTGCTCGCCAGCCTCCACGTGTGCACCCACATAGCCGCGGTGCGTCGAGCTGGCCACCATTCAAGTTTGATAGGATTCGGCCATGAAAAAGCGACACGTTCCGTTGTCGGTGCCATATGTCCTGGCGGCGTGCGTCCTGGCCGGCTCTCTGGCCGCTGCTCAGGCGAACAAGCCGGGCGTTACGCTTCTGAACAAGCCGGCGGAGCAGCGGGTCGACGTCCTGATCGACGGCCAGCCGTTCACCTCCTACATCTACCCGTCGACGCAGCAAAAGCCCGTGCTCTATCCGATCCGATCGGCGAGCGGCGTTCTCGTCACGCGTGGCTATCCGATGGATCCCAGACGCGGGGAGCGCGCAGACCATCCACACCATGTCGGCCACTGGTTCAACTACGGCGACGTCAACGGCTTCGACTTCTGGGGACACTCGAGCGAGACGCCGGCGGCGAACAAGCCGAAGATGGGGACGCATCGTCCACAAGGAAGTCACCCGCGCCACGAACGGCGCCGCGCGCGGCGAATTGCTGGTCAAAGCCGACTGGGTCGCGGCCGACGGATCGACGTTGCTGCGCGAGTCCACGCGGTTCGCATTTTCAGGCGCGGCTGGCCGGCGGGTGATCGATCGCGACACGACGTGGACCGCGGCCGAGAAGCCCGTGACCTTCAAGGACACAAAGGAAGGCGCGTTCGGGATTCGCGTGGCGCGCGCGCTCGATCACCCGTCCGAGCAGGCCGAGATGTTCGTCGGCGCAAGCGGACAGCGAGAAAAAGGCCGCCCGGACAACACCGGCGTCACCGGCAACTACATCGCCAGCGACGGCAAAACGGGTGAAGCGGTGTGGGGCACGCGCGGCCCGTGGATGGGTCTGACCGGCACCGTCGAAGGCAAGCCGGTCACGCTCGCAATTCTCGATCACCCGTCCAACCATGGCTATCCGACGTACTGGCACGCTCGCGGATATGGCCTGTTCGCCGCCAATCCACTCGGTCAGCAGGGCTATGACCCCAAACAGCAGCCGGTCAGTTTCACGCTGCAGCCTGGCCAGTCGGTGACGTTCCATCATCGCATCCTCGTACTCGACGGACAGCTGACGCAGGAGCAACTGCAGAAGGAACATCAGCGCTTCACCGCGGACGGCACGCGGTGAGCGTAGCGAGCGGCCGCGTCCGGGTGCTGTGCGTCGTCACCTTGGTGGCGGGCCTCACCCTGATCGGTACTGAACCGGCCGGCGCACAGCAGACCGCCGCCGCTGCCGAGCAGGAAATTCGCATCGGGCTCGTTGGCATCGACAGCTCGCATGCCGGAGCGTTCACGCAGCTCCTGAACGATCCGTCGCGCCCCGATCACATTCCCGGCGCCCGCGTCGTCGCCGCCGTCAAGGGCGGGAGCCCGGACGTCGAGGCGAGCGCCACACGCATCGAGAAGTTCACCGCCGAGCTCAAGGACAAATGGAAGATTGAGTTCGTCGATTCGATCGAAGCGCTGCTGCCGCGAGTCGATGCCGTGATGGTGACGAGCGTGGACGGTCGCGTCCACCTCGCGCAGGCCCGTCCCGTACTTGCGGCGCGCAAGCCGCTCTTCGTGGACAAGCCGTTCACGGCAAGCGTCCGCGATGCGCTGGAGATTGCCAGGCTCGCGCGTGAACACTCAACGCCGGTCTTCAGCTCGTCGTCACTGCGATTCAACGACGACGTGCAGGCGGTCAAGCGCGATCCGCGCGTGCAGCAGGTGATTGGCGCCATGACGTGGGGGCCGGCCACACTCGAGCCGCATCACCCGGATCTGTTCTGGTACGGCATTCACGCCGTCGAGATGCTCTACACGTTCATGGGCCCAGGGTGCGACCGCGTCAGCCGCACGCACACCGCTGGTGCCGATCTCGTGTCCTGCGCCTGGCAGGATGGACGTATCGGCGCCGTCCGCGGCAACCGCAGCAGCGCGTCGACGTACGGGCAGGTCGTCTACGGTCCCAAGGCCATCGTCTCAGTGCCGCCAGCCGACGACGGCTCCACGACCGCCAAGCGATCGAGCTACTACGGCCTCATCTCCGCTGTTGTCGAATTCTTTCGAACCGGCCGCTCGCCCGTCCCGATCGAGGAAACGATCGAGATCATGGCTTTCATGGAGGCCGCCGATGTGAGCAAGGCCCGCAACGGCGCGCCGGTGGCAATTGCTGAAGTGATGAAGGGAAAGTAGGTTCCAACGCTCCAACTCCCAGCTCTTGAAGCTGGAAGCTGGAGGCTGGAAGCTGGAGGCTGATACTTACGTCGTCGTCTTCTTCGTGACGCGAACTTCCGACGCCTTCTTCGTTGCGCCGTCGTCCATGAATTTGACCGACACCGTGTCACCGGTTTGGACGAACTCGGTGATGACGACCTTCTCGCCCGCCTTCTTCATGGCTTCTGCTTGCCGTCCCATCTTCGAACCGATGACCTTAGTCTTCTCCACGATGGTGAACGTCTCCTCGCCACTCGACGTTTTGACGGTCAATGAGGTGTTGGTTACCGCGGAAACGACGCCGCTCACATTGCCGGACTTGGCGGCCGGCTTCGCCTCCTGCTCTGCTGTCGCCGCCAATACTGGCAGCGCGACGAGCATCACAGTCAGCGCGATCGCTGCAACACGTTTCATGATCTCTCCTCCTGGGCCGTGCGGGCCTGAATAATGTATGAGCCCACGTAAGACGACTGATCCGAAACCCGGATATTACATCATCTATGTCACTCCGGCGGGGCGCTCAAGAGCTGAGCCTCTGTGTCCGCCTGCCGTGTCCCACCCATCACATACGAGTTTGAGCAGACGGCGGTTCTTCGTGGCGAGCGCTTGAAACGCCTATTCACTTGGCGATTCGGGTTTCCGTGGCCGGGGCAGACTTGGGGAGGCCGAAGCGGAGAATGTCTTCGAGCGCACTGAGAATGTGGCGCTCCATCAGTTCCTGCGCCGCCTTGTCCTGTCGCGCGGCAATCAAATCAATCAACTCGCGGTGCTCTTCGATGGCCCGGGATGGACGCCCGACCAATCGGATGGTGCGAGCGACCAGCACCTGGCTCTGCAGACTGAGTTGACCCATTGCGGAGGAAAGGTAGGCGTTGCGCGCCGCATCCATGATCGCGGCATGAAGATCCCGGTTGTAGATTCGGTATGCCTCCATGTCCCCGGTTTTGAGAGCCGCCTCCCCAACCGACTGGTGCTCGCGCAGCCAGGACAGTTCCTCCTCATTGATCCGCTCGCAGGCGAGGCGGACGCTGAAGCTTTCCAGCGCAGCACGCATCTCATACAGCTCGCGCACCTCCTGCTCGGTGAACTCGCGAACGAACCAGCCGCGGTACGGCAGCTTCATCACCAGGCCGTCACCTTCCATGCGGTGCAGCGCTTCGCGAACGGGAGTCGTGCTGATATCGAGCTGCTCGGCGATGGTGTCCGGACGGAGCTGCACGCCAGGTTCGATGTGACCGCTGACGATGGCGGTCCACAGCGCCCGATAGGCACGCGCACCCAGAAGAGTCTCCGAGAGCGGCTCGAGAGCCGGCTCCTTCGACCCTTTCATTTTCGCGACGGACCTACCACCTGACGTAGACCGCTTTGACATTGGTGTAAAACTCTCTGGCGCTCGGACCGATCGAATACGCGCCTTGTCCCGAGTCCTTTACGCCGCCGAATGGTACATGAGCCTGGCTCGCGGTTCCGTGATTGACGTGAATCATGCCCGCCTGTACCCGGCGGGTGAATTCCTGCACGTGGCCAAGCCGTGAAGTAAACAGCGATGCCGCCAGACCGTAACGCGTGCTGTTGGCGATGTTAATCGCCTCGTTCAAGTCATGCACATGCAGAATCGGCAGCACCGGGCCGAAAATCTCCTCGACGGCCAGCGGCGAGTCGGGCCGGACCCGGTCGAACACTGTGGGCGAGTAGTAGAAGCCATCCCGTTCCGGCGCCTCGGTCAAAGCTCCTCCCCCCGTGAGAAGCTGGCATCCCGAATCGACGCCCTGACGCACGTAACCGTCGACGGTGCGCAGCTGATTCTGGCTCACCAGCGGCCCCATCGTCGTTCCAGGTTCCAGACCGTCGCCGACTTTGATTTTGGCGACGTGGCACAAGATGCGTTCAACCAGAGCATCGGCCTGCGCCTCTGTGACGATCACCCGACTGATTGCCGTGCACCTCTGACCGCTGCACTGAAACGCCGCCGCAACGATTTCCCGCGCCGCATCGTCGAGATCGGAGTGGTCGATCACGACCGCCGGATTCTTGCCGCCGAGCTCCAACTGGACTCTGGACAGGCGCCGCGCCGCCCCCTCGTAGATCCGTTTGCCCACGACAGTGGACCCGGTGAATGTGATCCCGCCGATGCGGTCGTCCCGAACGAGCGCATCACCAATCACGGCTCCGGCCCCCGTCACCAGGTTCACCACTTGTGGAGGCACACCAGCCTTTTCGAGCAGCTGCATGAGGTACACGGCGGACCATGGCGTGAGCGATGACGGCTTGAAGACGACGGTATTTCCCCAGGTCAGCGCCGGCGCGATCTTGCGCACCGGGGTCACGACGGGAAAGTTCCACGGACAGATGGCGGCGACGACCCCGAGCGGCTCTGACGTGGTGTGACAGGAAAACCCGGCCCGCTCGCTCGGAAAGGTCTGCCCGGATGCGCGGCTGGCTTCGCCAGCCATGAATCGCGCTTCCGCCGCGGCGCGGCCGACTTCGCCCGTCGCCTCGGCGAGTGCCTTACCCTGTTCGAGCGTGACGATACGGGCGAGCTCGTGCTTCGACTCTTCGAGCAGTTGCGCAAAGCGGAAGAGCATGGCGCCGCGATGCGGCGCCGGAACACTTGACCAACTATCCGCCGCCGATGCCGCGGCACCAACCGCGGCCCTGACGTCCTCCTCGGTCGAATCGGCAAACTCGCCGAGACACTCCTGCGGTCGCGCCGGGTTATAGATCGGATAGCGCGCCCCACTGGACGCGGAGACCCATTCGCCGCCGATGAGATTTCGATACTCTGACATGTCTCTCAGATCGCCCTGCGCAGGATCTCAGCGAGCTCTTCCTTGCTCGTCGCCCGCGGGTTGACAACGACGTTACCGCTTTTCATGGCCTCGTCGATAACGTCGGGCACGTGCTGTTCGGTCAAACCGAATTGCGACAGCCCTTTCGGAATGCCGATGTCATTCGCCAACTGCGCGACAGCCGAAGCCGCACGTCTGGCGCCGTCGAGCGTCGCGCAGCCGCCGACCGGCTCGCCGAACGCTCGCGCCACCGAGACGAATCGGTCCGGCGCGGCGCAGTGGTTGAACTCCATCACCAGCGGCAACGTCACGGCTATCGCGACGCTGTGCGGAATCTTCAGGTCCCAGCTGCCGAGGGGCATCGCCAGCGCGTGCGCCAGGCCAAGCCTCGTCGAGTTCATGGCCATGCCAGCCATGGTGCTGGCCAGCAGCATCGCCGAGCGGCTCTTGCGGTCGGACTCGCCGTTCAGCACCGCGCCGCGAAGATGACGGGCAATCAAACCGATCGCCTCCAGCGCGAGTGCGGCGGAGATCGGCTGGCAGGCCTTGTTCGTGTAGCACTCGATCGCGTGCGCGAGGGCATCCATCCCCGTGGAGGCGGTCAGCGCTGGCGGCAATGCGGCCGTCAGGTCGGGATCGCACAACGCGATGGTTGGATACAGCAGAACGCCGCCGATTGCGACCTTCAATCGTCGGCTGTCGTCGGTGAAGACCGACCAGAAGCTGACCTCGCTGCCCGTGCCGGCGGTCGTCGGCAGTGCAATCGTCGGCAGCGGCTGGTTCTTGATCTTGTGCAGACCGACATACGTCAGCGGCGAACCGGGGTTCGTCGCCAGAGCGGCAACGGCTTTCGCCGTGTCGAGCGCGCTGCCGCCGCCGAGGCCGACAACCACCGTGGCGCCACTTGCCCTCAGCTCGTCGACCGCTTCGCCGATCAGGTTCGAGCCGGAGTCGGCGGTGACGCGATCGTAGATCGCGAGGTCGATGCCCTCCTGCTGCAGCGGACCCGCTACCGCATCAACAATCCCGGACTGCCTGACTCCGGGATCGGTCACGAGGAACACCTTGCGTCCGCCGAGGTTTTGAATGTGCTGCGGCAACGACCGTGAGACCGCGGCGCCGAAGTGCACGTCCGTCGGGATAGGCAGGAAATTGAAGCTTTGTGCGACAGCGAAGCTCATGATCGAGCGGAAACCTCCAAAGGACTCGGAAATGGCACTCCCATCGGTTCGCCGAATTGGGCCAGCTGCGTCGCAATGGCCGACGGCAAAGCGATTCCATGCGTTCGAGCGCTCGCCTCTTTGGCTAGCTCGATTTCGCCTGGCACCATCACCCGTTCAGCTCCTGGCGCGGGCGGCGCCGCCTTGAGCATGTTCAGAATTGCGTCCATTCGCGCCCTGAACTCCGCATCGCTCACGAACAGGTCCGTCCGCACCGCCGCCAGCAGGTGACCAACGTTCTGCGTGCTCGTCAGATCCTCCAGCGTATTGATCTGCGTTCCGAACGATGCACCGGTCAGCACGCCGCACAGGATATCGATGATGAAGGAGATCGCCGACCCCTTGGGCCCGCCAAACGGGAGCATGGCTCCCGCGAGCGCCCGCTCGGCATCGGTCGTCGGATGTCCATCAGGGTCGATCGCCCAGCCCTCGGGAATCCCCGCGCCGGTATGCGCGGCGACGATGATCTTGCCGCGCGCGACGACGCTGGTCGATGCGTCGAAGATCAAGGGAGGCTCCTGGCCGGCGGGAATGCCGACGGCAACCGGATTGGTTCCGAGAAAGCGCGTCCTTCCTCCGAACGGAGCCATGTTCGGCGGTGCGTTGGAGATCGCCAGGCCGATACACCCGCGCGCGATGGCCTTCTCGACGTAGTACGCGGCCGGACCGAAATGATTGCTGTGCTTGACTCCGACGAACCCGACACCGTGCGTCTGCGCCAGGTCGAGCGCCGTTTGCATGGCGGTTGCGCCCACGACCGGGCCGAGACCATTGTCCCCGTCAACGATGACCGCCGCCGTACCCGCAGCGTGCAACCGGATGTCCGGCTGCGCCTTCACGACGCCCGCCTGCACGCGACTCCCGTACACGGGAAGGCGAACCATCCCGTGTGAGTCCACTCCCCGCAGCTCCGCCTTGATCAGGCAACCCGAAACTTCGCGGGCGTGTTCCCGGGGAACATCCAGCCGCTCGAGCACGCGGCAGCCGAAGTCGAAGAGTTCCTCGTGCCGGTATCGTCGCGATTGCACGGCTCAGGAGGACCTTTTTACTATTTCTTGCTCGGATCGGTCAGCCCCAACAACTCCATCGTCGTTCGGCCCTGCCGAAGCTTGGCGATGATGTCCAGCTCCTTCTTGCGCCGGTCGCCCGCCGCTTCGTAGACCTCCTCGATTCGATCCCCCTCGATGACCACGAGCCCGTCGGCATTTCCAAAGATCAGGTCGCCGGCGGAGACGGTGGCCCCGCCGATCTGAATCGTGGTGTTGAGTTTACCCAACCGTTCCTTCGTGCACGAGGCGATCGCCAGGCCGCGGCTGAAGACGGGAAACTTCAGCGCTTCGATGGCGTCGATGTCGCGCACGGACCCGTCAATCACCAGACCGGCAACGCCACGGGCACGGGCCGCTTCGGTCAGGATCTCTCCCCACGCGCCGGCCAATACGTAAGCGCCCACCGCCGCGACAATGACCGACCCCGGCTGCGCGTTCGCCACGGCGATGTGCAGCATCAAGTTGTCGCACGGCGGGCACTCGACGGTGATGACACGGCCACAGACCTTGGCGCCCTGCCAGGCCGGTCGAATCGCCGGATCGACCATGCCGCGCCGACCCGACGCCTCGTACAGCGTCGCCGGGTCGAAATCAAGGAAGCGCTCGAATGTCTCGCGTGTTTTCGCAAGGATCGGTTTCATGCAGGACCTACCGTTTGTTTGGCGCTCAAACGCACGCCCGCGAGATCGGCCACGTACTGCGCGGCCGCGGAAAAATCGAGATCGCCTCTGCCGGCGGTGCTCGCCGCTGCAAACAGTTGCCCGACCACCGAGGTGAGGAGCAGCGGCACGTTCAGCGCCTGTCCGGAATCCACGGCCAGGTTGACGTCCTTCTTCATCAAATCCAGCCGAAATCCAGGATCGGCATTTCCGTCCAGCAGGAAACCAGGCAAGCGCAGGTCCATCATCTTCGAATACCCGGACGATGTTTTGATCACGTCGTAAAGGGTCGACGGATCGGCGCCGCAGCGGACGCCGAGCGCGAACGCCTCGCCGATCATGACCAGATGAGCGGCCGCCATCATCTGGTTGACCATCTTGACGACCTTGCCCTGCCCGACCGGTCCGACGTGCACGATCTTCTGTCCCATGGTTTCGAGCAGCGGCCGGCATCTCTCGAGCAACCTGGCCTCACCGCCCACCATGATGGTCAGCGTGCCCTGCGCAGCGGCCGGCGTTCCACCGCTCACCGGTGCGTCGAGCACTTCACCACCCGCGGCAACGACGGCGCGCTGCACTTCCTGCATGCTCAACGCCGTTGACGAGGTCATGTCGATCAGGACCTTGCCGGGAGAGAAGCCGTGCACCACGCCATCCTCACCGAGCACCACCTCTTTGAGCTCTTTGTCGGCAGGAACGATCGTGATGACGACGTCCGTAGCCTCGGCCACTTCCGCGGGCGACTTCAGCACCTTGGCTCCAGCCGCTGCCAGTTCGTCGGCAGGCGCACGCCGCCGGTGAATGGTCGTGAAAGTCTGATGGCCGGCGCCGACGACCCGCTTCGCCATCGGCAACCCCATCGCGCCGAGACCAATGAACCCTACTTTCATCTTTGAGGCCGCCTTCCCCAGTTCCCCAGTTCCCCAGTTCGCTCGAGCTCCCCAGCTCCAGCTCTCTACTCAGTGCGCTTGGGGCCCCACCCCCAAGCGCTCTCGCTCGGCGACTTCGCGCCTCGCTCGGGCCGCAGGCGCTTCCCCAGTTCCCCAGTTCCCCAGTTCCCCAGCTTCTAATTCCCCCCCGGTTTCTTCGCCCAGGGATTCTGTCCGGTCTCCTTGATGTAGCGCTCGCGGGTGATGTTGTCGAGGAATGTCAGCGAAGCTTTCGCCACCTCCTCGGCTCGCTCGCGGGGAACGACGACGACGCCGTCGCCATCGGCGACCACCACGTCGCCCGGTCGGACGAGGACACCGCCGACGGTTACCGGCCGATTGACGGATTCGAGCTCGTTGCGGCCGGGACGAATGCCGCGAGCCAGGCGGCGGAACCAGACCGGAACCTTGTGATAGATGATCTCATCGGTGTCGGCGAGCCCGCCCCCGGTGACCAGACCAATCATCCCGAGCTTTTTCCAGGCCAGGATGTTCGACGACCCGATGCTGCGCGACTCTCCGTCGTCCATCGCATCGATGACCAGCATAGCGCCCGGATGGAGCACTTTCATGAACGCTTCGGAGGTGACGGTGCTGTACCAGCGCCCGATGGTCTTTTGATCCATCTGCGGCTCGCGCCGGTTCGTCGGCACGTAGCGCGCCGTCACCGCGATGCCGACGGTGCGATGGGTGAACTTGTCGGTGTCTTTCCACAGGGCGTGCACCTCGGGATCGACCAACCCGATGTCCTGCAGTCCGACGACGTCCATGCCATCGGAGACGTCCGCCACGCGGAGCCACTTGTACATCTCGAGGATCCGCTTGTTGTCCTCCTGCGTGTAGTCCTTATAGGGAATGAACAATCGGACCTTGTCAGGAATGGCGGTCTCGGCTGGCTGCTGTGCCGCGGCCATCGTGGGCGCACAGACGACAACACCCGTGATCACAGCCAACAAAACGATTCTCTTAGCTCCAGACATAAACGTCACCGCCTCCTAGCGCATCACCGAGCACGTTGCACGTGCACGTCGCACGTCGCACGTGCCTCTACCAAATGACTTTGGCCGCCAGCTGAATGACCCGGCCTGACGCCGGCGCCGGTGATCCGTCCGAACGTCGCAGACGACAGGCTGCGTGTTCGGACCGTTGAAATTCACCTGGTTGAACGCATTGAAGAACTCGCCGCGCAGCTGCACGCGCAGGTCCGGGCCAAGATTGACGTAGCGCATGAGCGCAAAGTCGCTGGTCCTGTCCGCCGGTCCGTAAATCAAGCCGCGTCTGGCGTCGCCGTAAATCCCGCGCGGAATGCTGTTGAGCGGAACGAATGCCGCGGTGTTGAAGTACTGCGCGATCATGTCGGATGTGCTGCTGTGATCGCGGCGCAGATCGTCGGCCGTGGTACCCGACACGAGCAGCGGATACTGGCCGTTTGGCTGCAGGATGCCGTTCTGCGCGACGTCGGAACCCGTCGTGAACACGAGCGGGCTGCCGGACTGAAACCGGTGGAAGCCGGTCAAGGTCCAGCCGTTCAGCAAGGCGCCCACGATCGCGTTTCCAAACGTGTGCTGCGGGCTCCAGACCCACGAGCCCGCGAACACATGACGACGGTCGAGGAAGGAGGGCCCCCACAGCGACTCGAGATCGAACGGATTCGGGATGTTGCTGATGAGACCCGTGGTGTTCTCCGGCTGGTTCGTCCGGTTGCTCGACAACGCGTACGACGCCGAGAACGAGAACGTGCGCGCCATCCGCCGATCGACCCGCAGCTGCATGCTGTGGTACGTGCTGTCGAAGAAGTTGCCGAGAACACGCGACTGCGCGCTGATGATGCCAGGACTGAACGGCACCCGCTCCTCGATGTTCTGCGCAGACGGCGGTAGTCCGGTTATTGGTGAGTTGATGAAGGGCGCCGCGTTGAAGTAGTTATGACCCACCAGATCCCTGCCGATCTTGCCGACATAAGCTCCTTCGACGGCAAGGTTGCGACCGAGCTGACGCTGCAGCGACACGCTGAAGTGGTGGGTGTAGCTCGTCCTCAGGTCCTGATCGGTATAGACGATGCGGATGGGTACCGGATATTGGGTGCAGCTCAGACCCGGGTAAGTCGAGATCGGGCGAGCAGCCGAACCTGCCGGGTGATTCCGGCGGCGGCTCGGTCTGGCCCAGCGATCCGAACGGATCCTCAATCCTTCCCTGCCGAAGCTGCGTCGTCCCGCGCCACGGACCTTCTGCGGCGTGGGTCGTCTCGCCGTTGATCTGCTGGTAGAAGATGCCGTAGCCGCCACGGATGACGGTCTTCGCATCACCGGTGAGATCCCACGCCGCACCGAGGCGAGGGGCAAAGTTGTTGAGATCGCTGTTGGTCAAGCGGCCGGGCAATCCGGGATCGCCTGGAAACAGAATGCCCGTAGGCGCGTCGGTCACCACGGTGGACTGGACGCCAGGCACCCAGGTCGTGTGCCGGCCGCCTTTCTGGTCGAACGGGATGAAAGGCTCGTAGCGCAGGCCATAGTTCAGCGTCAATCGCGGATGCATTTTCCACGAGTCTTCGATGAACGCCTGGTGTTTCACCGTGGACGGACTGTGATCGGCAATGCCAAACTCGATCGTCGATTGATCGAATGCACCAATCATGAAGTCGGCGATGGCGTTGCCGGTTCGGGTAAGCCCGTGAAGCTGGCCTGACGCAGGAGCGCCAGGTTGAACTCGAAGACCGGCCGGATGAACTCGTAACCCCACTTCATCGTGTGGTTGCCGGTGGTGAACGTCATCGTGTCCTTGATCTGCCAGCTGTAATAGTCCTGAGCGTTCACGCCCGGATAGTTCAGATTGATCGAGCCGGAAACCGAGTAGGTCATACCCCGCCCATCGTTGCCCACGTCGACGTTGACGCCCTGATCGCGCGGGGCGATCTGGGTGAGCGCTCCCCCTCCGGATGTGGACGTCAGATAGGAGAAGGTGGCTTCGTTCACCAGCCGGGGTCCGAAGATGTGCGAGTCGCTGATGGCGAACTGGTTCACATCGCTGAAAACGCCCTGCTCCACGTAGTTCACGTTGCCCGGCCACGAGGTGCTGTCGCTGCGGTCGGCGAAGAAGTGCGCGTTGAGCTGGTTACTGCCGGAAAAGTGGTAGTCGCCTCGAGCCATGTAAACCGCGTGATCGCGCGGCGAGGGCGCCAGCGTCACGACCGTGCCGCTCGCTGAAGAGGGTACGTGCTGTTGGAGCAGCCCTCGCGACACCGAGCTGATGCAACTCGCGCTGATGATGTTGCCGGAAACGCACGGGTTGCCGCTGCTGTCGAGAAATGGCGCGTTCGTGATGGGGTTCACCGGGTTCCGCAACTGGGTACTGAGCGCGGTGAAGTTGCCGGCGCGCTGCGCATCGGTCGGGACGACTGTCTGACTCGATCCGGCCTCCGCCCGATCCCACAGTCGCTGATAGGAACCGAACCAGAAAAGTTTGTTGCGGATCACTGCGCCGCCGGCGCTGGCACCGGCCTGATTCTGCTTCTGCTGGGGCTTGCGCGTCTGGAAGAAGCTGCGGGCATTCAGCGCCGAGTTGCGGTGAAACTCCCACGCGGTGCCGTGGAAGTCATTCGATCCGGCCTTCGAGACGATGCTCACCTGGCTGCCGGCGGTGTGGCCGTATTCAGCCGAGAAATTGTGCGCCTGGATGCGGATCTCCTGCACCGCATCGGGCGGCGGCGGATTGAACCCGGTGGTCTGATTGAAGTGGGTGAAGACGGAGCCGTTCAGCGTGAACAGGTTGTGATTCGTGTTGCCGCCGTTGACCGACATGATCGGTCCCTGCCGGCCGTCGGAAGTGTCCTGTTGCGCGCGGATGTTGGTCACGTTGGCAGACATGCCGGCGAGCGCCACGACGTTGCGGCCGTTCATCGGCAGGTCCTGCACGCGCTGGTCGTCGATCAGGTTCGACTGCGTGGCGTTTCGCGTTTCCACCATCGACGGCCGCCCCGAGACGATCACTTCCTCGGCGAGTCCCCCGACCTTGAGCATGAAGTCCAGGCGGACGTTGGCGCCGGCCGTGACCTCGATGTCCTTCTGTACCTGGGTCTCGAACCCGCTCATCTCGACCTTGACGAGGTATCTGCCGCGAGGGAGCGCCTGGAGGTCGAAGAAGCCGGTCGAGTTCGTTGGAGTGGAGCGCACGAGTTGCTGCCCTTCCAACGCAGCCGTCACCGTGGCGCCCGGCATCGCGCCGCCGCCCTGGTCCTGCACGTAGCCGCTGATGGTGCCACCGACCTGCGCCTCGAGGGCGGAGGGCTGCAGCAGAACCAGCAGCGCGAAAAGAACACCGAACAAAGACAGGCCACGTCGCATCGCCCTAACCCCCTCTTTCGTGAAGAGCGCCGTCCATCGAAGGGTTGCCCTGACGGGTTGCCAATGAATGAGTCGAGTTTTCCTCATCAAACTTGCCGTTTGTTGAAGCCAGCCGGCCGCAGCGCCGGCACACCGGCGATAAAATATATCCTGCAAAATACAGTAACAAATCAAGCTTTTTCTTTTCCGTGTGCCCAGCTCGTGCGACGTGCTCAGCCGCGGCGTCCTTTCCGAGACCCAGAGCCACCCGAGCGGCATGTTCTCAACGCGTCGCGGGGCACGTCGCACGCTCGCACTCGCTCGGCCGCTTCGCACCTCGCACGTCGCACGTCGCACGTCGCACGTGTGAGACACTAGTCTTGCCTGCCTGCTTGCGTGCGGTGTCGTGACACCGCGTCCCGGGACTCTTCCATGAATTCGATTGTGAAGACACTTCTCACAGCTGTTGGCCTGACTGCTCTCCTGACGGCCCCGACGCCGGCGCGCCAGCAGGCCCCGATCCGCAGCGGCGCGCGAACCGTCGCTGTTTACACCACCGTCACCGACAAAGACGGACGTCTCATTCCGGATCTGGCGAGCGACGAATTCGAGATCTACGACAACGGCAAGCTGCAACCGACCACGGTGTTCTCCAGCGAGCTTCAGCCGATTACGGTCGTCATGATGCTCGACCGCAGCGGCAGCATGCGCGGCAACTTCGGACTGGTCGAGGCGGCGGGCGAGGCGTTCGTGCGACGGCTGCGCCCGGAGGACAGGGCGCGGATTGGCAGCTTCGCCGGGCGCATTCAAGTCGACCCGGAAAACTTCACCAACGATCAGGAGCAGTTGATCCGGATTCTGCGGACGGAGCTGCAGCAGGAGGGGCCGACGCCGCTGTGGAATGCCGTCAACGTGGCAATCACCAGTCTGCTGCCTGAGCAGGGCCGCCGCGTCGTGCTCATCTTCACGGATGGCGAGGACAACCCGATGAACTTCAAGTTCAACAACCAGAGCGTCATGGACGTCATGGATCGGGCGCAGCGCGAGAACGTGATGGTCTACGCAATCGGTCTCGAGAGCCGCGGAATGCCGGCGGGCGGGCGCGGTGGGTTCGGCGGCGGCGGATTCGGCGGCGGCTTCGGCGGTAGCGGGATGACGCAGCGGCCGGATCCCGGGCTGGCCAAGATCGCGGGTGAGACCGGAGGGGGGTATTTCGAACTGACGCGAGCCGAGGATCTCGCGTCTACGTTTGCTCGCGTCGCCGACGAATTGCACCGCCAGTACGCGCTCGGATTCGAACCGTCGAAGCTCGACGACAAGACGCACAAGCTCGAGGTCAAGATCAAACAGCCAGGCGCCAAAGCACGCGCGCGAAAGAGCTACGTCGCGTCGAGAGAGAAGAGCTGAACCGCTTCGCGGTGAACCCTCCGTCGTTCGGTCGATCACCCTGTTTTTGCGAAGGGGAAAGGTAGACCTTGACGCGCATCCGCGCGAGGTTCATGCTGGCGTTAACTCGCCTTCGTAAGGAGGCACCGTGAGTGAACCACCGGGCTAAGTAGGGTCTCACGGGGTTCTGCCGCCCCTCGCGCCGCGTTGCTACGAACGCTTCATCTCGAGCACGCGGACCCATCCACTGAGGCGGCAGAGCCCCGCGCAGCCATCGCTTCCATCGCGACTCAATTCCCTTCCCAAATCGTTTGGTACTTGTTCAGATTTTGAACGGCCGTTCCACGCCGTTGATGACGACGATGTAGCTGCCGGATTCGAAACTGCCTTCGAGGCGCACCGACACTGTTGTCGCCTGGATGACTTGCGCACAGACTCCAGTACCCCGCCGTACCGGAATGGACACGATCACCTTGTTGCCGTCGCGCCGCTGCGTCACCGTCCCGACGGCGGCGCAGGGATCGGGAAGCGAGCCCTTTGACCTGCACGGATACCTGCGCCGGAAACGACGTGGCGATCAACACGGTCGCATCGTCGACGTGCAGGAGCGTCCCCTCATCGGTGCGCAGGTTGGTGTCGCCCGGAGACGCGGGCGGCGTGGCGACCGAGCTGGCACACGACGTCGCGAGCGCCAGGCCTAAACAGATGAGCGAGAGACGTAACGTAGAGGCCATCCCAGTCATAACGCACCTGCCATGGTTCTCAGCTGTTGGCAAAACTCATTCATTCGTCGGAAATCCGCGCTTCTCCAGAAGGGCCTTCACGTCCGGGTCCCGGCCGCGGAATCGCCGGTAGGCTTCCGCGCGGTCGATGGCGTTCCCGTTGGACAGAATGTGCTCGCGCATGCGATCGGCCATCTTCTTGTCCCAGGCGCCGCCAGCTTCGAGGAATGCCTTCCACGTATCGGCGGCCATCACATCCGACCACAGGTAGCTGTAATAGCCGGCCGAATAGGCGTCGCTGCCGAACAAGTGATCGAAGTGCGGCAGCCGGTGGCGCAGGGCGATCTCGCGAGGCATGCCGATGCGCGCGAGCTGCTCGCGCTCGAACACTCGCGGGTCGACGTTTCCATCGGGCCGGGTGTGCATCTCCATGTCGATGATGGCGGCAGCGAGATATTCCACTGTCTCGTAGCCTTGATTGAACTTCTCCGACTGCTCGATCTTCTCGACGAGCGCCTGCGGCATCGGCTCGTTGGTCTTGTGATGCCGGGCGAACTTGTCGAGCACTTCGCGTGTCAGCAGCCAGTGCTCGTTGACCTGGGAGGGGTACTCGACGAAGTCGCGCGGCGTCGTTGACAGCGCTGGATAGGTCACGTCCTGCAGCAGCGAGTGCAGCGCATGTCCGAACTCGTGGAACAGGGTCGTCGCATCGTCTAGAGAGATGAGCGTCGCTTCGCCTGCCGCAGCCTTGACGAAATTGTTGTTGTTGGACGAGATCGCGGTCACCGCCGCAGGGAACCTGTGCTGAGTACGGTAGCTGGACGCCCAGGCGCCCGAACGCTTGCCCGCTCTCGCGAAGTTGTCGAGGTAGAACAGGCCGCGATGCGCACCGGTTGGCGCATCGGTCACTTCGAATACGCGCACGTCGGGATGAAAGACCGGTACCTTGCCCGTGATCTCCGCGAAGCGGATGTCGTAGCGGCGTTCGGCCGACCACAACGCGGCGGCAACCATGTTGTTCAGCTCGAAATACGGTTTCAACTGTGCCTGTTCGAGGTCGTACTTCGCCTTGCGCACCTTCTCCGCGTAGAAAAGGTAGTCCCAGGGTTCGATCGCGGCGGCAGTCGCGTTCTCCTTCGTCGCGATCCCCTGCATGACCGCCACTTCTTCCTTCACTCGAGCCACGGCGGCCGGCCAGACTTTCATCATCAGCGCCTGCGCGGCTTTCGGGTCGCGCGCCATGGTGTCTGACATGCGCCAGTGCGCATGACTGACAAAGTCGAGCAGCGTCGCACGTTCTGCACGCAGCTTGACGATCTTCGCGATCGTCGCATTCGTATCGTTCTCGTTGCCGCTATCGCCGCGGCTCTTGAACTTCTTCCAGACTTTCTCGCGCAGGTCGCGGCGAGTGGAGAATGTGAGGAACGGATCGACGCTGGACCGCGTGTTCAGGATCGCCCATTTGCCAGAGAGCCCGCGCTCGTCCGCGGCGGCCTTCGCCGCCGAAACCATCGAGCCTGGCAGTCCAGCGAGATCAGACTCATGCTCGAGCACCGTCCAGGTGTTTTCGTCCGCCAGGACTTTCGCCCGAAATTCCGAGAACAACGTGGCCAGCTGCTGGTTGATCTCGGACAGCCGCCTCTTCTGGTTGTCGTCGAGACGGGCTCCACGACGCACGAACGATTCGTAGGTCCGTTCGACGAGCCGCTTCTGTTCGGCCGTTAGCTGCGACTGCCCCAGCGACCGGTACACCATCTCGATTCGCTTGAACAATCCCGGGTTGAACGCAATCGCATCTTCCGCCGCGGCAAGCTTCGGCTGCCACTCCCGGTCGAGTGCCTGAATTTCGGATGTCCCGATGTTCTGGCGCAGCACTCCGAACAGTCGTGCGACACGATCGAGCGTCTCACCGGAGCGCTCCAGGGCGGCGAGCGTGTTTTCGAACGTCGGCGCGGCTGGATCCGAGGCAATGACATTGATTTCGGTGCGCTGCTCAGCCAGCGCGGCCTCGAACGCCTCCGGAAAGAGTTCCGGCTTCGCCTTGTCCCACGGCGGCACGCCGCCGTATGGGCCGGTCCATGGAGCGACCAGCGGATTCGAATGGCCGGTGGCCGTCTGTCTGTTCGTCGCGGTGAGGGCGGCGAACACAGCCAGGCCCGCGCCGAGGATGAGCGGTGTCAGCAAGGGATGATCGGTCATGGCAGTGGACTGACTCTAGGGTAGCATCGACTTCCGGGCTTCAGGAGAGCAGCCACTCCAGGTCGTCCGCGCTCAAATTCCGTATCAGGGCCGGATCCGCGGTGAGGATGGCATCCGCCAGTTCACGCTTGGACTGCTGCAGTTCAGCCACCTTCTCTTCGACCGTGTCTTTCGCAATCAATCGGTAGGCAAAGACATGCTTGTCCTGGCCGATGCGGTGGGCCCTGTCGATCGCCTGCGCCTCAACCGCCGGGTTCCACCACGGATCGAGGAGAAACACGTAGTCGGCCGTCGTCAGGTTCAGCCCGAGCCCACCCGCCTTCAGACTGATCAGGAAGACGCGGCATTCGGGGTCGGTATTGAACCGTTCGACGCGCGCCGCGCGGTCGCGCGTTCGTCCGTCCAGGTATTCGTAGCTGAGACCAGCGTCCTCCAACCGCGAGCGGAGGAGGGCCAGAAAACTCGTGAACTGCGAGAAGACGAGCGCCTTGTGACCTTCTTCCACGACCTCGATCAGTTGCGGCAACAGCACGTCGAATTTTGCAGACGGTTCGTCGATCCGGCGCGAATCGACCAGACCAGGATGGCAGGCCACCTGTCGCAGGCGCAACAGCGCCTCGAGCACCTGCATCTTCGATTTGGCCAACCCGGTGCGTGCGACGCGCGCGATCAGCATGGTTCGATAGTGAGTGCGCAGCTCGTCGTAGAAGCGGCGCTGCGGTGCGTCCAACTCGCACTGGATCGTCTGTTCCGTGCGCGGCGGCAGCTCGGGCTCGACTTGCGCTTTCGTTCTCCGCAGAATCAGCGGCCTCAGGGCCCGTGTAACGAGCGCCAGGTCCTCGCGTTCGGCGCGCGTCTGCCCAACCGTCGCCGTCTTGAATGCCTGCGCGGTTCCAAGCAGGCCCGGGTTGAGGAAATCGAAGAGACTCCACAACTCGCCTACGTGGTTTTCGATCGGCGTGCCACTCAACGCGAGACGATGCCGGCCGCGCAGCAGGCGGACCGCCTTGGCCGACGCCGTCGTGGCATTCTTGATCGCCTGTGCCTCGTCCAGGATGACGTAGTCGAACGAATGTTCCCGCAGGTGCACCACGTCACGGCGCAGCGTTCCATATGTCGTCAACACGAGATCATAGTCGGCGATGGAGGCGGCATCTCGCGAGGTGCCCGTGTAATCGAGCACGCGCAGGTCGGGTGCGAAGCGTGCGGCTTCGTTTTTCCAATTGAAGACCAGCGATCGCGGCACGATGACGAGGGATGGACCCGGTCGATCATGTCCGCCGGCTCCATCGGCTCCATCGCGACGTGTTCGTTGGGCTTCGAGCAGAGCCAGAACCATGACCGTCTTGCCGAGGCCCATATCGTCGGCGAGGCAGCCGCCAAAGCCGAAGCGGCGCAGAAATTCGAACCAGCCGAGCGCCTCGCGTTGATATTCACGCAAGGTCCCGGCAAACGATTCCGGCGGATCGATGGGACGGATGCCGCTGAACTTCTGCAGCTCGGCGCGGGCGCGGCCGAATGCTTCGTCGATCGTGACCGCGGGTTGATCCTCCAGGAGCGCATCGAGCAGTGCCGTCTGCGTCGGCCGGTAGCGGATGTGATCGCCTTCCGTGTCGCCGAAGCTCGCGATGCGGAGGTAGCGCTTCAGCCAATCTTCCGGCACCATGCCTCGCGTCCCATCGTCCAGGACGACGGTGGCGTCACCGCGTCTCAGCGCGGCCAGGAGATCGGCGATCGACGCCGAGCGGCCCTCGCCAAAATCGACCGTGCCGTGCAACTCGAACCAGTCGATGCCGGACTTGACGTGGACGTTGAAGGAGCGGGGCGCACGGAAGACACGTCCGTCGGCCTCGACATGCCATCCTTCGCGGACGAGCGTCCGAACCGCGCGTGGGAACTGGTCGACGGCGACGGTGAGCTGACCTGGGTTCCCCGCCTGAGCCCAGCCGCGACGAAACCCGAGTTGCTGGAGACGCTGTAGCGCGTCCTGCTCTGCCGCCGCGTCTCTGATCACCAGCCGCCGCCGTTGGCTGTCGTACGTCGCGGATCCTCCGTGGGCCGGGACAACGGACCCGTCGTAATCGAACTCGGCGACTGCCTGCAGATCTTCGCGCCGAGCGTAGTGGTGTCCGGCGGACGCACGTCCCATTCTCACGCGAGGACGCGGTCCGACGTCGACGCGCTCGTAGCGAAGATCGTCGGGCAACGTTTCCGGGTCGACGCGCGACCGCGCGAATGCCTCAGCCAACCTCGGGGCCGCCGAACGTGGAAACTGCATCACGCCGGCCCGTCGAAGCTCTTCCAGCCAGGCGACTGCGCCGCCATGATCGAGCGGCGCAAGGTTTCCATCGGCAATCAGAAATCCTGCGCTCAGCACCATCTGAGGCTCGGTCGCTGCCATGCGTCGATCGCCTCGAACCAGGACGCCATCAACCTCGATAGCGCCCTCTGTCGAAAGCGAAACCTGCAACCGGAATTTCCAGGGTGGTCCTGCGTCCCAGCCGAGGGTCGTGAGAGCTTCCTTGTCAGCGCCGCCGGTGCGAAGAAGCAGTCGTTCTGACCGGCCAATCATCGGAAGCACTTTGTCGACGAGTGGACCTGTCAACCTGAAGCTGGCGCGCGTGAAGTTGCTGGAATAGGTACTGCCCGTAGGCCGGAGCTTCTGCGGCCCCCAGCAGCAGCGCAACGATCTCGCGATCGGCCGGGTCAGGCAGTCGTTCGATCTCGTCCGCGCTGACGGGTGCAGGCTGCGGTTTCCCCCATTCGCCGTTCTTCTTGCGTTGGCGGCCGACAACCTGAATCGCAATGCCGTTGCCGCCGAGCGTCGAATCCCGATCGAGTACGTAGAGCAACTGCGTGCTCGCATACCGTGCGGCCGGCCGCATGGCATCCGTCGCGTCGAGCTGTCGGGCAACATCTTCCAGAAAGAGTTCCCAGGATTCCGGACCGGGGACGCCCGCTGCAGATGTCGCGCGGTCGCCGGTTACGACGTCATCGCGCTCGGCAGGAACGTCAACGGGCTCGATCCACGATTGCGAATCCATCGGCGGCAGGAGTCCGCGGCTGTCCGCAGCGAGGACGGCAGCCCAGATGTGTTTGCAAACGTGAAAGCGATCCTGAAAGTAGGGACAGTCGCACGAGCTGATGAAGCCTTCCATCTCACGCGTGATTTCCACGTGATAGTCGCGTGCGCCCTGGACGACGGCGATCACCTTGTCGTCGAATCCGACGATGGACACCACCGCACCGCTACGAAAGTAGGTGGCTCCTTTGGCGCGTGTCTGATCCGGCACGTCACGCGACAGGGCGCGCGCGAGGCTCAGAGGACGTCCCGTGGAAGGCATGCTGTCGAGGTAAGCGTACCATTCGCGCTCACCGGAGCGGAAACCGCCTGCGGACGAAGGGAATGAGCTTTGCGTTACTTCCGCATGACTGTGGAGGTAACGAAATGAAACTGATGAGCAGTATGGCTGTGGTGGGTGCGTTCGTCATGTGCGTCGGCTGCGCCGATGCGATGGGCGACAACCCGCCGACGACATACCCGCAAGACAGACCGGTTGGTACTACCGGTTCAACTGCGCCGCAGGGGCCCACTCAAATCGAGAGCACTAGACGAGGCCAGATTCCAGTCGGACAGGAGCTGGACGTACGGCTTCAGACACAGCTCAGTTCTGCAACCGCATCGTCTGAACAGCGTTTCGAAGCCACGACGGTTGTCGACCTCATGCAAGGCGACGCTGTACTCGTGCCCGCTGGTTCGAAGGTTCGCGGCGTTGTAAGCAGCGTCGACAAAGCCGGCCGTGTCGATCGATCGGGTCGACTCACATTGGCGTTCGATCAGATCGTCGTGAATGGCCGCGAATACCGCTATTCGCGCGATGGCCACTGAAGTGTTCGAGAGCAAGGGCATCCGCGAGGAGGCCAAGACCGTCGGCACCGCCGGAGCAGTCGGCGCCATCGTCGGCGGAATCATTGGCGGTGTGAAAGGCGCCCTCATCGGCGCGGCCGTCGGGAGCGGCGGCGTCATCGCTGCGACCGAAGGCAAGGACGTCGAGCTTCAGCCGGGCACGATCATTCGAATCCGGCTTGATGAACCTGTTCAAGTGCGATAGCTAATCGGCGCTCGGGGACGGGGGCTTGGAATTCCCGAGCTCCCGAGCTCCCGAGCTCCCGAGCGCCCGAGCGTCAACGTGACGCAAGATAGCTTTTGCGCGCGCGCGCTTTGGCACCAGGCTGCTTGATCTTCACTTCCAGCGTGTGCACCTTGTCGTCGAGCGCTGCCGGCTCGAAGCCGAGCGCGTACTGATGGTGTAACTCGTCAGCGACCCGCGCGAACGTGGACGCGAGATCTTCCGCGCGCGTCAACTCGAAATAGCCGCCACCGGTTTCTGACGCAATCGTCGGCAGGGCCGGGTCGGGGCCGGACGTTCGTACCGAACCGGATGTGCCGGTTCGTGGCGGCAGCGTGCTGGCCAGGCCCACCGCATACACCATGACGTTCTCTCGCTGCGCGCGCTCCATCACGTCCGCGAGGCTGGAGTTGTCGGTCCTTCCGTTCGCCGGATTGTCGTCGCCATCGGTGAAGACGAGGACGACGCGGCGGCCCGGCTGGTTGCGAAGGCTGCCGATCGCGACGTTCACCGCGTTCCACAGCGGCGTCGGCCCGTCACCACTGTTCTGCAAGTCCATTCGTACGATTCGCAGCAGCCGGTTCTGATCGCTGGTGAAGTCTTCGGGATCCACATTGACGCGCCAGGCGAAGCTGCCGATGCGCGCCTTGTCCGCGGGCCGCAGACGACGGACGAAGGCTTCACCCGCCTCCTCCAGCAGCCTGAAGTTCGCCCGCATGCTGCCGCTGCGGTCCAGCATCATCACGACCGTGATTGGCTGGATGTCATTTGAGAACACGGCCAGCTCCTGCGGCTGTCCGTTGTCGTAGATCTCGAAGGTCTCGCGAGGAAGATCGGGAACGAGGCGTCCCTTCGCGTCGGTAACCGTTGCGTACACGGCCACCGTGCGCGCACCGGTCCGGATCAGCTCCTGTTCCGGTCCGATCGAAGCTGCTGCGAACAGCGCGTTGAGACAAACAGCGACGGTCGATCGCGTGACGAGAGCCTTCATGGAAGGGTCGAAAATCTGGTGAC